>NZ_QJHB01000001.1 GCF_003260275.1 Homoserinimonas sp. OAct 916 | reverse complement strand
GCCCTGGCGAAGAAGCCCGCCGCGGTCAAACCAGCCGTGAACCAGGCCTTCGTTCGGTGACCCCTCCGGAGGTTTCCATTTGAGGCAATGAATAACCTTCCCGGAGGTATTGACATGAGGCAATAGGGGGCCACTCACGCCGCGCGCGCCAGAGGGAACGCTTCGCCCCGGTTTGACGGGGCGCGATCCGTGCCAGGTGGCGCGGCGCGCGCGTCTACTGAATGACGGGGATGTCGGTGAGTCGGAACGGCGGCTGAAACCCGTGAAAGTGCTCCGCGCGCGGGTTATGCACATCGAGGGTCACCGTCGTGTCGGCTGCGCCGGAAAAGACGTCGGGCCAGACCACCGTGGTCGTGAAAGAACCGCCGTCGGGGAGTTCTGGGCTCAGAAAGAGGTCGGTCATCGGGTAGCGCGTGTTGCCACCCTCATCGACGCTGCCCCGTTCGTAGTCCAGCGGGTAGATGCGCTGGTCGCCCGCAACGAGAGTGAGGTTGCTGGGTGCGTTCGCCAGGTCGAACTGGAGGCCGCCCCGCACATTGTGGGCGATGTCGGCGACGAGCCAGTATCCGACGCCGCTGATTTTTCCCGCGACGTGGTCGATGCGCACCTGGCCCACGAGCACGGTTCCGCGCCGTTCGACGGATTCCAGAGTGACGTGCACCTGGGCGTCATCACGGTTGGTGACGGTGACCCCGTCGGTTCCGGATGCTGTGGGCCCGGCGCTCTTCGCAAGTTCGAACACGGGCGCCTCGACAGCACCCGCCTTGGCCCCGGCATCCGGAACGAAGATCAGTTCCACCCGACGGTTCTGCGCGCGGGCCGCCTCGCTGGCGCCCTCGACGCGCGGCTCGGTGAGGCCGCGGCCGTCGACGGCGGTGTCGTAACCGCTGAGGTCGATGAGGGCCTTCAACCGGTCGTGGACCGCTTGCGCGCGCCGCGTGGAGAGGTCGTTGTTGTAGGCGGGGCTCTCGTCGCCGCCAGTGGAGGTGTGGCCGACGACACGGAGGGTGCCCGACGGATAGGAGCTGAACTGGGTGCTCGCCGAGAGCAGGATCTTGTCGGCGGCGTGAGTGATCGTGGCCTCGTCGGCGGCGAACAGCACGCTGGTGTCCACAGTGACGACCACCTCATCCGGAGTGGCCCGGGTGTCGGTGGCTTCGTCGATCGAGACGGTGAAACTGTCAAGCACTGAGCGTTGCGGGTTGACATCGCTGTGCGTCCCAACGATGTCGGCGAGCGCGGCAACGAGCGTGTCGGCGTAGTCGGCGCCGCCTTCTTCGACACGCAGTTCGTCGATATCGATCACCGGCACATCGGCGGCCAGCCCGCCGACCGGGATGATGACGTCGACGGTGGCTGTGTCGCTGGCGCCGAAAACCGTGTACAGCGCGAGAGGCTCGGTGTCATCGACCGCAAGGGGAAAATCACTGGTGTGCAGTTGCACGGGCTTCGACGTGCCCGCCGGGGTGGCCTGCGCCGCTTCTTCGACGGTGCGGGCATCGCCATCGAGAAGCCGCACGCCGCTCGCGCCGATGCTCCACGGGTCGGCCCAGGCCAAGCCGATCTTCACCGGGTCGTCGCCGGGAGGGGTGAGCGAGAGCGCGTGGATCGGCAGGATGCTCAGCTCCCCCAGGTTGACCAGTGGGCCGACCCGATATTCGATGTCGTGGGTTCCGACAGTCGTGGTGAGAACGACCCCGCTGGTGCGGGGGGTCGACGCCGGCGTCGGCGAAGAGGGCGCGTCCGACGCGGATGGCGCCGGCATCGGCGCCGAGCCGTTCGTGCAGGCCGCAGTCGCTGCTGCGCAGACGACGAGCACCAGGGCTGCCGTGATTCTTCTCATCCCCAGAGCCTAGCGAAGCAGCGACACCCTTTCGGGGGCATGGAGACCGACGTGCCTGTGGCGAGCTGTGCGCGAGCCGATGCGGGCACGGAGTAGACGGCGGGAGTGCTACCGGCGCGGACGCAGACGCACGTTGGGCATTGCCGGCGCGCGCAGTGGCGGGCCGTCGAAGCCACGCACCACACCGAACCGGCCGCTCACGGTGCCGCCCTGGGTGACATCGCGTTCCCACTCGCTGCGGTACTGCACGATCTCGTCATGGCTGCGGCCGATGAAATTCCACCACATGACGATCTGCTCGTTCAGCGGTTCACCGCCGATCAGCAGCATCCGGGCGGCGGATGCCCCGGCCGTCAGCGTGATCGAGGGGCGACCGGTGGCGAGGTAGGCCAGTTCGGCGGTATCCGCCATCACGTCGCCGACCGTGACCTGACCGGTGTCAACAAGTAGACCGTGTTCGAACCCGAGGTCGAGATCGAGGGTCACCGACGAATTCGCCGGCAGGTCGATCTGCGCGCCGAGCAACGGGCTGAAGGTCGTGACGGGTGACCGGGTTCCGGCGATCTCACCGAGAAAGACACGGAGTGAAGCCACCCCGGAGCGCGTGACCGGGGGCACGTGGTGCTCGAAGTTGGGCTCGGTATGGCGGCTCTCCTCGGGCAGGGCGATCCACAGTTGCACCCCGTGCAGCACCGTTGTCGTATCGGTCGACACCTCCGAGTGCTGGATGCCCCGGCCGGCCGTCATCAGATTGAGCTCGCCGGCATACACGCTCGCGTGAACCCCAGTGCTGTCACGGTGATCGATCGCGCCGGAGAAGAGCCAGCTGACCGTCTGGAGCCCGGTGTGCGGATGCGGCGGAACGCGCATGCCTCCGGAGACCGAGACATTGTCGGGGCCGTAGTGGTCGACGAAACACCAGGCGCCGATGAGGCTTCGGTCTCGCTGCGGAAGGGTGCGGCGCACCAGCATCGCGCGCGGGCCGCCCAGCGGCACCTCGCGCGGAGTGAGGATCTCGACCGGCTGCGGCAGATCGACATCCGGTGCCGTGCCGGACGCTGTGCCGGATGCCCTGCCGGATGCCGTTCCGGATGACTCGCAGATCACTTCCTGCGGCTCGGCTTCGAGGTTGCTCATGCAGGTAGCCTAACCAGCGCTATCGGTCTTTGGCGGTGTGACGGGGAATCCCGGGGCCCTTCTTTGGCGGAGCGGGGCGGCGGGCGCGAGGTTGGTTTTGTCGGGCGCGCCAGGTGGAACGCATCGCCCCAGCTCGAACGGGCGCGATGTGTTCCGGCTGGCGCGAAAATCTGTGAAGACGCGAGCTGCGCCCGGGCAGGAGAAATGTGGTCAGGGGGAATTGTGACTGGCGCGAGTGACCGTCACAATGAGCATCATGGACTCATGTCTGCGACACCTGAGATTTGCCGACTACTCACAATCGCGGTGGAAGAACGGCCGGGGCGTCACCCGGGAGATCGCTGTCGCTCGAAGCCGTGATTCCGAGCCGCCCGCGTGGCGCATCAGTATGGCGACAATTTCCGAACCCGCGGAGTTCTCCTCATTTCCTGGCGTGGATCGCAGCCTCGCGGTGGTCGATGGCGGCGGTATCGATTTGACCGTCGACCGAGTCAGCCGGGTCTTGGGTGTGGGGGACGACCCGGCCCGGTTTTCAGGTGACAGCGAGACATCCGCCCGGCCCATCGCCGGAGCCACTCTCGACCTGAACCTGATGGTGGATCCACTTCGCGCGGTCGGCACCGTCACTGTGGCGTGCGCCGGCGAGCACGAGACCGCCGAGGGCCGGTGGTTCGTGATGGCCCTCACCGACGGCCTCGAGGTGCGCATCGCCGGTGACCGGCTGGTGGTGGACCGACTCGACACTGCCACTTTCGAGGTTGGCGACGGGCAACACTGCTGGGTGTCGCTGGTGCCCGACCGCGACACACCCGACCGCGACACGCCCGACCGCGACACGCCCGACGGCGCCACACGCGACAATGACACACACGCCAGTGAATCACGTGTTGGCAACACCGCTGACGGCAACACCGCTGACGGCAAGGCGCCCGACGGGCGAGTCGTCGCCTACCTGATCAGGGTCAGCGCGTGATGAAGATCACACCGCGGTAGGCCGGGTCTCCCCACGAGACCAGGCGGTCGAGCACGTCGGCGGCGACCGGGAGGTCATGCGAGTCGACCCAGGTTTCAGCGCGCTGGTCGGTCGCCCACGGTTCGTGCAACAACACGGTGTCGCCCTTGGCGGCATGGGCGAGCACCCAGTGCGGCGTCGACGAGTCGTGCATTTGGGCGTCATCGATCAGCAGCAGGGCGTAGTCGCCCTCCGCAACACGACGCACGATCTCTGCGACCTCGACGCGATCTGCGTGCCGCTGGATGCCGCGGGCACGTGCCTGTTCTGCCGACTCGGCCTGCAGCAGCGCGCGGTACTCCCTGTCGGCACCGGTGTATTCCTCGAGCAGAACCGGCCCCTCGGTGTCAAGGTGAAGCTCCACGCTGTAGCCAGTGGCCGGTGCCAGCGCGTCATGGAGGGCGACGGCGAGGCCGACCGGCTCGCAGGCCGGAAAGTTGGTCGCCTGGCGCCAGAAGGCCAGCTCGCGCTCACGGGCGCCGTCGTCAGCGGTCACACCAAAGGGGTCCAATCCCAATGCTGTCAGCGCGGTCATCGCGGCGACCGCACCGCAGGTGAAGTCGGTGGTCTGGCTGTAGTAACGCAGTTGCGCATGCGGAAAGCCTCCGTGCCAGAGGGCGAAGCCCCGCACCTCGTCCGTTCCGGCACCGGAGACGATCGGTGTCTGCAACTCGATGAATCCGGCCGCTGCCCCGAATCTCGGCAGGTTCTCGCCGATCGGCAGCTCCCACTTGATGCAGGCATCGCCTCGGTCTAGAGAGGAGGCGATCAGGTGCTGCAGGAGTCGTTCGGCGGCGGTATCAGTCGTTGACCAGATGTCGACGATCTTCGTGTACCGGGTGTTCGGGCGTCCCGACGTGAGCGCGGCGGCCTCGCCGTCGGGTCCATGCACCACGGTCACTTGGGGCCGATACGGCTCCCGGTTGCGCGACCAGGCAGCGGTGCGCTCCGGGCCGAGCCGGTCGGCCAGATCGGCACCCAACTGGTCGATGGGCAGGTGTTCGATGACGGGCGCGGTGGATTCCACGATGTCCTTTCTTGCGGCGAGGCCGCGTTCAGACCGTTTGGGTCGCAGGCGGATGAAGCGACGCTTCGACGAGTGCCTGGGTGTAGGGGTGGCTGGGGTTGGTGAGCACCTGCTGGCAGCTGCCGGATTCGACGACTTTGCCGTCGCGCATCACATAGACGCGGTCGGCGAGTTGGCGCACCACGGCGAGGTCATGCGAGATGAACATCATCGACAGGCCGAGTTCTGTGCGAAGCGCGACCAGCAGGTCGAGGATCTGCTTCTGCACGGAGACATCCAGTGCCGAAACCGACTCATCGCAGATCAACAGTTCGGGGCGCACCGCGAGGGCGCGTGCGATCGCCACCCGCTGTCGTTGCCCGCCGGAGAGTTCGGCGGGCCGTTTGCGGGCGAACTCCGCGGGCAGGTCGACCAGGTCGAGCAACCCAGGCACGTCAGATGCCGGTCTCCGGGCCACTGAAAGGGCCAGGCGCAGTGACTTGCCGACGTTCATCATCGGGTTCAGGGACGAGTATGGGTCTTGGAAAACGATCTGCATCTGCGCGGGTGTGCGTGAGGCCCGCCCCGGCGCGAGCGCAACCCCGTCGAACTCGATCAGCCCACCGGATTCGTGTTCCAGACCGGCGATGCAACGCGCGAGCGTGGTCTTGCCCGAACCGCTCTCGCCGACGATTCCGACGGTCTCGCCGCGCCCGACGGCGACGCTGACTCCAGCCAGTACGACCTTGTCGCCAAAGGCTTTGGACACCTCAGTCGCGGTCACCAAGAAATCAGCGGGGGAGATCGGTAGCGCGTCGGGCGCCGCGCGGCCGGTCAGAGACGGGTCGGCCTCGATCAGCGAGCGCGTGTACGGGTGGTCCGGCGCCCTGAGCACCCGGCTGGTCGCGCCGCGCTCGACGATCTCCCCGTGTCGCATGACCAACACATTCTCTGCACGTCCGCGAACCATGCCGAGGTCGTGCGAGATCAGCAGGGCCGCCATGCCGCGGGATACCTGCAGACGGCGCAGAAGGTCGAGGATCTCGCCCTGGTTACTGGCGTCGAGGGCTGTGGTGGGTTCGTCTGCGATCAGGAGTTCGGGGTCGGTGGCGAGGGCTGCCGCGATGGCCACCCGCTGCCGCATGCCGCCGGACAACTCGTGCGGATACGCGCGGGCGACATCGGCCGGTAGGTTCACTTCGGTCAGGCGTTCGACGACCTGGGTCTGAATGTCCTGGCGGGAAATCTTGCCATCCCTGCTCGCGGCGATGGTGATGCCGATCTGCATTCCGCACCGGTGCACCGGGCTCAGGCTGGTGAAGGGGTCTTGCAGCAGAAGGGAGATTCGCTTGCCCCTGGTGGCGCGCCAGATGGCATCTGACGCGGGAAGGGTGATGGCCCCAGATGTCAGTTGGATGCGTCCTTCGGCCGAGAAGCCGATCGGCAACAGGCCGGCGATGGCTTTCGCCGACAGGGTCTTGCCCGAACCGGACTCCCCGATCAGGGCCAACGTCTCGCCTCCGGCGATGCTGAAGTCGAACGGGGCAACGAACTGGCCGCTCGGCCCGCTCACGCCGAGCCCGGTGACCCGCACGCCGGCGGTGCCGGAAACGAAATCCTCGGTGTTCATACTCGTCCCGTTCGAGTCATGGTCTGGCCCAACCAGTCGCCGACCAAATTGGCAGCACAGGCGACCCCGATGATGAGCAGCGCGGGAACCAGCACTGCCGCCGGGTTGTCCATCATGATGGAGCGCCCGTCGGTGAGCTGGCGCCCCCAATCGGCGCTGCCGGCGGGCACCCCGACGCCGAGGAATGAGAGCGACGAGAACGCGACCAGCGCGAACGCCACATTCAGCATGGCGTTGGTGATGATCAGTGACGACACGTTCGGCAGCACCTGACCAAACATGATGCGGGCTTTCGACAATGAAAGCATCTGGGCGGCCTCCACGAACGGGCGAGCAGCCTGTTCGAGCACACCGGCACGAACGATGCGGATGTCCGAGGGGGAGAACAGCACGATCAACAGCACCACCGTCATCCAGTAGCCGGCGCCGAAGACACCGGCGACCACAATGGCGGCCAACAGCATCGGCAGCGAGAACAGCAGGTCCGTCCACCGGCCGATCAGAAAGTCGACCGGTCCGCGCACGTAGCCGGCGATCGTGCCGAGCAGGATGCCCAGCAGCATTGACCCCAGCGCGACGATCACAGGACCAACGAGCGCGGAGGAGGTGCCCGCGATCGTCAGCGCGAGCACGTCTCGGCCCAACTCATCGGTGCCGAGCAGATGCCCCGGGGAACCCGGGGGGAGCAACGCATCCAGGATCGATTGGCTCGTCGCATCCGGAGCAATCAGGGTGCCGATAGCCGCCATCAGCGCGGCGGCACCCAGCAGCACCAGGGAGAGGAGAACCTCCAAAGGCAACCGAAAGCGTTTCTTCGGAGCCTGGTCGAGCACGATTGCGACGGTGTCGGTCACTGAGACGCCTCCTTCGCACGGATGCGCGGATCAAGGAAGATGTAGGCGAGATCCGCGAGCAGGGCGATCACGGCGATCACGACGGCGACCAGCAGTGTCAACGCCTGCACGACCGGGATGTCTTTGAACAGCACAGACCCCTGCAGCAGTGTGCCGAGTCCGGGCAGCGCGAAGGTGGCCTCGGCCAGCACCGTGCCACCCACCAGGAAGGTCAGCACCAGGCTGGCTCCGGTGATGATCGGGATGGCGGCATTGCGTAGGGCGATACGTTGCACCTGGCTCTCGGGCAGGCCGCGGGCGCGCCCGAAGGTCACATAGTCGGATTCCAGCTCGCGCAGCATGGCGGTGCGGGTGAATTTCAGGATGATCGCACCCAGCCCCAGGGCCAGGCTGATGCCGGGCAGGGCGAGGTGGTAGAGGGTGTCCAGTCCGCCGCTGCCGGCACCGTAGACGGGGAAGACGGGCAGGTAGAACGCCAATGCATAGAGCAGTACCAGGCCGACGGCGAAGGTGGGCGCGCTGAGGCCGACGATGCCGAATCCGGTGGCGAAGCGGTCGATCCAGCTGCCCGAGCGTACGGCGCTCTGCACGCCCAGCGGGATGGCAACCACGATCGACAG
This sequence comes from Homoserinimonas sp. OAct 916, assembly GCF_003260275.1. Classification (GTDB taxonomy): domain Bacteria; phylum Actinomycetota; class Actinomycetes; order Actinomycetales; family Microbacteriaceae; genus OACT-916. The sequence continues at coordinate 550,102 of NZ_QJHB01000001.1, read as the reverse complement.
CACAAAGGCCACGCTGGTGAGCGCCGCGGTGATCGGCAACCTGGCGCCAATGACATTGGTGACCGAATCCTGCATTCGGATCGACTGGCCGAAGTCGCCGCTCAAGGCGTTGCCGAGCCAAATCAGGTACTGCATGTACAGCGGTTGGTCGAGGTTGTATTGGGCGCGGATCGCGGCAGCCGCTTCGGGTGACGACGGCCGGTTGCCGAGCAGGTTCTTCACGATGTCACCGGGTGCGAGGTGCATCATCGAGAACACGATCACCGACAACACCAGCAGGATCGCCACGGTGCCGAGCACGCGCACCACGAGCATCCGGCCAAGTGGCCGGGCCCGTGATGCGCGTGCAAGCGGTGTTGTCATTGGCGTGTTACTCGGTTCTGTAGAGTGCTGTCGGCCAGGCGGAGATGAACGCGAAGGAGCTGTAGTCCCTCATCCCCAGGTCGTTGGCGAATGCGGTGGCGGATTGACCCCACCACAGCGGAACGTTGACGACGTCGGCCGCCTGCAGAGTCTCGGCCTTGATGATCAGGTCGATCCGGGCTGCGGCATCGGTCTCAGCGCCGATCTGGGCGAGCAGATCGAGAATCTCCGGGTTCTCGTAGGCGGAGATGTTGTCGGCACCGAGCATGTAGCTGGGCACCTCGGCGGGGTCACCAAGGGTCGAGAAGTACCACATCAGCCCGACACCGTAGCTGCTGGTCGCGTCGAGGCTGGCGAGCCATTCCTCGATCGGCACCTCCCGCACGTTCAGCGTGATCCCGATCTTCCCGAGGTTCTCGGCCAGGGACTGGGCGGCCGTTCCAAGCTGCGGGCCAGTCGACGGGAAGAGCATGTCCGTCGCAAAGCCCTCGGGGTGACTGGAGGAGGCCAGGGCGGCCTTCGCTTTGTCGAGGTCGAAGTCGTATTGCGGGATGCCGCCGAGCAGCGCGCGCGCCTCTTCGGGGCTGTACACGCTGCCGAGTGATTCCGGGGTGGCGATCGACGTGGCGACCTCACCGTGGCCGCGAAGGAGCTTATCGACAACAGTGGCGCGGTCGACACTGTGGGCAAACGCCTCGCGAACCTTCGGATCGTTGAACGGCTCAAGTGTGGTGTTGAAGTACATGCCCACATACGAGAGGTCATTCACGTAGTCGACCCGCATGTTGTCGAGGTTCTCCCACTGGCTGGATTGGGCAAGTGGCACGTTGAACGCCAAGTCGACGTCGCCCGCCTGCGCGGCGAGTAATCGGGTGCCCTCATCGGGAATGAACTTCACCTGGATGCTCTTCACTGTGGGAAGTTCACCCCACCAGGTGTCGACCCGTTCGAGGTTGACGTGTGAGTCGGGTACGAACTCGGTGACCTTGTACGGTCCTGAGCCGAGTAGCAGGTTGCTGCTGGTGCCCACGTCACCCCCGGCATCCTCCCAGAACTTCTTGGAGGTGATGAAGGCGGCCCCGCCGGTGCTCATGTTGGCCGCGAATGCGGAGTCCGGGGCTTTGAGGGTGATGGTCACCTCGTTGTCGCCGGTCTTCGCTACCGTGTCGACGCCGGTGAGGTAATAGGCCAGTCCGGGCGAGCTGGTCTCGTCGCGTGCCTGCTCCAAGCTGAAGACGACATCGTCGGCGGTGACCGGGGTGCCATCCTGGAAAAGTGCATTGTCGCGCAACTCGTAGACGTAGGTGACGTCATCGGGTTGGGTCCACGATTCGGCGAGTCCCGGCTGCAGGGTTCCCTCGGCGTCGAGGGCGACCAGTCCTTCCTGGGTGATCGACGCGATGTAGTAGTTGAGGATGCCGCTCTCGGCGCCCACGTAGAGGCTGCTCAGCGACCCGGGAAGGGCGACCGTGATGGCGTCGATCTCGGCGCCCGTATCGGTGCCGGCGTTCTCGGGCGCGCTTGTGGTCGCGGCGCAGCCGGCGAGCAGCAGGGCGCTCGCGACTGCGACGGCGGGCGCACGCAGGCCACGGCGCAGGGTGGAACCTGTGGATTTCATGTTCGGATCGTGCCTTTCGGTGAGGGTGATGGGCGGGGTGAATGGGGCGGAGGCAAATCGGGCACGTTGCGGGTGAAGTCGTGCATTCTTCGTGGGATCGGTGGTGCCACGGGCGATCTCTCCGACGGCCAGCAGTCGCAGCGTGACCGCGATGCTGGGGATGTCGGCGGCCTCGTCGAGGGTGGTCGCGTAGATGCGTCGGCGCACTCGCGGGTGCAGCTCGAGGGCGACGACGCCTTTGGGCAGACGCACGGTGTCGAGCGCCAGGCGGGAGAGGAAGGTGGCGCCGATTCCGGAGTCAACCAGCGCGAGCGCGGCATCCGCCTTGGTGACGTCATGCCGCTCTTTCGGGCTCTCGCCGACGTCTCGGGCGAGGCGCACCAGTTGCTCAGTGCAGGTGGCCTCCCCGCCGATCCAGGTCAGGGGCAGCAGGTCGGCAATGCCGACCGGGCCAGGGAGGCGCTCCGCATCGGCACGCGGAACCAACGCCAGAACGTCGTCAGAGAGCAAAAAGCGCGAGCGGAGGCCATTGGTGGTGTGCCGACCGGTGGTGACTGCAGGATCGTTGGGGTAGTGATAATGCAGCGCGATATCGGCGCGACCGGCGACCACAGACTGTACGGCTTCGGTTGGTTCTGCTTCGAGAAACTCTGCGCGCACCCCGGGAAGCTCACGCTCCACCCGAGAGAGGAGTGGGGCAAGTATGGTGGCGATCGCCGCGGGGAAGGCGGCCACGCGCACCGAACCGCGATCCAGGTCGATGTGGGCTGCCAGTTCGGCTGCGGCTGCAGTGATCGCCGCGTCGATCTGTGGCGCATGCCGTGCGAGCAGGGCGCCTGCCTCGGTGAGCTGCATGCCGCGCACTGCTCGGGCTACCAGGGCAACACCCAACCGTGCCTCATTGCGCTGCAGGTGCTGGGTGATCGCGGGCTGGCTGTAGCCGAGCCTTCGAGCGGTTGCCGTGATACTTCCGGTCTCGTCGATGGCGACCAGGATGCGCAGTGTGTGCAGGTCGAGGGCACGAGACATCGCCTCAAGATCTACCGCGCCGGAACGCACATCGTCATGCATAGCAACATGTTATCTATAAATGTGACTTCATAACATCACAGGATTATCACAGAAGTGCGTGGCGGTGTCGTCGCCAGCTGCCGCGACCAGGTCGGCGCCTCGACCGGTCGCCGTTCGCGCCACGCCCCAGGTAGAACACTTCGCGCCTCTTCGAACGGGCGCGAAGCGTTCCATGCGGCGCGATGCACGAGAGGGGAAAGGCCGGCATCCTCACGAACTGTCGGTAGAGGCTTTTAGGTCCACTGCGAGCAAGTCGCCCACATCGCATTCCAGTGCCTGGCAGATCGCGTGCAGGGTCGAGAAGCGAATGGCCTTGGCCCGGCGAGTCCGTACCGGATCGAATTGTCCCGGGACGTATCGGCGCGGCCACGGCGGGGAGCCGGACTGCCGCGGTGCTAGAGGAAACGCCATTCATGGCATCCATCACGCCCATGGCGAACAGGGGCAGTATTCCCGGGTCACCCTCGTTACTCTCGATGTAACGGTGCAGATCCCGCCCCTGTGCCTGAGGAGCAAAACGATGTTTGAAAGATTCACCGACCGAGCCCGTCGCGTGGTTGTGCTTGCCCAAGAAGAGGCAAAGATGCTCAACCACAACTACATCGGTACCGAGCACATTCTGCTCGGCCTGATCCACGAGGGAGAGGGTGTCGCCGCGAAGGCGCTGGAGTCCCTCGGCATCTCTCTGGATGCCGTTCGCGAGCAAGTGCAAGACATCATCGGTCAGGGCCAACAGCAGCCGACCGGCCACATTCCGTTCACCCCGCGCGCCAAGAAGGTGCTCGAGCTGAGCCTGCGTGAAGCGTTGCAGCTCGGCCACAACTACATCGGCACGGAGCACATCCTGCTCGGCCTGATCCGCGAGGGCGAGGGTGTCGCCGCGCAGGTGCTGGTGAAGCTGGGCGCAGACCTCAACCGCGTGCGCCAGACCGTCATCCAGTTGCTCAGCGGCTACCAGGGCAAGGAGCAGGTGCAGGTCGGCGCGAACGAGCAGCAGGCGGCCCAGGGCGGCAGCCAGATTCTCGACCAGTTCGGCCGCAACCTCACCCAGGCGGCCCGCGACGGCAAACTCGACCCGGTGATCGGGCGCGAGAAGGAGATGGAGCGGGTCATGCAGATCCTCTCTCGCCGCACGAAGAACAATCCGGTGCTCATTGGTGAACCAGGCGTCGGCAAGACTGCAGTCGTCGAGGGTCTCGCCCAGGCGATCGTGCGCGGCGACGTGCCCGAAACGTTGAAGGACAAACAGCTGTACACCCTTGACCTGGGAAGCCTGATCGCCGGTAGTCGCTACCGCGGTGACTTCGAGGAGCGCTTGAAGAAGGTCACCAAGGAAATCCGCACCCGCGGAGACATCATCACCTTCATCGATGAGATCCACACGCTGGTCGGTGCCGGTGCCGCAGAGGGCGCGATCGATGCCGCCAGCATCCTGAAGCCTCTCTTGGCCCGGGGCGAACTGCAGACGATCGGCGCAACCACCCTGGATGAGTACCGCAAGCACTTCGAGAAGGATGCCGCGCTCGAGCGCCGCTTCCAGCCGGTGCAGGTGCACGAGCCCACGATTGCGCACACCATCAACATCCTGAAGGGACTGCGCGACCGCTACGAGGCCTTCCACAAGGTGTCCATCACCGACGGCGCGCTCGCCGCGGCCGCCAACCTGGCCGACCGGTATGTCTCCGATCGGTTCCTCCCCGACAAGGCCATCGACCTGATCGATGAGGCGGGTGCGCGCATCCGCTTGTCAATTCTCAGCTCGCCACCCGAGCTGCGTGAGTTCGATGAGAAGATCGCTGACGTGCGCACGCAGAAGGAAGAGGCCATCGAGGGGCAAGACTTCGAGAAGGCCGCCAGCCTGCGCGACGAGGAGAAGAATCTGCTCGGCGAGCGACTGCGGCTCGAGAAGCAGTGGCGCAAGGGTGAGGTGAAGACCACCGCCACGGTGGATGAGGGATTGATCGCCGAGGTGTTGGCTCAGGCTACGGGTATTCCGGTGTTCAAGCTCACCGAGGAGGAGTCGTCGAGGCTCATCTTCATGGAGAAGGCGCTCCACATGCGCATCATCGGTCAGGAAGAGGCCGTTTCGGTGCTCTCCAAGACCATTCGCCGCACCCGTGCGGGCCTGAAGGACCCGAAGCGCCCCAGCGGCTCGTTCATCTTTGCCGGCCCGACCGGCGTCGGAAAGACCGAGCTGGCCAAGGCGCTGGCCGAGTTCCTGTTCGACGACGAAGACGCGCTCATCTCGCTCGACATGAGTGAGTACGGCGAGAAGCACACCGTCTCTCGGCTGTTCGGAGCCCCTCCCGGGTTCGTCGGCTTCGAAGAGGGCGGGCAGCTCACCGAGAAGGTGCGCCGCAAGCCGTTCTCTGTGGTGCTGTTCGACGAGATCGAGAAGGCTCACCCGGATATCTTCAACTCGCTCCTGCAGATCCTGGAAGAGGGCCGCCTGACCGATGGCCAGGGCCGCGTGGTCGATTTCAAGAACACCGTGATCATCATGACCACGAACCTCGGTACCAAGGACATCACCGGTGGCCCGGTCGGATTCCAGATCGAGGGCGACGTCGCATCGAGCTACGAGGCAATGCGGGGCAAGGTCGTGGAGGAGCTGAAGAAGCACTTCAAGCCCGAGTTCCTGAACCGTGTTGATGAGACGATCGTGTTCCCGCAGCTGACTAAGCCGGAGTTGTTGCAGATCGTCGACCTGTTCCTGAAGAAGCTCTCCGAGCGTCTGATGGATCGCGACATGACTATTGTGCTCGAGACTGCTGCCAAGGAACAGCTGATCAAGATCGGGTTCGATCCTGGTCTCGGGGCACGACCGTTGCGCCGGGCTGTGCAACACGAGATCGAAGACCGCCTGAGCGAGCGCATCCTGCACGGCGACCTGAGTGCGGGCGATCACGTGCACGTTGACTTCATCGACGGTGAGTTCGTGTTCACCACCTCGCGCCCGCGCGATGAGGAGATCACGGTCGGCGCGGCGGCCATCGCCGGCCCCGCGATCAGCCCAGATTCGGTCACGCCCGACTCCGCGGAGTAGCCCTAGACGGTACCCAGTCATCGGCCCGCCTGTGTTCCCCACCCGCCCCGGCGGAGCAGGAATCAGGCGGGCCGATGGGTTCTCGACGCTCCCGCAGTCACTACGCTGGGAGGCAGCAACATTTCTTTTCGATTCTCACCCCCAGGACGACGGATGCCCACACACGAGTACCGCGTGCGGCATGCCCGCACCGCGGACATCCCGTTCGTGCAGGCGGTGATCGACCCGCTCGTGCAGTCGGGCGTGCTACTCGGCAAAGACGCGGTCGTGTTCTACGAGTCGGTGCAGGAGTTCCGCATCGCAGAGGATCCGGCGGGCAACCCGATCGGTTGCGGTGCCTTACACGTCATGTGGCAGGATCTGGCAGAGGTGCGCACCCTGGCCGTGCAGCCCGAGTGGTTGGGCCGTGGCGTCGGCCGCGCGATCCTGAACAAGCTGGAGGCGGATGCCCGTACCCTCGGCATCGAACGCCTGTTCTGTCTCACGTTCGAGGTGGACTTCTTCACCCGCAACGGTTTTGAGGCAGTCGGCGAGGCCACCGTCGAGCCCGACATCTATGTCGAACTGGTGCGTTCGACGGATGAGGGTGTCGCTGAGTTTCTCGACCTCTCGCGTGTGAAGCCGAACACTCTTGGCAACACTCGCATGCTCAAGCTCCTCCGCTGATCGAGGCTCGTGCAGATCGACCCGCCCGTAGACGGTCTGGGTATGGGCTGACAGTTGCCTGACCCCCATCTGGGTGTGCTCATAGGAGCAAACTTCCCTCAGTCGTCAGGTTTCCATACCGTCAACCGTTCTAGCTTCGATATGGTCGGAAATGTTGCTGTCAACGATGACTGTCGATTCTGGAGACCCACATGTCGCACTCCCCCCGCAAGAGATTCACCTTTGCTTTCGCCTCGATTCTGGGATTTGCGATGGTGGCCGCACCGATAGTTGCCCTACCGGCGGTGGCGAACACTGACGGCACCGGGGTGGTGATCAACGAGGTCTATCTCAAGGGTGGCAGCGCGAATGCCTATTTCAATACGAAGTTCATCGAACTTTACAACCCTGGTACCGCGACGGTTTCCCTGGATGGTTGGTCAATACAGTCTCGCAGTGCCACGAACGGCAGTGCCACGGTGAGGGCCCTCAGTGGCGAAATAAAAGCTGAGAGCTATTTCTTGATCGGTTTTCCCGGCAATGGGACTCCTCCAGTTGGAGACGATATACCCAAGGCGGATCTGACAATCGCCTTCGGCCCTTCTGGAACAACTGGCATCGTGTTGCTGGCTAATACCAATGTCGCAGTGCCCTTGACAGCAGGTTCAGTCAGCGACAATCCGAACCCGGCGATTGTCGACCTCATCGGCTATGGTGCGGGCGTAGTTTTCGAAGGCGCTGCGGTTCCGGTCGCCGGAGGAAATGGGGAGCCGAACTCGCTGACGCGCACAAACTTCAAGGACACGGACAACAACGCCGCAGACTTCTCCCATCAGCCAACTGTGACCCCGACGAACTCCGCCGGTGTAACTGTGGAGCGGCCCGAGCCGACCCCTCCCGCGGAAGACCTGGGCGAAAAGACGATCGCCGAGATCCAGGGCCAGGGGGCCGAAAGCGCCTTCGCCGGTGACATCGTCACCACTCGCGGCGTCGTGACTGCCTCCTACCCGACCGGGGGCTTCAACGGCTTCTACATTCAGACGCCGGGCACCGGCGGGCCGATCGACTTTGCCGAGCACAAGGCCTCCGACGGCCTGTTCATCTATTCTTCCGGCACCAACACCGTTGATGCCGTCAGTATCGGTGACTACGTGGAGGTCACCGGAACGGTCTCCGAGTTCGCCGGCATGACCCAGGTGACCCCGACCGATACCGCCAGCGTCTCGATTCTGAACGATGCTTTCACCCCGGTCGCTCCCACCGTCGTTGGCCTGCCCGAGACGGATGCGCAGCGCGAGACTCTCGAAGGTATGCTCGTCGCTCCGGCCGGCGACTTCACCGTGACCGACACCTATTCCACCAACCAGTACGCCGAAGTCAAACTCGCTGCGGGTGCGACCCCCCTGGTGCAGCCGACTGCGGTCGCTGCCCCCAGTGTCGCGGCCTACACCGCAGCGATGGCCGCCAACAACGCGCGCACCGTTTCACTCGATGACGGCGCCTCGACCAACTTCCTGCCGAACGGCAATGGCGGCAACAAGAATATTCCGCTGCCCTACGTGTCAAACGATACGCCGGTGCGTGTCGGTGCAGCCGTCGAGTTCACGGCCCCGGTCATCTTCGACTACCGCAACAACGCATGGAAGTACCAGCCGACCCAGCAGCTCACCCCTGCAAATGCCGCCGACGTGCAGCCGGTGACGTTCGAAAAAACTCGTCAGGACGCCCCGAAGAATGTGGGCGGAGACCTCAAGCTCGCCACCTTCAACGTGCTCAACTACTTCACGACCACCGGTGACGTTTACACGGCCGCCGGGAGGGGCACGTGCACCACGTACAACGATCGCAACGGGGTTCCGATTACCGTGAACAGTTGCACCGGCAATGGCCCGCGCGGTGCAGCCACCGCCGACAGCCTGAAGCGCCAGGAAGACAAGATCGTCTCCGCGCTGTCCGCGCTGGACGCCGACGTCATCGGCCTCGAAGAGATCGAGGCCTCGACCTCGGTCGGCGGCACCGACCGCGACGCCGCGCTGAAGACACTGGTCGCCGCACTGAACACGAAGGCCGGATCCGCAGTTTGGGCGCACGTGCCGTCACCGCCTGCAGGTTCGTACCCCACGAATGAAGACGTCATTCGCACGGCGTTCATCTACAAGAAGGATGTCGCAGAGCTGGTCGGCGATTCTACGATCCTCATGGGCTCAGATGCTTTCGCCAATGCGCGCGAACCGCTCGCACAGGCATTCAAGCTGAAGGGCGCCGCCGACGCTGATGCATTCGTGGCCATCGTGAACCACTTCAAATCGAAGGGGTCCGGCTCAGGCGCCGGTAACACGGACGCCGGCGACGGCCAGGGCGCCTCCAACGCCGATCGCGTGTCCCAGGCGACAGCTCTGGTCGCCTTTGCCGCTGACATGGCGACAGCGTCGGGTACGGACAAGACGTTCCTGTTGGGCGACTTCAACTCCTACCTGATGGAAGACCCGATTAACGTCATCCAGGCCGCCGGCTATGTCGACCAGGGCTCGAAGACCGCCAAGCACACCTACTCGTTCGGCGGCATGGTCGGTTCGCTCGACCACGTGTTCGCCTCACCGGCTGCAGACGCAACCGTGAACGACGTCGACATCTGGAACATCAATTCCGGCGAGTCGATCGCACTCGAATACAGCCGGTTCAACTACAACGTGACCGACTTCTATGTCGCCGACATGTTCCGTGCGTCCGACCACGATCCGGTCATCGTCGGGCTCGACCTGACCTCGACCACGGTGCCGAGCACGACCGTTGATTTGAACCTGTTGAACATCAATGACTTCCATGGTCGCATCGACTCCGACACCGTGAAGTTCGCCGGAACGATCGAGCAGTTGCGAGCCCAATATCCGGACACGACTCTGCTGGGTTCTGCAGGTGACAACATCGGTGCGTCGGTGTTCGCGTCGGCGGTGCAAAAGGATGTTCCGACGATCAAGGTATTGAACGCGCTGGACCTGGAGTCGTCGGTGGGCAACCACGAGTTCGACACTGGATACCCGGATCTCACAGGCCGGATCGCGGCTCTGACGAATTGGACGTACCTCGGGGCGAACGTGTACCACAAGGGCACCACTGACCCCGCCCTGGACGAGTACACGATCGTGAACCTCGACGGGGTGAAGGTCGCTGTGATCGGCGCGGTCACCGAGGAGACCCCCTCGCTGGTCACACAGAGCGGCATCGCCATGCTCGACTTCGGCGACCCCGTCGAGGCGGTCAACCGGGTTGCTGCCCAACTGACCGATGGCGATCCGTCGAACGGTGAGGCCGATGTGGTCATCGCTGAGTACCACGAGGGCGCCAGTCAGGGAACCGCAGACGGAGGCACGCTGGAGAACCAGTTGGCTCTGGGCGGAGCCTTCGCCGAGATCGTGAATAACACGTCCGCGAATGTTGATGTGATCTTCACCGGCCACACCCACAAGGCATACGCGTGGGACGGGCCGATTCCGAATGATCCGACCCACACTCGGCCGATTCTGCAGACAGGCAGCTACGGGGCCAACATCGGCCAGGTCGTAATCACCTACGACACCGTGGGCAACGAGGTCGTCAGCTACACGGCACGCAACGTTCCGCGCACAACGATGGCGGATGCCGACCTGGTGGCCACCTACCCCCGAGTCGCCGAGGTCAAGACGATCGTGGACGCGGCACTGGCCGAGGCCGGGATCATCGGGAACCAGCCGATCGGGGCGGTCACGAAAGATATCACCACGGCGTTCATCGGCACCACACGCGATGATCGCGGTTCAGAATCGACGCTGGGCAACCTGGTCGCAAACTCGTTGGTCACGGCGCTGAACGCGCCCGACCTGGGCGGCGCCGAAATCGGCATTGTCAACCCGGGAGGCCTGCGAGCAGAACTGTTGTATGGCGATGATGGAGTGATCACCTATGGGGAGGCGAACGGGGTGCTGCCGTTCCTGAACAACCTGTGGACCACGACCCTGACCGGCGCCCAATTCAAGCAAATATTGGAGCAGCAGTGGCAGCGCACCAAAGATGGTGTGCCGATCACTTCGCGGCCTTTCCAAAATTTGGGGCTCAGCGACAATGTCAGCTATACCTATGATCCCGCAAGGGCCATTGATGATCGTGTGACGAGTATCACGGTGGACGGCGCACCGATCGATCTCGCAAAGGACTACCGGATCGGTTCCTTCAGCTTCCTGCTTCAAGGGGGTGACAACTTCTGGGAGTTCAATAGTGCCACCGATACCCGGGACTCTGGTCTGATCGATCGGGATGCCTGGATCGCTTACATCGAGGCAAACAGCCCGCTGTCACCGTCGTTCGCCCGCCATGCGGTTCAGGTGTCTGGTGTTCCCGCGGGAGTTCTTGAAGTCGGTGCCACTGTCACGCTCGATGTGAGCAAGCTCGACCTCACTTCGTTGGGGAGCCCGGCAAATACCGAGCTTGCAGTGTCGTGGGCTGGTAGCAGTGCCACGTTCACGCCGGTTGCGGTGGTGAACGGGGCTGCAACGGTTACTGTCACAGTTCCCGCGGATGCCGCAGAGGTGAGCGAGCTTGTGCTCACCGCAGCACCGTCGGGCACGGTCGTGCACGTACCGCTCAAGGTCCAGGGGTCGAAAACCGTTGATTTGAACTTGTTGAACATCAATGACTTCCACGGTCGCATTGATGCGAATACGGTGAAGTTCGCGGGAACTATTGAGCGGTTGCGTGCCGAGTATCCGGACACGACACTTTTGGGTTCCGCGGGTGACAACATTGGTGCGTCGGTGTTCGCGTCGTCGGTGCAGCAGGATGTTCCGACGATCAAGGTGCTGAATGCGCTTGGGCTGGAATCGTCCGTGGGCAACCACGAATTCGACACCGGTTATGTGGATCTGACGGGCCGCATTGCGGATTTGACGGACTGGACCTACCTGGGCGCGAACGTTTATTACCGGGGCACCACTGCTCCGGCGCTGCCCGAGTACACGATCGTCGATCTTGACGGGGTGAAGGTTGCTGTGATTGGTGCGGTCACCGAGGAGACGCCGAGTCTGGTCTCGAAGAGTGGCATCGCGATGCTTGACTTCGGTGATCCGGTGGAGGCGGTCAACCGGGTTGCGGCGAAGCTTTCCGACGGTGATCTCAGCAATGGTGAAGCCGACGTGATCATTGCCGAGTACCACGAGGGTGCGAATCAGGGATCCGCCGATGGGGGCACCTTGGAGAACCAGGTGGCCCTGGGCGGTGCGTTCGCGGAGATCGTGAACAACACGTCTGCGCACGTTGATGTGATCTTCACCGCCCACACCCACAAGGCTTACGCGTGGGACGCGTTGATTCCCGGTCAGACGACCAAGACCCGTCCGGTGTTGCAGACCGGCAGCTATGGTGCCAACATCGGCCAGGTTGTTGTCACGTATGACACCGGCAGTGATGAGGTCGTGAGCTACACGGCCAAGAACGTGGCGCGCACGATCGCGGCGGACGCGGATCTGGTGGCCGCGTATCCGCGGGTCGCTGAGGTGCAGGGGATCGTCAATGATGCGCTCGACTACGCCGCGGTGAAGGGCAGCGTGAAGATCGGTGAGGTGACGGCTGACATCACGACGGCTTTCATCGGCGCCAACCGTGACGATCGCGGTTCGGAGTCGACGCTGGGCAACCTGGTGGCCAACTCCTTGCTGGCCTCGTTGGAGAACCCGGATCTGGGTGGTGCGGAGATCGGCATGGTGAACCCGGGAGGGTTGCGGGCCGAGCTGCTTTACGGGACCGATGGTTCGATCACGGTCGCGCAGGCGAACTCGGTGCTTCCGTTCCTGAACAACCTGTGGACCACGACGCTGACCGGCGCCCAGTTCAAGCAGGTGTTGGAGGAGCAGTGGCAGCGCAACGCGGACGGCACGACGCCTTCGCGGGAATACCAGCAGTTGGGGCTGAGCGACAACGTGTCGTACACGTATGACCCGGCGCGTGACCGGGATGACCGGATCACGAGCATCACGGTCAATGGTGCGCCGATCGATATGGCGAAGGACTACCGGATCGGTTCGTTCAGCTTCTTGCTTGACGGCGGTGACAACTTCTGGGAGTTCAACAACGCCAAAGATACTCGTGATTCTGGTCTGATCGACCGGGATGCGTGGATGGATTACATCGAGACGCACAGTCCGCTGTCGCCGTCGTTCGCGCGGCACGCGGTGCAGGTGTCTGGTATTCCCGCGGGTGTTCTGAAAGCCGGTGCGACGGTCACGCTCGATGTGAGCACGCTCGACCTGACGTCGTTGGAAAGCCCGGCCAACACCGAGCTTGCAGTGTCGTGGGCAGGCAGCAGTGCGACGTTCACGCCGGTTGCGGTGGTGAACGGGGCTGCCACGGTCACCGTCACCGTCCCGAAGGATGCGAAGGCGAAGAACGACCTCGTGCTGACTGCTGCACCGTCGGGCACGGTCGTGCACATCCCACTCACGGTTGACGTGTCCGCGCCCGATGCGATCCAGACGCCGGGCACGGTGGTGATCACGGGTATGACGATCTCCGGCTCCAAACTGACGGCTGTGATCTCTGGGTGGAAGCCCGCCGACGCGACGTTCAGCTACCAGTGGTACCGCGACGGGAAAGCGGTGACCGGGGCAACCGGGTCGACCTACACCCTGGGTGGCGCAGATGTCGGTGCGAAGATGACCGTGATCGTCACCGGTAAGAAGACCGGCTACGTTCCCGCGCAGAAGAAATCGGCAGCGACTTCTAAAGTGACCTGGTCTCCCAGGATCACGCGTATCCAGGGAGATGACCGCTACATGACGGCGATCAACATCTCGCGGGCAGGCTTCAGGGTAGCACCGGTCGTCTTCGTGGTGACCGGGTCGGATTACCCCGACGCACTGTCGACTGCTCCGGTGGCTGCCATGCACGGTGGTCCACTGCTGCTGACGGCGAAGGATTCGCTGCCGACAGCGGTGGCGAATGAGATAAAGCGGTTGAAGCCATCGAAGATCGTCGTGGTGGGTGGTACCGGTGCGGTCTCGAACACGGTTCTGAGCGAGCTGAAGAAGATCGCGTCGACTGAGCGGATCTCGGGCAGCGACCGGTTCGACACGTCAGTCAAGGTCAACACGCACGCCAAGTATGGCTTCACGACGGCGGCGAAAGCCTATGTTGCGACCGGTATGACGTTCCCCGACGCGCTGTCGGCTTCGGCGGCGGGTGCGGCGGTAGGCGCACCCGTGATCCTGGTGAACGGCTCCGCCAAGTCGCTGGATGCGGGGACCAAGGCGGAACTGGCGAAGCTGAAAGTGAAAAAGACGATCATCGCGGGTGGAACCGGCGTGGTCACTGCGGGTATTGCAAACGATCTGAAGGCGGCGACCGGAACGACCCCCGACCGTCGCGGCGGTTCGGATCGTTACGAGACCAGCCGACTGATCGGGGCCGATGTCTTCGCACCCGCGAAGAGCGTCTATCTGGCGACCGGGGTGCAGTTCCCCGACGCTATGGCCGGTGCCGTACTGGCGGGCGTGAACAAGGGGCCGCTGTACCTGGCGCAGCCGAACTGCATTCCGAAAGCCACATTGAACCAGATCACGAACGCAGCTCCGGCAGACGTCACTCTGTTCGGTGGCACCGGGGCGCTCAGCGACAATGTGGCCAACTTGAAGGCCTGCAAGTAGCCGGATAGTCAGCACCAAAGCGTCGGGCCCGTCTTCGGACGGGCCCGACCGCTGTGTCGAGCAGTATTCCGTCTGCTCATCTTCCCCATTGACCGCGAACCTGGGGTTTCCCACCCTGGCGGTCAACACGCACAGCGGTTGCGGCCATTGCCGGGGCCCACTGGTTAGCCTAGGGGCATGTCGACGATCAAAAACCCGGTCGGCCCCCACTCGAGGTCGGTGTACAGGCGCAGACGGCTCGTGGTCCTGCTCGGGCTGATCGCTGTGATCACGGCCATCGTCTTGATCATCGTGGGGCAGGGCTCGACCGATGGCAGCCTTGCAGCCTCACCGTCGCCGAAACCGAACCAGGGCGCTTCAGCTATTCCAAGCGCGTCTGCTGCCCCCGGCGCGGCCGACGGCGCAAACTGCACCTCCGCCCAGGTCACGGTCGAAGCGATCACCGACGCGAATGTCTATGCCGCCGGCGAACTTCCACTGCTCAGCCTGTCAGTCACCAACACCGGCACCAATGACTGCGTGCTTGACGTGGGCACCTCCCAACAGGTGTACGCGATCACCAGCGGCAAGGACCAGTACTGGAGCTCGACCGACTGCCAGGAAGACGCCACCGAAGCGAACGTTCTTCTCAAGGCGGGCGCTACGGAGAAAAGCGCCGATCCCATCAAGTGGGACCGCACTCGGTCGGCGCCCGACACCTGCGCCGATGAGAGCCGGCCCACTGTTCCTGCCGATGGAGCGTCGTACTACTTGACCACGAAAGTGGGCGACATCGTCTCCGCCGAGCCCAAGCAGTTTCTGCTCAATTAGGAGCCCGTCGGCCACGCCCGCGACGAGGGAATGCCGCTCGTAATCGACCCGAGAGAAACCCAAGGGGTCGAAAGATGAGCGCGCGCGTATCGCTTGACCTTGTGGCCATCGCTCAGCGGTCTCGGTGCCGCGGGCCACGACGGGCACCCACCGATTTTAGCTGCACCTCAGAACGCGTCGTCGAGCTCACGTTCGCGCGCTGAGGTGCTCGTGGTGAACGCCACCCGCAGGGCTTCACGAATGCTCTCGGCGCTGTGGTCGATCCGCGACACGTAGCCGAGGCGGGTTGCTTCGCCGGTGCGCTGGCTTGCGGAGGAGACCGGACGGATTTCGCCGGCAAGGCTCACCTCGCCGAACACGGCGAGGTTGTGCGGAAGTGCGCGGTCGCTGTGTGCTGAAGCGATCGCCAGCGCGATGGCCAGATCGGCCCCCGGCTCGCTCAGGCGCACTCCGCCGACAGTCGACACGTAGACGTCGCACTCACTGAGCCCGATGCCCGCGCGGCGCTCCAGCACCGCAAGAAGCATCGCGACCCGTGACGACTCGACCCCGTTGGTGACCCGCCGCGGGTTGGGGGCCGAGCTCTTCACCACCAGCGCCTGAATCTCCACCGGCAGGGGCCTGCGCCCCTCCATCGCCACGGTCACGCACGTGCCGCTGACCGGGCGCCTGCTGCGGCTGAGAAAGAGGCCGCTCGGGTCGGCCACCTCGCGAATACCCGAACCGGTCATCTCGAAGCAGCCCACCTCATCGGTTGGCCCGAACCTGTTCTTCAGGGCGCGGATGAATCGCAGGCCGGTCTGCTTGTCACCCTCGAAGTGGCAGACCACGTCGACGAGGTGCTCGAGCATCCGCGGGCCGGCGATGGAGCCGTCTTTGGTGACGTGCCCGACGATGAGTATCGGCACATTGCGGTTCTTCGCCAACCGAATGAGGGTCGATGCGACCTCGCGCACCTGGCTCGGGGAGCCGGCGAGCGAATCAGACTGTGAGCTGGAGACAGTCTGCACCGAGTCGACGATCACCAGCTGTGGGTCGATGGCGTCGACCTGGCCGAGGATCGACGCCAGGTCGGTCTCGGCCGCGAGGAATAGGTTCTCCTCCATCGCACCGGTGCGTGTGGCCCGCATACGTACCTGGCTGAGTGACTCCTCGGCGCTGACATAGAGCACCCGTGACTTGGCGGCGGCAGCCTTCGCCGCCACTTCGAGCAACAGGGTGGACTTTCCGATCCCGGGCTCCCCACTCAACAGAATCGCGGCTCCAGGCACGATGCCGCCGCCGAGCACCCGGTCGAACTCATCGATGCCGCTCGGCCAGTGCGCCGAGATGTCGTCTTCCAGCTCGGTCACCGGGCGGGCCAGGTGCTCGGCGAGAGGCGCGACGGCCTGGACCGCTCGCAGTGGGGCGGCTGCCGCAGACACCTCGGCAACGGTTCCCCACTGCTGACATTCAGCACACCGGCCCACCCACTTGATGGCCGCCCAACCGCACTCACTGCACCGAAAATTTGCCCCTGTGCGCTTGGGGTTGCTCGCTTGGGCCATGGTTTCCTCCGTGAGGCGTCGGCTTCGTCTCGTGCGCAGACATCCGGCACGGTACCGAGCCTACGACGGGCCACCGTCATCGGCCTCCCAGCAGGGCTGGCGAATTCGGCGTTCAAGCGCAGGATGGAGATATGACAAGTCTCGATTTCCCCCTTGCGGATGGCCGGAGGCTGGGGCTCACTCTGCACGGGGAGCCTTTCGCGAAGCGAGTGGTGGTGCTGTGCCATCCCGCACCGGGCTCGTCCATGTTCGACCCAGACCCGGCGATGTCGGTGTATCGCGATGTTCATCTCGTTGCGGCCGACCGGCCCGGATACGGTATCTCCACCCCCAGGCCCTCCGACCAGTGGCCGAGTATCCGCGGTGACGCCGACGACGTCGCAGAATACATTCGGGCGACCCGAGAAGCGGTGCACGAACTCGGAATCACCGCCATGGACCACGTTGGAGTCGTGGGCTGGGGCACCGGGGGCCTGGTGGCGTTGGCGTTGGCTGCGAACCACCCGGACCTGGTTGATCGCGTTGCCGTGATCGGAACCCCTGCGCCGTTGGAGCACGTGCACGGGGAGCGCAATGAGCTGACGGAGCGCAGCCAGAAGCTGGCCTCGTTGCCGGCGGCGAAGGCGCGGGCGGCCATGGCGGGCCTGCTCGCCGAACGGTGGGGGCCCGGGTTGCCGAGCGACAACACCGACATTTCGGTGCCTCTTGACCTCTTGGGGGTCACCGCCGCCGACCACGATGTGCTCGAAAAGCCAGGGGTGCGGCAACGCCTCGACCGTATGCTGCGCAACGCATTCGCGCAAGGTTGGGAGGGGTGGGCATCCGACCAACTCGCGGTTCTCGCGCAGCCGTGGGGTTTCGAACCGAGTGCGGTGAAGGCGAAGACTCTTCTGGTCTACCGAACCTCCGATCCGGAGGCAGGCAGTAGGCATGCCCGGTGGTATCAACAGGAGATACCGAATGCCCACATCGAGATGGGGTCGGAAGACGGGGCCCTGATGCTGGTGTCCCGGTGGGAGCGCATCCTCGCTCACGTGGCACCCAATGTTCCGGTTCCCGCGCCGACTCGCGCGTGAGGCCATAAGTCAACTACAATCGACCTCGGTACCGTGTCCGAGCGGCCGAAGGTACAACTCTCGAAAAGTTGTGTGGGGGCAACTCCACCGTGGGTTCAAATCCCACCGGTACCGCCACAGAAAGACCCCCTACTTCCCTGAAATCATGCGGGAGTTAGGGGGTCTTTGCTTGCCTCAGAGCTCCGGTTGGCAACGCTTTGGCAACATTTGAATTTGACTTGGCCTGATTCAATGCCGTTGCAACCGCGTCAAGGTCGTCTTCGAACAGATCGGCGTAGGTGTCTAGGGTCATGGCTGCGGAAGCATGGCCGAGCATCCGCTGAACCGCTTTTGCGTTCGCGCCAGCGCTGATCGCGAGGCTCGCGGCCGTGTGGCGGAGATCGTGGAGTGTGAGCCGGGGAAAGTCATTGTCTCTTGCCGTAGCATCCCGTATTGCGGCGACGTACCAACCGCGCCGGGAGTCAGGTTGGCGCAAGTGCGTAACGCCGTCACCGAACACCAGCTGATCCCTGGCCTTGCCTTCGCAGAGCTTCGCCAACTGCTCGGTCAGGAACTCAGGGAAGGGCACGCTCCGGCTCGTGTGTGACTTCGGGGTGCCCACGATGATCGTGCCGCCGACGTTCACCGCGTTCAGGCGCACCGCCAGCCGGCGCCTGAGCATGTCGAGATCGGAAACCCGCAGCGCTGTGGCCTCGCCCCATCTGAGGCCGGTGTAGGCGAGCGTGAGGATCAGCGCCGAGTGTCTGGGCGCGCAGTCTGCGAGCAGCTGCACCTGCTCGTGGCTCAGGTAGACGCGATCCTTGCCGACCTTCCGGGGCAGGTTCACCCTTCGGGCCGGGTTGGACAAGAGTCGGCGATCTTTCACGGCCACGTCGATGATGGACGCCAGCACGCTATGGGCGCGAATTACGGTGGTCGCTGACCGGTCGATCCCACTGACCCATCTCTGCACGTCACTGTGGCGAATCTCGGAGAGCATCACCTTCCCCCACCGGGGCTCCACATGGTGCCGCCAGGCGCTCTCCAGCGGCCGATACGACGACGGTTTCAATTGCGTTTGATGATTCAACCAGTCGACCGCGAGAGTGCCCACCGTGACCCTGGCGTCTGCTGCGTCTATATATTCGCCGCGAGACTTCGACACCTCAACTTCCGCAAGGTGCAGCTCTGCTGCCCGCTTCGTCTTGAAGCCACGCTTCTGCCCTTGCTTGTGGTCAGGCTTACGCCAGAGAGCCCGGTACCGCTTACCGCTGGCAGTCTCGTAGGCGTGGATGCTACCCATCGGGCGGACTCTTTGCTCTCTCGACGCTCTCGCGGATCTCGTTGATCAGTTCGCGGGTTTTGTGTCCACGTAGTTGTGGGCTCGCGTTTGCCGGAACTGTTTCATCGCGTCGTTCGGAGAGGGAGTGGCCCCAAAGCGCCCAGGCGTGAGCATTGACGACCACAGGGTGAACCCCTAGCGACTTGGCCGCGCGCGTTTCGGCGAGGCCACAGGGCAGAGCTGCTGCTGACCTCAAGTCCTTCGTCCTAAAGCCTGCCGGTAGGTCATTTGCGAACCTCTTCAAGGACTCGAGCGCTAGTTCGACGGTCTCTGAGCCGCCAGGGCCATCGTCAGCGACATCGCCGGTGTTGAGGTCAACTTCAACTCCGGACAGTGCCTGCTGGATGGACTGCGCTGATACTGCCAGCGACGGGTTCAGCTCGACCCATGAATTTGTTTGGATCAAATCTGCGACGGTCAATCGTTCGCCTGTGATGTCCCCGAGCACCTGGGCAAGGATGAGCAAAACAGGGATGCCGACGGCTAGCCGCCCCCGTTCCAGTTCTACGACTCGCGCAGTAGTCCATTTGAGCCCGTAGCTCCTCGCGCTCTGGGCGACCGATTCAAGAGTTGCGTCAGCGCTCAATCTGCGTTGCTTCGCATTCTTGCCCACGATTTGGGCGATGGTGGCTCGGGGTTGCATGGGCTCGAGCTTAGTAGATTTCTCGGCTACTTGACAATGTTTCGATCATCTGGTTCTATCTCAGGTAGGCAATATTCTGACTACTTGAAATGAGGCATCGCCAATGAGCGCTGAACTGAAGTCTCGCTATCTCTCCATCGAGCAGGTTTGCGAGTTGATACCAGGCATCACCAGAGGCCAGCTGGCGCAATGGCGCTATTTGGGCACTGGCCCGAGTTATCGCAAGCTCGGCAAGAAAATCATCTATGTCGAATCCGAGCTGGTCGCCTTCATCGAGGGCACTGCCCGAACTGGCACCGCGGACGCCGTATGAGCCGCCGAAAAGAAGAAACCCCCGGAACGGCGCGATGAGCTCCAAAATGAGGACCCGCCCAGATACCGATTTTCGGTCGGCCCCACTTGCTCTGAGCTCGTCGCGGCCAGCGCCTATCGGCGCCCCCGTCGAGAATCAGCTCGAGCACGTGTTGTGGCAGCTCGTGCGTGGCGAGGTCGAACTATACGAATGTACGCCGGCGCTCGCCGCATTGTGGCACGTAGCGCACGCGACCGGGCACGCCTCACGTCAGGCGGAGATCGACCGCCTAAAGACAGAAAATGATCGACTGTACCTGCGCGCCTACAACTCGCCCGCGCAGGTCGCTGAGATCATCCAGCGCCGCCTGGACGGTCACTTCGAGCGGGAAGCCGCCCGGTTCTTTGAGGGGGTCGCCGCGTGACTGAGAAAAGAACTCTCTCACTGACCCCAGCTAGCCAGATCCTGTCTCGCAAGCAACGGTTCGCATGGGAGAACTTCATCCCGTTGGGAACCGTCACCACATTCGCTGGCCGCGGAGGGGAGGGCAAATCCTCATTCTGTCTCTGGCTGGGCAGTCAGATACAAGCTGGGAAGCTCGCCGGCGACCTCGAGGGCAAGCCTGCAGCCATGCTCATCGTCGGCCCGGAGGACGACTGGGAAACGGTGATGAAGCCGCGCCTGGTAGCCGCTGGCGCAGACCTCGACACCGTCTATAAGCTCGGCGTCCACTCGGTCACTGATGAACGCACCCGCGAGACCGTGCCGGCGCTCCCACTGGACGTCGAACTAATCCGTCAAGCGATCCTAAAAACCGATGCAAAGATCGTGATGATCGACCCAATCACGGCCACGATCGGCGGCGACCTCCACAAAGTCTCTGACGTGCGCCAAGCACTCGACCCACTGGTATCGCTCGCACAAGAAACCGACACGGCAATCATCACGATCATGCACTTTAACAAGGGCGCCGGGAACGTCAGCGACAAGATCAGCGGCTCGCACGCATTCCGGGATGCTTCCCGCAGTGTGCTGCTGTTCGCCACTGACGAGGAAACCGGGCAGCGGATCGTCACGCTCGACAAGTCCAACTACTCGAAGGGCCGCGGGGATTCATTCGCGTTCAACCTCCAGAGCGTCACTATCAACACGGATGATGGCGAGCAGACAGAAGTCGCAGCAGTCGAGTACCTGGGGGAGACGGAGCTCAGCGTCAGTGACATTGTGAACCGCGGGGCCGATGACGGTTCCGATTCGGATCGGGCTGACGCGCAGAGCTTCATTCTCGAGGTTCTTCTCGAGCAGGGTGGATCTGCGAAGGCGCGCGAAGTCATGGCAGCAGGGAAGACGCAGGGCTACTCCGAGAGCCAGGTCAACAAAGCGCGGGCCAAGGCAGGGGCCAAATCGAAGAGGATCGGCTTCGGCGCGAACAGCTCGGTTTACTGGATCCACCCCGAGCACGAGCTCGACGCCATAGATTCCCCCATAGATTCCATAGATTCGCGTTCTCGAGTGCGGGAATCTATGGAATCTATGGAATCTATGGCACCCGAGCCAGCCCTCGAAGTTGGCGAGAATGTGACGCCATTCACCCGCAAGGCTGCCCCAAGCCTCTCGCTGGAAAGCGTGCACAGTGACGGTGCCGTTGGGGAAGGAATGGGACTGTGAATGACGAGTGCTTGGTGGTCCTGGCGCAGTTGATTTCGTGGGGGTGCACTGTCGAGCTCGTCGAGGGTGTCGTTCGGGTGCGCATACCTGGTGGCCCGGCCGAGGTCGAGCAGGTGCGCGAGCTTGTGGAGCCGCACGAGACGCTGCTGATAGAACACTTCTCGCCGGCCGCGGAGAGGAAGTCATCATGAAGACCTATTCACGGCACAACTGCAAATCCGCACATCGCACCGCACAGACATTCCTGCGCTGCGCAGTCCCGCGAGCCGCATGGGTTGCCGGCCACGGGAAGTTCGCGCTCATCGCCTGGTGTGGCGTGCCCACAATCACCCTCCACCAGGCCATCGAACCTGCCCTACAGCAGAGGGCCGTGGTCGACTCACTCGGATGCGGTGGCCGCTGCCGGAAACGTCACGAGGTCGTTCACGTCGACGTAGGGGGCACCGCATGACCGCAACCCTGGCCGGTCCCCACGGCCACCGCTGGCTGATCACTGGCTGCGACCCAGAAGGGAGCCCGCTATGAGTCGACCAATCCCACGGTCACGCGTCAAGTCGAGCACCTGGCGTGCCGGTGATGTCGTCGTCCCCTGTGTGCGCATCCACGTTGGCATCGCATTCATCGCAGTCACCGCCCACGACCTGCGCCAACTCTCGGACGCCCTGCACGACGCAGCCGACCAGCTTGAAGCAAACGAGCGCGACCAATCGGCGGGCTCAACAACGAACAGAATTGGAGTATCATCATGACCGCGAACACACCAAGAATGGGCCTGGATCGACCCGAGATAGTCTTCACCGCCCTCAGAGTGATCGAGGGCACCCTGCACGACGACATACGTGTGATCAGTCGCGCCATCTCCGACCTCGGAAGCAAGTTCAACCTGTCCGAGGTCGAGCGGGTCGAGGTCACCCTGCTGGGTGTCGCCGGGCTCGCGGTGGAGTTCCTGAAGACGATTCCTGGCAACGAGGCGAAACTGAAGGAGTGGCTGGTCGCCTCCGAGGTCGAGGCGATCGGCCTGCCATCGATGGACGATGTGCTCTCCGACCAGGCCGAGGCCGCGAGGGTCGCCGCCGAAGTCGACGCGGCCGAAGAAACGCCAGACGACCAGATCGAGAATGACGGACCGGCCGACTAGGATCAGGGGCATCGCTAGCGTCTCGCAGCGATACGAGCTGCTAAAGCTCACGGGGGAAGTCAAGGACGAGGAGCCGAAAGGCCAAGTCCGAGGAACCGGCCCCGAGACAGTAGCTCGAAGCGAGACGCCCGCGTTCGCTGACTGTGTGAGTTTGAGTCGCAGCCACCATCGGTCCCCACGGGGGCTCGTGGCTGATGGTCCCTACGGGGGCGTTATGCCGATTCCTCACAACTGACGGTCGCGCTTATCTCTCCTGCCCTGGTGCTGGCTATCTGTCGCCGTTGCACTGTCTGGGGTGGGCTTTCTCTCAAAACGCTAGGGGGCGTTTCATCATGAAAATCAAGGACCAAATAACCGAGCTCGTGAAGTCGATGGAATCGATTGTTCAGGGTGCCCAGGGCCAAGGCCGTGAACTCACGCGATCCGAGGCCGAACTGATCGAAGCCAAGGGTGCCGAGGCGACGAAGCTGCGCGAACGTCTCGCGGCAATCGCCAAGTCTGAGGCGCTGCTCGCTGAGCTCGTCGTCTCTGGCAAGGACAGCCCGACCCGCGACGGCCAGCACCTCGCCCTGACCGGTCGTGGCGCGAAGTCGGCGGGTGAGCAAATCGCAATGCAGATTCGCGAGTCCCACCTCGACCGTGGCTTCAAGTCGTTCAGCTCGGCCGGTCAGATCATGACCACCGTGCCATTGATCCCCGATACGCCGATCGAGCAGGGCCGGGTTGCCGTGTCGATCCTCGATCTGCTGCCCACGGTGGAACGGTCCACCCCGAACTACAACTACCTGCGCCAGTCCGTGTTCACGAACAACGCAGCGATCGTCAACCCAGGCGAGGAGAAGCCGACCTCGACCACCTCGGTGGAAACGGTGCCGGCCGAGCTGCGTGTGTTCGCTCACCTCTCCGATCCCGTTGACAAGTGTGTGCTCCAGGACAATGCGGCGCTGTCGACTTTCATCGCTCGCCAGCTCCTCTGGGGGCTGCAGGTGCGTGTGCAGGAGGAGATCGTCAACGGCGAGGGCGACGTCGAGGGGCCTCCCGAGGAGAACCATCTAGTCGGTCTCTTCTCCACTACCGGTGTGCAGGACCAGGCTGCAGGTGCTGACCGTGTGACCACGCTCAGGGCTGCATCGACCAAGCTCGAGGTGCTCGGATTCGAGACCGGCGCATTCATCCTCAACTCGAAGGACTGGGAAGCGATCGAGACCGCTCGCGCCACGTCCGGGTCGTTCGATTTAGGGGGCCCAGTGGACCGTGCAGCACGCAAGGTCTGGGGCGTGCCTGTCGTCACGAGCCCGAGCGTGCCGGAGGGTCAGGCTCTCGCCGTCGACCTCTCGGCTCTGGCAGTCGATTTTGGTGCCGAGGGTATCCACATCGAGTGGGACGGCTCGGGGGACCTCTTTGATAAGAACCAGGTGCGTGTGCGTGTCGAGGGCCGCTTCGGGTTGAGTGTGTTCCAGCCCCAAGGAATTGTGGCGATCACCCTGACGGCCGGAGAGGGCTGAGCACGATTTATGCTTGAGCGACTCTCACCCGCATGGGGGGCGTGTTTCTGGCGACGGTGATGGTGCCTTCATCCTAAGCTGGGAGGCATGGGCTTCAGGATGCGCAAGTCTTTCAAGATTGCACCAGGCGTGCGAATGACCGTTACGCCGAAAAGCGTTGGGATCAGTGGAGGGGTTCGGGGGGCCCGCGTAACCGCGAATAGTCGGGGGCGGGTCACCCGAACTGTAGGCATCCCCGGCACGGGAATCGCGAAAGTGGACACCTTCTCCGCGGGGAAGAAGGCTGCACCTCCTCAGAGGGCCGCACCTCGACAGAAGGCATTCGCAACTGCCACGACTGGGTCGGCAGTAGCGCCCTCGCCCGTGCCCGCATCACCCGGTTTCCTTGCTCCGAAGTGGGAGAAGCGGCTCTACAAGGTTTTGGTTCAGAAGCTCGATCTCAATCTCGTGGCGCAAGCAGCGGAGGACTTCGAGGAAGCACGTCTCATCGCGGCCACTTTCGAAGCCATCCAAGGTGCGGTCCCACGTGGAGACCACGAGCGCGCGAGCCAACTACTCGGCTGGGTTGTCGGCGCAGGATATGACCCTTCCGTTGACCCATTTGTCACCAAATACCTCCCGCACTCTTTTATCAATCTCGAAGTCGCCGAAGGCGTAACCGCCCATCTTCCGCTAGACCGCGACGCTCTAGGTCTTCTTTACGCAGAGATACTTCAGCAAAGGGGTGAGGTCAGCGCGGCGATCGATGTAGTCGAAGGCCTCACTCCATCCACGATCGCTGCCGTCTCATTAGTCGAACTTTACGCTTTCCAGTCCAAATGGGACGAAGTGGTTGAGCTGACGAACGGCGTCACCAACGAGGACGAGGCCTCAACGTACCTACTGATCCAGCGCGCCGTTGCGCTCCGCGAATTGAGTTTCTACGAAGCCGCCAGGGAGTCGCTCAAGGAGGCCCTGCGGGTTCGCTCCCGCCCCATTGACCTGAGGAACCGCGCATACGCGGAACGAGCGATTGCTTATCTGCGAGAAGGCAAGAAGGGTCTTGCGCGAAAAGACTTCGAGCGAGTTCTTGCGCAGGATGCAAATTACCCAGGGATCCGAGAAGAACTCGAGAGATTGGCATAGGCACGAGCCGTCCGGTAGGGGCGTCACCATCTCAAGTGTCCTAAACGACGGCCCACACCTCGCCTGGCCGGGTCCTCTCCCCCAGGTTGACCTACCCCCACCCCCCATCGCGCGCGTGCGCGAGGCTCGCTCCACGCAGTGGGCGCTGGTTGCGTGTTCGGGGCAGAGTCGCTGTCGGAGGGTTTGCGCCGCAGAATGTGCAGACCCTGGGGTTTCCGCAAAGTGGAAGCACTCTTCGGCCCGCTGTGGCAGGGGCAAGAGAAGCGTGACGAAGTCTTGTAGCCTCGGGTCGAACAAGGAGGATCATGAGCGAGGTCAGCATCACCAACTCACAGGTCAACAAGGCAGCATCAACCCTCAGACGTTCGATCCGTGGCGAGTTAACCGATCATGACCAACTCGAGCATGCATTACACGTGATCGATGCATTTCGCGCTGCTCACCAGTATCCACTAGCTAAAGCGAATAGTGGGTTGAGGTCGATGCTTCAGACCGAGGGTTGCCCTGTTGAGGTGTCTCAGAGGCTCAAACGCTTCATGACGATCGTTGACAAGATAGTGAATCGTGAGCCAACCCTCGCTCTATCGAAGATGCAGGACATCGGAGGGTGTCGTGCAATCCTCGGAACTGTGGAGCAGATTCGACGCGTAGAGTCGAGACTCAGGAAACGAAGGCCGGTGGCCGGGTACAGTGATTACATTGCAAGCCCGCGAGTATCTGGCTATCGGGGCGTGCACGTCGTGGTGCAGTATGATGACCGGTGTATCGAGATTCAACTTCGCACGGCACTGATGCACCTCTGGGCGATTACGGTCGAGCGTCAATCGGCAAACGTCGGTCAAAACCTCAAACAGGATGGGTCTCATGCAGTGCAGAAATTTATGGCCGTGATGTCGGAAGCTATGGCACTCGATGAAGCGGGGGCTCCTATCCATAGGGCCTTACGCGAAAAGATTCAGATCAGTAGACTTGCCGCAGAACCATATCTTATGAAAGGAACAGTGTAATGGCCGCCATCCAGCACTTTATCTTGGTGTTCGATCATGCCAAGGGACACTTAATTTGCGACCCACTCGATTTCGGCCACGACAGCAAGAGCGCTGTCGCCCGTTACTCGGCACTGGAGCACGAGTATCGCGAGAGCACCAACATGGACATTGTCCTGGTGGGGTCTGATTCCCTCGAAACAGTCAAGGTTACCCACGCAAACTACTTCGACGGCACTGCGGCATTCTCCAAATACCTACGGAAGATGGAGTTGCAGCCATCTCAATGATTTCCGCAACCATTTCAGCCCCCAGTCTCTTCGGAGGCTGGGGGCCTTTTGTCGCTTAGCCCTCAACTCCGCCACATTTGCGCCTATGTCGCCCCATGCGGTGCAGTTAACGGGGCCACGTCATTGAGCTGTCACGTGGTCATCGATCCAGTCCCGTGGCAACATATCGGCAACACTTGGCAAGAATTGAGCTGATTCTGAGTCGAGCCACGTGATCGAAAACCCGCGTAAATATGCGGAAGTTGCGCCCCTCCCGCGTGCTCATCGCGCCCGTATTTGAGTTCAAATCCCACCGGTACCGCCACAGAAAGACCCCTTGGTTCTCCCGCTCCGTGCGGAAGGGCCAGGGGGTTTTCTGCTGGTCGGTTGGCGGTCCTTGGCGCCGTGCAGAACGCTACGCGCCGGTTTGAACTGGCGCGATGTGTTCGCGGTGGCGCGTGGCTCGGGGATGCTGCTTCCGGCGCCGTGCGACTGGGCGGCGTACGACTGGATGAGGGGGCACACGGGTTTCACGTGAGCCTTGACCGGGCGGTCAACCAAACGTACGCTTAAGGGTGAGCCCCAGAGTGGAGCCCGACTGAACAAGGAGGGTGATATCGATGAAGAAATGGATGCGCTGGCAGGACTGGGTCGCGGTTGCGGCTGGCCTCTATGCAGCCATTTCAACGTCATGGATGACAGCAGCTGGTGCATCCATGCCTTTGATGATTGTCTTGGGAATTCTATTGATCGCTGCCGGGGTGTGGAACCTTGCCGTGCCACATCTGACCTCGATGGAGGGAATCCAGGCGCTCGTGGGCGCACTGCTCTTCATCTCGCCGTGGGTGGGCGCCTACGCCGGTCAAGCCGGAGTCGCCTGGACCTCATGGATCTGCGGTGGCATCGGAGTGGTCGTGGGACTGTGGGCACTCGCCCCGGTGATGCGTCAGCACCAGGTTCCGCACACGTCGCACTGATCGACGATCAACGCGAGGGCGACGGGTCACCCGCCGCCCTCGTTC
Organism: Homoserinimonas sp. OAct 916; assembly: GCF_003260275.1. Taxonomy (GTDB): domain Bacteria; phylum Actinomycetota; class Actinomycetes; order Actinomycetales; family Microbacteriaceae; genus OACT-916. Next base: position 522,287 of record NZ_QJHB01000001.1, on the reverse strand, counting down.
CAACCGGAGGAGGCCCCAGGTGAGTGTCACGGCAGACGCGCGCACGCGTATTCTCGACGCCGCTGAGCGACTCTTCGCCCAGCGTGGATTCGACGGCACCGCCACTTCGATCATCGCTGAGATGGCCGCGGTGCCGAAGGGCCTGCTGTTCTACTACTTCCCGGCGAAGAAGGACATTCTGGCCACACTGGTGGGCGAACGTTTCGGGCGTGGCGTCATTGTCGCTGCACCCTTCGTCGTGCCGGGCAACCCGGTCAAAGCCCTTCTGGACTGGACCGACCGGCTGTTTCAGGTGCGCGCCGACTCCGATGTGCTGCGAGTCATTCTCTGGCGTGAGAAAGACACCCACCCCGAGGTCAAGACCTCGCTGGCCGCCCACCGCCTGGGCCTGTTGAAGAGCATCGAGGATCTCCTGGCAGCCAGCCTGCGCCTCCCGGTCGCGGCTGGGCGCCTGCGGGCAGCAGCTCAGGCGTGGATGGCGATCGTGACAACATCTCCGCTCGATGAACTCTCGGCGACCGGCTCCGAAGCCCTGGGAGGCCATGTGCGCGCCGAGCTCGCCGCCCTGGCCGAATTGTTGTGCACGGGCCTGACGCACGGCGAAACGTTTGCATCAGACCCGCACCTCGCGTGATGGAGGAGCTGGTCGTCGGGCTACTCGCCCGGGGTGTATGGCGCTGACGAGGCCTCGAGTGCTTCCGGCTTCGGCGCATTACCCGCTTTGAGGGCGGCGAGGCGGGCATCCACCTCGGTCATTTCACCGATGTCGGCCAAAGATTCGAACTGTGCATCGAGACTGGATGCAGCGAGCTCCGATGCCCCGCGAACCTTCGCCTCTTCGCGACGGATCTTTTCCTCGAACCGGCCCACCTCGCTGGTCGGGTCCATGATGTCGATGCTCTTGACGGCATCCATCACCTTCGTCTGCGCCTGCGCAGTCTTGGCGCGCGCGATCAGCTCGTCGCGCTTTCTGGCCAGCTCACCCAGCTTCTGCTTCATCATGTTCAAGCCGGTCTTCAGCTTGTCGACGATTTCGGTCTGGGATGCGATCTGTGGCTCTGCCGCGTTCGCCTCTCGCTCAGACTGCATCTGGCGCTGCAGCGCAACCTTCGCCAGGTTGTCGAATTTATCGGCGTCGGCCGCCACGCCGGATGCGCGAAGCTCGTCTGCCTTGCGGCTCGCCGCGAGGGCCTTGTTGCCCCACTCGGTCGCGGCTTCGACATCTTGGCGGTGGTCGTCTTCCATCAGGCGCAGGTTGCCGATGGTCTCGGCGATGGCGCTCTCGGCGTCGGCGATGCTGTTCGTGTAGTCACGAACCATCTGGTCGAGCATCTTCTGCGGATCCTCTGCCTGGTCGAGCAGGGAGTTGATGTTCGCCTTGGTCAGTTGGGCAATGCGTCCGAATATTGACTGTTTGGCCATGTCACTTCTCTCTTTCCTCTGATGGTGAATGTGGATAGTGCTGTGCAAGAACTCAGAACCGGCCGCCCCCACCGCGGCGGCCGCCGGATGAACCCGACCTGCGACCCGAAGATCCCGATGAGCGCGAGCCACCGAAGCCTCCGCCCGATCGGCTACTGCCTCCCCGGCCACCCGACCACGTGCTGCGATTACGTGACGACGTGCCGCCGAACGAGCCGCCGCCACCGAGCAGGCCGCCGAGGATCGCGCCCGTGATGAGCCCGCCCATGCCACCACCGGATGACGGGGAGGACCCGCCGAACATTCCGCCGAAGACATCGCCGCTGGGAGCACTGAACCCGCCCACATCGCGTTGCGCGAGCTGGATCGACTGGGCGGCCAGCTGATCGGCCCTCTGGGCCAGAGACAACGCCTGCACAGGGTCGGTCGTCTGCAACCCCTCTGCCTGCACCGTGAGCTGCGCGGCCTCGGCGAGTCTCGTTCGGGCTTCTGCGCCGACAGCCCCGCGGCGGGCGGTGATGAAATCTTCGGCGGCCGAGACCTTGCTTCGAGCCGTGATCAGGGTGTGCGCCAGGGCCGCCTGGGCTCGTTGCTGCTGCTCCTGGGCGCTCCTGATTCCGGCCATGGCGGAATCGATCTGCTGGTTCGCGGCCTCCAACTCGGTGGTGATCGCAACCGGATCGAACACGCCGCCGCCGAGCCCGGCCTGCGCCCGCGCGATCGCCTGCTGGACAGTGTTGATCACCGGCTCCAGCCCGGTTGCGCCGGCGGCCACCGCGGCCTGTGCCGCCTGAACATCTGCGGTCAGGTCGGTGACGGATGCGGTGATCTGCTCACGGCTGGAATCCAGGTCGGCCTTCACCCGGTCGACCGCGTCGAGCAAGAGCGCGCTCTGGCCCACAGCACCGACAGCGGCATGAATGCCGACCGCCGCCTGCCCGGTGTCACCCGAGTCGAGCTTCTCCTGGGCGTCAGCCACCGCGCTGGTGGCGAAGGCGAGGCGTTCCTTGGCCTGGCTGACATTGTCATGCACGGTGGACAGCGCCGTTCCCGCATACGTGGCGGCGAGGTCGGACAGAGTCTTTTCGGCCTGCCCGATCCGGGCCGAGGTTGCTGCGGCATCCGATTGGAGTTTCGCGATGGCAGCCGGCGCGTCTTTCTCCAGAGCGCGCAGGGCGTCGAAGGATTCGGTCTGCTCGTCGAGCTCGTTGTTGGCGTGATCACAGAGTTCGATGATGCGACTGCGCCACTCACGCTGCTCCTCGTCTGTATCCGGGATGGCGTCGTCGAGTTTCTGCTGCAGGCCGAACGCTTCACGCAGTTTGGCCTGTGCGCCGGTGAGGGCTGTCTGGAAGTCTGCGGTTGCATCGGCGCCGAACTGGGCGATGGCGAACCCGAGCTCCTGCTCGCTGGACTTCACCGCGTCGTCGGTCTGCACGAGGGCACTTCCGGAGAGCCGGGCGAGTTGCTCGAGCGACGGCAGATCCCCTGAATCCCCACTGGCGGACGGCCGCTTGCGCCTGCGGAGGATCACTGCCAGTACGACGCCGGCGGCAACGATCAGCAGAATGACGACGAGTAGGATCACACCACCTCCACCGCCGCCACCGGAGGTGCTGTTCCCGGGGCTGGTGGATCCCGAGTCGACCGGGCCGCCCACCTGGCCGTCAGCCTGGCCCGCCGACTGAAGGGCCGCGGCCGTGGCCAGTACTGCCCTCGACCAGTTCTCGTTGCTCAGCTGGTCTTTGGCCGCGCGCTGAACGGCGGTCAACTGTTGATCGGTCAGCGGGGAGTCGGCCGCTGCCGAGAGGTAGAAGGCGCGTGAATCGGTAGCCACCGCCACAGCCAACAGGTAGTCGTCGGTGCCCATGTTGTTGAGCTCAGCCGTTGTGTCGGCCCAATCCGCCGAATTGGTCGGATTCGTGAACGTGTTCACGTACGCGACGAATAGGTTCATTCCGGTCGATTGGCGCAAGTCGGCAATGGCTTTTTCTGCGGCTGCAGTATCGTTCCCGAGCACGCCGGCCTCATCGACGATCGGGCTGGATCCGAACGATACCGGTGACTCGGCGAGTGCGACTGCTTGACCGGCCAGCGCCATTCCGATCGCCAGCGCGGCGGTGAGAACGAGCGCTCCGAATCGTCGTCTCACGTGCATCGGCGTGGCCTCCTCCTACGCAGCGTCTCGTGCGTAGTCTCTCGTGCACTGAGCCTACGGGGATTCACGGGTACGGGTAAAGTCGACCGGTCCGCACTCAACGGGAGCCGAACGATCTCGGAGGCGAAGCGACGATCGACGGGGATCCGGCCGTTGAGCCCCTGGCCGGCGTCGCCGAGTCGATTTCGGGTCAGAGCGAGCGTTCGACCACCTGGGCATGGAGGTCGAACAGGGGCGCGGTGCGCTCGGCCGGCCCGCGGCCGAAGCCGCACTCGGTGGCGACCCCGAACTCGCCAACCGCAGTTCGAGCGGCGGCGATGCGAGCCGCGGCACCGTCGATTCCGTCTTCGTGGTGTACGAGCCCCAGATACAATTCCGTCGATTCAGGCCAATCCACAGCCTTCAACGGGGCGAAGTACGCCTCGTCGTCGCGGTCGATCGGCACCGGCAGGTGCACCCAGTCGATGTTTCGTGGGGAGCGCGACAGGATCGCCTGGGCCACGTCGGCCAGGAGCTGGGCATCTTTCGGCTGCACGAAGTGTTCCTCCTCGACGTCGCCGTAACAGAGGTGGAAGCCCAGGTGCACGTCAGCGGGTACCTGGGCGACCTGACGCAGCGCGCGCTCGATGACTCCGCCGAACACGTCGTCGAACCACGCGGTCAGCGTGGTTCCGTAGACCACCGCTTGCTCCAGCAGGCCGAACTCGAGAGCGGTGTCCCACTGGATCGCGAGATCGCCGTGCGGGATGTCGTCCAGAATCTGATCGAGTTCGGCGAACAGGGCACGCTCGTAGATCGGCTCGACGGCGGCCTTGTGTTCCGGAACGAAGAAGCTGCCGATGACGGCAGCCGGGGTGGGCAGGCTCACTTGAAACCGGGTTCCCGGAGCGATTACGCCGTCAGCGCGCAGTCGGGCAAAGGTCTGGTACGACTCCCGCGCGGCGCTCGCATAACCGAGTGGAGGGAAGACCAGGTCTGCAGCCTGCACTCCGGCATCGAGGGTGAACGGCCGTGTGTCGAAGTGTCCGCGAAGGAAGAATCCAGGCTCGCCCACCCTGCTGAGCCCGGTTGTTCGATCGAAGTGTGCCTTCTGGAAGTGGATCCAATAGAACCGCTCGCCGACCTCTCCGTCGGGGATGCGCTTCAGATGGGCGCCGAGGTGTTCGCTCGCGGTGCGGAAGACGGTCTCGGCATCGGGCAGGTTGATGCTGCCGACGAGGTGGGCGCTGGGGGTCTGGGTGTGGAGGCTCATGGGGCGAGCGTAAGCGGGCGCAGAATCTCAACGCGAACCCGGGCGACACATTTCGAAATGTGTGACGGCAACTCCCACCGGCCGAAGACCCTACGATGGAGCGCATGGCCATTCTGCAATCCGTATGTGTAGTGCACTCCCTCCACCCTGACGACGGTGGTGTCGGGGTGACCGCAATCGACAAGCAGCCTGTCTCCGGCCCGGTCAAGGTGCGAAAGCTTGGACTGTACGGCGATGTGCAGGCCGACAGGCAGTTTCATGGTGGCCCCAACCAGGCGGTCTACGCCTACGCGCAGGAGAACGCCGACCACTGGGCCGCGGAACTTGGCCGTGAGATACCGCCCGGCTGGTTCGGCGAGAACCTGCGCACCACGGGGTTGGATGTCACCGGCGCCCACATCGGAGAGCACTGGCAGATCGGAGACTCCGCGTTTGCCGTGATCCTCGAGGTGACGGATCCACGTATCCCCTGCCAGACCTTCGCTCGCTGGGTCGGCGGCGAGCACGTGCACGACTGGGTTGAGCGATTCACTGCCCACGGCCATCCGGGTGCCTATCTCAAGGTCGTTCGCCCCGGAAACATCACTGCCGGTGATCCGATCCACATAGTGCGCGAACGCCCCGACGCCCCAACAATCGGCCAGGTCTTTCGGGCTCAATGAGCCGTGCGACCGGTGAGCCCGGGCCCAGAATCGTCTGGGTGAGGATACAGCCCCGGTTGCTACGCTGAACGAATGCGGTGGCAACGATTCTTCGGCGATCGGGACGCCGGGCGCCCGAAATCCCAACCCTCCAGTACATCCGGGGTGACCCTGGGCACCCACGGGTCAGACTCGACTCGCTCTGAGGACAGATCGTCCCGCCGGCCCAAGGGCAGAACATTCGGAGTGGGCGCGCAAGTGATCGTTCACCTCAACCGGTCCGAAGGCGCGTGGCCTCCGCAAGACGACCCGGTGGGTATCATCGTCGCCCCGGGCGAAGAACTCGGCGTGATGTACTGGGCTCCGCCATCCACCCAGGAGCAGTCCTGGGTGGTGGAGTTCGAGGAGCCGTTCTACGGTCTTGACGGCAGCGGGCCACACGATTCGGCCAGGGTGCCGGAGAAGTTCTTGGAGCTGGCGCCGCTTGAACACTGACACGCCAGGCCTTTGGGTTGAGGGGCCAAGATCGGCGCCTCACAGGATCGCACGGTTGGATTCTGGCACCGATTTTGACCCTTGGTGAGGAGTGCGCCCAAAACAGCCAGGTCACAGTAACCCCAATTCCATCGCGCGGGTCACGGCGCGGGTACGGTCACCGACCTCGAGTTTCTCGAAGGTGTGCAACAGGTGGGTCTTCACGGTGGCCTCGCCGATGTACAGGGCCCGCGCGATTGCCGCGTTGCTGTTTCCGGCAGCGACCAGCCGCAACACATCGAGTTCCCGTGCCGTCAGCGTGCCAGCTGGGGGCACGGTCTCCGATCGCAGTCGAGCCACGAGGGTTGCGGCGATCGCCGGCGCCAGCACCGTGTGGCCCGCCGCCACCGAACGCACCCCCTCGATAATCTCCGCCTGAGGGGCCGCCTTCAACAAGTAGCCGCTCGCCCCGGCCTCGATCGCGCCGAGAATCAGATCATCGGTTTCATAGGTCGTGAGCACGAGCACCCGGATGGCCGGATTCGTGCCAAGGATCGCCTCGGTGGCGGCAACACCGTCGAGCACAGGCATCCGCAGGTCCATCAGCACCAGATCTGGGTTCAGCGCGCTCGCCAACTCCACCGCCTGGGCGCCGTCGGCGGCTTCGCCCACCACCTCGATATCGTCGACGGTTGTGAGCAGACCGACGATTCCGCTGCGCACGATCGGGTGGTCATCGGCGACCAGAACTCGAATCATGGTTTCGTCACCGTTGGCTTCACCGCATCCTCTCCGGGCACGACCACCCTTAACACGGTTCCGCCCCTCTCGCCGCCGTACACGTCCATGCGCCCACCGGCCAGGGCGACCCGGTCGCGCATGCCTGCAATGCCGAACCCGGTTGCGGTGGGCTGTGAGCCGCTCGGGAGCGTGCCGATGCCGCGGCCGTCATCTCGCACCTCTAACGCGACCTCTGGTCCGGACCCGTCGAGCGCGATACTCACTGAGGCGGTTCTTGCCTGCGAATGCTTGCGCACGTTCGCCAGTCCCTCCTGCGTGCACCGCAGCAACACGACCTCCAGCTCCCGTCCCACGGCGACAGCCTCGACGGATACCGAGACGCGGATGCCTGTCTCCTTCTCGAAGCGTTCGCCGAGACGAGTGATCGTTTCGGTCAATGTCGAGTTCTCGGTTGTCACCGACGCCATTGACGCGACCAACGCACGTGCCTCGGTGAGGGCATCCCGCGCAGTGGACTCAATGAGGTCGACCGTCTCGGTTGCTCGGGTGGCGCGTTCGTCAGGGATCTCGGCCAGTTCGCGGTGCGATCGCTGCGCCAGCATGACCAGGCTGGTCAGCGACTGCGCGATCGTGTCATGGATCTCGCGGGCCAGCCGCTCACGTTCGGTCACGGTGCCGGCTTTCCGGTGCATGGCGGCCAACTCGTCCTGTGCGGCGGCGAGATCCTGAAAGAGCAGGCGTTGTTTCCTGCCCTCGTCGGCGATGCGGGTGATCCAGGTGCCGAGCGCCACCGCGAAGGCGAAGGAGAGGCCCTGGATCACTGCCGCATAAGCCAGGGCGGCGCCGCCCCCGCCCAGGCCGAGGTAGAACCCGATTCCGACGCTGACCGCGAGAACTCCGCTGAGGGCGACGGCCCGCAGGTAACTGTCGGTGAGCGACCAGATCAGCGGGAACGCTATGGCTTGGAAGACGGCCATGGTGGGGTTGAACGCGGTGGCCACCCCGGCGCCGACGATGATGACCGACCGCAGCGCGATCGAGGCGGCCCTGATCGAGGCAGCCCTGGTCGACGAGTGCGCGTCGGCGGCGGGCCCCTCCAGGGCGCGACCGGCGACGGAGACGAAGGCGCGCCGGCCGAAGGCCGCGTAGAACGCGCCCATCACGGCGAGCGTCGCGACCGCCCCGATCCGTTCGGTGGCGCTGGCGTCGGCGGCGCCCCCGGCGAGCAGCGCCAAGACCCCGAGCGCACCCGCGAATGCGATGTCCCACCAGCGTCTGGTTGTCATGTCACCAGTTTCCCCTCGGGCGTGGCCGGTCAGGTGTCTTTTCGGATCCAGCGGAAGGTCACCCGGCTGAGAATCAGTCCGATCCCGAGCCACAATCCGAGGTTGAGTGCGACCAGCCCGAGATCCCACGAGCCTGACGGTTCGAGCGCAGCGAAGCTTTCGGGCAGGAACACACTGCGCATGCCCTGCGCCATCCACTTGAGCGGAAACAGGCTGGCGAAGTTCTGCATCCAGGCCGGCAACATATAGAACTGCAGGTATACGCCGGAGATGAACTGCAACAACAACATGATCGGGATCACCACGGCCGTCGCGCTTTTGCCGGAGCGGGGCAACGCCGACATTGCGATGCCGAGCAATGCCGCGGTGATCGTGCCGAATACGAACACCCAGGCGAACGTCATCCAGGCGCTCGCCTCAGTCGGAAGGCTGATTCCCAAGACAAAATTGGCGACGGCCAGCAAGAATGCCACTTGAATCACCCCGGTCACGAAGACCTGGCCGATCTTTCCCATGAAGTAACTGAACGGCGACAATGGTGTGCCCCCGAGGCGTTTGAGGGTGCCATCACTCTTCTCGCCGGCGATGTCGACGGCGAGATTCTGCAGACCGGAGAGCAGCATGCCGGCGGCCACCATTCCGGGCAGGTAGTACGCCCCGACACTGATTCCGCCGGTACCGTCGGGCTGGGTGCCAACGTTTCCGCCTGCGCTGAACGCGGCGGTGAAAATACTGAGCATGACCACGGGGAACAAGAAGGTGAAGAACAGGGTGTCGGGGGAGCGGAAGTAGATCTTGGTCTCGTAGCCGATCCGGGAGGCGCCCAGGGTGATGAGGCTCATGCGTTGCGCTCCGTCGTCTCCGGTGCGCGAACCGGCCCCGCGTTCGACCCGACCCGGCCGTCGCTCTCGGCCGCGCCCTGGCTTCGCACGAGGTCGAGGTAGACGTCTTCCAAGCTGGGTCGAACGACCTCGAGGTCGACTGGCTCGCCTCCCAGTTCGCTCACCAGGGCCGCGACGAGGGTCGCCGGTTCGTGGGTGCGTTTCTGCTGCAGCCGGCCCTGCACATCTCGCCAGCGAACGAAGGGCACTCGGGCATCGACCCCGCCGATCTCGTCGATGGTGCCGATGTCTATCATTCGCCCGCCGATGATCACGCCGGCCCGGTCACCGAGGCGGGCGGCCTCGTCGAGGTAATGGGTGGTGAGCAGGATGGTGGTGTTCTCGCCCTTGAGACCCTGGATGAGGTCCCAGAACTGGTGTCGGGCCTCGGGGTCGAACCCCGTGGTCGGCTCATCGAGAAACAGGAGTTCGGGGCGGCCGATGATGCCGAGCGCCACGTCGAGTCGGCGGCGCTGGCCCCCCGACAGCTTGCTCACGCGGGCCTTCGCCTTCTCCCCCAGACCGACTGCGTCGATCACCTCGCCGACTGGTCGCGGGTGCGGATAGAAACCTGCGAAGTGGGTGAGCTGTTCGGTCACGGTGACCATGCCCGCCTCGGTGCTGGATTGCAATACGATCCCCAATCGGGCCTTCCAGTCGAGACCGCCCTTCTGCGGGTCGGTGCCCAGCACGCTCACATCGCCCGAGGTGCGATGGCGGTAGCCCTCGAGAATCTCGATGGCGGTGCTCTTGCCCGCCCCATTCGGGCCGAGCAGGGCGAAGGTCTCACCCAGCTGGATGTCGAAGCTGATGCCATTCACTGCGGAGAATGAGCCATACGACTTGTGCAGGTCTCGCACGCGCACGACCGGGGCTTGTTCGTTCATATGTCAACAATGGCTGATCCGATGGCTGCGCGATAGGACCTGTCGGCTGATTCCTGACATCAACCGATCGGTGGATGCCGTCAGAGCGGACCCAATGCGGGCACGCCGAAACACTTCGTCACACACTTTGGTCGCCTCGCGCCTTCGCCGCCAGACTCTTCTCAGACGGCAATCGTTGCCGGAGCCGGACAGCCGGCTGAATCCACTTTCGGCCCCGGGGTGCCCACCGTGATCTCTGTTCGTAACATCTCCAAGACCTTCCCGTCGGCGGGTGGCGCCACCCACGCGCTGAGCAATGTCAGCCTCGAGGTGGCCCCGGGTGAGATCTTCGGTGTCATCGGCCAGAGCGGAGCAGGCAAAAGCACCCTGATCCGGGCGATCAACCTCCTCGAGCGGCCCGACACCGGCACCGTCACCGTCGACGGCGAAGAATTGACCGCGCTTCCGGCCGATGAGTTGCGCCGCGCACGCCGCAAGGTCGGCATGGTCTTCCAGCACTTCAACCTGCTCGAGGGCCGCACGGTGCAGGGCAACGTGGAATTGGGGCTCGAGATCAGTGGGGCAAGCCGCGCCGAGCGCCGCAGTCGCTCGCTCGAGATCCTCGACCTAGTTGGTCTTGCCCACAAAGCCGCATCCTTTCCGGCGGAGCTCTCCGGCGGCCAGAAACAGCGGGTCGGTATCGCCCGCGCCCTGGTCGGCAGGCCCAAGGTTCTGCTCTCCGACGAGGCCACGTCGGCTCTCGATCCGGAGACCACCCGTTCAATTCTCGACCTGATCAAAACCATCAACATCGAACTGGGCCTCACCGTACTGCTGATCACCCACGAGATGGATGTGGTCAAGCGGGTGTGCGACTCGGCCGCACTGCTGAACGGCGGCCGGATCCAGGAGCAGGGCAGTGTCGTCTCCCTGATCTCCACCCCCGGATCCCAGCTGGCGCATGACCTGTTTCCGCTGGGAGAGGTGCCCGCGCATCCGGGTGACACCGTGATCGACGTCACCTTCAGCGGTGGAACGGCCGATCGACCGGTGATCGCCCAGCTGGCACGCACCTACTGCCTGGATGTCAGCATCCTGGGGGCTGCGATCCAGACGATCGGCGGCAACCAGGCCGGGCGCACACGGCTGCAACTGCCCGGAACACCCGCCGTGAACGACGAGGCGATCCGAGCCCTGCGCGGCCAGGGAATGCTCGTCGAGATCGTTGGGGGCCACTCATGATCGACCCATCGTCGTCGGATTTCTGGCCCGGGCTGTTTCACGTTCTCATGGTCGGCACCGGCCAGACCCTGTACATGGTTTCTGTGGCGCTGGTGATCACCGTGCTCGTCGGCCTGCCTCTGGGAGTCGTGCTGGTCGGCACGGAACCGGGTGGTCTGTTCTCAGCCCCATTCGGCTCGCGCCGATTCGGTGTGGTCGCCAACCGGCTGCTGGAATTCGTCGTCAATCTGGGCCGCTCGGTGCCGTTCATCATTCTGATGGTCGCCCTCATCCCGTTCACCAGGCTCGTCGTCGGAACCTTCATCGGCACCACGGCTTCTATAGTTCCACTCACGGTGGTGGCGATACCGTTCTTCGCCCGCATGGTCGAGATCGCGATCAAAGAGGTCGATTCCGGACTGGTCGAGGCGGCAGAGTCGCTCGGCGCCACTCGCTGGCAGATCGTGTCGAAGGTGCTGGTTCCGGAGGCGCTGTCACCGATGATCCTCGGCATGTCGACCACGGTCACCTCCATCATCAACTTTTCGGCGATGGTCGGGGTCGTGGCCGGCGGGGGCCTCGGAGACGTGGCGGTCAGGTTCGGCTACCAGCGCTACAGCACCATCCACATGGTGGCCGTCATCATCATCATCTTTCTACTGGTGATGGCGTTGCAGGGCTTCGCCAACTGGCTGGCCCGCCGTTTCTCCCACCAGGGCCGGGTCGCCCGGTCGGCGCGAACCGCGGCCAGCATGCGCGTACAACCCGCCCTCTGAGCCCACCCTCCCCGCAGCCACCGGCGCGTCGACGAGCCCGCTCACGCCCACTTTCAGCATTCGTCGCGTCATAATCACCGTTCAACATTCACCGATATCACCGTTATCACCGTTATCAACGTTCAATAATCACCGTCCACCACACATCCAAAGAAAAGAGCCCTCTCATGAATCTCACCACTCACAATCGCCGCCTTGCCGGCACCGCGATCGCCGTCGTCGCCCTCCTGGGGCTCACCGCGTGTACGCCAGCCACTGCGACGGTGGAATCCAGCCAGGATGGCGCACTCGGCACCCTCAAGGTCGGGGCCCTCGCCACCCCGGCCGGCGACATCCTGAATTTCGTGCAGGACAATCTGGCCTCCGATGCCGGCCTCGAGGTGGTCTTCACCGAGTTCACCGACTACAACACCCCGAACACGGCACTTTCTGACGGCTCTGTCGATGCGAACCTGTTCCAGAACGAGAACTTCCTGGCGAACTACAACGAGCAGGCCGGCGGCGACCTCGTCAGCCTCGGCGCCATCTACCTGCCCACAGCGGCGTTCTACAGCGAGCGTGTCTCCAGCCTCGACGAGTTGCAGGATGGTGCCAAGATCGCCATCCCGAACGATCCGACCAACGAGGGGCGGGCGCTGAAGATCCTTGCCGATGCCGGGCTGATCGGCATCACCGCCGAGCCGACCACGCTGGCGGACGTGACCGACAACCCGCGCAACTTCAGCTTCATCGAGGTGGAGAACGCCACCCTGCCCCAGGCCGTTCCCGACGTGGACACGGCGTTCGTGACGATCGCCTTCGCGCTCCCGGCCGGGCTGACCGCCGACCAGGCGATCCTGGTCGAAGGGGAAGACAGTAACTACTTCAATGTTCTCGCTGTGCGCCCGGAGCTTGCCGACGACGCGCGCGTGTTGAAACTCAAAGAGCTGCTGCAATCCGATCAGGCGCAGCAATTCATGATCGACACCTGGGGTGGACTGGTCGTTCCGGCCGCGAAGTAGCCACAGGGTCAGGCGGTCGGCGCGCGCGGTCTGCGCGCCCCGACCGCGCCCCACGCGGCGTGTACATTGGCCTCAGGACGGCCCCATCCCAGTTCATTGGAGCTGCGCGGGGTCGGGAGAAGAGGCCACGGTGGCCGGAAGTCGGCGGACTGGAATGGTTGAGCGGATGCGCGCGGATTACATCATCGTGGGGGGCGGCTCAAGCGGTGCCGTCCTCGCGAACAGACTGAGCGCCGACCCTTCGGTGTCGGTCATCCTGCTCGAGGCGGGTGAGAGCGATTCCCGCTTGGAGGTGCACATTCCCGCGGCGTTCTCGAAGCTCTTCCGATCCACGGTGGATTGGTCCTATGACACAGTGCCGCAGCCGGGGCTGAATGACCGCACCATTTACTGGCCCCGCGGCAAGATGCTCGGTGGGTCTTCGTCGATGAACGCCATGATGTGGGTTCGCGGGTACGCCGCCGACTACGACCGGTGGGCCCAGCTGGCGAGCCCCGACTGGGGTTACCAGGAGCTTCTCCCATACTTTCGGCGGGTCGAGAAGATCGCAGACAGCATTGACCCCGACCAGGGCACGGACGGCATGCTCACGATTGAGCACCAGCGCAGCCCCCGGTCACACACCCAACGCTTTCAGCAGGCGCTTGCCGAGGTGGGGTTGCCAACGGTCGCACCCAACACTGCGCAGCCAGACGGCTTCACCCAGACCATGGTCAACCAGAGCAGGGGCGGCCGATTCAGCACGGCCGACGCCTATCTCGAACCCATCGAACGACGCCGCAACCTGACGGTGATCACCGGCGCCCAGGCGACCCGGGTGGTGTTCGAGAACCCGGACGACATCCCGGGCGCGCGTGATGGCGGAGCAGGGCCGGTGGCGGTCGGCGTCGACTACGTTCAGGGCGGCCGGTCCCGCACACTGCAATTCGGCACAGCGCGGGCCACGCGCGAGGTCATCCTTGCGGCAGGTGCGGTGAACACGCCGCAACTTCTGCTGCTCTCGGGGGTCGGCCCCGCCGACCAACTTGCCACACACCGCATCCCGGTGGTCGCCGACCGTGCCGAGGTGGGCGAGAACCTGCGCGACCACCTGGTCACCGGGCTGATCGTCGAAGTGCCCGGCGACACCCTGTTCGACGCCGAGAGACCTGCTCAGCTCGCCGACTACCTTGTGCGGAAGCGCGGAATGCTCACCTCGAACGTGGGCGAGGCCTACGGTTTTGTGCGCAGCCGTCACGATCTGCCGCTGCCCGACCTCGAACTGTTGTTCGCGCCGGTCGCCTTCGTCGGTGAAGGGCTGGTTCCGCCGCCGCGACACGGCATCACCCTGGGGGTGTTGCTCGAACAGCCCTCCAGCAGCGGAAGAATCACGCTCGCGTCGAACGACCCGCTGAGGCATCCACTGATCGACCCGCGTTACCTCAGCGACCCAGACGGCGCCGATCGCCGGGCGATGATGGCAGGGCTGGCGCTCGCCGACAGAATCCTGCACACTGACGCCTTTCGCGGCATCGTCGGTGACTACATCGCCCCCGACGGTGGTGCGTCGATGAGCCCCGATGAACGCTACTCAGCGGCGATCGACGACTACGCGCACACCATGTACCACCCGGTCGGCACCTGCCGGATGGGCTCGGATGCCGACGCCGTCGTTGATCCGCAGTTGAGGGTACGCGGCGTTCAGCGGCTTCGCGTCGCCGACGCCTCCATCATGCCGACGATCATCCGCGGCCACACCCACGCGCCCGCCGTGGTCATCGGGGAGAAGGCCGCCGACCTGATTCGTGCTTCAGGCCCCACCGCGTGAATCAGGCGAAGAACTGCTGCAGGCGCTGCACGCCTTCCAGAAGTTGGTCGTCTCCGAGCGCGTAGGAAAAGCGCAGGTAGCCGCTGGGACCAAACGCCTCACCCGGCACAGCGGCAACTTCGACCTTTTCCAGCAGTAGATCGGCCAGCTCCAGCGACGTCGTCGGGGTGACACCAGCCCACTCCCGGTTCAGAAGGCCGCTCACATCGGTGTACACGTAGAACGCACCCTCGGGTGAGGGCACCCGCATCCCCGAAATCTTCGACAACTCGGAGACCATGGTGCGCCGCCGCCGGTCGAACGCCTGGCGCATCGTTTCGACCACGTCCTGCGGGCCGTTGAGCGCCGCGATCGCCGCACGCTGCGCAATGTTGTTCACGTTCCCGGTCATGTGTGACTGCAGATTGGAGGCCGCCTTGATGGCATCGGCGGGTCCGACCATCCAGCCCAGGCGCCACCCGGTCATGGCATAGGTCTTCGCCACCCCGTTGGCGAGAATGAGTTTGTCGGCGAGCGGCGGATACGCCTCGGCGATCGAGATGGCCCGCACCGGCGCCGCGTCGGCGGGACCGCCCAACGGGGCGTAGGTGAGGTTCTGGTAGATCTCGTCTGCGATCACCCACAGGCCGTGTTCGTGCGCCCACTCGCCGATCGCCGCCGTCTGCTCGGGGGTGTAGACCGAACCGGTCGGGTTGGACGGTGAGACGAAGAGCAACGCCTTGGTGCGCTCGGTACGTGCGGCCTCCAACTGCTCGAGGGTGACCAGATAGTTCTGGTCGGCGCCGGCGAACACGTCGACCGGAGTTCCGCCAGCCAGGCGGATCGCCTCGGGATAAGTGGTCCAGTACGGCGTCGGCACAATCACTTCGTCGCCCGGATCGAGCAGCGTTGCAAACGACTGGAAGATGGCCTGTTTGCCCCCGTTGGTGATCATCACCTGGGATGGGGCGACCTCGAGCCCGCTGTCCCTGAGGGTTTTCGCGGCCACGGCCTCCCTCAGCTCGGGCAGGCCGGTCACCGGCGTGTAGCGGTGGTTCTTCGGATCCCAGACGGCCTCGGCGGCCGCCTCGACGATGTGCCCGGGGGTGGGGAAATTCGGTTCGCCGGCTGCGTAACTGATCACCGGGCGGCCCTGGGCCTGAAGTGCCTTGGCCTTACCGTCCACCTTGAGCGTCGCTGACTCGGCAATGGATGAGATTCTCTGGGAAATTCTATTGTGTGCCACGCTTATGAGCATAGAGTGAACAAACGGAGCTGGCCAGATCCAGCCACCCGGGCATTTGGCCGGGCCGACTTTACAGGACCATCCTCCTCGCCTACACTTGTCGAGGTAGTTGAAATCTGCCATGCTTTTTTGCGCCCATTTCTGGCAGTTACTGTGTGAACAGCGATGCGGGGGATTGGTTCGGCGGAGCTGGCCGAAGATTTCAGCCACAAACCGCTGAGGGCGGTGGCTCAATTGGTAGAGCAGCGGTCTCCAAAACCGCAGGTTGCAGGTTCGAGTCCTGTCCGCCCTGCAAGGCCTGAGTGCGTCGACACGCACAAGGGATGAGTGAGATCGACGAATCAGTCGATTGCCAGCACTGGAAAGGCCAGTGCGGGAAAGGTGCGTGCAGGTGGCCCGGAATGAAGTCGACGAACCCGGTAACGAGGTCGCCGCGGGTGCGCAGGGCAAACGTGTAGAAAAGCACGGGATGTTCAGTGCCATGGCGCGCTTCTTCCGTGAGGTGATGGGTGAGCTGCGCAAGGTGGTCACCCCCACCCGCAAGGAGCTGATCAACTACACCGGCGTCGTGCTGGTCTTCGTGATCATCATGATCGGAATCGTCTGGACCCTCGACCTGGCGTTCTCCTGGTTCGTAGTGAACCTGTTCGGCGCCCGATGACCGAGTCGATCAACAAACGGAAAGAGTTTTAGTGTCTGATCCACACCGTGACGATGCCGATTGGGCAACCGCCGCCGAGCAGACTTCCGAAGTGGAAGAGGCTCAGGACGGCGATAGCCAGGCGCACGATATTGCAAGTGACCAGGCCGCAGAAGAGAAAGCGATGCACAACGTGAATGAAGTGCGCACAGACCAAGAAGTTGAAGCTGGTCTCGAAGCCGCCCTTGACGCCATGGACCCGACGGTTGAGGCCGAGCCGGTCGTCGACGAGGAACTCGGCATGAACGAGGATCCCGCGATCGACGCGGAGGTCGCCGCTGCGGCGGAGACCACCGAAGAAGAGGTAGAGGCTGACCCGTACGAGGAGTTCCGTGCCGAACTGCGCAGCCTGCCCGGACACTGGTATGTGATCCACTCCTACGCCGGCTTCGAACGCCGGGTCAAGGCGAACATCGAGAACCGCAAGACCAGCCTTGAGGCGGAAGACTACATCTTCCAGGTCGAGGTTCCGATGGAAGACGTGGTCGAGATCAAGAACGGCCAGCGCAAGATGGTCACTCGCGTGCGCATTCCGGGCTACGTGCTCGTGCGGATGGAACTGAACGAAGACAGCTGGTCTGTCGTTCGGCACACCCCCGGTGTGACCGGCTTCGTCGGCAACTCGCACAACCCCACGCCGTTGCGTTTCGAGGAAGCGTTCTCGATGCTCAAGTCGCTGGTGCAGGTGCAGAGCGTGCCGGCGGCGAAGGTCGGCGGCGGCAAGGGTGACAAGGCTGCCAGTCGCGTCATTCCCGCCGAGATCGACTTCGAGATCGGCGAGACGATCACGATCAAGGAAGGTTCGTTCGAGGGTCTGCCCGGATCGATCAATGAGATCAAACCCGAGAGCGGCAAGCTCATAGTGCTGGTCTCCCTGTTCGAACGTGAGACCCCGGTGGAGCTCAGCTTCGACCAGGTCACCAAGCTTTAGGGAAAAAGCGAAGCTTTCGCCCCTGAAACCACCGCGACCCGGAAATGCCGGCTGCGCGGGAGAGCCAGGCCGGGGAAACCCGATCGGCTCGAATCAAGAAAGAGAGAAGAACATGGCACCGAAGAAGAAGGTAACCGGTCTGATCAAACTTCAGATCAACGCCGGCGCAGCAAACCCGGCCCCGCCCATCGGCCCGGCACTCGGTCAGCACGGCGTGAACATCATGGAGTTCTGCAAGGCGTACAACGCGGCCACCGAGGCGCAGCGTGGCAACGTCGTTCCCGTCGAGATCACTGTGTACGAGGACCGCTCGTTCACGTTCATCCTGAAGACCCCGCCGGCATCCGAGCTGATCAAGAAGGCCGCCGGAGTCGCCAAGGGCAGCGGCACGCCGCACACCGTCAAGGTGGCCAAGCTCACGCGCGAGCAGGTACGCGAGATCGCTGAGATCAAGATGGCCGACCTCAACGCCAACGATGTCGAGGCTGCCGCCAAGATCATCGCCGGTACCGCCCGCTCCATGGGCGTCACGGTCGACGCGTAACGCGTTCCCCCCTTTTCAACTTTCGTGGGAGAGCCGGCCAGGCTCGAAACCACATTCTCGAATCAGGAGATTCACATGGCAAAGAAATCCAAGGCGTACCGCGCCGCAGCGGCCAAGATCGAAGAAGGCAAGTTCTACAACCCGACCGAGGCCGTCACGCTCGCGCGTGAGACCGGTTCGGCGAATTACGACTCCAGTGTCGATGTCGCCCTCAAGCTGGGTGTCGACCCGCGTAAGGCAGACCAGATGGTGCGCGGCACCGTCATTCTGCCCCACGGTACCGGTAAGACCGCTCGCGTCATCGTGTTCGCAACCGGTGCGGCCGCTGAGGCGGCCATCGAAGCCGGCGCCGACGAGGTGGGAGGCGACGAGTTGATCGAGAAGGTTGCCGGCGGCTGGGTCGCGTTCGACTCAGCGGTCTCGTCTCCCGAGCTCATGGGCAAGGTCGGTCGTCTCGGTAAGGTGCTTGGCCCACGTGGCCTGATGCCCAACCCGAAGACCGGAACCGTCACCACCGACGTGGCCAAGGCCGTGTCTGACATCAAGGGCGGAAAGATCGAGTTCCGCGTTGACAAGCACTCCAACGTGCACTTCGTCGTGGGCAAGGCGTCGTTCACCGCCGACCAGCTGTCGGAGAACATCACCGCGGCGCTGGACGAGATCGTGCGGCTCAAGCCGAGCTCCTCGAAGGGCCGCTACGTTCTGAAGGGCGCAGTGTCGACCACGTTCGGCCCCGGCATCCCGCTCGACGTGCAGGTGCTCGCGTAACCGTGGTCAGTGCGTGATCATCACGCGTCAGTATCACCGGAAGGGCCTCGCTTCGGCGGGGCCCTTCTTCGTGCCCGAATGAGGCTGCCGCGCCCGAACGAGGCTGCGGCGCCGAGCGACGCGCAGGTGGCCGAGCGATGGAGACAAGACCGAGCGATGTGCGCGCGTCTGCATCGTTCGACCCATCACGTATCGTCCGACGACGACGTGAGGGGCTGCGTCAGCTGACCGCGAGAACGATCTTGCCGCGAGTGTGACCGTGTTCGAGCAGCCGGTGTGCCTCAGCGACCTCAGCCAGAGGGAGGACCCGGTCGATGTGCACCCGAATCGTGCCCTGGTCGATGAGCGCGGTGATCGCATCGAGTACCCGCGCGTCTGGGGCCACCTTGTAGCTGGTGGCGCGCATGCCGGCCGCGGCCGCGTCGGCCAGGAAGTTCGGCCAACTGAAACTTGGCACGTTCACCAAAAGGCCACCAGGCTTCATCGCTTTCAGCGAGCGGGTGCCGGTGTCATCTGCCACATTTCCGATCAGGTCGATCACCGTGTCGACCGGTTCGATGACCTCTTCGAAACGCTCGGTGGTGTAGTCGATCACCTCGTGTGCGCCGAGACCGGCCAGAAACTCCTGGTTGCGGGTAGAGCCCGTCGTGATGACGTGCGCTCCCGCGTGGGCCGCGAACTGCACCGCGAAGTGTCCGACACCGCCGGCGCCTGCATGAATGAGAATGCGCTGCCCGGCGCGTGCGCCACCGACATCCATCACGGCGCCCCAGGCGGTGAGAGCGGCCAACGGCACTCCGGCCGCCTGCGTGTGGTCGAGGCTTGTCGGCTTGCGGGAAACGCTCATCATCTGGATGCTCGCATATTCTGCGTAGGTCCCGTAGCCGCGCGGAACCCGAGCCATACCATAGACCTCGTCGCCGGGCTTGATCGGGTGGTGCTCGTAAGGGGAGGCGACGACAGTGCCGCTGAAGTCGTTGCCGAGAATCCAGGGGAACGTGGGGATCGCCCCCGAGACACCGCCGCCCGCCCGGGTCTTGGAATCGATGGGATTGACCGCCGAAGCGTGCACGCGGATCAAGAACTCGTCACTCACCCGCGGAGGGGCAGGGAACTCTGCGTCCTCTCGAAAGACGTCGGCCTCTCCTGTGTGATCGATCACCATGGCGCGCATGGTGGTGGGCAGTGCTGGCGTCTGGAACGTTTGATTCATGAGTGGCCTCCGCCACCCATTCTGCCGTGTCTGTGCTCACCGGGCCATGTGTCGTACAGCACACCTCACGCCCGCGTGGGGTGTACCGCGTTGGGTTCACCGTGCCCGCCGCGCGCTTTACGGCTGGATGTTGTTGAGCTGCGTGAGCAGGTCGGCGAGCTTCTCGGCGTCGCCGGCTGGCCAGCCGCGCAGGCGTTCATAGAGCGCCAGTTGGTGGTGGGTGCGGACGCGGGCGATGGCCTTGTGCGCGGTCGTGCTCGCCACCAGGAAGTACGCGCGGCCGTCGGCGGGGTCGGCGGTTCGCTCGACCAGTCGGAGTGACTCCAGCATGGTGACTTGGCGGCTCACCGAGCTCTTGTCCATCCCCAACTCGTCAACCAGGTCTCTACCGAGTGACGGCCCGCGCCGAACGAGGGCCGCAAGAATCAGGTATCCGGCCGGTTGCAGGTCTGGGTGAACGAATGCGGCCCGCTCCCGAAGCTGTGAGCGCACACGTGAGATCAGGATGCCCAGTTGGGCCTCCACCCGAATCGTCGGGTCAAGATCGTCATCGCGGCTGGCGACCGCCTTGGCGTCGTGGAGGCCAGGTTCACTGCGAGTCACACCGCTCATGGTCGCCTCACCGGGATTCTCGTTGGGCCGGCCCCGCCGCCATCGGCTCGAGGTCGTCGCGCTCCTGAAACTCTGATTCGTCGGGCGTCACGGCACTACCGCTACTGACCACACCGGCGACTTCAGCCGTGGTTGTCGATACCTGAGCAGCCTGCTCGGCGAGTTTCTCGACCGCGGTCTTGGTGCTGAGCGGTTTGTTGGGCAGAAAGATCACGGCGATCAATGTGACGATCGCCAATGGTGCGGCCACCTGGAAGATGCCGCCGACGGCTTGCCCGTATATCGACTCGACGATCACACGCACACTGGCTGGCAACTCGTGCACGTTGGGCAATGTGCCGTTCGCCAGCGCCTGGCCGATCGCCTTGCCCGGCTTGCCGAGAGCGACGAGGGCGGCCTTGAGCTCTGCGGAGCGCTGGAGCATCATGCTCGCGACCGAGGTGCCGAGAACAGCGCCCATCACGGAGACGCCGACAGTGCCGCCGAGCGAACGGAAGAAGGTGACCGATGAGGTGGCGACGCCGAGCAGTTTCGGGGCGATAGTGTTCTGCACGATCAGCACGAGGTTCTGCATCAGCATTCCGACCCCGGCACCCAGCAGGAACATGTAAAGGGAGACGAGCACATAGTTGGTGTCGTACTCGAGGGTGCCCATCAGGTACATGCCAGCGATCATCAGCAGCGAGCCGGTCACGAGCCAGCCCTTCCACTTGCCGTATCTGCTCACCAGTTGCCCGATGACCGTTGAAGCGATCAGCATGCCCCCGATCATCGGCAACGTGAGCAGGCCGGATTCCGTGGGGGTGGCCCCGCGGGCCAATTGCATGTACTGGCTGAGGAACACGCTGGTGCCGAACATGGCCACGCCGACAGAGATGCTGGCGATCACCGCGAGGGTGAACGTGCGGTTCGTGAACAGCGACAGCGGAATGATCGGGTTCTTCACATTCAGTTCCACGATTACAAAGGCGACCAGCAGGGCGACGGCGGATCCGATCATGATCCACGAAGTTGCGGACAGCCATTCGAACTGGGTGCCCGCCATGGTGACCCAGATCAGTGCCAAGGAGACACCGCCGGCCAACAGGATAGCGCCGAAGTAGTCGATCACCACTTTGCCTGCGGGCAGCTTGGGCAGGTGCAGCGTCTTCTGGAGCAGCACGATTGCCACAATCGCAAACGGAACGGCCACGAAGAAGTTCCACCGCCAGCCGATCGAGTCGGTAATGAGGCCGCCGACCAATGGGCCGCCAATGGTGCCGAGCGCCATGACGGCACCGAACAGACCCATGTAGCGGCCGCGCTCCCGGGGGCTGATGATGTCGGCCATGATGATCTGACTCAGTGCCGCGAGGCCGCCGGCACCCAGCCCCTGCAGCACCCGGAAGATGATGAGTGTGTTGGTGTCCTGAGAGAAACCGGCCAGGGCCGAACCGAGCACGAAGATGCCCAGTGAGAGTTGAATGAGAAGTTTGCGGCTGAACAGGTCGGCGAACTTGCCCCAGAGCGGCGTGCTCACGGCGGTGGCGAGCAGGGTGGAGGTGACCACCCAGGTGAAGGCTGCCTGGTTGCCGCCGAGGTCGCCGATGATGCGGGGCATCGATGTGGAGACGACGGTACCGGCGAGGATCGACACGAACATGCCGAGCAGCAAGCCTGAGAGCGCCTCGAGAACCTGGCGTTTGGACATCTTCGGGGCGGATCCTTCGGCGGCAGCGGCGGCGGCGGCGGCGGTGACGTCGAGGGGGGCCGCGTCGGTCGATGGAATGGGTGATGCGGTCATCTAATGAGACTCCAGAAGTCAGTGGTGGCGGCGGATGGGATCCGGCACATGCAGAGCGCACGATCGCCACATGGTTGAACTTGATCAACTATAGGGATCTAGTTGACTCTTGTCAACCAGTTTACGATAGGCCGCTGGTGCTTGGGGAGCGCCGGTGACCAGGGCCGCGCTGTTCATCGGCCGTCACCCAATCGGCCAGCGCTGCCTCCGGTTTGCCGCCAGCGTGCGGCGGCACAAGCCGCTGAGGCCTCTCAAAGAGGGAGAAGGGACTCGAAGCGGAAGTGGCGAGAGCGAAGAGGATGCGAAGTGCGCAATCAGCGGGCGGTGAGCTGCGCGAGCAGATTGATGAGCTGATTGGCTCGCCCGAGCAACTGGTGGATCTCATTGTCATCGCGATCGACCCAGCGGTAGCGCGGCTCGGCGCCGACCGGTACGAAGTCGCGGTGCTCCTCCCAGACGACCAGGGTGCGTTCGGCGCCCAGCACGTACTGCTGCCACCACACCTGGCGGAGATAGCCGCGGGGGATCGAACGCCACGGCTTGCTCGTGGTCTTGATCTCTGACAGCACCAAGCTGCCGTCGGCGGCGACCTGCAGCCCATCGGGGGTGGCGAGGTGACGCTTCTCCCGTTCCGCGTGGAACAGTGTCTCGCTCGGCAGGATCCCGTGTTCGCGCCGCACCCATTCCGCGATCACCGGTTCGCGCGCGGTGCCGTGGTCGGTGTATGCGTTGCCGCGAAAGGAGGAGCCGTACAGTTTGTCGTCGGCCACCGACTGCATCGCCCTGGCCGAACTGAGGCGAGCCACGTCCGTGGCTGTGATGCCCCTGCTCCTGGCCTGTAGCCACGCCACCCGATCCGACGAGTCGGCGACGGCCCGCAAGAGGTGCGGATGCCTCGTCACCGTGCTCGTTGCGGGCAAAACTGTCATTCCTCTATTGTCTATACTTCCCGCGGTGACCGTTCACGCACTCGCCATGGAGGCGATACTCTCCGGTGAAAGGGCGTGGTGGATGGCCAGCATGCTGGCACCGATCACCCCTGCGTTCTCCGCTGCCGCGGACTGCACGATTGCCAGGTGCTCGGTGGCCAGCGGCATGGCGCGGGAATAGACCACCTCGCGCACCCCCGCGATCAGGTGCTCACCGGCCTGGGCCATCCCGCCTCCGATCGCGATCACCGACGGGTTGATCAGACTCACGCAGGCAGTGAGAACTTCACCGATATCGCGCCCTGCCTGGCGCACCGCCTGGATCGCATCGACGTTGCCACGCTTCACCAACTCCACGACGTCCTGGCCGGTTTGAGCGTCGATTCCCTCCGCGCGCAACTGCCGGGCGATCGCGGGGCCCGATGCCAGGGCCTCAAGACAGCCACGATTGCCGCAATGGCAGGGGATCCCGGCACCGCGGGGAATCTGCACGTGACCGATGTCGCCGGCTACTCCCTGGGCGCCTCGCTGCAGCAATGCGCCAGAGATCACTCCGGACCCGATCCCTGTGGCCACTTTGACGAAGATCAGGTGTTCCGTGTCTGGCCACGCGAAGGCGCGCTCACCGAGAGCCATGATGTTCACGTCGTTGTCGACGAGCACGGGCACGGCGAGGTGCTGCTGCACCCATCCGGGCACATCGAACCGATCCCAGCCCGGCATGATCGGCGGGTTGATCGGCTGCCCCGTCCCGTGCTGCACAGGGCCGGGCAACCCCATTCCTATGGCGACCAGTTCGGTCGCGTCACGATTGATCTGAGCCAGCAGGTCATGTGTCGTTTCGACCAGCCAACCGAGCACGACATCGGGCCCGTCGCCGATGTTCAGTGGTTCCCGGTGCTTGATCAGGTTGGCGCCGGTGAGGTCGGTGATCGCGATCGTCGCATGTGATGCGCCAAAATCGGCAGCGACGACGACGCGCGCAGTCGGGTTGAGCGCGAACTGCGACGAAGGCCGACCGCCGGTGGAAACGGCGTCATCGACCGGGGTGATCAGCCGGAGCCTCATCAACTCGTCGACTCGGAGCGCGATGGTCGAGCGGGCCAACCCGGTGAGCTTCGCAAGTTCGGCGCGGGTGTGCGGTTGGCCGTCGCGGAGCAATTGGAAGAGCTCGCTCGCCCCGGAGGTGCCTAAAGCGGATCCCCGACTGATGTCCTGCATGCAACGAGTAAAGCACACAACACTTCCACAACCCGAATAGCGGTAACTTGATCACAAGCTGGTAACTTTTGCATGGCCCTCGACATAAGTCGTTCAAGTCGTGGGACACTTTCACCCATGACAGCGCACGTCACTTCCGCCCGACCCGCACTTCGGGCGGGCATCCTCGGAGGCGGTTTCATGGCCGAGGTCCACAGTCGTGCCGCGCGAGCGTCGGGCGCCACCTTGTACGGCGGCGCATCTTCGAGTGCGGATTCAAGTCGCCGTGCTGCCGAACAACTGGGATTCGAGCGCTGGTATGCCAACGCCGATGATCTTTTGGCCGACGACGCGATCGATGTCGTGCATATCTGCACTCCAAACAGCACCCACGCCCACCTGGCGCTGAAGGCGATCGAGCGTGGCAAGCACGTGATCTGCGAGAAGCCCCTCGCGACCTCCGCCGCCGATGCACGCCGGCTCACCGACGCCGCCGACCTGGCTGGACTGACCGCAACCGTGCCATTCGTCTACCGCTATCATCCGATGGTGCGTGAAGCACGGGCACGCATGGCTTCGGGCGAAGTGGGCACCTTGCTCAGCATCCACGGAAGCTACCTGCAGGACTGGCTTCTCGAACCAACCGATGACAACTGGCGCGTTGACCGGACGCTGGGGGGCCCGTCGCGAGCATTCGCCGATATCGGATCACATCTGGTCGACCTGGTCGAGTTCGTCACCGGGGATCGGATCGCCACGGTCAACGCCACAACGCGAACCGTTTTCAGCCAGCGCAGCCAGAATCGCAATATCGCCACCGAAGACCTCGTGGCCGTCGTGGTCAAGACAGCCGGAGGTGCGGTCGGTACCCTCTTGATCTCCCAGGTGGCGCCGGGGCGCAAGAACGCATTGGTGTTGGAGATCGCTGGCGACCGCCAGAGCATCCGCTTCGATCAGGAGCAACCAGAAATCCTATGGATCGGCCAGCGCTCGGGCTCGATGCAACTCCTGCGTGACGGCGACCGACTGGATGCGACTGCTGCACGCATTTCACCCCTCCCCGCGGGGCATCCGCTCGGCTACCAGGACGCTTTCAACGCCTTCGTCGCCGACAGCTACGTCGCCATCGCCGGCGACGCTCCGGATGGCCTGCCGGTCTTCGCCGACGGGCTGCGACAGGCGCAGATCACCGAAGGTGTGCTGCGCTCGGCAATCGACGGCACCTGGGAAGACGTGTCCGTCGCTGCACTAGCGCAGGAAGCTGCATTGTCATGACAGTGAACGACGATGTGCAGCCGATCCTCGTGGCCACCGACCTGTCGAAGAGTTTCTTTGGGGTGACGGTGCTGACCGGGGCAAGCCTGTCGTTGTATCCGGGGCGCGTGCATGGATTGGTCGGCGAGAACGGGGCAGGCAAGTCCACCTTGATGAAGATCCTGGCCGGTGTATACGAACGTGACTCCGGCACCGTCGTATTCAACGGCAAAGAGGTCGAATACAGCCATCCCGCGCAGGCGATGCACGACGGCCTCGCCACAGTGTTCCAGGAGTTCAACCTGCTGCCCGACCGCAGCGTCGCGCAGAACGTGTACCTCGGTCGGGAGCTGCGCACTCGTGGTTTCGTCGACAACACGAAGATGGCCGAATCGACCAAGCAATTGCTCAGCGAGTTGGGTATCGACTTCATCGATCCGAAAGCACGTGTGGGGTCACTCAGCGTGGCCGAACAACAGATCGTGGAGATCGTGAAGGCGCTGTCGCTGAATGCGCGTGTGATCTCTATGGATGAGCCCACCGCAGCGCTCGCCGAGCACGAGGTCTCGCTGCTGTACTCCATTATCGAGAAGCTCACCGCGCGAGGCGTCGCCATTCTCTATGTCTCTCACCGGCTCAGAGAGGTCTTCGACCTGTGTGACCAGATCACGGTGCTCAAAGACGGGGCGCTGGTCTCGAGCTCGTCGGCATCGGCACTCACCACCGATGAGTTGGTGCGGCGCATGGTCGGCCGGTCGATCTCCACCTATTTCCCGGGCAAGGTGGAAGGCACTGAGCGTGGCTCCCGCCGCCTGAGGGTGCAGGGCGGCGCGAACGCCTGGGTGAACGACATCAACCTCGAGGTGCGGGCGGGTGAGATCGTCGGGGTGGCCGGCCTTCAGGGCAGCGGGCGCACCGAGATGGTTGAAGCGCTCTTCGGTATCAGCACTTTCGACTCTGGCCGGATCGAGATCGACGGAGCCCAGGTGCGGATTCGCAAACCGCGGCAGGCGGTGCGAGCGGGAATAGCCATGATCACAGAGGACCGCAAGGCACAGGGCCTCGCGTTGAACCAGTCGGTCCTCGACAACGTGCTGCTGGTCATCCGCGGCGTGTTCCCTCGCCGCACGAAGGGAATCCGGCGGCGGGCCCCCGGCATCCTCTCTTCCCTCGAACTCTCTTCGCGCGGTCTCGGCCAGGAAGTGCAATTCCTCTCCGGAGGCAACCAGCAGAAAGTGGTTCTGGCGAAATGGTTGGCGACGAACCCACGGGTGGTACTCCTCGATGAACCAACGAGGGGAATTGATGTCGGCGCCAAGATCGCGGTCTACCAACTCATGCGTGACCTCGCCAAGCAGTCAGTCGCCATCCTCATGATCTCTTCTGAACTTCCCGAAGTCATCGGAATGTCTGACCGGATCCTGGTGATGAATGACGGCCTCATCGCCGCTGAGCTCCCGGCTGGCACCACAGAGGAGACCATTCTCGCCGCGGCCACCGGCAACCTCGATTCCCTCGTGGGGGCTTCCGGGAACCAAGCAGACCCCCGGCTCGTCGGCTCGTCTGATCCGGTGGCCATCGGAGGTGAGACCTCATGAGCGCTCTCGCCCCGAAGGCCAGGCGCCGGTTCGGCACCACAGCGATCGTCTACATCGCCTTACTGGCAGTCATGATCGTCGGAGCCGTGCTCGTGAATACAGCGGGACGAAACTTCTTGAGCCCGGGCAATATCCGGGACATCCTCACGGGAATGAGTGTTCTCGGTTTCGTGGCGATCGGGCAGACGCTGGTCATCCTGTGCGCTTCACTCGACCTCTCCGTTCCCTATGTGGTGAGCCTGTCGAGCCTCCTCGGAGCGACCATCATGGCGGGGAACCCGGCGAACATTATTCCGGCTGTGCTTGTCACCCTCACGGTGGCCGCCGGGATCGGACTGCTGATCGGCCTGACCGTCACGAAGCTGCGGGTGAACGGGTTCATCGCCACGCTCGGAGCCGGCCTGATCATCAAGGGATACCTCGATACCCAGTACAAGGGCACAGCGGGAAGCATGCCGTGGGAGTTCCAGTTGATCGGCGCCACGGGCGTGGGGCCGGTGCCGGTCTCCACCATCATCATGCTCGCCGCCGCGCTGCTGGTCGCACTGTTCCTTTCGAAGACCCGCACCGGGAACCACATGTTCGCCGTCGGCGGCAACGAGCAGGTGTCCCGGTTTTCTGGGATCCGCACCTCCAGGCCCACCGTCGTCGCGCACATGCTCTGTTCGGTGATGGCGGCCATGGCCGGGTTGTTGTTGGCATCCCGGCTCGGTGTGGGCAGCCCGACTGTGGGAACCCAGGGCGGCTATGACCTTCTCTCGATCGCCGCCGTCGTTCTCGGTGGGACGCTGCTTCTGGGCGGTCGCGGATCGATCTGGGGCACGATCGGCGGAGTCGCGATCTTCGCTGTGATGGACAACGTGATGAGCGTCATCCAGCTGAACCCGTTCCTCAAAGACGTGGTGCGCGGCGTGATCATCGTCGCCGCTGTCGCTGTCTACACCGGCCGGGCCATCGAGTCCCGCCGGCCCCGCTTCGGCCGGGACTCGCAGTCATCGATGTACCCGTCCGTAGACCTCCAGCTGGCGATGGATCAGGAGAAGGAGCGTGATCATGAGCCGACAAGCTGATGCGCAACTCTCCGGCAGCCAACGGATCAGCCGCGCGCTGCTCACGTTGATCAGCCCGCGAGGAGCCGTCTTCCTACTGCTGATCGTGTTGCTGCTGGCGATCACTGCACTCAACCCGAGCTTCGCCGAGCCGGGCCAGTTCATACGATTCATCCAACGGGTAGCACCGATCGCCATTGTCGCGATCGGCCAGTATTTCGTGATCGTCGCCGGAGAATTCGACCTGTCGATGGGGTCCCTGGTGACCGCGCAAGTTGTCATCGCCGGCAACCTGATCGGGCAGGATGACAGCCGAAGCATTCCGGTGCTGATCGGAATGCTGGTCTTCGGCGCTCTGGTCGGTCTCGTGAATGGCCTGGTCACGAGCCTTCTGCGGGTGCCGAGCTTCATCGTCACCCTGGGCATGATGCTTGCACTGCTCGGTGGGGTGTTGTATTGGACTGGCGGCGCGGCTACCGGCAACCCGGCCGACGGGTTCCGTGAGATCGGGCGCGGTGGCATCCGCAATGTTCCGGTTCTCGACATCATTCCGTGGGCGGTGCTCGTTCTCGCCGCTGTGCTGGCGGCGGCGATCTGGTTCACCAAAACTCCATTCGGTCGGTCGATCATCGCCGTGGGCGACAATGAGACCACAGCCCGGTTCGCGGGTATCCGCGTGTGGTGGGTGAAGACCAGCACGTTCATCCTCTCCTCCTTGTCAGCCACGATCGCCGGCGTTCTGCTGGTTGGCTATGCCGGAGTGCATCCGAAGGTCGGCCAGGGGTACGAGTTCATCGCCATCACGGCGGTAGTGCTCGGTGGAGTCGTGCTCGGCGGTGGCCGCGGCTGGGTGGTGGCGGCGGCCGCCGGTGCGTTCGCGTTGGAAGCTCTGTTCACTCTGCTCAACTTCGCCGGCGTCGCCTCCACCTGGCGTGACGGGATCCAGGGCGTCATCATCATCGCCGCGGTCGCGTACTCCGCGGCAGTCTTCCGAGGTCGGCGTAAATCTCCATCCGTGACTTCACCCATCTCGGGGAAGGAGCCGGAACCATTCGCGGAACCGGCTCATTCAGCACCACAATCCCGCCCTAACGAGGGCAACCACTCAACACAAAAGGAGGTTCAGTGATGCAACGCAAGAAGATGCTCGTATTCGCGGCCATGGTGAGCGCTGCGGCGCTCGTCGGTCTGGCCGGCTGTACGACCGACCCCGCAGTGACACCACCGAGCGACGCAGCGACCACGCCAGCGGAGTCGCAAGGTCCCGAGGCATCGTCGAACGAATGGTTCGATGCCGCGCTCTACCAGAAGCAGTACGACGAACGGGGCGTCACGCCGGAAGGACCGGCCGACCAGCCGTACCTTCAGCACATCAACGCCGAGATGATCGACACCGCCGCGTACAAGGCGGACGGTGCCAAGAAGGCCTGCTTCGCCAACGCCTCGATCTCGAACCCGTGGCGCCAGACCGGCTGGATCACGATGAACCAGCAACTGAAGGTGCTGCAGGATTCCGGAGCCATCAGTTCGATGGAGACCCGCGACGCGCAGGACAGCGATGACACCCAGATCGCCGACATCGACTACTTCATCAACGAGGGCGACTGCGACATCTTCTTGATCTCGCCGAACAGCACCGCGGCAATGACCCCGGCCGTCGAACGCGCCTGCGCCACCGACAAGCCCGTGGTCGTGTTCGACCGCGGCGTGCAGACCGACTGCCCGGTCACGTTCATTCACCCCATCGGTGGATTCGCGTGGGGGATCGATACCGCCGAGTACCTGATCGACAATCTGAAGGCTGGAGACAAGGTCGTCGCGTTGCGCATCCTGCCTGGGGTTGACGTTCTGGAGCAGCGCTGGGCCGCGGCCGACAAGCTGTTCCAGGAAGCCGGAATCGACGCGACCGACTACTTCACCGGCGCGGACCCGGCCGAGATCAAGAAGATCATCTCGGACGAGTTGGCCAAGGGCGACGTGCAGGGTGTCTGGATGGACGCCGGCGACGGCGCCGTCGCCGCCATCGAGGCGTTCGAAGACGCCGGCAAGCCGTATCCAGTGATGACAGGTGAGGACGAGATGAGCTTCTTGCGCAAGTGGAAGGACACAGGCCTCACCGGGCTCGCCCCGGTGTACTCCAACTTCCAGTGGCGCACGCCGCTGCTTGCCGCGCAGAAGATCTTCGCCGGTGAGCAGATTCCGAAGGAATGGGTGCTCCCGCAGAGCCCCATCACGGTGGATGAACTCGACGACTACCTCGCTCGCAACTCCGGGATGCCTGACGGTCACTACGCCAAGTTCGGCGGCGAGAACCTGCCCGGCTACCCCGAGGTCTGGGAGAAGCGGATGATCCCCTAGCCGATTGGCAGGCAGTGCAGCAGTGATTGAGGCGGTTGGGCCGCTCGAACCGAGCAGCCCAACCGCCGCTGTGGCATATTGTCTGATCAAGGGGCAAATTTGAGGTTCTAGGAGCGACGTGAAACGAAAACTCGGTGTCAACACATGGGTGTGGGCCGCGGAGCTCGATGATGACAGCCTCGAAACAGCCGTGCGCAGGGTG
Source organism: Homoserinimonas sp. OAct 916 (assembly GCF_003260275.1). GTDB lineage: Bacteria > Actinomycetota > Actinomycetes > Actinomycetales > Microbacteriaceae > OACT-916. Next base: position 491,395 of record NZ_QJHB01000001.1, on the reverse strand, counting down.
GCGGGCATGGGGTTCACGGCCGTCGAGCTCCCCGTGGAGAATCCCGGCGCCTGGAGTGTTCCACGTGCCCGTGATCTGCTCGGCGAGCTCGGTCTTGAGCCATTCGTCGTCGGTGCAATGTCTGCAGGGCGCAACCTGGTGGAGGCGTCAGACCCGGAGATCTCAGCCACGCAGACCTATCTGACCGAGTGCGTCGATATCGCCGCGGCGCTCGGTGCCCGAATCGTGGCGGGACCGTTCTATGCGGCAACAGGGCGCTGCTGGCGGATGACCGAGGTCGAGCGCCGGGCGACATATGCCCAATTGGTCGACTCGCTCACGCCTGTGACCAGGCATGCCGAATCGGTCGGAGTGAGGTTGGCCATTGAGCCGCTGAACCGTTACGAGACCAGCCTGATGAACACGGTGGAGCAAGCGCTCGATGCCCTCGCCCCACTTTTCGGCCCCGGCCTCGGGCTCGCCCTCGACAGTTACCACTTGAACATCGAGGAGAAGAGCATCACCGACGCGATTGTTCTGGGCGGTGAACATGTGGCCCACGTCCAGGTGTGTGGCAACGACCGTGGGGCAGTGGGCGACGATCATATCGACTGGCCCGGATTTCTCGACGCGCTCGATGGCATCGGATATTCGGGCCCACTCAATCTTGAGAGTTTCACCGCAGAAAACGAGACAATCGCCGTCGCGGCATCCATCTGGAGGCCTTTGGCGGCCAGCCCCGACGATCTTGCCAGGCGCAGTCTGGAATATCTCACTCGGTTGCAGGCTGAAAGGTATGGCTGAAATGACGGTTCCAGAAACCACGGCTTCCTCCACCCGTCCGGTGACCTTATTCACTGGGCAGTGGGCGGACCTGCCGCTGGACGAGGTTGCCCGGCTGGCCAGCGGGTGGGGCTATGACGGGCTGGAGATCGCGTGCTCCGGTGATCACCTCGACGTCTGGCGGGCAGCCGAGGACGACGAGTACCTTCAATCGAAGCTTGATACGCTCGACCGCCACGGCCTTCAGGTCTGGGCAATCTCCAACCATCTCAAGGGCCAAGCCGTCTGCGACGATCCGATTGACTTCAGGCATCAAGCGATTGTGGGTTCCCGGGTCTGGGGCGATGGAGACCCGGAAGGCGTGCGTGGCCGGGCCGCAGAGGAGATGAAGCTCACAGCCCGGGTCGCCCGCCGGCTGGGGGTCGATACCGTCGTCGGCTTCACCGGTTCCAGTATCTGGCCGTACGTGGCGATGTTCCCGCCGGTGGATGCGTCGGTGATCGAGGCCGGGTACCAGGACTTCGCCGACCGCTGGAACCCCATCATGGATGTCTTCGACGAAGAGGGAGTACGGTTCGCGCTCGAGGTGCACCCGTCAGAGATTGCTTATGACCACTGGACGACGGTGCGCACGTTGGAGGCCATCGGTCATCGTTCCGCTTTCGGGCTGAATTGGGACCCGAGTCACATGGCGTGGCAGGGTATCGACACGGTGGGCTTCATCACAGATTTTGCCGACCGTATCTACCACGTCGATTGCAAGGACACGCGCCTGAGGCCGAACACCGGTCGAGCGGGCATCCTGGGGTCCCATCTGCCGTGGGGCGACCCGAGGCGCGGCTGGGACTTCGTCTCGACCGGCCACGGCGACGTGCCATGGGAGGACGCGTTCCGGGCGCTCACTGCGATCGGTTACGATGGCCCGATTTCCGTCGAATGGGAAGATGCCGGGATGGATCGCCTGCACGGGGCGAAGGAGGCGCTGGCGTACGTTCGATCCTTGCTGTGGCCGCAGCCGACCGCGTCCTTCGACGCGGCGTTCAGTCAGCGGGATTAACGTGGAGCAATGCCGGACGAAGGTGACGATTGGGTAACGATCAGGGTTTTTTGGGGTGTTCTGCCCCATCGCCCATTGGCGATCGTTGATAACGAATTTAGCGTGAGGGCATGCGTCCGAGTGGTCGACCGTTCCTGACGTTCACCAGGTGTAAGGCAACGATCGGTGCCCGGGTGCAGAGGAACTCATGACCAACGGGGAGTTGCCCGACGACTCCGCTGAGGTGAAGAACGGGAGACGCCCGCTCGTGTGAGTCCAGCTGACGAGGAGGGTTCCCATGAAGTCCACCTACCGCCGACAAGTGCTGATCGCAACGGCAGTCACCGGCGCATTCGCAATGGCGCTCGCCGGATGTTCCAGCGGTTCGACGCCTGCGCCAAGTTCCGCGGGGAGCAGCGCGCCCGCATCCGCGGCCCCACCTGACCTGAGCGGCGTCACATTGAACGTTGCCGCTGACTGGTCCGGAGCTGAACAGACCAACTTCGAGGCGGTGCTGAAACAGTTCACCGCCGAGACCGGCGCGACAGTCAATTACACCAGTTATGGCAGCAATGTCGCCACGACGTTGAACACCAAGATCACCGGTGGGGATCCACCCGATGTGGCGGTCATCCCGCAACCAGGACTGCTGGACTCCCTGGCCAAAGCGGGCAGCCTGATCGAGTTGTCGCCAGAAACCCTGGCGTCGGTTCAGGCGAACTATTCGAAGGACTGGGTCGACCTCGGTTCTGTCGATGGCAAGGCTTACGGCGTGTGGTTCAAGGGTTCGAATAAATCAACCGTTTGGTACAACACGAATGTCTATACCAATGCTGGAGCCACCGAGCCGAAGACCTGGGATGATTTCACCGCGCAATTGAAAAAGGTTGCCGACTCCGGTGTCTACGGGTTGTCCATCGGGGCCGACGTGGGGTGGCCGTTGACCGACTGGTTCGAGAACGTTTTCCTTCGTTCGGCCGGCGCCGATGACTATGACGCACTCACCGCGCACACCATGGCGTGGACGGATCCGAAGGTGATCGACGCACTCACCCAGTTGGGCACGTTGTGGGGTGACAAGACGATTGTGCAGCCTGGCGGCGCCCAGCGCACCTTTGGCGACTCGGTGACCGAGGTCTTCGGCTCCCCAGCAAAGGCGGGCACTGTCTATGAGGGCGACTTCGTGGCGGGCAACATCACGTCACAGACGAAGTCGGTTGTGGGTACTGATGCGAAGTTCTATGACTTCCCGTCGGTGAACAACTCCGGGCCCGCGGTTGTGGGTGGCGGCAATGCGGCGATCCAGCTCAAGGACAACAAGGGAGCGGCCGCGTTGATGACCTACCTGGCCTCACCTGAAGCTGCCACCATCTGGGTGAAGCTCGGCGGTTTCACTTCGCCGAACAAGCTCGTGGATATGTCGGCCTACCCGGATGACACGTCGAAGCAGATCGCTGAGTCCCTGATCAACGCGGAGACCTTCCGCTTCGACATGTCCGACCAGGCGCCCAGCGCGTTCGGCGGAACGCCCGGGGCCGGCGAGTGGAAGATCCTCCTCGACTTCTACAGCAACCCGACGGATGTGCAGGGCACGGCGCAAGCGCTAGAGAAGGCTGCTGTTGAGGCCTACGGAAAGTGAATGACGGGGGAGACCCGGTGGCCGGGTAACAGGAGACGACCGCATGTCCACCAGTCATACGGTTCGGGTGACCCCGCGTGGTGGGGAGAGCGCAAAGCGCCCTCCCCACCACGCACCCGGTCGTCGAAGGCTGATAACCGCGCTCATCTTCATGGCACCGGCACTGGTGTTGCTGGGGGTGCTGGTCGCCTACCCAGTCGTCTATTCGTTGTGGCGCTCGATGTTCGATGCCAGCGGTGTCAACTTCATCGGCGGCCAGAACTACGTCACCATGTTCACCGACCCGGCAACCTTCATCTCGATTCGCAACAACATCATCTGGGTGATCGTCGCACCGGTCACGTGCACGGTGCTCGGCCTGATCTTCGCCGTGTTGATGAACCGCATCAAATGGGCGACCGCGTTCAAACTGATCGTCTTCATGCCGATGGCCATCTCCATGGTCGCCTCGGGCGTGATCTTTCGCACCCTGTTTCAGGAGGATCCCAACCTTGGCGCGGTGAACGCCGGGCTGGTGGCAGTTCATGACGCCTTCTCTCCCGGCGCCTCCTACCCCGGTGCGCGTCCCGGTTCGGACTCCACCTTGACTGTCGCATCCGACGGCGAGATCCAAAGCCAGGCCACGGTGGCGGTGGGGTCGGTGCAGAACTTCCCTCTGGTCGGGTTGCAGACCAGCACATTGCCGGGCACTGCAAAGCCCGCAGTGGCCGCTGAAACGCCGGCTGCCAACCAGATAACCGGCACCGTCTGGTTGGACTTCGTGCCCGGTGGCGGCGGCACACCGGGCACCATCGGGGACGGCAAGATGGGGTTGCCCGGGGTGACGGTGGAGGTCGTCGACACTCACGGCGCTGTCGTCGCATCCGCAGTGGCTGCGGATGATGGGACCTACACGATCAACTCTCCGACCTCGAGCGGGAGCTACATCGTGACCCTGCCGGCGTCGAACTTCAGCCAGGGCTATTCGGGGATCTCGTGGCTGGGGCCGACGCTGGTGACCGCGGTGATCATCCTTTCCTACGTCTGGATCTGGGCCGGTTTCTCGATGGTGATGATCGCATCCGGGCTCTCAGCCATGGATATCTCCCTGCAGGAGGCTGCCCGGGTGGACGGTGCGAACGAGTGGCAGGTGTTCCGGCGCATCACGGCGCCGTTGCTGATGCCCGTGCTGATTGTCGTGTTCATAACCCTGATCATCAATGTGCTGAAGATCTTTGATCTGGTCTATGTCATTCCTCCCGGTTCGTCGCTTCCAGACGCGACGGTGATCGCGGTGCAGCTGTGGACGGTTTCTTTCGGCGGCGGCAACGACCAGGGCCTCGGTAGTGCTCTCGCGATCCTGCTCCTGGTACTCGTGCTGCCCTTCATGATCATCAACGTGCGTCGGTTCAAGATGGAGCGGGAACAGTGACCGCGCCGGCCGGGATAGTGACCGCCAAGCGCGGAGCGGCCGGGCGCATCCTGGACTTCTTCGGCCGCGGCGTGGTCAATATCGTTCTGGTGATCGTCGCCGTTTTCTGGCTGGTGCCCTCCATCGGCCTTGCGCTGTCTTCACTGCGCAATTCGGTCGACAACAGCCAGACCGGTTGGTGGACCGTGTTCACCCGACCTGCTCAACTGACTGTCGACAACTACACCAACCTGCTCTCCAACTCCCAGTTCATGGGTTCGTTCGTGAACACGATTGCGATCACCCTGCCCGCAACGGCGGCTGTGGTCATCATCGGTTCGCTCGCCGGTTACGCGTTCGCGTGGATCCGTTTTCCGGGACGGGACTGGCTTCTGGTCGCTGTGATCGTGTTGCTCGCGGTGCCGTTGCAGGTCTCGCTGATTCCCATCGCGAAACTCTACGGCAGCATCGGGCTGTTCGGATCGATCCTCGGGGTGATCATATTCCACACCGCGTATGGTCTGCCGTTCGCCATCTTTCTCCTGCGCAACTTCTTCACCCAGGTGCCGGGGGAGTTGCTGGAGGCGGCCAGGCTGGACGGGGCCAGCGAGTGGCGTATTTTCAGCCGCATCATTCTGCCCCTGGGAATGCCCGCGATCGCCTCCCTCGCGATCTTCCAGTTTCTTTGGGTCTGGAACGACATGCTTGTCGCCCTGATCTTCACCAACGCCACCAGTCAGCCGATCACGGTCGCCATTCAGAGCCAGTTGCGGCAGTTCGGCGCGAACATAGACATCCTCTCAGCGGGGGCGTTTCTGTCGATGATCATCCCGTTGATCGTGTTCTTCGCCTTCCAGCGCTATTTCGTCTCAGCGCTGTTGGCCGGTTCCACCAAGTAGTGGGTACCGAAATGACGGCTCTCGTAGACTTGTGGTTCGTCGACGCACGTAGCCCGCGCTAACGACTAGCGACATAACGCCACAGGGGGCCCCGAAAGTAGTCGTCTCGGAGCTACCTCGTTTCGTCAGAGCGGCGACTGCTGGTCGCCCACGCCAGACGTAGAGCGCAGCGATGCGGTGCCTGAGGTGAAAAAGACTACGAGACCTGGGACGGCGTGCTGCTGGGGGGCAATTCGCCACAATCGCCAAAAGGCTCGAGCCGGAACAGCCGCACGGTGCGCCCTGATTCTCGTTCGTACGAGCGGTACCCCGGCCACTGTTTTTCGATCCGTCGCCACATCGATTCGCGTTCTTCCTTGGTCAACAGGGTCGCACGAACTTGCTGGCGATGCCCCCGCACGGTGATTGCGGCGTTCGGATTGGCCATGAGGTTGTAGCTCCAGGCAGGATGTTTCTCACGCGCGAAGCTGGTCGCGGCCACTATGGCGTTACCGGCGCCATCTGGCGTATACATCAATGAGGTATCGCGTTCGATACCGGTGCGCGCCCCGATCGAGTGGAGCACCAGAGAGGGCACGAGCAGACCGCTCACCTGGAGCCGCCCACCACTGACCAGCCTCAGTCCCCGCTCCAGAGGAGGAAGGGCCACAGGGGCGATGCGACGAAAAGGCCGCGTACGGGTCAGGGGCGCAATGGCGTGGCGCACGCTGCGCACGATGAAGGACATGTGCCCATTCTGCTGCGCGCCGACAGGCTTTTCCGCCAATGATCGCGCGAGCCCCTCAGACGGCGGCCATCTCTCCGATGCCACGAGTTGCGCGAGCAGCCTCGCATCACGTAACCTGATCTGAGCCAAAGACCGCTGGTCGTGGATGTTCCGCATGGAGTATCCGCCGAAGTTTCGCGTAAGCGAGGCCCGCGCAGGTGTTGAAGTGATGAGATCCGCGCTTGTGAGTGCGGTCAGACTGCTCCGGCCCTTGCGTCGGAGCTTTTTTATTGCGTGAAGACCACGGGCCCCGGCTGCACGTCGCATCCGCGACGCGCGCACATCTATTCAAGGAGCGCCATGGCGAACAAGGAAGCCGCGGTAGCCGAACTCAAAGGTCACTTTGAGAACTCGACTGCCGTACTGCTGACCGAGTACCGCGGACTCACTGTTGCCCAGTTGAACGAACTGCGCACGAGCATCAGTGCCGACGCAACCTACGCCGTGGTAAAGAACACGCTGACCAAGATCGCGGCCAACCAGGCCGGAATCTCATCGTTCGACGACGAGCTCGTCGGGCCTTCTGGAATCGCTTTCGTCCACGGTGACCCCGTCACCGTGGCCAAGTCGATGCGTGACTTTGCCAAGGCAAATCCTCTGCTTGTGATCAAGGGTGGTTACTTCGACGGTAACCCCCTGACCGCAGAAGAGGTCACCAAGCTCGCCGATCTCGAAACCCGGGAGGTGCTGCTGGCCAAGCTGGCCGGCGCCTTCAAGGCGTCGTTGTTCGGTGCCGCATACCTGTTCAACGCCCCGCTGTCGAAGGCGGTTCGCACCGTCGACGCGTTGCGTGAGAAGCAGGAATCCGCGCAGTAGCACAGAGCATTAGCACACTGCTACGAGCTGTCTCGAAACTGAGACACATACGTCATACCCCAAGCGACACCACGCATTACATTCACGAGGAGAAACATCATGGCAAAGCTGTCAAACGACGAGCTTATTGAAGCATTCAAGGAACTGACGCTCATCGAGCTCAACGACTTCGTCAAGAAGTTCGAAGAGGTCTTCGAGGTCACCGCTGCGGCCCCCGTCGCCGCTGCCGCTGTGGGTGGCGGAGCCGCCCCGGCCGAGGAAGTGGAAGAGAAGGACTCCTTCGACGTCATCCTCGAGGCTGCCGGCGAGAAGAAGATCCAGGTCATCAAGGAGGTTCGTGCGCTGACCAGCCTCGGACTGGGCGAGGCGAAGGCTGTCGTCGACGGCGCGCCGAAGGCCGTCCTCGAGGGCGCCAACAAGGAGACCGCCGAGAAGGCCAAGGCTCAGCTCGAGGCCGCCGGCGCAACGGTTACCCTCAAGTAACACTCGATTCACCAACCGCGAGAAATCGTGGGCAGGCGCCGTCTCACCACAATCGGTGAGGCGGCGTCTCTTCGTGGCGAAACCCTCCCGTCCGAGCCGGAAGACCACGATGGACGATGGGTGATCGCACGTAAAATGACACTAGGGTTGGGGGCGTTTACGCGCTGGTGAACAACGCTCATGATGACTAACGTGAGCTCAGGGGACTGCCCGGCGGCTTCGCCCAGCAGAGAATACGGCGTCACGTCACGCCACGAGGGGAAATCGGATGCATAAAGGAGCGCGCCACGGCGCCGTACTCGCGGGTGCAGCACTGGCGCTCGCCGGTCTGGTACTCAGCGGCTGCTCCACCTCGTCGGAACAGGCGACCACGTCTGAGAGTGCGGTGCCCAAAGTGGACTGCAGCGAACTCGGCGACTACGGAACATTCGACTCCGGTACCAGGGTGACCATCCGCGGTGCCGTGCTCGGTCTGGAAGCGGAGTTGCTCAACGTGTCGTTCGATCAGTTCGAGGCCTGTACCGGGATCAATGTCGACTACATCGGCAGCAAGGACTTCGCGACCGGAATCCTGGTCCAGGCACAGGAGGAGAACGCACCCGACCTCGCGATCTTCCCCCAGCCCTCACTGGTCACTTCAATGGCGAATGCGGCGTTTCTGGTGCCCGCACCCTCTAAAGCAGTGGAGAACGTTTCCAATTCGTGGGACGAGTACTGGAGCGATTTCGGGACGGTCGATGGGAAGTCATTCGGCACGCCACTCACGTCGACGGTGAAGGGTTACATCTGGTATTCCCCGGCCGAGTTCGAGGCCCATGGCTACGAGGTTCCCCAGACCATGGACGAGTTGCTCACCCTGTCACAGACCATCGCAGAGGCGGGCCGAAACAAGCCGTGGTGTGACGGGTTCGTCTCCAACGATGCCAGTGGGTGGCCGGGAACCGACTGGTTGGAAGATGTGCTGCTGAGGCAGGCCGGTGCCTCCGTGTACGACAAGTGGGTGAGTCACGAGCTCCCCTTCAACGCCCTGCCGGTGGAGCGTGCGCTCGACTCCGTGGGGGAGATCCTGAAGAACCCAGATTTCGTGAATGGTGGCTTCGACGGGGTCAAGTCAATCGCAACCACCGAGTTTGCCGGAGCCGGGCTTCCGATTCTTGACGGTCAGTGCTCGCTCTACCACCAGGCTTCCTTCTACGAGGGCTTCTGGGACACCGGAGGAGATGCTGATGTGACGATTGCGCCGGACGGCGATGTTTGGGCATTCCTGATGCCGGGCACCACCGCAAAGTCCGCTCCGTTCATCGTCGGCGGTGACCTGGTCGCCTCCTTCAACGATGACGCGGCCACCCAATCAGTGCACACCTACCTCACCAGCGTGCATTGGGCGTCGACCAGGGTGAAACTCGGTGGAGTCGTCTCGGCCAACCGCGGGGTCGACCCGGCCCTGGCCTCCAGCGACATTCTGTCCGACAGCATGAGACTTCTCCAGAACCCTTCGGCCACTATCCGGTTCGACGGCTCCGACCTGATGCCCACCTCGGTGGGCAGTGGTTCGTTCTGGGCGGGAATGATGGATTGGATCAACGGGGAGTCGACCGCTGACACTCTGACCGCGATCGATCAGAGCTGGCCCAAGGGCGGCGGCTGATCCACAGGCCACCACCAGGCGGATGGTTCGGACTATCGCATAAAGTTCAGACATGACTTCCATGCGCGGCTCGGGGCGCCTCTCCGACAGGGATGCACGGGCGCAACGTGAGCTGAACGCCAGTGCCCCGAAGGTGCCCCACCTTCTGGCTCGTATCGGCGCGTTGTTCAAACCACACAGGCTGAAGCTCGCACTGACCGGCATTATCGTCCTCGTCGGCGCGGGCCTCAGCGTTCTGCCGCCGCTGCTGACCCAGCAGGCGTTTGACGAAGGCCTCTTTCCGTCCGGCGGCTCACCCGATCTGGAGCGGTTGATCCAGATCGTGTTACTGATGGTCATCATCTGGGTTGTCTCGGCGGTGTTGGGTGTCGGGCAGACCTACCTCACCGCATCTGTCGGCAACACGGTGATGGGCCAGTTGCGGGTGCGACTGTTCACCCACCTGCAACACATGGAACTCGCATTCTTCACCAGCACCAAGACCGGTGTCATCCAGTCTCGTCTGGCCAACGACGTCGGCGGTGTTGCCAGTGTGCTCACGAACACGGTGTCCAGCGTTCTCGGCAACACCGTGACCGTCATCGCCGCACTCGTGGCGATGCTCCTGCTCAGCCCACAGCTCACACTGGTTGCCGTCATTCTGATGCCCTTCCTGGTGATCGCCCAACGCCGGGTCGGCCAGGTGCGAGCACGGATCGCCACGAAGACCCAGGAGTCGCTGTCGGACATGACGGCGATCACCCAGGAGACGTTGAGCGTGTCGGGCATTCTCCTGGCCAAAAGCTTCAACCGACAGCGGGGCGAGATCGACCGCTATAGCGCCGAGAACCGCAACCAGATCCGGTTGCAGGTGAGCCAGCAGATGAGCGGCCAGTGGTTCTTCGGGCTGGTCACCATCTTCATGTCGGTGATTCCGGCAATCGTGTATGTCGTCGCCGGCTACCTGATCGTCGGCGGTGCAGACGTGACGATGGGGACGATTGTCGCGTTCACCACCGTGCAGGCCCGGCTCATGTTTCCTCTGATCGGACTGATGCGGGTGGCACTGGACTTGCAGACGTCGGGCGCGTTGTTCGCCCGAATCTTTCAATACCTCGACCTCGTTCCGGCCATCACCGACGCCCCTCATGCGCGGGAGGTTTCTGCGTCCCCGGCTCTTGGCAGGGTCGAGTTCGACCGGGTGACGTTCGCGTATCCGGATGCCGACGGGCAGTCCGCTCCAGCACTGCATGATGTCTCACTGGTGATCGAACCCGGGCAGTTCGTGGCGTTCGTCGGTGCCTCCGGGGCGGGTAAGACGACGGTGTCCTACCTGATCCCCCGGTTTTACGATGTACGCGAGGGGCGGGTCCTGTTCGCCGGAGAGGACGTGCGTGACCTGCGACACGAGTCGCTGTTGTCCCACATCGGAATTGTGAGCCAGGAGACCTACCTGTTTCACGCGAGCATTCGCGACAATCTGCTCTATGCGAAGCCCGAGGCGTCGATGGCCGAGGTGGAGGAGGCGACTCGTGCGGCGAACATCCACGAGACGATCGCATCGTTCCCGGCCGGCTACGACACGCTGGTGGGCGAACGCGGCTACCGACTGTCCGGTGGGGAGAAGCAACGGATCGCGATTGCACGCGTGCTGTTGAAAGACCCGGAGGTGCTGATCCTCGACGAGGCGACCAGTGCCCTCGACTCGGTCTCGGAACGGGTGGTGCAGCGGGCGCTCGAGGTGGCCAGCAGCGGGCGAACCACCATAGCGATTGCGCACCGCCTGTCGACCGTGGTCGAAGCCGATGTGATCTTCGTGGTGCACGCCGGGCGGGTGGTGGAGAGCGGCACTCACCGCGAGCTTATTGCCGCCGGTGGCCGCTACTTCGAGTTGTACTCGGAACAGGCCCGCGTCGCGGGGACAGTTGACCAGACGTGACCCGGTCAGGTACCCGTGAAGATCAACACGAGCAGGGCGACGTTGAGCGCGATCAGGAAGACGGCGGCCAGCGTCGCCAGTGCGGTCGTGTACCAGCGATTGACCGACCCGCCCAGTAGCGCGCTGTTGGAGGTCAGGAAGACCAGGGGGATGAGGGCGAAGGGGATGCCGAAACTCAGAATCACCTGGCTGAGCACCAGGGACCACGTCGGGTCGAGCCCGGCGCCCAGGATAACCAGTGCGGGGATCAGCACGATCAACCGGCGGGTGATGAGTGAAATCTGCACTTTGACCAAGCCGTGCATGATGTCGGCTCCGGCATAGGCTCCAACCGCGGTTGAGGCGAGCCCCGAGATGAGCAGTGCCACCGCGAACAGGGTTGCGATCACCGGGCCCAATGCTGCACCTATGGCAGCGTAGGCGCCCTCAAGGCTGTCAGTGCCCTCGATTCCGGGCAGGACGGTCGCCGCGAGCAAGAGCATGCCGAGGTTCACCGTGCCGGCGATCAGCAGCGCGACGGTCACATCCACTCTGGTCGCCAGCAGCACCCGCGGAATCCGCACAGCAGGCACCTTTCCAAACCGATCGCGGGTGAGCGCTGAGTGCGCGTAGATCGCGTGCGGCATGACGGTGGCACCGAGGATCGACGCTGCAAGCAGCACCGAGCCCGCACCGTCGAAGCTGGGGATGAGGCCGGCCGCGGTTTGGGCGGCATCCGGCGGTTCGACGAAGAGCCCCGCAGTGAAACCGATCGCCATGATGATCAACATGGTCGCGATGACGCGTTCGAACGATTTGGCGCCGCGACTACTGTGCACGCTGAGCACCACGACCGAGACGGCACCGGTGATCACCCCGCCCCAGAACAGCGGAATGCCGAAGAGGAGGTAAAGGGCCACCGCCCCACCGATCACCTCGGCTATATCGGTGGCCATGGCCACCACTTCTGCCTGTAGCCAGTAGGCGCGGCGTGCCCACCGGTGGCGAATGCGCGTACCGAGAATTTCCGACAGGCTCTCGCCCGTGACGAGACCGAGCTTTGCGGAAAGGTACTGGATCAGCCAGGCCATCAGGTTCGCGATCACCACCACCCAGACCAGGAGGTAGCCGAACTGGGCACCGGCGGTCATGTTGCTGGCGACGTTCCCCGGGTCGAGATAGGCGACGCCGGCGACCATTGCCGGGCCGAGCAGTGGCAGGAGCTTTCCGCGCACGGGGGTGCGGGCGGCTGTACTCACTGGTGCACCCCTGTTTCGCTTGTGACCGGTGGATGTGTGTGGGCTGTTTTCAGGATACTGCGAGGGTCACCCCGTCACGGTGAAGCGTTCCCGGGGGAGTGTGCGTGGCTGAGTTCGCGGGATCGCATCGGGCGGGTCGCTGGGGGTGTTCCCCCAGCGACCAGCAATTAGAGTCAATAGCGTGTTGCACGATCCCGGCCCGGTTGAAGAGACTCCCCTCGCGGGATCTGTCGCGCCAGCTGATCGGATGCCCGCATCGACGGGCGCCGAAGGCATCTTCTCCGGCCCCTTCCGGTGGGTGACCATCGGCATGTGCATGCTGATTCTTCTGGCGGCGTTCGAGTCTCTCGCGGTCACAACCGTGATGCCCGCGATCAGCGCCGACCTGGACGGGGCGCACCTGTACGCGCTCGCGTTCGGCGGTCCGCTCGCCGTCGGCGTGGTCGGGATGGTCGTCGCCGGCAACTGGGCTGACCGGTACAGCCCGAAGTCTGCGCTGTACCTCTCGTGCGTGCTCTTCGCCCTCGGCCTCGTGATCGCCGGAACGTCGGTGACCATGGAGGTCTTCGTCGCCGGTCGTCTCGTTCACGGTTTCGGCGGTGGTGGAGCGATTGTCTCCCTCTATGTGATCGTCGCACGGCTATATCCGGCGCGTCTGCAGCCCAAGATCTTCGCCGGCTTCGCGGCTGCCTGGGTGGTGCCGTCGCTGATCGGTCCCTTCATCGCGGGGCTCGTCGCCGAGCAGCTCAGTTGGCACTGGGTGTTCCTCGGGGTGATCGGCCTGATCGTGCCCGCGTTCGTGATGGTCATCCCGGCGCTGCGCAGCGTTCGCTTGGGCTCTGAGACCGCCGAACGCGTGCCCTGGCGGGTGGGCCCGATCCTGTGGTCGCTGTTGACCGCGGTCGCCGTGATGGGGCTGAACCTCGCGACCGAGGTCTCCGGCTGGCTGGCCTGGGTGCTGCCTGCGCTCGCCTTCGTCGTCACGCTCGTCGCCCTGCGACCGTTGCTTCCGGCGGGGGCCCTGCGAGCAGTACGCGGGCTGCCCTCCGTCGTGCTGATGCGGGGAATGATCGGCACCGCATTCTTCGGGGCCGAGGTCTACCTGCCCTACCTCCTGATCGACGAGTACGGCTTGGACGCGTCGATCGCCGGTCTCGCTCTGTCTGCCGGCGGCGTCTTCTGGGCCGCCGGATCCTGGTTTCAGGGACGCACGGCCGACCGGTGGGAGGCGTTGGCCCACCTGCGGTTGGGCACCGGCATGCTGGTCATCGCGCTCGCGGTGACACTCGCCATGACCGTCTGGATGCTCCCCCCAGTCATCGCGTTCTTCGCGTGGGCAGCGGCAGGGTTCGGGATGGGAATGATGCTCCCGCGGCTGTCGGTCCTGACCTTTGCATTGTCCAGCCGCCAGGCACAGGGGTTCAACTCTGCGGCGCTCACCATCGCCGACTCGATGGGCGCGGCGATCGCACTGGCCCTGTCGGCGTTCATCTTCACCGGGCTTGCTCCGCTGGGAGCGGTCTGGTCGTTCGCCGGTTGCTTCGCGTTGGCATTGGCGGTGGGCATCGTCGCGGCCGTGCTGGCCCCGCGTATCATGGCCAGCGGCACAGAACCTGCTGTCGAATCTGCCGGTCTGGCCTCCTGATGGAATGAAGGGTGTACGGGCCACATCACGCTTGGGGTGCCAGGCAGTCTGTGACAGGGCGATAGCTGTAGGGACTCGACGCTGTCATGCTGGAGATATGACTGACTTCGACCAGCCGTGCACCATTGTGATTGCCCCGGATTCATTCAAGGGCACCGCGGGCGCCGCCGACGCGGCACGGGCGATTGCGGCCGGCTGGGCATCTGTTCGACCGGCCGACAGGCTGCACCTGGCACCTATGGCCGACGGTGGTGAGGGCACACTTGATGCGTTCGAGACTGCCGTGCGGGGTGCGACGCGGATGCCCATCACTGTGCGCGGGCCCGATGATGGGCCGGTTGACACTCACTGGTTGCAGTTGCCCGACGGCACGGCCGTCGTCGAATTGGCCAACACCAGCGGCATCACACTCATCGACGAGTTGGACCCGCTCGGCGCGCATTCGCTTGGCTTCGGTCAGGCGATTGCGGCGGCGCTGCAGGCTGGGGCGCACCGCCTACTTCTGGCGATCGGCGGGAGCGCGTCGACTGACGGCGGGGTCGGCACGTTGGTGGCCCTCGGTGCAGAGTTCACCGACGAGGACGACCGGCCGATCAGACTGGGCAACATCGGCCTCGGTACCGTGTCGACGATCGACAGCACCCGGCTCCGGCCCGTGCCGCCTGGCGGTGCTCAGATTCTGAGCGACGTGACCAATCCTCTGCTGGGCGTAGCTGGTGCGGCAGCCGTATTCGGGCCGCAGAAGGGTGCGACCACTCGCCAAGTGGCCCGCCTCGACTCCAACCTGCGCCGGCTGGCCCGGCTGGTGCGGACCAGCCGGTTCGGTCACGTCGACCCCGACGCTCCTGGTGCCGGTGCCGCGGGTGGCGTCGGCTTCGGGCTGCTTGCGTGGGGAGCGACCATGTCGCCGGGTGCGGGCACGGTGGGGGAGGCCCTCGGGGTGCCGCAGGCGGTGGCTGGGGCCCAACTGGTGATCACCGGGGAGGGCCGATTCGATGCGCAGTCGGCGGCCGGCAAGGTGCCCGGCTACGTCGCCGGGGTGGCGGCCGCGGTCGGGGTGCCGATACTTCTGGTTGCGGGCAGTATCGACACCGACCCGACGGGGTTCGCCGATTGCCGGTCGCTTGCCCAGTTGGCCGGTGGTGCCGATGCTGCCATGGCTGACCCCTTGGTCTGGCTGGAGATCGCTGGGGCGCGGCTCGCGGAAACGGTCGGCAGCCCCGCCTGGACGTGATGCGCGCGTACATCTTGGCGGCTGGGAAAGCAGCAGCCTGACCAACGTCAGCCCTGCAGTGCGCGCCACCAGTGCTCGGCGACCAACTCGCCGACGATAACTTCAGTGAGCCGCGCAACGTTCTCGTCGGTGTCACCGGGATAGCGAATGCACTGTGTGGCACCCGTGAGCGCCCCGCCGACGCTGATCAGGGTCGAACCGCGTTCGTGCATCCACTCCAGCGCCTGGGCGTCCCATGCGGAGCCGGCGAACACGAGAGCGCGATAATCCTGCGTCTTGGTCAGGTAGACATCGACGTGTGACCAGTCACCGGTCTCACTCGCGTAGGCGGTTCGTCGTGGCACTTCGCGCATCATCAGCGCAGTTTGCCTGGCCGATGAGAGCCGTTCCACCGGAGCAAGCGCCCAGGTCCCGTCTGGCCCGCCCAAGGTGTCAGCAACGTCGGCGACCCAGTCGGCGCGAGTGTCAATCAGAACTTGTGTGGACTCTGCGGCCTGCCTGGCCGCTGCCACTCGCGCACTGCTGCCGGAGGCGCTCGGGTCCAACAACGCAGCAGCGGTCAGCAGTGTGTGCCGGAAGGTACGGCAGGCAATACCGCTGGCCTCGATGCCGGCGTGCAGTTCGACAACAGCATCCGCTGCCCGGGCCAGAGCCGAATCAGGTCGGTTTGTCACAGCGACCAGTCGGCCCTGCCCGACGTATGGCTCAATCGCCGCCAGCACCTCGACACTGCCACCGGTCGCCGAGATGGCGATGACGGTCAGGTCGGTGGCCGGCGGCGGCAGTGTTCGTGAGCTCGCCAGCTCCACGACGACGTTCAACCCGGTGGCGCGGGCATCACGGGCGATCACATCGGCCGCATACGCGCTAGAACCCATGCCGAGGATCAGAACCCGGCCAGCCGCGGGCAGTACGGCCTGGTCAAGCCCGGGCAGACCGAGCTCGAGCTGGTCAGCCAGATGTCCCAGCTTTTCGGGGATCAGGGTCAGGTCGTCGAAAAATCTGGTGGGCTCCATGGCTCCTCTTTCTGGGCGCGGGAATTCGGATAGCGGAATGTGATGACGGCATCGGGGGCGTAGGCCCATCGGGGGAGGAATCGGCCTGCGTAAATGAGTTCGCGCAGAAGCTGTTCGGCGATAAAGCCCTCGAGCAGGCGGTCGTCGAGCAGGCGTGCGAGTCCGTGCGTCGCCAACCGCGCGCGATAGGCCTCCAAGAATTGTTGCTGAGCGGACATGGCCCACTCGAAGAGCACAGGGTCGCTTCGGCCGAGACGGCGTTGTGCCACCGCCGCGACCAGGTCGATAGATGTGAGCATGTGGGCGACATCCCGCGCGGGCGCGTCCGGCTGTTCCCGGTCGCTCGGGTTCAGTTGTGGATCCCCGTCGAAATCGATGATCCAATACTCGTCGGCGTCGGCGTCGGCGTCGGCGTCCGGGGTGCGCAAGAACTGGCCGACGTGCAGGTCACCGTGAATCGGGATCAGCGGCGAATCGAGGTCGTCGGGGAGCGTCGCGATCGCGGTCTTGATCGGTTCGATCCGATTGCGCAACCGGATCCCGGGAGATCCCGCCGTGAGCTCCAGGGCCTCGGTGAGCGCCGCCTCGGCGCGGGGGCGCACCGCGTAGGGCACAACCGCATCGTGCTGTTTCCTCTCGACTTCCCGGCTCAGGTCACTGTGGAGTTGGGCACAGAGTTCCCCCAGCTGTCGTGGCCAGGTGGGGGGCAGGCCACCCGCGACAAGGCTGAGAACATCGTTGACAGCCCAACTCCAGCCGTCTTCGGTCCCCGGAAGATACCTGGATACCAGTGCGATCGCGTGGGGTTCGCCGGTGCCGGGGTCCCAGTCGACGCTGCCCAGATACGGAGGAGCCACCACCGATCCCGCGCGTGCCAGCCGAGCGAGTTGGTGGGCGGCTTGGTCGGCGTTGCCGCACCGGGTGACCACCTTGACGATGAAACGCTCGTCGACGACAATTGACAGGTTCGTCTGGTCGACGGCAATCGTGCGCTCCGAAATCGGGTCGGAGACGGCTGTCTCATGGGTCACTCCCACCGAGTCGACGAGTAGTGCGCCCTCATCAACTGTGAGGTCTGCCACGTTCCGGCCGAGCACGGCGTTCACGAGATCGGTGGCAAGCCCCGGTTCCTGGGAAAGTGTTACCGAACCGTTCTCCAGGATGTCGATGGTGCCCCTGAGGGACGAGATCGACGCTGAAACGGACGGAAAATTCGAGTTCATTGAATCCATCTTCGAGTATTGGATGTGCACAGACGCACCGCTAGGCTATCGAAGAATCGCATTTTTTGAGTCTGCGTGTAAGAATCAACACGTCCGGATGTGTGAGAGTCAAAGGAGACACGGTGCTTTTTAGAAGAAGCAAGCTCAGGGTTGCAGCTGCAACCGCCATTGCAGCAGTCGCGGCACTCGGACTTGGCGCGTGCAGCGCGGGGGATTCGGGCGGCGCAGCACTCGACCCCGACGCCGACCTCACGAAGCAGAGTCTTGTGGTTGGCATCTGGTCCGATTACTACCCCGAAGACCTGGCCGAGCGGTTCGAAGCGAAGACCGGCATCCCGATGACGATTGTCAACCACGCGACGAACGAAGAGATCGTCGCGAAGATCATGGCGTCGGGCGATTCCGGAATCGATGTCGCCTTCATGTCCGGGCAGTATGCGCAGGCGCTCGGCGAGCAGGGCGTGCTCCAGGAATTGGACAAGTCCTTCATTCCTAACGAGGCGAACCTTTACCCGGAGGCCAAGGAGCTTGCCTACGATCCGGGCAATAAGGTCTCCCTGCCGTACGCGTGGGGCACCACGGGGCTGTGCTACCGTTCCGACCTGATCGACTTCACACCCGATTCATGGAACGACCTGCTGAACCCCAAGCCAGAGCTGGAGGGAAAGACCACCATGCTGGCGACAGAGCGCTGGATGACCCTGCCGGCGCAGAAGCTGCTCGGTTTCTCGGCGAACTCGACCAGTGCGGATGAGCTCGCCCAGGTCCGTGCCCAGCTGGAGAAGACGAAGCCCACCCTCTTGGCTTTTGATGACACCACGTTCTACCAGAAGCTGATCACGGGTGAGGCGGTACTGACCGAGGCGTGGGACGGCTGGTGCAACTACGGCGTTGCTGAGGATCCGAACATCAAGTTCGTGATTCCCAAGGAGGGTAGCGACCTGTGGACTGACACTATGACGGTTCTCAAGTCTTCGAAGAACAAGGAAGCCGCCATGACCTTCCTGAACTTCATCCTTGAGCCCGACGTGCACTCGTGGGTGGTGGAGAACATCCTTTACAACGTGCCCAACCGCGCCGCAAACGAACTCGTCGACCCGCAGATGGCCGTCGACTTCCCGTCGCTGGCGATCACCCCGGCGGAGTTGAGCGAGCAGGAGGGTCTTATCGACGTCGGAGACTTCTCGACCGAGTACAGCCGTCTCGTCACTGAGATCCAGGCGGGCTAAGTCACGATGGCAGCCAGGGTGCGGCGGGCAATGCGCGATGGGATGAACCGTCAGCGGTTCTCTCGCGCGTTGCGCGCCGCACCCTTCCTCGGTCCGCAGAGCCTCTTTCTGGCGCTGTTCGTCGTCATCCCGATTGGGTTGGTGACCACGTACGCGTTCATGACCCGCGGTAGGTTTGGCGGGGTCAGCCCTGAGTTCAGCCTCGAGAACTTCACCCGGCTGCTCGAGCCGGTGTACCTGAACGTGTTGTTCAACTCGATCGGCGTCGCGGCGTTGACGACCGCGCTCGCGCTCGTGCTGGGTTATCCGACGGCCTACCTGATCGCCCGCCTGCCCACTCGCTGGCGCACGGTCGCCCTCCTGATGGTGCTGTTGCCCTTCTGGACCAACTTTCTCATTCGAACCTATGCGTGGATCCTGCTGTTCAACAATGCGGGCTGGCTCAATCAGGGGTTGGAGGCGCTCGGCTGGATCGACGGACCGATGAATCTGCTGTATAGCCAGCCGGCCGTTGTGGTCGGTCTGCTGTACATGTATCTGCCGTTGATGATCCTGCCGCTATACTCGTCGATCGAACGGATCGACCCCGAGTTGGAAGAGGCTGCCACCAACCTCGGCTCACGCCCGTTCCGCGTCTTCCGCACGGTCATTCTGCCCATGTCGGTGCCCGGGATGCTGATCGGATGCGTATTCGTCTTCGTGCCCTCGATGGGAAACTTCGTCATCCCTGAACTGCTCGGCGGCGGCAAGATGCTGCTCGTCGGCAATCTGGTGCGTGATGCGTTCCTGAAGGCCAGAGACTGGCCGTTCGGGGCGTCACTTGCGCTTGTTCTGACCATATTCCTGGTCGTTCTGCTCGCCCTGCAGTCACGCGCCTCGAAGCGGATCACGGAGGGGTCACCGGATGCGTAGACCCAAACTGCTGGCCGTTCCGTTCTGGGCGACATATATCTTCCTCTATGTGCCGATCATCGTTGTGGTCATCATGAGCTTCAACGCGTCGTCCAACCTGTTCGTCTGGAAGGGCTTCAGCCTCGACTGGTATGGCGTGCTCGCGAAGGACTCAGCTGTACTGGAGGGCCTGCGCAACACGCTCATCGTGGCGGGGGGAGCGACTGTTCTTGCCACGGTTCTGGGCACGTTGATGGCCGTCGGCATCCACCGCTACACCAGGGGAGGACTGATTCGCGCCTACGCGACGGCCCCCGCCCTGTTGCCCGATCTCCTCCTCGGA
Organism: Homoserinimonas sp. OAct 916; assembly: GCF_003260275.1. Taxonomy (GTDB): domain Bacteria; phylum Actinomycetota; class Actinomycetes; order Actinomycetales; family Microbacteriaceae; genus OACT-916. The sequence goes on along the minus strand of NZ_QJHB01000001.1, from coordinate 471,219 downwards.
ATCGGGTTGCTCAGCCTGTTCTCGCTGTTGCAGATGTCGCTCGGGCTGCACACCGTGCTGATCTCCCACGCCGTGTTCGCGTCGGCGTTTGTGACGGCGATCGTGCTGGCCCGGCTCGCGAACGTGGACCCCACACTCGAGGAAGCCAGCCAGGACCTTGGCATGGGTGCCGGGCGCACGTTCGTTCGAATCACGATCCCGCAGCTGGCGCCCGGGATCGTGGCGGGTGCACTGCTCGCATTCACGCTGTCCCTCGATGAGTTCGTCATCGCCTACTTCACCGCCGCGCCGCAGACACCGACGTTGCCGATCGTGATCTACTCCATGGTGCGCTTCGGGGTCACCCCCGAGATAAATGCGCTCGCCACGCTCCTGCTCGTGGTCAGTATGACCGTCGTCATCGCCGCCCAGCGGCTCACCCGCATCACGGAGGCAATATGAGCAACACACAGACCGCACGACCACTGCTCGACGTTCGCGGCTTGCGGCACAGGTTCGGGACGGTGACGGCGCTCGATGACGTCACCTTCGACATCGCCGATAATGAGTTCTTTGCGCTGCTCGGCCCGTCGGGCTGCGGAAAGACGACACTGTTGCGCGCCATCGCCGGTTTTGAGCAGCCGGAGCACGGTGAAATCCTGCTTGACGGCGCCGACCTGGCTTCAATGCCGCCGCACCGCCGCCCGGTCAACATGATGTTCCAGTCGTATGCGCTTTTCCCGCACCTGTCGGTGGAGAAGAACGTCGCCTATGGGCTCGAGGCCGAGCGGCGGAGTCGTTCCGAGATCCAGACGAGAGTCGGTGAGGCCCTCGAGGTGGTGGGCCTGGCGACGATGGCAAAGCGTAAGCCCGCCCAGCTCTCGGGCGGCCAGCGACAGCGGGTGGCCCTGGCGCGTGCCATCATCAAACGCCCGCGCCTGCTCCTTCTCGATGAGCCGCTCTCAGCACTCGACCGGAAGGTGCGCGCGGAGATGCAGCTGGAGTTGAAGCGCATGCAACGTGAAGTGGGGATGACCTTCGTCGTCGTCACCCACGACCAGGAGGAGGCCATGTCGATGGCGGACCGCATTGCGGTGCTCAACGCGGGCCGGGTGGAGCAACTCGACACCCCGGTCGGCCTCTACTCGACGCCACGCACCCGCTTCGTCGCCGACTTCATCGGAACCTCCAATCTGTTCGACGGGACCGCTGACGCGGCCGGGATCGAGGTCCCCGGTCTCGGCCACTTCCCTGGCGAGCACGCTGTGCCGGCGGGCCGGCCCGCTTCGGCCGTGCTGCGGCCAGAAGACATGATCCTGGGCGACCCCGGAACCGGTCGTTGGACATGCACGGTGATCGATACGGTCTTTTTGGGCGGTGGGTCAACGGTCTCACTCGCCGTCGACGGCCACGCCACTCCCGTGACGTCGGTATTGCATGCGGCTACGGGCCTCCGGCCTGGTGACAGGGTCGGCGTCGGCTGGAAGAGCGACCGGTGCGTCATCGTGCCCGGCGAGGTTTCTTCTGCGGTTCCTCAGCGGGAAGCGGCGGTGCCGGCAGGGATCAGCGGATGACCGGTGGACATCCGTGCGAATGCGATGATCAACTCCGCCGCGCCCGCGTGGTCGATGACCGGGTGCTGGGCGACAATTCGATAGCCGTAGGCGTCTTCCAGCGCGACCAGATTTCGGGCGATGGTGAGCGAGCCCTGGGTGAGCTTGAAGATGCCACGAGCCGCCCCCTGCTCCAACACCACCTGATACAGGCTGACCTGCCGGTCGAACAGGGTCGTGAGCAGCGCCGCTGCGGTCGGGTTCCGGCCCGCCGAGCCGCCGAGCTCGCACAGGAACCTCACGCCCTCATCGGTGCGATCTGCGGGCAGTCCCGATCGGATCAGGGCCAGAAGGCGGTCCACCGGGTCGTCAGGCAGCTCATTGAGCATGCGGCTGCGCTGCTCATAGAATCGCTCCATTCCGGCTCGGTTCGCCTCCAGCACCAACTCATCGAGATTGGGGTAGTAGTAGAGCACAGCACCCGACGTGAGCCCGGCCTCTTCGGCCACATGGTGAAGCCCCAGCCCGGGGCCGTGCCCGATGATGGCACGCTGCGCCGCCGCAACAAGTTCGCTGCGCCGCGCCTCCTGACGCTTCGGCCTTGCCATGGGGCATCCCTTTCGTTCGACCGTCGATTTTCGATAGGCTGAAGAGGCCTTCAAAGAATTATTTGAGCAATTTTTCTATGATGACAACGATCCGTCATCTTCCCTGAGCATATAGTCAAACAATAATGGAGTTGGATAATGACGCAGAAGAAGACTTTCCTGTTCACCTCGGAGAGCGCATACGGGCCGACCAATAACTGCATCGGAATCGGGCATGAACTACTTCGGCGCGGCCACCGGGTCGTTTTCGCAGCGGAGGCCTCCTGGGAAGGGAAACTGAGTCCGCTCGGGTTCGAGGAAGACCTGGTTCACCTGGCGGCGCCGGACGAACCTGTGGAGGGGGAGCCAGAGCAGGATGCCGGTCAGTTCTGGAAGGATTACATCGCCGAGACCGCGCCCGAGTTCAGAAAGTCGACGTTGGAACAGTTGGAGACTGTGGTCGCGCCGATCTGGAGCGAGCTCATCGACGCTTCAAAATACGTGCAGGGCCAGCTCGTTGAGATAATTGAACGCGCCAAGCCTGACGTGCTGATACAGGACAACGTGTCGGCGTATCCCGCCATGGTCACGGCTGAGGCGCCGTTCGTCAAGATCATTTCATGCAACCCACTGGAAAAGCCCGGCAAGCATGTCGCGCCGGTGTTCTCCGGCTACGCCGAATCAGAGCCCGAGAAGTGGCAGGCTTTTGAAGACGAGTATGAGCGAACCCATCGTGATCTGTGGACGGGGTTCAACGAGTGGGTGCAGGAACAGGGGGCGCCAGCGCTGCCCGACCTCCAGTTCCTCCACGACGGCGACCTCAACCTGTACGTCTACCCGCACGAGTTGGACTACACGGATGCCCGGCCGCTCGGTGAAAGTTGGCACCGGCTGGATTCGTCGGTGCGGCAGACCGAGAGCGCGCCAGACATCCCGGACGAGTTTCTCGCCGGAGAGGGCCCATTGATCTACTTCAGCCTTGGCTCTCTCGGCAGTGCTGATGTCGAGCTGATGAACCGCGTGATCAGCGTTTTGGCCACGCTCCCCATCCGGGTGATCGTGTCCAAAGGGCCGCGTCACGACGAGATCGAACTGGCCGACAACATGTTCGGCGCTGAGTTCCTTCCGCAGACAACCATCCTCCCCCTGGTCGACCTGGTCATCACCCACGGCGGCAACAACACAGTGACCGAGTCGGTGCATTTCGGAAAACCGATGATTGTACTGCCGCTTTTCTGGGATCAGTACGACAATGCACAGCGAGTGCATGAGAAGGGCCTCGGTCGACGGCTGCCGACCTACACCTTCACCGCCGATCAGATGCGCGACGCAATCTTTGATCAACTCGGCGACGTGGATCTGCTGCGGCGCATGGACGAGATCGGTGCGAGGGTTCGCGGAAAAAATGGGCTGGTGCACGCAGCCGACCTGATCGAGCAACTCGCGACCACCGGCCGCTGATACGACACTGAGCGCTGACCCAACCAACCACAACAGAAGCTGCAGCCGAACGCCGCGGCAGGCACAAGGGAAATTCATGAGCAGAGGCACCTACATCTCCAACGAGTACCGAGCGGGGGCTGGCCCCACGTTGCCGCTCATCGACCCGTCCTCGGGAGAGGCGATAGACGAACTGACGGAGTCAGGCGCAACCGACGTCGATGCGGCGGTGGTCTCAGCCCGAGGTGCGCAGGCCACCTGGGCTGGCCAGACGCCAGGACAACGAGCCCGAGCGCTATTGAGGCTGGCGGACGCGCTTGACGACGACGCCGAACAACTCACGAAGCTCGAGGTTGAAGACTCTGGCAAGCCCTGGACGACCTTTCTCGAGGGCGAGATTCCCTTCGCCGCCGACAACCTGCGTTTCTTCGCCGGCGCCGGACGATCGCTGGACGGTACCGGGGCCGGAGTGCTCAGCGAAGGGTACACCTCAGTGATCAGCCGCCGGCCGGTCGGAGTAGTGGCAGGAATCACCCCCTGGAACTTTCCGCTCATCATGGCGTTGTGGAAGGCAGGTCCGGCTCTTGCAGCCGGAAACTCAGTCATCCTCAAGCCTTCGTCGATGACCCCGCGCACAACGTTACGGCTGGCCGAACTCGCCGCTGAGTCGGGGTTGCCGTCTGGCGTGCTCAACGTGGTCACCGGCGGTGCGGAGATCGGGCAGGCGCTGGTGAGGCATCCGGGGGTCGACATGGTCAGCGTGACCGGGTCGACCAGCACGGGCAAAGCAGTGATGGCGGGAGCGGTCGACGGGGTCAAGCGGGTGCACCTGGAACTCGGCGGCAAGGCGCCTGCCCTCGTTTTCGCCGATGCCGACATCGCTCACATGGCACACGCGGTCGCGCTCGGGGCAACTTACAACAGCGGGCAGGACTGCACTGCGGCTACCCGCGTCTATGCGCAGCGCGCGGTGTTCGACGATGTCGTCTCCGCCCTTCGGGCGCAGTTGGAAGGCATCGTCGTGGGCGACCCCATGGACGCGGCAAGCCACATCGGGCCCCTCATCTCGGCCGAGCACCGCGAACGCGTGCATGGTTTCGTGTGCCGTGGTGTTGCTGAGGGTGCCGAACTGTTGACGGGGGGCACATATCTCGACGGCGTCGGTTCCTACTACGCGCCCGCGTTGATCATCGGAGCCGAGCAGGACTCAGAACTCGTCCAGGGCGAGATCTTTGGACCGGTGTTGGTCGTGCTGCCGTTCGACAACGAGGAGGATGGTGTGCGTCTGGCGAACGACAGCGTCTACGGTTTGGCGTCGTCAGTGTGGACCTCAGACGTGGGCCGCGCCATCCGGGTGAGTCATCAGCTGGATGTGGGCGTGACCTGGGTGAACGACCACCTGCCGATCGCTTCTGAGGCGCCGCACGGGGGAGTCAAGGGATCTGGCTTCGGCAAGGACATGAGCCTGGAGCCGCTGCTGGACTATTCGGTCAGCCGGCACCTGATGATCCGGCATGCCAAGCCGCCGGAGACCACCGGGTTTCGTCCCGCTTAGTCGAACCATCACTGAGCGACCACCGACAGAACGAGAAAGAAGTAAATTGTGCAGACCATGAACGGTTCGGTTTCATTCTGGTGGAACCAGATCGATCTGCCTGAAACCCGGCCCGCACTCCCTGGTTCCATCCAGGCAGACGTGTGCATAGTCGGGGCCGGATACACGGGACTGTGGACAGCGTATTACCTCAAGAAGGCGGTGCCTGAGCTGCGGATCGTAGTTCTGGAACAGAAGTTCGCGGGCTACGGCGCCTCAGGCAGGAACGGCGGCTGGCTGACGAACTCAGTGACCGGGGGTCGCGAGCAGTACATCAAGTCCCATGGGCGCGATTCGGCGCACCGCTTCCAGACCGCGTTGAATGAGACGGTCGACGAGGTCATCCGGGTGGCTGCCCATGAAGGTATCGACGCAGACATCGTCAAGGGTGGCGAATTCACCGTTGCCCGAAACGATGCCCAATACGGCCGGCTCGCGGCATACGCTGCGGGCGAGGCCGAGTGGGACAACACCGACGTGGAACTGCTCACCGCAGCCCAGGCGAGGGAGCGCATCAACGTGGCCGGAACAACCGGCGGGGCGTGGCACCCGCACGCGGCCCGGATCCAGCCCGCCAAGCTCGCCGAAGGGCTGGCCCGTGTCGTCGAATCCCTCGGCGTCGAACTGTACGAGAACACTCACGTGATCGAAATCGCGCCGGGGCAGGCAATCACAGACCGTGGAACGGTCACCGCCGGCCACGTGGTGCGAGCGACCGAGGGCTTCACCGCCGGCCTCAAAGGTTTGCACCGGGCCTGGTTGCCGATGAACTCGTCCCTGGTCGTGACCGAACCGCTCTCCGATGCTGTCTGGGAGACCATCGGCTGGGACGGCCGACAGGTGCTGGGTGACGCCGCTCACGCATACATGTATGCGCAACGCACCGCAGACGATCGCATCGCGATCGGCGGGCGCGGCGTGCCGTATCGCTACGGTTCCCAGACCGACAACGACGGGCAGACGGCCCAAAGCACGATCGTGCTCCTGAAGACCCTCCTGAACACGTTCTTTCCCGCGACCGGTTCAGCGCAGATCGAGCACGCCTGGTCGGGGGTTCTCGGTGTTCCGCGGGACTGGGCCGCGACGGTTGGTCTCGACCCCCAGACTGGGCTTGCGTGGGCTGGAGGCTACGTCGGGACGGGGGTCACCGCCACGAACCTCGCCGGACGCACACTGACCGATCTCATTCTCGGAAACGCGAGCGACATCGTCTCCCTGCCGTGGGTGAACCATCGGGTGCGGAACTGGGAACCAGAGCCACTGCGCTGGCTGGCGGTGAAGGCGTTGTACACCGCGTATGGTTGGGCCGATTCGGCGGAGCAGAAGGGGCGGCACACCACGTCTCCTCTGGCAAAGATGGCCGACATCGTCTCCGGCCGCTGATGGCGCGCAGCACCGTCAACCGCGGGCATCGGTATCGCTCGGTCAGTACCGTTCGGGTTCGGGCTCGAGCCTGAAACGGCGGCCGCTGATCCGTACGGGGTGGATCTCTACCCAGACGTATTTCAGGGTGGGGATCAGGGGGTGAAGTGGAAGCTCGTTGGCCGCCTGGATCTCCGATTGCAACTCGAGTACGCGTGCGGTTCCGTTGACCACGACGCTCCACGCGGTGTCGCCGCCCACCGAGTCGGTCTCGAACGCCACCTTGTCGTTGATGGTGAGCTCCAGCAACTTGGTACCCGGCGCGGTGCGCAGAAGCAAGCGCTCATCGACCGCGATGAAGTTGATCGGGTAGATCTCGGGAACCCCACGAAAGGCAACCGCGATCCTGCCCAGGCTTGAGGATCGCAGAAGCTCCCAACAATCCTCCTCCGTCAAGACCTCGACCGGATCGTTCTCGTACTGGCTCATGTCCATATCGTCCCACGCTCCGGGGCGCCGTGCCAGTGCAGCGGCAGGCTGGACAGACACGGACGGAGCCTGCCTCGCCGCAGGCCGCGGCTCACCAAAAGTCGCTAGCGTAAGGGGATGGCGATCCTCGTGGCGGTGTTGGTGGCGTGGGCAACGCCCTCGCGCAGATGTCGACCTTGCGCTCATCCGTGGAACAGCAGCGGGGCATCAAGGAACGGCCGGTGTCATGACTGACCTTCAGGTACCCGGCCGAGTCGCCCAGGTGGCGGATGTCGACGCCGTCGTCGAGACGGTGACCTCTGCATTCTTTGACGACCCGCTCTGGGCGCCGATCTTTTCGGACAAGAGCACGCGGTTCAACAAAATGGCTGCGCTCTGGCGCGTCTATGTGGCGTCGGCGGTGCCCCGTTTCCCGTGGACGTTCGTCACCAAGAACTACGAGGCGGCGACCGTGTGGTACCCGCCGGGCGCTGCGGAGTTGACCGCGGATGAAGAGGCCGGATTCGACGAGTTCCTGGTCGAACTGGCCGGGCAGGCCGCCGCTCGAGAGGTGCAGGCGATCGGCCGGGCCTTCGACGCCGCGCGCCCGACCGAGCCGTACTACTACCTGAGCCTGCTGGCCACGCACACGGATCATCGTGGACGGGGACTCGGGATGGCGCTGCTCCGGGAGAACCTCGGGCGCATCGACCTGCTCGGGTTTCCGACCTATCTGGAGTCGTCGAACCCGGACAATGACCGCCGCTATGAAAGCGTGGGTTACCAGAAGCACGGTGAGATCACCGTGCCCTCCGGGCTACAGGTGAGCACATTCTGGCGCCCGGCGCAGTCCTGACCCCACCCCGCTGAACGGCCCCTACTGGCGCATCGCCTCGGAGCGGCGCAGTTCCATCCGGCGGGACAGTTTCGACGGCCACCACACGGCCGGCCCGATGTCGAACACGAGGGCCGGAACCAGAAGGCTCCGCACAATGAAGGTGTCGATGAGCACCCCGAATGCGACGATGAACGCAAGCTGCAGCAGGAAGAGAATCGGGATCACGGAGAGCGCCGCGAACGTCGCGGCGAGAACCAGGCCCGCAGAGGTGATCACGCCGCCGGTGGCGGACAGCCCGCGCAGCACACCGTCGCGGGTGCCGTGTTTCAGGGACTCCTCGCGCACACGGGTCATCAGGAAGATGTTGTAGTCGATGCCGAGTGCGACCAGGAACACGAACCCATACAGTGGAACCGCCGCGTCCGCCCCCGGGAAGTTGAAGATCCCGTTGAAGACCAGCGCCGAGACTCCCAGCGCGGTGCCGAACGAGATGACCGTTGTCAGAACGAGCAGCACGGGAGCCAGGATCGAACGCAGGAGCAGCATCAGGATCAACAAGATCACGATGAGCACGACCGGGATGATGAGGTTGCGGTCGTGGATGGATGCGTCGTTGGTGTCGATCGCGGTCGCGGTGACCCCGCCCACGATTCCCACACCGTCGAGTTCGGTGCGCAGGTCGCGAACCGTCTGCTCCGCGGCATCGGAATCGGCGGCATCCGTCAGTGTCGCCTGCAACAGCACGTCACCGTCGACGACGGTCGCCTCAGGCGCCGGTGTGCCGGGCGGGCCGAAGGCGACCACGCCGTCTGCCGTCACAGCGGCGCTTCCACTGGGAGTGTCGGCGGCGGTCACAGCCACCGACTCGACGCCTTGCGAAGCGAGCAGGATGTCGGCGCCGTTCTGCAGTCGCTCCTCGGGCACCACCACATAGGCGGGACTGCCGGAACCTCCGGGAAAGTGCTCGCCGAGGGCGACCTGACCATCACGTGCCTGAGAAGCGCCGAGCACGAGGTCGCTCTGGGGTACCCCGCTCGCCTGCAACTGGGTGAGCCCGAGCGCACCGATCACCAGAACGACCGTCGTGACGGCCCAGATCTCCCGGGGACGCCGGCGGATCTGGGCCGACAGCCACGCCCAGACGCCCGTGATGTGCATGCCGTCCTCGGCGAGCACCACATCCGGCTCGAAGTGCGGACGCTTGGGCCAATAGGCGCTTCGCCCGAACGCATAGAGGATGGCTGGCAGCAGGGTGAGGGCCGAGAGCATGGCGAACGCGATGCCGATGGCCGCGACCGGGCCAAGTGCGCTGTTGGACTTGAGATCGCTGAGCAGTAGGCAGAGGAGTCCGGCGATCACGGTGCTGCCGGAGGCGATGATCGGTTCGAACGATCCCTTGAGCGCCGCCATGGTCGCCACCCACTTGTTTTCGTTGTTTCTCAATTCTTCGCGGTAGCGGGCGGTGTAGAGCAGCGCGTAGTCGGTGGCCGCGCCGATCACCAGAATGAATAGGATCCCCTGGGTCTGCCCGCTGAGAAGCAGGATCCCCGCCTTCGCCAGCCACCACACGGTCAGCAGTGCCACGGTGAGCGCGAACAAACTGGTGGCCAAAACCGCCACAGGAAGAAGGATCGATCGATAGACGAGTACGAGGATGACGAACACGGCCAGCAGTGCGACCAGCAGAAGGAGTCCGTCGATGCCGCTGAAGGCGTCAATCAAATCGCTGGTGAACCCGGCCGGGCCGGTGACGTAGACGGTCACCCCGGTGGGCAGGTTCTCGGCGAGCGTGGTTCGCGTGGCCTCCACGACGTCACCGATCTCACCAGTGCTGTCGATCGGCACGAAGGCCTGCGCGGCCAGGCCGTCCTTCGACGAGATCAGAGGTGAGATTCCGCTGTTCACGCCATCGATCCTGCTGACGCTGTCGAGTTCTTTCTGCAGTGTGGACAGTGTGGCGTCGCTGAGTTCGGAGTCGCCGACAAAGAGCACGACCGCCGGAATGCTGTCACTGTCACGGAAGTCGCCGAGCAGTTTCTGTACGGCGGTGGCAGCTGCGCTGGTCGGCAGGTAACTGGTCTGGTCGTTGGATGAGACTTCGCTGACCTTCCCGAAGTATGGCCCACCGACGCCGGCAGCCGTCAGCCAAACGAGAATGAGCAGTGCGGGAAGGACGACACGCAGCCATTGGGGAACCCGCGGTCCGCGACCGGGCGCACTCGTGGCGGTACCGCGCTCTCGCTTCTTCGCGCTTCCACGACCGAGAGGATCGACCACTTCAGCGCTATCGGAGTCCGTGTCGTTGACTGCGTTGTGTTTCCCGTTCGCCACGGAGTTCCTCTCGACAGTGCCGTCCCTGCCCACCGTGCCGGAAGGTGTGGGTTGTTCATGCTTTGCCGTGAGGACAAAACAACTTGTTGTTATCATATATCTCACTTGTCTAGCAATCAACTCAGCATAATACCCACATTGATAATAGAATGGAGAAATGTCGAACAACGAGATCGGCGCCCAGCAGGGCAGACTGGGCATCGCTACCCAGCCGGCGGAGCGAATCTCTTCAGTTGCACGCTCCCTGTACGACGTGAACGCCAGCGATCCGGATGGAAAGCTGATCGACCGATCCGACATGGGCTCCGACGACGTCGAGCAGATCACCCGAGTGATGAAATCAATGGCTCGGATGCGAGAGGCCGAGGAAGCGCTCTCGAAAGCCTCGCAGAAATTCATGCAGCTCAGTCAGACCGAGATGCGCGCAATCCATTACCTGATCGTGGCGGCGAATCAGAAACAGGTGGTGACGCCCGGCGCGATCGCACATCACCTCGGTATCACCAGTGCGTCAACGACCAAATTACTCGACCGACTCGAGCGTGGGGAGCACATCGTGCGCAGCCCCCATCCGACCGATCGACGCTCGCTGTCGATCAGTGTCACCGATGAGACCCATGCCGTTGCGAGGGATACCGTGGGCCGCATGCATGCCAACAGGTTCATGGTTGCGGCAGCGCTGGCTCCGGCGGAACGAGAAGTTGTTATCAGGTTCCTCAATGAGGTCGCCGAGCGGATGACTCTTCGTGACGAACCCTGGGCGACCGGTTCCGCCTCTCACTGATCCCGTAGCGGTGCGTGATCTCAGGTGTCGTGTAATTCACCGCGCACGATCGAGTCGCCGGAGTGGCCCGGATTGCCGTCGTCCGGCTCCTGCGAGACGTCCACGACCGAGTAGCGGCTCACGTCGACTTCGGTGGGGATCTTGAACTGGCCAGTGGTCCCATCCATGAGGCCAAGACTCAGCAGCCCTGATGTCTCCGGATCGATCAACCACACCTCGCGCAGGCCCCCGGTGGGAGCATCGAGCTCGACAACCAATTCGCGAACGCCGTCCACTTCAGCGAGTTGCGCAGAACCGGATGCCTGCCAGTTGGGGAACGGCTCCAGCGCGGCCTGGGCCAATACCGTCTCCGTCGCGGTGGGCCACAACTGGGTGCCAACAACTCCGGTCACAATCCCGACGAACAGGGCTGCTGCGGCCATCGGCCACCACCGGCCGAATCCGGAGCCGCCACGCCCGCGGTGAATCGGCGTGACGGGCGCGGATTCCCCAGCAGAGTCATCAGCTTCGGCTTCTGCTTCGGTTTCTGAGGGCAGAATGCTTGGGATTGCCGGGATGTCGGACACGCTCGGGTCGGAATACAGTTGCTCGGGGCCCGAAAGCGGGTCCTCGACCACGACATCACTCAACGCCAGTTCGGTGTGGATCGCCTGCCAGACCCCGGCAGCCGGGGCGACCAGTTCGACATCTGTGGCAGCGCGCCCGACTGTCACGAGACGGCGAATCGCATCCAATTCGCCCGAGCAACGACGGCATTGGCTCAGGTGGTCACGTTCTTCACCGTCAAGGTCACGCTCGCCCAGTGCGACCATGGTCAGGTTCTCGTCGTCAAGATGCATCATTCACCTCCAAGCGTGTGCGTAATCGGGTCAAACTTCTTCGAATATGGCTTTTCACTGTTCCGAGCGGGATTCCTGTGGACTCAGCGACCTCAGCGTGGGTCAGGTCCGCGTAGAAGGCCAGCGTCATCACTTTTCGCGGAATTGGTTCGAGCTTCGCCAGCTCATCGGCCAGCACCAGCCGATCCACCAGGTCGCCATCGACGACGTGGCTGGCGGTCATCGCCGCCTCCGCGCTGGCCTCCTCCACGCGCCGGGCGCGTGACCTGGCCTCCAACGCGTCGGCGATGCGTCGCCTCGTGATCCCGGTCAGCCACGAACCCAGGACTCCGCGTTCCGGATCGAAGGTGGAGCGTCCACGCCACGCCGAGATGAAGACCTGCTGAGTCACATCCTCGGCATCTGAGGTCGACCCCAGGGTGCGAAGCGCAAGGGTGTGCACCAGTGTCGACCAGCGAGCGTATGCCGCAGCCAACGCGCGCTCGTCACCAGAGCGGAAGGCCAGCGCCAGGGCCGACTCGTCACCGAATGCTGTCACCAGTTGCTTGCGCCCTCCCCCATCGAACCGAGGCCGAACCTTTCCGCCGGGGTGGTACGCGGGTGCGAGTCCACTCGGTCGTGTGATGGTAGCAACCAGCATAGTGAACGCCTCACTCGCTGGGGAGCGCCGTGACGATCACATTTGACAGGTAGGTGCGTCGTTCGTAGTCGAACTCTCCACCACAAGTCACGATTGTCAGCCTCGGTTCGCCCGTGCGGTCGAACACGTCTGCCCACGGTACATCGCGTTTGACCACGAATCCCTCGTCGGCGACCACGTAGACAACCTCCGTGCCGTCGGCGGTCGTGACGATGATCTGTGTTCCGGGCACGGCCTCCGGAAGTCTCGCCATCGGCCCCAGCGGATAGTTCAAGGAGTCGACGTGAGCGGCGATCACAATCGATCCCTGATCGCTGCCCGGCCAGGCGCCGTAGCGGTACCAGGCGGCATCCGCAGGATTCTCGGGGAGTGCCATCGCACCATCAGTGGCAAGCCCGATGGGCTCAACGGTCATGTCGATATCGAGATCGTTGATTCGCAGGCGAATCGGCGGCACTGCCTGCGGCGACTGGGTGTCGAGGCCGGCGCTGACCGTTCGTACGTCCTTTCGGGCCGTCGGTCTGGGCGATGGTGGGGCCGGACTGACTGCCACGCTCGGCGTCGAAGGGGCGGCCGCGCTGTCGACAGTCGTGGCAGTCATCGAACAACCGGCGAGCAGCGCTGCCACGGCGAACGCCGCAACAAGAGACCGGAGGTTTCTCGTTGCGGCGTTCATTTGGGTAATCCTTTGTCTCTCAGTTGCTCAGCGACGTGACTTTGCGCGAACCGCGACGGTTCCACCGGCAGCGGCCAACAGTCCCGCGAAGCCGGCACCGATCCACAGGCCAGTTGCATCGAACGGCTTGTTCGTGGCTACCATACCGACCGAGCCAGCGGGGATGCTGTCGGGGTTCGAGTGCAGCCCATCGATGGTCTGGACGGCGATGTCGAGGTTCTTGTCCTCGAGGCTGCCCCAGGCGTAGACAATGGTGTTGACACCTTCAGCGACATTCACATCGGCCGGCCCGATCACCGGGTCGGTGGTTCCGGTCGCGGCGACCGAAGCCGAAACGGTCCCGGCCGGCAGATTCAGCACCTTCTCGTCGGGGTTGCTCAGGTCGGTGATCACTGCGGTGTCGCCGGCGAGCACATCCACGGCGGGCGCAGCAGCTACGTGGCGCACCGTCAGACGACCCTCGCCAGCGTCGAGCTTCGAGATGTCATTGTTGAACAGCGTGGCACTGGGGTCACCCTTCTCGGTGAGGTGGGCCACCGCCGTGTAGTTTCCACCCGATTCGAGGGAGAGGTCGATCGGGCCGAGTGCGGGATCAGAATCATCCGCCGCGTCGGAGGCCGTGATCGCGACGCTGTAGGTGCCGGCCGGCAGATCCAGAGGGCCGGCGAGGGTGCCTGGCTTGAAATCGTCGAGCGTGAGCTCGCCGTTCACGTAGACGTCAACGGTCATGCCCGGGATGCCGTGCAGAACCGACAGTTGGGCATCCCCGTCGGCCGCGTTGGCCGGGACAATCGCGGCGACGGCGATGAATGCTCCGGCTGCGATGCCGGTTGCGAGTAGCTTGCGCATGGTTGTTCCTCCTTGTAGCGCCCGAGGGCGGAATTTTGCTTTCATGACCACTTCCGTCGAAGTGCTCCGTTTGGATGCATCTGGAGCAAAATTCTTTTTTTGGATTTTCGGACGGGCGTGGTCTGTGAGGTTTGCCGCCGCCGGTGAGCCGATTGATGCGCTGCGGGAAATACGGGGCTCACGCCCTCCGGCTGTACACTGCAAAACACTGAAGCGCGACGACGAGGTGTCAGATGAGTGAAAAAGAAGACCCGTCGGCCGTGCCCGGCGATGTAACGGTGGTCTGGTTCCGGGACGATCTGCGGGTGGCCGACAATCCGGCACTGAGCGCGGCGGTCGACCGGAACGCGCCTGTTGTGGCGCTTTATGTCCTTGACGATCAGTCACCGGACATCCGCCCTCTGGGAGGCGCCGCGAAGTGGTGGTTGCACGAAAGCTTGCTGTCCCTCGAGCGATCCTTGGGCGATCTCGGCGTTCCATTGGTGCTGCGGGCCGGGCCAGCCGGAAGGATCGTCACCGAGTTGGTGGCGGAGGTCGGCGCAACGGCGGTGGTGTGGAACCGGCGATACGGAGCCGGAGAGATCGCGGTCGACACGTGGCTGAAGGCGAAGCTGCGATCCGATGGCGCGGAGGTCGAGAGTTTTCAGGCATCGCTGCTCTTCGAACCCTGGACCATCCGCACGGGCACGGGCACCCCGTATTCGGTCTTCACGCCGTTCTGGCGTGCGTGCCGCCGTGGGGGCGAGCCACGCCACCCGATGCCTGTGCCCCGAGCGGTTTCCGGGCCGGCCCCGATCGTCGCCTCTGAGTCTCTGGAGTCATGGGCGCTGCAGCCGACCAGGCCGGACTGGGCCGAGGGGCTACGCGCCACCTGGACACCGGGCGAGGCGGCGGCGCTGGAGCGGCTGCACAGCTTTCTCGCCGACGATCTCGAGGACTATGCTGATGGCCGGGACATCCCTGCAGACCCGGTCACCTCGCGACTGTCGCCGCACCTGCGGTGGGGCGAGCTGAGTGCCCACCAGATCTGGCACGAGGTCGGCCAGATCCGCGCCGGGCTCTCCGCTTCGGCAGCGGAGGGGGCAACGAGGTTCCTCACGGAGATCGGCTGGCGGGAATTCGCCTGGCACGTGCTCTTCCACTTCCCGAAACTCGCCGATGCCAATTGGCGGGCGGAGTTCGACGACTTCCCGTGGCCGACACTCGATCGTCGAGCGCTGGTCGCGTGGCAGAGCGGCCGCACCGGCGTGCCCCTCGTCGATGCCGGAATGCGCGAGCTCTGGCACACGGGGACCATGCACAACCGTGTTCGGATGGTTGCCGCGTCGTTTCTCACCAAGAACCTGCTGATCGACTGGCGCGAGGGGGAACGGTGGTTCTGGGACACCCTGGTCGATGCAGACGCTGCCAGTAATCCGTTCAACTGGCAATGGGTGGCTGGCTCTGGCGCCGACGCGGCACCATATTTTCGGGTGTTCAACCCGCAACTGCAGGCGAAGAAGTTCGACCCCCAATCCGCGTACATCCGAGCCCACGTGCCTGAGTGGGGTTCCGACGCCTACCCGGAAGAGATCGTCGACCTCGACGATTCACGGCGCGCGGCGCTCTCGGCGCACCAGAGTCTTAAACAACGCACGCAGGAGAGGACATACGCATGAAATCTGTTCTGGTCACCGGGGCAACCGGATATATCGGCGGGAGACTTGTCCCCCGACTCTTGGAGGCCGGGTACAAGGTCACTGTCCTCGTGCGCTCGCCACAGAAACTGACGGATGTTCCCTGGGCGGAGCAGGTTTCGGTCATTGAGGGCGACCTGACCGACCCGGTCGCGGTCACCGCGGCCTGCGAGGGCCAGGATGTCGTCTATTATCTCGTTCACTCGATGGGAGCCAAGGGGAAATTCGAGGAAATCGAGACTCGGGCGGCCCGTACGGTGGCAAAGGCGGCCGCCGACGCCGGTGTGGGGCGGATCGTCTACCTGGGCGGGCTGCATCCGGAGGGCAGCGATCTCTCGGTGCACCTCCAATCACGGAAGAAGGTAGGCGAGATATTGCTCGCGTCGAGTGTGCCGACCGTGGCATTCCAGGCCGGGGTGGTGATCGGTTCCGGTTCCACGTCATTCGAGATGATCCGACACCTCACCGATGTTCTTCCCTACATGCCCGCGCCCAAGTGGGTGCGCAACTTCATCCAGCCGATCGCAGTTCGCGACGTGATGTATTATCTGGTGGCTGCTGCTGAATTGCCGTCGTCGATCAACCGAACTTTCGACATCGGCGGCCCCGATGTGCTCCGCTATGGTCAGGTGATGAACGGCTATGCGCTCGAGGCCGGTCTCGGGCAACGCCACATCGCCTCGCTGCCCGTGCTCACCCCGTGGGTTGCGTCACAGTGGGTGAACCTGGTCACGCCGATTCCTCGGAATATTGCGGTACCCATTATCGCCTCCCTGCAGCATGACTGCGTGGCGAGCGAACACGACATCGATGGCGTCATTCCACCGCCGCCGGGCGGGCTCACCGGCTACCGCAATTCAGTTCGTCTCGCCTTGGCAAAGATGGAAGCCGGCGAGGTGGAGACCACCTGGCAGAACTCATCTGTGCTGGGATCACCCAGCGACCCGTTGCCCAGTGACCCGAACTGGGCCGGGCACAAGGTGTTCATCGACTTCAAAGAGCGACGTTCTGAGGCGCCATCTGAAAAACTGTGGGCGGTCGTCGAGGGAATCGGTGGCGCCAACGGCTGGTATTCGTTCCCTTTGGCGTGGGCGCTTCGAGGCTGGCTGGACAAGCTTGTGGGTGGCGTGGGATTGCGGCGCGGCCGCCGGCATCCGCAGAGACTTCAGACGGGGGAGGCTCTGGATTTCTGGCGGGTGGAGCGTCTGGAACGCGGCCGCCTCCTGCTTCTTCGCGCCGAGATGAGGCTGCCCGGTCGGGCCTGGCTCGAGATGCGGGTCGTTCCGGATGGAGCCGGCGCGCTGTACCAGCAGAGAGCCATCTTCTTCCCCAAGGGTTTGTCCGGACGGTTGTACTGGATCGCGATTCTGCCCTTTCACGGAATCATCTTCAACGGCATGGCGAATCGGATCACCGCCGCGGCGATGAGGGGAATGTAATACGAAAAATATCGGCCATCGACCGGAAGATAAATTAATTTAGCTTGCTAGTAATACATGCTAGGTTATAATTTTCCCAGGCTAGCGAAATTGATTTCATCACACGATTCCGGTTGGCAGGAGTGGACTTCTTCGATTGAGCCGAGATGAACAAGTGAGAGGAGAACGTTGATGCAGGTCAGTTTCGAGCCCCACGCATCCATCGATGTAGATGCTGAGATCCAGCGCAGCATCGACTCGTTCTTTGATCAGCGCATCGAGATCGCTCAAGGTCTCGGTGGCCAATATGGAGCCCTGTGGCAGGCTGCTCGTCAGGCGAGCGAGGGCGGAAAGAAGCTTCGCCCGGCTCTCGTGGTGAGCGTTTATCGAGAGTTCGCCGGAAATCAGATCACCCACGCCGTAAGCGCCGCAACCGCGTTCGAGCTTCTGCACACCGCGTTCTTGATGCATGACGATGTCATCGATCAGGACACCGTGCGGCGCGGACGACTGAACATCGTCGGCTCCTTCGCCGAGGTCGCGGCTGATCGCGGAGCGTCGAATGCAGATGCGCTGCTCTGGGGTCAGGCGTCTGCGATACTTGCCGGGGACCTGCTGATCCAAGCAGCGCAGTCCACTCTGGCGCGCCTGCCGATTTGCGAGAATCAGCGATTGGCTCTGCTCGACCTCTTCGACCATTGCGTGTTCGTGACCGCGGCTGGGGAGCTCGCCGACGTCGCGTTCGCGACCGGGGCAGAGAGCCCGGACTTGACCGACGTGCTTGCGATGGCGGAACAGAAGACCGCAAGCTACTCATTCGAGGGCCCGCTCCAAGCGGGTGCGATCTTGGCCGACGCTGGACCAGACGCATTGAAGGCCCTGGGTGAGTTCGGGCGGCTGGTGGGCACCGCGTTTCAACTCCGCGATGACATCCTCGG
Organism: Homoserinimonas sp. OAct 916; assembly: GCF_003260275.1. Classification (GTDB taxonomy): domain Bacteria; phylum Actinomycetota; class Actinomycetes; order Actinomycetales; family Microbacteriaceae; genus OACT-916. The sequence continues at coordinate 453,247 of NZ_QJHB01000001.1, read as the reverse complement.
TGTCTTCGGAGATGAGCAGGTGACCGGTAAGAGCGTCGTCAGTGACCTTCGTGCCGGGAAGATCACCGCTCTGGTCGCCTACGCGCTGCGGAGCAATCATGCGGACGACCTGAAGCAGCTCCTGGCGCGGGCGGAAGGCGTCGACGCCGACGGCGACGTGGTGCGGGGAATCCTCGAGCAGTGTGGTGCGCGGAGTTTCGTTGAGGGCCTGATCGCCGACCACGTCCACCGGGCGATTGAGTTGCTCGAAACACCGGCACTGCCGGCTTCGCTTCAAATCAAGCTGCGGGATGTCGCCCGCCGTGCGACGGAGAGACTGCGATGACGACACAACGGCTGCACGAACAGACACATCCCAACCTGGCCCTGTACACCCTGACCGCGCAGAGAAGTTCGGCGCGAGTGATCAGTGGCTACTCCACGTCGTTCGGCATGGCCACCAGGTTGTTGCACAAGAAACTGCGGCCCGATATCCAGAACATCTACGGCGTTGTCAGAGTCGCTGACGAGATCGTTGACGGGGCGGCGTTCGAAGCCGGTCTCGACCTCGATCAGCAACGTGAACAGCTCGACGGCTTCGAGGCCGAGACCCTCAAGGCATTGGAATCGGGCTACAGCACGAACCTGGTCGTGCACTCCTTCGCGGCCACCGCCCGTGCGACAGGGATCGGGCCAGAGCTGATTGTCCCGTTCTTCGCCTCCATGCGCCGCGACCTGAGCCCGGTCGCCTTCACGGAGGAGGGGCTGTGTGAGTACATCTACGGCTCCGCCGAGGTTGTGGGGCTGATGTGCCTCAAGGTATTCCTGCACGGGAAGAATCCCAGCGATGACGAGCGTCGTCGCCTGGAGCACGGAGCCCGCCGACTCGGTGCCGCTTTCCAGAAGATCAACTTTCTGCGCGACCTGTCCGCAGATTGGGAGGTGCTCGGCCGCAACTACTTCCCGTCGGTGAACCCTGCCCGGCTGACCGAAGCCCAGAAGCACGAGCTCATCGACGATATCGATCGAGACCTGGACGCCGCGGCCGAAACCATTTCGGGCCTGCCGCGCGAGTGTCGGCCCGCCATCGCCGCCGCCCACGGGCTGTTCAGCCGTCTCACTCGCCAACTCCGAGTCACTCCAGCTTCTGACCTGCTTCACCATCGAACGCGGGTCAATAATGTCGCGAAAGTGGCGATTCTCTTGCGAACTTCGACCGGCAGAGTCATCCGGAGCACCTGGTGACCGCCCCCACTGCGGGCACCGCCGTCGTCATCGGGGGCGGCATCTCCGGCCTGGCAACGGCGGCGCTTCTCGCCCGCGAGGGCTACCGGGTGACCCTGGTCGAAGCGCGTGCCGAACTCGGTGGGCGTGTGGGCAGTTGGGAGCGCGACGGGTTTCGATTCGACACCGGCCCGTCGTGGTACCTGATGCCCGAGGTGTTCGATCACTTCTACCGGTTGCTCGGAACCTCGACCGCGGAACAGCTCGATCTGAAGAAGTTGGATCCGGGCTACCGCGTCTTCTTCGAGAAGCACCCTGAACCTGTGGACATTGTGGCCGACATGAACGCGAACATCGAAACGTTCGAGCAGATCGAGGCCGGGGCCGGCAACGCACTGCGACGCTACCTCGCCTCGGCGACCGACACGTTCCATATTGCCCTGCAGAGCTTCCTCTACAGCACGTTCGCGTCGTTCCGCCCGCTGGTAAATGGGCCCGTACTCACGCGCGCCGGGCGACTGGGCCGGCTGCTGGCTCAACCGCTGGATCGCTTCATCGCCCGGTCCTTCGCGGACGTGCGGCTGCGGCAGATCCTCGGATACCCGGCAGTCTTCCTCGGGTCATCGCCGTCAATGACTCCGAGTCTGTACCACCTGATGAGCCATCTGGATCTGAAGGACGGCGTCTACTACCCGGCCGGCGGTTTCACCGAGGTGATCCAGTCGCTGGTTCGCCTGGCCGAAACAGAGGGAGTCGAGATCGTCACCGAGGCACGCGCCTCCGTGATCACGACGATCACCACGAGGCAGTCACCTCGCCCGCACGTGACCGGGGTGGAGTTCACCGATTCTGACGGGGCTTCCAAACGGATCGCCGCCGACCTCGTCGTCTCCGCGGCCGACCTGCATCACACCGAGACCACGCTGTTGTCGGAGAATCTGCGCAGCTATCCAGAGAAGTGGTGGCAGAAGAGAGTTGCCGGTCCGGGTGCCGTGCTCGTCTATCTGGGCGTCAGCGGATCGCTGCCGGAACTCGCCCACCACAGCCTATTCTTCACCGAGGACTGGGCAGATAATTTCGGACGCATCTTCAACGAGCCGACCTCGGTGCCTTCGCCGGCCTCGGTCTACGTGTGCCGGCCCAGCGCCACGGACTCGACTGTCGCGCCCGCTGATCACGAGAACCTCTTCGTGCTCGTCCCGGTTCCGGCCGACCCCGGTATCGGCCGCGGCGGGGTGGACGGCGGCGGCGACCGAAAGGTTGAGGAGGTCGCCGACGAGGTCATCCACCAGCTCGGAGACTGGGCGAAGATCCCAGATCTGGCTGAACGAATCGTCGTGCGCAAAACCGTGGGACCGGCCGACTTCGAGGGTGAGTTCAACTCGTGGAAGGGCAGTGCGCTCGGGCCCGCCCACACCCTGCGTCAGAGCGCCTTCCTCCGCGGAAAGAACGCATCGGCCAAGGTCGATGGGCTCATCTACGCCGGCGGAACCACCGTGCCCGGAATCGGGTTGCCGATGTGTCTGATCAGCGCCGAACTGGTGATCAAAAGGTTGCGGAACGACGTGAGCGCATCCGCGCTGCCGGAGCCACTGTGAGCATTCTCTACCTCGCGTTCCTCCTCGCGTCGATCGGTTGCATGGCACTGATCGACTGGCGCTACCGCCTGTTCTTCTGGCGCGATGCGGTGCGAGCGACGCTCGTGCTCACCATTGGCCTGGTGTTCTTCCTGATCTGGGACTTCGTGGGAATCGGTCTGGGGATCTTCGCCATCGGTGAGACCGCCATCATGACGGGTATCGTGTTGGCGCCGGAGCTTCCCCTGGAGGAGCCGGTCTTTCTGCTCTTCCTCTGCTACCTCACCATGGTGCTGGTGATGGGCTTCCACAACCTCTTCACGCGTGGGGAAAGGAGCCGGTCGTGACCTACGTGTGGCTGTGCGTCATCTTCGTGCTCGTCGCCCTCGCGGTGTTCCTTCTCGCCTGGTTGACCAGCGGCCGCCCCCGGCGCCTCGCGAAAACCTGGTGGCTGCCGATCGTGGCGGCCGGGGTCGTCGTGATGGTGCTGACAGCGGTCTTCGACAATGTGATGATCGGTACGGGCCTGATGACCTACGCCGACACCCACATCTCGGGACTGCTCATCGGGGCTGCACCATTGGAAGACTTCACCTACCCGCTGGCCGGGTTGCTTCTGCTGCCGGCGTTGTGGCTGCTGCTGGGCAGGGGGCGCGCCGGTGAGCGCTGAGGCGGCCATGACGAATGCCGATGACGCACCCGGACGTGTCCGGCAACTGCTCACTGCCTCCCGGCCGATCAGTTGGATCAACACCGCGTACCCGTTTGCTGCTGCCTACCTGCTCACGACCGGGCGGGTCGACGTCGCCTTTGTGGTCGGAACGATCTTCTTCCTGGTGCCGTACAACCTGGCTATGTACGGCATCAACGACGTGTTCGACTATGAGTCAGACCTCGCCAATCCGCGAAAGGGCGGATTGGAGGGGGCGGTCCTCGACGGAAGCAACCACCGGCTGACCCTGTGGGTCGCGGTGATAGCCTGCATTCCGTTCATCGTCGTTCTCGTGCTGCTCGGAGACCCGGCGTCGTGGGCAGTGCTCGCCGTCAGCGTATTCGCTGTGATCGCCTATTCCGTTCCGGGCCTGAGGTTCAAGGAGCGACCGTTCCTTGACTCGGTGACCTCCAGCACCCACTTCGTCAGCCCGGCCGTCTACGGATTGGTGCTCGCAGGCGCACAGTTCACCCCCCAACTGTTGGCGGTGGTGGGGGCATTCTTCCTCTGGGGCATCGCCAGTCATGCATTCGGCGCCGTACAGGATGTGATGCCCGACCGGGCAGGAAACATCCAATCCATCGCGACTGTCATGGGCGCGCACTGGACCGTTCGCTTCTCCATCATCGCCTGGGCAGCCGCAGGAGTGCTCATGCTCTTCACCGAGTGGCCCGGCCTTTTGGCGGCTGTGCTCGTACTGCCCTACATCGCCACCGCCGCGCCCTACTTTTTTGTCACGGATGAGAACTCGGGAATGGCCAACCGTGGCTGGAAACGCTTCATCTGGCTGAACTACACGGTCGGATTCCTTGTGACGATGCTACTCATCGCCTACGCACTCGAAAGGATGTGACCTCACATGACACAGTTCACGCAGCACACACGGCAACCCGTAGAAACACTTTCAGCCCAGCCACTCGCTGACGCCGGGCCGAACACCGGCGACCGCATCCGTCAGGTCACGGTCGCCGTCTGCATGGTGGCCGCCGTGGCTGGATCGCTTGTCGGATCGGGGGCACTCGGCGGCACGCCGATAGCCGAAGCCGCCGGTGGTGCCCTCGGCGCGGATGCCACGTTGATCGCTCCGGCCGTGCCCGCATTCTCGATCTGGAGTGTCATCTACCTCGGCCTGGTCGCCTACACGGTGTGGCAATTCCTGCCCGCCCAGGCCGCGAGTGGCAGGCAGCGCAGGCTCGGCTACCCGATCGCGGCCTCCCTCGTGTTGAACGCGGCGTGGATCCTCAGCATTCAGGCCGGCTGGCTCGCATTCAGCGTCGTCGTGATCGTCGCACTGCTTGCGGTGCTCGCCTGGATCTTTGTGCTCTATCGGCGCACGCCGGGATCCGGTGTCGTCGAGGCCGTGGTCGTCGACGGTGTGATGGGTCTGTATCTGGGCTGGGTGTGTGTGGCGACCGCCGCGAACATCACCTCATGGCTCACAGCCATCGGGTTCTCCGGCTGGGGGATCCCTGCCACCGCGTGGGCGATCGCGGTCGTGGCCGTGGCCGGACTGGTCGGAATCGGGCTGGCCGTCGCCGGTCGCGGCCGGTTGGCGCCCGCCGTCTCACTGTGCTGGGGGCTCACGTGGCTGGCACATGCCCGTCTCTCCGGCGAACTGCTCTCCACTCCCACCGCGATCACCGCGATCATCGCGGTGGCGGCCGTGCTGGCTGCGACCATCCTCTGGCGGCTGCGTGCCCAACAGGTGACCGCATGACCTCCGCGCGCCGCCGCTGGGCGGGACTGGTCTTCATCAGCATCGCCGTCGCCCTGATCATCGTCGATTCGACGATCGTCAATGTGGCCATCCCGTCGATCGTCAACGACCTGCACATCACATCGACCCAGGTGCAATGGGTGCAGGAGAGCTATACCTTGGTCTTCGCCGCACTCCTGCTCGTCTTCGGAACCATCGCCGACCGTTACGGTCGTCGGCGCATCCTGCTGGTCGGCGTGGTCATTTTCGCCGCAGCCTCGGTGTTCGCCGCTCTGGCGCAGTCGGGCGACCTACTGATCGGGGCGCGGATCATTCAGGGAATCGGCGGCGCGATGGTTCTGCCCACCACCCTCTCCTTGATCAACACCACCTTCAGGGGCAAGGAGCGCGGGATCGCCTTCGCCGTCTGGGGATCGACAATCGGTGGAATGGTTGCGCTCGGCCCATTGTTGGGCGGCTGGCTCACCACCTACTACTCGTGGCGGTGGGCGTTCGGAATCAACGTTCCACTCGCACTCATCATCGTCGTCGGAGTGCTCGTATGCGTGGCCGAATCCAGAGACTCGGGCCCTGCGCGCCGCATCGACGTGGTCGGCGCCATCCTGTCGGTGGTGGCCAGCGCGGCCCTGGTCTTCGGGTTGATCGAGGGTCGCAACTATGGGTGGTGGCTGGTCAATCCGAGCTGGGATCGCGCCATCGCAAATGCATCCTGGCCGTACGCACTGTCGCCGATCCCTCTGGTCTTCGCGCTGGCTGTTGGTGCCGGAGCAGCATTCGTCTGGTGGGGCGTTCACCGCGAGCGGGCCGGAAGGTCGACCCTGCTCGCGTTCGCGCTGTTCAGCATTCCCTCCTTCCGCAACGGCAACATCGCGGCAATGATCGTCTCCCTCGGAGAATTCGGCATCATCTTGTCGCTGCCGCTGTGGTTGCAGAATGTGCTCGGCTACGACGCCCTCCAGACAGGTTTCGTGCTGCTCGCACTCGCCATCGGTTCGTTCGTGGCCAGCGCGCTGTCTGGGGCCTTCGGGCAGAAGGTGACCCCGGTCACGATCGTGCGCGCCGGCATAGCTGCCGAGATCGTGGGTGTGACCGGGTTGGGCTTCGTCATCACCGCGAACGCCTCCTGGCTGACGATCGTGCCGTTCCTGTTCGTCTACGGGATCGGAGTGGGACTGGCGACCGCGCAATTGACTGGTGTGGTTCTCGCCGACGTTCCGATAGACCAGAGCGGTCAGGGCTCCGGAACGGCGAGCACTGCCAGGCAGATCGGTTCCGCGCTCGGTATCGCGATCCTCGGCACCGTCCTGTTCGTCTCCACGGGCGCCGCGCTCGACTCGCAGCTGTCCGACCTCGGAGTTCCTGAAGCCGCGCGCAGCGAGGTCGTGGATGCCGTGGTGGTCAGCGCCGGAGGGGCGATCCCCGGCCTGGAATCCCAGGGCGCGCCAATCGTCGATGCGGCGCGAGACTCGTTCAGTGCGGGTACCCGCAACTCCGCGTTCGCGGCATCGGGCTTCCTCGTGCTCGGTCTGCTTGCGACCATTCGATTGTCCCCGCGGAAGATTTCTGGCACGGAACGTGAAGAACGCGAGAAGATTGCAGGCAAGGCAAAGGCCAATAACTAGGAGCTCACGGTTCACGACCCAGAACTTCGGGTCTCAGATGCGGTAGTGGCACACCCCCACCAGGAGGAATCACCATGATCGATCGGCGCAGGCTAGTACTGATAATCGTGAGCGCCGTGACCGCGGTCTCGCTCGCCTCGTGCGCGACAAGCCTGCCCAGCGCCCAGCCGAGCCCAGCCACCGGGCCGCCGGCCAGCGAAGCGCCGGGCGGTGAAGCGCCGAGCGGAGAGATAACCCTCTACACTTCAGAGCCGGAGAACAAGATCACCGAGGTGATCCAGGCGTTCAACGAGGACTACCCCGATGTGACGGTCAACCTCTATCGAGCGGCCACGGGTGAACTCACTGCGCGCATTGCCTCCGAGCAAGAGGCCGGGGGAGTCCGCGCCGACGTTCTTCTGGCCGCGGACGCGCCCACGTTTGAGAAGTTCAAGGTGCAGAACCTCTTGGCCAAGTTCGTGCCCCAGGAGGCGAAGAACCTCCTGCCCAGTGTTGTCGACCCGCAGGGGTACTACGTGGGCACCCGGATCATACCCACCATCATCGCCTACAACACGAACATGACCGTGGCGAGGCCCACGTCGTGGAAAGACCTCACTGACCCGATCTACCGGGGCAAAATCGCCATGCCCAACCCAGACGTCTCCGGCGCGGCCGCATTCAACACAGCGCTGTGGCTGGACACTCCGAGCCTCGGCGAACCGTGGTTGAAGGCATTGGTCGCCAACGATCCGTCCGTGCTGCAGAGCAATGGGCCGGTTTCGCAGGCGATCGCGGAGGGCCAGCCCCCGCTCGGCATCGTGGTCGACTACCTGGTGCGCGACCTCGCCGCCAAGGGATCGCCGATCGGCACCATCTATCCGTCCGAAGGGGTGCCGTACATCAGCCAGCCCGCCGCAGTCTTCGAATCCTCCGCGAACAAGCCGGCCGCTGAGGCGTTCGTGAGCTTTCTGATCTCCGAAAAGGGGCAGAAACTCGCCGTCGCGCAGAACTACCTTCCGGTTCGCGAAGATGTCGGAACTCCAAAAGGCGCCGTTCCCCTCTCGGAGCTCACCCTTCTCGAGCCTGATATCGCGTCTATTGCCGCGAAGCAGGACGCTGCTGTGAAGCTCTTCAATTCACTGCTCGACGGGTAGGGTCCGCAGCGGTGCCAGAGAAATGATGCGCAGCCAGGTTCCGGGGAACGGCCCCGGAATCGTCACCCTCCGGGCCGTGGTGCTGGGCTGTCTCGCCGTGACGTTCGCGCTGCCCATGGTCGCGGTTGTAGTTCTGGCATTGAACCCCGGCGTCGTCTCCGCGCTGGTGGGCCGGGATGTGCTGCAGGCGGCGATCAACAGTGCGGTGACGGCCGGGGTGAGTGGTTTGCTCGCCACTCTGATCGGCGCGGGCCTGGCCGTGCTTCTGGACCGCACCGATGTTCGTGGCCGGCGTCACCTGCGGCTGCTCTACTTCAGCCCGTTCCTGGTTCCCCCTTTCATCGGAGCGATCGCCTGGCTCTCGCTGCTCGGGCCATCGGGCGATATCACCCAGGCAGTCAGCGGGCTCGTGGGCAGCTCCGAGCCCGTCTTCTCCCTCTACGGTCCCGTGGGTATCACTGCGTTACTCACGATCCACTCCTACCCGGCGGCGTACATCATCATCTCTGCGTCCCTCCGGCGCGTGCCCACAAGTCTCGAGGAAGCGGCGCGGCTGGCCGGTGCCGGTCGGCTGAGGACACTGCGAGATGTGACGTTGCCGCTCATCCGCCCGGCGCTGATAGCCACATTCACGCTGACAGCGGTCTCCAACCTCTCTGACTTCGGGATTCCCGCGATACTCGGACTTCCGGTGCGCTACTACACACTGTCGACCCTGATCTACAAATATCTGGTCTCCTCCGTGCTCGACAACCCGTTGCAGGTCGTCGCCGCAATCGGCCTGGTCCTGCTTCTGGTCGCGGTCATCGCCGTACTGGTTCAGCGCAGACTGTCGCGTTCTGTGCAATTCGAGGCTGACGGGGGCGCCCCGCCAGCCATAGAACTCGGGCGCAGCCGCACGCCGGTTTCTGTGGTCAGCTGGGCGGTGGCCGCGGTGATTGCCCTTTTCCCACTGATAGCCCTGCTGAACCAGTCATTGATACCGGCGCCGGGTGTCCCACTCACCTGGCAGACCATGACGTTCTCGAACTTCACTGACGCGATCGCGTATCCGGGCGCGTTGAACGGCATCATCAACAGCGTGGTCCTTTCGATCTCGGCCGCGCTCATCTGCGGCATTCTCGGTCTGGCGATCGGCAGTCTGATCACTCGCACGCGCAGTCGCACAAACGTGCTGATGGACCTTGCGTCAACCCTGCCGCAATCCATTCCAGGGTTGGTCATCGGGGTCGGCTGGATCATCGCGGGGATCTGGGTCGGCCTGTACAACACCAGCTGGGTGATCCTCTTGGCCTACGTCACCGCATTCGTGGCTTTCGTGGTGCAATCGGTGCGCGCCCCGCTTGCCGCGGCATCCGACAGTATGGAGGAGGCGGCCCGCATCTCCGGCGCTTCTGCGGTGCGCGCGATGATCGACATCAGTTGGCGTTCCGCCCTTCCCGCCGCCGCCGCCGGTGCACTGCTGGTGGCGCTGACCGCGGTACGTGAGCTGACCATCTCGGTGTTACTGGCGGCTCCCGGCACGCGTACGCTCGGGGTGGTAATTTTTGATCTCCAACAGTCCGGGGATTTCAGCGCGGCGGCCAGCCTCTCCCTGCTCGTGGTCATTGTGGGGCTGCTGGGGCTCGGGGTCGTGGCCTCCCGCGGCGATGGTGTGGACCAGTCAGCACAGAAAGCGGTTCGGTCTTATGTCAACAATTAGGCTCGATCGGGTGAATGTCACCTACCAGGGGACGAGCACCGGCGTGCACGATGTGACCCTCGAGGTCGCCGACGGGGAGTTCCTCGCTCTGATAGGGCCGAGCGGCGCCGGCAAGACGACCCTGCTGCGGGCCATCGCCGGATTCATCCGGCCGCAATCCGGCACCATTCACATCGGCGACCAACTGGTCTCTGGGCCGGCCACCTGGCTGCCGCCGGAACGTCGGAGGCTCGGAATGGTGTTCCAGCAGCACGCCATCTGGCCGCATTGGACGGTCGGGCAGAACGTCGCCTACCCGCTGAAACTCCAGAAGGTGCCGGCGGCCGAGAGGCAGGGCAGGGTTGCGGACGCCCTGGCTACAGTGGGACTGCCCGGTGCCGAGGAGCGCCGGCCGGCGACTCTGTCCAGTGGTCAGCGCCAGCGAGTGGCCCTCGCCCGTGCGCTCGTGACGAGACCCGCTGCTCTGCTGCTGGATGAGGCGCTTTCCAGCCTGGACGAGCCTCTGCGCCACCGACTGCGAATGGAGCTGAAGGAGCTCGTCACCGATTTCGGCCTCACCGTCATGCACGTCACCCACGACAGATCTGAGGCGCTGTCGCTGGCCGACCGCATCGTGACCCTGAACTACGGTTCGGTTGAGCAGGTCGGCAGGCCTGAGGAACTGGTCGCGAACCCGACCAGTGAGTTCATGGCCACGTTCCTGAATGATGCGACGATCGTGGCCGGGCGTCTGGTCGAATCGGCGGATGGCGCCCCCGAGTTCCACACTGATTTCACTGGTGCCCGCTTGCCGGTCGAACGGATCGAACATGAGCAATCAGCCTCGGGCGCCGGAACGCTGGCCATACTGCCGAACGATGTGCGAGTCGACGGGGCCGCATCCGCGACGACGAGTGTCGGCACCGTCAAGTCGGTTCTCTTCGATCGCGCCGGCTACGATGTCGTGTTGGGCTACTGCGGGCAGGACCTTCGCATCGAGGTGTCGGGGAGGCGCCCGCTCGTGGGGGAAACGTTGAACGTTTCGGTTCTTCGCGGCTTGTTCTTCGCCGCACCGACCAGCGCGGACAGCCCGGCGACGGCCGATCCGGCTCGGCCGAGGCTGCGTGTTTGAGTTATCTCACGGCGTGTTCAGCGAAAAACCGGCAGGTTCACATCTCCACCGAGGCAGAATCCCCCGCTTCCGGCTGTTCACCCGTCACCTTGGCCTTGAGCATGCTCACCAAGGTCACAACTCGGCCTGGGCTGTCCCAATACTGCGCGGACTGGGCCGTGACGTGGATCAGAATGACTGAAGGATCGGTGTCACCGTCGGTGAACCAGGCCTCGGTGAAGGTGTTCCACAATTCCTTCTTCTTCGCCTCATCGCGCACGACCTCGGCCTTGCCTGCGACAGACAGCCATTGGGACGAACCCGAATAGGCCACGTTGACGCTGGGGTTCGCCTGTAACTGTCGTACAGCATCCGATTCGTCTGACGCCAAGAACCAGCAGTCGCCGTCGTACTCAGCGTCTTGAACTGTCATCGGGTGAGCGTGCAGAGCGCCGTCTGAGTCGATGGTGGTCAGCATTGCAATGCGCGTGCTTTTCATGATCGACCGGATTGTCTCCAGTTGCTCAGGTGTCACGTGATCTCGAGATGTCATCTTGATCTCCATTTCTTCAGCGGGCGCCGACGGCCACCACGGGGGAACCGATCTCGGAATCGGCTGCGGGCATTTCCCTGGCTATACGACCGGCCTCTGCGATCAGCGTAGCCACAATCTCCGACTCGGGGACGGTCTTGATCACTACTCCCTTGACGAAGATCTGGCCCTTGCCGTTACCGGCGGCGACCCCGAGGTCGGCCTCGCGTGCCTCGCCGGGGCCGTTGACGACACATCCCATCACAGCGACTCGAAGTGGGAACGTTATCTCTTTCAGTCCCTCGGTGACCTCGTCGGCCAGTTTGTAGACATCAACCTGGGCCCGACCGCAGCTGGGGCAGGAGACGATCTCGAGCCGTTTCTCGCGCAGACCCAGCGACTGCAGGATCTGGAGGGCCACCTTGATCTCCTCCGGCGGAGGAGCGGAAAGCGACACTCGGATGGTATCCCCAATGCCCTCAGCGAGCAGTATGCCCATCGCCGCGGCGCTTTTGATTGTTCCCTGGAACGCCGGCCCGGCCTCGGTCACCCCGAGGTGCAAGGGCCAATCACCGCGCTGGGCGAGTAATCGATACGCCTTCACCATGACGACGGGATCATGGTGCTTCACAGAGATCTTGAAATCGTGGAAATCGTGTTCCTCGAACAGGCACGCTTCTTGCACCGCGCTCTCCACGAGAGCCTCCGGGGTGGCCCGTCCATATTTCTCAAGGAGCTTCGGATCCAGCGACCCGGCGTTCACTCCGATTCGGAGACTTACCCCGGCAGCGCGGGCACGACGCGCGATCTCGCCGACCTGGTCATCGAACTTTCTGATGTTGCCCGGGTTCACGCGCACTGCAGCGCAGCCGGCATCGATGGCGGCATAGACATAGTTGGGCTGGAAGTGGATGTCGGCGATCACCGGGATCTGGCTCTTGCCGGCGATGGCAGCCAGGGCCTGCGCGTCTTCCCGTGTGGGCACAGCAACGCGAACGATGTCACAGCCCGTTGCGGTGAGCTCGGCGATCTGCTGCAGGGTGCCATCGATGTCGGTCGTTTTGGTCGTCGTCATGGATTGCACGCTGATCGGTGCGCCGCCGCCCACGAGTATGTTTCCCACCCTGATCTGGCGGCTCGCGCGACGGGGAGCGAGGGTTTCGGGGACTTTGGGCATTCCCAGGTTGATCGCGACCACGACCGCAGTTTACGCGGTGCGGCCTTGAATCTTCTGGGTGGCGAACTCCGCTGCGAAAGCCGTGCGCGCGGGTGCGCCGTATGCGGGGCGGACTGCCTCGGTGGTGATTAGGCTGAACCCATGACGGATGACGTGGTTCAGCAGGCACAGGCCGCCGCCGCCGCAGCAATAGCGGCGGCCACGAAGGCGCAGGAAGAGGCCGAAGCCGCGGTGCAGCGCGCCCAGGAGGCAGCCGCGCAGGCGCAGGCCGCCGCCGAGGCCGCGGCCGAGACCGCGGGTCGCGAGCAGTCGGTAGTTTCGGAGCAAGGAGCCGCGCAGCCCGCCCCGGCGCAGCCCACCCCGAACCAGCCCATGTCGGAAGAGCCCGCCTCGGTAGAGCCCGCCTCAGCAGAGCCCGCCCCGGCAGAGCCCGCCCCGGCAGAGGCGCCATCGGCAGGCGGAGAGGCACCAACCGCGCCCCAATCTCCCGCTCCAGAATCTGATACGACCGCCGGCCCGCTCAGTGACGAAGCTGTGCAGAAGATCGCCGACGGCTATGCGTTCGCCGGCAGTGCGCTTCAGATGGGGGCCCTCGTCAACGGCGATGCTCGCGCCGACGTGCAGGTGCGCATCCCGCTGGGCATGCTCAACAGGCACGGGCTGGTGGCCGGTGCCACGGGAACAGGCAAGACCAAAACCCTGCAGGTGCTCGCGGAACAGCTCTCCGCCGCCGGGGTGCCGGTCTTCGCCGCCGACATCAAGGGAGACTTGTCCGGGATCGCCTCACCCGGGGCAGGCGGCCCGAAGCTCCTGGCACGTACGCAGTCGATCGGGCAGGACTGGCAGGCGGCGGCATCACCGACCGAGTACTTCGCCCTCGGTGGGCTCGGCCAGGGCATTCCGATCCGGGCGACCGTGTCAGGATTTGGCCCGTTGCTGCTCTCCAAAGTCCTGGGTCTCAATCCCACCCAAGAGTCCAGCCTTGGTCTGGTCTTTCATTACGCCGATACAAAGGGTCTTCCGTTGCTCGACCTGGGTGATCTGCGCGCCGTGCTCACGTACCTGACCACCGACGAAGGCAAGGACGAGTTGAAGGATTTGGGCGGCCTTTCCCCCGCCACCGTCGGGGTGATCCTGCGGGAGCTGATCACCTTCGCCGACCAGGGCGCCGATGTCTTCTTCGGGGAACCCGAGATCGACACGGCCGACTTCATCCGCACCACGGCCGACGGCCGCGGAATCGTCAGCCTGCTTGAGGTGCCCGGTGTGCAGGACAAGCCGGCCCTGTTCTCCACCTTTCTGATGTGGCTGCTTGCCGATCTGTTCAATGACCTGCCCGAGGTGGGCGACACCGACAAGCCGAAACTGGTGTTCTTTTTCGATGAGGCCCATCTGCTGTTCCGCACCGCGTCGAAGGATTTCTTGGAGTCGATCACTCAGACAGTGCGTCTGATCCGGTCGAAGGGCGTCGGTATCTTCTTCGTCACCCAGACCCCGAAAGATGTGCCCAACGACATTCTGGCCCAGCTCGGTTCACGGGTGCAGCACCAGCTGCGGGCGCACACGCCGGATGACGCGAAGGCACTGCGGGCAACCGTGTCGACATACCCCACCTCCGGCTACGATCTCGGGCAGGTGCTCACCTCGCTGTCGATCGGTGAGGCGATCGTGACGGTGATGAACGAGAAGGGCGCACCCAGCCCGGTCGCCTGGACCAGGTTGCGTGCCCCGCAGGGGTCGATGGACCCGACGCCGGAGGCTCAGATTCAGGCCACCATTTCGGGATCACCGCTCCTGCCCAAGTACGGCACCGCGATCGACCGCGATTCTGCCAGGGAGATGCTGGCTCGAAAGATGGACGCCGCTGCAGCGGTCGTTGAGGCGGCACGGGCAGCCGAGGAGCAGGCGAAGACGCAAGCGCAAGCTGCCGCGGCCCAGGCGAAGGCGGCAAAGGATGCTGCTACAGAGCAGGCCAAGTCACAGAAGGCGGCCCAGGCGGAGTACGACCGGATCCTCCGCCAGACCGCCTCCCGTCAGACGACGAAGCGCACGACGACAACCCGGCAACAGAAGTCCCCGCTCGAAGAGGCGTTGGGGTCGCCGGTGGCGAAGAGCATCATCAACGAGGTGGTGCGTGGAATCTTCGGCACCCGGCGACGCCGCTAGCCGGATCGCACGTACCTGAGCCATGAAAGCACTGCAATACGACGCCTACGGCGTGCCACCGCGCCTGGTACAGATTGAAGAACCCACCTGCCCGGCCGACGGCGTGCTGGTACGGGTTGAAGCGACTGGACTCTGCCGTTCCGACTGGCATTCCTGGCAGGGGCACGACCCGGTCGAACTGCCGCAGGTTCCCGGCCACGAATACGCCGGGGTGGTTGTGGCCGTTGGGCCCACCGTGCGCCGCTGGCAGGTCGGCGATCGGGTGACGGCCCCGTTCGTGCTCGGCTGCGGCGCGTGTGACTACTGTCTGGCCGGCGAGGCCCAGGTCTGCCCGGATCAGCGCCAACCCGGGTTCACCGATCAGGGGTCGTTCGCCGAACTTGTCGCGGTTCCGGTGGCGGACTTCAACCTGGTGCGACTCCCGAATGCCGTTGATTTCGCCACAGCTGCATCGCTCGGCTGCCGGTTCGCCACCGCCTATCGCGCGCTGAGGGTGCACGCGCGGGTGGCCGCCGGCCAATGGGTGGTGGTGGTCGGTTGTGGCGGGGTCGGGCTCTCCGCCGTCATGATCGCGACGACTCTCGGGGCGCGAGTGATCGCGATCGACCTGTCAGCAGCGGCGCTGCAGCGTGCCGGCGAGTTGGGCGCGGAAGTGGTGCTCGATGCCGCAGACGACGCCGCAGTTCGGGCCGAAGTGATTGCGATCACCGGGGGTGGGGCACACGTCGGCATCGACGCCATCGGGCATCCGAAGGCGGCCCGCACCAGCATCCACTGTCTGCGTCGGCGGGGCAGGCATGTGCAGATCGGCCTGCTTTTGGGCGAGGCCGCGCTGACGGCCCTTCCGATGGACCGGGTGATCGCCCTGGAGCTCGAAGTGTACGGTTCGCACGGGATGGCCGCAGCCGACTATCCGGGCATGCTCGAGCTTGTGGCATCCGGAGAGCTACGCCCTGACCTGCTCGTCAGCCGCGTCATCGGGTTGGCCGACGCGGGCGATGCCTTCGTGGCCATGGGAGAATCGGCCGGCGCCGGGATCACCATCGTCGCCCCCTGCGGCCCTGCGGCCCTGGGGTCCTGGGGTCCTGAGGTCCTGAGGTCCTGAGGCACTGAGGGGGTGTGGCACTGAGATCCTGCGGGGCTGTGGCCCTGAGATCTTAGGATCTTAGGGCCTGAGGATCCTGAGATCTTGAGACGAGGGGACGCTCTGCAGGTTCACTCGATACGATTGAGTCGTGACTGCCCGCAAGAAGTCTGCCGCATCTGCGGAGCCGAGATTGCAGACCAGTTCACAGGTCAACGGCAGGGAAGGCGCGGAACCGATCAAGCGAACTTCCGGACAGCTGCGCTCCACCGACGCGAGCCTCCCCGTGCGGCGTTCACCTCTAGCCCGCACCGGCGTGCGACTTGCATTCCTGATTCCCGGCGCGATCGCCCTATTGGCGGGGTTGGATGCCGGCCTGCTGCTACTCGGCGTGGCCGCCCCGGTGACCACCGACCGCTTGCCCGACCTGCACGGCCCGCTGATGGTCTTCGGGTTCATCGGCACCGTGATCGCCTTGGAACGAGCCGTCGCCATGCGCTATTGGTGGGGGTACTTGTCGCCAGCGTTGCTCGGGGTGGGCGGAGTGTTGCTGCTGACCGGCGCGCCGCTCCGGGTCGGGCAATGGTCGCTGCTGCTGGGGTGCGTTGTGCTGCCTCTCATCTACATCGGGGTCTGGCGGCGGCAGGCGATGATGGCGGTTGCGCTCCAGGCACTCGGCGCGGTGATGGGAGTCGCGGCGACCGCGCTGTGGGCGGTCGGAGTGGATGTGCCGTACCTGGTGCCGTCGATGGCTGTGTTCCTCATTCTCACGATTGTGGGCGAACGCGTGGAACTGGCCCGGGTGGTCGTCATCACCGAGCGCGCGCAGCGTTGGGTGCTGGTGCTGGCGCTTGCATTCACCGGGGGTGCGCTCGCTACACTGCTCTGGCCCGACTGGGGATACCCGATCACCGGCCTGGCACTTCTGGCCATGGTTGTCTGGCTGCTGTTGTACGACGTCGCCACCCGGTTGGTGCGCGCCTCCGGCCTGCCCCGGTACATCGCCGCCTGCCTGCTGGCCGGATACTTCTGGCTGGCCCTGGCCGGCGGGGTGTGGCTGGTGGTGGGGCCGGTTGACTCCGGGCCTGCCTATGACGCGGTGCTGCACGCGATCTTCCTGGGCTTCACCATGTCGATGATCATGGCGCACGCCCCGGTGATCCTACCGGCCGTGTTGCGCAAACCGTTGCCGTACCGGCCCATCCTGTACCTGCCGGTGCTGTTGTTGAACCTGTCTCTCGTGTTGCGCGTGATCGCCGGTGACGGAACGGACACACCGATATTGGTGCAGTGGGGCGGCATCCTCAACGTGGTGGCGGTACTGCTGTTCGTGGTGCTCGCCGCCGCGTCGGTGATCATCGGTGTGCCCGCGGTGGTGCGAGAGCCCCGGATCACCAGGCACGACGCGGACGCGGCTACGGCTGGGACTGTCGATGCGGTCTCGGATGTGCCGCCCGCCATGTCGAACGGTGGGCGGGCGTGAACACCTCCCTTCTGCCGCCATCGGGTAAAGACACTCAAAAGACGGGATGGATCGATTCCATCCCGCGCAGCACCTGGTACGTGCTGATGAACTCCGTGGTCCTGGCCTGGGCGGTGGTCGCCGCGGTAGTCGCATTTGCGCATCGCGGCATTCCCGAGGCCGGATGGCTGATGGTGCACACGATGCTTCTGGGGGCCGCTACCACTGCCATCCTGATCTGGAGCCAGCATTTTGCCGATACTTTGGTTCGGCATCCGGCCGCCTTCGGCAGGCGCTCCCACGCTCTCCGGCTCGCCGGGCACACGGTCGGGGCGGTGCTGGTGGCGACCGGGATCGTCGCTGGCCAGTGGGCAATCGTGCTCGCCGGCGGGATCATCGTCGGACTGGTCGCCGTTGTACACGCCTCAAGCCTCGGCCAGCAGTTGAAGACGGCGCTTCCGTCACGCTTCGGCAAACTGGTCGGGTTCTACATCGCGGCCAGCCTCGCCCTGGCCGTGGGGGTCGGACTCGGGGTATGGATGGCTCGAGCCGATGTCACAGCGGCGGTGCACGACCGTCTCTATCTGGCCCACATCAGCTTGAACCTGTTCGGGTGGGTCGGCCTCACCGTGCTGGGCACCGTCATCTTGCTGTGGCCGACTGTATTGCACGCGAAGATCACCGAGCCCGCACAGGTGGCCGCCCGCAGGTCTCTGCCCCTTCTGGTCTTCGGGCTGTTACTCGTGACTGCGGCCAGCGTCTTCGATCTGCAGATCGGTGTCGGTGTCGGCCTGCTGGTCTATCTGGCCGGCGTGATCATGGTGCTCGTGCCCGCGCTCGGACAGGCCAAGCAAATGCCACCCCAGAACTTCGCCGGCTGGAGCATCGGAATGGCCCTGCTCTGGCTGGCCGGCTGTGTCGCGGCACTCGCCATCGTGGTCATCACGTCGGCGAGCTGGGCAGATGCCATCAACGGCATGCAGATCCTGGTGCCGGCATTCGTGGTCGGGTTCGTCGCGCAGATCGTGTCGGGGGCGATGAGCTATCTGCTGCCTGTGGTACTAGGTGGTGGGCCGACCGTGACGAAGGCGACCAACGCTGTGCTCGACCAGGCGGCGGTATTCCGGGTGACGGTGATCAACGCCGGCTCACTGCTGTACCTGGCGCCACTGCCGAGCCTCGTGAAGGTGACCGTGTCGTTCTTGGTCTACGCCATGCTGCTCTGGTTCCTGATTCTCGCTGTGCGCGCCATCGTCGTTGCGCGCAGGGTGCGCACGGAGGCGAATCCGACCGAGAGACCGCGCGCTCGGGTGAAGGTAACCGACGAGGAGGCAGCCGAGGCGGCATCTGCCCAAATGCATTCCAGAAGTGGAATGTTGGTGGCGGCCGCTGGCGCCCTGGTGCTCGTGGTGACGCTTGGGGTCGCACTCGACCCGGCGGGTGCAGGCATCGGAGTCGGCGGGTCGTCTGGGGTCGAGGCATCCGGGAAGACCACCACTGTGCAGATGACGATGAAAGACATGCGGTTCACCCCAGATGTGATCGAAGTACCCTACGGTGACCAACTGGTGATCGAGCTGACCAACGCCGATGACATGGTGCACGACTTGACTCTGGCCAACGGCGTGCAGTCGAGTCGGATGTCCCCCGGTGCTTTCGAAACGGTCGACGCCGGCGTCATCGGTTCCGACCTCGACGGGTGGTGCTCGATCACCGGCCACCGGCAACTGGGCATGGTCTTCCAAGTGCGGGTGATCGGCGGCCCGTCCGAGGGGGCGCAGGCGCCCGGGCAGGCCGAGACCCCAGCACCGGACGCAGGACACCTGGGACACAGGGGAGACGGTGCCACCGGGGGTTCCTCAGCCGCTGATGACATCGACCTGATGAAGGAACCGGGTGCCGACTTCACCGCCTACGATGCGGCCTTGGCGCCTGCACCGGCGGCCGCGGTGCATCGCCTGACCCTCACCGTGACCGACCTGGTCGTCGATGTGGCACCCGGGGTGAGCCAACGCCTGTGGGTCTACAACGGAACGGCTCCCGGCCCGACCCTGCGCGGCAAGGTGGGTGACAAGTTCGAGATCACGCTCACCAATGACGGGTCGATCGGGCATTCGATCGATTTCCATGCGGGAGCTCTCGCCCCGGACAAGCCGATGCGCACCATCGGCCCCGGAGAGAGTCTCGATTACGTCTTCACGGCCACCCGCTCGGGGATCTGGATGTATCACTGCTCGACCATGCCCATGTCGGCCCACATCGCCAATGGCATGTTCGGGGCGGTGATCATCGACCCGGCAGGGCTGGAGCCGGTCGACCGTGAGTATGTGCTGCTGCAGTCGGAGTACTACCTCGGCCCACAGAGCGGTGAGGTCGATGCGGCCAAGGTCACCGCAGAAGAGCCCGACCTGGTGGTGTTCAACGGGTATGCGAACC
The DNA here is from genome assembly GCF_003260275.1 of Homoserinimonas sp. OAct 916. GTDB lineage: Bacteria > Actinomycetota > Actinomycetes > Actinomycetales > Microbacteriaceae > OACT-916. Next base: position 433,631 of record NZ_QJHB01000001.1, on the reverse strand, counting down.
AGTACAAGTATCGGCCGTTGGCGGCTAAGGTCGGTGAGAAGGTGCGCATCTGGGTGTTGGATCCCGGCCCCAACCGGTCCGAGGCGTTCCACGTCATCGGTGGCCAGTTCGACACGGTGTTCAAGGAGGGCGAGTACACGCTCAAGAACGGCGGAAGCACCGGCACCGGCGGATCACAGGTACTTGACCTCGCGGTTGCCCAGGGCGGATTCGTCGAGCTCACATTCCCGGAAGCGGGCAACTATCCCTTTGTGAACCACGTGATGGTCGATGCCGAGCGCGGTGCGGCCGGAGTCTTCCACGTCACCGAGTAACAATGCGGTGGGTGGCGCATCTGACTCAGGCTGCAGCCTCGGTCTGGTCGAGGTCTTGCTTACGGGAGCGGCTGAGTGAAGGTTTCCCTGCTGAGCTGAGGGTTTTTCGGGCGGCTGCGTTGAAGGCCAGTCAATGCTGCGACCAGCGCAGGCCCACCCCGTTCGACGCGTGGGTCTGACTCTCATCTCGATGGCACTCGAGGGAGAGACGGGCACTCGACCGCATGATTCGCTCGATCTCTCGAGTGGTCTCGGCGGTGGTCACGGGGGTGGTTCTCCCAGCGTTCGCCGCTCGGAATTCCCAGGTGCTCCAGGTTCGGTTTGCCCGGGTGGCCGAAGGGTCGGTCGCGCGGGCGGACCGGTACTGGGCTGCCCCGCCGATCGGGCACGACGTTGTTCGAGGGTGCGGGCGAGCTGGGTGGGGCTTGTGCCGGCGGGCCGCCATTTCGCGTTCGTTTCCAGCCACCGGGGCGCTTTCACCTGCGGTGCCCCGTCGATCATACGGATCTGCCAGCCCGACGTATCGATCGTGCGATGGTGATACCAACACAACGAAACACCGTTGTTCGTATGAGTGGGCCCACCCTGGCTGTCGGGGATGACGTGGTGGATCTCACTCCAGTACGCCGGTATCGTGCACCCGGGAATGATGCAGGTGCCGTCCCGGAGGTTGATCGCCCGGCGTTGCTGCCGGTTGAACAACCGCTGCTCAGTCCCCAACGCCACCACCGCCCCGTTCGCGCCGATCAGCACCTGTTGGGTGCCGCCGGTGCAGGCGTATTGTTTCACCGTGCGCAACGACATCGGGATACCCAGCCCGTCGATATGACCGACACCACCACCGCGCCCGAGACCACCACCACCGTGCCCGACACCACCACCACCGTGCCCGGCAGCCCGCCGGCCACCGCCACCGCCACCCTGCCCGGCACCCCCGGCGGCCCGCCGGGCATCCGGGTTGGTGTCGAGGTCTTCGGCCCGCACACTGACCAACACGGTCGGTGGCGCCCCGCCGATGGTGGGCACGTCACGGCTGCGGCTGATGACATCGATGATGGTCGCGAACACGTCGTGGCGTTGCTGCTGCCAACTGCGGTCATCCCTCTCGCACTGGTGGGCGGCGAGTTCTTCGTCGGTGAAGAACCTCGGCGCGGTACGGGTGAGGATATAGGCGTCGAAGACGCGTTGCAGTTTCGCATACACGTCCGGCGCGAGCGCGTACCGGCCGACCATCAGGCCGTCCCGGGCGGCCCCTCGACCGAAGCCCCGTTTGGCGAGGACGCGTTCCTCGGATGGCCGGGTGCCGTCCTGATCGAGGACGCTCTGCCACACCTGGCCCTGACGCCTGATCTCATCAGCCCCAGCCGGGACGGGAGTGTCGGGGCCGGTACCGGTCGCGGCCGCCACCAACTGGTGCTCGGCGCCCTGCAACGCCAGCACCCCGGCCGTGGGCAGGGCTGGCAGCAGGGTGGTCACGATCGCGGAGGCCGCATCCACCCCGAGTGCCCCGCCGGTCAACGCGGCCGCGACCGCCGGGAACCGGGCCGGGAGTTCGTCCCCGGTCAGGGAGGAGTGCGGGCGGAGTTGTTCGCCCAACACGATGCGGTCCCGGGCGGTGCGCCCGGAGACCCGGGTGACGCGCTCGATGAGGTCGCCCGCGTTGCGGCAGCCCTTCTGCGCGGAAAGCCCGGCGGAGCCCAGTTCGTACCGGGACCGGTACCCGATCTCGGCGGCCGCGGCCACCCGGAGGGCATCCACCAGCCGGCCGGCCTGCTCGATGGCCCCGGTGAACCGCAACAGGTCCTCACCAGACAGACCGGTGAACGAGTTGCCAGCGGTGAGTGCCATCAGCTGTTCGCTAATCGTCTCGAGCTGACCGGTCGGGGTGTTCATGCTCTCATTCAAGCACCAGCCACCGACATTCTCGTTAGGGATGAAAATGCTGGTCAGAACAATTTTATACTGTGCATAATCGCAGTAAAGGCGGGCTGTGGAGGACAGGTTGCTCCAGCGAAGATTCTGCTCGCAGGTATGCGGCCGAAGTCTTCTGCTCGGCGTTCAGCCGAAGCGCCCACGCGCCAACGAGCTCTCCCGGGCTCGGCCCGACTGAGCGTCCTGATGAGGCGATCTGATGAGGCGGCCTGATGAGGCGGCCTGACGAGGCCACCTGACGAGGCTACCTAACATGACAGCCTGACGAAGCGGCCCGACGAAGCGGCCCGACGAAGCGGCCTGAATAGGAAGGTCAGCGACCGGTGCGGGTGAGGCGCAGGCGCCAGACCTCAGGGCCCTCTTCAGCCAACTCCACGTCAAACTGACCGGGTTGGCGCTGCTCGAGCTGGGCGAGCAACGGCGCCGGCATGTGGTTGGCGACCAGTTCCAGGGTGATGCCCACCCCCAGCGAGTCCAGCGCACCGAAGATCGTCGCGTGCCGGATCGCGTGCGGGATCACCCGCGTGTCCAGAACAAGCGCTTCATCGTCGGTGCCACCGCACGCGCATCCGGATGTTGCGGGTGCAGGCTGGTCGGCGGAGGTCTTCAATTCAATCGGCTGGGCAGTCATGTGTCCAGCCTAAGCGCGTTGCCTGAAGATTTCTACAGTATGTCGAATGCGCGGCATGCACACGTGAGGCGGGCCGGATACGGTGGAGCCATGGACACGTCAGAACCAAGGACCGCGGTTGTCATCACCGTCTCCGACCGCAGTGCACGCGGCGAACGAGCGGATGCGTCAGGGCCGCGCGCCGTCGAACTTCTCCAGGAGGCCGGGTTCGCGGTTTCGGCGGCGCGAATCGTTCCCGATGGCGTCGACAGCGTGCGCGGAGCGATCCTGGCCGCGCTCGGTGACGGGGCCCGGTTCGTGGTGACCAGCGGCGGCACCGGCGTCAGCCCGACCGATTTCACCCCGGAGGGCACGCGGCCGCTGCTCACGAAAGAGCTTCCCGGTATCGCCGAATTACTCCGCAGCGAAGGGGCCAAGAAGGCGCCGATGGCTGTGCTCACCCGCGGGCTTGCCGGCATCGCCGGCGACGACTCCCGCACGCTCGTGGTGAACCTACCCGGCTCGGAGAAAGCGGTGCAGGAAGGTCTCGAGGTGCTGCTGCCGCTGGTCGGGCACATTCTTGACCAACTCGACGGCGGCGACCACTGACGCATCAGGGCGTTCAAGGACCGCTCTTACGCGGTCACCGATGCAGTGGGGTGCCTTGTCGTCACTCGATGCGCACTGCCGACGCTGAGGACACTCGAACACGTGGGGCCAACCGCGATCGTTGCAGGCGGGCTACGCGTCGGCCGGCCGGTTCCAATCACCAGAGCGTCCGCCCGACTTCGCCGTGATCTGAACGTTCTCGATCACGGTTGTCTTGTCCATCCCCTTGACCATGTCGACCACGGCGAGGGCTGCGACCGCCACTGCGGTGAGGGCTTCCATCTCGACCCCGGTGCGATCGGCCGTGCGCACAGTTGCGGCCACGAACACTCCGTCGTCGCGCACGTCGAGGTCGACGGTCACCCCGTGCACGCCGATCACATGGGCCAACGGAAGGATCTCCGCCGTGCGTTTGGCGCCCTGGATGCCGGCAACCCGGGCGACCGCCAGAACATCGCCCTTGGGGGCGGTGCCCGAGCGCAGGGCCTCGATCACGGCCGCGCTGCACCGCACGAAACCGGTCGCACTGGCCTCGCGCACTGTCGGAATCTTCGCGGTGACGTCAACCATCCGGGCTCGGCCCGCCGAGTCGAGGTGGGTGAACGGTTGGTCAGGGGTGGTGGCGGGATCGGTCATGGTCTCACCAGCATGACAGTGACGGTGTCTCCCGCGCGAACCTCGTCGACGTCGGCTTCGACGACCGCCAGGGCATCAGCAGCCGCGAGGCTCGCCACAAGATGGGAGCCCGACCCGCCAGCCGCCGATGGGCGCACCGCGGGTGACACGCCTTTCTCCGCGTGAATGGTGACGGGGATGTACTGCCTGCGACCCGGCGGGGTGCGCCATCCGACTGCAGCAACAGCGGGTACCAGCGCCCGTTGCGGCTCGCGGCAGCCCATCATTGTGCGCAGAGCCGGCCTGACGAACACCTCGAACGAGACGAAGGCGCTCACCGGGTTGCCCGGCAGCCCGAAGATCGGGGTGCCGTCGGCCCACACGCCGAAGCCCTGTGGCTTGCCCGGCTGCATCGGCACACGCACAAAACGTACCGAGCCCATTCGGGACAACACCGCCTTGACCACGTCGTACGCGCCCACGCTTACCCCGCCCGAGAGCAGAAAGGCGTCGACCCGGTGGGCGTTGTCGGCGAGTATCCGCTCGAATTCTGCCTCGTCGTCGGACACCGAGCCCAGGTGCACCGCCGTCGCCCCGGCGGCGGTGACAAGGGCGGCGAGCATCAGAGAATTCGAATCGTGGATCTGGCCGTGCTTGAGCGGCTCCCCGGCTTTCACCAATTCGCTTCCCGTCGACAACACGCCCACCCGCGGCGCCGGATAAACCATGAGGTCGGCGTGCCCGGTCGAGGCGGCTGCGGCGATGTGGCGAGCGGTGACCTCGTCGCCGGCAGTCAGCACGAGTCCGCCCGGTTCGACATCGCCCCCGGCCAGGCGCAGGTGAGCCCCAGCCGCGGCAGGGCGTGTGATTGTCACCGTCTCAACACCGCCGTCGGTGTCTTCGACGGGCACAATGGCGGTGGCTCCCGCCGGCATCGGGGCACCGGTCATGATCCGGGCTGCCTGCCCGGGCACGAGCAACGGATCTTCGTCGGTACCCGCCGCGAGGTCGGCGACCACCAGAAGGGTGACGGGCGACTCCGCACTGGCGGTGGCCACATCGGTATCGATGACTGCATACCCGTCCATCGCGGAATTGTCGAAGCCGGGCACTCGCACCAGTGCGTTCACGTCGGCGGCGAGGGTGAGTCCCAAGGCTTCCGCCAACGGGATCCGAACAGGTTCTGTGGTCGACACTGTGGCGAGGATGGTTGCCAGGTGGTCCTCGATCGACACCGGTGTTCCCGGGGCGGGAAGCCCGGTGTGCGCAGCTGCGGTGCCCGCGGGGGAGACGTGCGGATGACTATCTGAATTGCTCACGATTCCCACCCTAGTATCCCCGTGAGCGGTTTCTCCGGCCGTCCCCGGCCCGCTATCGATGAGTGCCGAGGACGCTGGCCAGAATGGCCTCGGAATCGAGCAGATCTGGCAAAGCCACCGTTGCGCCGGCGGCAGCCAGTTCGGCGACGCTGAAGCCACCGTTCGCAACCCCGATCGCGTTCGCGCCGGCATTCAGCGCGGCCTCGATATCCAGCGGAGTGTCGCCAATCAGCACTATGTCCTGGCCCCCAAAAACATGGCCATATTTTGCTTCGGCGGCCGCGACAGCGATCCGAACCAGATCGGCGCGAATCTCGTGGTGATCACCGAATGCGGCCACATCGAGGTCCAGGTAGGCCGACGCGCCGATACTGTCCACCTTGATCCTCCCGATTCGCCGAAGATTACCGGAGAGTACAGATTGGATGATCCCGCCTTCTGTGCTGAGACGTTCAAGCGCCCGGAGAGCCCCCGGCAGTGCCCTTCCGCCATGTTCCACCAGGTTCTCGTTCCGTTGCTCAACGAGCGCCGCAACGAGCTCTTGAAGCTCATCCTGACGAGCTTCCTGCCCGGGGGCGCCCTTGCGGATGAGATCGCCCAGTATTGCGCGGTCGGTGCGGCCGGCGAACGAGATATCTGTCGGTGCGTCTTCCGAGAACAGTCGCTTGAAAGCCAGATCAATCGACGAATGGCCAAACCCGGCCGGGTCGAGCAGGGTGTAGTCCAAGTCCCACAGGACAAGCTTGCGCGCCGGTGTCCGTGGCGCTGTTCGCTGCGCGATATCCGACTCCGTCTCTTCATGAATCCCAATCAGGGTTTCCGCTGAATCTATCGCAACGCCCACAGTGTTTCTTGAAGGGGCACGAAGGGCCATGCGGTGAGCGATGCAGTCAGAGAATCTCACCCGAATGCAGGCCTCCACCGGCCGGACCAGATCTGCAGGTCCGCGAGTCTCGCATCGGGCTGGATCCCACACGGCCGACCGGGGTGAAGTTCTATGCTGTGCATTCGCGCCGGTAGTATCGTATCCGAATCTTCCGACATTCGGGATGGATTCTCCCGCATTCGCGATGATATCGTCGTGGTTATGACGCATTATCGGATTGGTGAGGCTGCAGAACTGCTCGGTGTGAGCGACGACACCGTGCGGCGTTGGATCGCCGCCGGTCTGGTTCCGGCTGAGGAGGACGCCTCGGGCAGGCAGGTGATCCTCGGCGCCGACCTCGCGGCGCGCGCCCAAGAGGTGGCGAACGCCGCTGAAGACCGCACCCAGGTGAGCCGCAGCGCACGCAACCGGTTCGTGGGCATTGTCACCGGCATACTTTCTGACACCGTGATGTCCCAAGTCGAGATGCAGTGCGGCCCCAACCGGGTCGTCTCGTTGATGTCGAGTGAAGCCGTGCGCGATCTCGGACTCGAGGTCGGGTCTCGCGCAGTTGCCGTGGTGAAGGCCACCATGGTCATCGTCGAAACCCAACAGGAGTGACCCCATGGCCCCAATCCGTCGTCTCGCCATTATCGCCTCCGCGGCAGCCCTGTTTCTGGTCTCCGGCTGCTCTGCGGCCTCTGCGCCGCCGAACGACGCCCCGGCGTCTCAGAACCCGGCCGTCGAGACTCCGGCGGCCGCCGATGAACTCAGCGGTGACCTCACCATTTTTGCTGCCGCCTCGCTCACGGCGAGCTTCACCCAATTGGCTGATGTGTTCATGGCGCAACATCCGGGGGTCACCATCCCCCCGATCACCTTCGACGGGTCATCAACCCTGGTCACACAGTTGACCGAGGGAGCACCCGCGGATGTATTCGCATCAGCCGACCAGGCGAACATGACCAGGGCCGACAAGGCGGGCATGCTTGCCGTCCCCGCGACCGACTTTGCCAGCAATACGATGGCGATCGCGGTGCAGCCCGGCAACCCCAAGAACATCACCTCCCTGGCCGATCTCGTCGCCCCCGGCCTGCAGGTCGTGCTCTGCGCACCCGAAGTGCCGTGCGGCGCGGTGGCCAACACTTTGCTCACAGACGACGGGGTGAATCTGACCCCGGTGAGCGAGGAACAGAACGTCAAGGCGGTCGTCACCAAGGTGCAACTGGGCGAAGCCGATGCCGGGCTCGTCTACACCACGGATGTGCGTGCGGCTGATGGCGCCATCGACGGCGTGCCGATTGCGAGTGCGGAGAAAGCGGCGAACAGCTACCCGATCGCTGTGCTCGCGAACGCACCGAACCCAACCGTGGCAAACGCCTTCGTGCAATTCGCTCTGTCGGCGGAAGCCCAGCAGATCCTTGCCGGCTACGGCTTCGGAAAACCCTGATGTCCAGCGCCTTGCGCCACACCCCGGTAGCCCCTGGAAAGATTCCGCGGCTGCTGTATATTCCAGCTGTTATCGGGTTGGCCCTGTTGACCCTGCCGATCCTTGGCATGTTTCTGCGAGTGGACTGGCGAACGGTGCCGTCTGCAATCACGTCGCCCGAAGCGGTCAGTGCTCTTCTGCTCTCGCTGAAGACGGCGTCGCTCGCGACCGTGATCTGTCTCATCGTGGGCATCCCGCTGGCGTTGGTCATCGCACGCAGCAGCCGCAGGCTCGGCGGTGTGCTGCGCGCTGTCACAACGCTTCCGCTCGTTTTGCCGCCGCTGGTGGGCGGTATCGCGCTGCTCTATCTGCTCGGACGAAACGGACTGCTGGGCGCGGTGCTCGACGCCGGGTTCGGCATTCGCATTCCATTCACGACTGCGGCCGTGGTGATCGCGCAGTCGTTCGTGGCACTGCCGTTCCTCGTGATCTCAGTCGAAGGGGCGTTCCGCACCGCAGGCATCCGGTTCGAATCGGTGGCCGCCACCCTGGGTGCAGGCCGCTGGACGGTGTTCCGCCGCATCACCCTGCCGCTGGTCACCCCCGGAATCCTTGCCGGAACCGTGCTCTGCTTCGCGCGCGCCCTCGGGGAGTTCGGGGCCACCGCCCTGTTCGCCGGCAACGCCGCCGGTGTCACCCGCACCATGCCGTTGGCGATCTACACGGCATTCAACGGAGCCGGGGTCAGCCAGGATTCCGCAGTTGCGCTCTCGCTGCTGTTGGTCGTGGTCGCGATCGTCATTCTGCTGCTGATGCGAAGTTGGCGTGGGGCCCCGCAATGAGTGGGGTGGCGCACACCTCGGTGCGAGCAGGGACCGGGCAGTCTGCGGTCGGCGAGTCGCCGGAACGTGAAATGATTGCGACCGTGACCGAAGACGAGCATGCCGCTGCGCTTGACGCCTCGATTCTCGTGCGGCGTGGTGACTTCGTGCTGGATGTCCGACTGCGGGTCGAGCCGGGGGAGATCGTTGCATTGCTCGGGCCGAATGGGTGCGGAAAGTCGACCTTCCTCCACGCCGTGGCAGGGCTGCTCCCTCTCGAGTCGGGCACCGTGACAACTGCCGGCCGAGTGCTCAGCCATCGCGATGTCGGAAGGGAGGGCGCGAAGGCGGGCCCCGGCAGAAGCCACCCAACTGTGCAGGTGGAACCCGAGCATCGGGGGATCGGGCTACTCGGTCAGGATCCGCTTCTGTTCCCGCACTTGAGCGCGATGGAGAATATCGCATTCGGGCGCCGCGCCCAGGGAGTGCCGAAGGCCGCGGCGCGGCGGGAATCGCTCGATTGGCTCCAGGCGGTGCAGCTGCCCGAGTTCTCCGAACGAAGGCCCGCCCAGCTCTCCGGCGGCCAGCAACAGCGGGTAGCGATTGCCCGGGCACTCGCCGCCCATCCGTCGCTGCTGCTGCTGGATGAGCCGATGGCAGCGCTCGACGTACAGTCGGCTCCGCAGATCCGACTACTTCTGCGCGAGCAATTGGGGCGCAGCGGCACGGCCGCTGTGCTGGTCACCCACGATGTGCTCGACGCGATCGTTTTGGCCGATCGGATCGTGATCCTCGATGACGGGCGCATCGTCGACCAGGGTGTGACGACCGAGGTTCTGGCGAGGCCGCGCAACCGCTTCGTCGCCGATCTTGTCGGTGTGAACCTGGTGACGGGTGTCCTGGCTTCCGGCGAGTTGACGGCCACCGACCCAGAGGGCAACACCGCGATGAGGCTGTCGGACGGCCGGTTGCTGCAGGGGCACGCTTCGGCGGGCCGAGTCCCGGCGAGGAGCCGCACCGGCGCGCCGAGTGAAAAATCGGCGGAGGCGCCGGCGGGAAGACCGGCGCGGGCTGGTGGTGTGGTGCACGGAGTCTTTCGCCCGGCGGCGGTGAGGGTCGAACGCGCCGACGTGATTCGCGAGGCACCGGGATCGGCCTCGGCTGCGCCTTCATCGCCCGGTGCGCCTGAAGCTCCCCGATTCCTAGCCGTGGACAACCGATGGGCCGCCACTGTGATTGCGCTTGAGCCGGTGAGCGGAGGCATCCGAATCCGCACCGACGACCCGGCCGGAATTCTGGCCGAACTGACCGCCGTCGAGGTTGCGGCACTCGACCTTGAACCGGGTTGCTGCGTGCACCTCAGTGTCGCGCCTGGCGACGTGGCGATCCACCCGGCCACGCCGTGAGCCATGCCTGATCGTGCGGGCCGATGGAGCGCGCGGATTCCTCGTCACCGCCGTGCCCCCGCGAACTTCAACTCTGAAAATCGACCCCTGACACGCCTGGTCATCGTGCTGCCGCTGGTGCCGTTGCGCACCGGCGACAGCTTCGCGGTGTCGGACTGGCCGCTGCACATCACCGTGCTGCCACCATTCGCGACTGCGGCTCCCGCGAGTGAGATTGCTGAGGCGATGTCAGCGGTGGCCCACGCGGTGCCCGCCATCGCGGGCACAGCCGGGCCAGACGCGATGTTCGGCCGACGCCACAATGTTCTCGTGACCCTCGTCGAGGAGAACGAACCGCTGAATGCGATGCACCGGGCGCTGGTGGCAGCGGTCCGACCTTTTGCCGCGGCTCCCGACGAACGAGCGTTCACCGGCTCCGGGTTCAGGCCGCACATCACTATCAAGAACAGCAGTCGAGCGCACGACGGCGACCGTCTCGTGCTGACGCAGATCTCGCTGGTCGATATGGCGCCCCGGGCCGCATCGAGTGGGCGAACTGTTCTCGCCACTGCCGCCCTTCGACCCACGCCGTGATCGCATTCCCGAAGACGATGTCGGGTCGAATGCTGAACGCTGAAAAACCCTCTGGCCGTCCAGTCGCTCCCGTGGGCCCTCATTCCGAGCGCCCGGCGGATGCGTGCTCGTAGCATGGAATCATGCAGAAACAGACCGCCGAACGAATATTCATCACTCTCGGAATGCTGTTCGTGGTGGTGGGAGGTCTGATCTCTGCGGCAACCGCCTCCGCACCGAGCCAGCGCACGATGTGGCTGGTCGCCTATCTGGTATTGATCGGCGGTGCGGCGCAGATCGGGCTCGGCTACGGGCAGTCCAAACTGGCCGATGAGAGCCCCAGCCGGCGACGCGTGGTCGGCGAGTTGCTCGCATTCAACCTGGGCAACGCGGCGGTGATCACCGGAACCTTCATCGTGCAGCCATTCCTCGTTGATGCCGGCGGGGCTGCCATCGTCCTCTCGCTCATACTTTTCTGGATGGGGGCACGGGGAAGCCAACGACGTGGTTGGTTGCGTTTCACCTACGTCATTCTGGTGGCAGTGCTCGTCGTGAGCATCCCGGTCGGCCTCGCGCTGGCACACGTGCGCGCCGGCTGAGCCCCGATGCGTGACTCAGCCTTGGAGAGTGGCCGAAACCGTGATGTTGGCACCGGCGAACAACCGGGAGATCGGACAGATCCCGGCGGCTTCGTCGACGATGCCCTGAAAACTTGCGGCATCCGTTCCGGGAACCTCTCCGTTCACCGTGATCGCGGAAGAGACCACCGTCGGCACCCCGTCGACCTCGTCGAGGGTCACCGCGGCCTCGACGGTCAGCTTCGTCGGAGTGAGCTTGTGTTCGCCCAGTGCGAGCGAAAGGGCCATCGAGAAGCAGGATGAGTGGGCTGCCGCAGCCAGCTCCTCCGGGCTCGTCTTACCTCCGGGCTGTTCGGTGCGCGCCGCCCACGTCACAGGCAGGGTGCCCAGTGCGTCGGTCGCGCCCGTGACGGTTCCGCTGCCCGAGGCGAGCGAACCTTCCCAAACTGTTTGCGCTGTGCGTACTGCGATGGGCATGAAGTTCTCCTCGTGTTAGTGGCCACAGCGCACGTGAATCCCAAGACGAGACCGGGCCCATGGCACCAAATCAGCTGTCGTACGAGGTGGGGTTCTCCACCCGCTGCGCGACAGCCCTCATTTCGAGCGTACCACCGGGGTTTTCGCTTCTGACGGACAGTTCCCTCGCGGATCCCGGGCGGGACGGGGTGCTGCGGATGCGGAGCGGGGGCCTTATCCCACCACTAGGAATCGCGTTTTCGAGAGATGAGGCTCCGAGCTGAGGACAAGCACTGTGAAAAATCTGGTGATACAGCGCCGGAATCCATTTCAGGCAGGAGCGTCGCCGCATCCGGAACCGGCCGGTCGATGATCAGGTGCACACTGTACGGTAGGGAGTATTCGGAGGGAGCTGCGTGATGAAGGAACGGGTCATAATCGAGCCGCGCCGCGACGGCCCTCGCTTCTTCACCCGTGTCTCCCAGATTCCGACCGAACTCGAGGCGCCGACCGGCACCGTGAACGATGCGCTGGGGCGGCCACTTCATGACCTGCGCATCTCGGTCACCGACCGGTGCAACTTTCGTTGCGTCTACTGCATGCCGAAAGAGATCTTCGGCCGCGACTTCGAATTCTTGCCGAAACAGATGCTGCTCACTTTCGATGAGATCACCCGCGTCGCTCGCGTTGCGGCCGCCCACGGCGTGGAGAAACTGCGCCTGACGGGTGGTGAACCCCTGTTGCGCGTCGGCATCGAGGAACTGATCGCCCAGTTGCGCGAGCTGCGCACCCCCGACGGCCGGCCGCTCGACCTGGCGCTGACCACCAATGGTTCAGCCCTCGCCAAGAAGGCGCAGGCGTTGAAGGATGCCGGGCTCAACCGGGTGACCGTGTCGCTCGACTCACTCGACGATGCCACTTTCCGTGCGATCAACGACATCGACTTCCCGGTGCAGCGCGTACTGCACGGCATCGAGGTCGCCGATGCGGTTGGCCTCGGCCCGGTCAAGATCAACATGGTGGTGAAGAAGGGTGCCAACGACCACGACATTGTTCCGATGGCGCGCCATTTCAAGGACACCGGCCACATTCTGCGATTCATCGAGTTCATGGATGTCGGCACGACCAACGGCTGGAAGATGGGCGAGGTGGTTCCCTCAGCCGAGGTGATCCGTCGCATTAACGCCGAGATGCCGCTTGAGGAAGTGGCCCCGAACTACACCGGTGAGGTGTCTGCCCGCTGGCGGTATGCCGACGGTGGCGGAGAGGTCGGGGTGATCTCCAGTGTCACCCAGGCCTTCTGCGGAACCTGCAGTCGGGTGCGACTGTCCACCGAAGGCAAGTTGTTCACCTGCCTGTTCGCCACGAACGGCCACGACCTGCGCGCATTGATGCGTGGCGGATGTACCGACGACGAGCTCTCGACCGTGCTGGCGCACCTGTGGCGCGCCCGCGGCGACCGGTACTCCGAGCAACGCAGCGAGGAGATGGCGACCCGGTCGACCCGGCCGAAGGGCTCCGGGCCCAAGAGAATTGAAATGTCTTATATTGGGGGCTGAGACCCAGACGGGAAAGGTCGGTGAGTTTCGATGAGTTCCAGTGACGCAGCTGTCGTTGAAAAGGCTGCGGCTGAAAAGACTGCGGCTGAAAAGGCTGCGGTTGGAAAGGCTGTAGTCGAAAAGACTGCGGTCGAGATGAACGTGCACGTTCGGTATTTTGCCGCGGCAGCAGACGCCGCCGGGAGTGAGGATGAGATGATCCTTATGAATGCGGGGTCAACGCTCGGTGAGCTGAAAGCAGAGCTCACGCGCCGCTACGGTCCCGATATGGAACAGGTTGTTCGAACCGGCTCGTTCCTGGTCGACAAAGTGGTGCGCCGCGACCTCGACTGGCCGGTGTCGAGCCAGGTTGATGTGTTGCCGCCCTTTGCCGGCGGCTGAGGCGACGCCTGAACCCGACGCCTGAACCCCGCAACCTAACCCTGCGTCTGGCTCCCCCTGTTCAGCGCGGAGATTGGCCGCCCTACAGGCCGACCCATTCGGATATGCCACCCACATAGTGCTGGCGCTTCCAGATCGGCACCGTGAGCTTGATCTGCTCCACCACCTCTGCGCAGGCGTCGAACGCCTCTTTGCGGTGCGCTGCGGCGACCGCCGCGTAGAGGGCGATATCGCCGATCGCGAGTTCGCCGACGCGGTGGGCAGCGGCAATTGTCAGCCCGGAGGATTCCATCACGCCGCGCACCGTCTCGGCCATGATGTCCTGTGCATCCGGATGTGCCCGGTAGTCCAGCGACAACACGTTGCGACCGCCATCGTGGTTGCGCACAACCCCGCAGAACAGCACGAGCGCACCCGATTCCGGCGCTTCGACCGCACGCCTGACCGCGGCTTCATCGATCGGTTCAGCGGTGATCAAGGCTGTCCATTGCTGCATGCTTCGAGCCTAGGCCATGCGGTTGTGGGAAGATCGTTGAAGTGCTCGCCGACCTATCAGCGGTCGGCGACGCTTGGTGGGGAAGGACCTGAAGTATGACCGGCACGGCTCCGATCGATGATGTCAGCGACGCGCAGATCGAGGTGACTGCACCGAAGACCGCGGCGGCCGGCATTCCCGGCATCATGCACTCCATGGTTCCTGCGATCGGCGGCATGGGGTTGGGTCGAACCGCGAAGCTGCTCACCACGATGAACCACAAGGGCGGGTTCGACTGCATGAGTTGCGCGTGGCCCGACCCCGAGCACCGAAAGATCGCCGAGTTCTGTGAGAACGGCGCCAAGGCGGTCACTTGGGAAGCCACTCCCCTGACTATTCCGACCTCCTTCTGGGAGACACACCCGATTCAGGAGTTGCTCTCCAAGAGCGAATACTGGCTGGGCCAACAGGGCCGGCTGGTCGAGCCGGTGTACAAGGCTAAGGGCGAGGACCACTACCAGCCGATCAGCTGGGATGACGCGTTCGCGCTGATCGCCGACCGATTGAACGCCCTCGCCTCACCGAACGAGGCCGCCTTCTACACCAGTGGGCGCACCTCGAACGAAACAGCCTTCATCTATCAGCTGTTCGTCAGGGCATTCGGCACCAACAACCTGCCCGACTGTTCCAACATGTGCCACGAATCCACCGGACTGGCGATGGGGGAGACGATCGGCGTCGGCAAAGCGACCATCGGCTACGACGATTTCGAGAAGTCTGACCTGATCATCATCATGGGCCAGAACCCCGGAACGAACCACCCGCGCATGCTGACCGCGCTGGAGGATGCCAAGAAGGCGGGTGCCCAGATCGTCGCGGTCAACCCGCTGCCGGAGGCCGGGCTCATCCGTTACAAGAACCCGCAGACCGTGCGCGGCCTGGTCGGCACGGGAACCCAGCTGGCCGACCAGTTCTTGCAGGTGCGCCTCGGCGGCGACATGGCCCTCCTGCAGGCGGTCTCCAAGCGGGTGCTCGCGGCCGAGAGGGCAAACCCCGGCACGGTGCTCGACCGCGAGTTCCTCGACCGCCACTGCCTGGGGCTCGCCGAGTTCGAACGCCATCTCGACGATCTCGACGAGGCGGACGTGCTCGCCGCGACCGGGCTGACGGTGGCCCAGATCGATGAGCTCGCAGACAGGTACGTGGCCGCCGACAATGTGATCATCACCTGGGCGATGGGACTCACGCAGCACAAGAAGGCCGTTCCCACGATCAAAGAGATCATGAACCTGCTGTTTCTTCGCGGCAACATCGGCAAGCCCGGCGCCGGCGCATCGCCGATTCGCGGCCATAGCAACGTTCAGGGCGACCGCACGATGGGCATCTGGGAGAAGATGCCCGAACCGTTCATGGATGCTCTCGAAGCCGAGTTCGGCTTCCCGGTGCCTCGCGACCACGGTGTCGACAGCGTTCAGGGCATCAGGGACATGCGCGAAGGCCGGATCAAGGTCTGGTTCGCCATGGGCGGCAACATGGTGGCCGCCATCTCCGACTCGGCCGCCGCGGAGAAGGCGATGCAGAATACGGCCCTGACGGTGCAGGTGTCGACGAAGCTCAATCGGTCGCACGCGGTGGTGGGCGACGAGGCGTTGATCCTGCCGACTCTCGGACGAACCGAGATCGACCGGCAGGCCGGCGGGGAGCAGTTCATCTCGGTGGAGGACACCGCCTGCGCCGTGCGCCCCTCGCGCGGGCAGGTCGAACCGGTGGCTTCGGGAATGCTCTCGGAGGTGGCCATCGTGTCCAGGCTGGCGGCCGCTGTTCTCGGCGACCGGGTCGCCGTCGACTGGGCCGGCTTCGAGCGTGACTACGACACGATTCGCGAGCACATCGCCCGGGTGGTGCCGGATTGCGAAGACTATAACCGGCGCATCCGGCAGCCGGGCGGGTTCATCCTCGCCCACGGGCCGCGTGACTCGCGCACGTTCCCGACGCCCGCCGGCAAGGCCATGATCACGGTCAACGAGCTGGAGCACCTGGAGTGCCCGCCGGGGCGCCTGATCCTGCAGACCATCCGTTCGCATGATCAGTTCAACACCACGATCTACAGCTTGAACGACCGCTACCGGGGAGTGAAGAAGGGCCGCGATGTGATCTTCGTCAATCCCGACGACGTGCGTGAGCTCGGGCTCGCCGACGGGCAGAAGGTCGACGTATTCAGCGAGTTTCCCGGGGATGAGGACCGTGAGCTGCGGGGCCTGCGAGTGATCTCGTATCCGACGCCACGAGGTTGCGCCGCCGCCTACTTTCCGGAGGCCAACGTGTTGGTTCCACTGGGGAGCACGGCCGAAGGCAGCAACACGCCGGCGTCGAAGTCCGTGGTGATCCGACTGGAGCCCGCGACAGAGAAGTGACCCCGCCGGTTCACGGTCATGACCCTGATTCGGCGAGGTCGCCCTGTGGTTCGCTCACACGTGCGTGATCTCATGATATTTGGTGACGCTGTGCGGCAATCGCTGTGTGAACGTGGCTGCCAGGTTCAGAGCGGCAGGGTCCAAGCGAGAGAGAAGTTGAACGCGGTGGCGATCATCAGGTACATCAGCCAGGCCCCTGTGATGAGGTGCCAGAAGCCCAGTGCCCGCTCGCCCATCTTCATCCCGATGGAGGCGAAGAAGTCGCTGAAGTAAATCAGAGCCAGGCCGACGAACAAGAGACCCACGGGCCAGTCCCCGGCGACGAAGAAGACCACGGCGCCCACGACTGAGATGATGAAGAACGCCACGCACATGCCGGCGTTCGGGCGAGCGTCGCTGCCCTGCCAGCGGTTGAAGCCGAGGGCAAACCAGTGAATGCCATATGCGGTGAAGGCCAGAGCGGCCATGTAGAGTGGCGCCTCTTTGAAGACTTGGAACCAGGTCATGCCGATGAACAGGATCAGCCCGGCGACCAACTGACAGAGGCCGGGTAGAAAGATGCCCCAGATTCCGGTTGACTTGTCGACTCTCTCATCTCGCTTGGGCCAGCCGAACAACTCTTGCGGGCCGTAGATGAGATAGCCGGTGCCGAGGCCGAAAAAACCGATGGCTAGCGGCGCGTATGCGGATGCTTGAAATACGAGATCCATGAGAATCCTCCGGAGCTGCTCTTCAATGAATTACTTTTGGATTGGATGCCCCCGTTTTTTACGATAGGCCCTTATCAGCGCACTGCCAAGGAACATTCAGCCTCCGTCGGAGCACCCGCGAAATCTACGGATCCGACGGAGGAAGTTCGTCTCGAAGCCCGACCCCTTCGAGGCTTCTTAAGCTCACGCGTGAGGGCTCAAGACGGTCGCGGCGCCACCCCTCAGTCAGCGTGAAAGAACGAAGCTGCAGGGCGACGTGCGCCCTGACTTTGCGTCAGTCACGATTCCGTGCAGGGGCTTGAATGCTTGGAGTTGCGACCCGCTCAGTAGCGGGTGAGTGCAGGATCGACAAGAGTGGCGTACGCGTCGACGCCTCCGTCGAGGTGTCGCACATTGCTGAAGCCTCGGCTCTGCAGAAGATCGAGCGCCATGCGAGAGCGGGTGCCGTGGTGGCAGTAAACAACGACCGGCACATCGGTGCGAATGCGATCCAATGAGCCCACCAGGGCTCCGAGCGGGATCACCTCAGCGTCGGGCAGGCACACGATCTTCGCCTCGAACAACTCGCGCACGTCGACCAGTTGAATCGGTGACCTGTTCGCCAGGTGCCGGGACAATGTCTGGACGTCGATCGTGTCATCGGCGCCATCGGCCCGGTCAGCCGCATCATCGTGTGCCGTGTGGGGAGCCGATCCGCTGCAGAACAGTTCGTAGTCGATCAGTTCAGTGATCGGGGCGGCATCCGGGTCCCGACCGTACTCCAGCTCGCGATAGCGGCCGCTCAGGGCGTCATAGGTGGTCACTCGGCCGATCAGCAGGTCACCGATGCCGGTGATGATCTTGATCGCCTCGCCGCACATGATGGCGCCGATCACCGCGCAGACCGTTGGCAGCACGCCACCGTCAGCGCAGTTGAGAATTTCGTCGGGGCCGGGCGGGGAAGGGAACAGGTCGCGGTAGGTTGGCCCGTGATCGGCCCAGGAAACCGAGGCCTGGCCGCTGTAGCGCAGAATGGCTCCCCAGACCAGTGGCTTGTGGGCGAGAGCAGCCGCGTCATTGGTGAGATAGCGCGTGGGGAAGTTGTCGCTGCCGTCCATCACCAGGTCGTAGCCGTCGAGCAGGTCTCGTGCATTGTGTGAGTCCAGGCGCAGATCATGGCGATGGAATCGAACGTTGGGGTCGATCGCGGCAACCGTGTCAGCGATCGAGTCGACCTTGCTGCGGCCGATATCGCGCATGCCGTGGGCGACCTGGCGGTGCAGGTTCGAGGGCTCGACCACGTCTGAGTCGATCACTCCGATCGTGCCGACGCCGGCGGCGGCCAGGTAGGGGACACTGGCGCTCCCGAGTCCTCCGGCCCCGACCACCAGCACCCGGGCGTTTGCAAGGCGACGTTGGGCGATCTCGCCGAAGCCCGGCATCAGCAACTGCCGGCTGAATCGGGCGAGACGCTCGGGTGTCAACGGCGGTCCGGCGGCGACCAACGGCGCGCTGTGCCCGGTGTGGGGCATCCTCGGCGTGGTCATAGAGCCTCCTGGTGCCCGCTGCCGGACAGCTTCTGCGTGAGTCAACTCTACGCGCCCGTTGGCGGGGCGGGGACCGGGCATTGGCCCATGGTGAGCCTTCTGACCGTTGCGCTTCTGACCGTGCACCGCGAATCATCAACGAGCCTGATCTAAAATGAAGCAAACAGCTGACATCCGTCTCATTCACGGCGAGGCGATCTGAGATGTTCAGGCATCGATGTTCAGGTATCAAAGCGTCAGCTCACGTGAGACGGGGCCGTTCGGCTCGGGTGGATCTCCTTGGCGCGTACCAGCGGAAGTGGTAGGACGGACTCATGGCGAGGCTCATGGCGAGACGCAAGGTGACCAGACTGCTGGTCGGGGGCGAACCCAGCTTTCGGGAAGATGTGTTGGCGGTGGAGGAACCCCTCGAGATCAGGGTCGGCGGCACCCCCCTGGCGGTCACGATGCGCACCCCCGGGCACGATTTCGAGTTGGCTGCTGGGTTTCTCGTGTCGGAGGGAGTGATCTCGCGAGGCGACGAATTCGCGTCTGCCCGATACTGCGCCGGAGCGACGGCTGAGGGGCTGAACACCTACAACGTGTTGGATGTGACGCTCGCTGTCGGCGTCAAACCACCTGACCCGAGCCTGCAGCGGTCCTTCTACACCACCAGTTCCTGCGGGGTGTGCGGCAAGGCGAGCATCGATCTGGTGCGCACCCAGTCGGCGTACGACGTGCGCGAGGACCCTCTGCGAGTGGACTCCCAGTTGTTGACGACGTTTCCGACCCTCCTGCGGGATTCGCAAGAGGTGTTCGAGAAGACCGGGGGGTTGCACGCCGCCGGCCTGTTCGACGGTGAAAGCGGCGAACTGTTGGTGATGCGCGAAGACGTCGGTCGGCACAACGCGGTGGACAAGGTGATCGGTTGGGCGGTGACCGAGGGCAGGCTTCCGTTGACTGGAGTGGTTCTGATGGTCTCGGGCAGGGCAAGTTTCGAACTGACCCAGAAGGCGATGATGGCGGGTATTCCGGTGCTGGCGGCGGTGTCGGCACCGTCGTCATTGGCCGCCGAGCTGGCCACCGAGGTCGGGATGACTCTGGTCGGATTCCTCCGCGGGGAGTCGATGGTCGTCTACGCGGGTGCTGATCGTGTGGTCTCATTGCCCACTCAGGACTGACGCACGTCATGACGTGCTTGATACCTACGACAGCGGGCTGATCCCCGCCTGCTCGATTCCGAATCGTGCGGCATCCTGCCAGGTATCGACATCGTCGGTCGAGCCCGCCGGAACGGTGACCTGCCGCAGATCGAGCCCGGAGATCAGGCCGAACACTGAGGCGCCGGTGAGCCCAGCACGCCGGTTCGCCTCTGCCACCACGGTCGCCAGCGCACCGGTGGCATAGATCGCGACAAGGGGTTGAAGCCTGCCGTCAACGGCCACAGCAATGAACCCGTCCGGCGCGTCGGCGCTGACCGGCGTCGTCCCGTGGCTGCCGGAGAGAGCCTGCCTGAGGCAGCTCAGAGACTCAGCCACGGCTGGCATGTCGCACGCCAGAACCACGATGTAGTCACTCGCCTCATCGGTGGCCCGTGCCAAGGCAGTGAGGCCGGCCCCAATCCCTGCCGCTGGCCCTCCGAACGGTGGGTCCTCCCGTGCGCGCAACACCGTGCCGCCTTCGCTCGCGACATCACCGACGACCACGGTCATGCGTGCGTCCGCCACGGCGGCCAACGTTCTGGCCAGCAGGCTTCGGCCACCGAGGCGCAGGCTCGACTTCGGGGTGCCTCCGAGACGACTCGACCTTCCTCCGGCCAGAACGATGGCATCCAGAACCAGTGCCTCCGGCTTCGTGCTGCCTCGGAGCGGTTGAACAATAGGACGATGCCGCGTCGTCACTTATCCTTCCCAGCTACTTCGGAGGAGGCATCCGGGCCGGACAGTACGGCGTCCAACGGGATCGACGGGTCGGAAAGTCGCGCGATGTCGACCTGCTTGCCGGAAGCGACCAGGTCTTTGATCTGGTCGTTCACATCCCAGATGTTCACATTCATCCCGGCGAGGACACGGCGGTCCTTGAGCCAGAAAACGACGAATTCACGTTTCGTCTTATCCCCACGGAACACCACCTGGTCGCTCTCGCCAGGTTCGGCGTAGCCAACGTATTCCATGCCGAGGTCGTACTGGTCGGTGTAGAAATAGGGGATCTGGTCGTACGTCGCCTCGATCCCGAGCATCGACTTCGCAACCACCTCTGGCTGGTGCACGGCGTTGTACCAGTGCTCTACCCGGATACTCTTGCCGAGGGCCGGGTTGAACGCGTTCGCCACGTCGCCGGCTGCGAAGATGTCGGGGTCAGAGGTGGCGAGGTGCTCGTCGACAGTGATGCCGTTTTTCGTGGCCAGCCCGGCCTGCTCGGCAAGTTCCACATTCGGCGCGATGCCCACCCCGAGAACGATTGCGTCGCCGTCGACCGTCCGCCCGTCCTCCAGGGTGACAGTCACCGGTGAATCGACTCCGGCGATGATGCCGGTGATCTTCACGCCGAAGCGAAGGTCCACATTGTGTTCGTCGTGAAGGTCGGCGAAGACTTGGGCCACCTCGGGGCCAAGAACCCGCAACAGCGGCAGGTCGAGCATCTCGAGCACGGTGACCTCCACTCCGGCGATGCGTGCTGCGGCGGTCACCTCCAGACCGATCCAGCCGGCACCGACGACGATGATGCGTTTGGAGGAGCCGATCATCGCCTTCAGACGGTCGCTGTCGGCCACGCGGCGCAGATAGAACACACGCTCCTCGTCGATCCCCGGGGTCGGCAGGGTACGCGGCGTCGAACCGGTCGTGAGCAGCAGCTTGTCCCAGTGCAGTTGGTCACCGCCCGCCAGGGTGACGGTGTGGGCGTCACGGTCGATCGCGGTCACCCGGGCGCCGAGCCTGAGGTCGACGTCGTGCTCGGCGTACCAGCCCTCCGGGTGCACGAAGATCTTCTCCCGTTCGGTTGATCCCTGCAAGTAGTCCTTCGACAGCGGCGGGCGCTCGTACGGGCGGTCAGGCTCGTCTCCGATCAGCGTGAGCGATCCGGTGAAGCCGTTCTCTCTCAGCGCCTGGGCAGCTTTCGCGCCGGCGAGGCTGGCTCCGACTATGACGATTGATTGTTCATTCGACATTGCACACCTGTGTTCATTTTTTTTAGTCAGCTGGCCAACAACTGGCGCAGCACGTACTGCAGAATTCCTCCGTGCTGGAAGTAGGCAGCCTCCGCCGGAGTGTCGATGCGCACAGTGGCGGTGAATTCTCTCTTCTCGCCGGAGTCGTCGGTCACCTCGACCGCAACCGATCGGGGCACATCCATGCCGGCGAGCCCGGTGATCGAATAGGTCTCCTCGCCGGTCAGGCCGAGGCTTTCCGCGGTGTCGCCAGTCTGGAACTGAAGGGGCAACACGCCCATGCCGATCAGGTTGGAGCGGTGGATGCGCTCGAAGGAGGTGGCGAGCACTGCCTTCACCCCGAGCAGCAGGGTTCCCTTGGCCGCCCAGTCCCTGGAGGATCCGGACCCATATTCGGCGCCCGCGATGACCAGAAGTGGTGTGCCATCCGACTGGTACTTGGTGGAGGCGTCGAAGATGCTCAGTTGCTCGCCGTCGGGCAGGTGGCGGGTGAAGCCGCCCTCGACCCCGGGAACCAGTTGATTGCGCAGGCGGATGTTCGCGAAGGTTCCCCTGATCATCACCTCGTGGTTTCCGCGCCTCGAGCCGTACGAGTTGAAGTCGTCCGGCTCGACGCCGTTGTCGACGAGATAACGGCCCGCGGGGGAATCGCGCTTGATCTGGCCGGCGGGCGAGATGTGGTCGGTGGTCACCGAGTCGCCGAGCAGGGCCAGCACACGGGCACCGGAAATGTCCTCGAGCGGCTTCGGTTCACGTGGCATCCCGTCGAAGTAAGGTGGGCGCCGTACATACGTGGAGGTGTCTGACCAGGCGAACATGTGGGCCTTGGGGATCTCCAAGCCCTTCCAGTTGTCGTCCCCGTCGAAGACGTTGGCGTAGCCCGCGGTGAACATCGCCGATTCGACCGACTCACCCACGACCTTCTCGATCTCCTGGCTCGTGGGCCAGATGTCTTTGAGATAGACCGGCTCGCCATCTTTGCCGGTACCGAGAGAGTCGGTGAGCAGGTCGATGTTCATCGTTCCGGCGAGGGCGTATGCCACGACCAACGGCGGCGACGCGAGGAAGTTCATCTGCGTTTCCGCGTGGATGCGGCCTTCGAAGTTGCGGTTTCCGCTCAGCACGCTGCTGACCGAAAGGTTGTTGTGGCTGACCGCCTGGCTCACTTCCGGAATGAGCGGGCCGGAGTTGCCGATGCAGGTCGTGCAACCGTATCCGACCAGGTTGAATCCGAGCTGGTCGAGGTAGGGAGTCAGTCCGGCCTTCTCGAAATAGTCGGTGACGACCCGGGACCCGGGAGCCAGCGATGTCTTCACCCAGGGCTTGGGAGTGAGCCCGCGCTCCACAGCTTTCTTCGCGAGCAGGCCAGCACCGATCATCACCGACGGGTTGGAGGTGTTGGTGCAGCTGGTGATTGCTGCAATGACCACGTGGCCGTTGTCGACGGTGTACGGCTCGGCGCCCCGCATACTGACCGTCGCGGGGTCGGAGAGCCACTCGTGCTCCGTGCCATCGCCGCTGCGATCGATCGGCTGTTGGCTCGGCCCGACCTTGCCGTAGGCGATGGGGTCACTGGCGGGGAACGATTCGGAGGAGGCCTCGTCAAGCCCGGTGAGCTCTTCCGGAGCCTTCGACCCCTCGTGCAGGATCGCGCCGACCACTTGACGGGCGTTCGAGAGCGGAATGCGATCCTGCGGACGCTTCGGGCCGGCGATGGAGGGTTCCACGCTGGCGAGGTCGAACTCGATCACCTGCGAGTACTCGGCTTCGTGCTCCGGGTCGTGCCAGAGGCCCTGCTCCTTGGCATAGGCCTCGACCAACGCCACCTGGCTGTCCGGGCGACCGGTCAGGCGCAGGTAGGTCAGGGTTTCATCGTCGATCGGGAAGATCGCACAGGTGGCGCCGTACTCGGGGCTCATGTTGCCGAGCGTCGCCCGGTTCGCCAGCGGAATATTGGCGACGCCGGGGCCGAAGAATTCGACGAACTTGCCGACAACGCCGACTTTGCGCAACAGTTGGGCCACCGTGAGCACCAGGTCCGTCGCAGTCACGCCCTCACGCAGCGCCCCGTTCAACTTGAACCCCAGCACGGGCGGGATCAACATGCTCATCGGTTGCCCCAACATGGCCGCTTCCGCTTCGATACCACCTACGCCCCAACCAAGAACGCCCAGGCCGTTGACCATCGGTGTGTGCGAGTCGGTGCCCACCAGGGTGTCCGGGTAGGCCTGGGTGAGGCCGTCTGACCCCGCATTCGGCCGGGTGAAGACCACCCGCGAGAGGTATTCGAGGTTCACCTGGTGGCAGATCCCGGTGTCGGGCGGTACAACGAGGAAGTCATCGAAGGCCTGCTGCGCCCAACGCAGCAGTTGGTACCGCTCCTTGTTCCGGGAGAACTCCAGCTCCGCATTGATCTGGAATGCCCCATCGAACCCGAACGCGTCGGCGATGACCGAATGATCGATCACGAGCTCGGACGGGATCAGCGGGTTGATCTTCTGCGGGTCGCCGTCAAAGGATGCCATTGCGTCGCGCATGGCAACCAGGTCGACCACACACGGAACCCCGGTGAAGTCCTGCAGCAGTACACGGGCCGGCGTGTACTGGATCTCCGAACCACTGGCTGCCTTCGGATCCCACGAAGCCAGGGCCGTGACCTGCTCGGCTGTGACCAGGTGGCCATCCTCGTTTCGAAGGAGGTTCTCCAGAAGCACCTTCAGGCTGTACGGCAGGCGCGCAGAGTTCGGAACGGCGTCGAGCCGGAAGATCTCGTAGGTCGCATCACCGACGGTGAGCGTGTTGCGTGCAGAAAAGCTATTTGACATGACAAACCTCCGCTGGTGGGCCCGTGGCCTCGGCGCCGCATGCATTGTAGAGCCCTCTGCCCACTCTCGTCCGGTTGGCCCCGGCTGTCAACGGACCCCGTTTCGGGGAAGTGAACAGGTCTAGGCTGAGAAGGACATCGCGTGTAGAAAGTGAGGCCCACAATGCCAAGCTCTGCCCCAGTGACATCGGCGGAAGTCAACCAGGTCGCCGGCCACCGCCACGAAGAGTCGGCCGAAACCCTCATCGGGTTCTACCGTGAGATGGCGTTGATCCGCGCATTCGAACTACGCGCCAGCGAAATGTATGCCCGCGCGCGTATCGGTGGCTATTGCCACTTGAACCTCGGGGAGGAAGCCACCGTGGTGGGGCTCATGGATGCCCTGCAGCCGAGTGACTATCTTTTCACCACCTACCGTGACCACGGCTACGCGCTCGCCCGCGGGATGGAACCGGGCAAGGTGATGGCCGAGTTGTTCGGTAAGACCACGGGGGTCTCCCGCGGCCGCGGAGGATCGATGCACATGTTCGACGCCGAACGGCGAATGCTCGGCGGGTACGGCATCGTCGGCGGCCAGATTCCACCAGCGGTGGGAGCGGCGCTCGCGATCAGCATGGACGGCCCGGCAGGCGCTGAAACCGAGGCGGTGATGTGCCTGATGGGTGACGGAACCACCAATATCGGGTCGTTCCACGAGTCCCTCAACCTGGCCGGCGTCTGGAATCTGCCGATCGTCTTCGTCATCATCAACAACCGACTCGGTATGGGCACACCGGTCGAGGCGGCTTCGGCCGAACCAGAACTCTACAAGCGCGGTTCCGCCTACCGCATTCCCGGTGTGCGAGTAGACGGCAACGATGTGATCGAAGTGCGCGATGCCGCGCTCGCCGCACTCGAGCAGGCCAGGATCGAGCGCCGGCCCGCACTGATCGAAGCGATGAGTTATCGCCTGCGCGGGCACTCAGTGGTCGACCCCGCCCGCTACCGCTCCGTCGACGACACCGCAGAGGCGAAGGCCCAGGATCCGGTTCCCGCGTTCCGTGAGCGGTTGATCGAGGCGGGCCACCTCGATGCCCAGGCGGCGACCGCGATCGATCAGGAGGTGGACCTCGTGGTGGATGACGCGGTGAAGTTCGCCGAGGACAGCCCCGATCCGTCACCAGACGAACTGTTTGACAATGCGTATGCCACGGATGTGGCCAACGCCCCCAGATCTCTACCCGGCGAAAGGTTGGTGGTGTCATGACCTCCCGCTCAGGCACAGTGGCTGAACCCGTCGAAGCGTCGGAACCCGGCGCGCACGGCTATCGCCGTCCATTGACTCGCGCCGATCACGTGGCGATGCCGAACGCACAGGTGATGACCTACCGGCAGGCGCTCAACGACACCTTGCGCCAGGAGATGATACGCGACGACAAGGTGTTTCTCATCGGCGAGGAGATCGGCGTCTTCGAAGGCTCCTACAAGATCACTGCCGGGTTGCTCGCCGAGTTCGGCCCTGAGCGCGTGCGAGACACCCCGATCGCCGAGGAGGGCTTCACGGGGGCAGCAATCGGTGCAGCCATGCTCGGCTACCGGCCGGTGGTCGAGATCATGACGATCAACTTCACTCTCAAGGCAATCGATCAGATCGTGAACCACGCAGCCAAGATCCACTCGATGTTCGGCGGCCAGTCGAGCGTTCCTCTGGTGTTGCGCACTCCCGGCGGAGGCGGCCAGCAACTGGCGGCCACGCATTCGCAGAACCTTGAGGTCTGGTACGCGCACATCCCCGGGCTGAAAGTTGTCGCACCGTCGTCGCCGGCCGACGCCAAGGCGCTCTTGCTGGCTGCCATTCGCGACAATGACCCGGTGATCTTTCTCGAGAACCTGGCGCTGTACAACACCAAGGGCCCCGTACCCGATGGCGATGAGGCGGCGGAGATCGGGCGGGCAGCAGTGGTTCGTGCGGGAACGGATGTCACGATCGTGTCCTACTCGCGCGGTGTTCTTACAGCGTTGGAGGTCGCCGAGCGGTTCGAGGCCGAGGGGGTCTCGATCGAAGTGGTCGACCTGCGCAGCCTGCGACCGCTCGATCGGCGGTCCATTTGCGCCTCCGTGATGCGAACCGGCCGGGCAGTGGTCTTTGAAGACGACTGGCTCACGTACGGGATCGGAGCCGAACTCTCGGCCACCATCGCCGAAGGCGCCTTTGACTACCTTGACGCCCCGGTGCGCCGAGTGGCCGCAGCCGAAGTACCGCTCCCGTACGCCAAACCGTTGGAGCTTGCGGCCATGCCTGACGCCGACGACCTGGCTCGCGCCGTGCGCGAACTGCTGCAAGACACCCGCTTCAGAAAGTAGGAGAGACGTGACCGAGATAGTGATGCCCCGCCTTTCCGACACGATGGAGGAAGGCGTTTTGAGTCGCTGGCTGAAGAAGCCCGGCGACACGATCGCAAAAGGTGACATTCTTGCCGAGATCGAGACCGACAAGGCAACGATGGATCTGGAATCGTTCGAAAGCGGTGTGCTGGAGCAGCTGCTGGTTGCTGAGGGCACCACGGTGCCGATCGGACAAGCGGTCGCCGTGGTGGGCGATGGCAGCGGCATGAACGAGTCGATCCCCGGGGCAGGCGCCCCGGCGGCCGCTGATGACTCGACGGGTCCTGAGCAGGAGGCGGCACCTTCCCAAGCCGCGGAAGCCGCTCCGGGCGGGGAAGAGACGGGCGGCGCGACGTATGAGCCCACCGAGGTGAAGAGCGAGCCAGCCGAGCCAGCCGGTGCCGATCAGACTGCGCCCGAGGAGGCAGCCCGCGCATCCGATGCGGCGGAGGAGCACCCGGCGGCCACGTCACCGTCGGGTCGCATCGTGACCTCACCGCTGGCGCGGAAACTGGCCAAGGAGGGCGGCATCGACCTGGCCAACGTGGCAGGAACGGGGCCGGGTGGGCGCATCGTGCGTGCCGACGTGGAGGATGCCATCGCCGGCACCCGCGGTACCGGATCCCCCGGTACCGGCGCCGGGGAGCCGGAGGCCCGGTCGGTGGCCCCGATGGCGCACGGAGAGGCACGCCGTCGGGCAGAAGGCACTGAGCGACCCAAGGACGAACGTGTGATGTTGTCGAACATCCGCAAGATCACCGCCCGGCGGCTGACCGAGTCGCAGGCGGTACCGCATTTCTTCCTCACCAACCAGGTCAACGCGAAACGGTTGCTGAAGGTGCGGGCCGACATCAACGAGCAGTTGGCGCCCGAAGGCATCAAGATCAGTGTCACGGACCTGATCGTGAGGGCATCCGCCCTGGCCCTGCGCGCCCACCCCGAGGTGAACGCCTCGTTCGACACCGACGCCGTCATCCGTCATGGCCGAGTGAGCGTGGGGATCGCGGTTGCCCTCGACGACGGGCTGATCGTACCGGTGATCCACGACGCCGACCAGAAAACGGTGAGTGAGATCTCGGTCGAAACCATCTCGCTGGCGACTCGCGCACGTGCCGGCAAGTTGAAGCTCGACGAATTCACCGGCGGCACCTTCTCAGTCAGTAACCTCGGCATGTTCGGGATCGACCAATTCACCGCGGTGATCAACCCCCCGGAGGCCGGGATCCTCGCTGTGGGTGCGGCTGGCGACCATCTGGTGAAGAAGGGGAAGAAGCTGGTCAACGTGCCGAAGTTCAGCATCACGATGACGGCCGACCACCGTGTGCTCGACGGCGCCACCGCTGCTGCCTTCTTGCGTGAGCTGACCGAGCTGCTTCAGAATCCGATGCGTCTGATCGTCTGAACTGTTCGTGCCGGCTCAATCCGCTTGATGTGCGAACCCGCCTATTTTCGGGCTCCAGGAAAGAGCGAGGCATACTCTGGAAGTGAGCTGAAGACCGGCCGCGCCAGTGGCCTGGCGCAGGCTCATGGTACGAGGGAGCGTTCAGATGAGTGAGCCGATGTTGCCCAGAATGACGCCGGAGATGGCCAAGAAGCGAGTCGACCTCGCTCCGGACACCCACGCGGCGTTCGAGGCCTTCAGCAGACAGGTGTTCGCCGCTGGGGCGCTGGATGAGAAGACGAAGCAGTTGATCGCCGTGGCCGTGGCCCACACGACCCAGTGTCCCTATTGCATCGACGGCCACACCAAGCTGGCTACGCGCACGGGGGCCACCCCGGAAGAGATCATGGAGGCCATCTGGGTCGCGGCCGAGATGCGGGCGGGCGGGGCATACGCGCACAGCGCGGTCGCACTGCACGCGTTGCACGAAACGCCCGTCGACAAGGGGTAGTTTCGATGCCCGCCGGCACGGAATCGTCAGAGCCGTCTAAGCCGGTTCGAAACGAGGCCGGCCGCGTGGTCTTTACTGTGCGGCGTCTGCCGCCGAACGCATTCGGGTTCGTGATGGCCTCGGGAATCGTTTCGCTCGCACTGCACCTGAACGGCTGGGATCTCGCCTCCGTGCTGTTGGCAGGCATCGCGGTCGGCGGATTGATCGTGTTGGCGATCCTGTACGTGTGGCGCTTCATCTCGTTCAGGAACGAGTTCCTTCGCGATGCGGCCGATCCCCGCCGCGCATTCGGCTACCTGACGATCGTGGCGGGGCTCAACGTGGTCGGTGTGCTGCTGTACTCGCCTCACGCACCGCTGGTGACGATCATTCTGGCGGTGATCAGTGTTCCGATCTGGCTGGTGCTGAACTATGGCATCCCGGCCACTCTGATGCTGCGAGAGCACGAGTCGCCGGTGGCAGCCTCTGTCGACGGCAGCTGGTTTCTCTGGGTGGTCGCCACCCAGTCGTTGGCGGATGTCGCGGCGGTGCTGGGTGCCGGTCATGACTCACGCGCCCTGGCCGCGATTGCGGTCGGGTTGTGGGGGATCGGAGTCTTCCTCTATGTGATGCTGTCGACACTGGTGACCCTGCGCCTGTTGTCGGCTCGAAGCGAGGCGACAACGCTCAGCCCCAACTATTGGATCTTCATGGGGGCCACGGCGATCACGGTCCTGGCCGGCTCACACATCATGGCGCTTCCGGCCGGCCTGCCGGTCATGGCGGTGATGGGGCACGTGGTGGGAGGCCTCACCTACCTGCTGTGGGCCTTCGGGCTCTGGTGGGTGCCGCTGCTTGTCATCTTCGGGGTGTGGCGGCATCTTGTCCGGCGTCACCCGCTTCGCTACGAGTCTGGCCTGTGGAGCATTGTCTTTCCGTTGGGAATGTATTCGGCGGCGAGCCTGTACTACGGCGAGGTGGCTGAACTGTCGATTGTCCATTCCATCGGAACAGTGGGAACCTGGGTTGCGGCGGCGGCGTGGCTGATTGTTGCCGCTTTGATGGGAGCAGCGGCGTTCAGGAGGGCCTGACCGCGCCGGTGTGACGAGCAGCGGTGGTCACGGCGCGGGCTCGAGAGTGTCATCCGGTTCCGCGCTGGCCTCCGATTCGGCTTGGGGAACACTGCGGCCGACGAGTGCGAGCACAGGAAAAAACAGCACCGACAACATGCCGGCGCCGATCAGCGCAGAACCAATGCCGGGTGCGATCGCGTTCTGATCGAGCGCGATTCCCACCACGGCCACGATGAGCGGCAGGCCGGTCGCCGAGAAGAAGGCCAACGATCGGCGATCGGCGAAGGAAGCGCCAACCGGCGCTGCGAGCGTGCCCGGCAGCCCGCGCACCACGAGCAGGGCAACGGTGAATGCCGGGAGAAGCAGCAAAGTCCAGGTGTCGGCGAAGAGGGCGGCGAAGTCGAACGTCACTCCGGTCATGACGAAGAACACCGGCACGAAGACACCAAACGAAACGGCCTCGAACTTGCGGTCCAGTGTTTCGGCATGGTCCGACGAAACGCCGCGCAGCAGGGCGCGGGCGAGAATACCGGCTGCGAACGCTCCGAGCAGCATGTCCAGGCCCAGCGTGAGACTGAGTACCACCAGAGCGGCCATCAATACGAGGACAAGGCGCACCGCGAATTGGGCGCTCGTTCCAAGTGACGCGGCGACGAAATTATCGAACCGGGGCATCCGACGCCACAGCGACAGCGCCACCGCAAGGCCCGCAATCACCACGAAGGCAAGCAGTACGAGCGCTCCCAGAAGCGGTTGCCGCCCGCTCAGGAACACCGAGATGGCGATCAGCGGTAGAAACTCGCCGGCGGCGCCAACGGCGACCACTGAACCACCCAGCGGGGTGCCCAGGATCCCACTGTCTCGCAGCACCGGCATCAGGGTTCCGAGGCTTGTGGAGCACAGCGCGATCGCGACATAGACGCCGTTGACCGATCCCGTGACTGCGAAGCCGATGATGAGACCCCCAGCGAGTGATATCAGCCAGCCGATCACCGAACGCCTCAGTGGGCGTCCCCCCAACCCGCGGAAGTCCAGTTCGTTCCCCGCCATGAAAAACAGCAGGATCAGCCCGAAATTGGACAGCATGTGGAGTACGTCGCCTGATTGAACCCAGTTCAGCACCGCCGGGCCCACCAGCATTCCGAGGATGATCTCGAACACCACCACCGGAACACGGACAATTCGGCGCACCGCCAAGGCAACGACGGGGGCGAGCGCGACCGCGAGCAGTACGACCGCAGTTGACAACACGGTGGGGGTCACATCGTCACTGTACGGCCGGGGTTGCCGGCCGCAAAGGCGGAATCATTTCTGCTCACGGCGGAGAATGGGGGATTCGTGCTCCCCGGGTGGGGTTCTTGCACCCCTGGCGCTGGACAGTTTCGTGGCGGAGAATGGGGGATTCGTGCTCCCCGGGTGGGGTTCTTGCACCCCTGGCGCTGGACAGTTTCGTGGCGGAGAATGGGGGATTCGAACCCCCGAGGGCTTGCACCCAACACGCTTTCCAAGCGTGCGCCATAGGCCACTAGGCGAATTCTCCAGGTAGGTACGGCGCCGATCGAGCACGCAGGACCAAAGAGCATCCTACCTGTTCTTCTCGCATCTTTCATTTTCAGGTGCCTGAGCGCAGGGAGGACAACGCCCACCCAACTAGGCGGCGACCCTCAGTAATTCAGCGCGTTCAGGGCGTCGCGTATGCGCTCGTCGCCGGCGACTGCTTCGAACTGGCTGCGGATTGCGGTGCCGTCGACCAGAACCGAAAAGATCAATGCGGCGACATCGGCACGGGAGATCGGGCCACGCTCAACGCGGTCGCCGAGGGTCACAGCACCCGTCGGTTGATCGTCGGTGAGAGAGCCTGGCCGGATTATCGTCCAGTCGATGTCACGGGTTCGAACCGCGGCATCCGCCTCGGACTTGGCTCGAAGGTAGACCTGAAAAACCTCGTCCGAGTCTGGATCGAAATCGTCTACCGATATGGCTGAGACCACCACGATGCGCCTGATGCCGGCCTCCACGGCAGCATCCACGAGCAGGATCGCGCCGTCACGATCGACCGTCAACTTTCTGGCCGCGCTGCTGCCCGGGCCAGCACCGGCGGCAAAGACCACCGCGTCGACGCCCTCCAGATTGCGAGCAAGGCTGTGGGGCTCGGTGCTCTCCAGATCGATGATCACCGGGATCGCCCCGATCGCCAACAGGTCAGAGGCATGTTCGGGGTTTCGGATCATCCCGATCGCCTCGTGGTCGGCATCGACCAATAGCTGTTCCAGGATTCGGGCGATCTTTCCGTGTCCGCCCGCAATTGCCACTCTCATTGATTCTGTCCCTTCCGTCGAATGTTGGGTCAGCTTCCCAGTCAACGCGGGTTCGTCGTCGGACACAAGCACGGGATACACTGGGTGCGGCTCCCCGCGTGGCGCCATCCAGGCCAACTCCCCCAGGACGGAAACGTAGCAAGGGTAACCGGGCTCTGGCGGGTGCGCGGGGAGTCCTTGTTCGTTAAGCCGTGCAGCACGGGTAACCGGGGCTGTGTTTCTGCGCGGGGTGGGCGGGGAGTCCTTGTTCGTTAAGCCGTGCAGCACGGGTAACCGGGGCTGTGTTTCTGCGCGGGGTGCGTGGGGAGTCCTTGTTCGCTGCGCGGGGCAGCACGGGCAACCGGGGCAGCACGTGTGACCGGGGCAGCACGTGTGACCGGGGCCGTGCCTTTTGGGCGGAATGCACGGGGAGGTTTTTCCGTTAGGGCTTTGTGAGAGTAGTTTCCACTTCTCACTTCTTCTGAGGTGGTGCTACAAAGGCTCCATCGAAGGAGGAGATCGTGGCGACTGACCAAGTATTTGTCGTTGTCGGCGCCGGGCAAGCCGGCGGCACCGCTGTCCAGACATTGCGTGGCGAAGGGTTCGACGGCCGGATCGTGCTCGTGGGAGCGGAACGCCACCTGCCCTACGAACGTCCACCCCTGTCGAAGTCTTACTTGAAGGGTGAAGGCTGGCTCTCGGAAGAATCGCTGCGGGATCAACAGTGGTACGACACGCACCGGGTGGAGCTTCGACTGGGAGCGCGCGCGTCATCGGTGCACCGTGCCGATCACGAGATCACTCTCGACGACCAGACCACGCTCGGCTACGACAAGCTCCTGATTGCCACTGGTTCGAACCCGCGGCGGCTGAACGTGCCCGGCGCGCATCTGCCTGGCGTGCACTATCTGCGAACTCTGGAAGACTCCGAAGCGCTGGGTGCCGCCCTGAGCGGCGCACCGAACGTGGTCGTGGTCGGGGCGGGCTGGATCGGTCTCGAAACGGCCGCGGCTGCGCGTGCCAAGGGTTGCCGGGTCACGGTGATCGGCCCCGGGAAAGTTCCGCTGCAGGCTTCCATGGGCACCCGACTTGGTGGGTATTTCGCAGACCTGCATAGACGCCATGGTGTCGAGTTCCAACTGGGGCGGCGTGTCTCCGGCTTTCAGGGAATCAACAAGGTGACGTCGGTCGTCACCGACGACGGTGGTGAGTTTCCTGCCGACGTCGTGATCGCCGGGGTCGGGGTCAGCCCCGAGGTCGGATTGTTCGACGACGGGATGCTCGCCGATGACGGTGGGGTGCGTGTCGACCCACAGATGCGAACCGACGACCCGGATGTTTTTGCCGCCGGCGACATCGCCAGTGTCGCGAATCCGCTCTACGGCCGACGGCTGCGGGTAGAGCATTGGGCAAACGCGCTGATGGACGGCCGGATCGCTGCGCAATCGATGTTGGGGCGAGTTTCTGAGTTCGACCCGGCGCCGTTCTTCTTCACCGATCAGTACGACGTCGCCATGGAGTACGCCGGGTGGATAGATGCCAGAACTGCCGACGACCCGGTGATCCGCGGCGACCTCGCCGCAGATGTGTTCCATGCCTTCTGGGTCGTTGACGACGTGGTTGTCGCCGGCATGCACGTCAACGCCTGGGATGAGGGCATCACGCCGGTTCAAGACCTGATCCGCTCCCGAATTCGGGTGAACGCGGCAGAGCTTGCCGATTCAACCGTGCCGCTCGCGCAATTGGTGGAGACGCTACAGCGATAGCCTTGGGGGGTGGCACGCAGCGTCTACATCACATCAGCCGAGGGCAATTCCGGGAAGTCGACGGTAGCGCTGGGGGTGATCGACCAACTCAGCCGGGCAGTGACGAGGGTGGGGGTCTTCCGTCCGGTCGCCCGCTCGGTCGATGCCCCGGACTATGTGCTCGAAATGATGCTGGCACACGACGGTGTCGATACAACAGAAGGTTCACCCAACCGCCTCGACTACGACATGTGCGTCGGCGTCAGCTATGACGATGTGCACTCCGACCCGGATGCCGCACTGTCGCGCATCGTGGAACGCTATAAGGCGGTCGAGGCCGTGAGTGACGTGGTGGTGATCGTCGGCTCCGACTACACCGACGTGGGCAGCCCGACCGAACTCTCCTACAATGCCCGCGTGGCCGCGAACCTGGGCGCGCCGGTGCTGCTGGTGCTGGGCGGCAGGGTCGGCCCCGGGCGCGGGCAGCAATTGGGACAGGCGGATGCCCGCACGCCCGGAGACCTCCGGCAGTTGATGGATCTGGCCATGGTGGAACTGGTGCACGCGCACGCCACCCTGCTGGCCGTGATCGTGAACCGAGCCGACACGGAACGGCTCGACCAGATCTCGAGCGAGGTGGCCGCGGTGATCCCGGGTCTCGGCAAGGCGGTGTGGACCATCCCCGAGGATCCAATGCTGGTCGCGCCCAGCATGGGCACGCTGCTCGAAGCCGTCGACGGAACCCTGATCGCCGGCGACCCGTCTTTGCTCGAGCGCGAGGCGGTCGCCGTCGTCGTTGCCGGCATGTCGATGGTCAACGTGCTCGCGCGACTGATCCAGGACTCGGTGCTCATCGTGGCCGCCGACCGCACCGAGGTGCTGTTGGCCGTACTGCTCGCGGAACAGTCGGGCACATTCCCATCGATCTCGGGCGTGATCGTCAACGGCGGATTCGAGCTTCCGGAACCGATTCAGCGCCTGATATCAGGGCTGAACGTGCCGCGGCCAGTGATCGCAACCGATCTCGGCACCTACGACACGGCGATGCGAGTCACACGAGCCCGTGCGCGGCTGGCCGCCGACAACACGGGCAAATACCGTCGGGCGCTCACCCTGTTCGCCGACCACGTTGACGGGCAGAACCTGGTCGACCGGCTGAACCTGAGCAACTCGGTGGTGATCACGCCACTCATGTTCGAATACTCACTGATCGAGCGGGCTCGTCTGGCCGCGCGTCACATCGTGCTGCCCGAGGGCGAAGACGACCGCATCCTCACCGCGGCCCACATCATTCTCGACCGGCGGGTGGCGAGACTGACCCTGCTGGGTGATGAGGAGGAGATCCGTTGCCGAGCGGAACAACTCGGCCTGTCGATCGCGGATGCCCAGATCATCAGCCCGTCAGACCCCGAGTTGAGCGCTCGGTTCGCCAAGGAATACCAACGGCTGCGGGCACACAAGGGGATCACCTATGCCGATGCCCTCGCCCAGATCGTCGACCCGTCGTATTTCGGCACCATGATGGTGCATCTCGGGCTTGCCGACGGCATGGTCTCGGGCGCGGCCCACACGACCGCGCACACGATCCGGCCGGGATTCGAGATCATCAAGACCAGACCCGGGGTGTCGGTGGTCTCCAGCGTGTTTCTGATGGCGCTCGCCGATCGAGTACTCGTCTACGGCGACTGCGCCGTGATTCCCGACCCCACCGCCGACCAACTGGCTGACATCGCCATCTCGTCGTCGGCCACTGCCGCCCAGTTCGGCATCGAGCCGCGCATCGCCATGCTCTCCTACTCGACCGGCGCGAGTGGGGCCGGCGCGGACGTGGAGAAGGTGCGCGAAGCCACCGCGCTGGTGCGGGAACGCCGGCCCGACCTCGCGGTGGACGGGCCCATTCAGTACGACGCCGCCGCCGACGTCGCGGTCGCCGCCGCGAAGGTTCCGGAGTCGCAGATCGCCGGCCGGGCGACCGTGTTCATCTTTCCCGACTTGAACACCGGCAACAACACCTACAAGGCAGTGCAGCGCAGTGCCGGTGCCGTGGCGATCGGACCGGTGCTGCAGGGCCTGAACAAACCGATCAACGACCTGTCCCGGGGGGCCCTCGTGCAAGACATCGTCAACACCGTCGCGATCACGGCGATCCAAGCCGCAAGGCCGACCGCGACGCCAGCCGTGCCACCTGCCGCAGCCACTTCAGTGTCGTCATGAGATCGATCCTCGTCGTCAACTGTGGATCCTCCTCGATCAAATACCAATTGATCGACGCCGCCGACGAACGGATGCTCGCCACCGGCCTGATTGAACGCATCGGTGAGAACATCGGTCTCAGCCGGCACCGATCTGCCACTGAGGCGGCCACCACTGAGGCGGCCACCACTGAGGCGGCCACCACTGAGGCCGGCGCCACTGAGGCGGCCACTGTGACGGCGGATGAAGCCGTGGAGCATGTCTCACGGTTGCCGATCGCCGACCATACTGCGGGGTTCGCGGCAATGTTGGCGGCATTCCGCAAGCACGGTCCTGACCTCGACCAGATGCCACCCGTCGCCATCGGCCACAGGGTCGTTCACGGGGGGGAGCGCTTTGTCGAACCCACTCTGATCGACGAGCGGGTGCGGCGTGAGATCGACCTTCTCAGCTCGTTGGCCCCACTGCACAACCCGCCCAACCTGGCCGGGATCCACGCGGCGCAGGTCACCTTCCCGAACCTCCCCCATGTGGCGGTCTTTGACACCGCCTTTCATCACTCGCTGTCTCCGGCCGCCTATTCCTATGCGATCGACGCCCGATTGGCCGCCGACCACGGGGTGCGTCGTTACGGGTTCCATGGCACCAGCCACAAATTCGTGTCGGAAGCTGCGGCTGCGTTCCTCGACCGGTCGTTGGAGCAGACGAATACGATCGTTCTGCATCTCGGAAACGGCGCTTCGGCCTGCGCGGTCAAAGGCGGACGATCGGTGGAGACCTCGATGGGGATGACCCCGTTGGAAGGCCTCGTGATGGGTACCCGCTCGGGCGACATCGACCCGGCGGTGCTGTTCCACCTGCACCGCAAGGCGGGGCTCGGCATCGAACAACTCGACACCCTGCTCAACAGGTCGAGCGGCCTGCTGGGGATGGCCGGCACCGGTGACATGCGCGACGTCCTGGCGGCGGCAGCTGTGGGAGACCCCGCTGCGGTGAACGCGCTTGAGGTGTACCTGCACCGGCTGAAGGCCTATGTCGGCGCGTACTATGCGCAGTTGGGCCGGGTGGACGCGATCGTGTTCACCGCCGGGGTGGGTGAGAACAACGCCTTGATCCGCGGCCGGGCGTTGGCCGGGCTGGAAAGCCTGGGCGTCCGTATCGACAGCAGACGCAACGAAGACGCATCCCGGGAGATCCGACGAATCTCTGCAGATGACTCCGCGGTCGCCGTTCTGGTGGTCCCCACGAACGAGGAATTGGAGATCGCCCGGCAGACGCTGTCGGTGGTCGAGGCCCCGGGGCGCGCTGTCAGTGACCCCGGCTACGATTGACTCGTGGTTACAGCCCTTTATCGCCGGTACCGGCCAGAGACGTTCGCCGAGATGATCGGCCAGTCGCAGGTGACCGATCCGCTGATGACCGCACTGCGCACCAATCGGGTCAATCACGCCTACCTGTTCAGCGGGCCTCGCGGGTGCGGCAAGACGACATCGGCGCGTATTCTCGCCCGCTGCCTGAACTGTGTCGAGGGGCCAACCGATACGCCGTGCGGTGTGTGCCCCAGTTGTATCGAGCTCAGCCGTGACGGCGGGGGCTCTCTCGATGTGGTCGAGATCGATGCCGCCAGCCACAACGGGGTCGACGACGCGCGGGACATCCGCGAGCGCGCCGTGTTCGCGCCCGCCCGCGACCGTTACAAGATCTTCATCCTCGACGAGGCGCACATGGTCACCCCGCAGGGTTTCAACGCCCTGCTGAAGATTGTTGAAGAGCCACCCGAGCACATCAAGTTCATCTTCGCCACCACCGAGCCCGACAAGGTGATCGGCACCATCCGCTCACGCACGCATCATTACCCGTTCCGGCTCGTGCCGCCCGCGCAGATGCTCGACTACGTGCAGTTGATGTGCGACAACGAGAAGATGAGCGTGGCTCCCGGGGTGCTTCCGCTGGTGGTGCGGGCCGGCGGCGGTTCGCCACGTGACACGCTGTCACTGCTCGACCAGTTGATCGCCGGCTCCGACGCAGACAGCGTCAGCTACGAACGGGCAGTCGCCCTGCTCGGTTACACGCACGCGGCGCTGCTTGACGAGGTGGTCGAGGCGATCGGCATGCGTGATTCCGCTGCGGCGTTCGGCGCCGTTGACCGCGTGATCCAGACCGGGCAGGATCCCCGTCGTTTCGTCGAGGATCTGCTCGAGCGTCTGCGCGACCTGATTGTCGTGGCCGCCACCAACGAGAACGCCAGTGTGGTTCTGCGCGGCATTCCCCAAGACGCATTGGATCGGATGGCGAGCCAGGCCTCGTCGTTCGGCCAAGCGGCGCTGTCTCGCACCGCAGACATCGTCAACGCCGCGCTCACGGAGATGACCGGGGCCACCTCCCCGAGGCTGCACCTCGAACTGATGATCGCCCGCACGCTGATCAGCTCGCACGACACCTCCGAACAGGGTCTCGCCGCCCGGTTGGAGCGTCTGGAGCGCAGGATCGGGGTCGTTGACGGCCCCGCCGCCGATCGCCGCACCGCAACCTCAGTTGCAGACCCCGACTCAGTTTCTGCCGCACCGACGCAGGCCGCCCCGGTGACGACCGGCGCCACACGATCTGCTCCGGCGGCAGGGCCCGCCGCTGCCCCAGCGGCCATGAGCGCTTCCGCCGCGAGCGCTTCCGCCACGACCGCACCGACCGAAACTCCGTCGGCGGATGCGCCCTCTGCCAAGGTTGCGTCTGCGGAAGCCACGCCTGCCCCGGCGGCTGCGGCCACTTCGGTCGGCCCCGTGACGGTTCAACAATTGAGGGACGCCTGGCCCCAGGTTCTCGAAGTCGTGCAGAAGTCCAAGCGCGGCGCGTGGATGGTGTTGTCGACGGCGCACGTGCGCGAGCTGCGTGAATCGGATGTGCTCGTTCTCGCGTTCCCCAGCCAGCGCGACGTCGAGGGCCTCAAACAGCGCTCGAAGCCGGGCGAGGGGATCGGCGACCTGCTCAAGGCGGCGGTGCAGCAGGTTCTCGGCTTCCAGCCGAAACTTGTCGCCGTCGTCGACGGCGATGTTTCAGCCGCCGCTTCTGCGGCCGCCGTTCCCACGGCTGAGCAGGATTCCCCGGCCACCGATGCCAAGGCTGAAATGCCGAAGGCTCTCGTGCCGCCCATCCAGCAGGCACACCCACAACCCGCAACCGGTGCCCCATCGGCGGGTGCCTCAACAGAGGCCACGCCCGCAGGGGGATTACGCACCCAGACAATGGCCAGTTGGGACGTGGTGGCGATACCCCAGCCGGGCTCCGCACAGTCCGACGCCGCACAAACCGAATCAGCGCGGCCGCAGACTCCATCGGTGGCAACAACCCCGACAGAATCGATGCCACCAGAAGCTCGAACTGAACCGAAAGCATCGGGAAACCCCCGAGACTCGTCTCGGCCAGCACCGTCACCGGCCGAAGCTGACGACGCCTGGCCGGTCTCGGATGACGACGCCCCGTACGAGCCCTGGGCAGACAACCCCGGTGACCAGGCACACGCTTCAACGCACAAGGTGACCGAGGCGCCGAAGGCTGCAGCACCAGCACCAGCACCAGCACCAGCACCGGTTTCAGCCGCTCAGGCGGCACCAGCTGCTGACCAGGCATCCGATCGGGCGGTGAATCCCGCCCCGAGCGCCCAACGGCAGCGGTATGGGGAGTCAGTGGTGCGCGAGATCCTGGGCGCGACCTTCCTCGAGGAACAGACGGTCGAACGTGACCAGGCAGACCGGGGATTCACCGGTTTCGGCCCCGGAGGAGGGTAACCGATGTACGAGGGGATCGTTCAGGAACTGATTGACGAGTTGGGCAGACTGCCCGGCATCGGGCCCAAATCGGCCCAGCGCATTGCGTTCCACATTCTGCAGACCAAGAATTTCGATGTCACCCGGCTCGCCGAGGTGCTGATCGAGGTGCGCGACAAGGTACGCTTCTGCTCCATCTGCGGAAACGTCTGCGAACAGGAGACCTGTACGATCTGCCGTGACCCACGGCGCGACCCCAGCCTGATCTGTGTCGTGGAAGAGGCCAAAGACGTCGTGGCGATCGAGCGCACCCGCGAGTTCCGCGGACTGTACCACGTACTCGGAGGGGCGATCAGCCCGATCGAGGGAATCGGCCCCGACGACCTCCGCATCCGAGAATTGATGCAGCGTCTGGCCAACGGCACGGTTTCCGAGGTGATCATCGCGACCGATCCCAACCTCGAGGGCGAGGCAACCGCCGCCTATCTGTCCAGGCTGCTCAGTACGATCGGGCTCACTGTCAGCAGGCTTGCTTCGGGGCTCCCGGTCGGCGGCGACCTGGAATATGCCGACGAGGTGACTCTTGGGCGTGCGTTCGAGGGGCGCCGCGTCGTCACCTGACCACTACCTCCAGCGGGCCACACGGCGGCAATCGGTGATTCCGGTCTCTCAGTCACACTCTAGAATGAGACATCGATGACACTGGAACGATTCGGGAGTTTGTCAAGTGGGCTTGATCGTGCAGAAGTATGGCGGATCATCGCTGAGTGATGCCGAAAGCATCAAACGCGTTGCGAAGCGAATCGTTGACACGCACCGATCTGGTAACGAAGTTGTCGTCGCGGTGTCGGCCATGGGGGACAGCACCGATGAGCTGCTGGACCTGGCGCATGAGGTGGCTCCGATTCCAGCCCCGCGGGAACTCGACATGCTGCTGACCGCGGGGGAGCGCATCTCGATGGCGCTGCTCGCCATGACCATCAAGAGCATGGGCTACGACGCCCGGTCGTTCACCGGCAGCCAGGCGGGCATGATCACGGATGCGCGCCATGGCTCGGCACGTATCGTCGACGTGACACCGGTGCGCGTTCGAGAGGCGCTCGATGAAGGCGCGATCGTCATTGTGGCCGGCTTTCAGGGTTTCAGCAGGGATACCAAGGACATCACGACGCTCGGGCGCGGCGGGTCCGATACCACGGCGGTGGCAATGGCCGCCGCCCTCAACGCAGAGATCTGCGAGATCTACACCGACGTAGACGGAATCTTCACGGCCGACCCGCGCATGGTGCCGCGCGCCAGCAAGATAGAGCGCATCACGAGCGAGGAGATGCTCGAACTCGCCGCGGCGGGGGCGAAGATTCTTTATATACGGGCAGTGGAATATGCCAGGAGGCACGGGGTCACGCTGCGTGTTCGATCGTCGTACAGCAATGACGAGGGAACACTCGTCTATGACCCAGACGTGTTGCAGGCTACAAGTGGAAGTGGTGAGGGCCAGATGGAAGAACCGATTGTCGTCGGTATCGCGACCGATCTGAACGAGGCGAAGATCACCGTGCTCGAATTGCCGGATATTCCGGGCAAGGCTGCGGCCGTCTTCGACGCGGTGGCCCGCACGAACGTGAATATTGACATGATCGTGCAGAACGTCTCCGGCTCGAAGACCGGCACGGTCGACATCTCCTTCACCCTGCCGACCGACGACGGCCAGACGGTGCTGACCGCATTGACCGCTGCGCAGGAGGAAATCGGGTTCCGGAGACTGCAGTACGACGACCAGATCGCGAAACTCGCGGTGGTCGGGGCAGGAATGCGCGTGAACGCCGGGGTCTCAGCGAAGTTGTTCAGCGCGCTCGCCGGCGCCGGCATTAACATTGAGATGATCTCGACGAGTGAGATCCGCATTTCGGTGGTCACGAGGGCCGACATGATCAACGAGGCGATTCGGGCCGTGCACACGGCGTTCGGACTCGACTCCGACGTCGAGGCAATCGTGCACGGCGGTACGGGGCGCTAGCCGCCGACACAAGACAACCGGGCGCGACGCTCGTCAGTCGCGACACCCATCGAGCACGAGCAGTTAGGGATTTTCAGTGAGCCACGTGAACCATTCCGTCGGAGTGAACATCGCCATTGTCGGTGCCACCGGCCAGGTCGGCGAGGTGATGCGCAGCCTCTTGGCTGAGCGGGAGTTCCCAGTGGCAAGTATTCGATACTTCGCCTCAAAACGGTCGGCCGGGTCGGTGCTTGACTACCGGGGCCAGGCAGTCACGGTCGAGGATTCGGCGACGGCTGATGTCACCGGGATCGACATCGCACTGTTCTCGGCGGGCGGTGACACGTCTCGCGCGCAGGCGGAGAGGTTTGCCGCAGCCGGCGCTGTGGTGATCGACAACTCCAGCGCGTGGCGCCTCGACCCCGATGTGCCGCTCGTGGTGAGCGAAGTGAACCCCCACGCGATCGCCCGGGCGACCGGCCCCGGAGGCAAACGCATCATCGCGAATCCGAACTGCACCACCATGGCTGCCATGCCCGCGCTCAAGGCACTGAGCGTCGAGGCCGGGCTGAGCCGGCTGATCATCAGCACGTTCCAAGCCGTCTCGGGCAGCGGTCTGGCCGGCGCCAGGGAACTGTCCTCACAGACTCGCGCCGCCATTGACGGTGGTGACCTGATGCCGCTCGTGCGCGACGGAGCCGGTGTCGATACTCCCGAGCCGGCTGTGTACCGCCGCCCGATCGCGTTCAATGTGGTGCCGCTGGCCGGCTCGATCGTCGACGACGGCACGTTCGAGACCGATGAGGAGCAGAAGTTGCGCAACGAGAGCCGCAAAATCCTCGAGTTGCCCGAACTGCAGGTCAGCGGAACCTGTGTGCGGGTTCCCGTCTTCACCGGGCACTCCCTGTCGATCAATGCCGAGTTCGACCGGCCGCTCTCGGTGGCGCGTGCCACGGAGATTCTTTCGTCGGCTCCCGGAGTCGAACTGAGCGAGATCCCGACCCCCAGGCAGGCCGCCGGGGCCGACCCGAGCTTTGTCGGTCGCATCCGCCAGGACCCGGGTGTTCCAGACGGGCGCGGGTTGGCACTGTTCATCTCGAGCGACAACCTGCGCAAGGGGGCCGCCCTGAACACCGTGCAGATCGCAGAGCTGGTCGCCGCGGACCTGCTGGCCAGGGTGGCCACCGCCTGAGCCGCCGCCCACCCTGGGTCCGGCTCACGGGTCATCCCAGTTCGTGCTGTCGAGAGTGCAGTTGTCCCTTTCGTCGAGAGTGCAGTAGTTTCTTTCGTCGAGAGTGCAGTACTTCCTTTCGTCGAGAGTGCAGTTGTCCCTTTCGTCGAGAGTGCGGTTGTCCCTTTCGTCGAGAGTGCAGTCGTTGGGGAAATACTTGTGGGATAACCCCATCTACTCACCTCTCGGCGGCTGAATGTGGTGAGTGCGGGTGGAGGCGTGCGGGGCCGAGCAAGTGGAGCGTCGACGAGTGCGGGGCCGAGCAGAAGGGAACGGTAGCGGTTACACGGCCGCAATACACTGGAGGAGACAGGAGGGCGGGCCATGGCGATCGACGAGCTTGACGCCCGGCTGATCGACCTGCTCACCACCGAGCCCAGACTCGGGGTGTTCGAGCTCTCCAGAAGGCTGGGTGTGGCCCGTGGAACGGCTCAGGCCCGGCTCGACCGCCTGCTGAAGAACGGGGTCATCAAAGACTTCGCGCCAACCATAGACCCGGCCGGTCTCGGCTACCCGGTGATGGCATTCATCACCGCCGAGATCTCCCAGGGTGAGCGCGACCTGCAGGTGATCGAGCATCTGGCGGGCATCCCGGAGGTGCTCGAGGCGCATACCATCACCGGCCCCGGCGACCTCTTGCTGCGGGTCGTCGCCACATCCAACAGCGACCTGCAACGAGTGATCGACCAGGTGGTCAGCGACACCCGGGTCACCAGAACCTCCACCGTCATCGTGTTGGACTCCCAGATCCCCGCGCGCGCCCTCCCCCTGGTGTGGGCGGCCACCAGCAGCGAATGAGTGCCGCCCGGGTGAATCGGCGCGGGGTCGCGCTGATGAGCTCGGCGCATGTGGTCGACGACCTCTATCAGGGTGTGGTGCCCGCGCTGTTGCCGTTCCTGGTTGCCGAGAGAAACTACAGCTACGCCGCTGTGGCCGGCCTCACCCTTGCAGCCACCGTGCTCTCGTCGGTGGCGCAGCCCGCGTTCGGCTGGTTGGGTGATCGCCGGCCACGGCGCTGGATGATTCCGGTCGGAATGCTCATCGCGGCGGTCGGGGTGGGCCTGGTCGGGCTGATGGGCGACTACGTCACCACCTGGTTGCTGATCGCGGTGTCGGGGCTCGGGGTGGCCGCGTTCCACCCGGAGGCAGCGCGAGCGGCCAGGCAGGCATCGGGCGACAGCAACCGGGCAATGAGTGTGTTCGCGCTCGGCGGTAATATCGGGTTCGCCCTCGGCGCGTTGATCGCGACCCCGTTGCTGCTGGCGACCGGGCTGCGAGGCACCGTGCTGCTGATCATCCCTGCGATTGTGATGGCAGGCATTCTGGTGCTGCGCCTCGGAACTGTTCTCGACGGCCG
The DNA here is from genome assembly GCF_003260275.1 of Homoserinimonas sp. OAct 916. GTDB lineage: Bacteria > Actinomycetota > Actinomycetes > Actinomycetales > Microbacteriaceae > OACT-916. Next base: position 389,200 of record NZ_QJHB01000001.1, on the reverse strand, counting down.
GGCCGGCGCGAAGCGGCCGGTGCGGCTACCGAGTGGAACCGACAATTGGCCAGCATTCCTGCAGTTGACGGCGGTCGTCGTGGTGCGATCAATTCTCTTCTTCGGGCTCACCTCGTTCCTCGCCCTGTATTTCATCCACGAGCTCGGTGTCGACGTGGTGACCGGTGGCGCCGCACTGACCGTGTTCCTGCTCTCCGGGGCAGTGGGCACCCTCCTCGGCGGCTGGCTGGCCGACCGTGCGGGGCGGCTGCGCAGTATCAGGGTCGGATTCGTGCTCGCGATCCCGGCAGTGGCAGGCATCGTCCTGGCCCCGAACTGGCCGGTGGCGATGGGGTTCACGGTGCTCGCGGGGGTGGCGGTATTCATGCCGTTCGCGGTCTTCGTCATCCTCGGCCAGGATTACCTGCCGAATCGAATCGGCACGGCGAGCGGGGTGACTGTCGGGTTGGCGGTGACGGTCGGCGGGCTGTTCAGCCCGCTGCTCGGAGCAATCGCTGATGCCACCAGCCTGCGGGCGGCCCTGAGCATCCTGATCGGACTTCCCATCATCGCGCTGTTGCTCACCATCTCCTTGAAGGATCCGCGGCGCGAGCCGCGGCACCCGCGCCCAGGCGGAGCCGCCACTGCCGAAGCGGCGGACGAGGGCGTGCTCTGAATCGCGGTGACTCATGTTCTCTGGCACGGTGGCCACAACCTGAGGCCACAGCCCGTGACGGGGCGGAAGCCGAGCGCTGTCAGTCCGCGCCGAGAACACGGAGCCAGCGCTGGAGAATGGGTTCGAGAGCTGCGGCATCCGCTTTGCCGAGGTCGGCGAGCAGACGGTGTTCGTTTGCGATGTGGTCGGTGAAGGCGCCGTCGATGACTTTCCGGCCCGCCGTGGTCAGCCGCACAAGACGCCTGCGGGCGTCGCCCGGCGCGCCGGAGCGTGTGACCAGGCCGCGTTCCTCGAGCCGGTCGACGCGTTTGGTCAGTCCGCCGGTGGTCACCATCGTGTGCGTGGCGAGGTCACCGGCTGCGCGCTCATACGGGGGACCGGCGCGCCTCAGCGTCGCCAGCAGGTCGAACTCCGGCTCGCTCAGGCCGTGCTTCGAGTAGACGGCGTCCAGCTCCTTGCTCAGGGCCCGAGCGAGGCGGTGCAGCCGCCCGATCACTCCTTGGGGCGAAGGGTCGAGGTCTGGTCGCTCCCGACGCCATTCGGCCATGAGCTGGGCGACACGGTCAGCTGCGGTATCCATGGCTCGATCGTATCTTCCACGGAATCAGCGAGCATCCTCCGCGGAGACACTGAGCACTTTCCAGAGAAGTCGCAAATATCTTCCATGGAAGAGTAAGGTGTCTTCTATGGAAGATACTAAATGGCGCTGGGTGCTCATCACCGCGATCGCCCCGATCGCCTGGGGAAGCACCTACCTCGTGACCCGGCAGCTCCTGCCCGCGGATGCCCCACTCTGGGGCGGGGTGATCCGGTGCCTGCCCGCGGGTTTGCTGGTGTTGATCCTGGTTCGCCGTCTCCCTCGCGGATCGTGGTGGTGGCGCTCGTTCGTGCTCGGCGCGCTGACGGTGGGCGGACTCAACGTGCTGGTCTATGTCGTGGCGCAGCGATTGCCCACCAGCCTTGCGGCCACCCTCATGTCCACCTCGGCGGCGTTCATGATCGTGCTTTCTTGGTTGCTGTTGCGCCAGCGCCCGCGGGTGGCGGCGGTGCTCGGAGCGCTCGTCGGAATCGCCGGAGTCGTTGTGATGCTCGGGCCGAGCAGCGGACCCGTCGATCCGTGGGGAGTCGTGGCCTCAATCGGAGCGATGGCGTCGTCGACCCTCGGTTTCGTGCTGACGGTGAAGTGGGGGAAGGGCGTGTCGCCCCTGCCGATGACGGCGTGGCAACTGCTCGCCGGATCACTCGTGGTGCTCCCGTTCGCACTCATCGTGGAGGGCGCCCCGCCAGCACTCGACGCACCGGCAGTGGCCGGCTTCGCGTTTGTGATCGTCTTCGCGACAGCGGTGGCCTACGCAGCCTGGTTCGCAGGCCTCCGGAGGCTTCCTGCAAGCGTGGTGGGCGTGGTGGGCCTGCTCAACCCCGTGACCGGCGTCGTGCTGGGGGTGGCCATCGCAGCCGAGACATTCGGCCCCGGCCAGTTGGCGGGCCTCCTACTGGTGCTCGTCGGCGTGGTGATGGGTTCAATGGTGCCGAGGCGCCAGCGGGCGGCGCCGCGAACCGCCAGCCAGGCAGGGGACGAGCCGGGCCCGCGCGGGTTGGTGACCGGCGAACACCTGCCGTGCTCGGGACGTCGGCACGTTGCGGCCGGGGCTGCCCGTCGGCATCCGATTGGCTAGGTGCGATTGTTCGCTGTTGCCTGGGCCGAGATCGGCCACACGACTGGTTCGACCGGAAAGATCACAACGCCCGGAAAGTCCAGAAAGCCGAAAAAGGCAAGTACCGATATGAGCAGACTGCCGGGTTCGCCGTGGCTGACGCTGTTCACAGGTACTCGCCAGAACGATCGCTGGAAGACAGCGACGGTGCGCCCTGCGACAAGGCGGGATCTGTGACGTGACAGATAATTGGAGGACAGGGCCAGTTCGATGTGCTGGCAGAAACGTGCTGTCGCCGAGATGCGCCGTGGCAGAACCGAAGAAGGAGACTCCGATGTCCGATTCCACCCAGACCCTCGACGAGACGACGCTGCTGAACCGTGTGCAGGCCCCGGAAGGCGAGGGCCGAGAGATCCTCGACGCAGCGACCCGCGAGGCGATCGGCCGCGCTCCGGTTCAATCGGTCGCCGACCTCGACGACGCGATCGCCCGGGCGCGGGCGGCGCAGCCGGGGTGGGAGGCGCGTGGACACGAGGAACGCAGCGCACTGCTGATGAAGGCAGCAGACGCACTCGAGGCGAACGCCGAGGTGCTCGCGCGTCTGCTCTCACGCGAGCAGGGTAAGCCGTTGAACGGCCCGAACGCCCGTTTTGAGGTCGGCGCGTGCTCGGCGTGGTTGCGTGCCACTGCCTCAACACCGCTGGAGACACAAGTCGTCGTGGACGACGGAGAGGTCTATGCCGAACTGCATTACCGCGCTGTGGGGGTCGTTGGAGCGATCGGGCCCTGGAACTGGCCGATGATGATCTCGATCTGGCAGATCGCGCCATCACTGCGCATGGGCAACACCGTGGTCATCAAGCCCAGTGAGCACACACCGTTGAGTGTGTTGGCGATGCTGGCGATCATGAACGACGTACTGCCGACAGATGTTCTCATCGGGATCTCCGGCGACCGCGAGGTGGGAGCGAGGCTGTCGTCACACCCCGGCATCGACAAGGTGATGTTCACCGGATCCACGGCTACCGGCCGCAAGATCATCGAGGCTTCGGCGGGCAACCTCGCTCGCCTCACGCTGGAGCTCGGCGGAAACGATGCGGGCATCATCCTGCCGGGAACCGACCCGAAGGCGATCGCGCAGGATCTGTTCTGGGGTGCGTTCATCAACACCGGCCAGACCTGCGCGGCGCTCAAACGCCTGTACGTCCACGACTCGATCTACGACGATGTCGTCGACGCGCTCGCAGAGGTCGCCGCCCTGATGCCGATGGGCAACGGCCTGGACGAGAACAACGTGCTCGGCCCACTTCAGAACAAGGCCCAGTTCGACATCGTCAGCGGCCTGGTGGAGGACGCCAGGGCCAACGGGGGTCGGATTGTTACCGGGGGCGCGCCCGCGCCCGAACTCGGTGAATTGTTCTATCCGGTAACCCTGGTTGCGGATGTGACCGACGGCGTCGCCCTGGTCGATGAGGAGCAGTTCGGTCCGGTACTGCCGATCATCCGCTACCACGACGTGGACGATGCCGTCGCCAGTGCCAACGGTCTCGACGTCGGGCTCGGGGCGTCCGTGTGGGGCGACCGTGATGAGGCGCGAAGGGTGGCTGCTCGCATCCAGGCGGGAACCGTGTGGATCAACTCGCACGGCGGCGTGCACCCGATGATCCCGTTCGGCGGGGTGAAGGGCTCCGGGTATGGCCTCGAGTTCGGGGTCGAAGGACTCAAATCGGTGTCGGTGCCGCAGATCATCAACGGCTGAGAAGTTCAGAAAAGCTGCCCGTCGCGAGACGGGATGGCCCGGGCCTCATCCGCACGGGTCACGGGCCTTGGTCAGTGGCCCGGGTCAGTGGCTCGGCTCAGTGGCGTGGGTCAGCGGTCGCACCATTCCTGATATTTCGCCCGCCACTGGTTGTTCATCGGGTACAAACCGTCGATGCCAACGCCCGCGGCGACCTGTTCGGCGATGAACTGCTCCTGGCGCTCCTGCTCGATCGCATCGGAGACCAGCTCGTCAATCAGCCCGGGGGGAATCACCAACACGCCGTCCCCGTCACCGACGATCACGTCACCCGGTTGCACAGTGGCACCGCCGCAGGCGATCGTCAGGTCAGTGTCCCACGGCACGTGCCTGCGGCCGAGCACTGCCGGATGCGCGCCGGCGTGATACGTCGGCAGTCCTATGGCCGTCACGGCGTCGACGTCGCGCACGCCGCCATCGGTCACTATGCCGGCGGCTCCCCGTACCTGCGCGCGCAGGGCGAGGATGTCCCCGACGGTGCCGGTGCCGGTTTCGCCGCGGGCCTCCACGACCAGCACATCCCCCGGGCCAAGGGCATCGAAGGCACGCTTCTGCGCGTTGTAGCCGCCACCGTGGCTGGTGAACAGGTCTTCCCTGTTGGGCACGAAGCGCAGGGTATGGGCTCGCCCGACCAGCCGTTTGCCCGGTTGGGTGGGGCTGAGCCCGTCGATGGACACGTTGTTCAGGCCGCGCCGCCGCAATTGGGAGCTGAGGGTGGCCGTGCCCACACTGTTGATCTTCGCGACCAGCTCGTCGGTGAGCGCGAATGGCCTGTCCGCCTGTGTGTCAGGGGGCGTGCTCGTGGGCACAACGGGGATCGGAGCCGTGGCATCAACCCGGTGCCCCCAGGCGTCGGCCCGCTCCGACTCGCTCATCTTCGGCCGTGCGCCGTAGTAGCCGAGCTCGATGTTGCCCTGGGTGATGGTGTTGCGCAGCCGGCCGGTGGTCAGCTGCTCGGGGTGCCCCGGGGCATCCACCTCCACCTCGACCGTGTCGCCGGGCCGGGCGACCGAGGCCCCGGCCGGGGTGCCGGTCAGAATGATGTCGCCGGGCTCCAGCGTGATCAGCTGGGAGAGGTCGGCGATCAGCTGGGTGAACGGAAACAGCAGGGTGTCGGTGGTGTCGCACTGCACCAACTGGCCGTTCAACCAGGTGCGCACCCGCAACGCCTTCGGATCGATGTCGTCGGCCGACAGCACGTGCGGGCCGATCGGTGTGAAACCGTCGGCGCCCTTGGAGCGCAGGTTGGAGCCCTTGTCGGCGTAGCGCAGGTCGTACACGCCGAAGTCGTTCGAGGCGGTGACCCCGGCCACGACCTCCCACGCGTTCTCCGGGCTGACCCTCCGGGTCCTCTCGCCGATTATCAGGGCGATCTCGCCCTCGAATGCGAGCAGTTCACAACCAGCCGGTCGTTCCACGGCGCGGCCGGAACCGCTGAGCGAGGTGGTGGGTTTGAGAAAATAGCTCGGGAGTTCCGGGGTGCGCCCACGTTGTTCGGCCCGCGACGGGTAGTTGAGGTGCACCGCGATGATCTTCCCGGGGGAGACCTCGGCCAGGGCATCCATTCTTGAACTCTGAGTCACGTCGTGCTCCTCTGCAGGCCGCCCGAAAGCACCCGGCTAGCTGCCGATCGGGCGCTCCTGGCACGGTATACGAAAAGTTACATCCTTCACCGTACCGTCACTGCCCCGTTCAGCCCTGGTCAGACCACGTGTCGATCGTGTGAGCCGCGACGATTCCACTCTGGATGGCGCCATCGACGAAACTGTTCCATCCGGTCGAGTAGTCGGCGCCGGCGAAGACAAGTCTGGATGACGGCTCCAGAAAACCGCGCCAACCCCCGGTCAGCTGTCCAGTGCGCCAGGTTGCCCAAGTCTGCTGGGACCACTGATCAGCCACCCAGTCGTGCGAAGTGGTATCCAGAACCTCGATCTCTGGCACCCACTGGCGAAGCACCTCCTGGACGGCCGCAATATCTTCCGGGTCGACGGCACTCGCATCGGGCGCGAAGCCGACGAGAATCGTGCTGTCATCGTCAAGAAAATACTCGCTCTTCATCATCGCGATCGGATTCCCTGTCGGCGCGTAGGCCATGATCGAGTGCCGGCCGCGCACCTTCACCCAGATCTTGAGACCGGTGGAGTTCAGCCCCTGCTCGATCACCTCCCGGGTCGGTTCCGGCAATGCGGGTGCGAACTCGACCTGGCGAAGCGCCGTGATCGGCACCGTGACGACGATCGCATCTGCAGTGAGTTCGGTCCCATCAGAAAGCGTCGCAGTGACGCCATCGCTGCTGTGGTCGATGCGACTGACCTGGGTATTGAATCTGATGGGGCCGGGAATCTGGGAGGCGATGCCCTCATAGACTCCGCGCATGCCGTTCTTCAGCTTGTACAACAGTGTCAGGTCGTCCAAGTAGCTCAACCGGTTGTCGCTCAGGGCGACCCACCATTTCGCCATCATCGGTGAGGCCGATGCGGTGAAACCGTTGTAACCGGCCGACCAATAGGCGTCGACGAGATCAATCTGTTCCTGGCTGAACTCGCCACCGCGCACCGCATCGAGCACCGAGCCCTGGTCTGCTGCGAGGAAGGCCGCCTTGAGCTCATCGCTGGACTCCTCGGACTCGAGAACTCGGAACGGATCGTGCGGCCGGGGGAAGAGCGTGGCCGAATCCTGAAAGATGGCGGCCATCGGATCAGCCAACAACTGGTCGAGGTCGGCCAAGGTTCCCGACTTCAACTCGCCGCCTGTGATCCAGTAGACGGTCTCAGGCTTGGGGGACTCGATGATGTCCTGGCTGTAGCGCTGCATCTCGGCCCAGACGTAGGGCTGGCCCCAGTGAACCCAGCCGCCGCCCATTTCCAGGGGCATGCCCATTCGCTCATCCGTCCATGCGCGGCCGCCGATGCGATCACGCGCCTCCACGACGGTGACGTCATGGCCTCTCCACGCGAGCTCACGGGCTGCGACCAGGCCGGCGAAACCCGCACCGACGACAATGACTTTCCAGCCCGCTTCGTTGCGAACCATTCCAACACCTCGGTTTCATGACGTGTAGCTGTGTGCCTGCTTGTCCTACGCAAGTGAATCCATCATGACCGGTGATTCCGTGCGTGTCTTGTTGCCCAGTGCTGGCATCTTGTATGCGAGTGTAGAGCGCGATCGGACCGTGGCGCGGTGCACGCCCGGGGGCTCAGCCGTGCGTTGTTGGATCGGTGATGTGCAGTATGAGACAACCGCTGTGCAGTGCAGGCCAATCTTCTGGCCCCGAATCCGGCGATGATCAGGGGTGTCGGGTGGTCATTGATGAGCCCGTCGCCCCTACTCATAGGAGAGTCAGATGAGCGCAACAGTCAACGAGGGTTCTGAAACCCAGGCCGGGCCCGGCACCGGGCTCGGGACAGCAGATCGGGCCGGGGTCAGGAAGCTGGGCGTTCCCGGCGTGACCTTCATGATCATCGCAGCGTCAGCACCCCTGACCGTGGTCGCAGGGGGCGTGACAACTAACTTCGCGGTCAGCGGGGTGGTCGCGGTTCCCCTGTCTTTCATCGTGCTGGGCGGACTGCTTGCCGTCTTCGCGGTTGGCTACGCCGCGATGAGCCGCTACATCCGTAACGCCGGAGCCTTCTACGCGTATATCGCCCAAGGCATCGGTCGCCCAGTCGGGGTGGGCAGCAGCATTCTTGCGTTGATGAGTTACAACGCGATGCAGATCGGTATCTACGGGCTGTTCGGCTTCGCGTTGTCTTCGCTGGTGTTTTCGTTGTTCGGGGTGGCCATACCGTGGTGGATCTATGTGCTCGTGTGCATCGTGGTGGTCGGTCTATTCGGGGTGACCCGAATCAACCTGTCGGCGAGAATACTGGCGGTCTTCGTGGCTCTGGAATTCATCGTGGTCATCATCTACGACTTCATTGCGTTCATGGTGGCCCCTGAGGGAGTCGATGCGGTGGCCCTCGACCCGGCCAATTTCTTCGTGCCGGGTATCGGCGCCGTGTTCGTGTTCGGGATCGCGGCCTTCATGGGCTTCGAGTCTGCGGCGATCTACAGCGAGGAGTCCAAGGATCCGAAGAGAACCGTCGCCCGCGCGACGTTCACTGCCGTGGCCATCATGGGGATCTTCTACGCGTTCTCGGCGTGGGCGATGACCATCGGCACCGGGCCCAGCCAGATCATCGACGTGGCCCGTGAGCAGGGTCCTGACCTGATGTTCATCTTCCTCGAGACGCAACTCGGGGCAGTCTTCGCCGACCTCGCCCAGGTGTTGTTCGTGACCAGCCTGTTCGCGGCACTCGTGAGTTTTCACAACGCCGTGGCCCGCTACTTCTTCTCCCTGGGGAGGGAAGGTGTGATCTTCCGGCCCCTTGCGACCGTCAGGCGAAATGCCCCGATCGCGGGTTCGATGGCTCAGTCGGTCTTGGCTGCCGTGGTCATCATCGTGTTCGCCATTTCCGGGGCCGGGTCTGAACTCGGCGAACTGTTCCCCGTGCTGACCCTGTTCAGCTGGCTGACCAACGCGGGGGCCATGGGGCTGGTGTTGATGATGACGATCGTGTCTCTCGCGGTGATCGGCTATTTCCGCAGCAACAGGCGCGGCTATGGCGCCTGGACCACCGTGATCGCACCGGTGATCGCCTTTGCCGGGCTCGGCCTCACCCTCGTGCTCATCCTGATCAACTTCCATGTGTTACTGGACCAACCCACGATCGAAGGCACGACATTCATCCTGCCGGCCATCATCATCGTGCCGGGCCTGTTGGGGGTCGTGTGGGCCTACGTGCTGAAGAGCCGCAATCCTGGCGTCTACCAGAACATCGGACGCGGAGGGGATGATCCTGATGCGCTACTGGATGCACCGGATTCCGCGGACGAAATGCGGTAGCGCCGAGGTCGCCTGGGGCCAAGCCGCCAACAGCGGAATGGGTGGCGGCTGCCCGGGCTGTGGCAGGGGGCCGTCTGTTCAGGCCGCCCTGCTGCGCTCCCTCAGGGTGCTCGGGGATTCATGGAATGCGGCTTTGAAGACGCGGCTGAAGTGTGCGGCATCCACCAGTCCCCACCTGCTGGCGATCTGGGCGATCGAGTGGCCGGAAAGGACCGGATCGAGCAGGTCGCGGCGACAGTGCTCGAGGCGTCTGGTGCGGATCCACGCGGATACGCTCGTTTCCTCAGCGCTGAAGAGCGCGTGAAGGTGCCGGGTCGAAATGTGGTGTGCGGTGGCGATCTGAGTGGGATTGAGCTGGATTGTGGGAAGGTTCTCGTCGATATACGCACGGATTCCCTCCATCAACGCGTGATTCGGGTCGATCGTGCGTTTGAGGTCGAGCTGACCGGCGAACAGGGTCGTCACGAGGTCGAGCGCACCGTGGGCCAGCCTGGGACCGACGTTGCGCGACAACTGGTCGAGATTGTTCACCATTTGCTCGAGAAAAGGGGTGACCATTCCGGCGAGAGGATCCGCCGCAGACATGTGCACTGCTGTGAGCTGGCCGACCAGCGGGACAGGCAGATCGATCCGCTCCCTTGGGAACATGACCACCATGGTGCGAAACGTGTCCTCGAACACCAGGGAGTATGGACGGCTGGTGTCGTAGACGGCAAGATCACCCGGCTGAAGCAGCGCTTCCCGGCCGTCCTGGATCAGCAACCCCTTGCCGGACAGTTGCAGGTTGAGTTTGTAATACGCGCGGTCATCGGCAGCGATGAGGCCGGGGGTGCGCTCGACGACGTGCGTGCTGGCTCGCACATCGGAGATGTGCACCTCATCGACGATGCCGCTGCGGATGCTGCCGCGAAAATGCTCCGGTTGATCGCTCGACACCTTGAGGGGGAGGAAAGACTCGGACACCGCGACTTGAAAGTCGCTGAAATCACGCGCCACCAGCGTTTCGACACGGGCAGAACCTGGGCTCTGGTCGGCTGTGGCACGGGACATGGGGAACCACCTCGGGGAAGGGACAACGTCGTTTACGATCCGTGATGCGGATCATACCAGTAGTGCCGCACCGCAGAACAAAGGGGTGCTGCCTACGCCAGCAACTCCTGAATGTCGGCGGCAGTGAAGCCGCTGCCCGAGTGGGCCGCGTCAGTCATCACCGACTCGAACAGTTTCGCCTTGGTCGACTTCAGGGCCATGACCTTCTCTTCAATGGTGTCTTTGGCCACCAATCGGTACACCATGACGTTCTTGGTCTGGCCGATCCGGTGGGCGCGGTCCACGGCCTGGGCCTCGGTTGCCGGGTTCCACCACGGGTCGAGCAGGATGCAATAGTCTGCCTCGGTGAGGTTCAGGCCGAACCCGCCCGCCTTCAGACTGATCAGGAACACCTGCGTGTCACCCTGCTTGAAGTCGGCGATCGCCCTGGCCCGATTGCGCGTCTTGCCGTCGAGGTAGGAGTAGGTGATGCCGGCGGCATCCAACCGGTCCCTAGCCTTGCCCAGATACTGCGTGAACTGACTGAAGATCAGCGTTCGGTGGCCCTCGGCCGTGATGTCGTCAAGCATTTCGAGCAGCGCGTCGAGCTTCGTCGAGGGAATATGGGCGTACTGGTGATCGTACAGGCTCGCGTCCAGGCTCAACTGGCGCAGCATGGTCAGCGACCTGAAGATCTCGAAGCGGTTCGTATTCAGATCGCCGAGCAGCCCGAGCACCTTCTGGCGCTCACGCTGCAGGTGCATCTGGTAAACCTTACGGTGCTTGGGGTTCAGCTCCAGTTCGAGCACCTGCTCCTGCTTCTCCGGGAGGTCTGTCGCCACCTGGTCCTTGGTGCGCCGCAGCATGAACGGCCGAATGCGCCGCCGCAACTGCTGCAGCCTCTCGGCGTTGAAGTTCTTCTCGATCGGGTTGCGGTAGTACTCGGTGAACCGGCCAGGGGTGGGAAACAGCCCGGGTGCGGTGATCGACAACAGCGACCAGAACTCCATCAGGTTGTTCTCCAACGGGGTTCCGGTGATGGCCAACTTGAAGGGTGTGTTCAGTCGCCGGGCGAACTGGTGGGCGCGGGATTTGTGGTTCTTCACGAATTGCGCCTCGTCGAGCAGCAGACCGGCCCAGCCGATCGCATCGTATTCCGCGAAGTCAAGCCGGAAGAGCGTGTAGGAGGTGATGATGACATCCATGCCCCGGGCCACCTCGGCCAGTGTGTTCGGTCTCTTCTTCGATGTCTCGGAGATCGTGGCCACCGACAGGTCGGGAGCGAACCTGGCGCACTCGGCCGCCCAGTTGGAGACCACGCTGGTCGGCGCGACCACGAGGAAGGGCGCCCGGTCGGTCGCGGCCGCGTCTTTCTGCCCTTGCACGTGCGCGATCAGGGCGATGGCCTGCAGAGTCTTGCCGAGGCCCATGTCGTCGGCCAGAATGCCGCCGAGGCCATGTTCGTAGAGAAATGCGAGCCAGTTGAAACCCGACTGCTGATAGTCGCGCAACGTCGCATCCACGCTGTTCGGCAGTGGTACCCAGGCGACGGACTCGGAGCCCGTCAGACCCGCCATCGCGTGCCGCCAGGCGTCGGCCTGTTCGGTGACGACGCCGAGATGCTGCAGTTCGTCCCAGAGGTCGGCTTGGAACCGGCTCAACCGAAGTGAATCCGAACGCACGTCTTGGAGCCCGCGCGCCTCTTCGATTAATGTGCGCAACTGGCCAAGCTCCGGCCGGTCCAGGTCGAACCAAATGCCTGTGGGCAGGATCATCACCTCCTGGCCGGTCGCCAACGCACGGAACAGGTCATCGAATGGAATCTCGACGCCCTCGATCGACACCGTCACGGCCAGGTTGAACCAGTCACGCTCGCCGGCGATCTCGGTGGTGCCGACGCTGATCAGGGGTGGTTCATGGGCTTTGCGGTAGAGCGGCGCGTTGCCGTCGATCGTGACCCGCACGCGGTCGATCACCTCGAGTTCGGGCACAGCCGTGTCGAGGAACGCGAGCATGCGACCGCCGGCCAGTACCGACGTATCGGCCAGCCGCGATCGGGGATACCGGGGTGGGCTGAGTTCTGGGAACGGGTTGAGGGCGGCATCCACCGACTGAATGATCTCTGCTTCTGCCTCTGTGTCTCGAAAACTCGTGTCGCCGGGGGAGGGCCAGAGCGAATGACGGTAGGCCACAGTGTCGTCGGCCCCGGCTCGAGGATTGGTGTACTCCCACTCGAATTGGAGCTCTATCCGGGCATTCGTGTGGTGTGCGATGGTCAGTGCCAAACGTGGGCGCGCGGCCGGCGGCAGGTCAAACGAGCCGTCAATGCTGGTCAGCGTGAACTGTCGGCGCAGATGGGGGTAGAAGCTACCGATGAAATCAGCCTCGTCGGCCGGGGGGATTGTGACCGGCTCGGCGGTCAGGGCACGCAGGTGCGGGCTGACAGCCTCTGCCAGGGGCGCAATGACCCGCACGGTGTTGCCTGCCGTGCCGTCTGCCGCGCGGCTCTCGTCCCAGGTGAACACCCCGTGAGCGGGTGCCCCCGTGAAGCCGAAGGTGCGCCTCGCGACGTGACCGCCGGCAAGGTTCACCAGCGGGGCGAGGGTGAGGGCGCCCGCGTGTCGGCGGATGTCGAGTTCGACGCTGGCCGGAGCGGCTTGGAGAGTGACCGGATCAAGCCCCGGGGCAGTAGAGACCAATGGCACCCCGCTGGAGACGACAGCCGTGAGCAGGGTCCACAACGCGGGGGAATCGATGCCGTCCAGATAGATCCACTCGTCAGCCTGCGTCTGGAACCGCTGGGTGGCCGGCAACAGCGCATGAAGGGCGAGCAACGCGCGCACCTGGGCCGGATCGAATGACGTGGGCGGGTGGGAAAGCATCGCCCAGGTGAGATTTCCCGGTGTCCAGACACCGTTCCTGCCGGCGAGCATGCCGCGGGCGGCCAGGCGGGGGAGGGGCGCGGGGCCGCCTGAGACGAATCGAAAATGGCCGGAGTGCTTTCGTGGAACGTCGAGTTGCAGCGCCAGGGGTGTGCGAGGAGTGGCCTCGCCTGCCCTGGCCGGAGTCGCCAGCGGGCCAAGGATTTTGCGCCAGGTCGACTCGGTGGCCTCCTCGTGCCGCGAATCGACCGGTTCTGCCGTCTGGTCGTCCGAGTCGGGCCGTGAGCGCTGGCTCACGATCAGCAAAGCGGCAACATGCTTGCAGTTGCGTTTCAACGGACAGGTGCAGACTCCGGATGCCCGGGACACCTCACCGCGGCCATCCGTGGTGAGCGTCACAGTGGCCGTGTACGGTTCGTTGCGCGAACCGGCCACAGTACCGTAGACCTGCGCGCCATTCTTCAGCCAGGTGAGCTGCGACACATGACCGTCCCTGGCGTAGCGCTCGCCGCGGGTGAATGCCTGCGGGCCGACGAGGCGGGCGATCATCGGGGTGCTGATGGGGGAGGGCATAAGTCGTGCGGCACGTTCCTGGTCGAGTCGGGTCGGCGAAGGGGCCAACAGATAATTCTCTCACGCCGGGCTGGACGGGCCCACTGAACGAGACTGTTATGCGGGTGGCGAGCGCCATCCCGGCCCGTCGGGGCAGCCGACGACGACTCGCCGGGGATGCACAGTCAACCGGCAACCGGCTATCGTCAAAAAGGAGGCCAGCGATGAAATGCCCTGTTCGAACCCGGAATGAGTGGATCCGAGTCACGATGACCGTTGAACACAATGCATGATGAATCAGCGGATGGGGAACCACCGGTGATCCCAGTCCCTGACGGTCTCAGGCACACATGGAAGCCGTCGGTGTTGCGCCCGCGCGAACATCATTTCAGGGGCACCCTCGGTCGCTTCGCCACCGGGGTGGCAGTGGTCACCTTCAGCACACCGGACGGCCGGCACGGCATCACCGTGAACTCCTTCACCTCGGTCTCGTTGGAGCCGCCGTTGGTGCTCGTCAGCATCGCCAAGTCCACCCAGTCACACGATCTTCTCCACGACCGCCCGTTCACAGTGAACATCCTCGGCGCAGAGCAGGAGGAGGTTGCCCGCAATTTCGCGGGCAGCCTGACGGGTGACCCGCTCTGGGTCGACGGCGAGATCGCACCGAGGCTCTCCGGGGTGCTGGCCCACCTCAGTTGCCTGCCCTGGGCCGCGTACGACGGCGGTGACCACACGCTGTACCTGGGCGAAGTGAGGGAATTCGACTACCGGCCCGGCGACGCGCTCGGATTCGTCAACTCTGCATTCACCGTCATCCCCGAACACCTGTTGGGGCACGAGGCACTCTTCTGACCGCTGGGTTGAACACCCGCCCCACGCACCCGACCCGACCGTCAAGGAGCAATAGAAATCATGGGAATCCGCACCGGAGCGCAATACATCGACAAGCTCAATTCCATGCGACCGCACGTGCTCATCGACGGCGAGGTCATTCGAGAGAACATCGCCGAACACCCGGCCTTCACGAACGTCACACGCACCTTCGCGACACTGTTCGACATGCAGCACGACCCGCAGCACTCCGAGGCGCTCACGTACGCGTTGCCACAGACCGGGGAGCGCGTGAGCACGTCGTTCCTGATCCCGCGAACCGTCGAAGATCTGGAGAGGCGCAGACAGGCCACCGAGGTCTGGGCGGAGTACTCCCACGGGTTCCTCGGACGCACCGGAGACTATCTGAACTCGGCGCTGACCGCGCTCGCCGCTGCCGAACACTGGTTCGCCCAGGCGGATCCCCAATTCGCGCAGAACATCCGCAACTACTACGAATACGCCCGCGACAACGACCTGCTGGCCACACATACGCTGATCCCGCCGCAGGCCAACCGCTCGGTCTCGGGCAGCGAACAGCTGGGCGGCAGGCTCGCGGCGCGCATCGTCGAGGAGCGCGAAGACGGCATCGTCATCTCCGGTGCCCGCATGCTGGCCACGATCGGACCGATCGCCGATGAACTGCTCGTGTTCCCGTCCACGGTGCTGCGCGGCACCCCCGAGGATGCACCGTACTCGTACGCGTTCGCAATCCAGAACGACGCACCGGGTCTCCGGTACCTCTGCCGCACGTCGCTGCACAACGGGGGCTCCACCTTCGACGAGCCCCTGGCCAGCCGGTTCGAGGAAATGGATGCAGTGGTCGTCTTCGACAACGTGTTCGTGCCCAACGAGCGCATCTTCCTGCTCGGGCACCCGGAGCTCTGCAACGGCTTCTATTCCGAGACGGGGGCGGCCGCGCTGATGACCGGGCAGGTGATCGCCCGCACGATCAGCAAGAGTACGTTCTTTTTGGGGCTGGCCAGCGAGATCGCCGCATCCATTGGGATTGACGGCTTTCAACACGTCCAGGAGTCCCTGACCGAACTCATCATCGACGTCGAGATCGGCAAGGCGCTGATGCGGACCGCGGAGGTCGATGCCGAACTCAATCAATTCGGCATGATGCAACCGAAATGGGAGCCGCTGAATGCGGCGCGCAACTGGTACCCGAAGGTCGCGCAGCGCTTTCCGCAGATCATACGCACCTTGTGTGCCTCAGGGCTGATGGCGTTGCCCGGCGAGGCCGACCTGGCCAGTTCCGAAGTGGGCGACATTGAGCTGTACCTGCAGGCCAAGTCGCTGACCGGCCCCGAGCGGGTGAAGCTGTTCAAGCTCGCCCACGACGCATCGATCTCCGGGTTCGCCTCCCGGCAGGCGTTGTACGAGTACTTCTTCTTCGGCGACCCGGTGCGGATGGCCGGCGCCCTGGTGAACAGCTATGACGTGGAACCTGCGCGCCGGGGCATCCGCGATCTCCTCGCCCGCCACGACTGATCGGGCGAGGAGTCGGCTCACGACGCCGGCAGGAGATTCTGCGCGAAGAACGCCGCCAGCTCATCGGTCGCCGCCAGGGGCAGTACGTGCGCGACGTACTGGTCGGGGCGCACGATGACAACGGCGCCATCGCGCGAGATCTCGCGCACGTCGAAGATGTCCTCGTCGCGCTTGACCGCGTACATCTTCTCCCAGTCGGTCAGTTCGAACGGCCCGGTCTTCGGCAGGAACGTCGGGGGCACACGCGCGATCTCAACGTCTTCAAACCCCTGCTGGTAGATCACCTTCACGTCGAAGACACTGTCGATATCGCCTCCGGCCGGGGTGCAGCGCACCAGTGGAGACGCGGGCGAGGATGACAGCCACTCGGCCCAGTCGGCCAGCGCTGAACTCTCACCGGCTGACGGTCTATCGGCGAACGCGTAGATGCGCCAGCGGCCGTCGGCTTTGGCGTGGTGGCCGAGGTGCGCATTGTTGCCGTCGGATACGCGCACCACTTGGGCGGACTTGAAACGCTTGCCGATGGGGAAGCCTTCGGCCAGTGACTGGTGTTCCATAGCGCCCACGATCATCGACGGGGGGTACTGCGTCATGAAGCCCGACGGGAACTCCGAGGTCTTCAGATAGTAGTCCGCCAACTCCCGGGGGTCGGCGATCTCCTCCGGCCTGCGGGCCATCAGGCTCGACCATTCACGGTCGAAGTCGATCAACTGCTGCGCCACCGGCTGGCGCTCATCCGAGTAGGTCGACAGCAGCGATTCGGGGCTTCGGCCGGTGAGTACGTGGCCGAGCTTCCAGCCCAGGTTGAACCCGTCCTGCATTGACACATTCATGCCCTGGCCGGCCTTCGCGCTGTGGGTGTGGCAGGCGTCACCGGTCAGGAACACCCGCGGCGTGTGGTTCATGCCGACGGGCACATCGTCAAACTTGTCGGTGACCCGATGCCCGACCTCGTACACGCTGTGCCAGGCGACATTCTTCACATCCAGCGAGTACGGATGCAGAATGTCGTTCGCCTTCTGGATGATGGCCTCCAATGGGGTCTGGCGCACACGGTGCTTGTCGTCCTCAGCCACCTCGCCGAGGTCGATGTACATTCGGCACAGGTAGCCGCCCTCGCGCGGGATGTGCAGGATGTTGCCGGCCTCCGAGTTGATCGCGCACTTGATGCGCCAGTCGGGGAAGTCGGTGTTCACGAGAACGTCCATCACGCCCCAAGCGTGTTGCGAGACGCCACCCAGGTGTTTGCGGCCGATCGCGTCGCGAACGAGGCTGCGCGCACCGTCGCAGCCCACCACGTACTTCGCACGGACCACTCGCTCCTGCCTCTCACCCTCGACGTCCCTGAGGTTGACGGTGACGGGATAGTCGCCATCGGCTCCCACCGTCAGACCGGTGAACTCGATGCCGTAGTCGGGGGTGATCCTCGCGGGCCCGTGCAACGCGGCCTCGGCGAAGTAGTCGAGCACCCGCGCCTGATTCACGATCAGGTGGGGAAACTCGCCGATGTGTTGAGCGTAGTCCTCGGTGCGCGAGGTACGGATGATGTTCTGCGGGTTCTCGGGGTCGGGGCTCCAGAAGTTCATATGGGCGATGTTGTACGCCTCGGCGATGATGCGCGGTGCGAATCCGAAGGCCTGGAACGTCTCGACACTGCGTGGCTGGATTCCGTCAGCCTGACCGAGGACCAGGCGGCCGCCGCGGCGTTCGACGACGCGCGTGGTGACATTCGGAAACTGTGACATCTGCGCGGCGAGCAGCATACCGGCCGGGCCGCTGCCCACGATCAGCACGTCGACCTCGTCGGGGAGGCCCTCGGAGCGATCGATCCCGGTGCCGGCCGCAGGGCTCACTCGCGGATCTTCGGACAAGTAGCCGTGGTGGTGGAACTGCATGGAATCTCCTCGGTTCTGGTGTGTCAACGCGGGGCGTCAGGACCTGGACAGCCCGTAGATCGGGCTCTTGGCCTGCTCTTCTTCGTGATCGGGTCCGAGTGGGATGCCGGTGCGGTCGCGCAGCATCAGCGTCGCGATGAGACCGACCATTGTCATCCCCGCGAGATACCAGGTGACCGACCAGGTCGTTCCGGTCGCCTGGACGAGCGCCGTGGCGATGGTGGGGGCGAAGGCGCCGCCGACGATCGCACCGATGGCGTACGAGATCGATACCCCCGAAAAGCGGATGGATGCGGGGAACAGTTCGGAGTAGAGCGCGGCTTGCGGGCCATAGGTGAAGCCGAGGCCGATGGTGAGGATCGCAAGAGCCGCCCCGAGAAGGAAGACATCGCCGGTGTTGACCAGTGGAAACAGCGTGAATACTCCGACCAGCTGCAAGATCCAGCCGACGATGTAGGTGTTGCGCCTCCCGAGCTTGTCCGAGAGCCAGCCCGCGAACCACGTCGACGCCAGCCAGAACACCGCCGAGATCGTGACCGCGAGGAGCACCGGTCCGCGTTCAAGGGCGACCACGCCCTCCGGGTTGGTGGCGTAGTTCTGGATGTAGCCGCCGGTGGTCATGTAGCCGACCGCATTGTTGCCGGCGAACACGAGGGCGGCGATGATCACCAGCGGCGTGTGCTTCTTGAAGAGTTGCACGATCGGCATCTTTGCCTTCTCCTTGCGCTCGGCGATCTCAAGGAACACCGGGCTCTCCTCCACCCGGCGACGCACCCAGTAGCCGAAGAGGATCAGGATGATCGACAGCAGGAAGGGCACGCGCCAGCCCCACTCCACGAACGCATCACCTGGCGCGATGATCGCCATCAGCGCGGTGACCCCCGAGGCCAGCAGCAGGCCGATCGGCACGCCGATCTGCGGGGCTGCCCCGAACAGGCCACGTTTTTCGGTCTTGGCGTGTTCGACGGCCATCAACACGGCACCGCCCCATTCGCCGCCTGCCGAGATGCCCTGCAGAACCCGCAGCAGCACGAGCAGGATGGGGGCGGCCACGCCGATCGCCGCATAGGTGGGCAGAACGCCGATCAGCGTCGTTGCCGAGCCCATCAGGATCAGGGTCCAGACGAGCACCACGCGCCGCCCGAAGCGATCGCCGAAGTGACCGGCGAGAAAGGCGCCGAACGGACGGAAGAGGAAGCTCAGGCCCACTGTCGCGAACGACAGCAGGATCGCGGCCTGGGGCCCGAGCGGTTCGAAGAAGACCTTGCTGAAGACGAGGCCTGCCGCGGTGGCGTAGATGAAGAAGTCGTACCACTCGATGGTGGTGCCGACGACTGTGGCGACGACGACACGGCGGCGATCGTGCGCGGTCTGGATGGTGCCGGTGGGGGTGAATCCCGACTGTGGGGCGTTGGGTGCAGACATCTGCGGTGACTCCTTCGTCGTCGATCAGCCAGCGGGCTGCTGGTTTCACTGTCGTGACTGACATTCCCTCGGGTGGCTTGCCGTCCTGATTAGGATCATATACGATTTCAAATACGACGCAAGAGCGAGGGAGCTCATGAACAACGACACCGCATATGGCAGCCATCTGTCGGATGCCGGCGATGCCCGCTTCTCCGCCCTTCCCGGGCGGCCCGGCAAGATCATCGCCATTCACCTCAGCTACCCGTCCCGCGCCGCCCAGCGTGGCCGCCGCCCTGCCGCGCCGTCGTATTTCTTCAAACCGTCGAGCTCGGTTGCCGCATCGGGCGGCACCATCGAGCGGCCTGCCGGCACCGAGCTTCTCGCCTTCGAGGGCGAGGTGGCACTGGTCATCGGAACGAGTGCGCGGCGGGTATCGCTGGCAGATGCCTGGTCCCATGTCGCCTCGGTGACAGCCGCGAACGACTTTGGCCTCTACGACTTGCGCGCGAATGACAAGGGCTCGAATGTGCGGTCGAAGGGTGGTGACGGCTTCACCCCGATCGGCCCCACACTGATCGACGCGAGCGCGGTCGAACCGGCGTCCCTGCGCGTGCGCACCTGGGTCAACGGCCGGCCCGCCCAGGACGACACGACGGCCGATCTGCTGTTCACGCTCCCCCAGCTGGTGGCAGACCTGTCGCAACACTTCACTCTCGAGCCGGGCGACGTGATCCTCACCGGCACGCCGGCCGGTTCATCCGTGGTCGTGCCCGGCGACGTGGTCGAAGTGGAAGTGGATTCCCCGGGCTCTGCTGGTGCGCCGACGTCGGGGAGGCTCGTCACCACTGTCACGCAGGGCACAGCGGAATTTGACCCCGCGCTCGGCTCGCTTCCCTCTGTCGACGACACCCAGCGCACCGAGGCCTGGGGCTCCGCGGCCGCCGCGGGGCTCGCCGGCGAAGAGCCACCCTCGGCGGGCGGGCTCACCGCCGAGGTGCGACGCAAACTCGAGCTGGTGCCCGTCGCGGCGCTGTCGGGGCAACTGCGCAAGCGCGGGCTGAACAACGTCACCATCGACGGCGTGCGCCCCATGCATGCAGGTACCAAGATCGTCGGCACGGCCAAGACCTTGCGGTTCGTGCCCGGCCGCGAAGACCTGTTCAAGACTCACGGCGGCGGCTACAACGCACAGAAGCGCGTGTTCGACGCCGTCGCCGCGGGCGAAGTGATCGTCATCGAGGCTCGGGGCGAGACCGGCTCCGGCACTCTCGGCGACGTGCTCGCACTCCGCGCCCGCGCGAAGGGTGCCGCCGGCATCGTCACCGACGGCGGCATCCGCGATTACGACGCCGTCGCCGAGGTCGGCCTCCCCATCTACTCCGTCGGTGCCCACCCCGCGGTTCTCGGGCGCAAGCATGTGCCGTGGGACCACGACGTGACGATCGGATGCGGCGGCACGGCCGTGCAGCCGGGCGACATCATCGTCGGCGACGGCGACGGCGTGATCGTCATCCCTCCCGGCCTCGTCGAAGAGGTTGTGGATGCGGCACTGGCGCAGGAGGACGAAGACGCCTGGGTCGCCGACCAGGTGACTGCGGGGAACCCCATCGACGGCTTGTTTCCCATGAATGCCGAGTGGCGGGCGAAATACGACGCTCGTCCGGCCGAGCCGAAACCCGCGGAGGACGCACGGTGACCCAGATCGCACTGGCCGCCTCCAGCAAATCCGAGCGTGCCTATCACTGGATCCGCGAACGGATCTCCCGCCACGAGTACGGCCCAGGCTTTCGCCTGGTGCTCGGCCCCATCGCCGACGGATTGAACATGAGTGTCGTGCCCGTGCGCGAGGCGATCCGCAGGCTTGAGGCCGAAGGCCTCGTCACCTTCGAGCGCAATGTCGGGGCGCGCGTGTCGCTCGTCGACCCCGACGAGTACGTCGACACCATGCAGGCCCTGGGCATTGTCGAGGGCGCGGCCACCGCCCTGTCCGCGCCGTGGCTCACCACCGATGACCTCACCCAGGCGAAGGAGATCAACGAGCGAATGTGCCAACTGCTCGACCACTTCGACGCCCACATGTTCACCACCCTCAACCAGCAGTTCCACTCCGTCCTGTTCGAGCCCTGCCCCAACGTGCAACTGCGTGAACTGGTCTATCGCGGCTGGTCCAGGCTGTCCGGCCTGCGCGACTCAACGTTCTCGTTCGTGCCCGGCCGCGCCCACCATTCTGTGGAAGAACACGCCGAGATCCTCAACCTGATTCGAGCCGATGCCGACCCCCTCGAAATCGAGTTGGCCGCGCGCAACCACCGGTGGCGCACCATTGACGCATTCACTGCCGCACGTCGCAATGCCGACAGCCACCAACCATCCGACATCCACTCCCACTGATCCGGAGGCCCCAATGACCGACACCGCACGTGACACCCGGCACGTCCCCGCCGATTTGCCCACCCGTATCCAGCACTACATCGACGGCGAGTTCGTCGACTCGGTCGATGGCGACACGTTCGACGTGCTCGACCCGGTCTCGAATGAGACCTACCTGCAGGCGGCCGCCGGAAAGAAGGCCGACATCGACCTGGCCGTCGCGGCGGCCAGGCGCGCGTTCACCGAAGGCCCGTGGCCGACGATGCTGCCACGCGAGCGCTCACGCATCCTGCACAACATCGCGAACATCGTCGAGTCCCGTGATGCCCGGCTCGCCGAGCTGGAGAGCTTCGACTCGGGCCTGCCGATCACCCAGGCCCTCGGCCAGGCTCGCCGTGCCGCCGAGAACTTCCGCTTCTTCGCCGACCTGATCGTGGCCCAGGCCGACGACACCTACAAGGTGCCGGGTCGTCAGATCAACTACGTCAACCGCAAGCCGATCGGCGTTGCGGGCCTCATCACCCCGTGGAACACCCCATTCATGCTCGAGTCCTGGAAGCTCGGCCCTGCGTTGGCCACGGGGAACACCGTCGTGCTCAAACCCGCAGAGTTCACCCCGCTGTCGGCATCGCTGTGGGCGGGCATCTTTGAAGAGGCGGGGCTGCCCCAAGGCGTCTTCAATCTCGTCAACGGGCTCGGCGAGGATGCGGGTGACGCGCTGGTGAAGCACCCCGATGTGCCGCTCATCTCCTTCACCGGCGAGAGCAGCACCGGCCAGTTGATCTTCGCCAATGCTGCGCCTTTCCTCAAGGGCCTGTCGATGGAACTCGGCGGCAAGTCTCCCGCCATCGTGTTCGCCGACGCCGACCTCGACGCCGCGATCGATGCGACCATCTTCGGTGTCTTCTCGCTCAACGGCGAGCGCTGCACTGCGGGCAGCCGCATTCTGGTGGAGCGGTCGATCTATGACGAGTTCGTCGAGCGCTACGCCGCGCAGGCGAAGCGCGTGATCGTCGGATACCCGCATGATCCGAAGACCGAGGTCGGGGCGCTCGTACACCCCGAGCACTACGACAAGGTGATGAGCTACATCGAGATCGGCAAATCGGAGGGACGCCTGGTTGCCGGCGGCGGCCGCGCCGAGGGGTTCGAGCAGGGCAACTTCGTCGCGCCGACGGTCTTCGCCGATGTGGCGCCGGATGCGCGAATCTTCCAGGAGGAGATCTTCGGGCCGGTCGTGGCGATCACCCCGTTCGACACCGACGAAGAAGCCCTGGAACTCGCCAACGGGGTGAAATACGGTTTGGCCGCGTACCTGTGGACCAACGACCTCAAACGCGCGCACAATTTCTCGCAGGCGATCGAGGCCGGCATGGTGTGGCTGAACTCCAATAACGTGCGCGACCTTCGCACACCGTTCGGCGGAGTGAAGGCGTCTGGCCTCGGACACGAGGGCGGCTACCGCTCGATTGACTTCTACACCGACCAGCAGGCCGTGCACATCACGCTCGGCGCCGTGCACAACCCCACCTTCGGCAAGTCGGAGACCTTCGAGGCGTCACTTGACAACCCCGACCCCCGCTGAACCGACCGTCGCCAGACACACTCCACCCCCGACAAGCCAAGGACGCTGACATGAGCACCATCACCCCCGATTCGCCGGAACCCGTCGTCACGGCGGAAACCCCGATCCCCACTTCGGCGAGGATTCCCACGCCGAAATCCCCAGCTCCCGACATCCTGCGCTGCGCCTACATGGAGATCGTCGTCACCGACCTCGCGGCGTCGCGCGCGTTCTACGTGGACGTGCTGGACCTCGTGGTCACCTGGGAAGACGAGAGCAGCATCTACCTGCGGCCACTTGAGGAGTTCATCCACCACAACCTGGTGCTGCGCCAGGGCCCGGTCGCCGCGGTTGCGGCGTTCTCGTACCGCGTGCGCTCCCCCGAGGATCTCGACAAGGCGGTCGCCTTCTACGAGGAGCTCGCATGCCGGGTCGAACGGCGCGCGGAGGGCTTCACCAGGGGCATCGGCGATTCGGTGCGTGTGGAGGATCCACTGGGCTTCCCGTACGAGTTCTTCCACGATGTCGAGCACGTCGAGCGCCTCGCCTGGCGCTATGAGCTGTACACCCCCGGCGCCCTCGTGCGGCTGGACCACTTCAACCAGGTCACCCCGAACGTGCCGCGCGCGGTCGCGTACATGGAGGATCTCGGGTTTCGGGTGACCGAGGACATTCAGGACGAGGCGGGCACGACCTATGCCGCGTGGATGCGCCGCAAGCCCACCGTGCACGATACCGCCATGACCGGCGGCGACGGCCCGCGCATGCACCACATCGCGTTCGCCACCCACGAGAAGCACAACATCATCTCGATCTGCGACAAGCTCGGGGCGCTCCGCCGCTCGGATGCGATCGAGCGCGGCCCGGGCCGGCACGGTGTCTCGAACGCGTTCTACCTCTACCTGCGTGACCCGGATGGGCACCGAGTCGAGATCTACACGCAGGACTACTACACCGGAGACCCCGACAACCCGGTCGTCACCTGGGACGTGCACGACAACCAGCGCCGCGACTGGTGGGGAAACCCGGTGGTTCCCTCCTGGTACACCGACGCTTCGCTCGTGCTCGACCTCGACGGCAACCCACAGCCGGTGGTGGCGCGCACCGACACCTCCGAACTGGCGGTGACCATAGGCGCCGACGGTTTCTCGTACACCCGCAAGGGCGACGAGCCTGAAGGGTTGCCATCGTGGAAGCAGGGCGAGTACAAGCTCGGCCACCAGCTCTGAGGCACAGTGTGCGAGACTGCACGTCTGCACGTCGGTAGATCTGCACGTCGGCAAAGCTTCACGCCTGTATAGAAGTATCGGCTTCGCCGCAATGAATGGTACGGCGCGATGAGCAGCACGCCGCCGGGAATGCAGACCTGATCGCTGTTTGTAGGAAGGAAGAATGGGATGCTCGATTCGGAGACCATCGCACAGATCGCGGATGAGCTGGCTGAGGCGGAGCGGAATCGCACCATGGTGCCCCTGTTGACAGCGCGCCACGAGTCAATGACGGTGGAGGATTCCTACGCCGTGCAGAACGAGTGGCGCCGGCGCGGCATCGAGGCCGGCCGCAGGCAGATCGGGCGCAAGATCGGGCTCACCTCAAAGGTGATGCAGGTGGCCACCGGCATCACCGAACCGGACTACGGTGCGATCTTCGCCGACCAGGTGTACGAGAACGGCTCGGTCATCGAGCACGCCCGGTTCTCGAACGTGCGCATCGAGGTCGAGCTGGCATTCGTGCTCGCCGAGCCAGTCGAAGGCCCCGATGTCACGGTCTTCGATGTATTGCGCGCGACCGAATACGTCGTTCCGGCGTTGGAGATCCTCAGCTCTCGCGTTGAGATGGAAGGACGCACCATTGTCGACACCATCAGTGACAACGCCGCGCTCGGCGGCATGGTCTACGGCGGCAATCCGGTGCGGCCCGACGACGTCGACCTGCGGTGGGTCTCGGCACTGCTGTACCGCAACGAGATGATCGAGGAGACCGGTGTGGCCGCCGCCGTGCTGAACCACCCGGCGAGCGGCGTCGTCTGGTTGGCGAACAAGCTCGCCCAGCACGGTGACCGGCTCGAAGCGGGTGAGATCGTACTTGCGGGGTCGTTCACCCAGCCGATGTGGGTGCACCCGGGCGACACCGTGCTCGCCGACTATCGAGAACTGGGGACCATCTCGTGTCGCTTCGTCTAGATCCGACCTTCCGCGATCGACTGGCCGCCTCGCCCCGCCCGCTGGTCGGAATGTGGGTGTGTTCAGGCAGCCCTCTGGTGGCAGAGATCTGCGCCGGCGCCGGGCTTGACTGGCTGCTCATCGACATGGAGCACTCGCCGAACACGCTCGAGTCGACCCTCACGCAACTGCAGGCAGTGGCGGCATACCCCGTGACACCTGTGGTGCGCGTGCCAATCGGTGATGTGGTGGCCATCAAACAGGTCCTCGACCTCGGCGCGCAGAACATCCTCGTACCGATGATCTCCTCGGCCGATGACGCCCGCACCGTGGTTGAAGCCGTGCGATATCCGCCTCGCGGGCGACGCGGTGTGGGTTCGGCACTCGCCCGGTCGGCGCGCTGGAACCGGGTCGACGACTACCTCACCGACGCCGACTCACACGTTTCGCTGTTCGTGCAGATCGAAACCTCCCAGGGCGTGGAGGCCGCGTCCGAGATCGCAGCAGTCGACGGGATCGACGGCGTGTTCATCGGGCCGAGTGACCTGTCCGCCTCCATGGGCCTTCTCGGGCAGCAGACGCACCCGGAGGTCACAGCCGCCGTCGTTCGGGCCTTCGACGCGGTGCGGGCCGTCGGCAAGCCGGTCGGGGTGAACGCCTTCGACCCCGATGCGGCCGAGGCGTATCTGGCCGCGGGCGTTTCGTTCGTGCTTGTCGGGGCGGATGTCGCGCTGCTGGCACGCGGATCCGAAGAGCTCACAGCCCGCTGGTTGTCGAGGGATGAAGGCCCCGAGCGCTCCTCGTACTGACCCGGTATTGGCGAGTAAACTGGAGCGGTCTGCGCCACGAGGGTGCCGGCCCGAAACCTTGAGAAACAAGTAGAAAAAGAAGAAGAGAGCCCATGACTGCGCTGACCGAGACCGTGCTGACCGAAGCCGACCTCCTCGCCCGTGTTCCTCACCAACTGTTCATCGGTGGGGAATGGGTGGATTCGACAACTGGTGCCACCCTTGACGTGCGTGACCCGTCCAACAACCAGGTGATCGCCTCGATCGCCGACGCGAGCATCAAAGACGGGATCGGCGCGCTGGATGCGGCCGTCGCGGCGCAAGACGCCTGGGCTGCCACCTCGCCGCGTTTTCGCGGTGACCTGTTGCGACGCGCTTTCGACCTGCTGATCGAGCGACAGGACGAGTTCGCACTGCTGATGACCGTCGAGATGGGCAAGCCGCTGGCCGAGTCCCTCGGCGAAGTGAAGTATGCCTCCGAGTTCGTGCGCTGGTTCGGCGAGGAGGCTGTGCGCATCACCGGCCGTTACGGACCCAACCCCGAGGGCACCGGCCGCATGATCGTCTCGCAGCACCCGGTGGGTCCCAGCTTCCTGATCACCCCGTGGAACTTCCCGCTGGCCATGGCGACCCGCAAGATTGCCCCGGCGCTCGCCGCCGGCTGCACTGTGGTCGTGAAGCCGGCCGCCCTCACCCCGCTGTCCACACTGCACTTCGTGAAACTGTTGGAAGAGGTCGGCCTGCCCAAGGGCGTGGTGAACGTGATCACCACCTCGACCTCCGGTGCGGTCTCCGCCCCGATCATCGGCGACCCGCGGCTGCGCAAGCTGAGCTTCACCGGTTCCACTCCGGTCGGCCAGCGGCTGATCGAGCAGTCGGCCCGCGTTGTACTGCGCACCTCGATGGAGCTGGGCGGAAACGCGCCGTTCGTCATCTTCGAGGATGCCGACCTCGACAAGGCTGTCGAAGGTGCCATCGCTGCGAAGTTCCGCAACATCGGCCAGGCGTGCACCGCAGCGAACCGGTTCATCGTGCATTCGTCGATCGCCGACGAGTTCGCCCGACGGGTGACCGACCGGGTGAACTCGTTCGCGATCGGCCGCGGCACGGAGGACGGTGTCGTGATCGGGCCGCTGATCGACAACAAGGCGGTGGCCAAGGCCGACGAGCTGGTGCAGGATGCGCTGAAACGCGGCGCGACCCTGCGAACCGGCGGCGCGAAGGTTGACCGGGAGGGCAGCTTCTACGAGCCGACCGTGATCTCCGGAGTTGTTGCCGGCAGCGATATCTTGCGTGAGGAGATCTTTGGGCCGGTGCTGTCGATTGTTCCGTTCGACGACGAGGACGAGGCGGTCAGGCTGGCCAACGACACCGAGTACGGGCTTGTCGCCTATGTCTACACCGAGAACCTTTCCCGCGGCCAGCGCATGATCGACCGGCTGCAGACCGGCATGATGGGCCTGAACATGGGCGTCATCTCGAACGCCGCGGCGCCGTTCGGCGGCGTTAAGCAGTCTGGCCTCGGCCGCGAGGGCGGGCTCGAGGGCATCCACGAGTACCTGTATACGAAGTACACGCTGACGCCTGACCCCGCGGCCTGACACCCATCCCTTGAGGCTCGCGCCCCTTGGCACGCTTCGCGCTCTTTCCAACGGGGGCGCAGCGTGCCAAGGGGCGCGCGCACCGAGGCGGCTGCGAAAGTTTGACCAGTGACCGTGTGGTCTGATGCGTCATGCTGCTCTCCCGCACGCGAGAAATCCGACCCGACGGATGCCCGAGAGGGGGCATCCGTGGCGACACCGGCGACATCGGCACCGGCAGCACCGGCGACACGGGCGCCATCGGGAACCCATCGCTCCGGTTCGAACTTGCGCGAAGCGTTCCAAGTGGTGCACGCTCTGCGGGAGTCTGCGCGGTCAGCGGATCTCAGTGAGAAAACTGCGGTAGCCGGCCCGGCGCATCGCGTTCATAATGGGCTCACTGCCGTCGGGCCCGGCCAACGCGATCATCGCGCCGCCGCCACCGCCGCCCGTGAGTTTCGCCCCGAGCGCTCCCGCCCGCCGGGCGATGTCCACCAGTTCCTCAAGCTCCGGGCTGGAGACCTGCAGCGCGTTGAGCATGCCCTGGTTGATGTTCATCAGTTCCCCGAGCTCGATCAGGTTGCCGGACTCCATCGCGTCTGCTCCAGCCAGTGCGAGGTCGTTGATCTGTGTAAAGATCTGCTCGTAGCGGGTCGGGTTGCGCTTCCACGCCTCGCGCACGCGCCCGACCGTGTGAGCGGTCAACGACTTCACCCCGGTGAGCCCGATCACGATCGGGATCGGCTGGGGGGTGTAGATGCCTTGGATCTCACTCTGGGCGGTGGCATCCGCCTTGCGGTACAGGATCGGTCGACCGAACGTCGCCACGGTGTTGTCGATGCCGCTCGGAGTGCCGTGCACGATCTGTTCGCACTCGTAGGCCAGCTCGGAGACCGCGCGGTCGGACAGGGAGATGTTGAAGCAGCCAGCCACCGCGCGGATCACCGCGACGGCCAGAGCGGCCGAGGCCCCCAGCCCACTCGCACGCGGCAGGTGAGCGAACACGTCCACGTGGATGCCCTCATCGGCCACCCCCAGGCGGCCGGTGATGAGAGCCGCCACCTGTTGCAACGTGTCGACTCCGACCGGCTGATCGGGTGCGACGCGCATGTCCCAGTCGGGGATCGACACGTTGAGCCCCGAGGGGCGTTTTTCTGCTCGCGCCCGAATCGACAGGTTGATCGGGGCCGCGATCGCGTGGCCGCCGTAGACGACCGCGTGCTCCCCGAGCACGATGATCTTTCCGTAGCCGACCTGGTCGGCATCGGTGGCGCCCGCGGGAATCGGTGCGGACCTGGCATTGGCCGCCCTGGCCGCATCGATTGCGGCGCGGTCGATGACGCTGATCGCGCCGGTCGGGGGCAGCCCCTGGTTCACCTGGTCGATGATGCGCCTGGCCTTCCACACCTTGATGTCACCGCTGGCGACCAGCCGTGAAACCACTTCGTCGAAGATTCCGCGGTCGGCTCCGGCCGCCACAGCCACGGCACGGGCATGCAGGCGCATGTGCCCGGGCTGGATTCCCTCGGTCGAGAGGGCCCGGAGGGCAGCCATATTCTGGGCCAGGCCAACGGCAGCCATCACCTCGGCCAGTTCGGTCGCCGAGCGCACCCCGAGCAGCGTGTGTGCCAGCTTCACCGCGGGATTCGACTCCACCTGTCCGCCGACGGTGCCCACCTTGAGCGGCATTTCCAGTTCGCCGACCAGAGCACCCGTTTCATCCACTGACCAACGGGTCAGCGGCGAGTAGCGTCCGTCGCGGGCTGCGAACGCGTGTGCGGCGGCCTCGATCGCCCGCCAGTCGTTGCCGGTCGCGAGCGCCACGGCATCGATTCCGTTCATGATGCCCTTGTTGTGGGTGGTTGCCCGATACGGGTCGAGCTCGGCGAACTCGCTGGCGAGCACTATTCCATCTCGCACGCGTTCGCCGCTGAATTCGGAGGTCTCCAACAACGCAGCAGGAACCATAGCGCGGGCGCGCACCAGCGCCCGGTCGGTGAGGTTCGACAGGATCCGGAGGAAGACTCGTCCGCCGGTGATCTGTTCGACGAGCGGTGCCACCGCCTCACACATCGAGTTGACGAGGTTGGCACCCATCGCGTCACGGGTGTCGACCACCAGGTGGGCGACCACCAGATCACCGTTCTTCGCGGTTCGCGCGTGCCGGAACACTTCCAGGTCACGAGCGCCCCCACCGCGGCGCACCATGTTCGGGTGTCCGCTGTTCGCCAATGCGATCACCTCGTCTTTGCGCGCTTCGAGAACAGCGATCGCTTTCAGCGGCTCATCCAGATCGAGGATCTGCAACTGTCCGATCAGCAACGGCTCATCCGACGACGTGGTGAATCCGCCCGCGCGGCGCACCACTTTCGCGGCGGAACTCACCGCCGCAATGATGGACGGCTCCTCCACCACCATCGGCACCAGGTAGTCACGGTCGTTGAGCTGGAAGTTGAGACCGAGTCCAAGGGGGAGTGAGAAAGTGCCGATCACATTCTCAGTCAGGCGGTCGGCCTGTTCCGGGGTCAAGACGTACTTCCCGCCGAGCAGCGCCTCGTAGTCGGCCTGTGTGAGTGCCCCGTGGTCGCGCAGCAGCGCAAGCCGATCATCGACAGACAGTTTGTGAAATTTGGGTAGGCGTGAGTCAGCCATCTCCGCCTCCTGGGTGAACGCCCGGCGCTCCGCCGGACAGTGGAATGATATCGGCTCCGGCCGCGACCAGGGCGTCGGCCAGCCGCGTTGCGGGTTCGCCGGAGCGGCTGAACGCCAGACCGACATCGCCGCCACCGGCTCCCGAGGTTTTGAACACGCCGCCGTGAGCCGCGGCCAGGGTGTGCAATTCGCGGTGGCGGTCGGTGATGATGCCAGCACGGGTCGCGGCGTCGAGTTCGCTGAGCGCATCGAAGTAGTTCGAGCAGAGTCGGAGAAAACTGTCCGTGTCGCCGAGGGTGTCCCGTGCTGATCGTGCCAGGGCAGCCAGACGGTCGATCAGTCGCTGATACCGGGTGGGGTCATCTGCGCGTAAGGCGCGCACCCGGCCGACCAGATCGGTGGTGACTGCGCCCTGCCCGGTTGTGACCACCATCATTTCCAGGTCGGTGGGCCAGGTGAGGGGAACAGGATCCCGGCCGGGGGTGAATTCGATCAGGCCGCCGTGGCTGGAGGCTGCCACGTCGCCACCCGAGCCGACTCCGCCCTGTGCCGCACGATGGGCGGTGTCTGCGAGCTCTCGCACGTGCCCGGAATCAAGGCGAAGGTCACAGGCGCGGGCTAGGGCATGGGTGAGCGCAACAGCGACCGCGGCGCTGGATCCGAGCCCCAGCTTTGCCCCACCCTCGTGGAAGATTTGGCTGTCGATCGAGATTTCCAACGGTGAGGGAGGCCGCGTTGCCGCAGAGAGCACCTCGCCCCGCACCGCGTCGAACACGCGCAGGGACTCACGCTGGCGGCGGCTCAGGCCGTCCGGTAACCCCCCGTCGACCCCGAGGGTGATCGGGTCGATACCGGTGCCGGGCATGGCCACCCGCCAGAGGTCGTCGGGCGATGGACGCAGGGTGACCTCGACGTACCGGTCGACGGCTGTCAGCAGGGCCGGCGCCCCGTCGAGCACGGCGTATTCGCCGATCAGGAACAGCTTGCCGGGGGCCCGCGAGTGGAGCGGCCTGATCATCAGGGGTTCCCGGGTTCAGCTGGGGCCATGTCATCCACGAGATGTGCGGCCGGGCCGAGGGCACTGATCCGCACCTGGCGCACCCCGGGCACAGCACCCAGTTCGGCGGCCACCGCTGACGCGTCTTCGGGGGCGCAGAGAGCCTTCACCTGCGGCCCCGCGTCGATGGTGAAGTAAGCGGGCAGCCCTTCTTCACGCAGGCGGATGACCCGGTGCATGGCGGCCATGGTGCCCGCGTTCCAATAGATCAACGCGGGGCGCGTCGTCAGCATCAGGGAGTGCAGTTTCAGGCAGCTGTGCTCGGCTTCCTCGCCTAGCGTGCGAAAGTCACGCTCCGTGATGGCCCGTCGCATCGTGTCGAGGTCGCGGTCGGCAGTCTCGAGCCAGCCCGGATAGAACGGCGAAGTCGTTGCGCTGCCCAGCATCCCGGCGGTGGAGCTGACCGGTTTCGGCTGGGGCTCAGTGATCGCGACCACGACTGACAGCGGCCAGTCCGCCCCGGGGAGCAACTGCTCGGCGAAGGAGTCCAGGCCGGAAGCTGCGGTACCGGCATGCATCTCCACGTAGCCGCCGAACACCGAACGTGCGGCCGAACCGGAGCCGCGCCTGGCCAGGACCGAGAGCTCCCTGGGGGTCAGGGCAAGACCGGCGGCGCGGCTGGCGGCGAGGGCGAGGGCCGCGAACCCGGATGCCGAAGAGGCAAGACCCGCGCTCGACGGAAAGTTGTTCGTGCTGTTGACCCGGGCATGCAGGGTGAGGCCGGCCTGACTTCGAACCACATCGAGCAGGGCACTCACCCGGGATGCCGGTTCGGGCCTGTCGTCCAGATGAAACTGGTCGGCGGCCAGCGACGGATCGAACGAAACGCGGGTATCCGTGGCCAGCGCATCCAGGGTCACCGAGATCGAGCCGGTCGCGGGGGTGTTCAGGGCGGGGTCGCGCTTTCCCCAGTACTTGACCAGAGCGATGTTGCTGTGCGCCCGCGCGACCGCAGTGAGGTCACCGCGGATGGTGTCTGCCACAGTGGTGCTCCGATCGCGTCCACCATATTTTAGTCGCACTTCGGCTCCTGAGGGAAAGTCGCGGGCCAGCCCTCGGTCGCCGAGCTACGAGCGCCACTGCCCGCGGTGCACGAGCTCCTCGAGGGGAACCCGGGGACGCCTGGTCGCTGAGCCAGACGCCTGAGCCGAAGCCTCCGGATGGCCGAGCGTGACGGCCCCCACCGGAGAATATTCGTCGGGAACACCGAACTCGGCCCGGAACGCCTGGATGCGGTCGGGTGGCAGCCCGAAGAGACAGCCGCCGAGACCCTCGTCGACGGCGGTCTGCAGAATCAAAAGGGCCGCCATTCCGGCGTCCACGTGCCAATACGGCACCGCCCAGCGCGGCTCCTCATCTGCGGGCCAGCCCTTGTCCGACTCAGCGTAGCGGCGCACATAGGCCGCTTTCGATGACAGCGGCACGATGATCAGCGGTGCGCTGCGCATGCCGTCGAGCCAGCGGTTGCTGGAGGTGCCCGGGGGAGTGGTCGCGGCCCAGAAGCGGGCCAGGTCTCGGGGCTCATCGAGCACCAGAAACGCCCAGCCCTGGGTGAACCCTGCATTCGGTGCGCGCACGGCGTTGCGCAGCATCCGGTCGATGGTGTGGGCGGCGACCGGCTCGGCCTGGTAACGGCGCACCATGCGGCGGCGGTCCACCACTGTTTGAAACTCCATGCCCCCATCGTGGCGGGTCGTCTGCGCGACGTCGAATCCGCCGTCTCGCCCGGCTTTTGTCAGGATGCGGGCCGGTCGCCGGTGTCGAACGCGATCAGTGGTCGGCCGGTGATCGGGTTGGTCAGGATCTCGGCACGCACCCCATACACGTCCCAGATGAGTTCGGGAGTGAGCACCTGCTGGGCGGGGCCGGCGGCCCGCACGCGGCCGGCCTTCAGCACGATCACGTGGTCGGCGTAGGCCACCGCGATGTTCAGGTCGTGCAGGGCGGCGACCACGGTGAGACCTGAGGCCGTCTGCGCCCGAACCAGAGACAGCAGCGACAGCTGTGCGTGCACATCCAGGTGGTTCGTGGGTTCATCGAGCAGAAGCAGGCGCGGCTGCTGGGCCAGTGCCCGGGCCAGGTGCACCCGTTGGCGCTCGCCGCCCGACAGAGTGTCGAAGGCCCGATCTGCGAACTCACGAAGCGATACGGCCTCGAGGGCGTCCTGCACGATGCGCTTGTCTTCTGCTCCCTCTGCCTGCCAGCGGCCGAGGTGGGGGGTGCGTCCGAGCATCACCACGTCGGAAACCCGCATGCCGGAGTCTTCGGCGGAGTGTTGCTCGGCCAACGCGACGATGCGCGCTCGATCCCGACGGCGCATGCCCACAAGATCGGTGTCGCCCAGGCGCGCGGTGGCCGATTCCGACGCGGGCAGGATACCGGCGATCACCTGCAGCAGGGTGCTCTTGCCGGCTCCGTTCGGGCCGATCACTGCGGCGAACCCGCCCACGGGGACGGTGCAGTCCACCCCGTCGATGATCAGGGTGGATTGGCGGCTGAAGCTGATGCGTCGCGCACTCAGCCCTGCGGCATCCGGTGCGGCGACCGGCTGCGGGAATGCCGGCGGTATTGAGGGCCGGGCCTGTGGGGCGGGGCGGGTGGGGGAGAGGGTCATGATGAACTCCGGGAACGCAGTAGGAGAAGGGCGAAGACGGGGGCGCCGATCGCGGCGGTGAGGATTCCGACCGGCAGCTCGCGCGGGTCGAACACCGTGCGGGCAGCCGTGTCGACCCAGATGAGGAAGATGGCGCCGGTGAGGGCCGCAAGCGGCAGCACGCGGCGGTTGCCGCGGCCGACCACCAACCGCACCATGTGCGGCAGGATCAGGCCGATGAATCCGATCGCACCGGAGACGGCCACCAGGGCTCCGGTCAGCAGGGCGGTGGCAGTGAGCATGATCCAGCGGGTTCGGGTCACGCTCACCCCCAGGGCGGATGCGGCCGTGTCGCCGAAGGCGAACGCATCCAGAACTCGCCCGGAGAAGAGCAGGGGAACGCCCACCACCGCGAGTGCCGCCCCCGCGATTGCCACCGACGACCATTGGGCACCAGAGAGGGAGCCGAGCAGCCAACTGAGGATCTCGCGATAGGTGTCGCCAGTGGCCGACCAGAAGATCGCCAGACTTGTGAGTGCGCCAAAGAAGGAGGAGACAGCCAGCCCGGCCAGGATCGTGCGTGTCGGGGTGAGGGTGCCGGCGGCGCTGGCCACCAGCAGTGTGGCGGCCAGGGCGACGATGGCCCCGCCGAAGGCCGCGACCGGGAGGAGCACGCCCACACCGAGCAGGATGACGCCGACGGCGCCGAGTGAAGCGCCCGAAGAGAGGCCGAGCAGGTAGGGGTCGGCCAGCGGGTTGCGTGTGAGGGCCTGCATCACCGCGCCGCACAGTGCGAGGCCCGCGCCGACCGCCCCGGCGGTGAGGATGCGTGGCATGCGCAGTTGCCAGATGATCCCGTCCCGCAGCGGAGACAGCGCCGGGTCACCAAATCCCAGGTGAGCGAACACCGACTGCCAGGCCTCGCCGAACGTGATCTGTGCGGGTCCGATCGTGACCGCGAACAATACGGATACGGCGAGCACCACGCCGAGCCCTGCACCCAACACCGGGACACGGATGCGAGCCCCGGGTCTGTGCGCAGAGGCGGCGGCCGCCGCAGGCCGAAGCGCGGTCGTTTGCATCAGGGAGTGAACCTCGCCGCCTCGACGGCGATCTGGGCGGCCAGGTCGGCGTTGCGCACGCCCGCCTCCGTCTCCGCGAACGGTGCAACGATATAGCGTTCGTTCTTCACCGCATCCAGCCCGGCCGTGGCCGGGTTCGCCGCCAGCAACTCCTTCTTCTTCGCCGCGGTGCTCCAGGCGCTGTCGACGAGCACGATCACCTGTGGGTTGGCGTCAACGATCGCCTCCATGCTCATCTGGGTCCACGTGTCGTCCACCCGCGCGGCCACGTTCGTGAGCCCGGCCGCCTCCATGATCATTTGCGGGGCACCCGTGCCGGCGCCGACGTAGGGGAGGTCCACACCAGAGGACCACCAGAGGGCAGTGAGCGGCGCGGGCAGCGGGGCGATGTCGTCGAGGACCGCACGCGAATCAGCGACCAGTGTGGTGGCGGCATCCGGCACATCGAAGATCGCTCCGGCCTCGCTGACGTCGGCGAACACATCGTCGAAGCTGAGCTTCTCCGGTTTGTACCCGGGCTCCTTGCACGCGGAGGGCGCCACGTAGCTGAGCACGCCGAGGGAGTGCAGAGCATCGCGGTCGCCAGCTCCCTCCGGGCCGAAGTTGGATTCCCAGCCGGCGAAGACCAGATCGGGCTCAAGGTCAAGCACCGCCTCCTGCCCGGGCACCTTGTCACTGATCACCGGAATCTCGACCGGTGTGATCGAATGCCCGGCAACTGCGGTGGGCATCGGTCCGTCGGGGAATGCCTGTCCGATGATGCGGTCGGTCAGCCCGAGCGCCACCAGCAACTCGGTGGTGGACGATTTGATGGTCACCACGCGGGTCGGTGCCTGGGTGAAGGTCACCTCGGTTCCGCAGTTGTCGATGGTGACCGGGTACGTGGTTGTCGCGGCTGCGACCGGCGGGGCGGCGGACGCCGGGGATTCAACCGCTGCGCGCTCGGCGCCGGCGGCGCTGCATCCTGCGACCAGCAATGCACTGGCCGCGATGGCAACAACGAAAATACCTCGGTGGGGAACGAAATACATGTGACCTCGATGGGGGAAATCGTCTGCATGCAGACGCGGGGAATCCAGGGCTGGCTCCTGCCAGGACCTGCCGCCCAAATCGAGGTCAGCTGCAACCGGTCAAGACAGACCGGAGGGTCAATCCCGAGCTTACCCGGTGCCTGGTGGCGTCGTCGCAACGCGAGTGAAGAGAAATATCGCTAGGGGTATACGTGTGCGAAGTGCTGGGCACCAGGGCCAGCACTCGGCGTGATCGAATCCACCCGGATGAGGATGTGCGGAACCGCCACCGGCATACCGCTCGGATTCGCTTGGTAATATCGCAGGGTGCCGGTGGAGTGATCGGCACCCTTGCGGAAAGGGCAAACTTGGTACCCGGAATAAGTGGACTGTCCCTCTACCTGCCTCCCTACCGTGTTCAATTGGAGCAGTGGTGTGATTGGAATGACCAATCGTGGGACAAGGTACGCAACGTGGTGGGCAGGAGTTTCCGCATGCGCGGGCCTGCCCAGAGCGTGTATACGATGGCGGCCAACGCCGTGTGGCGGCTCATCCGCGACTATGACATCGACCCGCGTGACGTCGGCTATCTCGCCCTCGGCACCGAGTCGTCCAGTGACAATTCGGCCGGTGCGATCATTGTCAAGGGGATGATCAATGACGCCCTGGTCGCGAACGGCAAACCCGAGCTCGCTCGTGACTGCGAGGTTCCCGAGTTCAAGCACGCCTGCCTCGGCGCCATGTACGGCGTCAAGTCGGCGCTGCGCTACCTGTCCAGTGACGGTGCCGGCCGCAAGGCGATCGTGGTCGGGGCCGACATCGCCGAGTACCGGCGCGGCTCCAGTGGGGAGCCCACCCAGGGTGCCGGCGCCGTGGCGATGCTCCTCGAATCAGATCCCAAACTGCTGACGATCGACCTGGCCGGCGCGGGAAGCGACTCCGACTATCGGGCTGTCGATTTTCGCAAGCCGTTCGCCCGGTTCCGGGACCAGCCCAAGCGCGATGACGGGCAGATGCAAGACCTGCCGGTGTTCAACGGCCGCTATTCGACCAGTTGCTACATCGACGCGACGCACCATGCCGTCATGAACATGCTCGCCAAGCGCGACGGTGCGAACCTCGCCTACTTCGACGAGGTCGACTCGGTGTTCATGCACCGGCCGTACCAGCAGATGCCCGCCATCGGCTGGGTGATGACCTACCTGTTCGCGCTCGCCGCCGACGTGAACGGCGGAAAGGAGATCCTGCGCGAACTGAGTGTTGCCACGGGCGTCGACTACGACGCCCTGGTGGCCGAGCTGTCAGCGCCGTCACCGTTCCGCGGGCAGGGCGTGAGCGTCTCCGAGGAGACCAGCGACCTGTTCCCGCTCTCCGGCCAAGTTCGCAGGCACCTGCGTAAGACCGAGACCTGGGCGACCCTCGTCGAGAAGAAGCTCGGCCTCGGCGAGAACGCCATGCGTGACCTCGGCAACCTCTACACCGCGGCACTTCCGGCGTGGATCGCGTCCGGCTTCGTAGAAGCCCACGACGACGATCTCCGGGTAGCCGGGCAGGAGTGGTTGGCTCTCGGCTACGGCAGCGGCGACGCCGCAGAAGCACTGCCGATGCGCGTGGCCGACGGGTGGCGCGAGGCGGCATCCCGCATCAACTTCACCGAGGCATTGGCCGACCCCATCGATCTCGACCAGCACCAGTACGAGGCACTGCATGACGGGCGCGCCGCGACGCTTTCGCCCCCACAGGCGTCTGACGAATTCGTGGTCGACCGTGTGGGCACCACAGCCGGGCCCGACGTGGCTGACCTCGGCATTGAGTTCTACCGTTACGTGGAGGCCGCTCAGGCCTAGCTCTGCGAGAGGGCCGGATGGCTCACCCCGTCCCAGCGTAGGCTGAGGACGAAGACCCTGATGCGGGAGGCGCCATGCACGAAGCCGTGATTGTCGATGTGATTCGTACGCCATCCGGGCGGGGCAAGCCGGGCGGCGCCCTGTCGGGGGTGCACCCGACCGACCTGCTCGCGGGGGTGCTCGACGCCCTGGTGGCTCGCAACAATCTCGATCCCGAACTCGTCGACGATGTGATGGCCGGCTGTGTGTCCCAAGTGGGCGAACAGACCTTCAACATCGCCCGGCACGCGCTTCTGTCCGCCGGGTTCCCGGAGCAGATTCCCGGCACCACCATCGACCGCCAGTGCGGCTCCAGCCAGCAGGCCGCCCTCTTCGCTGCGCAGACCGTGATGACCGGACTCAACGATGTGGTGATTGCCTGCGGTGTGGAATCGATGAGCCGGGTGCCTCTCGGGTCGTCGCTGGCCGGGGCGGATCCGTCCGGTGAACTGCTGGCCAAGCGCTACCCAGACGGCCTGGTCAACCAGGGCGTGTCAGCCGAGTTGATCGCAACCCGGTGGGGGTTCAGCCGCTCCCAGCTGGACGAGTACTCGGCCCGCTCTCACGAACTGGCCGGAATTGCCACCGCCAGGGGAGACTTCGAGCAGGAGATCGTACCCGTCTTTCCGCCGTCGTCGCCCCCCGTCACGGTCGACGAGACCATTCGGACAGGAACAACGCTTGAGGGGCTATCCGGTTTGAAACCGGCATTTCGCACCGACCGGCTCGCCGAAAGATTCCCGGAGATCGAGTGGAAGATCACCCCGGGAAACTCGTCGCCACTGACCGACGGGGCATCCGCCGCACTGATCATGAGCGCCGAACGCGCAGCCAACCTCGGGTTGAGGGCCCGAGCACGATTCGTCGACTTCGCCGTGACCGGCAGCGACCCGATGCTGATGCTCACCGGGGTGATACCCGCCACGTGGAAGGTGTTTCAGAGGGCGGAATTGTCGATCGACGATATGGACGCCTACGAGGTGAACGAGGCGTTCGCGCCCGTCCCGTTGGCGTGGTGCGAAGAGGTCGGCGCCGATCTGGCCAGGATGAACCCCCGCGGCGGTGCGATCGCGCTCGGGCATGCGCTCGGCTCATCGGGCACCCGACTGCTGGCGACCCTGCTCGGCGAACTCGAGGCATCCGGGGGCCGATACGGGTTGCAGACCATGTGCGAAGGCGGCGGCATGGCCAACGCGACCATCATCGAACGACTCTGAATCTGCTCCACTCACCTTTTTCCCCACTCACTTCCAGCGAAACGGATTCCAGCAATGAAATTGAACGGATGCTCCGCCATCGTCACAGGGGGAGCCTCCGGGCTCGGCCTCGCCACCGCGAAGGAACTGGTTGCGGCGGGTGTGAACGTGGTCATCGTCGACCTGCCGACGTCGGCGGGCGAGGCCGTCGCAGCCGAGTTGCGCGAGCAGGGCGGAGCCGCCCCGGTCGTGGTGGAGGCGGAGCCGGCGGCGGAACCCACGTCTGGAACCCGCCGTTCTCGGCGCAGGGCAGCCGGTCGGGTCTCTGCGGTAAGGGCGGCGTTCGTGCCAGCCGACGTGACCGATGAGGACCAGGTGATGCAGGCGGTGTCCGCCGCCGGTGAGCTCGGCCCATTGCGGATACTGGTCAACTGCGCGGGTGTCGCCACTCCCGGCCGCATGCTCGGGCGCGAGGGGCCGCTGGCACTCGACGCGTTCGAACGGGTCATCAAGATCAATCTGATCGGAACGTTCAACGTGGCACGGCTCGCCGCGGCGGCTATGGCCGAGACTCGTGCCATCGACGGTGAACGGGGCGTGATCGTGAACACCGCCAGTGTGGCCGCGTTTGACGGGCAGATCGGGCAGCCGGCCTATGCCGCCTCCAAGGGCGCGGTGGCGGCGCTGACGCTGCCGCTCGCCCGAGAGTTGGCGCGCGCGCAGATCCGGGTGATGACTATCGCACCCGGCATCTTCGAGACGCCGATGATGGCCGGCCTTCCGGAGGCGACCCGGGAATCCCTCGGGCACCAGGTGCCGCATCCGTCCCGTCTGGGTAGGCCGAGCGAGTACGCTGCACTCGTTCGCCACATCGTGGAGAACCCGATGCTGAACGGCGAGGTCATCCGGCTTGACGGCGCCATCCGTATGCAACCCAAATAGCTCGCACGCACGCCCCGATCCGCTGAAGGGTCAAGATACGCGCCAGAATCGCCGTCGGAGGCGCCGATCCTGGCCCCTCGCCGTGATCGAAGGGGACATGGTGCCGGGGGGTGGGCAGGCATAGGCTGAGAACCACCGCGAAGGGTCGGCCCATGCATGACGACAGTGCGCTTGTTCTGCTCACAATCGACCGGTTTGTGAGGGAACGGTTGATCCCGGCGATTCACCGGGAACGGATGCCGCTTGTGATCACCCGCTGGGAGGCGCCCGGGGAACCGGTGCCGTTCTCCGAGGCGGTCACCCAGCGGTTCGAACCGTTCGAGGTGGGCCGCCCATGGGGCAAACCATGGGGAACAACGTGGTTTCACGTCACCGGCCACGTGCCTGCCTGGTGGCAGTCAGTCGCCGAATGTCGCACCGAAGTGGTCATCGATCTCGGGTTCACCCCGGCGACTCCCGGCTTTCAGGCCGAGGGTCTGGCCTATCTCCCTGACGGCACCATCGTGAAAGCTGTCGAACCGCGCAATCAGGCGGTGCCGGTCAGCCAGGGCTCACCGGTCGACCTGTTCATCGAAGCGGCGTCGAACCCCGACGTCACTGCCGGGTTCACGTTCGTGCCCACCACCCAGGGTGACCCGGCCACGGCCGGTACGGAGCCCATCTACACCCTGATGCGAATGGATCTGGCCCTGCTGGACGACACGGTCTGGAACCTGGCGCAGGATGTCGCCGTGCTCCGTGGCCTGTTTGCCGAACTGCCGGCAGGTTCGTCCCGAAAGGCGCAGATCCTGCGGGCACTGGAGCGGGCGGTCGACGCGACCGACCCGAGCGACCTCGCCAGTACAGCCAGCGATGCGCGGGATGCACTTGCCGACGTGCTTGCCCGCCCCGCCGCCGCCAGCGCGCATCAGATCCACGCGGTCGGCCACGCCCATATCGACTCGGCGTGGCTGTGGCCGGTGCGCGAGACCGTGCGAAAGGTGGCACGCACCTTCGCCAATGTGCTCGAATTATCCGAGGGCAACCCCGACTTCGTCTACGCCGCTTCCAGCGCCCAACAGTACGCATGGCTCAAGCAGCATTACCCTGACCTGTTTGCCCGTGTTGCCGCGGCGATCACCGCCGGCCAGATCGTGCCGGTGGGCGGCATGTGGGTGGAATCCGACACGAACATGCCCGGCGGCGACGCGTTGGCACGCCAATTCGTGGCCGGCAAACAATTCTTTCTGCGCGAGTTCGGCCTCGAACCGCTGGAGGTGTGGCTGCCCGACTCGTTCGGCTACTCGGCGGCTCTGCCGCAGATCGTGGCGCAGGCGGGCTCGCGCTGGTTCCTCACCCAGAAATCTTCCTGGAACGACACCAACCTGATGCCGCACCACACCTTCTGTTGGGAGGGTATCGACGGCACACGAATCTTCACCCACTTCCCGCCGGTCGACACCTACAACTCCGAACTGTCCGCAGTTGAACTGGCGCGGGCCGAACGCAATTTCGCCGAGAAGGGTGCGGCGAACACGTCTCTGGTTCCATTCGGCTGGGGCGACGGCGGCGGCGGCCCGACCCGGGAGATGATCGCGGCGGCCAGGCGCTTCGCCGACCTGGAGGGTTCGCCTGTGGTGCGGCTGTCGAGTCCCCGGCAGTTCTTCGAGCAGGCGGAGGCCGAGTACGGTGACCCACCGGTCTGGTCGGGCGAGCTGTACCTGGAGTTCCACCGCGGCAGTTTCACTTCGCAGGCGCGCACCAAGCGCGGCAATCGTCAAAGTGAACACCTTCTGCGCGAAGCCGAACTGTGGGCGGCCACCGCTGCGGTGCGGAAGGGTTCCGCATACCCGTACGACCGGCTGGCACAGGTGTGGCAAACGGTGCTGCTGCAGCAGTTCCACGATATCTTGCCGGGCACTTCGATCGCGTGGGTGCACCGCGAGGCAGAGCACAACTATGCAGCTGTCGCCGAGACGCTCAATGCGCTGATCACCTCAGCGGCACACGAGATCTGCGGAACCGGTGACGAGACCGTACACCTCAACGCGGGCCCCTATGAGCAGGACGGGGTGCCGGGTCTCGGCGGTGGCACCACCGGTCACTCGGGCGCCGCATCCATCGCACATACCGACGCCGGCATCGAAATGGCCAACGAGCATCTGCGGGTAGTGATTGATCAGAACGGCGAGTTCGTCTCCCTCGTGCACCTGGCCACCGGTCGCGAACTGGTGCCGCAGGCCGCGCGGGGCAACCAGCTGCAACTGTTCCACGACGTGCCCAACCAGTGGGACGCCTGGGATCTCGACGCTGATTACGGCCAGCGGCCGGTGGACGTGGGCCAGGCGGAGTGGGTGGCGGAATTCGCCGACGAACCAGACCTCGTGGGGGTGCGGGTGCGCCGCAGGTTCGGTGATTCGACGGTGACGGAGGAGATCACCCTCGCGGGCGGCGCTCGTTCGGTTCAGCTTTCGTTCGTGGTCGACTGGCACGAGCGGCAAAAACTGCTCAAACTGGCGTTCCCCTTCGACCTGGCAGCGGACCGGGCAGCTTCCGAGATCCAGTTCGGGCACCTGTACCGGCCCATTCACACGAATACGAGTTGGGATGTCGCCCGGTTCGAGACGGTCGCCCACCGCTGGGTTCACGTGGGGGAGCCGGGGTTCGGGGCGGCGGTCGCGAACGACAGCACCTACGGGCACGACATCAGCCGGATTCGGGATACCACAGGTCACACGTCCACCCAGGTTCGGTTGTCGCTGTTGCGGGCGCCGATCTACCCCGACCCCGAATCAGATCAGGGCGAACACCGGCTGCGAGTCTCGGTACTGCCAGGCGCGAGCATCGCGGACGCTGTGGCCGAGGGATATCGCATGAACCTGCCGCTCAGGCGCTTCTTGGCGGTTGCGAACTCCACAGTGGAACCGCTGTTCACGGTTGATGATCCCGCCGTCGTTATCGAGGCGGTGAAGCTCGCCGAGGACCGCTCGGGGGATGTGATCGTGCGGTTGTACGAAGCGCACGGAACGCGGGCACGGGCGCAGATCGTGCGCACCTTCGACGCGCACGAAACGGTTGAGACCGACCTGCTGGAGCGGGTCGCCGGTGAGCCCCGGGCTGTGATAGGCGCGGACGGCCGGCGTGTTGACCTGGAGCTGAGACCATTCCAACTGGTGACACTGCGCTATCGCCGGGCGTGAGACCGCTCGAAGCGCCGCACGGCCGGTGGAGTCAACGGCCGGTGATCGAGGCGGCCCAGCCCGGCCGAGCGACAAGGCAGAACGGATGGCCGGACGGGTCGGCGAAGACATTCTCTCCGTCGTCGAGCCGCCTCGCCCCGAGCGCCTCTACCCGGCTACCTGCTTGAGCCACGTCGTCGACCATGATGTCGAGGTGAAACTGCTGAGAACTCGACGGATCCGGCCACAGCGGTGGACGGTGACCGGGCGCGCGTTGGAACGCCAGACCCGAGGACGTGTCGTCGGCCGCGACCACGACCCAGTCATCAGAGGTGTACGTGATGGGCAGCCCGAGCAGCGCGGAGTAGAACCGTGCAAGCCCGGCTGGGTCCGCCGTGTCGAGCACGACGTGATGCAGGCGACCGATCATGCTCCCAGTGTGCCGCCGGAAATAACCTTGTGACAGGGAGCCGGCTTGAGCTCAGCACACACCCTCGTCCTCGTGCCCCGGGATAACCTGAAGCAGCGCGTGCTCGGTGATCATTGTGCGGAGCCCACGGCACCAGATGCTTCACACCAGCAATTGGTGCTTGGCCAATTCACGGTACAACGGCGTCGAGACCACCAACTCCGAATGGGTTCCCACCCCGACCACTCGACCGTGCTCGAGCACCACGATCTGGTCGGAGTCGACCACCGTCGACAACCGATGTGCGATCACGATCAGCGTGCGATTCTCGGCGACCGCGTCGATTGCCAGACGCAGCCTCTGCTCGTTCAATCCGTCGAGACTCGCGGTCGACTCGTCCAGCAACAGGATCGGTGGGGCCGCGAGCAGGGCCCTGGCGATCGCCAATCGTTGGCGCTCGCCGCCGGAGAGCATGATGCCCTCTTCGCCAACGGGCGCCCCCAGACCGAGCGGGTTGCGCTCGAGCACCTCGGTCAGGTTCACCTCGTGGAGCACCTTGATGCAGGCCTCATCGCTGGCGTTCGGCGCCGACAGCAGGAGGTTGTCGCGCAGTGAGCCGGCCAGCACAGGGGCATCCTGTTCCACATAGCCGATCTGGGCGCGCAGGGCTTCCCGGTCCAGAGAGCGGATGTCGAGACCGCCGAGCTCCACGGTTCCCGCGCTCGGGTCATAGAATCGCTCGATCAGGGCGAGGATGGTGCTCTTGCCGGCACCCGAGGGGCCGACCAATGCGGTGCGTTTGCCC
Organism: Homoserinimonas sp. OAct 916; assembly: GCF_003260275.1. Lineage (GTDB taxonomy): Bacteria > Actinomycetota > Actinomycetes > Actinomycetales > Microbacteriaceae > OACT-916. The sequence continues at coordinate 344,821 of NZ_QJHB01000001.1, read as the reverse complement.
CGAGGGGCTTCGAAACTGACCCCGTGCAGCACCCCACGCTCGTGTGCCGCAGGGACGGCCGCCGCATCCGCCTCGGCATTTGGCGCACGAAGATCCGGTGCAACGGGTGCCGGCGCATCGGGGTAGTGGAAGTGCACGTCGGCGAACCGGATCGCCGGGGCATCGGGCAGCACCGAGGCGTTCGCCGGACCGACCGTCATCGCGAGAGGCATGATCTCACGGTCGCCATCCCCTTCGGCAGGTAGGGCGATGATCTCCTCGATCCGTCCGAGCGCCCCGAGGGCGGCGTTCACCGAGGTCACGGCCCCGAACGCGGTGCCGAGCGGCATGATCATCAGGAACAGGAAGAGGATGAACGCGACCAGCGATGCGACCGTGATGCTGCCGCTGGCCACCCGGAAGCCCCCGACGCCGAGCACCACGAGGAACGACACCTGCATCGCGATACCGGCGACCGGAACCACCAGCGCCGAGATCTTGGCGACCTCGATGCCTTTCTGCCAGGCACCCTTTGCCTCGACATCGACACTGGCGATCTCGCGATCGGTCGCATTGGAGGCCCGAACCGTGCGCACAGCGCTGATCGCCCGTTCCACCGCGGCGGTCAGGTCACCGACCTTCTCCTGCGTCTTTCGGCTGGCCACCCGGATGCGTGACGACAGCGTGACCACCACGACGATCGAAATCGCGATCACCAGTGCGGTGAGGGCGAACAGCACCGGGTCGATCACGAGCATCGCAATGATCGCCCCGACGAAGGTGAGCGCCCCGCCGATGGCGTCGACCAGGCCCTGCGTGAGAACGGCCCGCAGCAGGGTGGTGTCACTGCCCACACGAGAGACCAGGTCACCGGTGCGTCGGGCGTCGAACTCGCTGATCGGCAGCCGCAGGATGCGGCCCACCAGTCGGCGCCGGCTCGAGAGCACCACGCCCTCCCCGGTGCGCTGCAACAGGTAATGCTGAAAACCCGAGATCAGGGCGGCGATGATCACGAGCGCGACAAGCACCCACACGAGGCCGCCGAGCGGGTCGCCCTCACCGACCACAGTGATCACCTGGCTGACCAGGAGGGGTTGGGCCAGGCTGGCCGCCGCGCCGAGGATGCTCAGAACGATCACGACCGAGAGCACCTTCTTGTGCTCCAAGAGATACGGCATCAGCTGCTTGAACGTGGCACGCGGACCCGTGTCGGGCGTGCGTGGGCCACGGCCGAGTCGGCGCCGGGTGGGGGTTTCAGTCATCTGTTGCTCCAATTGCCAGAGACAAGTCTGTCACGGGCACTGCTTGGAGAACGCTGACGTTCCACCATCACATGTTCCGGTCTGCCACGCGTCAGCCGCAGGAGGCTGCACGGCACCTCGACTAGAGTTGGATCTTGTGCCAGAGCCCGTCATCACCGCAGTGAACCTCGTCAAGAAGTACAAAGATTTCGCGGCCGTCGACAACGTTTCCTTCGAGATCGCGCCCGGAGAGTCCTTCGGGTTCCTCGGCCCGAACGGGGCCGGGAAGTCGACCGTCATGCGCATGGTCGGCGCCGTGTCGACCAGAACCAGCGGAGCCCTCAGTGTTCTCGGTCTCGATCCCGACGAATACGGCCCGGAGATCCGCTCCCGACTGGGTGTCGTGCCGCAGGCCGACAACCTCGACACCGAACTTCGCGTGCGCGAGAACCTGCTGGTCTACGGGCGCTATTTCGGCCTGCCCCGCCGGCAGATCGCCTCCCGTGCCGATGAGTTGCTCGAATTCGCCCAGCTCACCGAACGCGCGAAGGCAAAGGTCGACGACCTGTCCGGCGGCATGAAGCGCCGCCTGACAATCGCTCGCGCCCTGATCAACGAACCACGCATCCTGCTTCTGGATGAACCGACCACCGGCCTCGACCCGCAGGCGCGGCACATCCTCTGGGACCGGCTGTTCCGGCTCAAGGAGCAGGGCACCACGCTTGTGCTGACCACGCACTACATGGACGAGGCCGAGCAACTCTGCGACCGTCTCGTCGTCGTGGACAAGGGCCGGATCATGGCCGAAGGCACCCCGGCCTCCCTGATCGCCTCGTATTCGTCCCGTGAGGTGTTGGAGATGCGGTTCGGTTCTGGCCACAACGCGGATGCGGGGGAGCGGCTCGTCGGATTCGGTGATCGCATCGAGGTGCTGCCCGATCGCGTGCTGGTCTACAGCTCCGACGGCGAGGCCGAACTCTCCCGCATCCCGTCCACCGGGCTCACCCCGATCACCAGCCTGGTGCGCCGCTCCAGCCTGGAAGACGTATTTCTTCGCCTCACAGGTCGGAGCCTCGTCGAATGAGCACCGCGTTCCGCAGCCTCTCCCGCGCCCTGAGCGATGGTCAAGCGGCCGAAAGATGTGGGCGCGCGATTTTCCTCCAGCCGGAAGGCTGTCTCTCGCCACGCGAGAGCACCGCATGAGCGCCGGGACACCCACCGCCCGGGCCAGCCGGGTGCGACGGTTCGGCTCGTGGTATGTGGCCGAGCACCGGTTTCGGGTGATGCGCTCGTACGCGCAGACGATCACGGTCACCGGAATCGGCAATCCGTTGATCTACCTCTATGCCCTCGGGGTGGGGCTCGCCACCCTGGTCGACCAGAACCTTGGGCCCGACGCCGTGAACGGGGTCGGCTACCTGCAGTTCGTCGCGCCGGCGCTGCTGGGCATGGCGGCTATCACGGTGGCATCGGAGGAGTTCACCTACCCGATCATGCTCGGTTTCAAGTGGAACCCGACTTTCTACGGCATGAACGCCGCCCCGATCTCGCCGGCCCAGATCATCAACGGTGTGGTCATCTCGGTGGCCGCCCGCATGTTCGCCACCTGTGGTCTCTACTACGTCTTCATGCTGCTGTTCGGCGCGGTCGTCCGGCCGGCGGGTGTTCTGATGATCCCGGTTGCCCTGCTGGTCGGCCTCGGCTTCGGCGCCCTGCTGATGGCCTACACAGCAACCCTGACCGAAGACACCGGCCAGCTCGCGATGCTGATGCGCTTCGTCATCCTGCCGATGACGCTGTTCTCCGGCACCTTCTTCCCGCTCAGCCAGCTGCCCATCTTCCTGCAGTGGATCGGTTGGCTGTCGCCGCTGTGGCACGGGGTCGAACTCTCCCGGGTGCTGAGCTACGGCGCCGTCGAGCCGCTGTGGCTGTCGGTCGTGCACGTGGCCTATCCGGCATGTCTGTTGGCGGTCGGCTGGTGGCTCGCCGTCCGCTTCGCGAAGCGGAGGCTGAACAAATGACCGAGACGCTGGCCGCGGGCCGGGCGTCTGCGCGCAGAAACCGGCTGCTCGGGTCGATCTACGCCCGCAACGCCAACTCGGTGATGGCCCGCGGTGTGCTCGCCACCCGCAGCACCAACTGGCTGGTGGTCGTCTCCGGTTTCTTCGAGCCGATCTTCTACCTGTTGTCGATGGGGCTCGGCCTCGGCGCCCTGGTCGGCACCGTCACCACCACGAACGGCGACGAGGTCAGTTACGCGGCATTCATCGCGCCGGCCCTGCTCGCGGTCGCCGCCATGAACGGCGCCATCTACGACAGCACCTGGAATGTGTTCTTCAAGATGCAGTTCTCGAAGCTGTACGAGGGCATGCTGTCGACTTCGCTCGGCCCGCTCGACGTCGCGCTCGGTGAGATTTCGCTGGCGCTCCTGCGCGGCGCACTGTATGGGGTCGGTTTCATGGTGGTGATGCAGTTCCTGGGCTTGAACCTGTCCTGGTGGGCGCTGCTGGCGCTGCCGGCAGTGGTGTTGATCGCCTTCGCCTTCGCGAGTTTCGGCATGGCCGTCACCAGCTACATGACCACCTTCCAGCAGATGGACTGGATCAACTTCGTGCTGCTGCCGATGTTCCTGTTCTCGGCCACGTTCTATCCGATCACCGTGTACCCGGAGCCGATCCAGCTGGTCGTGATGGCTTTGCCGCTGTGGCACGGGGTGGAGCTCATCCGCGGGCTGACCACCGGCACCGTGGATGCCGGGACGGCGTGGCACGTGCTCTACTACCTGGTGATGATCGTCATCGGCATGGTGTTCACCACCAAGCGCCTGACGACCCTGTTCCTCGACTGATTCTGCTCCTCGACCGATTCTGCCCGGCACCCGGTGGGTGGAGGGGGGCCGACCATGATTGGCAGCGCGCCCTGTCCAGAAACTGGTGTGCCGAGAGTCAGAAGACGGCGAGAACCTTCAAGACGAATGCCACCAGGAGGGCCGCGGCACCGACGGTGAAGATCGAGACAAGCACGCGGCCGATATTGGTCATGGCACAAGCCTACCTGCTGGTGCCTGACTCAGCCCAGTCGAGACGATCCGCGCAACCCGGCCAGCACGCGCGCCATCTCCAACGCGGCGGTCGCCGCTTCGGCACCCTTGTCCTCGATGGAGCCGACCAGCCCGGCGCGGTCGAGGCCCTGCTGCTCGTCATCGAGGGTGAGCACGCCGAAACCAACCGGCTTGCCGGTGTCGAGCGCGACTCGGGTCAGGCCGTCAGTCGCGGCCGCGGACACGTACTCGAAGTGGGGTGTGCCGCCGCGGATGATGACGCCCAACGCGACCACTGCATCCGCCCCCGACTCCAACGCGACCTTGCACGCGACGGGCAGTTCGAAACTGCCCGGCACTCGCACCAGAGAGAAGCGGGCGCCGGATTGCTCGAGCACACGGGTTGCCCCGCCGATCAGCCCGTCCGAGATCTTCTCGTGCCACCGCCCGGCGACGATCACCACCTGAAGCCCGGTGCCGTCGACTGCGATCGTGGGGGTTCCTTCGTGGCTCATAGGGGGTCTCCTGTGCTGTCGTGGGCGAGCGAGAGGGCGTGGCCCATTCGGTCGCGCTTGGTTTTCAAATAGGACCGGTTGTTGTCACCGATGCCGACGATCAGGGGGATGCGTTCTGAGACCTCGATGCCGCGCTCGGTCAATGCGTCGGATTTTTCCGGATTGTTGGTCAGCAACTTCACCTTCTCCAGACCGAGATCCTTCAGGATCGCGACCGCTGCACCGTAGTCGCGAGAGTCGATCGGCAGGCCGAGGGCGACGTTCGCATCCACAGTGTCGAGACCTTCCTCCTGCAACTCATAGGCGCGCAACTTGTTCACCAGGCCGATCGCGCGACCCTCGTGGCCGCGCAGGTAGACCACGACCCCGTCGCGGTCGTGGATGATATTCAACGCCTCCTGCAGTTGGGGCCCGCACTCGCACTTCAGCGAGCCGAACGCCTCTCCGGTCAGGCACTCCGAGTGCACCCGCACGAAGGCGTTCTGGCCCGGGTTGCCGGAGATGATGGCCACGTGGTCGGCGCCGGTCATCTGGTCGCGGTACGCGCGCATGCGGAAGGAGCCGTGCACCGTCGGAACGAGAGTCTCCACCTCGAAGCGCACCCGTGCCTCGGAATCCGATCCGAGGGGGGCCGGCGGTTCCGAATGCGAGTCCAGCCAGTCGATGATCGCCTGCACCGTGGTGACCGGCAGTGAGTATTCGGCACCGAGCCTCAGCAGCGAGGGCATCCGCATCATGTCGCCAGAATCTTCGACGAGTTCGCCGATGACCCCGACCGGGTGGAGGCCGGCAAGTTTCATGAGTTCGACCGTCGCCTCGGTGTGGCCCCCACGAACTCGCACCCCGCCGTCGACCGCGCGCAGCGGGAGGATGTGCCCGGGGCGGATCAACGCGGTAGGCGTCGAGGTCGGGTCGGCGAGGGTGCGCAACGTCTCTGCCCTGTCGGAGGCGCTGATGCCCGTTGAGACCCGGTTGGCCGCGTCGACCGACACGGTGTAGGCGGTGCCGCGGGTGTCCTGGTTGAGCGTGGTCATCAAGGGGAGCTCGAGCCTGTCGGCGAGATGATTGGGCATGGGCGCGCAGAGGTAGCCGGAGGTGTGCCGCACCATCCACGCCACCCACTCCTTGGTCGCGTGCTCGGCCGCCATGATGGCGTCGCCCTCGTTCTCGCGACCCTCATCGTCGGCGACGATCACGGGGGTGCCGGCGCGCAGCGCGGCCAGTACTTCTGGGATGGTGGCGAGAGTCATGATGCACTCCTAACTGCGAGCAGGCGCTCGACGTGTCGGGCAAGAATGTCAGTTTCAAGATTTACTGTGTCGCCGACGGCTTTGAGCCTGAGCGTCGTGGCGCGCAGGGTTTCCGGGATGAGGGAGACCTCGAACCAGGCATCCTTCTCATCGGGCGCGCTGATCGCGCTCACAGTGAGGGAGACGCCGTCGACGGCGATCGACCCCTTATCGACCACCAGGCCGGCGAGTTCGCCCGGAAGGTTGAATCGCAGCACGCGCCAGGCGCTGCCCGGGGTGATGGCGAGCAGGCGGCCGGTGCCGTCCACGTGGCCCTGCACGATGTGCCCGCCGAGGCGGCCACCGACCAGGGCGGCGCGCTCAAGATTCACGGGCGAACCGGCAACCAGCGAACCCAGCGTGCTCATCTTCAGGGTCTGTGCCATCACGTCCGTGGTGAACGCCTGGCCGGTGGTGGTGACCACGGTCAGGCAGACGCCGTTCACCGCGATCGAGTCGCCCTCCCGGGCACCGGTGACAGCGAGAGGGCCATGTACGGTGAGGCGGGCGGCGTCGGCGGTTATCTCGATCTGGTCGATCCGGCCGAGCTCTTCGACGATTCCGGTGAACATTCAGAAGCCTTCATTCGGGCCCGGGAGGGGCTGGGCTGGGGTCTCGGTCGGGCTCGCAGGTGCGGCGTCTGCGGATGCCGGGGAGCCAACAGAACCTGGAACGGCGACGACCAGCAGGTCGTCGCCGAGCCGTTCGACGTGGGTGATGCGCAGGTTTCTGCGCTGCTGAAGGGTGTCGACCCCGATGTCGCCGAGCGCCATCCGGTCGCCGCCGAGCAGAGTTGGCGCCAGGTAGACCAGGTACTCGTCGACCAGGCCCGCCTCGACCATGGCGCTTGCAAGGTGCGGGCCGCCCTCGACGAAGACGCGGTGGAGGCCACGTTGGCGCAACCGGTCGAGCATGCCGGCGAGGTCATGGCTTTGTTCGAGGATGACCTTGTGCGGGTGCGTGAACACCCGGGCACCGGTGGCAAGTTCGCGCAGGCCGACGACGACCGGTATCGGTTGCTCCGGCAACAGGGAGCCGTGCGGGTCGCGGGCGGTGAGGCTGGGGTCGTCGGCCAGCGCCGTGCCGGTACCGACCACTATTGCTGCAGCGCGCGCGCGCTGGGTGTGCACGTGCGCTCTGGCCTCGGGGCCGGTGATCCACTGGCTGCTGCCGTCGTTGGCTGCCGCGCGACCGTCCAGACTGCTGGCCCACTTCACGGTCACATGGGGGCGGCCGAGGCGGGCGCTGACCAGCCAGTCCGAGATCAATGCCGTGGTCTCGACCGTGAGCACCCCAGACTCAACGGCGATGCCTGCTTTGACCAGGGTGCGGGCCCCGCCTGACGAACGCGTTCCTGGATCGGCGGTGCCGAAGACAACGCGTCCGATTCCGGCCGCGAGCAGCGCCTCGGCACACGGCCCCGTGGTGCCGCTGTGGTTGCACGGTTCGAGGGTGACGACCGCGGTCGCACCGCGTGCGGCACCAGGACCAAGGGCGTCCAGAGCGGCGACCTCTGCGTGCTCGGTGCCGGCACCTCGATGCCAGCCCTCTGCGATGATCTGGTCGTCGTCATTCAGGATGACGCAGCCGACCTGCGGGTTGCGGTCGCGGGCGGGGCCCAGGCGCGCGAGCTCGATCGCTCGCTGCATCGCTGGGTCCCAGCGGCCGGTCGCATCCGTCATCTCGTATCCTCAAGTTCGAAAATCTATCGAACTCCGGGCGATGGCAGTGCGCAGTTCACAGCCTCACCGACGGTTCAACACGTCAACCGTCAGCGTGTGCATCCTCCCATCCGGACTTTAACCGTCGGTCGTGGAATTTCACCACATCAACCGCACTCGCGTGCGATCTTCCCAGATCGTTCGTGGGTGCGGGTCGCGGACTATCACCGCCGGTTCGGACTCTCACCGACCCCGGAGCACATTACTGACTCCATCCTAGAACAACAGGTGCGGATGCGGGAATCTCGCGTGCTGGTGGTCGAGACGATTGCTGTGCAATCCGTTGGCCATTGACCGAGATCGGGTTGCGGGGTCCGGCGAAAAAGGATGATCTCGAAACCGAGTCGTCGCGCAGGTCAGAGCAGGCGCGGGAGCAGCTCGTCGAGGCTGTGGATCTCGATCACGCCCAGGGCGCGCGCCTCGGCCGCATCCGCCGGGTCGGGAAGCTGCCCGGAGCGGTTCAACCAGACGCCGGTGAGCCCGGCCCGGGCGGCCCCGAGCGCATCGGTGACCAAACGGTCGCCGATGTACACACCGTCTGAGGTGTCAACACCGAACTGGCCGATCGTGTGGTGAAAGATGCCGGCCTCAGGTTTCGTGATGCCTAACTCACCGGAGAAGACGGCGCGCTCGATGCGGTGGGTCAACCCGACCCGCTCGATCTTGCGGGACTGGAAGACGCGGTCCCCGTTGGTGATGATTCCGAAGCGCACCCCTGGAATGCCGGCGGTCAGTGCGTCGAAACACGCAAGGGCGTCGTCGTGCAGCATCCAGCTGGCCACGTAGTGCTCGAAGTAGTCATCGAACCAGACCCCGGCCAGCTCATCGTTCAGGTGCACCCCGGCTGCGGCCGCGAAGTCGCGGGCCCTGGCGCGGCGCTGCCCCTCGAAGTCCAGATCGCCGGCCAGATAGGAGTGGTAGTGCCGCTCTTCGAGTTCGTACCAGAGGCGTGACGCGGCTTGGGGCTCGATCCGTTCGTAGGGAGCGCCCAGGCGGCGTGAGTAGTCCGCGATCCCGCGGTCGACCGCCGCGCGATGGGCGAACAGCGTGTCGTCGAGGTCGAAGAGCACGACGCGCGGGGTCCTCATGCCGGCCAACCCGGTTTCTCGGCGCGGTCGTCGGTCGGCAACAGGCCGGCAACCCAGCTGTCGTGCCGCTTTCCGCGCTGCAGGCCCTCCATGCGCAGCAGTCCCTCGTAGGTGAAGCCCGAGCGGCGGGCGACGGAGGCCGACCCTGCATTGCCCACATAGGCGTGCCATTCGATGCGGCCGAGGTTCAGGCCGTCAGCTGCGAATCCGTAATCGGCAACACGCTGCACCGCCTCCACCATCAGACCCTGGCCGCGAACGATGGGGGCCATCCAGTAGCCGAGCTCGTACATCGATTCGTCGAGGGCGGTGAGACTGATCATGCCGATGAGGTCGCCGCCCTGGCGCATCGCCCAGGTGAGTGCCACCTTCGACTCCCAGCCGGGCTGCACGATCTGTGTCACGAAGAACTCGGCGTCTGCTCGAGAATACGGGGACGGTACGGTGGTCCACTTCAGGATGTCCTCGTCCTGACAGATGTGAGTGATCTGGTCGATGTCGGCCTCGGTCGGAGCGCTGAGCTCCATTCGCTTCGTGTGCAGGATCACGGGTTGCATGGTGTCTCCTTGTTCGCCCCTTGCTTGGTCGTCACAGCCCGGGTCACCGGGCGGTGGGCAGCAGGCCGATATTGTCATACGCGGTCGCCAGCGTGCGGTCGGCGACCTCTGCCGCGCGCTGGGCGTTGTGCGCCAGTAACCGGTCGAGCTCGGCGGGATCATCGAGCAACTCGAGCGTGCGTTCACGGATCGGGCCGAACGTCTCCACCACGGCCTCAGCGATGGCCTTCTTCAGATCACCATAGCCACGTCCGGCGTACTCCTGTTCGATCGAGGGCACACTCCGGTCGGCGAGCACAGAGTAGATCGTCAGCAGGTTCGAGATGCCGGGCTTCGACTCGCGGTCGAAGAAGACCCGTGCTTCGTCATCCGTCACCGCGCGCATGATCTTTTTCGCCGTCTTCTTCGGTTCGTCCAGCAACCACGGGATTCCCGAATCGGAGTCGGCCGACTTCGACATCTTTGCGCTCGGGGTCTGCAGGTCGTAGATCTTCGCGGTCTCCTTGGCGATCACGGCTTCCGGCACGACGAAGGTCTGCCCGAAGCGCGAGTTGAAGCGCTCGGCCAGGTCGCGGGTGAGTTCGACATGCTGGCGCTGGTCTTCTCCGACCGGCACGATCCGGGACTGGTAGAGCAGGATGTCTGCCGCCATCAGTGTGGGGTAGGCGAACAGCCCGAGTGTGGTCGAGTCGGTCCCGAAGCGCGCGGACTTGTCCTTGAACTGCGTCATCCGGCTGGCCTCCCCGAAGCCGGTGACCGTGTTCAGCACCCACGCCAGTTGGGCGTGTGCCGGCACGTGTGACTGCACGTACAGGGTCGACGCCGACGGGTCGATGCCCGCCGCGATGTACTGGGCCGCGGTGCGGCGGGTGTTCTCCCTGAGCACGGCCGGGTCCTGCGGCACCGTGATCGCGTGCAGGTCGACGATGCAGAAGTACGCATCATGGGTCTCCTGCAATTTCTTCCAACTGAGCAGGGCGCCGATGTAGTTGCCGAGATGCAGGGAGTCTGCTGAGGGCTGCATGCCGGAGAACAGGCGGGGTTTGTCGGTCATGGGTCATGTCTTTCGGTTGCGGGGGCGTGAGCCTTGGATGCGGGGTCGGATCAGTGGTGGGCTCGGCGCTGCGGGTGCCCGGTCAGATCAGGTAGTCAACGACCACGGGGGCGTGGTCGGACCAGCGCTGGTCGTAGGCTGCCGGCCGGTCGATCGCGTAGTGCGCCACGGTCGCTGCCAACTCGGGGGTCGCCAGGTGGTAGTCGATACGCCAGCCGGTGTCGTTGTCGAAGGCCTGTCCCCGCCAACTCCACCAGCTGAACGGCCCGTCCACTTCTCCCGCGAATTCTCGACCCACGTCAACCCAGCCGAGACCGGGGCCGGTGCTGCCGTCGACGCCCGTGACCGACGAATCCTTCTCGCCCAGAAAGCGGTCGAAGTAGGCCCGCTCGGTGGGCAGGAACCCCGAGCGCTTCACATTGTCCTTCCAGTTCTTGATATCGAGTTCGCGGTGTCCAACGTTCAGGTCGCCCACGACCACCGAAAGCGGGTTGTGCGCGGCCAACTCGGGCAGGCGCCGGGTCATTCCGTCGAGGAACTTGTACTTCTCGACCTGTTTGGGGGTGTCCGCCTCGCCCGAGTGCACATAGGCGCTCACCACCGTGACCAGACGTCCGTTCACCTCGTAGTCCGCCTCCAACCAGCGGCCGGCGCTGTCGAAGTCCTCGTCGCCGATAGCGACCCGGTGGATGTGTGCGGCGTTTCGGCTCGCAAGTGCGACGCCGGCCCTGCCCTTGGCGGTGGCGGCGTCGTGCAGAATGCTCCATTCGTCACCGAGCAGGCCTTCGAGGTCGTCGGTGGATGCGCGGACCTCCTGAATGGCGAGGATGTCCACATCTCGGGTCTCCAACCAGGCCCCCATGCCCTTGCGGAAGGCGGCGCGCACCCCGTTCGTGTTGATCGAGGCGATGCGCAGGCGGGTCGGTGTCGGGGCAGAACTCATGGTTTCAAGTCTAGAGCGCGGCGTGGTCGGTCTCGGCGGGGGTCTCGGCAACCACTTTGGGCGGGCGCCCTGAGCTCGTGCCGCGAGCGTCTGAGTCGTCCATCTCGACGGCGACGAACGACGCGGCCATCAGAATCACCCGGAAGACCAGAACGAACCAGAGCATCAGGCTGATGATCACAACGAAGCCGGCGAGCAGCGGGTTGTTTCCGGCGCCCCCGATGACCAGGGTTCCCAGTACCTTCAGCACGCCGAGGGCGACACCTCCGAGCAGGGACCCGCCGAGCAACAGGCGCCAGGGGATCGCAATGCCGGCCAGAACACGAAACATGGCGCCGAGCGTCACAGTGTCAACGACCAGGGCGACGGCGAATGCCACGATGCGCACGCTGATGTTGAGCAGTATGGAATCGCTGGTGATGCCGATCCACCCGAACACGGTTGTCAGCAACTTCGTTCCGATGACCGAGATCGTGGCCGACAGGAACACCACGACTCCGAGCGCGATGATCAGGCCCAGGTCGCGAACCTTGAGCAGGAAGAAATTCATGACCAGCGGCGGCAGTTCAAAAATGATGCGGATCGCCTGTCGTACGGAATTCATCCAGCCGAGCGCCGTCCACAGCAGCACTCCGGCAGCAATAAACCCCGCCCAGCCCAGGATCTGACTGGCGAACAGGGTGTCGAGGTCGATCGCGCCGCCTTCCCCGGTGTCGATCAGTCCAGGGATCGCCCGAGCCACCATCGAGACCAACTGGTCACGGATCTCAGGCTGCTTCTCAAGGACAAACCCGGCGATCGCAAACAGCAGGAAAACGCCTGCGAACGACGCGAATATTGCGCTGAACGCCAGCCCGCTGGCGAGAAGGTTGCCGCGGCTCTCGTTGAAGCGCGCGATCATACGGGCGATCCGGGTGGTCTTGGCCCAGGCGATGAGCGGTTGCAGGCGGGCGCTCATCCGTGACAGTGGTGAATCGTGGGATGCCATCCAACGATCGTACCGACGGCGACCCCGTCCCAACGACCCGTGGGATGCAGTGAAATTCTCTGACCCGCAGGGAACGGGCAGTCGTGGGCCGGAAGGTCGGGCAGAGTGCATCTCGAGGGTTGCCCACACTTCTGCGGGTCGCTCGGCTGTACCTCGGCTGTACCCCGGCTGGGGGCGACCCGAAAGTGGGACTGGTCGGGTCTTTCATTCGTCCCCTATCCTGAGGTTCGTTGCTTCACAGCGACACAGGCTTGCGGCGGGCCTCTGCGCACCAAACTTTTCGGGAAGTCGGGTACGCAGATCGGGAGGCGTGCCGCATAATTTTCGGCTGGGGGGTATCGGGGGCGAGGTTGGCTGGGGCCACCTCGCCCCTGCTTCATCTCTGCCCACCCCCGTTCTGGGGTCAAGGCGAGCAATTGTCAGCTAGCGGGCGCTGAGCTTACAATGGTCGTGTCGCAATGGATGTTGCGAGAGGCGCCAAGACCCGAAGTTGTCGCCTCCCATCGGTGGGTAAGGATGTGATCTGAGTGATCAAATTCCTTGAATGCGGTTCTCGCTCCCCAGCTGAGAATTACGCGATCCTTGCCACTGGATTGTGTGCAACAGTTTTTTGCGATCCCCCGTCAACGTCGGAGCCAACGCACCCGGTGTGTTGAGCCCAGGCGTCGACGGCGACAGGAGCGGGCCGCGTGTACCCGAAACGCGCGGACCGCTCCTGTGCGCGTAGGGCTACTTCTTCGCCGAGTTGTTCATGATCGCCTGCTTGACCTCGGCGATCGCCTGAGTCACCTTGATGCCGCGCGGGCAGGCATCGGTGCAGTTGAAGGTGGTGCGGCAGCGCCAGACACCCTCGCGGTCGTTCAGGATGTCGAGACGCACCTGAGCGGCGTCATCGCGGGAGTCGAAGATGAATCGGTGGGCGTTCACGATCGCCGCCGGCCCGAAATATTGCCCGTCGGTCCAGAACACCGGGCAGCTCGAGGTGCACGCTGCACAGAGGATGCACTTGGTGGTGTCGTCGAAGACCGCGCGTTCCGCCACCGACTGTGTGTGCTCGTGGCCGGGAGTCGGTGCACTCTTTGGGATCAGGAACGGCTGCACCGCACGGAATGACTCGAAGAACGGCTCCATGTCGACTACGAGGTCCTTCTCCAGCGGCAGGCCCTTGATGGCCTCGACGTAGATCGGCTTGGAGATGTCGAGGTCTTTGATCAGCGTCTTGCACGCCAATCGGTTGCGCCCGTTGATGCGCATGGCGTCGGAGCCGCAGATCCCGTGGGCACAGGAGCGGCGGAACGTGAGCGACCCGTCGACCTCCCATTTGATCTTGTGCAGCGCGTCGAGCACGCGGTCGGTGGAGTACAGCTCCACGTCGAAGTCCTGCCAGTGCGGCTCCTCGTCGACCTCGGGGTCAAACCGCCGAATGATCAGGGTGACGGTGAACGGCAGGATCGGCGCCTCAGCCTCTGGCAGAGCCGCGGGTGCGATCGACATCAGTACTTCCTCTCCATCGGCTGGTAATTCGTGATGACCACCGGTTTCCAGTCCAGGCGGATGTGGTCGCCGGCATCCGAGGAATGCGGGTCACCCGACAGGTACGCCATGGTGTGCTTCAAGTAGGTGGCATCGTCGCGGTTCGGATAATCGTCACGCTGGTGGCCGCCGCGGCTTTCCTTGCGGTTGCGGGCGGAGAACACGACGACCTCGGCGAGGTCGAGCAGGAATCCCAGTTCGACGGCTTCGAGCAGGTCGGTGTTGAATCTGCGGCCCTTGTCCTGAACGCCGACGTTGCGGTAGCGCTCCCGCAGCCGGTGGATGGTGCCGGACACGCCGGCCAACGACTCGTCGGTGCGGAACACCTGGGCGTTCTTGTCCATCTCCTCCTGCAGCTCCTTGCGGATGGCCGCGATGCGTTCGGTGCCGGTCGAGTTGCGCAGGTCGTCGATCATCGCGCGGACGTAGTGCGCCGCGTCTTCGGGCAGCGGGACATCCGGTGCGGTCTTCACATACTCGACCGCGTTCTTTCCCGCTCGTTTGCCGAAGACGTTGATGTCCAGCAGGGAGTTGGTGCCGAGGCGGTTGGAGCCGTGCACCGAGACGCAGGCGCACTCGCCTGCCGCGTACAGGCCGGGTACGACCGTCGTGTTGTCGCTGAGCACTTCGGCGTTCACGTTGGTCGGGATGCCACCCATCGCGTAATGCGCGGTCGGCATCACCGGCACCGGTTCGGTGACCGGGTCGACACCCAGGTATGTGCGGGCGAACTCGGTGATGTCGGGCAGCTTGGTCTCGAGCACTTCGGCGCCGAGGTGGGTGCAGTCGAGGTAGACGTAGTCCTTGTGTGGTCCGGCGCCGCGGCCCTCGGCCACCTCCTTGACCATGCAGCGGGAGACGATGTCCCGGGGGGCAAGGTCTTTGATGGTGGGGGCGTAACGTTCCATGAAGCGTTCGCCGGAGGCGTTGCGCAGAATCGCGCCCTCACCGCGGGCGCCCTCGGTCAGCAGGATGCCGAGGCCCGCGAGGCCGGTCGGGTGGAACTGGAAGAACTCCATGTCTTCCAACGGCAGGCCCTTGCGCCAGATGATGCCTACGCCGTCACCGGTCAGAGTGTGGGCGTTCGAGGTGGTCTTGAACATCTTGCCGAAGCCGCCGGTCGCGAAGATCACGGCCTTCGCCTGGAAGACGTGCAGTTCGCCGGTCGCCAACTCGTAGGCGACGACTCCGGACGGCTTCCGCACCCCGTCGACCTCGCTCATCACCAGGTCGAGCACGTAGAACTCGTTGAAGAAGTTGATGCCGAGCTTGACGCAGTTCTGGAACAGTGTCTGCAGGATCATGTGGCCGGTGCGGTCTGCTGCGTAGCAGGCGCGGCGAACCGCCGCCTTGCCGTGGTCGCGCGTGTGCCCGCCGAATCGGCGCTGGTCGATCTTGCCATCGGGGGTGCGGTTGAACGGCAGACCCATGTTTTCCAGGTCGATGACCGCGTCGATCGCCTCCTTCGCCAGGATCTCTGCGGCATCCTGGTCAACCAGGTAGTCGCCTCCCTTGACGGTGTCGAAGGTGTGCCACTCCCAGTTGTCTTCTTCCACGTTGGCCAGCGCCGCGGCCATTCCGCCCTGCGCCGCCCCGGTGTGTGACCTGGTCGGGTAGAGCTTCGAGATCACGGCGGTGCGAGCGTGCGGCCCCGCTTCGATTGCTGCGCGCATGCCAGCACCACCCGCACCCACGATCACGATGTCGTGTTGGTGGTAGTGCACCCCGTCGATCAGTTTCGAGGCATAGGGGTCGTCGGCTGCGCCGGCCCCAGAATGCTCGTGGGGGGCGGGGCGGGCGTTCTTATCAGTCACGAATGTCTCCGGTATGTTGCTCGGGCCCGGGCTACGAGACCGGGCAGAAGGATGCGACGAGGTCGGCGGGAGCGCCGGCCGGGCAGGGATCAAAGGTGAACGCGACGAGGGTGCCGAGGATGATCAGGATGGCGGCCGAGGCGAAGAGTGCGACCTTGAGCACCCGGGCGACCTGGACCTTGCGCACGTAGTCGTTCACGATGGTGCGCATTCCGTTGGCGCCGTGGATCATGGCCAGCCACAGCATGATGGTGTCCCACCACTGCCAGAACGGGTCGGACCATTTGCCGCCGACGAAGGCGAAGTCGATCTGGTGCACGCCGGTGCCGAGCATCAGGTTCACAAACAGGTGCCCGAAGATCAGCACGACCAGCACGACGCCGGAGACGCGCATGTAGATCCAGCCCCACTTCTCGATGTTCAACCCGCCCACGCGAGGGCGCGTGTATGGGGAGCGTGGGTTTTCGATGGTGACAGACATGTGTTCGGCGCTCCTACTGGCCGGTGAAGACGCTGATCAAGTGACGGGGGACGAAACCGGCCATGGTGATGACCCACAGCGCGATCACGATCCAGGACAGGAGACGCTGGTGTGTGGTTCCCCACTGCCAGAAGTCGACCAGGATGATGCGCAGACCGTTGAAGGCGTGGTAGGCGATCGCGCCCACGAGAGCGACTTCTCCGAGGCCCATGATCGGGGTCTTGTAGGTGCCGATCACCGCGTCGTACGCGGCCGGGCTGATGCGCACCAAGGCTGTGTCCAGGATGTGGACGAGCAGAAAGAAGAAAATGGCGACACCGGTGATCCGGTGCAGAACCCATGACCACAGGCCGGTGATGTCGCCGCGGTACAGCGTTCCCGCCGGCCGTGGCTTGCGTCGGCGTGTCGGCGCTTGGGTCTCTGTCGGTTGAGATGACACGGGACAACCCTCCTACGGCTGTGCAATTCCGGGGGCGAACTCCCCCGATGAACCAGCACTCATGCGCACTATGCGTAAAAATACTCTACCGCTTTCGTCGATCGGGCTTCTCGTTCGGCACGCCGCCCGGGTCCGCGGCCTCGCTTCGGCCGGTTTCGGGGCCCGAGCGCTAGTCTCGAAGGATGACTCGAGCTCGCAGATCCGCAGCACCGATAGAAGGTTTCTACAGTGTGATCCCGGCCGGCGGCATCGGCTCCAGGCTGTGGCCGCTCTCCCGCGCCGGCGCTCCGAAGTTCTTGCACGACCTGACCGGAAGCGGCCAGACCCTGTTGCGAGACACCTGGGACCGGCTGGCCCCCGTGTCGGGCGAGCAGCGCATCATGGTGGTGACCGGCCGGGCGCACCGTGCCGCCGTGGAGGCCCAACTGCCGACGCTCGCCGACCAGAACGTTGTTCTCGAATCCGACCCGCGCGAATCGTCTGCGGCGATCGGACTGGCCGCTGCGATCCTGAGTAGGCGGGAACCCGGCGTCATCATCGGTTCTTTCGCCGCCGACCACGTGATCACCGACCAGACCGGCTTCAGGCACTGCGTGGAGGAGGCGGTGGTCGCCGCGCGTGCCGACTACATCGCCACCATCGGCATCAAACCGTCGGGCCCATCGGTGGGCTTCGGTTACATCCATGCCGGGGAGCCGCTGAACTGTGCCGGGGCGCCGCACGCCCTCACGGTGTCGGAATTCGTGGAGAAGCCGGATGCCCGAACCGCCGAACGATACCTGGCCAGCGGCAACTATCTCTGGAACGCCGGAATGTTCATTGCCCGGGCGGAGCGGCTTCTCGAGGAGTTGGCCCTCTCCCAACCCGAGTTGGCTGCCGGGGTGATCGAGCTCGCAGAAGCCTGGGACACGTCACGCCGCGGCATGGTCGTCGACGCGGTGTGGCCGAACCTCACCAAGATTGCGATCGACTACTCGGTGGCGGAACCCGCCGCCGCCGCCGGGAGGCTGGCCGTCGTTCCCGGCGACTTCGACTGGGACGACGTGGGAGACTTCGCCTCGATCGCGCGCCTTCACTCGGGCGGCCGCAAGTCGAATCTGGCGATCCTGGGAGCCGATGCCCGGGTGCTGGCCGACTCATCCAGCGGGATCGTCGTCTCCGAGGGGGGCCGCACAATCGCCCTCATCGGCGTGGACGACATCGTGGTGGTGGACACCCCCGACGCACTGCTGGTGACCACCGGAGCCAACGCCCAGAAGGTGAAGTCGGTCGTCGACGCGCTGCGACTCTCCGGGCGCGGCGACGTTCTGTAGCAGGACCGCCCGGCTCTCTCGCCCAACTGTCCCCGTGGTGGGTTCCCTCTAGACTCTTCCCATGCCCAAATCTGCGTTTCTTCGGCCCCTCGTCCTGCTCTCAGCCGCCGGCCTGCTCCTCGCGGGCTGTGCGAGTGCGCCCGACACTTCCACGGGGCCGTCACCGTCGGAAAGCGCGTCGGCGAACGCGGACTACTGTGCTCGCATGGTCACCAACTCCGGTGGCCTGCAAGACAGGTCGTTCAACCAGTCCAGTTGGGAGGGGCTGCAGAGCGCCGGTGAGAAGTACGGCATTGACGTGCAGGCCATCGTCTCCAAGACCGAAACGGATGTCGGCCCTAACGTCGAGCAGGCCGTCGCAACGGGATGCCAGTACGTGCTCACGGTCGGCTGGGAACTGGCCGATGCGACCCTTGCCCAGGCGACAGCCCACCCCGACGTGCATTTCTCCATCGTCGACGAGCAGGTCGACGCCCCGAACATCAAGCCGATCGTGTTCAACACGGCCGAGGCCTCGTATCTTGCAGGCTATCTGGCGGCGGGCGTCTCGAAGACCGGCATCGTGGCCACCTTCGGCGGCGACAACCAGCCGCCGGTGACCCTGTTCATGGACGGCTTCTCCGACGGCATCGACCAGTACAACCAGGTGCACGGCACCACCGTGAAACTGCTCGGCTGGAACAAGGCCAAGCAGGACGGCGAGTTCACCGGCGACTATGAGGACACCACCAAGGGCAAGGCGAAGGCGCAGGCCTTCCTGGATGCCGGGGCCGACGTGATTCTGCCGGTGGCCGGCCAGGTCGGTGAGGGGGCCGCCGCCGCAGTGGTCGACGCCGGTGGCGCGGCCAGCCTGATCTGGGTCGACAACGACGGCTTCGAGACGCTGCCGGCCGAGTTTCGGCCGATCGTCCTGACCAGTGTGTTGAAGAACACTCAGGATGCCGTGATCAGCATCGTCGGCGGCGACATCGACGGTGTCTTCGACAACAGCGCGTTCATCGGTACGCTCAAAAATGGTGGGGTGGAGATCGCGCCGTTCCACGATCGGGCCGACCTGGTCAGCACCGAACTGGCCGGCGAGATCGACCAGTTGCGCCAGCAGATCATTGACGGCGCCATCGTTGTCACATCGCCGAGCACCCCGAGTAGCAACTGAGTCCACGGCGACGGGAACGAGAGCATCGGGTTCGTCACGAAGTAATTCTCAACTGTCGTAGACTTCAGCGAGTTGGCGCGATTGTAACTGTTCGGTAGCGAAGTGAGAATGCTCACATGCGCAGGCAGTTCATTCGGTAGCGTCATACCTAATGACAGCCCTCGCACCATGCAGGGCCAGCACCTTGGAGGATATTTTGAGACTCACCACACGCAGGGCTGCGCTCGCGGGCCTGACCACGATGGCCATGGTTGGCATGTTGGCTGCCTGCGCATCCGCGCCCGACGCCGCACCTGCACCGTCTGCAAGCGGTGCAACCGAATCGCAAGCACCCGCGACCAACGCCGACTTCTTGGGCTGCATGGTCTCGGACTCGGGCGGGTTCGACGACAAGTCGTTCAACCAGTTGGGCTTCGAGGGGCTGAAGGAGGCCTCGGCCGCGCTCGGAACCCAGTTCAAGCAGGCTGAGTCCCAGTCAGACACCGACTTCGCACCCAACATCAACAACCTGATCGACCAGGGCTGCAACCTGATCGTCACGGTCGGCTTCAACCTGGCTGCAGCCACGGACGACGCGGCCAAGGCGAACAAGGACATCAACTTCGCGATCATCGACGACAACTCGATCGACCTGCCGAACGTCAAGCCGTTGGTCTATGACACCGCCCAGGCAGCATTCCTGGCCGGCTACGCAGCCGCGAGCTACTCGACCTCGAAGATCGTGGGAACGTTCGGTGGATTGCCGATCCCGCCCGTCACCATCTTCATGGATGGTTTCGTTGACGGAGTGAACTACTACAACGAGAAGAACAAAGACACCGTCGAGGTCAAGGGCTGGGATGTCAAATCCCAGAACGGCAGCTTCACCGGTGGCTTCGCCGCCGGAACCGACGCGAAGCAGGCAGCACAGACGCTGATCGACGCGGGTGCCGACGTGATCCTCCCAGTCGGCGGACCGATCTTCCTGAGCGCCGCCGAAGCGATTCGCGACGCCAGCAAGCCGATCGCCCTGATCGGTGTCGACGCTGACGTGTTCGAGACCAACCCGGAGAACTCCGACCTGTTCCTGACCTCGATCATGAAGGGCATCAAGCCCGGTGTTGAAGAAGTCACCAAGGCCGCGGCCGACGGCAAGTTCGACAGCACGCCGTATATCGGCACGCTGGAGAACGGTGGAGTGGGCATCGCGCCGTTCCACGACTACGAGTCGAAGATCAACCCGGATCTGCAGGCCGAGCTGTCCGCCATCACGGCAGACATCATCGCCGGCACGATCAAGGTCGAGTCGCCGTCGTCACCTAAGTAACAGGCACTGACATCGTTGTGTCGGGGAGACCAGCGCTCTGCTGGTCTCCCCGTCACACGTTATTTTTTCCCTGGCATCCTTCATTTTGAAGCGACACGTCGCTTCATGGCAACACAGCTCGTCGTGGCAACACAATGCGGTGCACGCCGAAAGGTAGATTGACTCAACATGAAGCTCGAACTTCGAGGCATTACCAAGCGATTTGGTTCTCTGGTCGCCAACGACAACATCAACCTGACGGTCAATCCCGGCGAGATCCACTGCCTTCTCGGCGAGAACGGTGCGGGCAAGTCCACCCTTATGAACGTGCTCTACGGGCTGTACCACGCCGAAGAGGGCGAGATCCTGCTCGATGACGTGGTGCAGGACTTCGCCGGTCCCGGCGACGCAATGGCTGCCGGAATCGGGATGGTGCACCAGCACTTCATGCTGATCCCCGTGTTCACCGTCGCCGAGAACGTGATGCTCGGCCACGAGGAGACCACCTTCGGCGGACGCCTCAACATGACGGCGACGCGCAAGACGGTTCGCGAACTCAGCGACCGGTTCGGTTTCGACCTCGACCCCGACGCGTTGGTCGAAGACCTGCCCGTGGGGGTGCAGCAACGGGTCGAGATCATCAAGGCGCTTTCCAAGAACGCCCAGGTGCTGGTCTTCGACGAGCCGACGGCCGTGTTGACGCCGCAGGAGACCGATGAGCTCATGCTGATCATGAAGCAGCTGCGCGACGCCGGTACCGCGATCGTGTTCATCACCCACAAACTGCGCGAAGTGCGCGAGGTCGCCGACCGCATCACGGTCATCCGATTGGGCAAGGTGGTGGGTGAGGCCGAACCCACCGCGACGAACGAGGAACTGGCATCGCTGATGGTCGGCCGCGCCGTCGACCTGATGATCGACAAGGGCCCGGCCGATCCCGGCGCACCGGCCCTCGTCGTGAAAGACCTGTCGGTGATAGACCACGTCGGCCAGATGGTGGTGAACCGGGTCTCGTTCGAGGTGCGAGCAGGCGAGATCCTGGCGATCGCCGGAGTCCAAGGCAACGGACAGACCGAGTTGACCGAGGCGATCATGGGCCTGCAGCAGCACGTCACCGGTGAGATCTCGCTCGACGGGAAGCCGCTGAACCGGCTGAGCGTCAACAAGGTGCTGAACTCCGGGGTGGGTTTTGTCCCGGAGGACCGCAACGTGGACGGGCTGGTCGGGGACTTCACCGTGGCCGAGAACCTCATGCTCGACCGCTCCGACGGGGAGCCGTTCGTGAAGTTCGGCAACCTGCAACTTGGCTACCTTGCGACCTTCGCCGAGGAGAAGGTCGAGCAGTTCGACATCCGGGCGCAGGGGATCCGTACGCTGGTCGGCCGGCTCTCCGGCGGAAACCAGCAGAAGGTCGTGCTCGCACGCGAGTTGAGTCGCGAATTGCGCCTGTTCGTCGCGGCACAGCCCACCCGGGGCCTTGACGTGGGTTCGATCGAGTTCGTTCACACCCAGATCGTGGCCGCCAGGGATGCCGGGGTGGCAGTCATCGTGGTCTCCACCGAACTCGACGAGGTCGCCGCACTGGCTGACCGCGTCGCGGTGATGTACCGCGGCGGAATCATCGGCATCGTTCCGGGAGATACTTCGAGAGACGTTCTCGGGCTGATGATGGCCGGAGAACATCACGACAGCCGAGGAGCAGTTGCATGACCGACCAACCGACCAACGAGCCGAACCCCGGACTGTCGAGCTCGGGCATGTCCGACACCGGGATCGCGCATCTGGAAGGGCCGTTGGTGTCCACGGGTCCGGTGGAACCGGAACCACCGTCGCGCTGGCGGGTCGCGATGAACGAGATCATGGGCGGGTCGATCATGATCTCGATCCTGTCAATCGTGCTCGCCATGGTTGCCGGAGCGATCCTGATCGCCGTGACCGACAAGACCGTACAGGCGACGGCGGGCTACTTCTTTGCCAAGCCCGGCGATATGCTCAACGCCGTCTGGCTCGCGGTGTCCGGGGCATACAGCTCGCTGTTCCAGGGCTCGGTCTACAACTTCCGTCGCGAGGGTTTCCTGAACGGCATCAAACCGTTCATGGACACTTTGAACTTCGCCACCCCGCTGATCATGGCCGGTCTCGGCATCGGCCTCGGCTTCCGGGTGGGCCTGTTCAACATCGGTGGCCGTGGCCAGATGCTGATTGCAATCGCGATCGCGGGCTGGATCGGCTTCGCGCTCGACCTGCCCGCGGGCATCCACATGATCGTTGCCGTGATCGGTGGTCTCATCGGCGGGGCGCTCTGGGGCGGCATCGTCGGCCTGCTCAAGGCGAAGACCGGGGCGCACGAGGTCATCACCACGATCATGTTGAACTTCGTGGCGTTCTATCTGGTCTCGTTCTTGCTGCGCACCCCCGGCGCACTGCAGGCGCCCGGGTCGAACAACCCGAAGTCGCCGCCGATGAAGGACACCGTGGTGTTCCCGCCTCTGTTCGGCGAGAGGTACAGCGTCAACCTGGGACTGGTCTTCGCGATCATCGCCGTCATCATCGTGTGGTGGATCCTCGAACGCTCCAGCCTCGGCTTCAAGTTCAAGGCGGTCGGGTACAACCCGAACGCCGCGCGGGTGGCAGGAATCAACGTCGGTGCGATGTTCATCTGGTCGATGGTGATCTCCGGCGCGCTGGTCGGGCTCGCCGGTGTCTCCCAGATTCTCGGCACAGTGACAACGGGCTTCAGCTCGGGAATCGACGCGGGGATCGGTTTCGACGCGATCACCGTGGCCCTGCTCGGCCGGTCGAAACCCTGGGGCATCTTCTGGGCCGCCATTCTGTTCGGAGCCTTCAAAGCGGGCGGATATGCGATGCAGGCCGCACAGGGCATTCCGATTGATATCGTGCTGGTCGTACAGTCGATGATTGTGCTGTTCATCGCGGCGCCACCTTTGGTGCGGGCGGTGTTCCACTTGCCCACCCCCGGCGTGTTCCGCAAGCGGACGAAGATTGAGGCAGTCTAATGAGCGCTGTGAGCCAGACATCAGGGGCCGGGGCCGACAAGATCGTCCTGGAGAAGGCCTTCGTCAAGAACTGGAAGGCGCCGATCTCCTTCGGCGTAGTCACCATCGTGGCACTACTGCTGTTCGTGCTGAACGGCAGGGAGGGCACCAGCTCGTTCAAGCTGACCGCCGATGCCACCGCCATCCAATTGCCGGTGATCCAGCTGCCGACGGTTGCCACGGGCATCGTTATCACGGTGCTGCTCGCGGGGCTGACCGCTTACAGCGCCTACCGCGTGCAGACCGAGCGCAAGACGCCGCTGTGGATCGTTGCGATCTTCGCGTTCCTCTTCCTGGTGGGCTTTCTGGCCTGGGCGGGAGCCGGCGCATCGATCCCGGTCTACGGACTGCTGCTGGGAACGGTCGCACTGAGCGCACCGCTGATCTTCGGCGCGCTCGGTGGTGTCATCTCGGAGCGCTCGGGGGTCGTCAACATTGCCATTGAAGGGCAGATGCTTGCCGGTGCCTTCGTCTCAGCCATGGTGGCCACCCTCACCGGCAATGCCTTCGCCGGGCTGTTCGGCGCCATGGTGGCCGGCATGCTGGTGTCGTTCGTGCTCGCCGCATTCGCGATCAAATATCTGGTCGACCAGATCATCGTCGGTGTTGTGCTCAACGTGCTGGTTCTCGGGCTGACAAGCTTCTTCTACTCGACGATCATGACGGCGAACCCGCAGATGTTCAACCAGCCGGCCCGGTTCCCCCGGATCGAGATCCCGGTGCTCAGCCAGATTCCGATCATCGGACCGTTGCTGTTCCAGCAGACAATCATCATCTACATCATGTACGTGACGGTCTTCGTCGTCTGGTACGGGCTCTTCCACACCCGCTGGGGGCTGCGCGTGCGGTCGGTGGGCGAGCACCCCCAGGCCGCGGACACGGTCGGAATCAAAGTGGGGGTCACCCGTTTCTGGAACGTGTCCCTGGCCGGTGCCGTGGCCGGAATGGGCGGTGCCTACTTCACTCTGGGCTCAGTCGGTGCGTTCAACAAGGAGATGACCGCAGGAGCGGGCTTCATCGCGTTGGCCGCTGTGATCTTCGGCCAGTGGGATCCGCTGAAGGCCACGATGGCGGCACTCCTGTTCGGGTTCGCCACGAACCTGCAGAGCGTGCTCGGCGTGATCGGCTCGCCCGTGCCGAGTGAGTTCATGCTGATGCTGCCGTACGTCGTCACGATCCTGGCTGTCGCCGGGTTCGTCGGAAAGTCGAGAGCGCCGGCAGCTGACGGCAAGCCGTATATCAAATAGCGACCTGTGGCGGGTGCCGGGCGCCCCGGCCTGTGCGAACAGGGTGGCTTTCGTCGGCGGTGGCAGTTGCGATGAAGGGCGGATACAGTCGAAAACATGAATGAAACCAATCAAGCCGCGCCCAGCGGCGAGATCGACTGGGGGGTGCTGCGTGCTGCGGCACTCTCGGCGGTCGAGAACGCCTACGTGCCGTATTCGAAGTTCCCGGTCGGGGTTGCCGCCCTGGTCACCGACGGTCGCATCATCTCCGGATGCAACGTGGAGAACGCGTCGTACGGGCTGACTCTCTGCGCGGAGTGCGGACTGGTCTCAACCCTGCACGCCACCGGCGGCGGGCAACTGGTGGCCTTCTCCTGCGTCGACGGGCACGGCAACACCCTGATGCCCTGCGGACGCTGCCGGCAGCTGTTGTTCGAGCACGCGGTTCCCGGCATGCAACTCGAGACCGTCTCGGGCATCCGTACCATCGAAGAGGTCATTCCCGACGCATTCGGACCGCGTACCCTGGCCGAGTATTCGGGCTCCTGAGCCGTGCTCCTGAGGATCCTCTCTGCGGCATCGGCCACCGGCGCCACTCAACACAATCGTCACTGAACACAATCGTCACTGAACACAATCGTCACTGAACACAATCGTCACTCAACACAAATCCCGTGTCACGCAAGTCCGACGCAACACAATGCCCACTCAGCACAAGGGCCAGCCAACACGATGCTCGTCCAGAAGTATGATCGCGCTACAGAAAGCAGTCACCGATGTCCTCCTCAGCCCTTGAAGCCTTCGACACTGTCGACCTGATCCACGCCAAGCGGGATGCGGCCGAACTGTCGACCGAGCAGATCTCGTGGATGATCGACGCCTACACGCGCGGGTTCATCGGAGACGAACAGATGGCTGCCATGACAATGGCGATCTTTCTGAATGGGATGAACCGGCGCGAGGTGCGTGACCTGACCATGGCCATGATCAGAAGCGGTGAGACGATGAGTTTTGCATCGCTCGGAAAACCGACCGTCGACAAGCACTCGACGGGCGGAGTGGGCGACAAGATCACGTTGCCCCTGATGCCGCTGGTGGCCTGCTTCGGCGTGGCCGTGCCGCAACTGTCCGGTCGTGGGCTCGGCCACACCGGGGGAACCCTCGACAAACTCGAGTCGATCTCGGGCTGGCGGGCGAACCTCACGAACCAGGAGATGTTCGACCAACTGGCTTCGATCGGCGGAGTCATCTGTGCGGCCGGTTCCGGGCTCGCCCCGGCCGACGGCAAACTGTATGCCCTGCGTGACATCACCGGCACGGTCGAATCGATCCCCCTGATTGCGTCGTCGATCATGAGCAAGAAGATCGCGGAAGGCACCGAGTCGCTGGTACTGGACGTGAAGTTCGGTTCCGGCGCATTCCTGAAAGACATCGATCGTTCCCGAGAACTGGCCCGTACGATGGTCGACCTCGGCAACGACGCCGGTGTCAAGACCCGGGCCCTTTTGACGAACATGAATGTGGTTCTCGGCCTCGCCATCGGCAATGCGAATGAGGTGCGCGAGTCGGTGGAGATCCTCGCCGGCGGCGGCCCCGCCGACGTTCGTGAGCTCACGGTTGCGCTTGCCCGGGAGATGCTGGCCCTGACGGGACAGCCCGACGCCGACGTGGAGGCGGCCCTCGACGACGGGCGGGCGATGGATACCTGGCGCGCCTTCATTCGCGCGCAGGACGGAGACCCGGATGCCGCGCTTCCGATCGCCCGCGAGACTCACGTGGTCACCGCCGACAGTGACGGCGTGCTCGTCGAGCAGCTGGCGCTACCCTTCGGTGTCGCGGCCTGGCGCCTGGGTGCGGGGCGCGCCCGCAAGCAGGACCCGGTGCAGCACGCGGTGGGGATCGACCTGCACGCCAAGCCGGGCGACACCGTGACGGCCGGGCAACCCCTGTTCACGCTGTCGGCAGACGAGCCGGCGCGGTTCGCGCGTGCGTTGGAGGCGTTGGAGGGGGCGTACCGCATCGGGAGCGCCTCCGAGAAGGTGCTCGACGGCGGCCCCCTGATCGCCGAACGCGTCGAGTAGCCCCCGCACCCCCACCCCCGCCACCTCCCACCCCCCGCTCCCACCCCACCCCCCCCCAACCCCAACCCCCCAACCCCACCCCCCCCCCACGCGCCGAGAGTGCAGCAGATGAGGTTATCGGCCGGCTATTGCCCCATCTACTCACCTCTCGGCGACGGATTATGAAAGGCGAAGACGCAATGCGCAGTGGCACAGAGGCCGATGCCGGCGCCGAGGTTCCCCTGCCGCCATCGAACGGGCTGGTTCGGCTGGTGAACCACAGTGCCACCAGGTACCTGCTCGCCGGCGGCGCGGCGTTCCTGGTCGACCTCGGCATACTCGCGTTGCTGAAACTGGTGTTGTTGTGGCCCCTCTGGCTGGCCACCGGCACCGCGTTCCTCGTCTCCTTCTTCTTCACCTACTCGATCCAACGAGTGTTCGCCTTCACGTCCCAGTCACCGCACGGCCAGGCCCTGGTGAGGTACGCGATCCTTGTTGCCTTCAACACCCTGGCGACGATCCTCATCGTGGGGTGGGTCAATGACTCACCAGTGGGGTGGGTTGGCGGTAAAGTCATCGCAACAGCGGTGACCACCGTGTGGAATTACTTCATCTACCGCTATTGGGTATTCGCCTCGGGTGAGGCAGGGACGAGAGACCAGTGTTCAACTCAGCCGTGATCGCCGCTGTCGTGCCGGCGTACAACGAGGCCGAAATGATCCTGACGGTGATCGACACCATGCCCGATTACGTGGACCACATCGTCATCGTCGACGACTGCAGCCCCGATGAGACGAGCACCGTGGTGCGCTCGAGCGCTGACCCTCGCGTGACACTGATCAGACACGAGCAGAACCTCGGTGTCGGAGGGGCGATCATCACCGGGCACCAGGCTGCGATGGCACTGGGCTCAGACGTGAACGTGGTGATGGCCGGCGACGCCCAGATGGATCCGCAGCATCTGCCCGCACTTCTGGATCACGTCACCCAGCTGGGCTACGGATTTGCCAAGGCGAACCGGTTCTTCTCACCGGAGTCGTTCCAAGGGATGCCCAGGCACCGCGTGATCGGTAACATCGTTCTCTCGTTCATGACCAAGCTGGCGTCCGGATATTGGCACTTGTTCGACCCGCAGAATGGCTACACCGCTATCCGAACCGAGGTGTTGAAGCGGGTGGACCTCAGCCGTGTGGCCCAGCGGTACAGCTTCGAGAACGACCTGCTCATCCATTTGAACATCTTGCAGGTCTCGGCCACTGACGTGCCCATCCCGGCTTTGTACGGCGCAGAGGTCTCAGGGATCAAACTGGGGCGGGTGATTCCGGAGATCATGGGCCTTCTCACGCGCGGATTCTGGCGACGAATCTGGTACCGCTATGTTCTCTGGTCGTTCTCCCCGATCGCTCTGCTTCTGGTGCTCGGCATCATTCTGTTCGGCTTCGGGCTTGTCGTCGCGATCTGGGTGGCCTTTCAGGTGGCGGGCTCCGTCGTCGCCACCGCGGCCACGGTGATGCTGGCCGCCTTGCCCCTGATGATCGGCACCCAGCTGTTGATCAGTGCCCTGCAGCTGGATATCCAGGCGAGCCCATCGACGCCCAACCTTGCGCCGTTCGCCGACTGACCAGGGGCTGCGCCTCGGGCCGTGTCACCGGCAGGCGGTCACTTCATGCAGGCGGTCACTTCATACAGTCGGGCATCGCCCTGCTCGTCGATGAGGGTGACGGCGTCGGAATCGGACAGGTCGGCCAGGCCGGGATACGGATGCGAACCGTTGTGCACCTCGTGGGGGCCGAAGTCGAGCACGAACCGCACACCGGTGCGCGCCAGCGCCGGACACACCTGCGGATCGCTTTTCGCCTGATTCAGGTGATCAACAATGGTGGTCATGTCCTGGTCGAGTTCGGTGTAGATGTGCGGGATGAGGGAATAGCGGTTCGCCAGCGCGAATGAGAGGGAGGTGCCGGTCCAGGGGCTCCCGACGATCACTGCATCGACGGGGACGTCTGCGTCCAGCCGCTCGAGCAACGTTTGTTCATCCAGTGACAGCAGCGGGGCGTGTTCGCCGATCCGATAGCTTCGCTCTGCCGATGCCGTCGCGGCCTGCATCGCGGCTCCCGTCTGGCTGGCAAGGGCCACGGCGGTGATCAGCGCCGCGCCGACGATCCAGGTGAGGGCGCGCGGGCGGATGCTGTTTCTGCGGGCTCCGTCAGCGCTGATCGGTGGGGGTGCCGGACGTGCACTGCCTGCCCCTGAGACGGCCTCGTCCCGGATGCTGTCGGAGCGGTTCGCGGAACGAATGCGGGCGCTGAGCGCCACGATCCATTCGATCAGCCACAGGCCGCCGACCGTCGCCAGGGGGAGTGCGACGACAGGCAGTAGCGCGGCCAGGCGAACGCTGTCGCTGTACCACGACCCTGTGAGGCCATACCGGAGAACCCCGACAGGAAAGCTGGCGCAGACGACATAGAGCCCGGCCATCACGATGAAGGACCAGACCAACCAGCCCTGCCTGCGCTGCACGACCAGCGCCACAAGACCGATGACCATCAGGATGCTGACAGCCCAGGCGACCGGTTTCCCCGCCGCCGAGTTCGACACGACTGACCACAGGGCATTCAGGACGGTGGAATTGGGCTTCCAGAACGCCTGTTCCGGGGTGGGGCGTGCGAGAAGGAGCAGAACAATCGCGGCGCTCACCCCCGCCGACCAGGCTGCCACCGTCGCCACGACGACCCGGGGCGAGGCATCGGCGGCTCGCAGCTCGCGGAAGTTGCGCACCGCGGCCACCACGGCGATCGGGAAGCTCACCGCGATCAACGCCATCAGCGAGCTCGGATGGGCCAGTGCGAGTGCGGGGACCAGCGCCAGGAGCGTCCACAGGGCCGCTGGCGCGCTGATCACCGGCTGCGCGCCCAGCCGCGCGACCACGATGACGGCGCCGAAGACGGCCGGCAACAACGAGATGGAGAGCACATTGGGGTAGAGCACCCCGAAGTCGAGCATCAGGAGGGGGAAACCTGCGAAGCCGGCGGCGAGCACAGCGGCGAGCAGCACGGCTACCGGTCGGGCCCCGACGATCACGCGCACAAGGAGCATGCAACTGAGCGGCCAGACGAACGCACCGAGAACGATGCTGACGATATTGATGGCGATCGGGATGGTGGTGCCCGTGGTCTGCACCACCAGCGCGGTGATGGCATGCCACAGGTCTGGATAGAAACCGGGGATCATCTGCTGGAACGGCGAGGCGCTGCCGCCGTCGACGATGAACCGCACCGCGTTCAGGTGGTAAACGTTGTCGAAGGTCTGGGAGATGTTCGACGGGGCGCCGAAGGCTTCGGCCAGCCTCGGCGCGATCAAGGCGGCCCCGATCAGCAACCCGATCAGCCCCACGACCAGGTCGCGTCGCCCGGCACCGCCGGCCATCACGTCAGGCCACCTGCGGCGCCAAAGCGCTCGTGCGCCCCGGGTGAGCGCGCACAGGGCGACCGTGCTGACCAGAACGGCGGCCGGTCCCCACCGGAAGGGCAGGATCTGGGCAGCCAGCACGGTCACCCCCACGATCGCAGCCGTGAACGGGGCAGCCCAGCCGATCAGGAGGATTCCGCGCGCGCCGAGGAGCCAGGAAAGCGCCAGCCCGGGAACGAAGACCACAGCCAGGGCCGCTCCGAGAACTCCGAGTTCGCCCAGCCACACGGTCACTGGTGACCGCCTCGGGGGGCGAGGCGGGCGCGGCCGGTGGCCACAAGCGATGGGATCATGCTGGTCAGGGGTTGCCGATCCTCTCCAGCGCGTCGATCACCAGAGCCCAGAACTTCTCCTGATCGAGGCCCACCGCTACCTGGGTGGTGCAGTCGGCAGGTGCGGGCAACCGAAAGTCGGCGACCGTCATCCCCAACGTCAGGGTGCCGGTGAGCTCAACGTCGAGAGGCGCGCGGCGAACCTGCAAGACAGACGGGTCGATCACGAAGGCGACCGCGCACGGGTCGTGCACCGGCGGCGCATCAAATCCCTGGGCCACTTTGTAGGTGCGGCCGAAGAACTCCAGCAGCTCCAGCACGAATTGGCCGGGCTTCGTGCCGACGGCGGCGACAGCGGCCACGACATCGGGGGTGGCGAGGGCCTGGTGGGTGACATCCAGGCCCACCATCGTCAACGGCCACTTCTCGTTGAACACGATGTGGGCCGCCTCGGGGTCGATCACGATATTGAACTCCGCGGCCGCGCTCCAGTTGCCGACGCTGTAGCCACCCCCCATGAGTACGACCTCTTTGACTCGCTCGACGATGCGGGGCTCGCGCCGGGCGGCCATTGCAATGTTGGTCAGACCTCCGGTCGGGACCAGAGTGATCTCGCCAACCTCGTGGGCCATGATGGTGTCAATGATCAGGTCGACCGCATGACGGGGATCCAACGGCATCGTCGGTTCGGGCAGAACGGGGCCGTCCATGCCGGAGTCGCCGTGGATCGACGGTGCGGTCTCGACCTCGCGCACCAGCGGGCGGTGCATGCCCGCGGCGAACGGAACCCCGGTGATGCCGGCGATCTCGGCGACGGCGAGGGCGTTGCGAGTCACCTTGTCCAACGTCTGGTTGCCGACCACGGTGGTGACGGCGACCAGTTCGATCTCGGGGTTCCCGTGGGCGAGCAGCAGCGCGATGGCATCGTCGTGACCCGGGTCACAGTCCAGGATGATCTTCTTCGGCATTCCTCAAATGTAGCGGCAGACGGGATCAGAGACGGTGCGCACCCGCATCCCGGGCAACTGCCGCTGTTGCTCGTTGCGCGGTGCCGGTAGGTTTGGACTGGCATGCCGGCACCGGCGCCGGCGGTCGAGGAGGATGTTGTGGCACTGACAGATGTGAACTATCTGCTGGCGAGTGGGGCGAGCATTCGAGATCTTCCCAAAATCTCCCTGCACGACCACCTCGACGGCGGCCTCAGGCCGCAGACGATCATCGAACTCGCCGACGGGGTCGGCTATGAGCTACCCGAGACGGAGCCCCAGGCGCTCGCCGGGTGGTTCGCCGAGCGATCCGACTCGGGGTCGTTGCTCGAGTACCTGAAGACGTTCGAGGTGACGTGCGCCGTGATGCAGACCCGGGAGGGGTTGGTGCGGTGCGCCCGCGAATATGTGAATGACCTGGTGGCCGACGGCGTGATCTACGGCGAGGTGCGCTGGGCTCCGGAACAGCACCTGGAGCGGGGCCTGAGTCTCGACGACGCGGTCCACGCAGTGCAGGAGGGGATCGACGAGGGGGTCGACGACGCGGCGCACCTGGGCCGGGACATCCGCGTCGGCCAACTCCTGTCGGCGATGCGCCAGGGCGATCGTGCGAGAGATATCGCCGAACTTGCGGTGCGTCATCGGTTGGACGGTGTGGTCGGATTCGACGTTGCCGGTCCGGAAGACGGCTTTCCGGCGAGCCTCATGGCAGGCACGTTCGACTATCTGGCGCTGCAATATCTTCCCGTCACCGTGCATGCCGGGGAGGCAGCCGGGATCGACAGCATCCGCTCCGCCCTCTTCGACGGGCGGGCGCTCAGGCTCGGGCACGGGGTGCGCATCGCCGAGGACATGGAGGTCGACAGCGAGGATGCCGATACGATGTACGTCACAGTCGGACCTGTCGCGCAATGGGTGAAGGACCGGCGTATCGCGCTGGAGCTGAGCCCGACCTCGAACCTGCAGACCGGGGCGATCGCGGCGTGGGGGAGTGAGATCGAGAAACACCCGTTCGACCTGCTCTACCAACTCGGGTTCGCCGTCACGGTCAATACGGACAACCGACTCATGAGCAACACCACTTTGAGCAGGGAGTTGTCGATACTGGCGGATGCCTTCAGTTACGACGTGTCCGACCTCGAGGTGTTCCAGCAGAATGCGGCGGCGGCGGCGTTCCTGCCGCTGGAAGACCGCGAGGAGCTGGCCGACCAGATCGCGCACGGCTTCGACCAGGGGCTCGACGCCGGCGACTGAGCAACCCGGCGGCGGTATCACTGACCCGTCGTCGCAGCACTCGTGTCGCAGCACTCGTGTCAAGGCACCCGCGTTGCCGCACCCGCGTTGCCGGGGAGTTTGCGGGGCGCCAATCGTGGCCGCGTCAGAGGTTTTATATACAAAACTCTCGTTTACCTGAGTAAACTCGATGCATGGTACTCACTGGCGACACCCTGGTTCAGCACGGGGAACGACGGCTTGACTGGATCCGCTCGCGAATGCGCCTACTGGCCGCGATCAAGGACGAGTTCGCCGAGAGCAGACCCTTTCGCCGCCTGCGGATCGGAGTGGCCATCCACCTCGACCCGAAGACGGCCGTGCTGCTCGAGGTGCTTGCCGCCGGTGGCGCCGAAATCGTCGCCACCGGAAACCACGGCTCGACCCAGGATGACATCGTCGCCGTGCTGCGCAGCCAGGGCATGACGATCTACGGGGCGCGTGACGACACGGCCGAGCAGCACGCCGAGAACCTCACGCACGTGTTGGCATTGCAGCCCGACATCATCCTGGACAACGGCGGCGACCTGATTGCGCAGGGTGTGCGCGACGGCACCACCGCACGAATCATCGGCGCCACCGAGGAGACCACCTCCGGGGGAGATCGGCTGCGCGGTGAGCTCGCTGGCCGAGTGCCGTACCCGGTCATCGTGATCAACGACAGCCCGCTCAAGCAGATCGGCGAGAACAAACACGCCGTGGGACAGTCGGTGGTGGAGAGTTTCATGCGCATCACCAACCTGATGGTGCCCGGGCGCCGATTCGTCGTAATCGGCTACGGCTGGTGCGGACGCGGTGTCGCCCAGTACCTTCGCGCGCTCGGGGGCCGGGTGGCTGTGGTGGAACGCGATGAGCTGAAGGCATTCGAAGCAGCGATGGACGGATTCCGTGTGGGCGCGACGAGTGATCTGGCGGGGTGGGGAGAAGTCTTCATCACCGCAACGGGGAGGCCGAACGTCTTGGGGCCAGAGGACTTCGCCCGGATGGAGTCCGGGGCCGTTCTCGCGAACTGCGGCCATTTTGCGTGGGAGATCGATGTGTCGGCGCTGACCGCGCACGCCGAGCGGGTACGAGAGGTCGACGACGGGATCGAACAGGTCGAGTTCGCCGACGGGCGGTACCTGACATTGATTGCCGGTGGTCGAATGTTCAACCTGGCGGGCCGGGAGCCCAAGGGCAACTCGCTCGAGTCGATGGATCTCGGCTTCCTGTTGCAGGCGATGTCGCTTGAGCGAGTGGCGAGGCGGCCGGCGGAACTCACCGCGGGTGCGCATCCGGTTCCTGATGATCTCAACCGTGAGATCGCGAGGCGGATGCTCGCCACCATGCAGGTGGATCGGTGAGCGCCACCGCACCCGATTACTCGGTGCCGGCGCTGGACAAGGCGTTGGACATCCTGGAGCTTCTGGCGGGACAATCCGGTGGCCTGGCCCAGGGAGAGATCGCGGAACGGGTCGAGCGCTCCGCCAGCCAGATCTTCCGGGTGCTGCAGACGTTGCAGGCCAGGGGGTACATCTATCGGCATCCCCAGTCCGGCCTGTATTCGTTGTCGCTCCGAATGTTCGATCTGGCCCACCGGCACCACGGGGTGCGGGGCCTGATCCTGGCCGCGCAGTATCCGATGCGCCTTCTGGCCGACCGGGTGCGGCAATCATGCAACCTCGGGATGCTCGAGGCGGGACGGGTTCTGATCCTCGCCCAGGTCGAGAGTCCCGCCGATTTCGGATTCCACGTCCGTGTGGGTGCCACGTTTCCGATCGACACCACCGCGACCGGGGCGCTGTTGATGGCGCACCAGGACGACGATGTGCGCGACGCGTGGCTCGCGTCCCTGCAACCGCGTGCCGGCCGGGCCATGGCCGAACGGCTCGACACCATCCGCGAGCACGGGTTCGAGCGCGCCGATGACAGTATCCAGCCCGGTGTCACCGACCTGGTCTACCCGGTCTTCGGCCCGGATAGACGAGTGTCCGCGGCCCTGACGGTGCCCTACATCTCGACGAGTTTCAGCAGCGGACGGCTGAACGACGCCGAAGAGCATGCCCGGTCGGCCGCCGCGTCGATCACGGCAGGGCTCGGGGGTGCGGCAGGGCTCGGGGGTGCGGCAGCCCGGTGAGGCCTCCCGGCGCCGGTTCGACAACTGCCGGCGCGACCGCCGGCTGGCCTCAACCGATCAGCAGGGTCATCCCCTCGGCCAGAGCCGACACGCGGCCCGTCGCTGACGCCCGGCGCTCGGCGACGCTGCCCTCGGTCGAGGACGCATCGATGTAGATCTTGAGCTTGGGCTCGGTGCCGCTGGGTCGCACCATGACGCGCGACCCGTCAGCAAGCCGGATGCGCAGAACGTCGCTGGGCGCGAGATCACCGAACCCGCCCAACAGGTCGTCGATCCGCTCCACGGGCACGCCACCGATCTTTGTCGGCGGGCTCTCACGCAACAACGCCATCACGCGCGCAATGTCGGCCAGGTCGGTCACCCGGATCGAGATCTGGTCTGATGCGAAGTGCCCGAACCGCGCGGTGAACTCATCCAGCCGGTCGGCGATCGTCGACCCGCGTGTCTTGAGCTCGGAGGCCAGGGACAAGAACGCGAGTGCCGCCGAGATGCCGTCCTTGTCTCGCACCGTGCCGGGGTTGACCAGATAGCCGAGGGCCTCCTCGTAGCCGTAGAGGATGCCCGGAACCCGGCTCACCCATTTGAACCCGGTGAGCGTTTCGACGAAGTCGAGACCGTAGTCGCCGGCGACGGCACGCAACGCGGGGGAGGAGACGATCGTGCACACCAGGGTGCCGCCGATCCCGGCCGCACGCGCATGTTCGGCCGCCTGCCAGCCGAGCAGGTACCCCACCTCGTTTCCGCTCAGCCGGCGCCAACCGCCTTCGGAGCCTGGACCGGCAGAGGGGATCGCCACGGCCAGCCGGTCGGCATCGGGGTCGTTGGCGATGACGATCTCGGCCCCCACCTCCCGGGCCCTCGCGAACGCCAGATCCATCGCGCCCGGCTCCTCGGGGTTCGGGAAGGCAACCGTCGGGAACGCGGCATCGGGTGCGATCTGCTCGGCCACGCATGCTGGTGCGTCGAAGCCGGCATTCTGGAAGACCCGCTGTGCAGTCTCCCAACCGACCCCATGCATCGCGGTGTACACCGAGGAGACCTGCGCCTCGGGGCGGGGCACATCCGCGACGGTGGCGATGATGTAGGAGTCGACCACCTCGTCGGTGGCGACCTGATAGTCGGTGCGGCGAGGTGCGTCGAGCACACTGCGCTCGGCAGCGAACCGCAGAATGTGCGCGGCGATCTCCCCATCAGCGGGGGCCACGATCTGGGAGCCCTGATGTGCCCCGCCCAGGTACACCTTGTAGCCGTTGTCGCGCGGGGGGTTGTGTGAGGCGGTGACCATCACGCCGGCGCTCACATCGAAGTGACGCACCGCGAACGCGAGCACCGGGGTCGGCAGCAGCCTGGGCAACAGGATGGCGCGCACGCCCGCCCCTGCCATGATCTCGGCGCTGTCGCGGGCGAAGACATCCGAGTTGGTGCGGCCGTCATAGCCGATCACAACCGATGGGGTCACACCCGGTTGTGCCTTCTCCAACAGGTAGGCGGCGAGGCCTGCCGCGGCCTGGGCAACGAGCACCCGGTTCATCCGGTTGGAGCCTGCACCGATCTCGCCGCGGAGCCCGGCGGTGCCGAACTCAAGCCGGGTGTCGAAGCGGGAGTGCAGTTCGGCCAGGGCGCCTGCCGCTGCCTCCGGGGTGACTGATCCCTCACCGGTGCCGGATGCCTGATCGATCAGCGCGGCGAGTTCGTGGCGGGTGACCGCGTCGGGATCCTGGGCGAGCCAGGCGCGCGCCGACTCGAGCACGCCGTCCGTGGCGTCAGCGACCATCACAGCGCCGCCACGATGTCGGCGAGCAGCCGGCTGATCACCGGTTCGGCGGTCTTCCCCGCCTCGATGACCTCGTCGTGGCTGAGCGGGGTCGGTGAGATCCCCGCGGCGAGATTGGTGATCAGGGACAGTCCCAGCACTTCCATGCCGGCTTGGCGGGCCGCGATCGCCTCGAGCGCCGTCGACATCCCGACGATGTGGCCGCCGAGGGTCTTCACCATCTGCACCTCTGCCGGGGTTTCGTAGTGCGGCCCGCGGAACTGCACATACACTCCCTGGTCGAGATCGCCCCGGACGCCGAGGGCGACGTGCCTCAGGCGCTTCGAGTACAGGTCGGTCAGGTCGACGAAGGTCGCCCCCTCCAGCGGGGAATCAGCGGTGAGGTTGATGTGGTCGCTGATGAGAACCGGCGTGCCCGGCGTCCAATGGTCTTTGATGCCGCCCGCGCCGTTGGTGAGGATCATCGTCTTCGCGCCGGTCGCGGCCGCCGTACGCACACTGTGCACGACCCGGCGAACCCCGTGGCCCTCGTAGTAATGCGTACGGGCGCCGATCACCAGTGCGCGCTTACCACTGGGCAACAGAATCGAGCGGAGCAGGCCACCGTGGCCAACCAGTGCCGGGGCGCTGAACCCTTCGATCTCCTGCGCCGGGAACGACGCCGTGGTCTCACCGATCAGGTCTGCTGCGCTGCCCCAGCCGCTGCCCAGGGTGAGGGCGATATCGTGCCGGGCGACGCCGGTTCGTTCGGCGATCTGGGCGGCCGCCGTCTGGGCAATCGCAAACGGGTCGACGTCGTTCTGGTCGAGGGGATTCACTGAGGACTCGGACATTGCTCCACTCTATGACAGGCGGGGCACCACCCGACGGGTTCGTTGGCCCCGAGGATGGCACCGGCCCGGTTTGGCGGGCACCGGCCGCTGCGCGAGAATGAAGCAATGACCTATGAGTTCGAGCGCAAACAACGCATTGCCATCCTGGGTGGCGGCCCCGGGGGCTACGAGGCGGCATTGGCCGGCGCCCAATTGGGGGCCGACGTCACCTTGGTCGAACGGGCGGGGATCGGCGGTTCAGCGGTGCTCACCGATGTGGTTCCCTCGAAGTCGCTGATCGCCACCGCGGTGGCCGCGAATGCCATCAACGATGCCACGGACCTGGGGGTGCAGTTCTTCCTGCGCGGTCACGAGTCGGGTGCTCCGGTGCGGCCCGAGATCGCGGTCAACCTGACAGCGGTCAACAACAGGTTGCTGCGGCTCGCCGACCAGCAGTCCGAAGACATGAAGGCGGAGTTGAAGTCGGCAGGCGTGCGCCTGATCCAGGGTGAGGGCCGGCTCGACGGCACCAGTGGCATCATCGTCTCCACCGCCCCGGGCACAAAGGGCACCGACTTCGATCGGGTGGAGGCCGACACCCTGGTCGTCTCGGTGGGGGCCACCCCGCGCATTCTCGACTCCGCAGTCCCCGACGGGGAGCGCATCCTCACCTGGACCCAGCTCTACAGCCTGCGGAGCACCCCCGAACACCTGATCGTGGTCGGCAGTGGTGTGACCGGTGCCGAATTCGCGTCGGCCTATCGGGCACTCGGCTCCGAGGTCACCCTGATCTCCAGTCGCGACCAGGTGCTGCCCGGTGAAGACGCCGATGCAGCGGTCGTGATCGAGAACGTCTTCACGCGCCACGGCATGAATGTGCTGTCCAAGTCGCGGGCCGATTCGGTTGTTCGCACCGAAACGGGAGTGTTGGCGACCCTGTCCGATGGTCGTACCGTCGAAGGCAGCCACTGTCTGATGGCCGTCGGCTCCGTTCCGAACACGGCCGACATCGGCCTGGCCGAGGCGGGTGTGCAGATGACGGAATCCGGACACATCCGGGTGAACCGCGTGGCGCGCACCAGCATGCCGAACGTCTATGCCGCCGGTGACTGCACGACCAGCCTGCCGTTGGCCTCCGTCGCCTCCATGCAGGGCCGTGCGGCCATGTTCCACGCGATGGGCGACGCGGTCATCCCGATCGACCTGCGCAACGTCGCGGCGAACATCTTCACGCAGCCCGAGATCGCGACGGTCGGCTGGTCGCAGAAGCAGATCGAGGCCGGGGAGGTCGACGGGCAGATCCATAAGCTCGAGCTGTCGAAGAACCCGCGCGCGAAGATGATGGGCATCACCGATGGTTTCGTCAAGCTTTTCGCCAGCACGGGCAGCGGCACGGTGATCGGGGGCGTGATCGTGGCGCCGAACGCGAGTGAGCTGATCTATCCGCTCGCCCTCGCGGTCAACCGGCGCATGACCGTCGACCAGGTCGCCCGCACCTTCTCGGTGTATCCGTCGCTGACCGGGTCACTCGCGGATGCCGCCCGGGCGATGCACGTGGTGCGGTAACCGCCTACCGCCTTCGACTAGCGGGACCTGTTCTCACGCACCGTGGCGACAATCGACATGGTCACCGCCAGGACCATCACGATCAGGAAGATCACCGTCGCGATCACGTTCACCTGCGGTGGCACACCGCGCTTTGCCGCACCCCAGACGTACATGGGGAAGGTCATCGCATTGCCCGAGTTGAAGTTGGTGATGATGAAGTCATCGAACGACAACGCGAATGCGAGCACTGCCCCGGCAAGAATGCCGGGGGCTGCGAGCGGAAGGGTCACGCGTTTGAATGCACGCCACGGGGTGGCGTAGAGATCGGCCGCGGCCTCGGTGAGATTGGCATCGAGCATGGCGAGCCGGGCCTTCACGACAATGATGACAAAGCTGATGCAGAACATGATGTGGGCAAGCAGAATTGCAAGGGGGCCGAGGGGGATTCCCACGTTCACATACAGGGTCAGCAGCGAAGCACCGAGTACCACCTCGGGCATCGTCATGGGCAGCAGCACGAGAATATTGGCCGAACCGTGCCCCCGAAACCGGAACCGTGACAGCGAGTACGCGGCAAGCACCCCGATGACGGTGGCCGCCACGGCGGCGGCGAGTGCGATCTGCAGGCTCAACGTCACCGAACTGCACAGTCCGTAGGGGCCGCACATGTTCGTCCAGTTGTCGAGGGTGAACTCGTTGAACGTGAAGTTGTACCGGCCCGCCGGCTTGTTCAATGACATCACAATGATCACGGCGATGGGGAGCAACAGATACACCGTCGCCAGTGCGCCGATCACCCGAATGATGTGGCGGCCGAAGAATCCGGAGATGCGCTCGCGCTTCGGCGAGTAGTTCAATTGGCTCACAGGTCGTTGAGCGGTTTCACGGGTCATGACGCTCCTAGAGAAGTTCATCCGCGCGCGACCGGCGCATCGAGAACGTGACGAGGCCGATGATCAGCACAATGAGGATGACCGAGAGGGCCGACGCCATCGGGTAGTCGAGGGCGCGCAGGTATTGGCTTTCAATGACGTTGCCGATCATCTGTGTCTCGACACTTCCGAGCAGCTGCGCATTCACGAAGTCACCGGCCGCCGGAATGAACACCAGCAGCATGCCCGACACGATTCCCGGCAGGGACAGCGGCAGCGTCACCCGCCTGAACGCCCGGAATCCACTGGCGTACAGGTCGGTCGCCGCCTCGATGAGGCGCTTGTCGATGCGATCCAGGCTCACGTAGATGGGCAGCGTCATGAACGGCAGGAAGTTGTAGGTGAGACCGGCGATCACTGACACAGGGGTGGCGAGGAGCCACTGGTCGGGCGAAAGGATGTGCAATGAGCGCAGAGTGCCCACGACGACGCCCTCATCCGCGAGAATCGTCGTCCAGGCGAGGGTGCGCACGAGAAAGCTGGCAAACAGCGGCGCGACCACGAGCACCAGCAGGATGTACTTCCACCGGCCCGCCTTGAACACGATCATGTAGGCGAGCGGATACGCGATGAGCAGTGCGCACAACGTTGCCACCAGCGCGTAGCCGATCGACCGCAGGAACCACGGCCAGTACGCGACGATCGCATTCACATAGTTGCTCACCTCGAAGGTGAAGTTGAACCCTTCGGTGAAGGAGCCCGATTGGAGCGAACCCATGAGCAGCGTCACCATGGGCGCGAGGAAGAACATCAGCAACCACAGCAGCATGGGCGCGAGCAGGAGGTACGGCGTCCAGTTTCGACGCTTTTCAGCGGCAGTCAGTGCCATCGCGGACGCGCCTACTTCCGGGGCCCGTGCTTGGCGCGCGCACTCATCTCGTCGGCGTCGACGCTGATGTGGCCCGTCGCAGGGCCCACCGCACTGCCCTCGCCGGCATGGGGATCCTCGTGACCGTCCAGGGCGAAGGTGAAAGGAATCTGCCAGCGCAGGCTCACCGGTGTGCCGGGCGCAAGGCGCGCGCCCGCAGAACGATTCTGCACGAAGGCCTTCATGGGCTCGAAGCTGCCGGCCACCGTGACCACGTATTCGGTCCCGATCCCGATGAACGAGGAGTCCAGGACAATGCCGGAGATCTCGTTCTCTGACGGGTCGGGAGCGGTCCCGTGCTCCACCACGTGAATCTTCTCGGGGCGCACGCCGACAAACACACTCTGGTGCGCGCTGTGCACCCGATCCTTCGGAACGCGCACCTGCTGACCGACGACCTCCGTGACGACCACGTCACCGTCGGTGCCGCGCACTTCGCCCTCGAGCAGGTTGGAGCTTCCGAGAAAGTTTGCCACAAACGCGGTGCGTGGTGATTCGTACAGCTCCTCGGGCGCCCCCATCTGCTCGATCCTGCCGTTGTTCATGACGGCGATCTTGTCGGCCATCGTCATGGCCTCCTCCTGGTCGTGTGTGACGTGCAGGAAGGTGAGGCCGAGCTCGTTCTGGATCTGCTTGATCTGGTACTGCATCTGGCGGCGCAGCTTCATGTCGAGTGCGCCGAGAGGCTCATCCAGCAGCAGCACCTGGGGTTCGTTCACCAGCGCACGGGCAAGGGCGACCCGCTGCTGCTGGCCGCCCGAGAGCTGGGCCGGTTTGCGATGGGCCATCGCCTGGAGCTCAACTGTTTCGAGTATTCGGGAGACCTTCGCCTTGATGTCTTTCTTGCGTCGCTCTCGGAGCCCGAAGGCAACGTTCTCGAAGATGGTCAGATGCGGAAACAGGGCGTAGGACTGAAAGACCGTGTTCACCGGCCGGCGGAAGGTTCGCAGCTGCGTGATGTCGGTGCCGGACAGGTGGATCTGCCCCTCATCGGGATGCTCGAGCCCTGCCACCATGCGCAGGGTGGTCGTCTTGCCGCAGCCGGAGGGGCCGAGGAGTGCGAACAGCTGCCCGCTCGGAATAGTGAGGTCGAGGTGATCGACCACCGTGTTCTTCCCGTACCGTTTGACGAGCCCGCGCAGATCCAGGTCTCCCTCGCCGGGGAGGGCGGTCGCCTGCTTGAGCCCCTCTGATTCGGCAGTGATGACCTCGGTCATGCTCAGAGCCCCAGAGCCTTGTCGAACGCGGCCTGGTACTTCTGGTTGTCCTCGATGCTCATCGACATGTATGTGTACATGCTCTCCATTGCCTTGTCGTCGGGGAAGATCAGCTCATTGTCGGCAAGTTCGGGATCGATGTCGGCCATCGCATCCTGGGCTCCGGCTACCGGGCACACCGCGTTCACATAGGCTGCGACCTGCGCCGCGATCTCAGGCTCGAAGTAGAAGTCGATGAGTTCGTGCGCCCCGTCCGAGTTCTGTGCGTTCTTGGGAACCATCATCACGTCCTCCATGAGGACTGCCCCGGATTCGGGAATGAAGAACTTGATGGCGGGATTGTCCTTGGCCAGTTGCACCACATCGCCGGCCCAGGCGAAGCAGGCGCCGATATTGCCCTGCGCCAGGTCGGCCGCATAGTCATTGCCCGTGAAACGGCGAAGTTGCCCGCTCGCACGCGCCTTCTCGATGTCTTCCAGCGACTGGTTGAACTCGTCTTCGGTGAAATTGCTCGGATCCGCCCCGTTGGCGAGCATCAGCGTGCCCGTCGTCTCCCGCAACTCGGTCAGCAGCGACACCTTGCCCTTGAGGTCGGGGTCGCCCAGCAACTCGTCGACCGAACGAACATCCTTGCCCGTCACGTCGGTGTTGACGGCAATGCCCACGAGCCACCCCTGCCACGGCAGGGAGTAGGTGCGTGTCGGGTCGAATGCCGGGCTCTCGAAGGCCGGTTGGAGGTTCTTCGCGTTCGGGATCTTTGCCTTGTCGAGTTTCTCTGCCCAGTCGAGGGTGATGAAACGCCCGCCCATCCAGTCGGTGGGGCTCACCAGGCTCGCTGGAATTCCCTGCCCGCCCTGCATCAGCGGCTGCACCTTGGCGAACCACTCGTCGTTGCTGTTGATCTCGGCGAGGTAGTTGACCTGGGTGCCGGTGCGCTTCTGGAACTCCACAAGGCTGGGGATCGTGCCGTCATCTTCGGTGTCGACAGACAGGGGCCAGTTCGCCCAGATGAGCTCGCCCGTGGACCCACCGCCGGCGCCGGCGCCCGGAACGGTGCC
This sequence comes from Homoserinimonas sp. OAct 916, assembly GCF_003260275.1. GTDB lineage: Bacteria > Actinomycetota > Actinomycetes > Actinomycetales > Microbacteriaceae > OACT-916. The sequence goes on along the minus strand of NZ_QJHB01000001.1, from coordinate 301,720 downwards.
AGCAGGCTTGGTGGAGCATGCGCTGAGCAGTGTCGCGCCACCGGCTGCGGCGGCGAACTGCATGAACTGGCGCCTGGAGAAGCCAGTACGCGCTGACAGTTGTGGGCGTGGCCTGCGTGCTGGTGATCCGAACGACTTCATTATCTCTCCCACTGCCATAGTGTCGGCGGTAATCATCTTTACTGGTCACGGTTCGCGTTGATATTCAACACACCGTATCAACAAATCATCTGTTGACCTGACGCAACGCAACTGAATTCGTTGTTTGGACACGTCTCCTAGTCGGTGATGGTCAACAGCAGGTGCCCCGACGAGACCGTCGTGCCCACTATCGAGTGGATCGGGCCGATAATGCCGTCCTTGTGGGCGGTGAGCGGTTGCTCCATCTTCATCGCTTCCAGAACAAGGATCAGGTCGCCCTTGACGACATGGTCGCCCTCTGCCACCGCCAGCTTGACCACGGTGGCCTGCATCGGCGCGGCGACCGCGTCGCCGGTCATGGTGGAGACCGCCATGCCGAAGTTGCGACGCTTGGGAGAGGGGCCGGCAGTGGGACCGGAATCGGGGTGGCTGCCACCCAGGAACTTGGTGGGCAGGCTCACCTCGAGGCGGCGACCGTCGACCTCGACCACCACGGTGCGCCGGGGTGCGGCGGCAATCGCCTCCTCCAGCGAACCGCTCCACGGCTCGATGTCGTTCTCGAACTCATCCTCGATCCAGGTCGTGTAGATGCTGAAGTGCGTGTCGCCCGCCGGGGCGAAAGCCTCATCCCGAACAACGGCGCGGTGGAATGGCAGCACCGTCGGCAGGCCGGTCACCTCGAACTCGTCGAGGGCACGCCGTGCGCGCTCCAGGGCTTCCTCGCGGGTGGCCCCCGTCACGATCAGTTTGGCCAGCAACGAGTCGAATGCGCCCGAGACCACGTCTCCGGCCTCGACCCCGCTGTCCACGCGCACACCGGGGCCGCCAGCGGGTTTGAAGACGTGCACGGGGCCCGGGCTCGGCATGAAGTTACGGCCGGCGTCTTCCCCGTTGATGCGAAACTCGAAGGAGTGCCCGCGGGGGGCCGGGTCGCCGTAGTCGAGCACGGCTCCCTCGGCGATGCGGAACTGTTCGCGCACGAGGTCGATACCGGTGATCTCCTCCGACACCGGATGCTCCACCTGCAGACGGGTGTTCACCTCGAGGAACGACACCGTGCCGTCATTGCCGACGAGAAACTCACAGGTGCCGGCGCCGACGTAGCCGACATCCTTCAGGATCGCCTTGGACGCCCGGTACAACTCGGCGTTCTGGGCGTCGGTGAGGAAGGGGGCCGGGGCCTCTTCGACGAGTTTCTGGTGCCGGCGCTGCAGCGAGCAGTCGCGGGTGGAAACGACGACAACGTTGCCATGCCCATCCGCCAGGCATTGGGTCTCCACGTGGCGGGGTTTGTCGAGGAACTTCTCGACGAAGCACTCTCCGCGGCCGAACGCGGCGATCGCCTCGCGGGTGGCCGACTCGAACAGTTCCGGCACTTCTTCTCGGGTGCGGGCGACTTTCAACCCGCGGCCGCCGCCCCCGAATGCGGCTTTGATCGCCACCGGTAGGCCGTGCGTGTCGACGAACTCCAAAACCTCGTCGGCACCCGTCACGGGGTTCAACGTTCCCGGTGCGAGTGGTGCTCCGACCTTCTCTGCCACGTGCCGGGCAGAGACCTTGTCGCCGAGTTGTTCAATCGCTTCGGGGGATGGGCCGATCCAGGTCAGCCCGGCCGCGATGACGGCGCGGGCGAAGTCGGCGTTCTCGGCCAGGAACCCGTAGCCGGGGTGCACGGCGTCGGCCCCGGAGCGGCGTGCGATCGACAGGAGTTTTTCGACCACCAGATAGGTCTCACTGCTGGTGGTGCCCTCGAGCGCATAGGATTCGTCGGCGAGTTTCGCGTGCAGTGCGTCTCGGTCGGTGTCGGCGTAGACCGCAACCGAGATGATTCCGGCATCCTTCGCCGCTCGAATCACCCGGACGGCGATTTCGCCGCGGTTTGCAATCAAGACCTTGTGTATTCGCGCCATGAGGCCCAAGCCTATTGGGCGCACGGCCACTTTGATTGGAGCACGTGCACAAGGAACCCGTATTTGATTAGTGGAAAACCACATATCTGCGCGTGGCGGACGCGATCATGCCCGGTTCCAGAGTGTCGGCCAGGCGACACCCAACTCGCGAAAAAGGCTGCGGAGGGTCGGGAGGGAGAGGCCGACAACGGTGCTCGGATCGCCGTCGATGTGACTGATGAACGGTGCACCCAGGCTGTCGATCGTGAACGCCCCGGCGACGAAGAGCGGCTCACCGGTGGCGACATAGGCGTCGATCTCGGCATCCGAGATGTCGGAGGCGAAGGTGACGGATGCCACCGAAACGGCCGTGGCCGACGGGCCTGCCGTTCCATTCCGGTGGTCGATGAGCCAGTGCCCGGAATACAACTGGCCGGTGCGGCCGCGCTGTGCATGCCAGCGTTCTGCGGCCACGTGCGGGGTGTGCGGCTTGCCGTAGATGACTTCGTCGAGCACGAAGGCCGAGTCGCCGCCGAGGATGAACCCGTCGATGCCATCGCCTTGGACGGCTTCGGCCTTGGCCCGGGCGAGCAGACGCACCATGGCCTCCGGGCCGAGAGGTTCGCCGCCGTGCTCGGCATCACGTACCACGTGATCTTCATCCACACCGGGCGAGAGCAACACCGGTTCGATGCCGGCCGAACGCAGCAGGGCGAGGCGGGCGGGCGAGGTAGAGGCGAGGTACAAGCGCATGAGGGCCTTTCGTGGACGCGGTACACACCCTAACGAACAAACCCGGCCCCCCCGGCTGAGCCCTGCCGTTGCTTCTTCGCGCCATCGGGAACGCTTCGCGCCTGTTCGAACTGTGGCAAAGCGTGCCAACTGGCGCGCGGGCCGGTTTTGGGCGGGGTGTGGAATGCTCTAGGAATGACTTTCCCTCGTGAACCCCGGCCCGATTCCCGCGCGGGTGACATCGCCGAAGGCGACACCGTCGAACTCGAGATCACCAATGTGGCCCACGGCGGGGTCTTCGTCGCCCGCCACCTGGGCCGCGTGGTCTTCGTCAGTGACACCGTTCCCGGTGAACGGGTGCTCGCGCGCATCAGCGACACCACCCACGACACGTTCTGGCGGGCCGACACCGTCGAGGTGCTCGAGGCCTCCGTTCACCGTCGCCCGCACCTGTGGGCCGAGGCGAGTGTGGATCGCTCCCCCGAGCAGCGCCCCGGTGGCGCCGAGTTCGGACACATCCAGCCCGGCCACCAGCGGGAACTCAAACGCGTGGTGCTGACCGAGGCGCTCAGCCGTATGGCCGGCCACGAATCGGATGTCTCGGTCGAGGCACTGCCCGAACACTCCGACGCGGGCTGGCGCACCCGCGTGCGGTTGCACGTCGACGACGACGGCCGGGTCGGACCATACGCCGCACGTTCCCACCAGGTGGTGGCTGTGGACTCGCTTCCGCTTGCGGTCGATGCCCTGGCCGAGATCGCACCGTTGGGCCTGAATCTGCCCGACGTGTCCACGATCGACCTGGTCGCGACGAGTACGGGCCAGACGCACGTTCTCACGACTCCACGGTCCGAACGCCGTGCCTCCCCGCGTGGCTCCCGCGCGGACCAGCGCAGGCGCGGGGGCCCGGCCAGGCGGCCCGCCTCGGGCGCGGCACCCGCCGCGCAGACGATCGTCGAAACGGTCGGCAACCGAGAATTCCAGCTCGATGTGCGCGGTTTCTGGCAGGTGCACGCCGGCGCCGCCACGCGCCTCAGCCAGGCAGTCGTCGAGGGCCTCGACCGTGACCTGTTCGACCCCCAGGCCGACAACCTCGACCTCTACGGCGGTGTGGGGCTTCTCGCAGCCGCGGTCGGCGACTTCGCTGCCAGTCCGGGGTTGCGAATCACGACGGTGGAGTCCGACGCCCGTGCCACCGGCCACGCGAAGCACAACCTGCGCGAGTGGGGCGCCCAGGCGGTCACCGCACGGGTCGACAGCTACCTCGACTACTTGGGTGAGGAGTCGAACCAGAACGAGAGGGCCAGGCTATCGGCCGGCACCGTGATCCTCGACCCGCCGCGTGCCGGCGCCGGCAAGAAAGTGGTGCGGGCACTCGGCCGCCTGCAGCCGGCACAGATCCTCTACGTCGCCTGCGACCCCGTGGCGCTGGCCCGGGATGTCGCGCTTCTGGCAGCAGAGGGGTATCGGCTGCGCAGCCTGAGCGCCTTCGACCTGTTCCCGAACACACACCACCTGGAGTCGGTGGCCCGCCTCACCCGCTGAATTCGCCCCAACCCGGATGACCGGGCCCGATCGGTTCCCGCAACTTGCGGGCGACCTGTTGCCACGGAATGCGGCCAGGTGCTGGCTCCGCCGCCTCCGCAGCGAGTTCTTTCAAGACCCCTTCCAGCACTGCGGTCGCCGCCACGATCTCGAGTTCAGTGGCCCCGGGGGTGAGCACAATGATGTCGGGGAGCTCGTTCTGCCCCTGCTCGTTCTGCCCGGTCGCGTTCACAGCGGAATGTTCCCGTGCTTCTTCGGCGGCGCACTCGCCCGCTTGCCGCGCAGTGCCCTGAGGGCCTTGATCACCGAGACCCGGGTGGCAGACGGTTCGATCACGTTGTCGAGTTCCCCGCGCTCGGCGGCGAGAAACGGGCTGGCGACGTTGTAGGTGTACTCGTTCGCAAGCTTGGTGCGAACCGCCGACACGTCTTCATCATTCGCCTCTGCCGCCTTGATCTCATTGCGGTACAGAATATTGACCGCACCCTGTCCACCCATCACGGCGATCTCAGCGGTCGGCCAGGCCAGGTTGATGTCGGCACCCAACTGCTTGGAGCCCATCACGATGTAGGCGCCGCCGTAGGCCTTGCGGGTGATCACGGTGACCAACGGCACCGTCGCCTCGGCGTAGGCGTAGAGCAACTTCGCGCCACGCCGGATGATGCCGGTCCACTCCTGATCGGTGCCGGGCAGAAAGCCGGGAACGTCGACGAAGGTGAGGATCGGGATCGAGAAAGCGTCGCAGAAGCGCACGAACCGGGCCGCCTTCTCGCCCGCCTCGATATTGAGTGTGCCGGCCATGGCGTTGGGTTGGTTCGCCACGATTCCGACGGAGCGCCCCTCGACGCGTGCGAAGCCGACAACGATGTTCGGAGCGTACAACGGTTGCGTCTCGAGAAAATCCCCGTCGTCGACGACGTGTTCGATCACCGTCTTCATGTCGTACGGCTGGTTCGGGCTGTCGGGGATCAGCGTGTTCAGTTTTCGATCGGCGTCTGTGGTCTCGAGGTCGACATCGCTGTCGTAGACGGGCAGCTGCGCCAGGTTGTTGTCGGGCAGGAACCCGAGCAGGGTGCGCGCATAGTCGAGAGCGTCGTTCTCGTCGCTGGCCAGGAAGTGCGAGACCCCTGAGATCTTGTTATGGGTGAGCGCCCCACCGAGCTCCTCAAAGCCGACGTCTTCGCCGGTGACCGTCTTGATGACATCCGGGCCCGTGACGAACATGTGACTGGTCTTGTCGACCATGATCACGAAGTCGGTGAGCGCGGGCGAATAGACCGCCCCGCCGGCCGCCGGCCCCATGATGATCGAGATCTGGGGAATGACCCCGGATGCCGCGGTGTTGCGCCGGAAGATCTCCCCGTACTTGCCGAGCGCGACCACCCCCTCCTGGATGCGCGCACCGCCGGAGTCGAGCATTCCGATGATCGGCACACCCGTCTTCAGCGCGAGATCCATGACCTTGAGGATCTTCTCGCCGGCCACCTCGCCGAGCGAGCCGCCGAAAATTGTGAAGTCCTGTGAGTAGACGGCGACCTGGCGTCCGTGGATGGTGCCCACCCCGGTGACCACCGAATCGCCATAGGGGCGGCGCTTGTCCATTCCGAACGCGTGGGTGCGATGCCGCACGAACTCGTCCAGCTCCACGAAGGAACCGTGGTCGAGCAAGAGCTCGATGCGCTCACGGGCGGTCATCTTGCCCTTGGCGTGCTGCTTCTCGACCGCGACCGCACTCGGTGCCGTCACAGCCTCGTGGTACCGGTTCTTGAGGTCGGCGATCTTGCCGGCAGTCGTGTACAGGTCGGTGGGTTCGGAAGCTTGGGGTACAGTCACGCGTTTCACTCTAGCTGTGACTTGCCCCTGTGAGCTTGTGGAGAAGACACAAAGCCTGACGAGTCCACTGGTTGAGAATCCCCGACGGGGCAGTGGCCGAACTTCCGGGCTCCAACGCGTACGCTGAAAACCATGCAGCTTCCCGAGTCACGAACCCTCGTCCCCGGACTGGTCTACAGAGCCGAAGTGGGCTCCACCAACGAAGAACTGGTCACTCTCGCGTCTGGCCCGTCGGCCGCGGACTGGCCCGACCTCTCCGGCATCGTCACCGACAACCAGACGAACGGGCGCGGCCGCCACGGCCGTCAGTGGACGGCCGCATCCTCCAGCCTCGCCGCGTCGATCCTGCTTCGGCCGGTCGACCGGAAGAAAGTGCCGCTGCCGATCGACCGATTCACGTGGTATCCGTTGCTCGCCGGCCTCGCCATGACGCGGGCCGTGGCATTGCTGGTTGACGGCGATGTCGGCTTCAAGTGGCCCAATGACGTACTGGTCGGGGAGCAGAAGGTCAGTGGCATCCTCTGCGAACTGCTGCCCGGTGCCGCAGGGGTCGTGATCGGTGCGGGCGTCAATCTCAGCCAGGCGCCGGATGAGATTCCCGGAGCAACGTCCCTGGCTGCCGTCGGGGCAGCGGAGACCTCGTTCGACACCGTGCTCGCCACCTATCTGAGTGAACTCATCGCCCTCACCGGGCAGTATGCGGCTGAGGGCGGAGACGCGGAGTCGAGCGGTCTCCGCTCCGCTGTCGAAGACGCCTGCGAGAGCCTCGGCCGTGAGGTGCGCGTGGCACTGCCCGGCGGCGCTGACCTCACCGGGGTGGCCGCCGGAATCGACGAGTATGGCCAGATCGTGATCAAACGAGCCTCGGATGGCGAACTCGTGGCTGTCGGAGCCGGCGATGTCACGCATCTGCGGTATTAATGGAGTCAGTGGATGTGCGAGGCACGAACCACAGTGAGCCATGAGCAGAGCGAGAGACGAGATGGTTGAGGCCCAGGCGCCGCAGGAGGCGGAGCGGGTGGTCGCGCGGCTGCGCCCGAATGCCCGCAGGCTGTTCCTGCCTGCGATTCTCGTGATCGCCACCGTCGGGGCCCTTGGCTACTTCTACGGAAACTTCACCGAGGGGTGGATCAACCTTGTGCTGCTGGCCGGCGGCGCGGTGATCATCGTGCTCGTGGGGTTGCTGCCGTTGATCGGCTGGCTGAGCCGGCGGTACACGATCACCACCCGGCGCATCATCGTTCGGCACGGCTTCTTCGTGCGGATCCGGCAAGAATTGTTGCACAGCCGCGGCTACGACATCACGGTGCGAAAGCACGGGCTGCAGTCGGTGTTCGGCTCGGGCGACGTACTCATCAACGCCGGGCTGGATGCCCCGTTCGTTCTGGCCGATGTGCCGGGGCCCTCGCTGGTGGTGAGCGCGCTCAGCGACCTGATGGAGCACAGCCAGAACACGATCGCGACCAACCGGCAGAAGTTCGAAGCGGACTCGGACCACACGATAGCGCTGGGCGCCCGGTAGCCCTGGCAGCCGCGGCCGTCGCGGCCTCGCATGGTGTCAGGGCCGCAGGGACCGTCCAGAACGTCGTCGCAGCACGCGGCGCTGCCATCCCCACCCCGTGATGCGCCACATCGCCTCCGCGACGATGTCCCCGCTCATCTTCGACTCGCCGTGCTGGCGTTCATGGAAGTTGATCGGCATTTCCACCACGCGGTATCCGGCGTCGAGGACTCGGAGCGTCATGTCGACCTGGAAGCAGTATCCCTTCGAGTCGATTGCCTGAAGCGGCAGTTCGCGCAGCACCTCGGCGCGGAACACCCGGAAGCCCGCCGTCGAGTCTTTCACCCGGATGCCCAGCACCAACCCGGCATACGTATTCGCCGCCCGAGACAACCACACGCGCCTCTTCGGCCAGTTGGTGACTTCGCCGCCCGGCACCCAGCGGGAGCCGATCACCAGGCCGACAGGTTTGCCGGCCCCCGGCTCCGCGCCGGCTCGGGGAGCCGCCCCACGTAGGGGCCCTGCTCCACGCACAGGCTCTGCTTCACGCACAGGCTCTGCTCCACGTACGGGCACTGCTTCACCCACGGGCCCTGCTCCACGCACTGAAGTTGCAGGCCTGCTCGCCGCCTCGAGCATCGCCGGGAGCCGCTCGGGCGGGTGCGAGCCGTCGGCATCCATCTCGACCAGCAAGTCGTAGCCGCGCGCCAGGCCCCATTCGAACGCCGCGACGTAGGCCGAACCCAGGCCGAGCTTGCCGGTGCGGTGCAACACATGCACCCGAGAATCATCGGCAGCCAGCCGGTCGGCGATCTCGCCGGTGCCGTCGGGGGATGAGTCGTCGATGACCAGCACATCGGCGGTCGGTACGGCGTCGAGAACCCGGGAGACCATCTCGGCCAGGTTCTCCCTCTCGTTGTAGGTGGGAATGAGTACCACGGTGCGGCTCATACGATGTCACCGACCTCTGCTGGGCTCTGTACCCGTGCACCGACACGACCCGGGCGATACACCCAGTACCGGTAGAGCATGAAGCGGAACGCGGTTCCGAGGACGAGCCCGACCACGTTCGTGGAGATGTTATCGGCAAGCAGGCTGGTGTATCCCATCACGTAGTGGCTGATCCACAGACAGAGCACGGCGATAGCCATTCCGCCGAGGGAGACGACAACGAACTCGAAGAACTCCTTCAGCACGTTCGCGCTCCGGTGCGCCCGGAAGGTCCAATACCGGTTGCCGACCCAATTGAAGACGATCGCCACTGACGTGCTGATCACCTTCGCGGCGATGGCCCCCTGCCAGAACCCGTCTCCGAACACCCCCAGGCGGAGCATGTTGTAGAGTCCCACGTCGATGACGAGGCCGATGATGCCGACGACGCCGAACTTGAGCGCGTAAACGATGAAAGTGCTCCACAGCCGACTGACCCAGTCGCTCAGCATTCGGTTGGTCCCAATTGTTTCCCAGCGTCAGTTGTACTGTATGAGGTGGTCATCGAATTGGCCGTGAGATCAATTGCCAACAGGAAAGTTCTGATGTGAGTAGCGTAATCGGCGTTATCGGTGCGGGCCAACTGGCTCGAATGATGATATCCCCCGCCACGAATCTGGGGGTGGAGATTCGGGTGCTCGCGGCCAGCGAGGGGGAACCCGCTCACCTGGCAACAACGGTCGTCGGCGACTACCGCGACTGGGAGACGGTACTCGCGTTCGCCGAGGGCGTGGATGTGATCACTTTCGACCACGAACATGTGCCGCAGGCGATCCTCCGTGAATTGGTCTCCCGCGGGTTCGCGGTGCATCCGGGGCCGGATGCGCTGCAGTTCGCGCAGGACAAACTCTTGATGCGAGAACGGTTGACCGAGCTCGGCATCGCCTGCCCCGACTGGGCCCGGGCCTCGAACGCCGACGAATTGGGCCGATTCCTCGACCAGCACGGTGGGCGCGCGGTCGTCAAGACCCCCCGTGGTGGCTATGACGGCAAGGGTGTGCGTGTGGTGAGCGAGGCCCACGAGGTCGATGACTGGTTTCTGGCGCTCGCCGAAGACGGTCGTGGCGGTGACCTGCTGGTCGAGGAAGTGGTTGAATTTCGCCGGGAGTTGGCCCAGTTGGTCGCTCGCCGGCCGAGCGGTGGAGTCGCGGCCTGGCCGGTCGTCGAGACAGTGCAGCTGGATGGCATCTGCACCGAGGTGTTGGCCCCTGCGCCGGGCTGCTCGGCACGCCTTGCCCGCGTTGCCGAGGAGACTGCCGTGGCCATCGCCGAGGGAATCGGGGCCACCGGGGTCCTCGCGGTGGAACTGTTCGAGACGACTGACGACCGGCTCCTGGTCAACGAGTTGGCAATGCGCCCGCACAACAGCGGGCACTGGACCATCGACGGGTCCATCACCAGCCAGTTCGAGCAGCACCTGCGGGCCATTCTCGATCTGCCGCTCGGCTCCACCCGATGCCGCGAGACCTGGTCGGTGATGACGAACATCCTGGGTGGGCCGACGACCGGCACGTTGTACGACCGCTACGAGAGGGTGCTCAGGGAGCATCCGAACGTCAAGATCCACGACTATGGAAAGCAGCCGCGCCCCGGCCGCAAGATCGGGCACGTCACCGTCTCGGGCGACGATTTGGACCAGGTTGCCTACGAAGCGCGTGCCGCTCAGGACATATTGACCGACTGACGTTTAGCATGGGTCGAACCGTTTTTCGTCATGCGGCGATGGTTCCCACGAACAGGAGCAACGCGTGAACTACGCCACGGCAGACACCCCGATCATCGGTGTCGTGATGGGGTCGGATTCCGACTGGCCGGTGATGAGTGACTCGTCCCAGCAGTTGAGCGACTTCGGCATCGCCCACGAGGTGGAGGTGGTCTCGGCGCATCGCACGCCGCTTCGCCTGGTCGAATACGGTGAGACGGCCCGGGAGCGCGGACTCAGGGCGATCATCGCCGGGGCCGGGGGCGCCGCACACCTGCCAGGAATGCTCGCCTCGGTCACGACCCTGCCGGTGATCGGTGTGCCCATCCCGCTGGCCAGACTCGACGGCCTTGATTCGCTGCTGTCGATCGTGCAGATGCCCGCGGGGGTTCCGGTGGCCACTGTATCGATCGGTGGCGCGAAAAACGCCGCCCTACTGGCGATCCGCATGCTCGCCACCGGCGATGAGGAATTGGCGGGCCGGCTTGCCGACTACCAGGCGGGGCTCGCCCGGATGGTGGAACAGAAGAACGAAAGTCTTCAATCCCGATTATGAGCATCGCCCTGCCGATCAGGCACTCCGACGGTCTCCCGCGCCCGCTCATGACCCGGCGCGGGTGGTGGTTGGTGGTGCTGAACTTTGTGCTGCCCGGTTCGGCGCAGGTGCTTGCCGGCAACCGTCGGCTCGGCCGGGTCGGGCTGGGCATGACGTTGGGGCTGTGGGGCGCGGCACTGATTGTCGGCATCGGCTACCTCATCTGGCCGGTCGCCGTGCTGACGGCCGCAACCAACACAATCGGGCTGGTGGCCGCGCAGATCATTCTGGCCGCCTACGCAGTGCTCTGGGTTGTGCTCACGGTGGACACGTTGCGCCTGGTGAAACTGGTCCGCACAGCTCCGAGCGCCCGCGCCTGGATCGCCGCCCTCGGCGTGCTCCTCATGGTTGGAACTGCGGGCACGGCCGCCTACGGCGTGACGGTGATCGGGTCCACCCTCGGATTTCTCGGATCGGTGTTCCAGAATCAGGCCGTGGTGCCGCCGATCGACGGCCGGTACAACATCATGCTGCTGGGCAGTGACGCGGGGCCCGACAGGGACGGGGCCAGACCTGACAGCATCTCGGTGGTCTCGATCGACGCCGAAACCGGGCGGGCCACCATAATCGGGCTGCCGCGCAACCTGGAAGACGTGCCCTTTCCCACCGACTCACCGATGTACGAGACCTACCCCGACGGCTACTACGACTGCGACGTCGACGTGTGCATGTTGAACTCGATCTATACCGAGGTTCAGTTGAAGAGCCCCGAACGGTACCCGAATGCCGAGAGCCATGGCAGCACCCCCGGCATCGAGGCCACCAGGGATGCGGTGGAAGGGGCCCTGGGCATCCAGGTGCAATACTTCGTGTCGATCGATATGCAGGGGTTCTCCGATCTGATCGATGCGCTCGGCGGGGTGGAGATCACGGTCGACGAGCGCCTGCCGATCGGCGGCGACGAAGATTTCAACAACGTCGACGGCTGGGTGGAAGCGGGTACCCAGCACATGAACGGCTTCACCGCGCTCTGGTATGCGCGCGCCAGGCACGGCACCAGCGACTACGACCGCATGGCCCGGCAGCGTGTGCTGCAGGAGGCAGTGCTCAAACAGTTCAACCCGGCCAATGTGGTGACCAAGTTCCAAGCGGTGGCCAAGGCGGGGGAGGACGTGGTGAAGACCGACATCCCGCAGTCGATGCTGGGTGTGTTCGCCGACCTGGCGATGAAGACCCGGGCGTTGCCGATCGATCGTCTCGAGCTCGTGCCCCCCGCCGTCGACCCGGAGGATCCCGACTTCGATGTGATCCACCAGTTGGTGGCCAAGGCCCTCGCCCCGGTCACGCCGACTCCAAAGCCCTGACCGGGCACCAGGCTACAGGTCGGCGTGCAACTGCCACACTCGCTGGGCGCTGTCGAACCAGCTGTAGGCGCGCGCCCGGTCTGACCCGGAGACGGAGAGCCGGTCGGCCAGGGCACTGTCATCGAGCACACTCGTGATGGCCTCGCTCAAGCGGTGCGGGTAGCCGATCGGTTCGTCCCGTTCCACGACCAATCCGGCGTCGCCGGCAACCTCGAGAAGTGCCGGTGCGTCGGAATGCACCACCGGGGTGCCGAACGTGAACGCTTCCAGGACGGGCAGACCGAAGCCGGAGGCCAGCGACGGGTAGACGAACACCGCGGCCCGGTCATAGATGACGGCGAGGTCACCGTCGTCGAGGTGCCCGAACGTGCGCACACGGTCCTCGGGGAGCCCTGCCGCCGCCACCGCCGCGGCCAGGTCGGGATCATCGGCCTCTGGACCGCCGACGATCACGAGCGGCAGCTCTGAGGCTCCCGGCAGCCCCAGCGCGGTGATGAGCTCGGTAACGCCCTTGCGCGGCCTGAGACCACCCATGGTCAGGATGTAGCGCTCGGGCAACGCGAGGTCGCGGGCACGGGCATCAGCATCAGAGGGCAGTTGCAGGCTTTCGGCGGCGGCACCGCTGATCACCCGGATCCGGTCACCGAAGTTGTCGATGTCAGCCAGTTCGGCAGCGACGGCGTGACTGGGCACGACAATGGCGTCGGCGAATTTGCGAGCCCGCTTGATCACTGCCTTCTGCCAGGCGATGTTCTGTGGGCTGAGGGACGACGGGTCGGTCCAGGCGAAGACGTTGTGCACGGTGATGGCGACCTGGGTGCCTGTCACGTGATTGTTCTTGCGCAGCGGCGCGAGCAGGCTCGGGGCGTGGATCAAACCGTTCATAGCGGAGGAACGCAGGCCGAGTTGCCAGGCCGCAGCGAGTTCCCGGCGGCCGAGACTCGTTTTGTGCAGGCGTGCCAGCCCGGGCAGGCTGCGCTCGATCAGCGCGTAGTTCTCTTCGGTCGTTGCGGCCACGATCCCCTCGACGTCGCAGCCGCTGGGGGCCGCGGCGATCAGACCTCGGGTGAGTTCATGGGTGTACCTGCCGATGCCGCCGGGGTGGGCGGCGACCATCTGGTCAACGATCACGCGCAGTGTTGTCATCTCGCTTCAGCACTCCCTCGCCCACTGCTTCGTTCAACGCGGTGCGCCAGTGGCGCATCGGACCAAGTCCTGCCCGTTCCCAACCGCTGTGGCCAAGTACAGAGTACGACGGTCGGGGGGCTGGCCTGCGGAACGTGGCACTTTCGGTTCGAGTGACCCTATCAGGGTCGAGACCGACCAGCCTGAATGCCTCCTGAGCGAACTCGAACCATGAGCTGAGACCGGAATTGGTTGCGTGGTACGCGCCGGCGACCACGTTGGCATCGAGCAGCTCACGGATGCGGCAGGCCAGATCCCAGGTCCAGGTGGGCTGGCCGAATTGATCGTCGACGACCGGGAGGCTCTCGTGGCTGCGGGCCAGCCGCAGCATGGTGTTCGGAAAACTCACGCCGTGCTCCCCGTAGAGCCACGCGGTGCGAACGATGAAGGTTGCATTCGGGTTGGCGGCCACGGCTCGCCGTTCCCCCTCGGCCTTGGTGCGCCCGTAGGCGGAGATCGGGTTCAGCGGTGCACCTTCCGGGTACGGTGACGTTGCCCGGCCGTCGAACACGTAGTCGGTCGAGAGCTGCACGAGGCGTGCCTGGTTCTTCGCTGCGGCCATCGCCAGGTTCTCGGCTCCGAGGGCATTCACCCGGCGGGCGTCCTCCTCGTGGGATTCGGCGTCATCGACGGCGGTGTAAGCGGCGGCGTTGATGATGACATCGTGGTCGGCTGCGGCATTGCCTACCGCCCGCGGGTCGGTGATGTCGAGCTCGGTTCGGCCGAGCGCGGTCACGTTCCGCCCGGCGAACGCGCGCTGCAGGTCACGGCCGAGCATCCCGGTGGCCCCGGTGATGAGGTACCTCATGGGGTCGCTCCCTTCGGTGCCACCGTTGAAGCAAGGTCGCCATCGCGTGTTCGCCGCGTCATGATTGAAGAGCCGCGCGTGCTTTCAACGGTTCCCACCAAGTGCGATTCTCGCGGTACCAGGCGACGACCTCGGTGAGCCCGCGCTCGAACGGAACCTCCGGCCGGTAGCCCAGCTCGGCCTGGATCTTCGTGATGTCCACCGAATAGCGCAGGTCGTGGCCCAGCCGGTCGTCGACCCGGTCGACGAAGGACCAGTCGTGATCGGTGGCATCCAGCAGCAGTTGGGTCAGCTCGGTGTTGCTGAGCTCGGTGCCGCCGCCGATGTTGTAGATCTCACCGGCGCGGCCGCCCGCCAGCACGAGGGCGATCCCCCGGCAGTGGTCGTCGACGTGCAACCAGTCACGAATGTTTTCGCCGGTTCCGTAGAGCGGAACGTGCTGGTCGTCGATCAGGTTGGTGACGAACAGCGGGATCACCTTTTCGGGAAAATGGTACGGGCCGTAGTTGTTCGAGCAACGGGTGATCGACACGTTGAGCCCGTGCGTGCGGTGATAGCTCCGTGCGAGCAGGTCGCTGCCGGCCTTTGACGCGGAGTACGGCGAGTTCGGTTCGAGGGGGCATTCTTCGTTCCAGGAGCCGGTCGGGATGGAGCCGTACACCTCATCGGTCGACACGTGCACGAACCGGGGCACGTTGCATCTCAGTGCGGCATCGAGCAGTTGCTGGGTGCCGAGTACGTTGGTCTCGACGAAGATCGTTGCGTCGCGTACCGAGCGGTCCACGTGGGATTCGGCGGCGAAATGCACGATCGCATCGATTCCGGGCAGGAGGGTGTCGAGGAGTGCGGCGTCTCGAATGTCACCGTGCACGAACCGGTAGCGGGGCGAGGATTCGACAGGGGACAGGTTGGCCAGGTTTCCGGAGTACGTGAGCGCATCCAACACGATCACATCAGCCTTGGCGAGTTCCGGGTACGCTCCCTCGATCGTGCGGCGTACAAAGTTCGAGCCGATGAACCCGGCTCCGCCGGTGACCAGAATCTTCACGTGTGTTCTCCCTTGGGTTCTGAGGCAATCCTACGCACGGATCCGCGTGCGCCGGAGAGTCCGGGCCCAGGTGTCGCGGTTCACGAGGGGGCGCCGGCCAGAGGGATGAACCATAGACTGGCGGGGTGCAGATCCGTGAGTTGAGTATTCCTGATTCCTACGAAATCACGCCGAAGCAGTTTCGTGATGACCGGGGTGTGTTCCTCGAGTGGTACCGTTTCGACGCGCTGGAGGAGGCGGTCGGGCATCCGCTCACCCTGGCGCAGGCGAACACGTCGGTGTCGAGGCGCGGCGTGGTTCGCGGCATCCACTTTGCCGACATCCCGCCGGGACAGGCCAAATATGTGACCTGCACGCACGGCGCGATCGTCGATTTCGTCGTCGACATCCGGGTGGGCTCGCCGACGTTCGGCCAGTGGGATCAGGTGCTGCTCGACGACACCGACCGCCGGGCCCTGTACATCGCCGAGGGCCTCGGCCACGCCTTCGTGGCGTTGACCGAAGACGCGACCGTGAGCTACCTCGTCTCGAGTCGGTTCGATGCGACCCGGGAGCACGGCATCAACCCGCTGGATGCTCAGGTCTCCCTGCAGTTCCCGAAGGAGGCCGGCGAGCTGATCCTGTCCGCAAAAGACACGGATGCGCCCGGCCTGGCCGAGGCCGCCGAGCAGGGCCTGCTGCCCACCTGGGCGGCCACCCGCGAGTTCTACGAGGGGTTGAACCGCCCCGCGGGTGACTAGGCTCCTCGGGCCAGCGGCGTACAGATCCGGTCCGTAGTGGACCGCTGTTTTGCGTAGCAGGGTGTTGCGCTGCAAGTGTTGCGCTGCAGGGTGTTGCGCTGATCACGGCGACTGGCGCGGCCCGGCTTGGATCTTTGCCTGCATTTCGGCCAGGGTCGCCTGGATTCCGACGGGCAACGGTGTCTGGGGGCGCGCGTCCAACTCCGGCCACACGATCGAGGCCAACCGCAGGTCTACGGCCTGCGCCGCGGCGAGCGACGACGCGCCGAGGGTGACATTAGGCTTGCGTTTGCCGAGAACCCGGAACGCGCCGAGCAGGCTGCCGATGGTCACTGCGGAACCGCTGACCAAGTTCTTCACCACCGTCTTTGAGAGTGCATCATGGGGCTCGGAGGCCAGGCGTTCGAGTCCGGCACAGATCAGGGCGGCGCAGTCGTCGACGTAGATGTAGTCGCGCATCGTGTCCAACGGAACGTAGATCGCCATCGGCGCACGGGTCAGTTCCGCCCGCGCCAAGTGGGAGATGACGCCCTGGAGTTTCGCCATACTCTGGCCGGGGCCATACAGATTGGCGATTCGGCCGATCAGCGCCGGGGTGTCGGAGCCACGGGAGAACGCGGTGATCGCCTGTTCAGCGCCGAGTTTGAACCGGCCGTATCCGGCGAGCGGAACCGGCACGGTTTCTTCGGTGAATGGGGGGTGGATCGAACCGCCATACACGCCGCCTGCACTGGAGGCGTAGAAGAACACGCCGCGTGCGGGGGAGGGGGTTTGCCGAGACTCCACGGTGGGCTCGGAATGCGGGGGGTCCGAACGTGCGCCCGAAACCAGGGCGAGTTCCGCGGCGATCGCGTCCAACACCAGTTGCAGCTGGGTGTGTTCGTGGTCGAGTTGGGATACGGGGGAGGAGGTCACGGCCGCCCCGGCCGCCCAGACGATCGCCCAGTCGAAGCCGCTTCGGGCGTCGACCGGATTTGCCGACGGGGATCCTGCACACCGCAACGTCTCGGCGCCGGACCGCTCCAGAAGCGCGCGGGTGTTCCGCCTCGCCACCTCCGCCATTCGGGTGTCTTCTGCCCAGGGCAACGGTTCGGCATCACACAACGTCCAACCGGGTCGAGCGCGTACCGCGCGGCAGATCGCGCGACCGAGCAGACCGCGTGAGCCGATCACCCAGACGAGCGGCATCGGTCACTCTTCGCGCGGTGCGTCGGCGTAACCGAGTGGACCGAGCGCGGGGTCACTGACGATCAGGTACGGCGGTTTGCCGAGGGCCATATTCACGATCACGCCGACGTACTGCGCAATGACCCCGAGGGAGAACAGGATGGCGCCAGAGGAGACCAGCAAGACGATGATTATCGACGACCAGCCCTCTGCGATCGTCGCGCCGGCCATCAACTGGATCAGGATCACAATCGCCCAGATCGCGCCGATGGTGGCAAACGCGATGCCCACGACGCTGATCAGGCGCAGCGCGCGTGTACCGCTGGAAAGCACCATGCGCCAGAAGTGCGACAGAAGCAGCCGGTTGGTGTAGCCGGAGGGCCGGTCGCCCTCGGCCCGCAACGTGACCGGGCTCGTGACACTGCGACCCGTGACCCAGCCCAGCGCAACGTCGAGGTACACCCCTGATCCGGCGTACGCGGCAACACTGCGCCCGACGCTGCCGACCACCAACCTGAAACTCTGATAGTCGGGAGCGTCGGAGCCGGAAAAGAGTTTCTGCAACACCCATTTGGCGGTGTGCGACGCCCAGTTTCGAAACGCGCTGTGCGGTGCCGGGTTGGTGGGAAACGCGTACACGACGGTCGCCTGCTCCCGCATCGCTGTGTCGAGCAACCCGGCGATGTCATGCGGATCGTGCTGGCCGTCTTCATCGATGGTTGCGATCCAGTCGCCGCCGGCTGAGGCCATTCCGGCCAGGGTCGCCGCATGCTGGCCATAGTTGCGGCTCAGCCAGACGCCTCGAACGATCGAATGTTCGCGCTCGAGTTCACGGATCACCCTGGCCGAGCCATCCGGTCCGTTGTCGTACACCAGCAACACCTCGTCGATGACGTAGTCGTGGCCCGCCGGACTGGTGCGGGTTTCGGCGAACTCGCGAAGTTCAGTGAGAACCCCGGCCAGGGTGCGCTCTCCCTGATAGACAGGGATGACAACCGAGATTCGGTGTACGGGCCGAACCGGTTCTGCCACTGTGTTCATATCCCTGAATTTACCCTGAAGTGCCCAGCCGGGCGCGGGCAGTCCTGTAAGAAGTGCCCCTTGGGAGTCCGGATCGCCGCACTCGAAGCCCGGGCTCACGTGGTCACGCACGCCAGAGGGCGTCCTTGCGCGACTGCTCAGAACTGTTGGCGGTTGACCCTGAGGCCGGTAAAATGGGCGGGAAGGCGTCAGCCTTTCGGGGGATCGCACATCGAGGTGTCCAGCCAGATTCGATTTCGTGCATTCTCGACCCTCACGGGACTGTGTCGGCGTAGCGAAGCGGTGCTCCCGCCCACCCGACAGTCGTTGTTTCAACCCTCCCGAAGGACTTTTCGTGTTCCATTGGTTGCTGACACCGCCGGGCGACAGGCGGCGTGGTGAGCGGAGACGAGCTCGACCGGCACAACGCGTGCGTCTGGAGCGGGGCCGTTGAGCGGAACTCCTGCATCCGGCGCCGGCGGGCGGGCGCGACTGAGCGCATCCACGGGTGCGGTGGGCCGGTGGATCCTTTCTCGACCGTTCAGTTCCGCTGTGACGGCGCTGATCCTGCTGCTGGCTCTGACATCAGGCCTCATTTTCGGAACCCGGGGCACGCTGGTCTGGGACATGGGAACCGGTTCCGAACCGCTCCTTGACCATGGCCACTGGTGGAGCCCGCTCACCGCCGCTTTCTTCACCAATATGCCCATCGACCTGGTTGTTGCCCTCGTGCTCGCGATTGTGCTGTTGCGCGTTGCCGAAAAGATCATCGGCACCTGGCGCACCACGGTCGCATTCTTCGCCACGGCGATCATCGGGCCGCTGGCCGGGATCGGATTGCAGGCCCTCGGCGATGCCACCGGTGAGTTCTGGTCGCTGCACGTGACCGAGTTCGTCGTCTTGGATCCTACAATCGGGATCGTTGGCGCGCTGATGGCCGCCAGCGGGTCTGCGAGTGTGCTGTGGCGTCGGCGCATCCGCATCGTGACCATGCTCGTGCTGTTGGTGTTCCTGCTCTACTCGGGGCACCCTGATGATCTGTATCGGCTTTTGGCCGGGGTCGCCGGCCTGGTGCTGGGCCTGCTGCTGCGACGTGAGAAGCAACTGATCCGGTGGGTTCGGAGCTCTGCCCACGAAATCCACGTGCTGACGGCGGCCGTGGTGGCCATCACCGCGATCGGGCCGGTGATCGCCCTGTTGTCCTCTTCCCGGCTCGGACCGCTCGCACCGATCGCACTGCTGATCGGCAACCAGGTGCCCGCCGCTGGGAACGCCCAGAGCCGGTGCGATGCATTCGCGGTGACCGCCCATTGCCTTCGCGATCTGACCCTGCAGCGAATCAACAGCCCCGGCGCGATCCTGGTCTCGATCCTCCCGCTGGTGCTGCTCATCGTGGCCGCCTATGGGCTTCTGCACGGGCGCAGGTTCGCGCTCTGGCTGGCTGTCATCGTCAACGGGATGTTCGGTGTGCTCGCGGCCTTCTACTTCGGTCTGCTTCCACTTTCAGGAGTGCCGTATGTGATCTCGCGGCCGACCGGTGCCTCGTGGGAGACAAGCTTCGGGCTGGTCGCTTCCGCCGTGTTGCCGGTCGCCATTGCCATCACCCTGATCGTGCTGCGCAAACACTTTTCTGTACTCGCGTCCCGTGCAAGTGTCCGCCGGTATGTGATCACCGTCGCCGCGACCGCAGTCGTGCTCGCCGGGCTGTATGTGGTTGGCGGTCTGCTGGTTCGCGACACCGCGTTCACCGACACGGTGAACCTGGCCGACCTGCTCAGCGACGCCGTGGAACGGTTCGTGCCGGTGTCGTTCCTGATCAGGGAGTCGATCACCTTCCTGCCCTCGTCGATCATCGGCAAAATGTTGTACTACGGCATCGGCCCGGCTTTCTGGGTGGTCGCCATCCTCGCCGCCATCACACCCACCCGCCAGTCACCGGCGAGGGAACAGCCCGGCGCGCTCACCCGGGTTCGGTCACTGCTGATGGCGGGCGGTGGTGATTCATTGGCGTTCATGGCATCCTGGCCGGGCAACTCATACTGGTTCGACGACGAAGAAGACCTTGCCATCGCGTACCGGGTCGTCGGGCGGGTGGCGCTCACCCTCGGCGGCCCGTTCGGCTCCGCAGTGCCCAAAGACGCCGCCATCGACCGGTTCGCCCGATTCTCGGACGACAACGACTGGGTGCCCGTCTTCTACAGTATCGACGCCGCATTCGAGGGGAAGTTCCGGTCCATGGGTTGGCACACCATGGTCGTTGCGGAAGAAACCGTACTCCGGCCGGCGACCTGGCAGACCACTGGTAAGAAATGGCAGGATGTGCGCACCTCCATCAACCGGGCCCAGCGCGCCGGAATCACCGCGAGTTGGACCAGCTTCGGCGCACTGCCGCTCGGGATCAGCACCCAGATCGCCGAGATTTCCGAAGAGTGGGTTTCCGAGAAGGGCCTGCCCGAGATGGGGTTCACCCTCGGTGGGTTGAATGAACTGCGTGACCCCGACGTCGCCCTCATGCTCGCCATCGACCCGGACGGTCAGGTGCAAGCCGTGACCAGCTGGCTGCCCACGTTCAGGAACGGCGAGATCATCGGCTGGACCTTGGACTTCATGCGCCGGCGCCCCGAAAGCATCAACGGGGTGATGGAGTTCCTGATCGCTGAAACCGCCATGCGGATGCAGGAGGCCGGTATCGAGTTCCTCAGCCTTTCCGGGGCTCCGCTGGCGCACACCGCGCACCTCACCGACCAGAACTCAACGATCGAGCGGATGCTTGACTACCTCAGTTCCTCCCTGGAACCGGTCTACGGATTCCGGTCACTGCTGAACTTCAAACGCAAATTCCAGCCTGAATTCCACCCTCTCCTGATGGCCTACCCCGACCAGGCAGCGCTGCCGGCCATTGGGATTGCCCTCACCCGCGTCTATCTCCCCACCCTTTCTCTGAGGCAGATCACCAGACGTGCCCGCGCCTCAGACTAGAAGGCGCCGGGGCTCGTCGTCATCAGGCGGGGAAGCGTCCGCCGGATCACGGGTTGAGGCCGAACCGGGTGCACAACAACTGCATACCGTTGGTGAGTCCGTACTTGGCGGTATGCCAGTCATGCCCGGTGCCCGGTGACTCCAGGAACGTCACGGTCATACCGGCAGCTTTGGCAGCATCGGACACGGTGATCTGGCCGGGCATATAGCGCGTATCCGCCTCGCCGATGACGAAGATCGCCTTTGTGTCGGCGTATGGCGCGTTCGCCGTGAGAATGTTCACCGGCCACGCCTTGGCGTAGGCCTGCGCACTGCCGCCAAACCCGACTTTGATGGTGTTCTCCACCGACCCTTTTTGCGGTTTCAACTCGCCCGACACGTCGAGAATGTTGCCAAAAATGTCGGTATGGGCCGCACCGAGCTGGATCGCACAGGTTCCACCTTGCGAGAATCCGGCGATCGCCCAGGACGCACGATCTTTGATCACGTTCAAATGATCGTTGATCCAGTTCGGTACATCGACGCTCAAGTAGGTGGCAGAGTTTCCGAGGGGTGAGTCGACACACATCGGGTTGTTGGCCGGATCGCCCAGTTGATCAGGTGAGACCACGATTGGAGCGAGCCCGTGGTGGGCTGCCGCAAATGCATCGAGCCATGGCTGCAACCCGCCGGCGCGAAAAACGTCGTATGGTTCGCCGGGTTGACCCGGAATCACGATCACGACGGGCAGTCTCGGCGCGTTCTTCACCAGGGCGGCGGGCGGTAGATACACAACGGCCGGCCGGGCGGGGAAGCGCGAAAGGGTTGCCGGGATGGTCTCGGTGCCCAATTGGCCGGTGGTGGGCATGCCGGGTGGCGCCACCCAGGTCTTCCACAGTGGCCCCGTCGATGATGTGGGCCCCGAGGTTCCCTGCAGTTCCTGAGGCGTGAGCGCAGTCAACTGGTTCCCGGCGAAGATGCCTTCCAGGGTGGGGAATTGTCCCACATCGGCGTTGATGCCCATGGCCCCCGTCAGAAGCACGACCGGGATGACGATGATCGACAGCAGCCGTGATCTCCAATGCGCGCCACGGAGGCTGGCCAACGCCACCCCGGTGGCGGCCAGTGCGGCCGCGGCCCAAGCGGTCGTCACCGTTGACAGTGGCTGGCCGAAGGTGGACCAGACGTAGCCGACCAGCCAGGACAGAACAAGGCCGGTGATCACTCCGGCCAGGGCACCGATGGCGAGACCGGCCAGCCAGGCCGCGACCGACGACGCGCGCCGGTAGGAGAGCACCAACATCCAAGCGAAGAGTGCGGCCGCAACGCCGTACACGACGAACAGGAGCAGGCCGTCGAGAATGTTGGCGTTCATGAGTGAGGCGACCATGGGCTGGCTCCTTGTCCATGGGGACTTTACGCTCGATCTCTGGCCATTCGCCGTGGATCGGGAGACGTGCACGGAAACCCATCAGCGGGAAGGAACGGATGGTATTGAGCCCTCCGAGGGTTGCCCCGGGTGAGGCGGCCACGGCCTCGGCCGGCCACCCCGGGTCAGCGCATCGTGAACGACGGGCTCGGCCCGTCTCAGGCCACGCGGTCGGCAGTTGGTAGCCGCGGAGGCGCCAAGATCTGAATGCCGCACCAGACGATCACGACAACGCTGGCGCCGAGAGCAGCCCCCGCAAGCGTGTCGGAGAGCCAATGAACCAACAGGTAGGTACGACTGAATGCCATCAGCGCCACCCAGACGACCGCGACCAGCCAGATCCACCAACGGCGTACCAAGAGGATCAGAATGACCGCGACGACTGCGGCCATGGTCGTGTGGCCGGAGGGGAACGATGATCCACCGGCTTGGACCGTCTGATCAATGGAACGGGGCCGCGCGATGACGAATTTCAGCGTCTGTGAGCACAGCGTCGCGCCCACCGCCGAAATGGCGAACAACGCGGCATCACGCCTTCGATGCGCCAGGAACAGCACGAGGGCGACAACGGTGAGCACGATGGTCATGACAATGGGCCCACCGATCAGATTCAACGCCAATGTGATCGTTGTGAGGAAATCGGATCTGTGGCCGACGAGGAAATCGAGCCACGCCTGATCGAGCCCGATCGGCCGGTTGCCCGCCACGGTTCGGATGAGAACTCCCGCCAACACCACCGCCAGAAGCCCGGCAAGGCCTGCAGCCGCACCCCACACGAAGCGCGCCTGAATCTCGTGTCGACGTGATTGGTCTTCCCGAGGCTCGACCGGAGATGCCGCTCTCTCCCCGGATTGTGGATCAGACATCTCGGACTGCCTCGAAGCCGGCCGGGACGGCCGTTTTGGGGAACGGAGCGCTCGTTGCGTGACGGGCGCGAGCTGCGGGTGCTTCGAGCATTGGGGCGTCTTTCTTGCGGACACCACGATTGCCCACGATGTGGACTGGGGCGCCGCGAAATTTACTGTAGTGCACTGGTCTGACCTCTGGGCGGGAATTGGTCAGGGGCGAGACTCGCGAGCGGGCGAGGGAGGACTTGTCTGAGCGGGTGCTGGTGGGCTGATGGGCACGGGTGGGTGCGGCGGCGCGGAGTGCAATTGGCCGGACGCGTGCGGGTTCGGTGGTGTCGCCTGCGTGGTGGGCCCTGACGCCCGGTGCGCGAGCACACGGTAGGCCAGGCGGCGGCTGAGCGCCAGCACGCGGGCGCGTGCATTGCCGACTCGCACGTCTGCGCGGCTGATCGTCTCCGGTAGCGCTCGCCGCAGTTCACCGTGGAAGGCGACCACCTGGGCTGCTTGTTGTCGGGCGAGCTGCACGCTCCACTGACCGGCTGAGACCCGGAAGCCCGCGAGCGTCGTGGGAACGCCGACGAAGTCCCCGTGCCCGAGCACGGCGACGTAGGTGGCCTCGTCGATCAGGTAGGTCGCGGCTGTGCTCCACCAACCGGCGGCTCGCAACGCATCCAGCCGGATCAGGACGCAGCCCGGCTCGCCGAAGATGTTCGTTCCCTGTCGAACCGTGCGCCGGATGGCCGTGTCGCCGGAATGCCGACCGACCAGGCCCGCAAGTCCGCGGTCGCGAATCAATTTCTTGCCGGCCGCATCGAGGATATCCCGCGGCGAGGCCGCCAGCACTGCCTCCGGATGCTGTTGCAGCGCGGCCACCTGGGCGGTGAGGATTCCCGGGTAGAGCAGGTCGTCGCCGCAGACCAGTTTCAGGTAGGTTCCGTTGGCCGCCCGGCTGACCCGGTTCCAATTTCGCTCCGCTCCGCCTCCGGCCTCGGTCTGGAACAGCCGCACCCGGGGGTCGTCGGCATAGCGGTGCATGATGGCGGCCGTGCCATCCGTCGAACAGTGGTCGGCGATGATCAACTCGAAATTGGGGTAGTCCTGGCCGAGCACGGTCTCGATGGTCTCGACCAGAAACTGCTCGTTGTTGAAGGCGGGGATGACCACCGAGACCTGTGGCACGCCGTCGGGCCCGGATGCGACCGCGGTGCCGGCGGCCGCCAGGGTCTGCTCGTCGGGTTCGAGCTCGCCACGCGAACGACGAAAGGAGAAGCCGCGATGGCCGAAAAAACTCACCAACGCCGTGACGAACACGATCAGAGCCTGCGCCGGGATGACCTGCAGGCCGAACACCTCCACCAGGATCGGCAGAAGCACGAAATTGATGCCCAGGGCGACCAGGTAGACGACTTCGAATCGGCCGAGGTCGCGCAGCACGTGACCGTGCACCCGAAACACGAACCGGCGATAAAGCACGAACGCGAACAGAACGCTGAACACGTGTGCAAAGGCCAGGCTGGCGAAGTATCCCCACAGGCGCCCGATCGTCACCTCGAAGCCAACGAAGAACAGGAAGCCGACGACCGTGTTCACCCCGCCGACGAGAACGAACGCCACCTTCTGGTTGCGCACCAGCCGCAGCAGGGGTCCGGGCGCGCCCTGCATGCCAGCCGGGGGCAGGGGTTGATCCCCTGCGGTCTGGTTCGAGGAACTGGCCATGACGAACATCTCGCAATCGGATTCTGACCTGTGCTTTCACGATACAGCGCGACACCGGTCGAATTGCCGTCAATCGGTTCCGTGCTCGTGCGAATGTGAGTCTAGACCGGGAACGTATGCGGCGGTGATACTGCGAAACTGTACGGAATCGGTGCATACTGCGGGTGTGCAGTCGAAAAATCTCGTACCTGCCATTGTGACGCCGCTCCTGGTGGGGGCGGCGGTTTTCGCGGGTGCTGTGGTTCCGTTGATCTTCGACCGTTCGTATTACGGGGTCGACGTGGCGAGCGTCGAACTCCGCGTCATTCTCGCTTTTCTGATCGTGGGCGGATGGGGCGCATATGCGCTGGCCCGCACTTTTCGGGTCGATCACGCCTGGGCGGGCGTGGTGGGGGTCGCCGCTCCGCTCTGTGGCTTCACCCTGTATGTCGCCGCCCCGGTGTGGGTGAACTCTCTGGCCGCGTTCAGCCTGGTGCCGTGGGCGTGGGCACTCACGCGCCGCGCGGTGTTTCAGGGAAAAACACCGGCCTGGGCGGTGATCGGATGCGCCGCTGTGCTCGTCTTCGGCGTCTCGCACGCAACGCTTGCGGTATTCGCTGTGCTCGCGGCGACCATCGCCGAAGCCGCGATTCACGGGCGCCGCACCCCGCTCATCCGGGCAGTTGCGGTGGCCGCCCTCGCAGCCACCGCCGCTGTCCTGGTGTGGCTTCCCGGCTTCGCGGGCTGGCTTCACGCGGCAGGGCACGACGGTATCCACAACACCGGAGAGCTCACCGTCGACCTCAGCGGGATCGCCGCCTCGAGCACCCCGGTCGGCACCCAGCAGGTGACATTCTTCGGGGCCCACTTCCCCAACGCACCGATCCTGTACGTGGCCTGGTTCCTGCCGTTGCTGGCCTTTGTGCGATGGCGCGCGTTGGCGCGGGTGCGCGGAATGGCCAGCATCGCGGCCGCTTTCGCCGCGGGAATCCTGGTCGCGGTGATGCCGTCGAATGTGCTCGGCCTGCACGACCCGATTCGTATGATGCCCTTCATTGCACTGACGCTGGTGCTCGCCGTCGGGTTGGGACTGTCCCGCGCCAGGGTGCGCACCCTGACCGCACCGCGGGTGGCGCTGGCGTCGGGGTGGGTGTTGGTCGCCTCGGGCATCACCTTCAGCCAGGGGCCGCAGTTCGTGAAGGTGCTGGTGGCGGTCACCGCGGTGTCGCTTCCGGCGATACTTCTCGTCGGTTGGCTGATCACCGTGCGCGGGGAGCGTCGCGGGACGACCGAGCGCGATTCGAGCAGGGCGGCGAAGGGCTTGCGCTGGTGGCACACGGTACGGGGGCGACGCTGGCCGGCCGCTCTCGTGGTGATTCTTGGCACCGTAACCTTCCTGATCCCGCAGCACTACACATCGCGGTCGCTGGCCGTGCCCGACCGCGAACCGGTGCATCTTGCCCTATCGGGGGCAGCGCTTTCGACGGCACAATGGGCGGTCGGCGCGATCGTCGTCGCGGTGCTTCTGGCCTGGGAGATCGGGCGTCTTGTCGTTCGGCTGCGTCACCGTGGCGCGCCCAGTCGGCACGCGTCCCCTCCCGAGCCGAACGCGGATGCGCCGTTGTCGCACAACGCTGAGCCCGCGTCACTCGACGGCCACCAGCCAGCTGATGAGATCGACCAGTCGACGCCTGCGACCGATGACCTCCCCCCTGTGAGGCACTCCGCCTGGGCGCGCACCCTGTGGCCGCTCGGCGTCGCCCTGGTGGTGACAGTCGCGGCTCTGATCCCACCGGCACTGTTCCGCACTTACTACTTCACCGGTGACACACAGGTCGGCGCCTACGGCCAGTGGTACCACATCGGCGCCAGGCTGCTGGCCGGGGACTGGTCGGTGCTCAACCCGACCGTCTGGCAGGCGGGTGCCTATCTGGCAGACGGGGCCTGGGGGCTGTACAGTCCGATTCTCTGGGTGATCGGCATCGCCGCGCACTCCGTCAACGACGTTCTCCTGCTCATGAACACGGTGAAGATCTCCTTCCTGGTGCTCGCCGCCCTCGGCGTCTACCGGCTCGCCCGCTCATTCGGCGCGCATCCGCACTGGGCGGCGATGGTAGCGGTGGCTGCCCCGTTCGCCGGTTTCACGATGTATCAGGATGCATCATCCTGGGTGACCGGGTTGATGACGTGGGCGCTGCTGCCGCACGCCTGGGCGTCGATGCGGTCGTTTGCCTTTCACCGCACCACGATCGCGGGGCCCATCCTGTGGGGCGTCTCCCTGCTCGGGATCACCTACACGCACGCCACATTGATGCTCGGCCTCGCCGTGGCCGCGGTGATGGTGGAGGCGTGGCTCACCGACCGCGCCGGGTTCAGACGGATGATCGTTGCAGCGCTCATCCTTCTCTGCGCCGCGATCATCGCCCATCTGCCCGCACTCTTGATCTACCCGGTGACCGCCAGGCAGGGCGGCATCAGCAACGTCTCCCGCTACACGCCGGGGGTGAGCGCCATACTGCAGTCGGTGCAACCGTTCGGCACCGGGCGCCTCTACTGGACACCCGTGCACCTGACCGGCCTGCCGTTCGTGTACAGTTCCTGGCTGCTGCCGTTGTTCGTCATGGTCGATTGGCGCAGGTTTGGCACGCTGTTGAAGACGCGAGTCAGCCTTCTGATCATGCTCGCCGGCACCCTGGTCATGATCCAATTGCCTTCGGACTTCGGCCCGATCCGGTTCCCATTGCGGGTGTACCCGTATTTGATCGTCGTGCTGCTGGTGATGCTTGCTGTCGGGTTGTCGTTGGCCCAACCGAGGCCGCTCACGGTTCGGCGCCTGGTCGGCACCATTGGTGTGCTGTCGTTCAGCACCTACCTGGTCTGGGGAACATCGCCCAAATGGTGGGGGTCGCTGTTGATCGGGTGGATGGTGGTCGCACTCGCGTACTTCTGGTACTTCCTGGCGATCAGACGCACGGCCGGAGTTGCGCGGGCGAACCACAGTCCTGCGGGCGCCGCGCGCAGCCAGGACGAGCAACATCGTGCCGTGCCTGGCCTTGGGCGGCATCCCCGGCTGCGGCAGCAGGTCTTTGCCGCGGGTGCCGTGCTGCTGACGGCGCTTCTGCTCGGGGCTCAGCATGTCGAGCATCCCACGCCCGGAGGCGTGGACTTCGGCCTGCCGACCACACTGTCCACCTACCAGTCCATATTGAAGGATGCCCGCGGTGACGTACTTGTCATCGGGGATGCCCTCGACGATCACGAACACGCCCGCATCCCGACCGAGGCGGTGACCGGCAACAGCTGGTATCTCACCGCCGGTCGGGTGCAGAACGCCTACACCACCCTGCAATGGCCGGCGTACTCGAAGACGCTGTGCATCTCACTCAAGGGAAACGTGTGCACCGGCACCTACAAGCAGTTGTTCGTGCCGCAGCCTGAAACCGGCAAAATGCTGGTCGACCTGCTCGGCATCAATTCGATCTACCTGGTCAAGGTGGCCTTCCACTCGCACTCCTGGCA
This sequence comes from Homoserinimonas sp. OAct 916, assembly GCF_003260275.1. Classification (GTDB taxonomy): domain Bacteria; phylum Actinomycetota; class Actinomycetes; order Actinomycetales; family Microbacteriaceae; genus OACT-916. The sequence goes on along the minus strand of NZ_QJHB01000001.1, from coordinate 273,071 downwards.
GGCGGTCTACCCCGGCTGGTCGATCGTCTCCGACACCCCGGGCGTGCGGCTGCTGGTGCGAGACACCCCAGTGCCGAACGCCGGCTCCGTCGTCTCCACAACGCCCGGGTTGCAGGTACGCGTGACGAGAGAAACCGAGAGCCGGGTCGACTTCGAGGTGATCAAGGCCGCGGCATCTGACGGCCGCGTGGTGCTCAGCCGCATGCCGTGGCCGGGCTACACCGTCACCGGCGGCACTCTGGGGGCGGCGACCGAGGGGTTTCTGCTGACGGTCGATGTGCCGGCAGATGCCGTCGGGCACACGATTTCGGTTGAGTATCGGCCGGCCGGCTTCGGGGTAATGGCGAGTGCGGCAGTGGTGATCGCGGCTCTGCTGGTGCTCTGGGCGGTGTTGACAGTTCTGGCACTGATCGGGCGCCGACGCGCATGGCGTCCTCTAAGGTGGGTTTTGTCTGAACGGGGCCAACGAACAGGAGCACCCACGCAATGAAGGGCATTATTCTCGCTGGCGGGTCCGGAACCAGGCTGTGGCCGATCACGCGCGGTGTCTCGAAGCAATTGATGCCGATCTTCGACAAGCCGATGATCTACTACCCGCTGTCGACTCTCATGATGGCGGACATCAATGAGATCCTGATCATCACCACCCCTGAATACAACGATCAGTTCCAAGCGCTTTTGGGCGACGGCTCCGAACTCGGCATTCGGCTGGAGTATGCGGTGCAACCTACTCCCGACGGCCTGGCCCAGGCCTTCGTGATCGGCGAGGAGTTCATCGGCGATGACTCAGTGGCACTGGTGCTCGGTGACAACATCTTTCACGGAACGGGCCTCGGCACGGCGTTGCGCGACAACCGCGACGTCGACGGAGCCACCATCTTCGCCTACCAGGTGGCGGATCCTCACCGCTACGGCGTGGTCGAGTTCGACTCCGACCTTCGCGCGATCTCGATCGAAGAGAAACCGGCGAAACCCAAGAGCAACTATGCGGTTCCCGGGCTCTACTTCTATGACAACTCCGTGATCGAGATCGCCAAGTCGATCACGCCGAGTGCGCGTGGGGAACTGGAGATCTCCACCGTCAATGAGGTCTACCTCGACCGCGGCAAGCTGAATGTGCAGGTGCTCGACCGGGGAACGGCCTGGCTCGATACCGGAACCTTCGAGTCGATGGTGCAGGCCAGTGACTACGTGCGGGTGATCGAAGCACGGCAGGGCTTCAAAGTCGGCTGCATCGAGGAGGTGGCCTGGCGGGCTGGTTGGATCGACGACGCCCAGTTGCGGGCGCTCGCCGAACCGCTGCAGAAGAGCGGCTACGGCGCCTATCTCACCCGGTTGCTTGAGCAGCGTTGACGGAACGGGTGTAGACCCAGGGCAGGCGCGTGATCTCCAAGCGGTGACGTGGGCCGGATGCCTCTAGCATTCCGTCATCGGAATACGCCACGTCCGGCTCCCACAGCAGCACGTTGCCCTGCTCGGAGTGCCGGGTGCGAAAATGGATTTCTGGGGTAGATGCTGCCCGGCTGAGGATGCCGGCGAGGTTATCGGTCTCGGCGAGCAGATGCAGCGTCACCCAGGTCGGTGCCACCAGCTGCAACCGACCGGCCGAATGGGCGTCCAAGGCGTCGATAGGGCGGATCCAGGCGTGGTCGACGGCCTCATCGGCGGAGAGCGTGATCTCGCCTGCGGGCGCTTTCGCCAAGTAGAACCAGGTACGGAACCGCCGGGGGATGCCGAGCGGGGGAGTCCAGCAGGAGATCAGGTGAATATCTGCGACCGCCACGGTCAACCCGGTCTCCTCGTGCAGTTCGCGCACGGCTGCTCGCCGGGCACTTTGTTCCTCGTCACCACCCGCGACCGGTTCTTCATCGCCTGCCGGGCTCACGTCCGCAGGCAGACGACCTTCAGAGTCATGTTCTGCAGGGTCATGTTCTGGAGAGTCATGATCTGCGCAGTCATGTTCTGGGGTGTCATGTTCTGAGTCGTCAGGTTCAGAGGCGGCACTGTCCTCGGGATCGACTCGACCACCCGGAAACACCCAGGCCCCGGCGAACGATCCACGGTCGCTCGGCCGCTCCAGCATGAGCGTCTCGGGCCCGTTGGTGCCGTCTCGCACGAGCACCACGGTCGCCGCGACTTCGAGGGTGGCAGCGGGGGGATTCATCCGTCCACCCTACCCAGCACGCACAACCCGCCGGCGCTGCCGCGACCGCGTGAGCGGCCGGTACGAGAGGGCACGGACGCGCACTGTGTGGGCCGACCGAATCTGGCCATCCCAGAGCGCGTGAGCGAACCGTGCCTGGTGATACGAGTGATACTCGTGATTCGGGGGTCCGTCGTCGTCGCGTCCTCGTCGACGCCGTCGCCGTCTTCGGTGCGTGTCTCCTTGGTCAAAATCTCCGGGGCCAAGATCTTTCTTGTCCGATGAGAACCGGTGATTCATGGGTCTCGTCGCAGGCAAGGTGGTGCACACCGCGCCCGGAGAGGGTTGGATCGATAGCAACGCGAAGACAGGAGAAGCGATGAGCGGGTCGGCAGAATCACACAGGCTGGAGTTCCCTGGATCCCAGGGCCACGTGCTGGCTGCTCGCCTGGACATCCCCGATGGTGAGGTTCGGGCGTACGCCATGTTCGCCCACTGCTTCAGTTGCAGCAAAGACGTCTTGGCTGCCTCGCGGATCGCGCGCGGCCTGACCGGTGCCGGAATTGCTGTACTCCGATTCGATTTCACCGGTTCGGGCCAATCCGAAGGAGACTTCAGCAATACAAACTTCACCTCGAACATCGACGATCTGGTCTGTGCCGCCGACTTCCTGAGAGATCACCACCGTGCGCCAAGCATCGTGATCGGCCACTCGCTCGGGGGTGCGGCCGTGCTGGCGGCGGCGCACCGCATTCCAGAAACTCGCGCCGTCGTGACCATCGGCGCACCCTCCGATCCGCGACAGGTCGAGAGCCTGCTGCAGGATGACATGGCTACGATTCACCGGCAGGGCTTTGCCACGGTAGATATCGGTGGCCGCCAGTTCAACATCCACCAGCAGTTCCTCGCCGATGTCGCCGCCCAACCCCAGGCCGAGCGAATCCGCACGCTGGGTGCGGCGCTTCTCGTGATGCACTCTCCTGTTGACCAGGTCGTCGCCATTGACAATGCTCGGAAGATCTTCGACCTGGCGCGGCATCCGAAGTCGTTCGTTGCTCTCGACGGAGCGAATCACCTGCTGTCCAGACGCGAGGATTCCCAGTTCGCCGCAGACATCATCAGTGCGTGGGCCGGTCGCTACGCCTTCGAGGAAAAGTCGTCACCCGCCGGTACGAGCGTCGAGGCAACCCGCACACCCTCGCCGAACGAGACGACCGAGCGGGAACCCGGCGTGGTCATCGTCGAGGAGACCGGCAACGGCCACTTCCAACAACTCGTCTCCTCGGGAGGCCACACGCTGTTGGCCGACGAGCCAGACCCGATCGGCACCGATACCGGGCTTTCTCCCTACGAACTGCTGCTGGCGGGGCTCGGTGCGTGCACGTCGATGACCCTGCGCATGTACGCAGATCGCAAGAAGCTGCCCCTGGAGAAGGTGAGGGTGCGGCTCGCCCACTCCCGCATGCATGCCAAAGACTGTGAAGAGTGCGAGACGACCTCGGGCCGTATCGACCACATTCATCGGTCGATAACCCTGACCGGTGACCTCACCGACGAGCAGCGTGCCCGGATGATGCAGATCGCAGACCTGTGTCCGGTGCATCGCACACTGCAATCGGAGATCACGATCACCAATGTTCTGGTCGATCGAGACCGTTCGGCCTCGGGTCCAGACGCCTGAGCGAATCGGAGAACTCGGTTGGGCGACCTGCTCGGCGGTGGCGGATGTTCGCAGCCGACTTTCCGGAGCGTGGTAGCCCGTGGTAATGGGGCGTGGCACTCCACGTGGCGTGACATCCCGCCGCAGCGCCTGCGGCATAGCGACCGCTGACGATTAGGCTCCCAGTATGGACGATGCGACGGATGCGACGGATGCGACGGATGCGACTGATGCGACTCATCGAGGCAGCACTGGCCACGGCCATACCAGCAACGACGACACTCACGACACTCACAACACTCACGACACTGCCACTGGTGCCGCTGGTGCCGCTGGGGCCACGGGAGCCGCTGGAGCCACTGGCGCGATCGGCGAGCGCACCAGCGAACTGACGCGGCGGCTGCTGGCGCCGAACCCCGGGCCCATGACCCTCGACGGCACCAACTCCTACATCATCCGGGCCCCAAACGCAGAAACGTGCGTCGTGGTCGACCCGGGCCCACTTCACGAGGGCCACCTCAAACTACTGGCTTCTGGCGCACCCGTCGAACTGGTTCTGATCACTCACCACCACAGTGACCACACCGAGGCCAGCGCCCGGTTCGCCGCGATCACCGGAGCTCAGGTGCGTGCACTCGACCCCGCGTTCTGTGTGGACGGCGCCCCACTGGTCGACAATGAGGAGATCGTGGCCGGCGGCACCCGCATTCGAGTTCTCGCCACCCCCGGCCACAGTTCCGACTCGGTGTGCTTCGTGCTCCCCGACGATGGGCCCACAGGCTCGGTGCTCACCGGCGACACCATCCTCGGCCGAGGCACGACCATCATCGCCCACCCCGACGGAAACCTGGCGGAGTACCTGCACTCGCTGGAGCTGTTGGCCGGTATCGGCGACGCGGTCGCACTCCCGGCGCATGGAGACAGCCTGGAGAACCTCATGGCCGCATGCGAACGGTACCGGGCGCACCGCCTGGCGCGCCTGGCCGAAGTTCGCGATGTCGTTGCAACACTCGGGCCGGATGCCACGGTGGAAAAGGTCACCGACCTCGTCTATGCCGACACGGATCCTGCCATCCGATTCGCCGCCGAGGCGTCAATGCGCGCGCAGTTGGAATACCTTGAATCGGAGGCCGCGGGTTCAGCTCCCGCGTAGCCGGGAACAATAGACTGCTGATGCGCCGACACCTCGTGGCGCTTCCCCACCGTTTTCAGCAGCCAGAAGAGAGCACGTGACCGAACCCACTTCCGTTCCGCGCGTCGTCGCGGTCGTCGTCGCTTGGAACCGTCGCGACCTGCTGATCGAAGTGCTCGAGGGTCTGCTGTCACAGACGGTTCCCGTCACCGAGATCGTCGTCATTGACAACGCATCCGACGACGATTCCGCCGAGGTGGCCCGCACCCGTGCTCCGAACGCCGACGTTCTCACTCTCAGCCACAACACCGGCGGCGCCGGCGGATTCGCGGTCGGAGCCGCCCGGGCACTCACCGACCACAACGCTGACTGGCTGTGGCTGATGGACGACGACACCATCCCCACCCCCACCGCACTCGAAGAGTTGTTGCGCGGGGCCGAGGGCGAGCGGGTGGTGCTGGCCGGTTCCCGCGTCGTATGGACCGACGGGCAGGACCACCCGATGAACACACCACGCGAGAAGCCGTTCGTCACCCGCGCCGAACGTGCCGCCGCCGCACACGCCGGCACTCTGGCCGTTCGCAGCTCCTCGTTCGTCTCCATGCTGGTGCGCGCCGACATCGTGCGCGAACGCGGACTGCCGATCGCCGACTACTTCATCTGGAACGACGACTTCGAGTTCTCCACCCGCATACTGCGTGGCATGCGCGGGCGCTATGTTCCGGCCAGTGTGGTCGTGCACAAGACGAAGAAGCTCGGCTCCACCGACGTCGACCCCGGTGAACGCTTCTACTACGAGGTGCGCAACAAGTTATGGATGCTGTTGCATTCGCGCGGGCTGAATCCGGGGGAGAAGGTGCTCTACTTCGGGTCGACACTCAGACGATGGCTGCGCACATTCCGACGCTCCGAGAACCGGGCGGTGCTGCGCGCAGCATTCCGCAGGGGCCTGAGAGACGGCCTTTCGACCAGACCGCAGCCCAACACCGTCGCATTGGCCCGGTTGGGTGCCCAGGTCGCCGAGACCGTCAGGATGGCTGCCGCGGCGGTGCCGGGAGAGGCAGAAGGAGGATCGAGTGCTGGGTAGAAAGAAGACCCGTCCCGATGATGAGGGGCACGAGGGGCCCGACCGCCGGTTCTCGCTGCTGCTGCCGGTCTACGCGGGCGACAAAGCCGACTACTTCACCGAAGCGTTCACGAGCGCGGTCAATCTGCAGACGCTGAAGCCGGACGAGGTGATCCTCGTCCAGGACGGTCCGATCTCGGTCGAGCTGGATGACGCGATGGAAGACGCGATCGAGAACTCCCCGGTCACCGTGCTGCGGGTGCTGCTCGACGAGAACCTCGGGCTGGCCAATGCTTTGACGGTCGGGCTCACCCACTGCACCTACGACATCGTTGCCCGCATGGATGCCGATGACATCGCGCTGCCGAACCGTTTCGAGGTGCAGATTCCTCGCCTGGTCGACGGCGGCCTCGACCTGCTCGGAGCCGGACTGCTGGAGTTCGCCGAGTCCACCGGCGAGATCGGGGCGCGCCGCACCCCGCCTGTCGGAACCGAGGCGATCGTGCAGGCATCCCGCTTTCGAGACCCGTTCAACCACCCCACCGTCGTGTACCGAAAGTCTGCAGTGAAGAATGCGGGCGGTTATCGTGATCTGGGGCTGATGGAGGACTACTGGCTGTTCGCCCGCATGATCCACAAGGGTGCCGTGGTCGACAATGTTCCAGATGCCCTGGTGATGTACCGGGTCGGCGACGGGGCCTACGCGCGCCGCGGCGGGTGGTCGCAACTGCGCGCCGAGACTGCCCTGCAACGGGAGTTCTTGAGGTCGGGATTCGTCAGCAGAAGACAGTATTTGCGCAACGTCGCCATCCGCGGCGGCTACCGCCTGGTGCCCGAGTCCTTGCGCAAGATTGCCTATCGGAGGTTCTTCACCGGGGGCGATGAAGGGTGACTCACTCGGGAAACACGCAGGTCTCCCATTACAATTGACTCTGGCCGTCGCGACGCTCGCGCAGAAACTTCCTGCCCGAGCGTGTGACGTGCGGGCCCGAGTCCGAATTCTAGACACGAAGCAGAAGAGAAAGTATTGACAGTGACCACACATGAACCAGTCGATCTGACTGGTTTCTCGACTCCCGGTCGTGGCAGAGGTCTTCTTGACGTGTTCCGCAGGAGGTACCTCTTGCGCCTGCTGGTTCGCAAAGGAGTGTCGACGAGGTACCGCAACTCCGCCCTCGGCTGGGGCTGGTCCTACGTAAAACCGCTCACCCAGTACGCGATCTACTTCTTCATCATGGGCACCATTCTTGGGCGTGGTCGAGGCGGAATAGAGAACTTTGCTCTCTACCTGCTCGCCGGCATCGTCGTGGTGAACCTGTTCAATGAGGCGTTCACCAACGCGACCAAATCCATTGTCGACAACAAGGCCTTGGTCAAGAAGATCTATCTGCCCCGGGAACTCTTCCCGGTGGCGGCGGTCATCGTCGCGTTCATCCACTTCCTGCCGCAGGCGGCGGTGCTGACGATCGTCGCGGCCTTGATGGGGTGGGTTCCCACAGCCCTTGAGTTGGCTGCGATCCTCCTCGGCACCCTCATCGTTGTCCTCTTTGCCACGGGACTCGGCATGATCTTCGGCGCCGTCAACGTCTCGTTTCGTGATGCCGAGAACTTCGTGGAGATCATCCGGATGCTGGCCACCTGGTTCTCTCCCGTGCTCTACAGCTACGTGCTCATCGTTGACAAGCTTGACCAGGTCGGCCACTGGCTGGGCACCCTGTACATGCTCAACCCCCTGACGTCTGCCGTTGAACTGTTCCACTACGGCTTCTGGTACGGCACCACGACAGATTCCAGACCAACCCCGCCGCACCTGCTTGTGTTCTCCCTCGTCGGATTGGCCGCGTGTTTCGTGCTGATCATCGTGGGGCAAGTTGTGTTCCGCCGGTTCGAGCGCCGATTCGCACAGGACGTCTAGATGACCACCGTGACTGCCCCTCCGAAACTCAGCATTCTCGTGGAGAATGTGCGCAAGACGTTCCTGCTGCGCCACACGCATTCCTTCAAGGAAGCCTTCATCTCGAAGATCAAGAAGAAGCAGACTTCGACGAGTTTTGACGCTTTGAAAGACGTGTCCTTCGAGATCAACGAAGGCGAATCTGTGGCGATCCTCGGCTACAACGGATCGGGCAAGTCGACGCTGCTGAAGCTGATCTCCGGGGTGCTCGAACCCGATGCGGGTCGCATTCGCACCCGCGGACGAGTCGGAGCCCTGATCGAAGTCGGCGCTGGGTTCCACCCCGAGCTGTCCGGGCGTGAGAACGTGTACCTGAACGCCGCCATCCTCGGCATGAGTAAGAAAGAGATCGACGAACGCTTCGACGACATCGTGGCGTTCTCCGAGATCGAGGACTTCATTGACAGCGAGGTCAAGCACTACTCGTCCGGGATGTTCCTCCGGCTCGCGTTCTCCGTGGCCATCCACGTACGACTCGACATTCTGCTCGTCGACGAGATTCTCTCGGTCGGAGACGCGCCGTTCCGGGAGAAGTGTCGCAAAAAGATTCGCGAACTGATCGGTGAGGGCAAGACCATGGTGGTTGTGAGCCACGACGTGGGCACCGTGCGCGAGCTCTGCGACCGCGGCATCGTGATCAAAAAGGGCGTCAAGATCTTTGACGGCCCAGTGGAAGAAGCTATCGAAGCGCTGAAGAACCAGTGACCGGACAGGACTGATTGCACGTGAACGCTGATCTACTCGTAGTCGGGTCTGGATTCTTCGGGCTCACCATCGCCGAGCGCGCGGCTACAGAACTCGGCCTCAAGGTGCTCGTCATCGACCGGCGCAACCACATCGGCGGAAATGCATATACCGCGCCCGACCCGGAAACCGGAATCGAGGTGCACCAATACGGTGCGCACCTCTTCCACACCTCCAACGAGTCGGTGTGGGACTACGTCAGCCGATTCACGAAGTTCACCGACTACCAGCACCGCGTGTACACGAACTTCGGCGGCGAGGTCTACCCGCTGCCGATCAACCTCGGTACCATCAACCAGTTCTTCCGATCGGCCTACTCACCCGACGAAGCCCGCGAAGTGATCGCAATGCAGGCCGGTGAGTTCTCCACCAAAGAGGCCGCCAACCTTGAGGAGAAGGGCATCTCGTTGATCGGGCGTCCTCTCTATGAGGCGTTCATTCGCGACTACACGGCCAAGCAATGGCAGACCGACCCCACCGAGCTCCCCGCCGAGGTGATCAGCCGGCTGCCAGTGCGGTACACGTACAACAGCCGCTACTTCAGTGACACCTACGAGGGTCTGCCCGTCGACGGCTACACCGCGTGGCTGGAGCGGATGGCCGACCACCCCAACATCGAGGTACGACTCAACACCGACTTTTTCGACGACTCCCACGAGGCCAGCAAAGCCGCTGCGGTCGGCCAGGTGCCCGTGGTCTACACCGGCGCCATCGACCGCTACTTCGACTATTCCGAGGGTGAGCTCAGTTGGCGCACGCTCGACTTCGAACAAGAAGTTGTGAACACCGGAGACTTCCAGGGGGCGCCGGTGATGAACTATGCCGATGCCGCCGTACCCTACACCCGCATCCACGAGTTCCGGCACTTCCACCCCGAGCGCACCTGGTACCCCACCGACAAGACCGTGATCATGCGGGAGTACTCCCGCTTCGCCACCCGGGAGGACGAACCGTACTATCCCGTGAACACCGCGGATGACCGTGCCGGCCTGCTGAAATATCGTGACTTGCGCGGGGGAGAGAAGGACGTGTACTTCGGCGGCCGGCTCGGCACCTACAAATACCTCGACATGCATATGGCGATCGGCTCTGCGCTGTCGATGTTCACGAACCAGCTGGCGCCGAACTTCACCCGCTGACGGAGCGGACTCGCGGCGCGGGCTCAGAGCGCGCAGCAAGGATGCGCGGGCGCGGATTTCGAGACGATCCTCCTCCGTCGGATCCCTCAATCCGCGGGGCTGACGCGCCGCGATTTCGAGACGATCCTTCTCCGTCGGATCCCTCAATCCGCGGGGCTTGCGCGCCGCGATTTCGAGACGATCCTTCTCCGTCGGATCCCTCAATCCGCGGGGCTTGCGCGCCCCGATTTCGAGAGCATGCGCCGTTTCGTGGCGCAGTGGTGACCGTAACGATCGAGTTGCGGGCTCTGAGCGTCTCCGTTGGTCGAGGGGTCGCGCAGCGCTCCCCATCGCACGGCCGCCCGATGCTGGCGCATCGTTCGGTACCGGCTCTGTGGGCCCAGTCTCGAGACCCAGCACGATGTGCGGTTTGGAATAGACTGGCGTGGTCTGCCTATCAGGCCTCGTGTGTTGAAATCGAAGGAGAACGATGAGCCAGGAATCCGACAACCAGCTTCGACGGTGGAACAGCCGCCAGGCGCTCGCCGAGTCGATGATTCCCATGATCGGAACCCTCTATCGTGACCACGGCGTGGTCACGTCGATCTACGGCCGCAGGCTGATCAACCAGTCCGCCATCGAGGTGCTCAAGGCACACCGGTACGCGCGTAAGATCGATGAGCTCGAACTTCCCATCGAAGAGACGTTGCCGGTGGTGCAGGCCATGATGCAGCTGCAGCTCGGCCCGGCGTCGATCGACCTGGCCAAGCTCGTCGCCCGCTACAAGGCGCATGGCCAGGGCCAGGACCTGACTGACTTCCTGCGTTCTGAACTGGGCCCGGTAATTGGCGGTTCGCAGGAGCCGAACGGCGACACGGTCGACGTGGTGCTCTACGGTTTCGGCCGGATCGGGCGCCTGCTGGCGCGCATTCTGATCTCCCATGCCGGCCAGGGGCACGGGCTGAAGCTGCGCGCCATCGTGGTGCGCAAGGGTGCGGAGAACGATCTCGTCAAGCGGGCGAGCCTGCTTCGCCGCGACTCCGTGCACGGTCCCTTCGAGGGAACCATCACCGTTGATGAGGAGAACAGCACGATCCTCGCCAACGGCACCCTGATTCACGTGATCTATTCCAACGACCCGGCGTCGATCGATTACACAGAGTACGGCATCAACAATGCGATCGTGGTCGACAACACCGGCCGTTGGCGTGACGAGAAGGGGCTGTCACAGCACCTCGCCTGCCCGGGGGTGGCGCGAGTACTTCTGACCGCTCCGGGCAAGGGTGACCTGAAGAACATTGTTTACGGGATCAACAACAACACGATCGGTGACGACACCATCCTCTCGGCGGCGTCGTGCACCACGAACGCCATCGTTCCCGTGCTGAAGGCCGTCAATGACAAGTACGGCATCGTTCACGGGCACGTGGAGACGGTGCACTCGTACACCAACGACCAGAACCTGACCGACAACTTCCACGCCGGTGACCGCCGGGGTCGCTCCGCCGGGCTCAACATGGTGCTGACCGAGACCGGCGCCGCCAAGGCAGTGGCCAAGGCGTTGCCGGAACTCGAGGGCAAGCTGTCCGGAAACGCCATCCGAGTTCCGGTGCCGAACGTGTCTATGGCGATCCTGAACCTCTCGCTCAACGAGGGCACGACGAAGGCCGAGGTGAACTCCTACCTGAGAAACCTGTCGTTGGATTCCCCGTTGCAGCAGCAGATCGATTACATCGATTCCCCCGAGGTGGTCTCCAGCGATTTCGTCGGTTCCCACCGTGCCGGAATTGTCGACGGACTCGCGACGATCAGCGACGACAAGAACCTGGTGCTGTACATCTGGTATGACAACGAATACGGCTACAGCAGCCAGGTCGTTCGTGTGCTTGAGGAGATGGCTGCGAGCCATCCACCGGTGTTTCCCGAGCGCGCGAGCGTCGCGAACTGACCCACGGGTGGCGGCGTTCCCACACGCAGGAGCGGGCCAGCGCCCTGAACTGATCCGCTGAGTCTGGTTGTGCGCACCCTCGCGAAAGGTTGCGCACGACGAGATGTTCCAAGGGTTGCCTGCGCACGTCAGTTGTTGCATTCCCGAGTTCGCGGCCATCGGATCCCTACTGCGGTGGGGTGAGTACCAGAAGTGCCCTCGGGCGAATCTCGACCCGCAGGGGGAGCGCGCCGACACGCTCGCCGTCGGCGTAGGTGACTACCTCGTCTGCCTCGATGCGAACCGACCGCGCGCGCACGATCTGCACCCTCGGATCGGTGATGTGAGTGCCCTTGAACACGCGAGGGAAGATTCGGAGGAACGCCAGACGACCCAGTGGTTGCACGATCAGCACGTCGAAGAGCCCGTCGTCGAGTTCAGCTTCGGGGGTCACCAGCATCCCGCCGCCAATCGAGGTGTTGTTGGCCGCGAGGACGAGCATCGCCCGAGTGTGCATTTGCGTGCCGTCGAGTGTGATCCGGTACTGGATCGGTTTCAACATTGCCAACTCACGCACCAGGGCCACGTTGTAACGACTTCTGCCGCGTGGCCAGCGCATTCGATTTGACCGTTCGTTGACGATCGCGTCGAATCCGGCCGAGAAGACACCGGCGAACCAGGTCACGGCTTCTTCGCCGTCATAGACACGGCCGACGTCGATTGCTCGTGCCGGCTCGTTGAGCGCTCCAAGAAGCGCCGAAATGGCTGCGGCCGGATCATCGAGCGGAATTCTGAGCCCGCGTGCCATGTCATTGCCGGTGCCCGTGGGGATGATGCCCAGCGGAATTGTGCCTTCGGCGAGCAGGTTGGTGCCGAGACTCACCATGCCGTCGCCGCCGACCACGATCAGAGCATCCGGAGCCTCGACATCGGCGAGCGCGGCGGTGGCCAGATCGTGCAACCGGGTCTGGTCTGGGTCTTCGAGCACGGTCACCCGGTGCCCGGCTCTTTGCAGTGCAGAAACCACTTGCGGTCCTACGTGCCGATTCCTGCCGAACGACGCCGCCGGGTTGACGATGACCACGAGGCGCCGGAAACTGGTGGTCATGCCTTGAGTGTATGGCTGACCGCGGGCGCCCCAGATGCACTGCCCGCGCACGGCGTGGAAATCGCAAGTTCAAGCGAACAACCTGTCCCTCCGGTCTGGGAGCCGCAGTTCGACCGGAGTAGAATCAGCGTGAAACGCGCCTTGAGAGCGACGCGATCGAAGCGATCGGAATACTATGTTTGATCCAACTCAAGATGTCGATTTTGCATCAATTCCTTGGGCTGAGCTCATCCGCGCACGAACTTCGGACGAGCTCCAGCGAGTGTCGTTGGCAACGATCAGTCGTGTGGCGACAACGATCGGCGCGGAGCGAGTGCGTGAGACACTTCAACACGCCGCTGCTGAGGCCACCGTTCGTTTGGAATTGCGATCCGAGAACGACGAGCGGTCGTCCGGCTTGGGCGAGGGCAGCAATCATGAACTGCTGTTGTTCGCCGCTGACCTCGATGATGCGTGGCGTTCCGTACTGCGGTGGATCGAGATATGGATTGCGATTCACGGTGGTGACCCCGTCTTGGAAGAAAGTGAGCGCGCGCTGGTGGCCAGTGAAGTCGAAGTGGTCGGTGCCATCAGCCGGTTTGCCCGCGCCGCTGGCTTGGATTCCGTCCATGAGGCCGCACACGGCGTACTCAATAAGGTTGCCAGCCAACGAGAGCGCTGACACTGGTGATTCAGAAGTCTGCAGGGGCCTGATTCGGCTGGATGCGGGAGTGGGAATACTGCACGGTTAGATGCGGCTGACCCATTGGTTTGAACGCTGCCGGGCCTGATAAGGCTGACCAGGGAGTCAGAACGTCGCCGGACCCTATAGCGCCGACACGTGGGTGAAACGTTGCAGAGGCTGACTAGGGGGAGGAAAGCCCGAGGAGGCCGACGCGTGGACCACAAAGGTTGCAGAGATCACCCGGCTTCAGCGCAGTCTGCCCGGGCGGCCTTCCTGCGTCGCGCGGTTGGGGTGACTACGTGGCCTGAACCGAAGCAAGTCTGAGCTCGTTTCGGACAGGGGAATCCGACGTCGCCTCTGCTGTCGCCACTGTCACCGGCGAACCTGGGTGAAGCCGTGACTTGCTGCGCAGCGGGATCGGTCGACGCTTCGGATCCTCGGATTCCGGCGGGATCAGTTCATACTGCACCTTGCCCACCCGAATGATCTTCCACTTCTTGTTGTGGAGTAGCAGGTGATGTCGTTTGCAGAGCAGGATGCCCAGCCCGATGTCGGTTCTGCCTCGATCTCGTTTCCATTGTTCGATGTGGTGCGCCTCGGTCCACGAGGGTGGCCGGTCACAATCGGGCCACATGCAGCCGCCGTCTCGCGCGGCGAGGCCCTGCCTCTGACGCTGATTGAACAGTCTCAACTGCCGGCCCACGTTTACGCACTCACCACCATCGTCGAACATGATGGGAACGGCTCCCGATGAACACAGCTCGCGTTCGATCGTTTCGATCGGCACTGCGTCGGGGTGACCCTCGATGAATCCGTGTTCGAGGCCTGTGCGGGCAGCTTCAAGTGAGGTCTCCCTGACGATGAGCTTGACCGTGGGGCTGGATCCGCAATAGATCGTGCCCGGGTCAGCGTTCACCGCCACATGGAGCAGTTCGACGAGCCCTTCGGCAGCGATGCGCTCAGTGGTGCGAGGGTCGTTCAGCACCCTCTGGTACCACTTTTTGCTCGGTTCTTTGACAAAGCGGGGGCCGCCGGTGCGAGGAGAGATCAACTGGTCGACGATGTCTTTGACGAACATGCCGTTTTCGGGATCGAGCAAAAACCGGCCAGCCACCATGCCGTCGGTCTGCACCCACACTTTGAGAGACTGTCGTTCGCGCTTGTTCTCGGCGCGGGCCGCGATCCCCGCGGCGTCGATCTGGTCCCGAGCCCACCGCGCCTCCTTGTGGGCCTGGTCGGCGTTCAGGTGCGCGCACTCGGCTATGAGTGAGACAACAGCCTCGGCCAGCATCTCGGCGGTCACGCCGGGTGCGGGTTCGCCGAGCCCCTGCCGGATCGAGTGAGCGGTTTCAGCTCCGATCACCCCGCCCGCAACCGCGGTGCCGAGAGGTGAGTGCCACACCTGGCCGGTGGCGGCCAACTGTGCCAGAGAGTCATCTTCTGGGTTCTGGGCTGACTGGACGGCGAGTTCTATCGCGGCCTCAGCCTCGGCCACCATTGTTCCCACCCTGAGACGACGGCGTGTTGCTTGCTTGCCGTCTCCGGTCAGGCTCTGCAACATTGCCTCGGAGTTGACGTGCCCCCTGCGCCAGGCCAGGCCGTCTTGCCCCAGCATCCGACTCGACCGACGGTCGATTTCGGCAGCTGACAACGACGCACTGTTCTCGGCCGCACGCATGAGGGCTGTGGCCGCAACATGGGCGGCGGTCAGATCATCATCGGAGAGGGCGGCGTAGGCGGCAGCACGCACGCCGGCTGCCTGGACTTGGGCAACCAGTTCATCGAAGAAACTTCCGATCTCTGACATATTTCTATGATAAGGTGAGCCACTGACATTCGAATATAATGTCGCTAAGCTGTGGACATGAGGTCAAAGAACTATCTGTGGAGGAGGCATCCGTCGGCACGGGATGCCGTCAACGCCCACGCAGCTTCTCCAGGTCTCGGCGCTCGCGCTTTGTGGGGCGCCCGGTGCCGCGGTCCCGCTGTGGCGCGATCGCGGCTTCTTCGCGCGGCAATGGGGCCGGCGTGAGATCGGTCACTGCCGCCGCGGCAGCCGGCGCTCCCACCCGCTTGACCAGCAGGTGCTTCACGATCAGGATGCGATCAAAGCCCGCTATCCGAATCCGCACCTCGTCGCCCGGCCGTACCGCCTGGGCGGCCTTCGCGCGCTCCCCGTTCAGGCGCACATGGCCTGCCCGGCAGGCCGCCGTGGCAAGCGACCGTGTCTTGAAAACGCGCACGGCCCAGATCCATACGTCGAGGCGAACGCTGCTCAACGCGGCGGATGACGAGGGGGATGCCATCCTCTGACTCTAGACGGCTCTCCTCTGAATCGTTGAGGCGTTGAGGCGTTGAGGCTCTGAGACCCTGAATCGTGCACTGGGGCACTGGGGCACCGAGGCACGGAGGCACTGAGCTCACCGAGAGCAGGACCGGAGCGCCCCGGTTACTTGACGACGGGCATTCTCAGATGGGCGACGACCGGCCGGTGATCCGATGCCTCATTGGCGCGCAATTTGCCGCTGGCGGTGGTGTCGAGCACCACGGTGAACTGCTCGACTCCAATGTCTTCAGAAGCGAGGATGTAATCAAGCTTGGTGCCTCGCTCGCTGCCGTCAGAACCGCCGAACCGGCTTAAACTGTTGAACTCGTTGTTTGTGGTCCTCGCTGCAGAAAGATCGGTGCGGGCAAGGCCCATTTCGGAGAACATGTTCAACGGAGTCTTCTCAGCCCGGCTGTCGAACGTGTTCAGATCCCCCGTCAGGACGACAGGCATTCCCCCCGGGTTGATCTTCTTCAGAGCTTCGATTATCGCCTGGCTCTGGTTGAATCGTGCCTTGTTGCGGTCAGCCCCTGGGCCGTTTGACAAGTGGGCGTTGACCACGAGAAAGCGCGCCTTCGACTTCTTGTCTCGCATTTCCTGCCAGACCGCAGCCCGTGTCGACGTGTCACCGGGCACGTAGGCCAGGTTGATCACTCCGTGGCGCACGGGCTCGAACTTCTTTGCGTCGTACAGAATGGAGGTCCCCAGGTGCGCTGCCTTCGACTTCGTCAACCGGGGCTTCGTCAGTGAAGCAAGATCGTCGACCTGGCTGCGTGCCCCGGCCGGCCCCCTCACGACAGCGCTCGCCTCCTGCAGGCCGATCACGTCTAGTTTGGCCGCATTGATCAACTCAGCCACCCGCGAGCGACGCGATTTCCAGGGCTGCCCTTCCGGATCGTATCGGGTACTGCGCACGTTGTAACTGGCGACCTGGAGCGGGATCGTGGCGGCATCGGACGCCTGCGCAGTCACCACCGCATCCCCCAGCACGCTGGCATCGCCGTTGACAGCCCGCACGCGAAAATAGCTGATTGCTCCTGGGCTCAGGTCGTTGACCGTCAGCCGCGTGTAGGCGAGCGGAACCCGGTATTCATTCTCCGGATGAATGAAGAACTCGTCGGATGCCCGTTCCACCACGTACTCCTGCGCGTTCATGCTTGGCTGCCAGGCGACTGTCACCCCAAGAGATGATCGGCCCGAAAGTGTCACTGCGGCCGGCTTGGTCGGGAACGTATTGCCGACAGCCGTTGCCGATGGCGGGGAGAGGTTCTCGCCATTTTTTGATTGCACGCTGAAGAAGTAGTCGCGTCCGTACTTTTCGACGGGGAGATCTTCAATAGTCACCGCAGACAGCGTGGCTTCATGTTCGACACCACGCATGGGCTCGGCTTTGTCTGTCGACTGGGTCACGGTGTAGCCGGTCGCCCAGGTGGCAGGCTTCCAGGTGACTCGCACGCTCGTCGGCGAGAGGGGGGTGACTTTGAGCCCAACCGGGGGATCCACCGGCCGAAACTGCGTCGTGACCGACTGCGGAGTGGTTGCCTCGCCGGCGAAGCCCAACGCGTTGAACGAGTTCACTTGGTACCAGTATTCGTTCCCATTGCTGAGCCCCTCGGCGCGAGCGTGTGGTTCGGTGTTCACTTCGCTCCACACCACGTCGCTCATCGCTGAGTCGGTCGCGACCAGAAAGCTATAGCTGGCTGCATTCTCCGCGGCTGCCCACTCCGCGTCGAGCGTCTCATAGGATGCCGTGGTGTGCACGTCTGTCGTGTGCGAGGCGGTAGCGACGGCGGCGTAGGCGGCTTTGCCCCACGGGTAAGCGAGAATGGTGCCGACGGTGCCGGCGACTGTAATGGCGACAAATAGCAGCACGCGACGAAGCCATCGGCGGCGGCGCTGTTCCATGTGCGGGTCGCGCAAACTGGTCTTGGTCGACGGAAAATCCTTTGTCACTCATCCACCGCTATGATCTTGCTGGCGCCCGTGCGGTGTTGGTCTAGCACGTGGTTCCAGAATTTCGTCGACTCGAGGGTCCTTGGGGTGAACCTCGAGAATTTCACTGTCCGGTCCGTTCACCACATCGTCGAACCGGGGCCGGGGCCGGGACCGGCGCAGGCGACCGATCAAATTGATCGGGTCGAGCAGCCACCGGGTTGCCCGTTGGACGGGGGGAGTAGCCAGCGCGAGCGAAAGCACAATCCCGGCAAATATCAGTCCAACGACGGAAAAGAGACTCCAACCTTTCCAATCTCCAATCGTGAACTTGAGTGGGTACACGATCGCAACGTGCAACAAGTAAACGCCAAGACTCGCAGCTCCGAGAGAGGTGAGGAGATTGTGGCGCCGCGGTATGAGAGTCAGTGCGGCCAACGTCAGAACGAATGCCGCAAGGAGCACGCTGCATCGCAGGATGATCAGCTCAAGGTTGGACATGTCGAAATCACTTTCGCGACCGGACATGTATAGCCAACGGCGTGCGATCCAATCACGCAAGAAATAGGTCCCAATGAATGTCGACGCGAGCAACATTGCCGACAGTGACCGAACCCAGAGCGCGCTCGTGGCCTCCTTGAAACGCTCCAGTCGTTCCGGCGTCGTCATTAGCCCAAGGGTGAAGAACGGCAGGAAGGAGAGAATTCGTGCGCCACTCAGATCCTGCGAAATTCCGCCGTACGTGACGGAAAGAACGGAAACAACGATCGACACCAACAGCGGATGCGGAATAACGCGTAGCAACGGAGTCATGAGCCTCCACGCCGCCAGAGCCAACAGATACCAGAGCGCCCAGTTCGGCTGAAAGAAGTTCAAGCTGAAGGCGCCACCCATCGACCATCGCTCTATCGAAATGATCGTTTGAAAGACCATGTAGGGCGCGATCAGAAGTGTAATGAGCGAGAGGCATTGCTTGCGCGTAGCCGTGAAACTGCGTGAAAGATAGCCTGAGAGTGCAACGAACGCCGGCATGTGGAACAAGTAGATCCATGTGTAGGCGCCATCAGCTGCTCCTGAAGGCGTCACGTTCTCTAGAAGATGCCCTACGACCACGAGGGTAATGAGCACGACTTTAGCGTTGTCGAGAAAGGGGTCCCGGGGTTTGCGGGCAGCGGTTGAGGCGCCTGTCACCGTCGGAACGTCTTTTCCCACTCATCCACCGACGTGATCTCGGGCGCGGCCGCACGATACTGATCGCGCAACCTGTCCCAGTTCTTCTCGAGTGCACGGTTCAGGCGCATGCTTTCCCGCCACAACCCGCGAAAGCGAGCACGGTCGCGCGTGTACCAGGATGAGCCTGTGCCGTCGCCCGTGTCGACCAGTGCGCTGTCGAAGCCCGGCACGCGCCACCAGGTGGCATCACGTTTGGACAGACGAACCTGGGGCGCGTCGACATCCTTCTGCCGGGGAGACGTGAACCAGTGCCTCAAGGTTTCCTTGCCGATGAACAGCAGAAGCGCGCGACCACGGGGGCCACGCTTCTCGTCAGCTGGATAGGAGCGTTCGCCCTCGTTAGCGGCGGGGGCCTCATCGTGAGGATACACTTTCGTCTCCGCGAACGCGGCTGCAGACCGGCGCACCTCGCCGAGCTTGGTGGGCATTGCTGCGTGCAGCCCGGCCGGGCCGTCGAGAACGTCTCGAAACGCCTGGTGTCGTAGCGTCACCGTGTAATACTGCATCGACAACAGGTGCTTGAGGTCTTGTTTGCGATATTCGCTCAGCAGCGTCCCGCCCCGAGGAGCCGGGGAGTGCAACAGCGCAGCGATCAGCCGGTTGCGCGCATGGAAGTAGGCCTGCCAGTCGAGCGAGTCATCCTTATCGAGCCACGAGATGTGCCAGAGTGCTGCGCCGGGGAGCGAGACGGTCGGAAAACCGGCGTCGGCCGCGCGCAGACCGTATTCGGAGTCGTCCCACTTGATGAACAGCGGCAGGGAGAGTCCAACGGTGCGCAGAACGGTGGTCGGGATCAGGCACATCCACCAACCGTTGTAGTCGCCGTCCTGGCGGGCGTGCAACCACGGGGTGTCTCGCAACGATTCCTCGGCGAAGTCGTGGCGCTCCTGGCTGGGGTCGGGTGAGCCCCACACGAATCGGTTGCGGTCGACGATCTCGCTGAAGGCGTGCAGCACCGTCTTGTTGTTGAGGTCGAGCATGTGCCCGCCGACGATCGTGGGGGAGGCACACAGGCGCGCGAACTGTACCGCGCGCAGGATCCCTTCGGGCTCCACCTCGACGTCATCATCGAGCAGCATCACGAACGCGGAGTCTTCCCGTTTGAGCGTTTCCACCATTCCGCGGGAAAAGCCGCCCGAGCCGCCCAGATTCGCCTGGTCGATGATCTCCAGATGCTCCCCCAGAGCGGCCGCAACAGCCGGGAAGGCCTGCTCGTCGGCGACCTTCTTGTCGCCCTGGTCGATGATGAAGATCTTGTCGACCGCCGCGAGCAGGGCGGGGTTATCGGCGAGCGCCTCCAGCGTGCGCACGCAATAGTCCGGCTTGTTGAACGTGGTAACGGCGATCGAGAGCAGACCAGCGGTTACCGGCGCCTGGGCGGTCTGCCAGGATGCCGCGGTGATCTCCACATCTTCATCCGCCGCCACATCGAACCAGTACCAACCACCGGACTCGAAGCCGGTGAGGGAAAGCTCGAAGTGGCTGGTGGATGCCCCAGAGATCGGGCGCGAGTCGACGACAGACGCCGCGCCCTCGGCATCCGAGCGCATCACAGTGATCGTGCCGCGGCCCGTGGTTGCCACTTCGAGGGTCACCTCGCGCACCACGGTCCAGTGCGCCCAGTACCCGGCGGCGAACGCGTTGAAATAGCTGGCAAGTGACAACGTCTCACCGGCAGACACGTGGGCAACAGTGCGCCCCGTGACCCGGGTAGACGGCGCGGAGTGTGCATCGAGATACAGGGGTCGTGCGGTGCTGGAGTCGTCGGCGAAGACGAGATTCTGCAGTATCGTGAGCGGCGCGGGCGAGTGTGTCATCTGTTCTATTCTGCCGTTCCTCGCGTGACACGGCGAACCTCGGGCTGGCGGGTTCGCAACTCGCCCGGTGAGGTGAGCCACGATCTGGGGCCAGCATTTCCCGGGTTGCCTCTGTTAGCGTGGGGCAGGTCTTGTGCACAACAACTTCGGGAGACCCACAGAATGCGACGTTTTTTAGCCCTTATGGTCGGCTGCGGCCTGCTCGCCGGAGTACTCACCACGATCGTTCCGGTGGCTTCGGCCGAGGCGGCTACCGCTCCAGCGGTGAATCGTCTGGCGGGGAATGACCGTTACCAGACCGCGGTCACGATATCGAAGGCGGGTTTCACGCCCGGCGTTTCCGTGGTCTACATCGCTACAGGCTCCGACTACCCCGATGCTCTGAGCGCGGCCCCGGCCGCGGGCAACGCCGGCGGACCCCTCCTCCTGGTCGAGCACAACTCGATTCCTGGCGACGTTCTCACCGAACTCAAACGGCTCAAGCCGGAGCAAATTCTGGTGGCTGGTGGTACAGGGGTTGTGACGAACGCCGTGTTCGACAAGCTCAAAACCGTGCAGCCGAACACAACGCGTCTCCAGGGCAGTGACCGATATGCAACGTCGCGGGCGATTGTCGCGAAGGCCTTTCCCAAGGCAACCTCGTTGTACATCGCAACCGGGCGCGACTTCCCGGACGCGCTCTCCGCGGGAGCGGCCGCCGGAGCCAAGGCGGCCCCGGTGCTGCTGGCCGACGGCAAAGCCGCATCTCTCGACACGCAGACCGTCGACCTGATCAAGAAGACGGGCGTTTCGACGGTCTACATCGCCGGAGGAACCGGCGTGGTCAGCACCGGGATCGAAGCGCAGGTCAAGAAGTTCGCGAATGTGAAGCGCCTGGCAGGCAATGACCGCTATGAGACCTCGGTCGCGCTGAACGCCGGATCATTCACGACAGCGCAGTCTGCGTATCTCGCGACCGGCACCTCCTTCCCGGATGCGCTCGCTGGCGCGGCCCTCGCCGGCTCGAAGAGCTCGCCTTTGTTTGTGGTGCCGAAGTCGTGTGTGCCCCAGCAGGCATTGCAAAACATTGGCACGCTGGGGGTTGAGAGGGTTTCGTTGTTGGGCGGGACCGGTGTCTTGACCGCGGCCGTCCAATCGCTCAAGCAGTGCCTCACCGCGATCACCGTCGTCGGCGGTGACCGGTCGATCACCGCAGCCTGGCCGGCGGTTCCCGGAGCCGTGAGCTATGCAGTCGAATACGGCACCAGCTCGTCGCTGAAGGGTGCCAAGAAGATCAATGCGAAGACGGAGCTCTCCCAGCTGATCACCGGCGTAGCCAACAAGGCCAAATACTATGTGCGGGTTCTCGCGATAGGCAGCAACGGTAAGACGCTGACCGCAAGTGCGATCACAGGCGCCACCCCTGAGGCGGGTTACCCACGGGAGCTCAAGGTGAACGTGGTTCCGGCCGGTGAGCACAAGATCAAGGTGAGCTGGACCGGCCAGGGCCGGGCAACGAAGGTGGGGGTCATCGCCGGCTCCGAAGGCGGGATCACGAAGGATGTCTTCAAGTCGGCCTGGTTTCCCGCGACCACCACATCGATCACGCTGACGGTTCCCGCGAACCTTCGGAGCAAGCTCGGCACGGGGTCAGGAAACCCGATCCACGTGAAAGTTGCGACCTACAATTCGGCATCCGCCAGCAGTTCCATGCCGAACACGAAGAATGAGGCGGCCGGTTACCGACTCTCGTTGGCGGGCTCACATTCGTACACGTCGCCGACAGCGGCGAGTGGCACCAAGCTCAGGGTGGCGACCTGGAACGTGCACAGCGCGGCGGCTTCGGCAAAGATCAAGGGATACACCTGGAAGGACCGCCGAAACAAAGTGGCCGCGGGCATCGTGAAGTCCGGTGCGTCGGTGGTGGGAACCCAGGAGCTGACCACCGGCGATGCGGGCCTTGGAAACGGCAAGACCCAGTTGCAAGACCTCACCGGCCTGGTGAAGGACTACCGTGTTGCCGGCACAATTCCCCCCGCCGCCGACGGCACCAATGGCGCCCACCTTCTCTACAAGCCCGCGGTCGTGAAAGTACTGGCCAGCGAGTACGTCTCGCCGAAAAAATTGCTCGGCAAGACGTGGCCCAGTAATCTCGATAAC
The DNA here is from genome assembly GCF_003260275.1 of Homoserinimonas sp. OAct 916. Classification (GTDB taxonomy): domain Bacteria; phylum Actinomycetota; class Actinomycetes; order Actinomycetales; family Microbacteriaceae; genus OACT-916. The sequence continues at coordinate 250,108 of NZ_QJHB01000001.1, read as the reverse complement.
CGCTGGTTCTCCTGGGCAAAGTTTGAGATCATCTCATCCGGGAAGCAGTTCGTCGCTGCCGCCGTGCACCTCCCGGCGCAGAACGACGCACCCGATGCACTTCGTGTAGCAGAGGCGAAAGCGATCGATTCGTATCTGTCCCAGAAGGCGGGAGAGCTCCCTATCGTGCTCTTGGGCGATTTGAACTCCAGCTTTGAAGAAATGCCGAACGGCGCACAGACTGCATTGAGAGACGCGGGGTACTACGACGCCAGCGCCGCGACGAAACGCTCGAACCCGAAACATGCGACGGCGAACATCACGAACCAGATCGACAACAAGGGCGCCAAGGGCTACCCGTTCACGGCGTTCGCCTACAAGTACACCGCGCCCAGAATCGACTATGTGATGCTGAAGAAGGCCCCGGGCGCCTTCGAGTACGTGAACCAGATTGTTCTGAAGAGCGGGAAGATCGACCCCGCCTACCAGGGTTCCGATCACAACCTGCAGTGGGCCGATGTCGGGATCAGATGATCTGGCCTCAGCTCTCACGATCTGAGGCTCTACCGGCCGTAAGGCCGGAGGTTCGGTTCAGACGAACTTTGTTGCTTCCGTGAGAAACGCATCGGCGTAGTGAGCCGGATCGAAGTCGCCCAGGTAGTACGACTTCAGCGCGTGGCGCTGCTGCTTCAGGGGGTCGGTGCCGAGAAGCAGATCGAGTTGAGCCTCCAAGTTCTCCAGCTGGCGGTCGAAGAGGTAGGCGACCCTGGCGATCGGAAACTCGTCCACGAACGTCGCGATGCTTGCCGTCATGCTCGCCATGGCGAACGGCTTCTCGCTGTAGAGAAAGTCGGGCACCACGCTGGAGACATCAGAAATCAGGGCATCCGCGGCGTTGAAGCACTCGGTCATGCCCAGAGTCTTCTCTGCGGCCTCACCCCAGCGGTGCGGGCGACCTGTTGCGGCGGCGTCCTGGGCCAGGAGACTCTGAATGCGGTCTGCTTCCGCCGCGTGCGCCTTGTTGCGGCGGGTGTAAGGATGACTGCGGAAGATGACTGTGCAGCCCCGCTTCACGAGCCCTTCCACGATGCCGTATCCCACGGGAAGCGAACTGTAGTCCGAGTCGGCGTTGTGTCCGGCCCAGGTCGGAGCGTAGAGCACCGTCAGTCCCGCTCCGCTGGAGGTGGCCGGTCCAACCTGGATGCCTTCGACCTGGGGCCGGCCGACGATGGAGAAGAACTCGCGGGGTACAACCACCCCGTGGTTCGCGAAGCGGTCGATGGCCGCCTGGCCTGCGACGAAGTTCTTGTCGAACATGCGGAAAACCGGGTTATAGCTCGGAGCCTTATCGCTGTCGCCGTGATTCAACTGGATGTGAGTGAGCTCCGAGAACCGCACGAAGTGTGAATTGCGTACCGCATTGTTGGTGTAAAAAGCAGTCTTGAGAGTCGGCACGATCATCGCATCGAGGTCGGCCATCGTCTTGCGCAAGAGTACGGGGGCGCTGGTGAGCGCACTCACCGCGTGAAACGTGCCCTGGTTGCGCACGATCACGAAGAACTTCTTGTTCAGCCGTTCCAAGTAGGGCAGCCACATCGAGAGTTGGTATTCGGTGCCAAGCGGCGCATCCCAATGCACGGCGAAGGTCGGAGCCAACTCAGTGAGCGAGTGGCGGATGCGCCTTTCGGCGATACGTCGCGCCCGAATGCGGTAGATCCCGTCGAGCAGAATCACGGCGCTCGGAACGGCAGCCACAACTGTGACCGCCATGCCGATCCACGCGGAAGCCCCGGCAAGTGACGACGCAGCGAGAACGAGCAGGGCCGCGGAATTGATATAGAAGATCCAGGCGGCAGCGAATGGGCACTTGTTGGGGATGGTGATTCCGGGGAGTCTGACGGAATGTGGGATAGCACCCCAGGCGACGCGCGCGCAGCTGATCTCGGCGGCGATCAACGCAGCCAGAAGGCCGGTGGCGAGCCAGACGACCCACAGTGGTGACTCTCCCATGTACAACGCACCGACGGTGACGGCGATGATGACGCGGGATACCGTGAACTCCCCAGTCGGGCGAATATGCTGAGTGCCCTTTTTTATCCGACGGAGGTGCGAACTGAGAGAGAGTACGAACGAGATCCCCGTCAACGCAAGAACGACCCACGTCGTTGTACCGGCCAGAAGGGCAGAGATACCGGCGATGGCGAAGATATTGGTCAGTAGCTCGTATCCCGCTGCTGAAGCAAATCGCTCAGCGAGCGATCCGCGATCCGTCGCGTTGCCAGGAGCCCGGTCAGTCGTCATCTCCCGAGACCAGCTCCTTCAGGGGTTTGCGTGCGTAGTCGATCAGGCTTCAAATGTCAGCAGCACCCGGCCGTCTGATGAGCCTCCCCAAAAATAGCATGGGGAGGAGGCGAGCTGCGGCGTGTGCGAGTATGGACGCGGGCTGGCCGATGGGCTGCCGGAGTCAAGAATTGAGAGCAGCAGCCAGATGAGCCTTTGGCAACGACTGAGAAGCGGCGTCCGACGGGCAATAACAACGGTCGCCCCGAATGCACCTTCGGTGAGTGTCATACTTCCTTTCTACAACGTGGAAGGCTATCTTGCCGAGAGCCTGGCATCGATCGTGAATCAAACCTTGCGCGACATCGAGGTGATACTGGTTGATGACGGTTCAACAGATGGTTCAGCGGCTATCGCCGCCGAACTCGCAAACCGTGACCCGAGAGTGAAGGTGCTGACCCAGGCCAATTCCGGCCCAGGGGCAGCTCGAAACGCCGGCGTCGCGCGCGCACGGGGGCAATATGTATCTTTCGTCGATTCTGACGATCGACTCCCGCGCGATGCGCTCGCAGTGCTCGTGCGCTCTGCGCGCTCCAATGATGCAGATATCGTTGTCGGGGCGCTGAGCCGATTCGACTCCACTCGTAAATGGGTACCGGCCTGGGCCAAGGGCGTGCACTCGATTTCCCGCCAAGGAATCACGCTGAGGGAGTTCCCTGCGCTGTTGCGCAACAACTATCCCGTCGGCAAAGTTTATCGGCGTGAGTTCTGGAACCAGCAGGGGCTGAAGTTTCGGATTGGTGTCATCTATGAGGATCAACCGCTGATTGCGCAGATGCTCAACCGTGCTTCATGTTTGAACGTGCTCACCGATGTCACCTACGAGTACCGGAGACGGGAAGATCGCTCGTCGATCAGTCAGCGCCCCGAAGAGTTGGCCGATCTCATTGATCGAGTTGCCGCTTGGGATCTCAGCCTCGAGACGCTTCGCGCCGAAGCCTCGAGTGAGGTCCTCGAGGGTTGGTACGACACGATTTACGGCACGCATCTGCACTGGTACTTGAACAATGACTCCATCGCAGATGCTGAGTATTTTCAGATACTGCGCTCGGTGCTCCAGAGGCTGCGGGAGCATGAGCTATCGGGTGCGCTGGTGCGAGTTTCGCCAGAGAAGCGAGTTGCCCTGCTGCTTCTTGACTTGGGTTTGAGCGGGCAGCTGAACTCTTTCCGTGAGGGCGGCGGATACGAATTGTCGAATTTTCCGGCCACAGTATCGCCCTCCGGCGTTGTCCACTCCCTTCCTTTGACCGAGGCCACCCTCAATACCCTGCCTTCTGACGTGTTGTTGACTCGACCGGACCAGATGACCTTGAGACAACAGTTGGTTCGTGGTGCCTGGGTCGGCGACCAAACCGACTTGACGCTTCGGCTTTCTGGCAGCGCGTCTATCCCCGGGGTCGACCAAAAACTGCAGCCGAATCGCGTTGAGGTACTGGCGACGAATAGGTCGAATGGTGCGGTCACCCATGCTGTGGTCCGTCAGTCGGATGAACCGGCGTTAGTTCCTTCGAAGGCAGCGGGCTCCGCAAACACCGTGGGTCGCGGTTATGTCGCAGAGTTCCGAATTCACGACCTTGTCTCTCGACTCAGCGACCCCAGCGAGTGGACACTTGACGTGCGCGTATCCGCAGGGGGCTTGAGCATCACGGAGGCGCTGGGAAACATCTCCTCCCGGGGAGCCCTGACAGAGATGGGCTCGCGCATGGTGGGGCAGGGCCTTCGACTAAGGTTCGTGACGAACCCCAACCGACATGTGGGCGCAAAGCTGCTTCTTGAAAGGCCTGCGTGCATCGTCGGCAATGTTCTTCTCGACGAAAGGCAGATTCGAGTCACTTTTCGATCGACTGACAATCGTCAATTCGTGAAAATGATCTTTCGAGCAGATTCTTTCGAAACCAAGCATGTGACACGCGTGAGCAAGCTCGCAGACGGCCAATTGGAGGCTGTTGCTGACCTTCCATTCCTGGCAGAACAGGACTCGACCGCGAAGTCGGTGTCTTGGACAGTTCGTGTTGAGGATGTGGCCGGGAACCAGGCGGCTCTCAGCTGGGCGGAAGGCAGAACCCATTCGGTGCCGGCAGGAACGGGAACGCTGAGGGCTTACGGGGCCGCGACCGGAAACCTCAAGCTAGAGGAGTATCCTCAGGGGTGCATTTTCTTGGATGCGGTCACATCAGACGCACCGAGGTCCTTGGGCTTTTCTGGGAATGTCATTTTGCCTCCACAGACCACTATCGTCGGAGCGCACGTTGCGGGCCTGGCGACGCACGCGACGGTCACAAAATCGGAGCAAAATTGGTCCGTCAGGCTTGACATCTCCGATCAGATGAGCTCTTGGACCGTCTCGAGTGACGGAGAGCTTGAAGTTGCACTCTTGGCCGCTCGCGGCGGAAAGGCCGAGCCACATTCGGTACCGGTAGTTCTCGGCGCACAGGCGTTACGGGATCTGCCACTGCCGATCAGGGATACTGACCTCCTGGCGGTGCGTAGGAGTGGACGAACTCTGTGCCTCAAGAAACTGACATAGGTATTGCCAGTTACCGCTTATCGGCGAGTAGCGAATAGCCTCATAGGATTCCCGGTTTTCGCTGTCGCCCGAAGCCAGCATGTTCAGAGCCCTTCCAAGGGGCAGATACCAATCCGTGAAGGAACTAATTCGTGACCACCCGGCAGTTCTCTGTAATTTCTCCCGTTTACAACGTCGCACGGTACCTTCCCGACTACTTCGCTTCGCTCCAGGCTCAAACCGTTGGCATTGAAAGTCTCGACATAACTCTGGTTGACGACGGCTCGACAGACGAGTCTTTGCGCCTTTGTGAAGAGTTCGCGCGGAAGTTTCCGAACAACGTAAGAGTCATCCATAAAGAGAATGGCGGGCAGGCCTCTGCAAGAAATAGAGGCTTGACGCTGGCATCTGGCCAATGGGTTTGTTTCCCTGACCCTGATGATACTTTGAGTTCCAATTTCTTCGAAGAAATTCGTGAATATATGGGTGCCCCGGAAAGCCGTAACACAGTGCTGTTCGCTGGCCACATAATCATGTGGCACGAATCACCCGAGCGATTTGTCGACAACCACCCAACTAGCTTTCGTTTCAGGCTTGGCAATTCGACGACAAATCTCATCGGGAAGCCCAACTTTATCCATGGCAACGCGGTCATGAGTTTCTTCAAGCGCGAAGTCATTCAAAATAATGAGCTCAAGTTCGATGAGAAGTTGAGATCACGATTCGAAGATGGAAACTTTATATCGCGGTATCTGTTGGCAGCGCCCGCGCCCGTGATCGGACTGGTATCTGAGGCCCACTACTTCTATCGTCAGCGCAGTGACGGAAGTTCGACCGTCCAGAATAGTAAAGCGGATTCTCGCTCGTACACGGATGTGCCGAAATCTGGCTACCTCAATGCGTTGCTGGCCGCCCAGCAGAGCGCCGGTGAAGTTCCCCGGTGGCTCCAGACCCTTGTAATTTATGACATCCTTTGGATGTTCAAGAGTGATTCTGTAAACCCGTCTGGTGCTCGCTCCCAGGCCCCGGAGGTGCTTGCGGCCTTTCACCGCACGCTCGAAGAGGTCATGGATCACATTGAACCGGAAGTCGTGCTTGGCTTCGACATGATGAGAGTTCCGCTTTGGATGAAGGAAGCACTCGCTTATGGGTACAGCGAGGAACGTTATCTTGGCAACGTGTACGTTGGGCCGACGGATGCAGATCGAAACCTTCTACAAATCAGGTATCGATACACCGGTACTCAGCCACGCGAGGATATCTATGTGCGTGGCGAATTGGTCGAACCGCGATTTGCGAAGACCCAGCTTCGAAGGACGATAGGGCACGATGTCATTAAGGAACGAAGACTCTGGGTCACATCGCTCGGTGTGATTAGGTTCGAACTCGATGGCAAACCGCAACCACTGCTGACGAAAGAAGTCGACTCAAGCAACTTCAAGTTCAGGCGTAGTCAGGTGTTGGAGGCCGAGGCCAACCAAGCGGTCAGAGGCATCCCGCCGCGGTTTCAGAAGGTACACGGGCGTATGTCCTCCCACTTGGCCCGCGCGACGAAAAATTGGGCCAAGAAGCAGGCTCAGCGTTTCGAGCTGGCTAACATTCAAGACGTCTTCCTGGGGATCACTTTGCGCCAAGTGTGGATCCGTAGGAGATATCTCGATGCCTGGGTTCTGATGGATAAGGACAACGAGGCAAATGACAGCGCCGAACAGTTGTACCGCTGGATCAGGGAGAACAAGTCCGACACCAAGATCTGGTACGTGTTGCGACGTGATTCTCCGGATTGGTCGCGACTGAGTCGAGACGGTTTCAAACTCATCGAGTTTGGATCCTATCGCTGGAGACTCCTCCTCCTCTCGGCCGCTCATGTCATCTCGAGCCATGTTGACCATTACATTTCGAATCCGTTGCCGGCGAGCCGCTACGGAAAGCCCCAATGGAAGCTCACATTTCTGCAACACGGAATCATCAAAGGGGATCTGTCCCATTGGTTGAACGGGAAGAATATTGACCTTTTTGCTACGTCGACGCAGGCCGAACATGACTACATAAGTGGGACGTCGCCGTTTCGATTCGGCCCGAGGGAAGTGAAGCTCACAGGTCTGCCCAGGCACGATGCGCTGTTGGAAAAGAGCAGCGGGATTGCTGCAGGGGAGATCAACCAGATTGTCATCGCGCCGACGTGGCGGCAGTACTTGGTCGGAGCTGGCAAGAAAACGATCACGGACCGTGAATTGAACCCGAATTTCGCGTCGAGCGAGTTCGCGCATCAGTGGAAATCCCTCCTGCACTCGGAAGGATTGCGAGACTACGCACGCCGGAATGATCTGAAAATCGTCTTTCTCCCCCATCCGAACATTCAGCCTTATCTTTCCAGTTTTGATGTCCCTGACGATGTTGTGGTCCAGAAGTACGGTGACAACGATATTCAGGACATCATCTGTCGTTCATCGGTCATGATCACGGACTATTCATCACAAGCGTTCAACATGGCGTATCTCGGGCGACCCGTCGTGTATTTTCAGTTTGACAAGGAGATCTACGAGGCAGAACACACTGAAGGAAAGGCGTACTACGACTATGAAACGGACGGTTTCGGCCCGGTTGTTTCTACGTGTGATGAAGTTGTAAATTCCCTGCACACGTTAGAGAACAACCCTTCGGCGAAGCGAGAGTTTGTGGCGCGGACGTTGAAAACATTTCCGGTAAAGGATGGGAAGAATTCAGAGCGAGTGTTCAACGCTATACGCCAGCTTGATCGGCCCTTGTCGTTTTCTCGGGGTTCTGTAGCCGCGGCGAGAGACCAGTGGTAGATTCTCGGAGTTGAAGCGTGTGGTGGCTCAGGGCGTTTTCCTGGAGCGGAGGTTTGCCAGAAGCTTATTCGAAACCCTCCGACCTTTGGAGAGTGCCCTCGTCACAAGACCTCTACCCCTCACGGGGCTGGCATCGGTGTCGTCGATGGTGAGGTTCCAATAACCAGACTTCTTAACCGTGGATGCGTCCAATTTGTAATACGGCTTGGTTAGAGAAAGGTGTGGACGCTCCCAAGCATGGTCACGACGAATGACTTTGGCGGGAACTCCCGCAGCGACCCGAATGGGCGCGAAACTCGTTCGCGTGGATCGGCTCGGCCTTGATCGCAACGTGTGGTCTCGTCATTGACGGAGCGCCAGCATTCCCAGAACTGTTCCTGGATCGCGCGCCGCTGTTGGACGAAGTCGAGCTTCCAGATAGAACAGCCTTCGTTGATCTTTCTGACTCATTCTGTTCCGAGAGCACCTGCGAAGCTGACGTGGGGAACATCCTCGCGTATCGTGATGATGACCATATGACTGCCACGTACTCAAAGACCCCTGCGCCCGCATTACGTGCCCAGTTCAAAGAACAAGCGAGTTGGCTCTTTTAGCCGGACATGACCATCACCGTTCAAGGCCCGTCGTTTCGCGCTCGCATAACATTCTGGCTGCTGGCGTCGACCTTCGCTCTGCTGCAGACAGTAGTCGTTGTTTGTTCGCTGACCCTGGACAGGCTGAGGGAGTCTGAGAAACACAGACTGGCAGTATCGAGCGTGCCTCGTGACGTTTTCGCGGGTTCGGGTCCCAGCTACGCCAGCGACCTGGTAACGGCGACAGGCGCGTACGCCCCAGTTGGCTCGATTCCCCTGTTGCCCGTGTCCGGTGCGTTGGCATTCGGGTTAGACCCGGTGGTCAGCGCTCGAGCTACCATGATTCTCTTCTTCGGTGCACTGCTCGTGGGTGTGTGGTTGTGCGGCATCCGTCTCGGTGGCCGATGGGCGGGTCTCGTTGCAGCGACGACGGCGGTTGTGGTGAGCACCACAACACTTGGCCTGCCGCTGGATGGCTTCGCAATCCTTTCGGGGGTAATCCCCGCTGCGGCTTTCCTCGTGTGGGCCAGTTACAACCTTTCAAAGCGGCCCTGGCTCTCGGGGGTGCTCGCCGGTCTTGCGGTGCAGAGCCAACTCTTGGCCGCACTCGCGATACCAATAATGCTGGTGGTGCTCCTTTCAATACCGCAAGTACGGAAGTCGAAGGCACGGATTCTTCGTGGCTTCAGTTTTACTTTTTTCGCTCTTTTGCCGACGCTTTCGGTGGCGGTGGTCAACCTGATTCGGCTCGGCCCTTCGATCTATTGGGCACATCTGCAGTCGTCCTGGCGGTGGACGGTCGAGGCCGGTATGTCCGAGCCGCTGTCTACAGTCGCCGCGATTGTTCTGTTCGCCGTGGTGCCGCTGCTGATCACGTACCTGTTCCGCGAGTCACTCCGGATCTGGAAACGGGGCAGGTGGGCGGGCCGCGCGCTCGTGATCATGGTCGCGGCGGGCATGGCTGTGTCCACGGCACCCGTAGTTCTTCCGTCCGTGCTCGCGAGAATTGGCCACGAGACTCTGCCGGAGCAGCGAGTTGCGGCGACAGCGATGGAAACGGCCGGCATAACCGCTGTTCGAGGAGACCCGGGCCCCGCTGAAAGTGTCGCGTTCCTTGCGGGCGCGGAGTTTCATGCGTTGGATGATGCGGCCGACTCGATTCCGTTGATAATCGCCAACCCAGCCCGAGGAGAGCTCGGCCAGACGACCTTCAAGCAAATAGTTTCTGAACAGTGTGAACGCGTCGTCGTGCGCGCCGAGAACTACGTCGTCTGCATCGGTGGGCAATAGGCTTTGCGTAAGTAGCGAATGCGGGAGAGCATCCCCGAGAACATCGGCACATGAATACGAGGAGCCTCGCAGGTGGCATCTCAGGTGTAGGAACGAGTTGTGTGACAACTGAACTTGAAGCCAACAGGCGACGCCTCACTTTTTCGACCCACGGCAGCGGGCGCGAGGGGAGCATCGATGTTTTGGTCGACGGAAACCGGATTTGGTCCACCATGCCCGGCACTGCGTCGGAAAAGGGCAAGGTGACTTTGCGATGGCCCAAAGCCCTGGTGCCGTACCTGAGCGGCCTCGGAACGATAGAAGTGCGCGATTCGTCGTCGGGAAAACTCTTGGCTACGTCGAGTGTCCGATTCGGCAGATCGGCGTCGCCGGTAGAAGTTCGCGACGCGCGGGGCCGATGGCTGGTCGTCAACAAATGGCAGCGAATGTCGCCAGCGCTGGAAGGCAATTCCCGCGTGCGCGAACTACTTGTTGTGGACGCTGCTCGACTCACCACGGACCTGCAGACGCTCGGTTACAAGGTCTACATCACGGGCGGCAGCCTGTTGGGGGCGGTGCGCACCGGCGAGATTCTCCCGCACGACGACGATATCGATCTTGCGGTGCTGTTACCCGCCGAGCATCCGTCTGACCTCTCGTTGGCGAGCTTTCGGATGGAAGACGAACTGGAAGGTCTCGGCTACAGGGTGATGCGGCACAGCACCGCTCACTTGCAGGTGCATTTTTCCGGTTCAGCCGACGAATCCGCCTATTACATCGACATCTTCAGCGGGTTCTTCCGCGACGGAATATTCTGCCAACCGTTTCATGTGCGCACTCCCATGGAGCGATCATCCATCGTTCCGACGACGACGATGTCACTGGGTGGCGAGGCGCTGCCCGCCCCGGCGGTGCCCGGGGATTGGCTGGCGGCGTGTTATGGGCCCGATTGGGAGACTCCTGACCCCTCGTTCCGGTTCGAGACGCCGCCGGAGACGCGGCGACGATTCGAGAACTGGTTCGGCACCCTCAACACCCATCGTGACTATTGGCATGACGTTCATGCGGCAAGCGATACACCTGCGCTGGTGGACGGTGATGCCGCACATCTGCGCGCCCTGTCGAGACACTTGCCCAGAAACGCCCCGGTGGTCGATCTGGGCTGCGGAACGGGTGTCGCCACGACTGTCATCGCCCAGCACGGTCATCGAGCAGTCGGCGTCGACTTCAGCGCGCGGGCCCTTGACGTAGCCAAGGAGAACACGGCGGTGCCGATTGATTGGCAGTTGATCAATCTCGCCGACCGACGACGGATGCTCGAATTCGGTGTGGAATTGGTGAAGACCGGGTTGCCGTGGCACTTCAACCTGAACCACGTGCTCGAAGGGCTCACCGGAGACGGCCGCGAAAGCGTCTTTCGTTGCTTGCGATTGGCGCTGGCAGATGAGGCATTCGCTTTCGCGACCGTTGATACAAATTACCTGTCGCGCAAGTTCGAGGAGGGGAATCCGCAGACATGGCATCTGCCGCAGAAAACCCTGCGCGATGAGGCCCGACGCCACGGGTTGGTGGTTGAGACCCTCTCCACTGGTCAAAGATGCACTCCGTACGGTCGGAGACGGACCGCGACTGTGATGCTTCGACGCACGCGACCAGCTGATTCACCCGCACTACCAGAGAAGAATAGAGCCCCGATGAGAAGACTCTTCAGCAGGATATTTGCTCGCATAGCGCCAGAGCATGCGGCAAACCGGGCGGTGATGAATAAGGCCGAGAGCGAAGGAGGCATTGCTGAATTGGTGCGCTCCTACGAGAGGGAGGTTCGTGAGCTTCGTGCCGAGGTCGACGAGGTGCGTAAAGACAGCCTACGGATCGCCGAACTCTACGACCTCGTTTTTGAGCGGTTGAGAGACGGCAACCCCTAGCGAGTTCTAGCGCTGAGCGTATCGACCCGTTGCGGAGTCATCCAGAGTAGAAAGCAGCACTAATCTTTGGCGACAGCAGTGCTCGCACCGCCGCCGCTGTTCTGGGTCACCTTGTGTCCGTTGCTGCGTCGAACGTCGATCACCTGGCCCGTGATGTCGGAGATCAACGTGTCGATCGAGGCCAGCGCAACCTGCTCCGGCGCGAGAAGCGAGCCATCGGGTTCGTGGCCGAATGCCTGGATACGCATCGAGGTTTTCGTGCGTTCCGGATTGATGCAGTTCACCCGCACTCCGTGCTCCACCCACTCTTCAGCGAGAGACTGTGACAAGTTGACCGTGGCCGCTTTGGTCGCGGAGTAGACGCCGTAGTTGGCGCGGCCGCGAGTGTAAGAACTCGACGTGAAGAAGAGCAATTGACCCGAAGTCTTTTTCAGGAAGGGAAGCGACTCCTGGGCGATGATAATGGGCGCCAGCAGGTTGATGGCGATCGATTGCTCGACCGCGGCGTGGGCGGTGTCTTCAAGACTCCCTAGCTCGAGTACCCCGGCGGAGTTCACCACGTAGTCGATGCTGCCCGTCTGGCCATGTACCTCTTTGAGTGCCGCGTGCACGTCGTCACGGTTCTGCACGTGGGTGTTGGTGCTCGACCGGCTGAACGAGAACACGTTGGCGCCATAGAGCAGCGCTGCCTCGGAGATGCTGCGCCCGATCCCATCGCTTCCGCCGAACACCACGAGCGTCTTGCCCGCCATGGCCTCCTCGCGCTCGGTGGGGTCGAGCCCGGCTGGGTCTGCTGACTTCAGCTGGAATAGTTTGTCTGCCACGAAGACGTCGATACCCTCGGTGATCTTCATGTTCTCGGCCGATCCGTTGACGACCGCTATCGGCACATCCGGAAGGTACCTCAAGACGATTGTGCAGTCATCGGTGGCCGCCAGGTGAGGGTCTTTCGCGGCGACCTCATACGCGGCACGAATCGTGGAGAGCAGGAACCCCTGCGGTGTCTGGCCACGTCGCAGCGTGTCCCGCACCGGTACGTCGACGATCACGCCGTGCTCACCGCCGACTTCGATGATGGTGTCAGCCGTGGCAATCGCGGTGTCAACAGCGGCGTAGGTGTCGAGGGCGTCGACGCAGTCCTTGAGGATGCGGTGGTCGACGAACGGGCGCACCGCGTCGTGGAAGAGCACTTTCTTCTCGCCGTCGCCCAACTGGTCGAGCGCCAATTGCGTGGTGTCATTGCGGGACGCGCCGCCGGCGAACACGCTTGTGAGTTTCGCGTATTTTCCCGAATCTCGGATCTCGATGATCGGGTCCATGTGATCGGGTTCCATCATGACGATCACCTCGTCGACGTCTGGCGACCCGTTGACCGCCTCGATGGTGTGCTCAATGATCGTCTTGCCCGCGATGCGGGCCAGCTGCTTCGGCATGCCGAGCCCAGCTCGCACGCCGATCCCACCGGCGAGAATGACGACGACCGTGCGGAGAGTGGGGGCAGTCTTACTATCCAAAGAAATGAAGGTTCCTATTCTGAGATCGCGGGCAGATCGTGAGAGTCTCTGGGGCACTGCTGCCCGTCGGCACCCTGTGATTGTAACAACCGATATGCGATACCCCTGAATTGCGATGACCCGGCAACCAAGCCGACCGTGACCGTGCCCAAGACCCAACGCTCAGGCTCATCCCGTAAAATGTTGGTTCGTGTCTGCACTTCCCCGGGCGCAATTGGAGGACATGGTGCCGATCGGCCGGCTGAGCGCGAGCAGAAGAACCCTCGTGGTGGAGCCTCGCGAACCCATGGGCGATGGCACTGTCGACATCTACTTCGACGGCAGGCGGGTCTGGTCCGTGCGTCCGGACGACCCCAACAAGGCGGGACAGGTTCACTTCCGGTGGCCGAATGCACTGTCCCCATACCTTCAGGGCGTGGCAGAGGTGACCGTCACGAGCTCGGCCACGGGAGACGTGTTCGCCGAGAGCCGGGTGCGGATCGGGCGCAGCACGAAGCCGATCGAAATCAGGGATGCCCAGGGCCGCTGGTTGGCCATGAACAAATGGAACCGTCTGGGGCCGTCTTTCGAGGGCAACGACGATGGGGTTCAGGAGCGATTGCTCGTCAGTGCGCAACGCCTCGTCGCCGATCTGCAGGAGCTCGAATATCCGGTCTTCATCGTGGGCGGAACGCTCTTGGGCGCCATGCGCACCGGAAATCTGTTGCCGCACGACGACGACATCGACCTGGCCTGGATCTGCCGAGAGACCAACCCGCTCGACATCGCGCTGGCCAGCATGAAGATGGAGCGCCAACTCGTTGACCGCGGGTACACCTCAATTCGATTGAGTATGGCCCACCTCCAGATCACTTTCTTCAATAGTGACGACGGCACCGACCACTACGTCGACATCTTCACCGGGTTCTTCATGGATGGCCTGTACGGCCAACCATTTGCACTACGCGGCGAATTGGCTCCCGACGATCTTGAGCCGATCGGCACGATCACCTTGAGCGGGGTGGAGTTTCCAGCCCCGGCGAAACCCGAGGCATGGCTGGAATTCGCCTATGGCCCGAGTTGGCTGGTCCCCGACCCGTCCTTCAGTTTCGAGACCCCCCGGTCGACGCTTCGCCGTTTCGAGACGTGGTTCGGAGTTTTCAACCGCGGGCGTGTGTTCTGGGAGAAGCACTTCGAGAAGTTGCTCGACCGGCCCGACTCCGACGAAGGGTTCGACGATGTCGAGAGGTTCCTGCGTCTTATTCCCCCAGAGGCCCGTGTGGTCGATCTGGGATCGAGCGACGGTCGGCTGACCGAGCGCATCGCGGCGGCCTGCCACACCGTTCTCGGGGTGGACTACAGCTACGAGGCGCTGCGTCTGGCCCGGCGCAGCAAGCCAGACAACGTTGACTATCGCTACCTCAACCTGAACGATTCACACGCCACCCTCGGGTTCACGCTCGAGATCGTCGAGTCTGGCCAACCGTGGCACTTCTTTGCGAACCAGTTGCTTGCCGGGTTGCCCAAGGTCGGCCGCGCGAATGTCTTTCTGATGCTGCGGCACGCTCTGGCCTCCGGCGGAGTGGCGTACGCCAGTTTCGACACCGACTTCGGCAAGCACTATCGCAAGGGCCGACCCGACAGCTGGCACCTGCCGCTGGACTGGCTGTATGAGGAGGCCTCACCGTTCGGCCTTGACCTGCAATTGGTCAACACGGGCCACCGTTCTTCGCCGCTCGGCCGCAGGCAGACGGCATCCGTCGTGATCAGGCGGATGTCTCCCCAGCACGAGGAGCGCGCCATTGAGTCTCAATTCGAGAATGAGGAAACCACATCATGAAACACATCATCGGCAAAACCGCCCGCAAACTCGCCCCGCGCACCGTTGAGAACCTGCTCTTCCTGTCCCGCTCCGGGGCGAAGGGCAGCGACGTGGTCGAACTCCTGCGCGCCTATCAGGACGAGATCAAGGATCTCAAACTTGAGATGAATGAGCTGCGCCGAGACCAGCGACGCATGGCCGAACTCTACGATCTGGTGTTCGAGCGGGTGCGTCAGGACAACCCGTCGGTAGGCTGACTTCCACGAGCGCGATGGTTGCCGAATGACTCTCGAGAACGGGCTGTAGTGATCAAAGTAAGTGTCATCGTTCCCACCTACCGATCCGGTGAGGGACTGCTTCGGGTAGTGCAATCGTTGCGCAATCAAACGCTGCCAGCCGACGAGTTCGAGGTCATCTTCATCGACGACGGATCGCCGGACGACACCTGGGAGCGATTGCAGCACGTTCGCGCCGAGCACTCGAATGTGAGCATCCAGCGCATCGAGAATTCTGGCTGGCCGAGCCGCCCACGCAATATCGGCATCGAATCGGCCCGCGGCGAATACGTGCTCTTCATGGATCACGATGACGAGTTGTACCCGGATGCCCTCCGAGCCGGCTACGAATTCGCGAAGCGAAACAAGGCCGACGTCTTGAACGGCAAAGAGGCACGAACCGATCATCCGAAGTGGGCGATCGGTGCCTATCCGGGCAATATCGACAATGTGCTCGACACCGACCGCGCTCTCCCTCTGACCCCGATGAATCCGCACAAGCTCTACCGTCGGGCGTTCCTCAATGAGCACGAGATTCGGTTCCCCGAAGGGCGCCGCGTGCTCTGGGAGGACATCTACTTCAACGTGGATGCGCAGCGTCACGCCCGGGTGATCAGTACCCTGGCGGACACCCCGTTCTATCACTGGGTGCAGACGGATGAGAACAACTCGTCGACATTCGCCACCGATCCCACCGAGTACTGGCGCAACATGCGCTGGCTCCTGGAGTACGTGGCCGAGAATCTCGACGGCAAGCAGCGAGACCAACTGTTGCACTCGCAGTACCTCAACAAGGTCTTGACGAAGGTCGGGCCCGGCTTCTTCGACGTTGACGACGACGCCCGGGAGGAGGTTCTCGAGCATGCTGAGGCAATCATCGACGAGTTGATCCCCGAGGAGTTCGACGCGAAACTCCCGATGACGCTCCGTGCCCGCGCCCATTTGCTTCGCAACCGCGAACACGAGTCGCTGAGGCACCTGGTCGAAGTCGACGCGGGTCTCACCGGGCTCAGCCACACCACTGACGTCGAATGGCGTGATGGCAAGTTGCACATCTGGTCGACTGCCAGGTGGCACACGCGCGGCGACCGCCGGCCGAGCCTGGTCGAGCACGGTGGCCGAATTCTGCGTGACCTGCCCGCAGCGGTTGAGGAGG
Source organism: Homoserinimonas sp. OAct 916 (assembly GCF_003260275.1). Taxonomy (GTDB): domain Bacteria; phylum Actinomycetota; class Actinomycetes; order Actinomycetales; family Microbacteriaceae; genus OACT-916. The sequence continues at coordinate 233,958 of NZ_QJHB01000001.1, read as the reverse complement.
GACTACCGGCTCACATGGTCGATGTGACCGACGAGGTGATGCGGGCCAGCTCGACGATCGGCCTGAGGTCAAGGGTGGAGCGAGTCACCTGGATGGTGCCCAGCACATGCGAGGTGGTGCTGAAGGCGCAGAACGGGGCGACGGAAGTAACCGTCGATGCGCACGCGACCCTCGATATCGACACAGCCATTTTCGGCAAGCCGCTCGAGGATGTGGTCTGGGAGTTCAACGCGCGCAACAACCTGTTCGGAACGGTGAACCAACGTGGCCTTCGCGCTCAGCGCGACGCCGACGTGGCGCTGATCAACGGCCGTGTCGCCATCGTCTACACCAGCAAACACGGAATGCTCACCCTCGACCTCGGGCAGAACGTGCGCAACGTCGTCAACTCGTCTCGGCCGCGCCTGGCCGACGCGCAGATCAAGCCCAGGTGGGGCTCCCGCTTCGAGGTATCCATTCCCCTGGACGGTGTCGCCGTGACCGGCGAGACGCGCATTCCGGGCCGGTTGAGGGTGGGCGATCGGTGGCACTCGCGGGTCGCCGTCGTAGGAGCAGACGGACAGGCGCGGTTGGAAGGTGTCGTACGCGCGAATCGGGGAACCCATCCGGTGACGCTGACCTTCGGCGGTCGCACAGTTGCCGCCAAGTTCCTGGCCACCGTCTCAACCGACGGCACGTTGACGTTCCACGAGCCGACTGAAGCTGTGACTCGGCCCTAGGCCTCCGCGCGCGCGACCCGGTCAGCGATTTTGCCGGCCACGAAGATATCCATCGGCGTGGTGATCTTGATGTTGTTGTCGTTTCCGAGAACGATCTTGACCGGGTGACCGGTGTATTCGGCAACAAGGTCGGCGTCGTCGCTCACCCGCTGGTACTCGTCGGCGAGTGCGCCCTGATAGGCACGGTCGAGCAGGTCACGCCGAAACACCTGCGGTGTCTGGCCGAGCCAACTGTGGGCGCGATCAAGTGAGCCGGTGATGAACTCGTCATCCGACACCTGCTTCACCTGCACCGTGCTCGGCAGGCCGAGCATGGCGGCACCGTGCTCGGCGCCGGCGGCGAGGGCGGCGTGGATGAGTTCGGCGGTGACGAACGGCCGCACACCGTCGTGCACCAGGATGAGGTCGCCGGATGTCGCGGCCAAACCCTTCATCGCCGACAGGTGCCGCTCCTCGGCCCCGTGCACGAGCGTCACGGGCAGGCCCGCATCCTCGATCAGGATCCTGCGGTATTCGCCCTCGAAGTCGGGGTCGATGGTGACGATGATTTCGTCGATTTCCGGGAGCACGAACTGACGCACCGTCTTCTCGATCACGGTCATGCCGCGCAGCGTCTCGAGCAGTTTGTTGCCGCCGAAACGAACACCCTTGCCCGCGCAGGTCACAATGGCTGAGACGCGTTGTGATTCGTACATGTGCTCAGTCTCCAATTCGGCTGAAAATCGTGGGGCATGCTACCTGCCGGATTGGATCAGGTGGGCAGTTCGAGGGTTGCGACGAAGTCGCGGATGGCCTCGAGCTCCTGCTCCTCGGTCATGAGGTAGTCGTGGGTCTGCCCGAACAGGTCGGCGTGTTTGGTGACCATGTTACGCGTATACATCTGCGCGAACCGTGACTGGGGTTCCCCGGGTACCTGGCCGCTCAGGTCGATGCCGAAACACTGGCTCGCGACCGTCTCGCTGGTCAGCGGGGGCGTGGCGATGTTGAGCGAGGTGAGGCCGGCATCCAGCGCGATTGTGATGTCACTCCACAGTCGGGTCAGGTCGTAGTACTGGAACCGGCCCTGGGGTCTGATGTGCTCCACCCGGTAGTTGTGGGCCAGGTCGTAGATGACGCCCTTCTTGAGCCCGGGGCCGAAGAGTTGGGGGAGCCGGATGATCGTGGTGTCGAAGGCCCGCTGAAACCGCTGTTCCAGGTGCAACCGGTTCGCACCATACGGCGGAAGGTTCTCGGTGCCGAGCGGGGTGTCTTCATCGGAGCGGTCGGATGCCTCGTACACGCAGACGGTGGAGATCAGCACCATCTTCGTGATCGACGCCTGTTCGACGAGCCCGGCAAGCGCGTCGAGTTCGGCGAGGTCGGCGGCCCCATTCTCGTTGATGCGGAACGAGTCGGCTCGGCCGGCCGCGCTCACCACAAGGTCGTATTCGCGACCGGCGATCTCCTGCAGGTTCGACGAGTTGTAGAGGTCGTCGAACGGCTGGTTCGCGGCGATGTTGGAGCCGACGAAGCCCGTGTGGCCGATGAGTGCGGTGCGCATTGCTCCATGTTAGCTGGAGGCCGCTTGGGAGCATCTGAACGCCAACTGCCCCGTACTCTTGACGCATGACAGTTTTGGTTGCCGGCGGTGCCGGGTACATCGGTGCGCACGTTGTTCGACTTCTGGCGCAACAGGGTCGGAACGTGGTGGTCGTCGACGACCTCACCACCGGTGACGCGTCCCGAATCGGGGATGCACCGCTGGTTCAGTTGGATATCGCCGCGGATTCGTCGCGCAAACCGCTCGCTGCGGTGATGCGCGAACACGAGGTCACGGCAGTGATCAACTTTGCCGCCAAGAAACAGGTCGGCGAGTCGGTGTCGAAGCCGGCCCGGTACTTTCAGCAGAACGTGGGCGGCCTGGCCAACTTGCTCGAGGCGATGGAGGAGACCGGCGTCGATCGCATGGTGGTCTCCTCGTCGGCGGCCGTGTACGGAATCCCTGCGCTGGAGCAGGTAGATGAGAGACAATTGCCGCAACCGATCAACCCGTACGGAGAGACCAAACTTGTTGGCGAATGGCTGGTGGCAGACGCCGCCACCGCGTGGGGATTGCGCGGTGCCAACCTGCGCTACTTCAACGTGGCCGGCGCGGGCTGGGACGATCTGGGCGACCCGGCAGCCCTCAACCTTGTAACGATGGTGTTCGAGAAGATGGATGCCGGGGCCGAACCACTGATCTTCGGCGACGACTATCCCACGCCCGACGGCACCTGCATCCGTGACTACGTGCACGTGCTCGACCTTGCCGAGGCGCACATTGCGGCCCTCGACTATCTCGACCGTGACGATCGGCCGCATTCGATCTTCAACGTGGGCACGGGGAGCGGCGCCAGCGTGGCCGACGTCATCCGTGAGATCGGTGTGGCCAGCGAAAAGGAACTCACGCCGATCGTCGTCGACCGGCGACCCGGCGACCCGGCCCAACTCATTGCCGACGTGAAACTGATAGCCGACGAACTCGGCTGGACGTCGAAATACGACCTGCCCGAGATCATCCGCTCGGCCTGGTCGGCCCACGTTTTCGCAGGCTGAAGAGCGATCTCTACATTGGCGGAGGGTCTCGCGCAGCGACCGTCTCGAACGGACGACCTGCCTGCACGCTATTTCCTCAACCCGCGGATTTGACGTGCCCCCTGCACACGGGGAGCGCAACCGGGTCTGATCTTCGGACACGCGGCGAGTAAGCGTCCCCAGCAAATGTGGCACTGTACGATGGCTCGATGTGCGAGTTCGCCACATCAGTGTTCGCCACATCAGTGTTCGCCAAATGATTTTCGGGACGGAGGTGAACGATGCGTCGAGGTATGCGCCGATTTCTGGCTGCCGTCGCCGCCGTCGGCATGCTGGCTGCCGGTCTGGTCGCTGTCGAAGCCACCGTCACCACGCCGCCCTCTGCTGAAGCTGCCGACCTCTCGAAGTTCGATCCGGGCAACATCATCAGCGACACCGTGTTCTTCAATCCGAGCACCATGACCGTCGCACAGATCCAGGCGTTCTTGAAGTCGAAGGTCTCGACCTGTCGCACCGGATACACCTGCCTCATCGATTACAAGCAGGACACACCGAACCGGCCGAAAGACCCGATGTGCGCCGGCTACACCGGCGCCAAGAACGAGTCGGCGGCCACCATCATCTACAAAGTGGCCAAGGCCTGCAACGTGAACCCCCAGGTCATCCTGGTCACGCTCCAGAAGGAGCAGGGATTCATCACCGATGATTGGCCGAGCGCCCGCATGTACCGCTCGGCGATGGGCTACGGATGCCCCGACACCGCCGACTGCGACATCAACTACTACGGATTCTTCAACCAGGTCTACACCGGCACGTGGGCCTTCCAGCGCTACACCATGCCGAAAGGTACCGGCCCCGGCACGGAATGGTACTCCACCTTCCGCCAGTACGCTCCCGGCAAGACCGTGAACGTGCGCTACCACCCTGATGCCTCCTGCGGCACCAAGGCGGTCAGGATCCAGAACGAGGCCACCAGCAGCCTCTACACCTATACCCCGTACACGCCGAATGCCGCGGCGCTGAACGCCGGCTATGGGTTGGGCAACGGATGCTCGGCCTATGGCAACCGCAACTTCTTCAACTACTTCGTCGACTGGTTCGGCTCGACGCAGGGGTACGCGGCCGATGCCAAGCTGAAGGCACTCTGGGATTCCACCGGCGGTTCCACCGGGTTGCTCGGCTACGCGACAAACGTGCCCGTCAAGTACTCCAACGGCGGCATCGGGCAGGAGTTCCAGCGCGGTTGGGCCTACTGGCACCAGAAGACCGGCGCCTACCGAACCTCCGGTGCGATCGGCCATAGCTACATCGGGCTCGGTGGCCCCACCGGCACGCTCGGCTACCCGGTCGGTGACATGGTGAATGACGGCAAGGGCGGCTACAGCCAGAAGTTCCAGAATGGTGCGATCTTCTGGAGTTCAGCACGAGGCACCCAACACTCCTCCGGCGGGATCTACTCGCTCTATGCGGCTCTGGGCGGTGCGGGCGGCACGCTCGGCTATCCCGCGGCGGGCATGCAACCGGAACCGGGCGGGTACAGTCAGGTCTTCGAGAGCGGCGCAATCTTCTGGTCAAGTGCGACCGGCGCGGTCAGCGTACCGAAAGTCGCGCTGTCTGCCTATGCCGATGCTGGGGGACCGGGCGGCAAGCTCGGCTTTCCGCTGGCTGAACCGATCACCGCCGCGGGCGGGCAGATTCGATCCGAGTTCGAGAAGGGCACCATCAGCTGGTCGTCGACCACGCAACCGAAGGTGGTCATGCGTGCTGCCCTCAAGACCGACCGGATCTCCGGCGATGACCGCTACTGGACCGCAGTGGCGATCTCCAAGTCCGGCTACCCGAAGACCGCCAACGTGGTCTACGTGACCACGGGGAACGACTATCCGGACGCCCTGGCCGCAGCCCCGGCGGCCGCCAAGCAGGGCGGTCCTCTGCTTCTGACCATCCCCAACCGCCTGCCCGACGTGGTCAAGAACGAGATCAAACGCCTCCAGCCCAAGAGTATTGTCGTCGTGGGTGGAACCTCTGCGGTTTCCAACTCGGTGATGGACGTGCTCAAAACGATCGCACCAACGAAGCGACTGGGCGGGACCGACCGGTTCGACACTGCCCGCAAGGTCATCTCCAACGCCTTCCCGTCGGCCGAGACCGCCTATCTGGCGACGGGGATGGACTTCCCAGATGCGCTTTCGGCATCGGCCGCAGCGGGTGCGATCAAGGCGCCGGTGATGCTCGTGGACGGCCGCAAGAATGCCATTGATGCGCCCACCAAGGCGTTGCTCACAAAGCTTGGGGTGACCCGCACGATCATCGCCGGGGGCACCGGAGTGGTGACTTCGGGCATCCAGACTTCACTGAAAGCGTTCAATCCCGCTCGTCGGGCCGGCGCCGACAGGTACGAAACGAGCCGGCTGATCAACAAGGCCGCGTTCCCGACGACCGCACGCGCCTACGTGGCCTCGGCAAGCCAGTTCCCCGATGCCCTCACCGGAGCGGCCCTGGCCGGGGCGCAGAACGCCCCCGTGTACGTCGTGGCCAAGAACTGCCTGGCTCCCCAGGTTCTCTTCGACATCACCGTGTCGAGCGCGACACGCGTTTCACTGCTCGGAGGCCCGGGTGTACTCACGGCAGACGTCAGCCGGCTCAACACCTGCTGACGTTCCAACGGAATGCACCGCCGCCTCCGGGTGAACTCCAACTGGGTGCTCAGGGGCAGATGGCCCGCCTTTTGGGTGGGAGGGTGAACTGTACTCTGTCGGGGCTTCCTGCTAATAATTGAGGTTCACTTAACTTCACACACCGCGGCAGTGCCGTTGCTCAATGTAGAGGAATCCCCAGAATGGCTCTGACCGATCGCACTGACTCCGTCTGCCGTTTTCGAAGACTGTCTGTGTCGGCCGCCGCGATCTTCGCGGTGCTGGCGGGCGCGGTCTCGGCGCCCGCCGCATTCGCGGAAGGTCCAGAACTCGCCGAATCGGTCGAGGCGGGAATCGACTCCGATGTGAGTCTTGAAGTAGAGGACGCCGATCCTGCTGACGAGGGCGAGCAGTCGGAGCAGCCGGCTGTGATCGAACTCGAATCCACAGTCGGTGAAGGGGAGGCCCTGTTGCGCATCGATGGCACCTTCGCTGTGATTCCCGTCGAAGCCCCGCGGTTCGACCCGGCGACTTTTGGCCAGCCGGGCGAGCAACCAGATTCCGACTTTCTGTATCTGGTGTTCACCACGACCGGTGAAACCGTGCGGGTCACCGGCGACATCGACCCTGTTATACAGACCGGCAGCCACGTGACCGGAACTGTCACCGTCCCTGCTGCGGTTCTTGGGGAGCTTTCGACGGAGCAGCAGGACGCGGTTGGCCAATCCGCCCAGAAGTCGGTCGTTCTCGACTCGGAGACAAGCGCTGCCGTGTTCGAGGCGTCGTCTGGTCTGGAGTCGGAATTTCCGCTGGCCTCGGCCAGATTCGAAGCCGGGGTTGCTGCTGCAAATGCCGTTAAGAAACACACTGTCGACGTGGCTATCGTCACTCCCGCTGGCGAGGCCACAGGGCAGATTCTCACCGCAGCTGGGGCGAAGACGCTGTTCGGCAAGCTCAGCACCTACTGGAACGGGCAGTCGAACGGAAGCATTTCGAGCATCGCCGTCGGCACGGTCAAGACCTACACGTCTGAACGCGGCACGTATTCTGGCGGGTGCAGTCCAGATGGCTTCCTCTGGAACGAGGCGCTGAAGAAGTTCGGCAAGTACAACACTCCCGAGTACTACTTGGCGCAGACCAGCTCACGGCACCTTGCGGTGTTCAGCCCCACCTATTGCGAGGACGTGGTCGACTTCTCCGGGCTGGCCTCAATCGGGTCCGAGTCGACCAGCGGCGGCGTGCTCTGGGTTGCCGCTCAGGGCGGTGCGAACAACGAGTTGACTACCCACGAGTTCGGGCACAATCTCAGCCTGAACCACTCAAATGTGCACAACTGTGTGGGGGGCAAGGTCGTCGATGGGGCGTACAACTCGAAGACGAACACGTTCTCCAGCGACTGTGACGACTACAGCTACATGGATCTCTATGACGTCATGGGTTTCAGCGGTGTCAACGACGCCGACACGGCGAACGCGTTGAACGCGACCCACAAGGCCCGCCTGGGCTTCTACCGCGCAGGCGAACTCAAGTCGGTCACCCTCCCCAAGACCGGCGCTGTTGGGAAGGTGAAGGTCACACTGGAACCGGCCTCGGCGACCGAGGGTCTGCGCGGCATCCGCATCACCGACCCGAAGACCGGTGAGAAGTACTACGTCGAATACCGCGGTGGCACAGGGCTGGACAAGAATGCCTTCTACACCATCGATGAACCACTGTGGATGCCTCGGCCTTACGCCAGCTGGCTCGGCACCGGAGTGCGAGTCTTGAAAGTACGCACCGACGTCGACGAAGACGCTACTTCGAAGGCGATCGACGGCACCAGCGCGGTGCTGAGAGCCCCGGAGCCTGCTGCCGACGAACCCCGCGCGATCGCCATGATCGCGGGGGAGAGCCTCTCCGGGCGGGGTGGTGGAGTGAACGTCAAGGTCGCCTCCATTGCGAGCGGCAAGGCCACCGTCGAGATCACGCTGAAGGGTTTTGGCAGCAGCGTCACCTCGATCGACCGGATCCAGGGCGACGACCGCTATGCCACCGCCGCGAATATCTCCAAGTACGGCTTCACGACCGCCAAAGTCGTCTACGTAGCGACCGGCCAGGACTACCCGGATGCACTTTCGGCGGCCCCGGCTGCCGCAGCAAAGGGTGCGCCACTGCTCCTGACGATGACCAAGACGCTTCCCGCCGTGGTGAAAGCGGAGATCAAGCGCCTGAAACCATCGCAGATCGTCGTGGTCGGCGGTACAGGCGCTGTTTCGAAGGCCGTCGAGAACGAGTTGAAGAAATTGGCCACGGTGAAGCGGATCGCCGGCAAAGACCGGTTCGACACGTCGCGCAAGGTGAGCAGTGAAGCATTCCCGTCGGCGTCTGCTGCCTATCTGGCGACCGGGTTCAACTATCCGGACGCCTTGTCGGCATCGGCGGCCGGTGGGGCGAAGAAGGCCCCGGTCATCCTCGTTGACGGGCGCACGGGCAAGAAGCTCGACTCCGCGACGGCGGCGCTGCTGAAGAAGGTGAAGCCGAAGAGTGTCTTCATCGCGGGCGGCACCGGCGCGGTCAACTCGACCTTCGAGGCGTCGCTCACGAGTTACACGGTGACGCGGTTCGCCGGAACGGATCGTTTCGACACCAGCCAGAAGATCAACAAGCACGCCTTCCCGAAGGCGGAGCGCACGTTCCTGGCCACGGGGATGCAGTTCCCCGACGCGCTTGCCGGGGCGGCACTGGCCGGCAAGACCAAGGCGCCGCTCTACGTGGTCATGCCGAAGTGCGTGCCGGACGGAATCCTGAAGGACATCCACTCCTCAGGGTCGAAAAAGGTCACCCTGCTGGGAGGCACCGGGGCGCTTTCCGGAACGGTGGCGAAGCTGGGTCGCTGCTGATCTTCGGTCGTGCTGTCTTCGGGCTTCAGCCCAGCACGTCGCGGTAGTGGTCGACCAGTTGGGTGCAGCTGAGCGCAAGGCTGCGTTCCGTCAGCACGAATTCGCGCGCGGCCGTTCGCATCGCGATGTATTCCGTTGTCGGCATGGCCAGAACCTGGCCGATGGCAAACTGCAGCGCGGCAGTGTCTTTCTCCGGAACAGCAACACCGGTCACGTCTTTGCGGAACATCTCCGTGGTGCCCCCACTGTCATAGGCGACGACCGGGGTTCCGCAGGCCTGCGCCTCAAGAAGAACGAGCCCGGCCGACTCCCGTTGGCCGCGGGTCTCCTGGGTCGGCAGCACGAAGACCGTCGCTGTGCGCATCAACTCGCGCACCGCCTCGCGGTCGATCGAACCGGTGAACGACACGTGTGGTTGATCTTCCGTGCTCGACCGCAGTTCTTTCTCAAGAGGCCCCTCCCCGACCAGAACCAGCCGATGGGGCACCGTGTCGACGAGGCCGACGGATGCCCGCACCAGGTCGCGCGCCCCTTTCAGCACGCTCAGGGCGCCGACGAACAAGACCAGCGGCAGTTCAGAATCTGCGCAACTGTGTGCTTCTGCCCCGGGCGCGGCTGGGGTGAAGTAGTCGGCATCCACCCCCAAATAATGTACCTCGAGCCGAGACGGGTCGAATCCGGCGCGCACCGCACGGCCGGCGAGGTACTCGCTCACCGCCAAGACGCGGGTGCTTGCCGTTCGGGCAGCGGCCACATTGCGCTGGTGCCATCGCTCCATTGCGGTGTGGGGGGTGCGGAGGGCCGCCGCCACATCGGCGCCGTGCACGGTGGTGATCAGCGGGGTGCCGCTTGATCGCGCGGCTTTGACCGCGGCCAGAGACCACGTCGCGAAATGCAGGTGGATCACGTCGGGCGTGTACCGCACGATCTGCCGGGTGAGCCGCGGCATGAATGCGGGCATGAGCAGCTCCCGCTGACGAAAGGACATGCGGCTGAACGGCCAGCGCTCGTGCGGCACCGATTGCTGCACCGGCACGCTCACACGAGGGTCGTCGATGCGGGCGATCATGGTGAACATGCTGAACTCGTGCTCGGCCTTGAGCCGCTCCGCGTGGCTCAGGGTGAAGTAGGTCGGCGGAAGGACCAACCTGCTCTCGGTGAGCGCGATTCTCACGAATATGACCGGCCGATGACCCGGTGGGTGACGCCGGGCCAGGCCGCGGGGTCGGTCACCCTGCGGCCGTCGACGAGAGTGCGGATGCCCGGCAGGTCGGCCGATGTGAGGCGGCGGTACTCGACGTGGTCGGCCTGCACCACCGCAGCGTCGACCGGTTCGCCCAGATGGTAGGGGGTGAACCCGAGCCGGCCCAGTTCGTCATCTGAGTAGAGCGGATCGTGCACGCTGACGATCGCGCCGCGGGATTCGAGGGCGGTGACCGCCTGGAACACCCCGGAGAAGGCCGTTTCCTTCACCCCGCCCCGGTATGCGGCGCCGAGCACGACCACCCTCTGCCCGTCGAGGGTGCCGTGGGCTCCCTCGAGCAGGCCGACCGTGTAGTCGGGCATACCCGCGTTCGCCTCGCGGGCAGCCCGCACCACGGTCGCGGCCGGGTCGTTCCACAGGTACAGCCTGGGGTAGACCGGAATGCAATGCCCGCCGACCGCGATTCCCGGCTGGTGGATGTGGCTGTAGGGCTGCGAGTTGGAGGCCTCGATCACCTGGTAGATGTCGATTCCAGCGCTGGCCGCATAGCGGGCGAACTGGTTCGCGAGTCCGATGTTCACATCCCGGTAGGTGGTCTCGGCGAGTTTGGCGAGTTCGGATGCCTCCGCCGAGCCGAGATCCCACACCCCGTTTCCGCGAGCCAGGTCGGGCCGATCGTCGAAGTCGAGAACTGCGTTGTAGAACTCCACCGCCCGGGCGGCACCGGCTTCTGACAGGCCGCCGACAAGTTTCGGGTACTTGCGCAGATCTTCGAAAACGCGTCCGGTCAGCACACGCTCGGGTGAGAAGACCAGATGGAAATCCTTCCCCTCGGCCAGGCCGGAGACCTCCTCGATCAGAGGCTTCCATCGTGTGCGCGTGGTGCCGACCGGCAGGGTCGTCTCGTAGGCGACGAGAGTGTCGGCGGTCAGGTGTTCGGCCAGCGACCGTGTGGCGGCATCCATCCAGCCGAAGTCGGGTTGAGCCTCCTGGTCGACGAACAGCGGCACCACCAGCACCACCGCATCGGCTCCGGGAATGGCATCCGCGTAGTCGGTGGTTGCCCGCAGCCGCCCGGCCGGCACCAGGGCCGACAGCTTCTCCTGCAGGTGGGCCTCGCCGGGGAACGGCTCCGTGCCGGCATTCACCTGGTCGACCGTGTGCTGGTTCACATCGACGCCGACGACCTCATGTCCTTTGTCTGCGAACTGCACGGCCAGCGGCAGGCCGATCTTCCCGAGGGCGATGACGGCGATCTTCATGGGGGTGCGACCTTTGCGGATTGTCGTGGGCGATTGGCGGAATGTTCTTACGGCTTCAGACCGCAGGCGGTGATCTGATAGAGCGCGGCGTCACCGTGGCGGGCTACGAGGGTGACGGCATCCGACGCGGCGATGTCGTCGAAACCCGGATACAGGGTCGTGCGTTCATCATGCGGATGCAGCATCCTCGTGCCAAAGTCTAGAACGTAGCCGACGCCCTCGTCACGAAGTGCCTGGCAGATGGGTGCCTGCGACGGTGTGACGGGGGTCACCGTGTTCAAGTCGTCGGCGATCTCCCAACGTTCGGCACTCCAGGTTCCGGAGACATGGGGGAACAAGACCTTTCGGTTGGCGTAGGCGTAGGCCAGCCCGCTTCCGTTCCACGGGTTGCCGGCGATCACCGCGTCTGGCGGGGTCAACCGGGCCGCATCGGCGAAGACGGCTATCTCATCGGGGGAGACCACCACCGATTCGTCGCTGAGCGTGTACTTGACCTTGAGCTCCTTCACCGCAGCACGAATGGGTGCATCCTGAGTGGAGGGGACCAACAGCACCAGCACCAGCGCGGCGATGGTGGTGGCCGCGATGCTGCGGTTTCGTGGCTGGGTGAGCGACACGAACCGGGGGCCAGCGTTCTCCAACGCGCCTTGGAGCCAACGAATCACGGTGAGACCGCCGAGCGCGGCCAACGGGAGCGCTATCAGCGGGAGCAGTGCTGCGAAGCGCCTCATGTCGTTGAACCAGAGACCCACGAGAGCGGTGCGGGTCTCACCGAGTGGCCCCGCCGATGCCACGACGTAGAGGAACGTGATCAGCGCCCACGCGAACACGAGCCACAGGTGGCGGCGGGTCCTCAACGCGACAAACATGCCGATGACCATCAGGGCGCTCACAACGAAGGAGGCCGGCCGCTCGACCGTCCCGTTCATGATCGCCTCGCCGATCGCCTGCGCGATGGTCTGGTTCGGCTTCCAGCGGCTGTCGGTGGTGCCGTTGGTGCGCCACGCGTAGATGCAGGCCGCCGTCACCAGAAGGGTGAGGGCAACCGCGACCGTGCCTCGTAGCGCCAGACGATCCTGGGCGTGCAGCCGACGCAGATACTCCACCACGGCCTGCACGACGAGAGGCGCGGCGATCACCATCAATCCGAAGATGGCTTCGGGGTGCGCAGCTCCGATTCCGATCAACGTCCAGGTGAACAGGATCCAGCGGGCGGGAGGCTCGAGGTCGGGGGCGTTCGCCTTGCCGAGTGCAGACAGCAGAAGCCCGATCGCGATCGGGGAGAGAGCAATCGCCAGCAGATAGGGGTAGAGGACGCCGTACTGCACCAGCAGCAACGGAAACGCGGCAAACGCGGCAGCCAACACCCCGGTGATCAGCAGGGCGAGTCGGCTCGGCCCGAACAGTTGCCGGGCCAGATACACGCTGGACACCGGCCAGATCACACACGCGATGACAAACGACATCGTGTTGGCGGCAACGACGATCGGGGCGCCCGTGAGCTGCACCACGAGAGCGGTCAAGCCATGCCACGCGGCGGGATAGAAGGCCACGGCTGACGCGGGTGTGCTGAGATTCAGCGCGAGAGTGGACGCGTTGCCGGTGTTCAGAACCTGCTGTACCGCGTTCAGGTGGAAGATGGCGTCGTATGTCTGAGAAGGCCAGTCGGGCATGCCGATGCCGGCCTTCAGCGGAATGGCGATGAGCACAGCGCCGATTCCGGCGGCGACCAGCGCGACCAGGAACAGCGGGCCCCAATCGGTGCGCCGGGTTGCCCGGTCATCTGCCGGGTAGGCGCGCAGCCAAAAGCGGCGCAGCCCGAACCCGACCACGGCCACCGGAATCGAAACGGTGAACGGTGCGGCCACCTGCCAGGAGAATCCGACCAGTGGCCCGATCACTCCGGCCACGACAGACGAAGAGACCGAAGCGGCGATGCTCAGCGCGACGAACGAGATCCCACGTGCCCCCACAGCCCACGCGATCGGCACACCGGGAAGGACGACCAGCGTCACGGCGGTGAGAAATGCGGGGACCGCCGCGAACCAACTCATTCGTCACTCCCCGATGTGCCCAGGCCGCACGCGGTCACCCGGTACAGTTTCGCCTTGCCCTGCTCGGCGACCAGGGTGACCGCATCCGACTTCTTCAACGAACTGAAGCCCGGAAACTTCTCGGCGCGTGGGTCGTTCTTGAACAGCTTCCTGCCCCCGAAGTCGAGCACGTGGGTGATCCCGTAACTGTGGACGGCCTCGCAGACCTCGGCGGTCGCCGACGTCAAGCCTTCCGCCAGCAACCACTGCTCGTCGCTCCATTCGCCGCTGAGGTGGGGGAAGAGGGCGGGGCGACCGGTGTAGGCGTAGACCAGGGCGCTGCCGTTCCACGGGTTGCCGGCGATCACCGCATCGGGTGGCGTCTCGCGGGCGACGATCTCGAAGATGGCCACCTCGTCAGGGCTGAGCACGTGCGACTTCTCAGAGAACCGGTACTGCGCGGCCATCTTGTGTTCCACCGCGGGAACAGCGCCGGTCTGTGTGGCGGGGATCAGGATGCCGGCGGCCAGGGCGGTGATCGCGACGGCGGCCCAGGCGCGCAATGGGCGGCCCGCGACCTCGCGATCCAGGCCAGGTGTGCGCGCGGTTCGGACGCGCCGTTGCGCCCATCGGATGAGCGCAGTCGTTCCGAGCACGGCCAGCGGCAGGGCCATGATCGGGATCAGCCCGGCCAGTCGTTGGGTGTTGTTGTACCAGATCCCGGTGAAGGCGTTGCGGAGGACACCGGGTGGCCAGGCGGCGACCATCACGTAGAGAAAGACCAGGATCAGCCAGGAGAACACCATCCAGCGGTGGCGCTCCACAACGAGCGCGACAACGATGCCGAGCAGCATGAGCGCGCTCACCGCGAAAGCCGCGGGCCGTACCAGGGGCACGTTCAGCACCGCCTCCCCGGCGGCCTTGATCACCGTGAGGTGGGGCAGCCACGAGTTGTCTGAGGTTGCCGTGTTCAACCAGATCAGGGCGCCTCCGGCATACGCGGCGGTGAAGCCGAAGATCGTGGCGATGCCGACAGTGCGCATCCGTCCCTCGGCGCGAACCCTGCCGAGATGACGCACCAGTGCCTGTACCGACAGTGGCAGAGACAGTGCGATCAGTGCGAACAGGATAGAGGGGTGCGCCAGAGTCGCTCCGGGCACCACCCAGGCGAGCGCCAGCCAGCGCCCCGGAGTCTCCATGCCGACACCCCGGGCCATGCCGAGTGCCGACACCAGCAGGCCGAGCAGGATCGGAGCGAGTGCCACCGCCAGCAGGTAGGGATAGAGCACACCGTAGGCGGAGAGGTAGAGCGGGAACGACACGAAGGCTGCGGCGAGAATCCCGGTGATGAGGATCGGCAACTTCTGCGCACCGAATAGTTGGCGGGCCACGAAGATGCTCGCGCCGGGCCAGATCACACAGGAGATGACGAAAGTCATCACGTTCGCGGCGACCACGATCGGCACACCGGTCAACTGCACGACGAGGGCGGTGATGCCGTGCCACGCGGCCGGGTAGAAGCTGCCCTCCGCCGACGTGAGGCCGAGCGTCAGCGATGAGGCGTTGCCCGTGTCGAGTATCAGGCGCACGGCGTTCAGGTGGAACACTCCGTCGTAGGTCTGGGTCGGGTGTTCGGGCAAGACCATCCAGCGCACCAGCACGCCCCCGATCAGCACCGCGGGGATGGCGACGGCCCCGAGCGCTGTGACCAGCAGCGGCCAGCGGTCGCGAACGAGCGCCGGCTCAGGGGGCACGAATCGTCTGCGCCACCATCGGCGCAACCCGAACCCGGTTGCGGCCACCGGGAGTGATACGAGGAACGGCAGCCAGGCCTGCCACGGCAGATTCAGCCAGGGGGCGATGATGGCCGCAACCGCCGTGGCGGTGACCGAGCCACCGATGCTGATCCCGACGAAAGTGACCCCTCGGGCCCCGAGCGCCCAGGCCACCGGTACCCCGGGCAGAACCACGAGAGTGAGCGCGATGAGGAAGGTCGGAACGACGTCGAGCCAGCTCACCGCGCAGCCTGCCGGGCGGCGCCTGGGGCGGCATCCGCTCGCGTCATGGGTCTGGTTCTCATCTGTGTGGGGTGGCCCTCATGCCATGGGGTGTGCCCACCGGGAACGGTGGCGGCGTCATGTGATCAGTTCAGGGTACCCGAGGTGGATGGCTGAACCCCGGCAATTGACTGAAGGAACCGCGTGATACTGCATGAAGCCTCTCGATTGTCTGCCCCACGAACGGGGGGTCGCGGTGTTTCACAATAATCCGCTAAGAATGGGCAACCGTTTTCTTCAGTGGCACTGCAGTGATACCCGAGGAGTCACCATGCCCAAGGATGGATTTCGCCCATTTCCCGACCCACGATCACGGCACCTGATTGTTTCCGGGGCGGCGATGCTGGCGCTCGTGATGAGCACAATTGCCCTGCCCGCCGCAATGGCGGAGGACGACACTGGCGCTGCTGTTGCCAGCGACGCCGTCCCGGAATCCACGCTCGTCACGGATTCCGCCCCACTGTTCGACAACGTCGGTGAGACCGGGGCTGCGGATGACCCCTCATCCGGAGCATCCGACCAGTCGGAGAACGTCGAGATCGACGACGCGAGTCTCGAAGCGGAGCCCAAACTGATGGTCGAGGGCACCCTCATGGTCTACATCGTGGATGCAGGGCCGCGAATCGTTTCGAGTGACGGTGGCGGCGCAGCATCCGACCCTGTCGACGGCGGCCGGAAGTATCTTCTGGTCACAGAATCGGGTGAGAGGTTTGACGTTGTCGGAGATGTTCCCACCTCGGTTCGGTCGGGGAGTGAATTCGCCGGCACGCTCGCGTTGCCCAAGGCGGTCGTCGATGCTGTGGACTCGGGACAGGCTGCACTCGTCGAGGGTTCGGCAGACGATCCGGTGCGCCTGGACAGTGAAGCAGGAACGCAGGTCGTCGAGGCGGTCGTCGAGCAGGATCTTCCGTTGGAGATCGCAGCGGCAGAGATCCGAACGGCGACGTATGCGGTGCAGCCCAGTAAGGCGCATATTCTCGACATCGCCGTCGTGGCGCCAAAAGACTCAGGAACCAGCACGTTCATCAGTAAGGCGCAGGTCAGTGGGCTCGTCGCCAAGATGAGTGCTTTCTGGAAGATTGAGTCACGAGGTGGCCTGCCGACTATCACTGTCCGCTCCTTCAAGAACTACAGCTCGTCGAAGACGATTGCCCAAGGCGGCTGCGATGCTTTCACGCTCTGGACTGAGGCCGCGGCCAAGTTCGGGCGAGCCCAGTTCGACTATGAGAGGGGCACAGGTGCAGAGCATCTCGTGGTGCTCAGCCCGAACCAGTGCGGCGGCGGAAACGGTCTGGGAACACTGAGTGCAGGTCTCCACTCGGGCGGGGTAATCTGGGCCGGGCTCGGCGCGGACACTGACCTGCAAACCATAGGGCATGAGTTCGGTCACAACACAAGTCTCGATCACTCCAACGCGCACCACTGTCCCGATGCCGCAGTCGTCGAAGGCAAGTACACGGCAGCGACGTACACCTTTTCAGACGACTGCACGGACGTCACCTATGCAGACTATTTCGACTTCATGTCGGGGGGCATGGTGCTGACCTACAACGGGGTGCCCACGAGCAACAACACCCTGACCGCGCTGAACGCTCCCGACCGCGAGAGGCTCGGGCTGTACAACACGGGGGAGCTCGAGCCGGTTGCACAGGAGGCCGGAGTGGCCGCGTCGACGAAGACCTATACGATCAACGCGGCTACCGTGACGAGCGGACTGCGGGCGTTGAAGGTCAAGGATCCGAAAAACCTGGAGACCTACTACGTTGAGTTCCGTTCCGGGAGCGGCGTCGATAAGGACGCGCTCTATACCCAGCCCAACATCGAATGGGCTCAAGAACTCGGAGCCATCGATGGGCTCGGCGTTGGCGTGCGGATCGTGAAGCGCCGTTGGGACAATTCGACGGCGGCGCTCAGGGCGATAGACATCGACGGTGAGGGGTGGCGGGACATCTTCCTGGCGGAGGGGAAGAGTCTGACCAGTCGGGGAGGCGGCCTCATGGTGACGGCGTCACAGGTGGATCTGGCCGCGGATACGGCGACGGTATCCATCACTTTGAAGGGGATGGGCCCGGCGAAAGTGGATCGGATTTCGGGTGATGATCGGTATGTGACGGCGGTGGAGATCTCCAAGGCGGGGTTCGCTGGGACGGCTCCGGTGGTCTACCTGGCGACGGGCACCAATTATCCGGATGCGTTGTCGGCGGCGCCGGCGGCGACGAAGAAGGGCGGCCCGTTGCTGTTGACGATGCCGAAGTCGTTGCCGGGGCCGGTTGCGGCGGAGATCAAACGGTTGAAGCCGCAGAAGGTTGTCGTGGTCGGCGGGACGGGGGCGGTCTCGAACCAGGTGATGGATGCCGTGAAGAAACTGCTGCCCGCAGCGTCGGTGAAACGAATCGGTGGCACGGACAGGTTCGACACGTCTCGCAAGTTGATCGGTGACGCATTCCCGTCATCCGGCACGGCGTATGTGGCGACGGGGATGGATTATCCGGATGCGTTGTCGGCGTCGGCGGCGGCCGGGGCGATCGGGGCACCCGTGGTTTTGGTGAATGGTAAGGCGAAGTCGTTGGACACGGGCACGGCGGCCCTGTTGAAGAAGTTGGCGGTGACGAAGGTGCTGATCGCCGGCGGCACCGGGGTGCTCAGTAAAGGGATCGAGACGGGGTTGAAGGCGTATTCGCCGACCAGGTTCGCCGGCAATGACCGGTTCGAGACGAGCCAGAAGATCAACAAGCAAGCGTTCCCGAAGGCGGCCAGGGTGTTTTTCGCGACCGGGTATCAGTTCCCGGATGCGTTGGCCGGGGCTGCGTTGGCGGGGGCGAGTAAGGCGCCGTTGTATGTGGTGCAGCCGAAGTGTGTGCCGGCGGGGATCCTGACGGACATCAAGGCTGCTGGTGCGTTGCGGGTGACGCTCCTCGGGGGCACCGGGGCGCTGTCGAAAGACGTCGCGTCACTGAAGAGCTGCGGGTAACCAAGGACTGGTTGCCCGCCCAGCCACGTTGTCGGGCCGATCTGACCGGTACCTCTAGCATTGAGAGTATGACCGGCCCGGCACGCATCCTCTCGATCTCGTTCTCGGAATACGTCGCAGATGCTCGGGTGCTTCGACAGTTGCGGGTGCTGGCCGACTACGGCGAGGTGACCACGATCGGCTATGGGCCCAAACCCGAGGGGGCGACCGAACACCTCGAACTGGTCGGATCGCCGGCGTCACTGCCGCAGACGGCGACTGGTGTGACCAGGCTCGCGCTGAGAATGCATCGCTCCGCAGACCTGGCGGCGCCGGCCAACCGGGCGGCACTCGAGATGCTGGCCGGGCGCGAGTTCGACCTGGTGGTCGCGAACGAGGCCCGCGCGTTGCCGCTCGCGCACACGGTGGCTGGCGGCGCTCCGATCTGGGGAGACATGCACGAGTGGGCGCCGGAAGAGCGCACCCACGTGTTGTCGTGGCGGCTGCTGGTGGCACCGTTCATGCGCTCCATCTGCGCCCGCTACCTCCCACTGACCGCGGCTGTCACCACGGTCAACGGTTCCATCGCCGAGTTGTACCGGGAACAGTTCGGCTGTGACGTGGAGGTGGTGCGCAATGCGATCGCCCTGCAGAACCTGGAGCCGAGCCCCCTCGAGCCGGGACGGATCCGCTTGGTGCACAGCGGGGGCGCTGTCCCCGGACGCAACCTGGAGGCGCTGATCGACGCCACACTGGCGCTCGACGCCCGATTCACGCTCGATCTGTACCTCATCGAGGCACGAGATGGCGGTCGCTACCTGCAGCAGTTGAAAGCGCGTGCAGCAGGGTCGGAGCGCATCTCGTTCCATCCGGCGGTGAAACCGTCCGAATTGCCGAAAACGTTGAACACGTTCGACATGGGCATCTACGTCCTTCCCCCGCAGACCACGAACCACCGACTCATGCTGCCCAACAAGTTCTTCGACTTTGTGCAATCGCGGCTGGGGATGGTCTTCAGCCCGGCCGTGGAGACCAGCGCATTGATCGAGAAGTTTGGGCTCGGAGTGATCTTGCCCGACTTTGAAACTGACTCACTCACTCGGTCACTCGCGTCGCTCACAACTCATGATGTCGAGCGGTTCAAGGCAGCCTCTCACGCGGCCGCTCCCGCCTTGAGCTCGGCCGAAGACGAACGAGTGCAACGCGGCATCATCGAACGCCTGCTCGGACGCCGGCGGCCGGCATCCGCCTGACGTGCCAGCGATCACCCGTACCAGCACAGATCTTCCCAACGCAGTTCTCCCCAGCCCCTACGTTGACAGCCCATATGCTCGAAACCCAGACAAGAAGGTCTCCTCAATGCGAATCCTCAGCGTGGTCGGCGCCCGCCCCCAATTCGTCAAACTCGCTCCGATTGCGCGTGCAATGGCGGGCCGGGCCGAGCACATCGTCGTGCACACCGGGCAACACTACGACGAACTCATGAGTGACGTGTTCTTCCGTGACCTGGGCATCCCCGCTCCCGATGTGAACCTCGCGGTCGGCAGCGGCAAACACGGGCAACAGACCGGGACGATGCTCGCCGGCCTGGAGGCCGAGTTCGAGCGTTTTGCACCCGATTGGGTGCTCGTGTACGGCGACACGAACTCGACCCTCGCCGCGGCGATCGCGGCGGTGAAACTACACTTCCCGGTAGCGCATCTGGAGGCGGGTCTGCGCTCCTTCAACCGGCGGATGCCCGAAGAGCACAACCGCGTACTCACCGACCACGCCGCCGATCTCTGTCTCGCACCCACCGAGGTGGCGATGGGCCACCTCGCCCACGAGGGTTTGGTCGACCGCAGCGTTCTGGTCGGCGATGTGATGACCGATGTGCTTCATCGGGTGCGCGACAGCGTTGCTGGCACCGAGCCCGACCTGCCCCTCGGCGTGCATGTGGGGGAGTACTACGTGAGCACCCTGCACAGGCCTGACAACACGGATTCGCCGGAGCGCCTCGCCGCGATCATCGAGGGGCTCGCGGCGTTGGATGCCCCGGTGCTCCTGGCCGCCCACCCCCGGCTGGTGCAGTTGGCCGCCCAGCACGGCATCGATCTGGAACAGGGTGGCATCCGGCCGATCGCTCCGCTGGCCTATCCGCAATTGGTGGCGACGGTCATGCAGAGTCGCGGTGTGATCACCGACTCGGGTGGCTTGCAGAAGGAAGCATTTCTGTTGCGGGTGCCGTGCACGACCATCAGGCCCGAGACCGAATGGGTCGAAACTGTCGAGCTCGGCTGGAACACATTGGTCTCCGACGATCTCTCGATCTTGGCCGACGCGGTGCATCGACCATTGCCCCCGGCGACCGAAGCCACCCCTTACGGTGACGGGCATGCCGCCGACCGCGTCGTGGACACTCTGCTCGGCGTAAGCGTCGACTGATCGTTTCAGCAGGTTCCTCAACGCGCGGAATGAGTTCTGGAGCTTCGTCACGAATGACACGTAGAATAGCGCCGATCGGGGGCCGCGGGCGGCAACCGGCACGTCAAGAAACGGTGGATTCGGCGCATGACGGCTGACGGCTTGCAACTGTGCACGCGGTGCGTGATGGACACCTCCGACCCGGGAATCTTCTTTGACGACAAGGGCCTGTGTTCTCACTGCCAGCGTTACGACAGCAGTTCTCGCGCCGTCGTGGAGTCGGCGAACCGTGGCGACCGTGCAGGCGAACTCGCGCGCCTGGTGGCCACGATCAAGGACTCTGGTCGCGGGAAACCTTACGACTGCGTGGTGGGGGTCAGCGGAGGAGTCGACAGTTCCTACCTGATTCGGCAAGCCGTGAAATTCGGGTTGCGTCCGTTGGCCGTGCATTTCGACTCCGGATGGAACTCGCCGCAGGCAACCCAGAACATTGAGAACATTGTTCAGAAACTCGGACTGGACCTGGTCACGGATGTGGTGAACTGGACTGAGATGCAGGATCTGCAATTGGCGTTCTTCAGGGCATCCGTCGCCAATTGTGACACCCCGACCGACTTCGCGTTCCCGGCGATCGCGTTCAGGCAGGCGGCCAAACACGGAATCAAGTTCATTCTTTCTGGCAGCAACCTGGCCACCGAGTCGATCCTGCCGAAGGCGTGGGGTTACAATTCGTCGGACGCCGTGCACCTTAAGGACATTCATCGCCGCTTTGGCACCACACCGCTGCGCACGTATCCGTCGCTGGGCATCTTCAAACGCGAGGTGTGGTACTCCCGGGTTCGTGCGATCCGCACCGTGAAGATGTTGAACTACATGCCATACGTGAAAGACGACGCCAAGGCGACAATCACGGCGGAGCTTGACTGGCAGGACTACGGTGGCAAACACCATGAGTCGGTGTTCACCCGGTACTTTCAGGGCTACTACTTGCCGACGAAGTTCGGTTTCGACAAGCGGCGGGCACACCTGTCGTCCCTGATCAATTCAGGCCAGATGACCAGGGTCGAGGCTCTCGAGGAATTGAGTCTGCCCCCGTACGACCAGGAGTTGCGCGAGCAGGACCACCTCTTCATCGCCGAGAAATTGGGACTGACCGCGGCAGAGCTCGATGCCATCGTGGCGGCAGAGCCGGTGAGCTATCGGGAGTACCGCAACCAGGAGTGGCTGTTCAACGCCCTCATAGGGCTGCGCACCGTCTTGAGGCGCCCCCGTAACGCTGCCGCTCCGCCAAGTACAGCCCCGCGCCCCGCCTGACCGCCCCTCGTGAATGTGTTGCCGAGAGTGCAGAAGTTGGGCAAATAGCTCTCGTATTCCCTCATCGACTGCCCACTCGGTGCGGCTGTTGCGCGAGAACCAATCGGACTCGACACACGAACGCCCGCGGGTCGATGAAAACATCGTCTGCAGTGACCCGGATGACGCGCCAGCCGTGCGCCTCGAAGCGCTCCCGCCGAAAGATGTCGTGGCGAAACTGCCACTTGTCAACGCGGTGGCCGTCTCCTTCGTACTCGAAAACCACTCGCTGCTCGGGATAGGAGAGATCGGGCTTGCCCAGCCGTTCACCGCTCGCGCTGTAGATGGGCATATTGACCCGGGGTTCCGGCAGGCCGGCATCCACGAGGATCAGCCGCACTCGCGTCTCGGGGCGGGAATCGACGCCGACGCGAACCAATTCGAAAGCCACCCGCAGCTTTCGTACGCCACGCGCGCCGGCAGCTGATGCGACCCCTTCGTAGAGCTGTTCTGGAGTGGCGAGCGCCGGTTCGCGGCCGAGGTCAGTCACCCGGCCGGAGACCAGGAAGTCTGCGGCGGCCACCAGATCGTAGTGCGCGAGGAACGGTGCGAGCTGAATCCATGCGGTTGCCGGGTTGACGACGGTGAAACCCCGGTAGGTCGCCACGCGGTCGGCCAGTTTGTCCAGACGATGCCCGACGACGCCGACCACACGCAGCTGGTGCGCCTCGCCGTCGACGCTTACATGAACTGCAGGGGCGTTTTGCAAAAAAAAGGGGGGCAGCGGAATGCGGTAGAGCTGCGCCGCCGTGATGTGGCTGAACGCCTGGCCTGGTTGCATTCGAGGCTGGTAGCCCAGACACCGGCCATAGACGGTGCCCAGATCGAGACCGACGGCCCGCACGCCGCGGGAGATTCGTTGCATGTCGCGTGCGAGCATCCGGGTCGGGGTCAAGTGGCCTTGGGCTTCGGTCGTAAGGAAGGCGCGCCCTCGAAAGCGTGGCGGGAGCGGGCTCGGGGTGCGCATCGGCCCAGTGTGCCCACCTCACCCATGCCCGCTGTCCAGTTGACGCGCATCTGGGGACAACTCGGCTGGGCCCGCTCACCAGCGGTGGGGCTGGGCTCGTCAAATCGGTGTCGAGAGGGCAGTCGTTGAGGTTATTCGAGCGTGAAAACCCCATCTGCTCACCTCTCGCGGGAGGGGGGGGAAGGGAAGGTGCGAAGGCGGGCGGTGTCAGGGGGCGACGTCGAGCACAGCGGCGGCGGCACGGGTGCCGGCCGCAGAAAGCGACGCATTCTCGGCCACCCACGCGGCTCGGGCGGTGGCGCTCGCCGATGGTGATGGATGCGCTGCCACAGCCTCCAGCATGGCCGCTGCCACCGCAGACGCCGTGTACTCCGGCGTCCAGCCCAGTCGTGCGTGCCGCACCATCTCGGTGGAGGCACCGGTGCCCGCGAAGATAACGGGCGCACCACAGGCGGCGGCCGCATAGATCTTCGTCGGTTTGGCGAAGTCATAGCCCTGCCCCGGCACGATGCTCACCAGCGCGGCGGCTGCCGACCGCAGCCAGGTGGCGGTCTCGGCCGGCGGGATGACGCCGCCGAAGACCACGGCGCCGGGAACCCGGGCCGTCGCCAGGGCGCGCAACTGATCCTCGGCCGAACCCTGCCCGAAGAAGTACAGTCGGGCATCCGGATACGTCTCGCGCACCGCAGCCAATGCCTCGATGAAGACTCCGGCTCCCTGCCACTCGCTCATCGTGCCGGTGTAGACGAAGTACGGCGGGGTCGCTCCGGCGGCGGCCACCCCAGTCGCGCTGGGAGCGTCTCGGGTTTGCGTGCGGTCGTCGTCGGCCTCCGCGGTGCGCGCTCGCAGGCGTGCAGGCGCCCCTTCGGCCGTCGGCCCATCGACCGTGAAAATGCTGGTGTCGACCCCGTTGCCGACCGTCGTGACGCGGGTGGGATCCACCCCGAACCTTCTCACCTTCTCGGCCACACCGTCAGAGATTGCGAGCACGTGTGCCGCCCGTCGCAGCACGTGCCCCTCGACCCGATGCATCAACCGGGTCACGAGGCCGGGGGCGGATGTCGCGGCCAACGCCTCGGTCCAGATGTCTGCGGCGTAGTACACGTACGGGCGCCTCCGGAGCCAACTGGTCACGGCGACCACGAGGCCGGTCGTCGGGGGTGGTTCGGAGACCACCACATCGGCCCGCGCGAACAGAAGCCGGACGAACAGCGGGATGTCGAAGCTGAGGTACTGCACATAGCCGCGCACGTTGCCGCCGGCATCCCGCAGCACCGGGAACCTGGACACCGTGAGCCCGGGCGTGCGGCCGGGCGCCGGGGCACCTTTCGGCGGCACCGTCGTGACCGCCCGAACGGATGCCCCGGCAGCCACCAACCCCTCAGCCAGCGCCTGCAGCCGAAACGCCGCAGCACCCACCTCCGGGGTGAACAACCTGCTGGCGATCAGCACCCGTGTGCCCGAGACCGCCATCGAGAGTGCCGCCATCGTTACAGGGACACCACGGTGGATTCGCGGGCGGATTCGAGAACGGCCTCGGCAACCCGCAGCGTGTCCAGGCCCTCCTGCATGGTGACGATTTTGTTCGATACCCCGAGCACCGCATCCCGGAACGCCTCGTGTTCCAAGCGCAGGGGCTCCTGCTTCTTCAGCGCGTAGCGGATCATCGAGCCCTCGGAGACGCCCCGGAACGCGGCAACAGAGTCCCAGCGCGTGGTCATTGTGCCGTTCTCGTAGAAGTAGAGGTCGGCCGCGATCGTGTCGGCGACGTAGGCACCGCGCTCCCCGGTGACGACGGTGCAGCGCTCCTTCATCGGCGACAGCCAGTTGACCAGATGGTCGGTGATCACACCGTTCGCCAATTGCCCCGAGATCGAGACCATGTCTTCGTGGGGGCGCCCACTGCGGGTGGTGGTACGCGCAGACACCGAGGTGTACGGGCTCTGCGCCAACCAGCTGGTGAGATCGATGTCGTGCGTGCCGAGGTCTTTGACCACGCCCACGTCAGCGATCCGTGCCGGGAACGGTCCCTGCCGCCTCGTGGCGATCTGGTAGACCTCGCCGAGATCGCCCGCCTCGATGCGCGAGCGCAGGCTCTGCAGGGCGGGGTTGAACCGTTCGATGTGCCCAACGGCGCCGACCAGCCCCCGTGAGGCGAATGCCTCCAGGATGCGACGACCGGCCACCGAGTCGCTCGCGATCGGCTTCTCCACCAGGGTGTGCACGCCGGCCTCTGCCAATTCCAGCGCCACCTCCTCGTGCATCCCGGTCGGCACGGCGACCACCGCCATGTCGAGCCCCTCGGCGATCAGCTCGGCGACTGTCTGCAGCACGGGAAGCTTGCCGGAGACCTCGTGCGGGTCACCCATCGCGTCGGCAACACCGACCAGTTGCACGCCGTCCACCTCGCGCACCACGCGTGCGTGGTGACGGCCCATCATGCCGAGCCCGACCAGCCCGACCCGCAGATCACCCATCAGGCACCTGCCGCAGCGAGTGCGTTCACAGCGGTCACGATGCGTTCGAGGTCGTGCTCGGTCAGCGACGGATGCACCGGAAGGCTCAGCACCTCGGCCGCCGCCTTCTCGGTCTCCGGCAGATCTTCCGGGCGTTGGAATGACGGCAGCCTGTGGTTCGGGATCGGGTAGTAGACCCCGCTGCCGATGTTGTACTCGCTCTTCAACGCCTCCGCCAGACCGTCGCGGTCTTCGCCGACCCGGATCGTGTACTGGT
Organism: Homoserinimonas sp. OAct 916; assembly: GCF_003260275.1. Taxonomy (GTDB): domain Bacteria; phylum Actinomycetota; class Actinomycetes; order Actinomycetales; family Microbacteriaceae; genus OACT-916. The sequence continues at coordinate 208,209 of NZ_QJHB01000001.1, read as the reverse complement.
GGTAGACGTGGCTGGCACCCACAGCGAGCGGCGGGGTGGTGACCCCGGCCAGGTTCTGGGACAGGAACGCGGCGTTCGCCTGCCGTTTCGCTGTCCAGCCCCATACTTTCGTCAACTGAACCCGTCCGATCGCCGCGTGGATGTTCGTCATCCGCGCGTTGAAGCCGACCAGTTCATTCTCGTACTGCCGCTCCATGCCCTGGTTGCGCAGCAGACGCAGTCGGCGCTCGACCTCCGGGTCGGCAGTGGAGACCATTCCGCCCTCGCCGCTGGTCATGTTCTTCGTCGGGTAGAGACTGAACATCGCGAAGTCGCCGAATGTGCCCACCCTGCGGCCGTCGAGGGAGGCGCCGTGCGCCTGCGCGGCGTCCTCGAAGATCTTGAGGCCGTGTTCGGCCGCGAGCGTGCCGAGTGCATTCATGTCGGCCGGATGCCCGTACAGGTGCACCGGCATGATGCCCACGGTGCGCTCGGAGACCACCTGGGCGACACTCGCCGCATCGAGGCAGAACGAGTTCGGGTCGATGTCGGCGAACACCGGGGTGGCCCCGGTCAGGGCGACCGAGTTGGCGGTGGCCGCGAAGGTGAACGACGGCACGATCACCTCATCGCCCGGGCCCACACCGGCGGCCAGCAGACCCAGGTGCAGTCCGGCGGTGCCCGAGTTCACGGCGACCGCCGCACGACCGTCCAGCAGCACCTCAGAGAACTCGCGTTCGAACCGGGCCACCTCGGTGCCCTGGGCGAGCATGCCCGAAACCAGCACCTCGTCGACAGCCCTGCGCTCCTCGTCGCCGATGATGGGCCGGGCGGCGGGGATGAATTCATACTCTGTCACGTCGTGCCGCGTCGATTGGTGCTCAGTCATTGGTGGCCTCTCGCAGGCTGTCGTTCTCTTCGAAGTAGCGGGCTCCGGTGGCCGGGCACACCCACCCGTCGCCGTCACGTTCCAGGGGAACCCCCGCGCGGCCGACCCAGCGGATGCGCTTGGCGGGCACCCCCGCGACGAGGGCAAAATCGGGTACGTCGGCGGTGACCACGGCGCCGGCGGCCACCGTCGCCCAGGCTCCGATGGTGACCGGGGCGATGCAGACGGCGCGGGCGCCGATGGATGCCCCATCGCCGATCGTCACGCCGACGGCGTCCCAGTCGGAGGCCAATTTGAGGGCGCCGTCCGGGGTGACCGCGCGCGGGTAGGTGTCGTTGGTGAGCACCACGGCGGGGCCGATGAATACGCCGTCGCCGAGCACGGCCGGCTCGTAGACCAGGGCGTAGTTCTGCACCTTGCAGTTGTCGCCCATCACCACACCGGTGCCGATGTACGCCCCGCGCCCGATGATGCACCGGGTGCCGAGCTGTGCCCGCTCGCGAACCTGGGCCAGATGCCAGATGCTCGAGCCGTCACCGATCACGGCTTCGTCTGACACATCGGCGCTGGGCGCAACGAAGACCACCTGTGACCGTCCTCTCGGAGTTTTGCGGAACAACTGGGGGGCACCGACACAGGCCGACTAGCCGGCCGTGGGTTTCCTCACCGAATTTAGCATGCCCAGGTACGGCCACATCAGCGCAGCCCAGACGAGTGCGAAGGCAACGGTCGCCAGCACGTCACCGGCGAGGCCCCAACCGAGGCCGTCTCGGCCGATGCTGATGAGTACCAGGGCGATCGCCCCGAGCGCGGCACGCAGCCAGAGGCCGCCCCACGGCATCCGGTCCTGCACCCAGATGAACACGATCGGGCCGAACCCGGTCACCACGGTGCCCGCCAGATAGCCCCAGGCGACGCCGGTGACCCCGAGCCTCGGGATCAGAAGCGCCATCGTGGTCAGCCCCACCGCCATGCCGACCACGCTGAGCAGCGCGGGGATGCGCACCCCCGACGATGTGGTCGTGCTGAGCGAGTTCACGGCGCCCACGTTCAGGGTGACCAGAAGTGACGCGATCAGAAGGATCGGCAGGATACCGACCGCATCCGCATAGCGTGCACCCCAGAACAGATCGATGATGAGTTGGCTGTTCAGGATGAGCGCGGCGAAGGCGCCCCCCATAACCACCACCAGGCCGCGGGTGGCCAGGTCGGTCTGCCGGCGAACGGCGGCGAGGTCGCCGCGGCCAGTGGCGTGCGCCATCGCCGGGAACAGCACCAGCGACAGCGACCGGGCGAGCATGGAGGTGGGGGTGGCCAGGGTGAGGGCGGCCGCATACATGCCGGCCTCGGTGCCGTGGCCCACCCCTTGGGCGATGATCATGGTGAGTTGCAGAAACCCGGTGCTGGCGAGGGTGCCGACCAGGGTCCACGCGGTGAAACCGTTCATCTCCTGGCGGAGGGGGTGCGGCAGCCGGTCTCCGCGGTGGCGCCTGGGCCACCCGGCGATCGCATAGATCAGGTAGCCCACCGTCAGTGGGGCGAGCAGGAGGGCGGTCCAGCCGGCCCAGATCACTCCGACCAGCAGCCCGATGGCAACGACCGCTGTGATCACATCCCAGGCCACGGATCGGTTGATCTGGCCGATCGCGAAATAGATTCCTCGTACGAACGTATAGCCCGAGTATGCGATGACCAGCAGCATGACCAGCACCGCGGTGGCCAGGTCGTTGCGTGCCTGGAACAGGTACGAGAACGCCCCGGCGGGCACGGCGAGCAACCCCGCGGTGACCGCGGTGACCCTGGCCAGGTGCGCGGCGATGGCAGCCGCCTGGCCGGAGTCGCCTGACCCGCGTGAGCGGGCGATGAATTTCGTGGCGGCGGCACTGGTCGCATTGGGCCAGAGCAGGGACATGAACAGGGCCAGGGAGATGGCGCTGTTGACGGCAGCCAGCAGGGCCGGTGTCAGCAGGTTTCCGATCAGGATGCTGTACACCGTGCGGATCAGACCCTGCACGGTCACGCTGATGGTGGAGAGCAGACCCTTGTTGGCAAGACTCGTCTTCTCGTCGTGGGCGATATCCACGCGGCCGAGCCAACTGCTCATGCGCATTCGTCGTCCCTCGGGTTCATGCCCCAACGCTAGCGGTCACGGAGGCAACACCACGATATGCCAAACTGTACGCATGGCGCGTACCTGGGTTGTTGTCCCCATGCTCAATGAGGCAACCGTCATCGCTCAGGTGGTGGAAGAGGTGCGTCGAGCCTTCGATTTCGTGGTCTGCATCGACGATGGATCCACTGACGATTCTGTGGCCCAGGCGCGTTCTGCCGGCGCGACCGTGGTCGAGCATCCGACCAACCTCGGTCAGGGTGCCAGCCTGCAGACCGGTTTCAGCTTTGCCCTGGCCGACCCGCAGATGACCGAGGTGGTGACCTTCGACGCCGACGGACAGCATTCGGTCGCGGATGCGAAGGCCATGGTCGAAGAACTTCGTGCGAAGAACCTCGACGTGGTGGTGGGATCTCGTTTTCTCGACGACCGCACCGAGATCGGTGGCCTACGAAAACTGATCCTGAAGTCGGCTGCCCGCTACACCCGCTGGACGACCGGGATGGCACTCACCGACGCGCACAACGGCTTGCGGGTGATCGACCGCGACCTGCTCGCGAAGATCCGGCTCCGGCAGAATCGGATGGCCCATGCGTCTGAGCTGATCGACCAGATCGGCGACCTCAAGGCGAACTGGGCAGAATACCCGACTCACATCATCTACACCGACTACTCCCGGTCGAAGGGGCAATCCTTGCTGAACTCCGTCAATATCCTCGTCGAGATGCTGTTCCGGTGATCCGATGCTGATCGTCTTCCAACTTCTCGCGGTGCTGGCCATCGCCGTGGCGGCCTTCTTCATGCTGCGGGGCGGGGGAGCACGCCACCAGGCGATCCGCCGCATCCTGATGATGGTGTTCATCATCGCGGCCGCCTCCAGCGTCTTTTTGCCGCAGATCTGGACGAAACTGGCCAACCTGTTCGGCGTCGCGCGCGGGGCCGACCTGCTGCTGTACTTTCTCGTGCTCACCTTCCTCGGGTTCGTGGCGACCAGCTATCGCCGGTTTCGGGCGCTGGAGGGCCAGGTGACGGAACTGGCCCGCAGGATCGCGATTGACCGCGCTGGGGGCCCCACCGACGTGCCCTCTGGCGGCTCGCCGGCCCGGCCCACCCCGCCCATTCGGCCCGGAGACCCGCCGGCTGACCCGCCCGAGGGTCCGCCCGTCGAGAAGTAGTGACTTCAGCAACGGGGCGGCGACGCGCAGTCAGGACGTGATGACGACGTCCAGCTTCGACTTGGTGGCGAACGTGATCAGCCAGATTCCACCGGCGATGGCGATCAGCAGCCCCCCCGTCAGGCTCGCCACCAGCAGCAGAATCACCACGAGCAGCGCGAGCAGCGCCGAGGTCTGATACCGCATGCGTTCGTTCGGCCGCACCTGTGCGCGGTCCACCGCCCGGAACCAGGCGCGCCACAGCGATGATATGAACACCATTGCGAGCAGCACCACTCCGAGCACATCCAATTGGCCCCAGATGCCGGGCCAACTCGGTGCGCTACTCGCCTGGCTGGGAGCGCCGAAGGGGTGCTCGAAATATGCCGTGATCTCCGGGGTGAACACGATGGCTGCGGCGACCCCGACCGCCACCACGATGGTCATCACCAAGTAGACCGGCAACCGGCCGGCCGGCCCTGCGGTACGGCCCCAGATCGCGAATCCAAAGGTGACAGCGACAACTCCCAGCCCGACGATTGCGGCCGGAGAGCGGGTGAGAACAAGCGTGATGACCGCCAGAACGATCCAGACGATCAACCAGAACCTTCGTGTGGGTCGCTGCAGTCGCCACGACGAGGATCCGAGACGGATCGACCAGACGATCAGGGCGAAAAGTGCCGTCAGTGGCAGCAGTTCGAGCCCAGTGGCGCCGAGGATCGGCCCACCCGAGAACAGGTTCGCTTCGGAGAGCATCGGCGCCGCCGCCCCGGACCCTGAGACACCGGTGAACAAAGCCGCGACCGGATGGCGCACGAAGATGGCGACCACCAACTCGAAGAGCAGCGACAACCCGATCGCCCAGCGCAGCCCGTGCTCCATGGCGCGCAGCAATTCGGGCCAGCTCAGGGCGAGGGCCAGGAACAAGCCGATGCACGTCACCGCGATGATGATGGCCACGCCGAACAGGGTGTCCTGGCTGCCCTGCCCGCCCGGAGGCCACAGGATCACCATCAGCAGGGCGTAGAGAACGAAGAGCCCGACCGCCTTCGGGGCGCCCCACCAGCGCATGTCCGGTTTGCTCTGGATGACCAGTCCGACGCACACGATCACAATGACGGCGGCCGCGGTGCCGAAGGCCCACCGACCGATCAGGTTCATCCAGGTGAGAGCCGTGAACGACATGAAGACGACGAAGGTCCCGAACACGTTGACCGCCAGTCGCGTCCTGCCCCAAGCCATGCCCTCAAGACTAAGCCCTCAGGCGAAGACGCCCCGGCGCCCCGGCGCCAGTTTTCAGGTGCGTTGCACTTCCCGGGAGTTGCGCTGGTAGATCTCGCGCACAGCCAGACCGAACTGTTTCGACGAACCGAATGGTGGCGCATCGGCCTTCACCGCGCACGCCAGAAGAACGAACAGCAACCAGTTGCCCTCGATCAGCAGGCGGCTCTCGGTGAGCGACTGGATGAGCAGGGCGGCCATCAGAAGCAGGGGCAGCAGCGTGATCGCGCTGAACGGGCGACGCCGGCCGTGCCGATCGACGGGGGACAAAGCGATGCGCCAAGCCCGTGCACCAGCGGTGACCGCCACGAACAGGGCGAGGAGCACACCGGCGAGCCCCAGTTGCAGCCAGACGTCGAGCAGCGCGTTGTGCGCCTGCAGGTAGGTGGTGCCATCGATGACGACGAGATTGTGAAACGGCTTCACCCAGGGCGCCCAGTATCCCACCCAGCCCCAGCCGAACATGGGCTGCTGGGAGGCAAGGGTCGTTACCTTCTCCCAGATCTCCATTCGCCCGGTCATGTCGTCGTCGCGGCCGACGATGGAGAAGAGAGTGGCCGAGTTGACCACGAAAGCGGCCAGGCCGACCAACAATACGAGGGCGCCGCCGGGGTAGAGGTAGCGGCGCCACGCGTCCGGAATGTGCCGCATCAACAGCACGACGGCGGCCAGCGCCGCGATCGTGAACAAGGCGATGGTCACCGTTGCCGAGCGGGTCAGGGCGAGGGTGAGAGCAGCGATGCCGAGCCACACGCCCGTGTTGCGGTGCAACGCCGGGCGCTCGAACCAGCGCACGGCCAGGGTGATGATGGCCAGCAGGGCGACGAATGCCAACAGGTTGCGGTTGGCCACGATCCCCTGAATGGGGCCGAGTGAGAACAGGTCACCGGTTGACCAGGCGAACGTCTCGGGGTGGGCGCCGGCGCGCATACCGACGGGCATCAACGGCCCGCGCACCACCACGGCCACGAACAGTTCGAACACCAGCGAGAGTCCGAGGATCCACTTCAGTGCGCTCCAGAGCGCATCCAGAAGCTGCTGCCAATCCAGCGTGACGGCGATGAGCACTCCGGCGACCGTCGGCATCCATTGCACCACCAGGCCGAGCAGCGTCGCGTCGCCGTACTTGGACCAGGTGAGCGAGGCGGCACACAGGCCGAGGAACAGGAGAAGCGGCACCGGAACGGCGGCGAGGCGCCCCGACTGGATGCGCGGCCCGAGCACGCTGACAGTGGCCAGGAACACCGCAAGGATGATGGCTGCGAACCCGGCCCACCCGGCGAGGTTGCGCAACGCCTGACCGGCGAACGTGACGAAGAAGACGAAGCCCGCGAGCTCCGCTGAGGAGAATCTCCGCAGGGAGGAATTGGTTTTTGAAATCATGACCCGCGCTGCGGGTAGCAGCTGTGCCATATTTCCAACGTATGCGCAGGAAGGCGTCCGTGCCGAATTCTGGCCTGTATTGTTACCGCATCTTCAGCTTCTACTCAGGTTCGCGGCGGGTGCCGCGGGTAAAAATTCAGGCACAGAGGTTCGGCAGAGACTACAAAACTCTGGCGACCCTCTCCGCCTGAATTTCTGATCAATATGAGCCCGCAGGTACCGAAATTTGCTGACGATCTCCCCATTCGGCGCGTCGCAACCTTCCAGAGCAGATTGAGGGTTTAGCATTTGCGGCTTGACTAACCGGTAACTACACCGGTGTAATTACTAGAAGCGAATTTTTAGCGAGAACCGAGTGGAAAGGGAAACACGATGTCAATACCAGAATATCGTGCGGGGGTTCCCGACAACTGGTTTGTGGATCCGGTTGACCTCGGTGTGCCGGGCGTGCGTCAGGCCCCGCGCGAAGATCCGCTTGCCTGGCAGGAGGATGCGCTGTGCGCGCAGACCGATCCTGAGGCCTTCTTCCCTGAAAAGGGAGGCTCCACCCGCGACGCCAAGAAGATCTGCGAAACGTGCGAAGTGAAGACGCAATGCCTCGAATACGCGTTGATGAACGACGAGAGATTTGGTATCTGGGGCGGACTCTCGGAGCGCGAGCGTCGCAAACTGCGGCGTCGCGCGGGCTGATCCACGCCCCCAATCCGGGGGTGAACGAACCCCAGATGCGGCGCACCGCACCTGATGTGCACGATGTGCCGGGACCGCGTTTAGGCTGACTGGAATGCAGCCACGAGTCACCGCCATCGTCGTCGCCCACGACGGAGCAGACCACCTCGAGCGCACCCTTGATGCGCTGGCCGCTCAGTCGCGCCCGGCCGACGAGGTCATCATCGTCACTGTCGGCTCGGGTGCCGAGACCACCGACATTGCGGCGAGGTTTGTGCCTGACCGGATCGTCTCGTCGAGCACGCCACTCAGCTTCGGTGCCGCGATCGCCCAAGCGGTGAGGGTTTCGGCTCCGCCCGCCTCCGATTCCGAATGGCTCTGGCTGCTCGCCCAGGACAGCGCACCCGACTCGGGCGCACTGGCGGCGTTGCTCGCCACGGTCGAGGTGGCCCCGTCAGTCGCCGTCGCCGGGCCCAAGCAGATGGACTGGCACGCCACCGACTACATTCGAGAGTTCGGCGAGACGGTGACCGCCACCGGTGCAACGGTCGCGCTGGTCGAGAATGAACTCGACCAGGCGCAACACGACGTGGCCAGCGATGTTCTGGCGGTCGGTGCCGGCGGAATGTTCGTGCGCCACACCCTGTGGAGTGAACTCGGCGGATTCGACCCCGGGCTCCCCGTCGTCGACGACGCGCTTGACTTCTGCATCCGGGTGAGGCTTGCGGGGCACCGTATCGTGGTGGTGCCCGACGCCCGTGTCCTCTCGGCCGGTGACGGTGTCGCCGGCCCGACCGGGTCTCGCCGGGCCAGAGCCCGACGCACCCGCATGCGGCAGAATCGTCGCGCCCAGTTGCACCGGCGCCTGGTGTACGCGCCCCTGCCAGCCGTTCCGTTGCACTGGTTGGCGCTCGTGCCCCTGGCGATCCTGCGTTCGCTGCTGTTCGTGCTGCGCAAACAACCGGGCGCGGTCGCGGGAGAGTTTCTCGCGGCGTTCGGTGCGGCATTCTCCGGGCTGCGTGTGCCACGTGCGCGTCGTGCCCTGGCGCGTACCAAGACCCTGGGCTGGTCGGCCATCGACGACCTGCGGATGCCGCCGGATCAGGTCCGGCAGCGGCGCGCCATCGAGCGCGACCAGGCCCGGGTGCGCCGCGATGGCAAACGCCAGCCGGTGCAGTTCTTCTCCACCGGCGGTGCGTGGACCGTGGCAGCCATGTTCGTGGTCGGTCTGGGTGTCTTCCTGCCGTTCATCGGCGCATCGTCGCTCGGCGGCGGCGGTCTGCTACCGCTGTCCGATCGGCCGGCCGAACTCTGGGGCCAGCTCGGTACCGGCTGGCGTGACGTCGGCCTCGGATTCGCCGGAGGTGCCGACCCCTTCAGCTACGTGCTCGCAGTGCTGGGTTCGATCACCTTCTGGTCCCCATCGTTGATCGTCACCCTCGTGTACCTTTCAGCACTTCCACTCGCGACGATGGGGGCATGGTTCCTCGCCAGCCGGTTCACCGAAAGAGGTGGGCTGCGCGCGTTTCTGGCTGTCATATATGCGCTCGCTCCCACGTTGATGATCGCGCTGGCCGACGGCCGACTGGCTGCGATCCTGGTGCATCTGCTGCTTCCCTGGCTCTTCTTCGCCGGAATGCGGGCGGCGCGCTCCTGGTCAGCGGCAGCCACCACGGGGCTGCTCGCGGCGGCGACCATTGCCTGCGCTCCCATCCTTTTCGTGGCGCTTGCTCTGATCTGGTTGGTCGCGGTGTTCTCGTCCGGGCGGCGCCTCGCACGCCTGATTGCCGTTGCCGTTCCCACCGTCGCACTGTTCGCGCCGCTGGTTCTCAGCCAGCTGCTCCAGCGCGACAACCCGATGGGGCTGCTCGCCGACCCCGGGCTGGTGATCGCCACCGCCGTGGCGCCGGCCGGGCAACTGCTCGCGGGCTTTCCCGGAACCGGCCTCGACAGTTGGTCCAACCTGCTCGCCGCCCTCAGCGTCGAGACGCCAGCCGGACTCGTGGTGGGCCTGCTCTTTGCGCCGTTGGCCGCGCTCGCCCTGGTCGCACTGTTCCTGCGGGGTTGGCGACGGGCGGCCATTGCGGTCAGTATCGGAATGGCCGGCTTCGCCACGGCGGTCGTCTCCGGTCAATTGTCCGTCAGCCTGCTCGGTGCGGATGCCACCCCGGTGTGGCCCGGTACCGGGCTGAGCCTTCTCTGGCTCGGCATCGGTTGCGCGGCCGTCATCGGTCTGGACGCCGTGCCCCGGGTTGCGCCTGTACCGGCAGTGGCCGCGTTGCTGGCGGCAGCTCTGGCCGTCAGCCCCGCCGCAATCGCAGTGTTGGCTGGAACAGCCGCGGTCACCCCGACGGCCGGGCGAACCCTGCCCGCCGTGGTCACTGCCGAGGCGCAGCTGCAGCCCCGACTGGGCACCATGGTGCTGATCGGCCAACCGGATGGAAGCCTCACCGTGCGGCTTGACCGTGGCGCAGGACGAACCCTCGACCGGGAATCGACGCTGCAGACGACCGACCCGTTTCTCAGCCCAGACGATGTGAAATTGGCGCAACTCGCGGCGAACCTCGCCTCCACCAGCGGCTTCGATGCCAGCACCCAGCTGTCTGAGTTGGCGATCGGGTTCGTTGTTCTGCAGAGCCCAGAGATCGCGGCGAGCCCACCGAGTCTGACACCGGTGCCGAAACTTGAGCTGGATTCGGAAGCCCCGGTGGAACCCGTACCGACCGCGGGACAAATCGTCGGCCGGGGTGATTCGGCCCTCGGCGAGGCCGGTGGTGACGTCTCCGCGCAGGACGCCGTGTTGCGCCGGGTCACGGCTGCCCTCGACGGCAACGCGGGGCTCGTTCCGATCGGTGAAACCGGGTTCGGCACGCTCTGGAGTCACCCGCTGACCACCAGCGAGACCCCGGCATCCATGCTGCCCGAGGCGGTGCCGCCGGGTGTCAGCCAATTGCTCTGGGCTCAGGTGATCGTGTTCGCGCTCATGTTCCTGCTGGCGGTGCCCACCGGCCCGGTGCGCGATTTCGATTCTCTCGCCGTGAATCCACGTCGACGCAGGCGGAGCGCGGCAAAACCGGGCAGGCGTGATGCCCGCGACCGCCGGCCGAAGCGTGACAAGCCACGCCTCGCCGCCGACAACCGGGGCGCCGCCGATCCGGCCGAGCCTCGGCCAGTTGAGCCAGAACCGGTTGAGCCAGAAGGGGTTGAGCCAGAACTGGTTGAGTCGGAACTGCTTGAGTCGGAACTGCTTGAGTCGGACGTGGTCGAGTCGGAACAGGACGAGCCGGAACAGGACGTGCCGGAACAGGTCGAGCCAGAACAGGTCGAGCCAGAAAGCGCTGGGCCGGAACAGGGCCATCCTCACCAAGCCGAGCCGGAACCCGAGCCTGCCGACGCCGATTGGCGTCAACGGATATCGGTGGGAGCCGGCACCGTGGAAGCGGCAGAGCATTCCGCCGAAGAGCAGGTCGAGAGCGGAGGCGAACGATGACGCGTGATCGAAGTATCTGGAAGATCGGCGCGCGCACACTGTTCGGGGCGCTCGCGACGACAGCGGTGGTGGCCTTCACCGCCGCCGCGCTCGTGACCCCCCTGCCAGAGGTTCGCCAGTCGGCGCCATCAACAGTGGTCACGCCACAGCCGGCGGCGCAGGAGCGCGTCTGCCCCGGGCCGTTGCTCACGATCGCAGCCAGTGCGACCGATGCAAACGCGGTTTCGCCCATCGGAGAAGCCGGTGTGGTCGCTGGAGCGCAGGATCCCGACCGCACAGTGGAGACCATGCCGCTCACGGGCGTCGATCCGGACGGTACAGCCGTCCCCACGGCGATCCGCGTTCCCGTCGACCCGGCCGAGGCGACCGCCCCGCTGCTCGCCGGCAGCCAGAGCCAGGCGCTGTCGGGAGATGAGCTCTCGGGGCTGGCCGCCACCGAGTGCCAGGAGGCAACACCCGAGAGCTGGCTGGTCGCCGGCTCCACCGATGTGGGCCGCACCACTCTGATCATGCTCATCAACCCGTCACCGGTTGCGGCAACCGTTGACATCCAGATCGCCGGAGCCGAGGGGCCGGTCGAGATCACGGGCGCCTCCGGCCTGATCGTCGAACCCGCGAGCCAGCGAGTGATCCCCCTTGCCGGGCTCGCCCCCGATGTCGAGTCCCCGGTGGTGCACATCACCAGCCGCGGGGGAAAGATCGCGGCCTGGTTGCAGCACAGCGTGGTTCGTGGGCTCAGGCCGGGGGGGATCGAGCTCGTCGGGCATGCGGCCTGGCCGGCCGGCAGGCAGGTGATCCCCGGGGTTCACGTGGTTCAGAATGCCTCAGGCATCTCCAATGACACCGGCAGAACCCTGAATGACGCCGAACCCATACTTCGCGTGCACAGCGTGAGCGACCAGGACGGGGACCTGATGGTTCGCATCCTCAGCGAGCAGACCGGCCAGGGCACCGTCCTCAACGCCCGTGTGGCCGCCGGTGCGGTGGCCGACCTGCCGATCGAGGATCTTCAGGCCGGCACCTACACGGTGGTGGTCGAGGCGTCATCCCCGATCGTCGCGGCGGTGCGGGGAAACACGAGTGGCGACGCCGCGCTCGACTTCGCGTGGTTCCAGGCCGGCGAGGCACTGGCCGAGTCCTTCCTCGTCGAGGTTCCGGCCGGGCCCCAGCCCCGATTGCATGTTGCCAATCAGGGCGACCAGAATGCCGAAGTGACCCTCACTCCGATCAAGGCCCCCGGCAGCGAGGTGGCCCTCACGGTGAACGCCGGTGCGAGCGTATCGACCAACGTTGCGGCCGGTGGACAGTATCTCGTGACCGGGCCGGCCGGGTTGTACGCCTCGGTCAGTTACCTGGGCGACGGAATGTCGTCGTCGTTCCCGATCAGTGCGATCAGTCCACTTGCCACACCGATCACGGTCTACCGCGGTTAGCGGTTCAGCCGTTCCACGCCGGCGCGGGCCCGGTCAGCAGCTCAGTGGTGAAAGCCGCCGGGCGCCAGATCCCAGGGGTCCTTGCCCATCAGCTCTGCAACCGCCCGGAAGACACAACTCTCGATCATCATCCGTTGGTGGAACTCATCGTTCCGATGCAACTTGCTGAGGCGCTGGATCGGCAAGCGATAGAGCACCACCCGGTCGTGCTCACGGTCGACCCGCCAGCGTTCCACTCCGTCGCCGCCCACCGCCCCGTCGGGGTAGGCGCCGATCTCGAAGTGCACGTGCGCGAGCTCATCCGCCCACATGCCGCGCAGGTACTCCACAGTGGAGGCAACGGTCATGTCGAACACGTCGATCCGCCCGCGCAACATCGGCAGGTGGGGGCCGGTGACAGAACCGCGAAGCCCGCGGCCGTGCCGGTCTCGGAAGGCCCCACGCACGGTTCGGCTGGGTGAGGAGAACCTGGAACGGGATCGGGGCATGTCGCCATCTTAAGCGACCGGGCAGCTAGTAGTCTGGCAACGATGTTCTCCAGGCCCTGTTCCCGAGTGGCGTGCCCGCGCGATGCCGTGGCCACGCTCACTTTCGACTATGACGATTCCATGGCGGTACTCGGGCCTTTGAGCACATCAGCAGAGCCGCATAGTTACGATCTCTGCGAAAGGCATGCAGAACGCACCTCCGCACCCGAGGGCTGGCATCTGGTGCGCCACACCGTGGCCGGCCAGATAGGTTTTGGGACATGACTCCTGCACGCGCCACCGTCGTCGACCAGCTGAACGCCATTGTCAAGACCTATGACGTGCGCGGCATCGTTGATGAGACACTGACCGATGAGATCGTCAGTGCGCTCGGCGCCGCGTTCGTCGATGAGTTGGAGGCGCTGGGTTCGGAGATCGCCGTCGGCCACGACATGCGGGACTCCTCACCGCGCTTTGCCGAGGCGTTTGCTGCCGGCGCCCGTCGGCGCGGCGCCGATGTCATCATGCTTGGACTCTGCTCCACCGACGAGACCTACTTCGCCTCAGGTCACCTCGACGTGCCCGCGGTGATGTTCACCGCCAGCCACAACCCGGCCAGCTACAACGGGATCAAGTTCTCTCGCTCCGGTGCACGCGGCATCAGCTCGGAAACCGGGTTGACCGAGATCCGTGACCGTGCGGCCGCGTATCTGACCGCGGGCACTGCAGGGGGCGTCGGCGCCGATTTCATCCCTGCGGTCGCCGACCAGGGAGAGGTGCGGCAACTGGACGTGTTGGCCGGGTACGCGCAGAAGCTCCGCTCACTGGTCGACCTGTCAGATATTCGCCCGATCCGAGTCGTCGTGGATGCCGGCAACGGGATGGGCGGGCTCACGGTGCCGGCGGTGCTGGGCACCGCCGCCGGATTGCCCGAGTTGCCGGTCACAGTGATCCCGCTGTATTTCGAGTTGGACGGCTCTTTTCCGAACCATGAGGCCAACCCGTTGGAGCCGGCCAACCTCGTCGATCTGCAACGTGCCGTCGTGCACCACGGCGCCGACCTGGGTCTGGCGTTCGACGGGGATGCCGACCGCTGTTTCGTCGTCGACGAAAAGGGAAACCCGATGAATCCGTCGGCGGTTACGGCCGTGGTGGCGTTGCGCGAGATCACCCGGGTGGCCGGTACCGAACCCGAAACCGTGGTGTTGCACAATCTGATCACCTCCAGGATCGTCGAAGAGACCATCACCGCAGCGGGCGCCGTCGCGGTGCGAACCCGGGTCGGACACTCGCTGATCAAGGACAAGATGCGCGAGACCGGCGCTGTATTCGGCGGTGAACACTCCGCCCACTACTACTTCCGGGATTTCTGGGGCGCGGACAACGGTATGCTCGCCGCGATGCACGTGCTCGCGGAGTTCGGACACCAGGACCGGCCGCTGTCGGAGATGTCGACCAGGTTCACCCCCTACGCGCTCTCCGGCGAGATCAACTCGACCGTGACAGACGTGCCCGCGGCCTACGAGCGCATCGTGACCACGTTCACCGGCATGGCCGAATTCGACGAACTCGATGGCTTGACCGTGACCGGGCTGTCCGGGGATGAGCCGTTCTGGTGGTTCAACGTCAGGCCGTCGAACACCGAGCCACTGCTTCGACTGAACGTCGAGGCAGAGACCACACAGGTGATGGTACGCGTGCGTGACCAGGTGCTCGACCTCATTCGCGGCTGAGGCTGTCTACCTGCCGCGCAGAGGGAACCCATGCGGCGTTCCGGTGAGTGCGGGTTGCAACCGGCCGAGGCGTTCCGCCTCGAGCAGCAGGGACGCGTAGTCGCGCTGGCGCCTCATCGCCGACACGCCCGCCAGAAAGTCCTCGGCGGCAACTTGGGGGATGGGGGAGACGTACTGCGCCACCTCGGCCGCGAGTTGGTGGGCGAGTTCAGCCCGTGCGAACGACGTCATTCCTGCGGACTGCTTCACGTATTGGGTCACCCGGCGAGCCAGCGGGTCGGGCATCCGGGCAACGTCCGCCACCGGTGCCCAGTCGGTCAGCGACTCGGGCAGCCCGTAGACCGGTTCCACCACGTGCGGCACCCGCTCGTGTTGGCTGTACGTGCCCGCGAGCAGATCGCCCAGGCGTTTGGACTTGCCGTTCAACAGTGCGGTAAGCGCGGCCAGGCCGCCGAACGTGAGATAGATCTCGACCACGCCGGTCAGGGCACGGATGAACGCGTGCCTCGGTCCGATCGAGCCCCCGTCGTCGCGCACGATGCGCGCACCGATCGCGAGTTTCCCGAGGGATCGGCCCTGGCTGGCGGTCTCCACCGTCATGGGCACGATCACCAGGCAGAACACCAACAGGCCGACCAGCACCGCCTGGGCGAGCGCGTCATCGAACTGCCAGACGGTGGCGATGTTCAGCAGCAACCACGCCAGTAGGCCCAGCAGCAGAAGGTAGGCGGCCGCGTCGATCAGTGTTCCCGCCGTGCGCAGAATGAAGTTTGCCGGGCGCACGTCGAGCGCGACGGCTTCGCCGGTGACCAACTCTCGCTCGGTCGAATCGTCGACCAGCATGGCGTGGTCGAATCTTTCGGCAGTCATACGTATCATTTAAGCAGATGGACCTCGACGCTTACGCCACCGCCCGCCGCGATGAATGGGATCGCCTGCAGGTTCTCGGGCGCCAGCGGCGATTCACCGGCCCCGAGGCCGACGAGCTGATCGAGCGTTACCAGTCCGGTGCCGCCGACCTGTCGGCCATCAAGACCTCGGCCGGTTCGTCGGTGCACGGTGACCGGCTCTCGGTACTGCTCTCGCGTGCCCGATTGCGTTTCACCGGCGCGAGCGCCAACCTGCTGTCCCAGCTGCCCCGGTTCTTCATCGCGCAACTGCCGGCCGCGCTCTACCGCCTGCGTTGGATCACCCTCGCGGTGGCTGCGTTCACCGTGCTTGTCGCCTGGCTCTATGGGGCGTGGGCGTTTGGCGACCCGCAGGTGCTGGCGAACTTCGGATCGGACGCCGATTTCAAGAAGCTCGCCGAAGAGAAGTTCGTCGACTACTATTCCGAGAACCCGGCAGCCAGTTTCGCCGGTCAGGTGTGGACCAATAACGCCTGGATCGCCGCCCAGTGCGTCGCGTTTGGCGTCACCGGCGTCTACGTGCCGTACGTGCTCTTCCAGAACGCCCAAGGCATCGGAGTCTCCGCGGCGGTCATGTTCGCCCATGGCAAGGGCGACGTCTTCTTCCTGTACATCCTGCCGCACGGGTTGCTGGAACTCACCGCGGTCTTCGTGGCCGCCGCTGCGGGCCTGCGCATCTTCTGGGCCTGGGTCGCCCCCGGTGCGCGTGGCCGTGGCGAAGCGCTCGCAGAGGATGGCCGCGCCCTGTTCACGGTGGCCATCGGACTGGTGATCGTGCTGGGGGTCTCGGGCGTGATCGAGGGCTTCGTCACCCCGGCGCCGTGGCCGTGGCCGGTCAAGATCGGCATCGGCGTGCTGGCCCTGGCCGGCTTCTTGTTCTACATGCTGTTCTTCGGAGGCCGTGCTGTTCGGGCGGGCGAGACCGGCGACCTGGTTGAGTTCGAGGCGGGCGCGCGCACCATCACTGCGGGGTGAGCCCGGCCGACAGATCCCGCAGCGGGCGGCCCGGCGCGGCGGGATCGGCCAATAGGCTTGCGCCATGCCCGAATCGACTGCGGAGACCCGACAACCGGTGAGCAGCCCCGCAGTCGCAGCGCCTCGGAACGCTGGATCGCGACCGTCCCCATCGTTGTGGCGGCACCCCGGCTTCCTCAAGCTCTGGGCGGGCGAGACCACCAGCCAGTTCGGCTCCCAACTGACGTCTCTGGCGATTCCGGTGCTGGCGGTGTCTTTGCTGGGCGCGTCCGAGTTCGAGGTGGGGCTCTTGGGCGCGGCCGGAACCGCCGCCTTCCTGGTGATCGGGCTGCCCGCCGGCGCCTGGGTCGACCGGTGGTTGAAACGCCGGGTCATGATCGTCGCCGATCTGGTGCGCATGGTGACCCTCATGCTGATCCCGGCGCTCTGGGCCCTCGAGCTGCTGCAGATGTGGCACGTCTACTTGGTGGCCGCTGTGATCGGGTCGGCCACCGTCTTCTTCGACGTGTCGTACCAGAGCTACGTGCCGATACTGGTGGCGAAGAAACAGGTGTCCGAGGCGAACTCCAAACTGGAGGGCACCGCCCAGGTGGCCCGGATCGGCGGGCCCGCCGCCGCCGGCGGCCTGCTGCACGTCATGCTGGCTCCGATGCTGCTTTTCGGCACCGCGATCGGGTACCTGGTGTCGGCCGCGTTCCTCTGGCGCATTCGCGACACCGAACGCCTCGCCGACCCGGCCGAGCGCGACAGCCTGGCTCGGGAGATCGGCGAAGGGGTGGGCTTCGTCTGGCGGCACCCGCTGCTTCGGCGGATCACGGCCACCACGGCCGTCACCAACCTGTTCGGCACCATCACGGCGACCCTGGTGCCGATCCTGGTGCTGCGCGATCTCGACCTGGGTGCGGCGGGCCTCGGCATCATGATGAGTTTCGGGGCGGTCGGGGGCGTGACCGGCGCCCTGGCGACCCCGTGGCTCACCCGCCGAATCGGCGAGGGCACCGTGATCCCGCTCGCGGTCGTGGCCAGCGGGTTGCTTGCAGCGCTGGTACCGCTGTCGGCCGTTTTCCCCGCGGCCGCGCTGCCGCTTTTGATGGTGGCCGAATTCGGCCTCGGCTTCATGGTGCTCGTCTACAACATCACGCAGGTGAGCCTCAGGCAGCGGCTGTGCCCGACCCGCCTGTTGGGGCGCATGAACGCGTCCATCCGGTTCGTGGTCTGGGGTGTCATGCCGATCGCCGGCGTCGCCAGCGGCGTCCTCGGCCAGAGCCTCGGACTTCTGCCCACAATGTGGATCGGGGTCGCAGGCGGTGTGCTGGGCTCGGCGTTCGTGCTGTTCTCGCCGCTGATGGGTATGCGGGTACTGCCCGACGGCGAGGAGCCGGTGCAGGATGATCTGCCGCCCGAGGATCTGCAGCCCGAGGATCTGCAGTGGGAGAAGCCGGAGTAGGCGCAGCCGCGGGTGCCGGAGCGGCCGCGGCACGAGCCGCCCACGCCGGCACGGTCAGCTGCTGGTGGCTTCGCCCGTCTGGCTGAGCACGAGAAACATCCCGGCGTAGGGCTCCAGTTGCACAGAGAAGCTGTTGAGATCGTCGACAGGGCCCACCTCCTCGCCCGTCTCCACATCGGTGACGGTGCGACCGGGGATGAGGGCATCCGACCGCACGGTGCCCTCAACAGCCTCGCCGCTGAAATTCAGCACCGTGACCTGCAACTGGGCGTCGTCGTTGGCGGGATCGCCCTCGTCGAGCCGGTGCACCATGACCAGCATGCCGCGATGGGCGACCCCGGGGATGTCGATCTGGCTGGCGACGTCGATGCCCAGGCGCCCGCGAACCCGGAGGATGTGTTTCAGCTGGGATGCGAACGAATTCGGGTCGGCCAACTGGGTCGTCAGCGACCCGTACAGGGAACGCCCCCGGGGCATGCCGGAACTCGACATCGTGGCAGAGGGGTCGGCGTCGGTCAGGTCGTGGGCGCCGCGGTGGATCCAGCGAGTGTCGCCGCCGGCGATCAGATCGGCGACCTGGTCGGCCGGCAGTGGCAGCATGCCCAGCAGGTCCCAGGCGGAGAGCGCGAACACCCCGGGCTGCCAGGCGTTGAATTTGGCCAGCAGCAGGTGTGCCCGGCGGAGACGATCGATGTCGGCCTCGCCGATCGCGTCCAGTTCGGTGAATCCCTGCACGGCGGCGATCACCGATGCGGTGGTGCAGGCGATGCCGTTGGTGGTGAACACCCGGTTGTAGTCGGCAGCGGCACCGGTGAGCACGTCGACGAGGTCGGCGCGGATCGCGTCGGCCAGGTCGGCTCCGGTCAGCTCGGCGCCGCGGAACGCATAGGTGTCGGTGTGGTGGCGGTTGGCCCAGTGCACCAGCTCATAGGTGAGCTCGTCGTGGTTCTGCAGGGCGTGCACCAGACTGGCCGGCTCGACCCCGATCTGAAGCGAGGTGCGCAGGGTCAGCCGGAGAAACTCGGTGTCTGCGGTCGCCAGGGCGTGGTGATAGGCGGGGCGGTTGATGAAGTCGTAAGACAGGTCGGCGCCGACACGGCCGGTGTCGCGGATGTCCTCGATGCCCAGATTCAGTTCCTGAAAGGAGAATCCGCCCACCTTGCGCACCATGCTCGCGATCAGGTGGTTTGCGGCCTCTGACAGCGGGTGGCCCTCCGACCAGCCCGGCCCTTCCGCGCTCTTCTCCACGCCGAGAAACCCGTTCGCGTCCAGGCGCAGCGCGCTGGAGCCGAGGTCGCCGAGGGAGTGCAGGGCGTCTCCGATGACCAGCCGCATACCGGCGAAGGTCGGGTCGAGCCAGTTGATCGACGGTTGGCCCTGTTTGAAATAGTGCAGGTAGACCCAGCGGCGGGTTCGACCGTCGACCCCGACCACCGGCGCGGTCGCGCTCCAGTTCGTCTCCTTGACCCCCGGCGAATAGAAGATCACGCGCTGCAGTTCACCGATGATGAAGCCGCTCGCGGCCAACTTCGCCTCCGACGCGGCGTCGAGGTTGACGGCATCACGGCCGTCGGGCACATCGGGGAGCAGCGACCAGTCCTCCTCGGGAATCTCGACCATGTGGTAGATCCCCGGGTAGTCCTTGTACGCCATCTCGGCCAGCCGGAAGTCGGCACCCTTGCCGGTGTGGCCGGGAACGATATCGTCGATCACGCTGCCGCCATGGCTCTCGGCCGTGTCGCACAAGTGCCGGAACTCCTCCTCCGACCCGAATGCCGGGTCGATCTGAGTGCTGATCCGGTCGAAGTGTCCGTCGACGCTCGCCGTCTGGGCCCAGCCGGTGATTCCCCCGGCCTGTTTGACCGGGCCGGTGTGCACGGCGCTGATGCCGATCGCCTCGAACGCCTGCCAGAGCTCATCATTGCCCAATGCCTCCAGGTAGGACTGCCCGGGGCTGGTGATGAGCGAGATCGGGTAGGCCGTGAACCACACCGACGCCGACCGGATGGCGCGCCGGGCGTCCGGACGCGCGTAGGAGTTGCGCCACATGCTCGGCTGGCCCGAGAGTCCGCGGCCCAGCACGTCAGCATCCCCCAACATGGATTGGCGTTTCAGCCATTCGACATACGACGGGTTCGAAGCACCGACCGAGCGTGGGTCGATGAACGAGCGACGGATACCGCTCGCCCTCAACTGGGCGCGGGGCCGCAGCCGACGTGGGCGTGCCGGGTAGCGCACGTCGTCATAGCTGAGTTCCTCAGGCTCGCTCTCATCTCCCGTTTGGTTCTCGTCGGGCGTTTCGGCTGCGGTGGCGTCGAATTCGGTCATGTTGACAGTCTTCCGTGATTTCTCTTCGTTGGCTTCCCCCGGCCGCTGATTGCGTCTTCGGTGAGGCCCATCACGACCAGACTGTGGCCGCCGAGATGCAGGCCGTCGTTGCCGTGCGTGTAACCGCCGAATGACAGCAGTGTGCTCGCGTCGGACTGCCCGGACACGGAGCCAATCGTCACCGCAACAGGCGCGAAGTTGACGGCCAGCGCCGTGTGGCTGCGCCGCAGCACCAGCGCACGGTCGACCAGTTCGACGTGAATGGTCGCGAACTGTGGATCCGTGAGGTCGGCCCGTTCCCGGCGCAACCTGACCAGATCGCGGTAGAGGCTGAGAAGGCGGGCGTGGCGCCCGCGGGCAGGCTCGGCCCAATCAAGGATCGAGCGCGTGAACGTCGCCGGGTCCTGCGGGTTGGGCACCGACGACTCGTCCCAACCCATGCGCGCGAACTCGGCGATGCGGCCACGAGCGGTGGCCTCGCCGAGGTCGGTCTCCGGGTGCGAGGTGAAGAACTGCCACGGTGTGGAAGCCGCCCACTCCTCACCCATGAACAGCATCGGCGTGTTGGGCCCGAGCAGGGTCAGCGCGGCCGCAATGGCGAGTTGGCCGTCGTTCAAGGTGGCCGTGAGGCGATCGCCGGCGGCACGGTTGCCGATCTGGTCGTGGTCCTGGCTGAAGACGACCAGTCGTGACGGGTCGATTGCCACTGTGTCTATCGGTCGGCCGTGATGCCGGCGCCGGAAGGATGAGTATGTGCCGTCGTGGAAGAAACCGGATCTCAGTACTTTCTCAAGGGCCCCCGGATGCGAGAAGTCTTCGTAGTAGCCGCTCACCTCACCGGTCAGGGCGACGTGGAGAGCGTGGTGGAAGTCATCGCTCCACTGGGCATCGAGCCCCGCGCCACCGGCTTCGCGCGCGGTGATCAGCTTCGGATCGTTCCGATCGGATTCCGCGATCAGAATCAACTCGCGGCCGAGGTGACTGGCCAGGGAGTGGACCCGGGAGGCCAGTTCTTCCAGGATGGGGGTCGCCCGTTGGTCGACCAGGGCGTGCACGGCATCCAGCCGCAGCCCATCGGCGTGGAAGTCACGCAACCACATCAGCGCGTTGTCGATGACGAACCCGCGCACCTCGTCCGAGCCGGGCCCGTCCAGGTTCACCGAACTGCCCCAGGTGTTCGCGCTGTCGGCGTGCAGGTAGGGGCCGAACTGGGGCAGATAGTTTCCACTGGGGCCGAGGTGGTTGTAGACGACATCCTGGATGACCCCGATACCGGCACCGTGGCAGGCATCCACGAACCGCTGGTATGCGTCTGGGCCGCCGTACGGTTCGTGCACGGCGTACCAGAGCACACCGTCGTAGCCCCAGTTGTGTACGCCGTTGAAGGCATTCACCGGCAGCAGTTCGACGAAGTCGACACCGAGGGAGAGCAGATGCTCCAGCTTTCCGGCGGCGGCGTCCAGGGTGCCCTCGGGGGTGAACGTTCCGATGTGCAGTTCGTAGATCACCGCGCCGGCCAGTGGCCGACCCCGCCAGGCTTGGTCGCTCCACGCGAATGCTGACGGGTCAAAGCGGCGGGAGGGGCCGTGCACCCCGGCTGGTTGTCTTCGGGAACGCGGGTCAGGGAACGGGCCCTGGCCGTCGACGACGAAACCGTAGTCCACGGGGCCGGCCGGTCCCTGGCCGGTCCACCAGCCGGTGTCCACGTTCTGGCGCAGCGAGTAGCGCGTCTCACCGAGCGCGAGTTCGACGGTGTGGGCATCCGGGGCCCAGACGCTGAATTCCTGGTTGTCTCGGTTGTCTCGGTTGTCTCGGTTGCCCTGGTCGTCGTGGCCCTCCGGGGCGGGCGGGGTCGTCATTGGCGCCTCCTGGTTGGAATGGGGCGGTCGGCCGGGATCACTGCTCACCGGCCAAGACCAGCAGTCCCACAGGGTACACCTGCAGCAGGTCGGACATTCGGGTGACCGAGCCGCTGAACGAGCGACCGGTCAGCAGGTCGACCTGCTCGCCGCGGGGGAGTTCGATCGTCGTCTCGCCCCAGCCTCCGGCGCGTGCGAGGGTGTATGGCAGCCGAGTCGCAACGGCAATGGCTCCGCCGCGGTCGAAGGCGATCCCGTGGTCGCTCATCTCTCCGGCGAGCTCAAGCGCCCGATAGCTCAAGAAGAACTCCGGATGGCTGCGGCGCAGTCGCAGCACGCGACTCGTGACGAGCAACTTCGCTGCCCCGGTCTCGTCAACAGCGGGCAGATCGCCCGCATCGATGCTGGCCAGAAGTCGAGCCCGGTCGGCGAAGTCGACCGGGCGGCGATTGTCGGGGTCGACCAGGGATTGCTCCCACAATTCACTGCCCTGGTAGACATCGGGGATTCCTGGGCCTGCCAGTTGAAGCAACTTCGCGCTCAGGCCGTTGGATCGGCCGGCCGGCCCGATAGCCTGAACCGTCTCCCGGATGACGGCCGCGACAGACGCGTCGTCGAAGGCCGCGTCGATCGCGGCGTGCAACCGTTTTTCGAAACCGGCATCGGGGGAGAGCCAATTCGTCGAGTTGCCGGCCTCACGTGCCGCCTTCTCGGCGTAGCCGTGCAGTCGGTCCCTCGATGCCGGCCAGGCGCCGATGACCGCCTGCCAGATGAGGTTCTCCAAGGCGGGATCCTCGAGGTCGGCCGCATTGCGCAACCGGGTGAGCGCCGATTCCCACAATTCGGGGCGCTCCGCCAGGGCGGTGATCCGGGCCCGGGTGTCTTCACCGCGCTTCGTGTCGTGGGTGGACAGGGTCGTCATCGCCGCCGGCCGCTGGTTCTGGCGCCCGGCCTGGCGCCGGTGGAAGGTGGTGACGTCAATGGCGAATTCGCTCGGGTCGCCGCCCACCTCGTTCAGGGACGTCAAAGTGTTGAACCCGTAGAACGCCGAATCCTCCACTCCCTTCGCCATCACCATGCCGGAGGTCTGCTGGAATCGAACGGCGGCGGGATGCCTCGGGTCGCCGAGAACAGCCACAGCTGCGTCGATCGTCTGGGCCAGTTCGGGGCGCCGACTGCGGGCGAGGTGGTGGGCCCGCCTGAGGTGTTGGGCGCCGAACGGCAGGTAGGAGCGGTAGACGGGAAACGCCGCGGCCAGTTCGATCAGTGCCTCCGCCGCGCCTTGAATCTCCGGCATCAGCCTGGCGAGACGGTTGAACTCCGAGCAGAGGATCCCGCTGGCGATGGCGTGCTTCGATTCGAGTACCATCTCGGCCCAGTCATCCACGCTGGCCGAGTCAGCAGAGTGATCCCTGGCGGCTCCCAACCGTTGCTGTGCCCGGGCCAACCCAGCCCTTCCTCGCTCGTCCACGAGTACTCGGTCGAAGTCGCCCAACGCGTCATACCCGGTCGTGCCGGCCGTCGCCCAGTCGGCGGGGAGAGCCTCGTCGCCCTCGAGGATCTTCTCCACCCAGACCGGCGCGCCGGCGGTCAGCGCGGACAGGCGGTCGAGGTAGGCGCGAGGGTCGGCGAGCCCGTCCGGGTGGTCGACACGCAGCCCGTCGACCAGATGCTCCCGGAACCAGCGGCCGATCTGCGCGTGGGAGGAGTCGAACACCCACGGCACCTCGACACGGATTCCGGCCAGGGTGTTCACGGCGAAGAATCGCCGGTAGTTCAGTTCGTCGTCTGCTCGCCGCCAGTTGACCAGTTCGTAGTGCTGCCTGGCGTGCACATCCGCAGCACTGTCATCCTCCGCGGCACTGTCATCATCCGCCAGGCGCGTCCCGGGGGCGATCGGGTACCGGTTCTCGTAGTACACCAACTCGTCTCCGTCGATGACCAGGTGGTCGAGTTCGTCATCACCATCACCGAGTACGGGGATACGGATCTTTCCGCCGCCGGCGTCCCAATCGACGTCGAAGGCGTCGGAGTACTTCGACCCGTGCCCCCGGCCCAAAAGATCCCACCACCAGGCGTTCATCCTCGGTGTGGCCACCCCCATGTGATTGGGCACGATGTCGACAAGCACACCGAGTCCCGCCCGGTGTGCTGCAGCGCAGAAAGCGTCGAAAGCCTCCTGGCCGCCGCGCTCCGGATCGATGGTGGCATGATCGATCACGTCGTAACCGTGCAGCGAATGAGGTTCGGCCCGGAGCACCGGCGACAGGTACACCCAGCCCACCCCGAGCCGCTGAAGGTAGTCGCAGACGGCCGCCGCCTCGCCGAATGTGAATTGCGCGGTGAGTTGCAACCGGTACGTCGAACTGGGAAGAGGCATCTACTCATTGTGCTCCGCCCGGGCCGTGCGGGCTAACCTTGGGGCATGGCAACCGCGGAACCGATCGCAGAAGCACTCGCTGGCTGGATGCGGCGCCAACGATGGTTCGTCGGCGCCGGGGGTGAGCCGAGTCTTCGAATCGTCGCGTCCGTGCCGCTGCCGCCCGCCGGTGACGCCGAGGCGGCCGACGTCGACGTGGCCATCCACTTCATCGCCGACGAGACCGAATCGCCGGCCGTGCTCTACCAGGTGCCTGTCACCGGGCGCCGGGTGAAGCCGGAGGCCCTCGATCACGGGCTCATCGGCACCGTGACCGACGACCAGGGCCACCGGGTGCACCTCTTCGACGGCCCCGAAGACCCCGCCTTCGCCCACCGCCTGTTGCACCTGATCGTGCGCGGTGAGGGTGTCAGCGGCGACCGTGCGCAGGTGCGGGGGGTGGCAGTGGCGCCGTGGCCGTTCGAGAACCTGACTTCCGAGGTGCTTCGCGGTGAACAGTCCAATACGTCGATCGTGTACACGCCCGGCGGTGGTGGCCGCGGATTGCCGGCGATCTGCAAGCTCTTCCGCATGGTGCACCACGGAGACAACCCAGACGTGGTGCTCCAGTCGGCGTTGTTCGAGGCCGGCTCCCACTCGGTTCCGACCATCCTGGGCAGCGTCGCCGGACAGTGGCCGGACCCGTCACGGCCGGGTGGACGCGCGCACGGCCACCTCGCCTTCGCCCAACAGTTTCTTGAGGGAGCCGGGGATGCCTGGCGGCTGGCACTTGACGCGGTGAATGATTCCAGCGACTTCTCGGTCAGCGCCCGCCAGATGGGTGTCGCGACAGCGGATATTCACGAGACCCTGGGACGGGTACTGCCGACGAGCGCAGCCACCCCGGCGGACATCGCTGACGTCATCCGATCGTGGCGTGCCCGTTTCGATGCCGCGGTGCGGGAGGTTCCGGAGCTCGAGACGTTTCGTGGGCCCATCGAGCACCTGTATGAGAAGGCCCGAGTCCTTCCGTGGCCGAGCCTCCAGCGCATCCACGGTGATCTGCACCTGGGGCAGATCCTCGCCCTCGCCGACGGCACGTGGGTGATCATCGACTTCGAGGGTGAACCGATGCGGGCGCTCGCCGAACGCTCCCTGCCGGATGTGCCGCTCCGGGACATCGCCGGGATGCTGCGCAGCTTCGACTACGCCGCCGCCTCTGGGCCGGGGCACACGGAGCACGCCGACTGGGCGCGTTCGTGCCGGATGGCGTTTCTCGACGGCTACGCCTGGCGATCGGGATGGGACATCGACGACGACCGGCTGCTGCTCGACGCGTTCGAGGTCGACAAAGCGCTCTATGAGGTCGTGTATGAGGCTCGTAACCGGCCCGACTGGCTGGCCATCCCGGTCAGCGCCCTCCGGCGTCTGGCCGCCGGCGTCGACGACGCCCACTGACCGGGCCGCTACAGGCGGCCGGCCGCCTTCAACGCGATGTAACGGTCGGCGACAGCGGGCGGTAGGTCTGCGGGCGATCCGGTGACCACGTCGGCGCCCAACTGCCTGATCGCCTGAGAGACCCGGGCCACGTCCAACTGGGCCCGTTCGGCCGCTGCGGCCCGGTACACCTCGTCCAGGCTTTCACGGTGGCCGGTCGCGGCGAGCACGTCGGGGTCACTGACCGAGACCACGAGGACGGTGTGCTTGCGCGTCAGTTGGGGCAGCACCGACAACAGCCCGCGCGCAGACTGGGCCGTGTCGATCGCGGTCATCAGTACCACCAACGCGCGCTGACTGGTCACCTGGCGCACCTGGGCGGGAACCTGGGCCCAGTCGGTCTCGAGCAGTTCCGGCTCGACCGGGGCCATGGCATCGACCATGCGTGACAGCAGGTTTGCGCCGCTGGCACCCTGCACGCGGGCGCGCACCCGACGGTCGAACACGATCGTGTCGACCCGGTCGCCGGCGCGGTCAGCCAGTGCCGCCAGAAGGAGGGAGGATTCGAAGGCCGTGTCGATGCGCGGCTCATTGTCGACGCGGGCCGCCGACGTGCGGCCGGAGTCGATCACGATCACGACCCGCCGGTCGCGCTCCGGGCGCCAGGTGCGCACCATCACGTCGTTGCGCCTGGCTGTCGCCCGCCAGTCGATCGAGCGCACATCGTCACCGCGCACGTACTCGCGCAGGCTGTCGAACTCGGTGCCCTGCCCGCGCACCATCACCGCAGTCGCGCCATCCAACTCCTGCAGCCTCGCCAGCCGTGACGGCAGATGCTTGCGGGAATTGAACGGTGGCAGCACCCGCACGACACCGGTCGACGCGATCGTCGCCTGCCTGGCCCACAGTCCCAGCGGCCCGAGCGAGCGGATGGTCACGTGCCGGGTGCGGCGTTCGCCCCGCCGGAACGGTGTGAGATGCACTTCGACCCGCCGACGCTCGCCGGCGGGGATCCGCACCGGAACCCGCACGCCCGACGCCCCGGCCGACGGCTCCCAGCCGTCCCGCACCAGGCCGCGCAACCGGCGGGTGCCGGTGTTGGTCAGCAGCAGCTCGGTCTGCACGCTCTCGCCGAGGCGTAACCGGCCCGGCTGTCCGCGCTCAATGGTGACCCGCCGGGGGGAGGCGGCCAGCGCGAGGTCGAGGGCTCCGAGCAGAACGCTGCCGAGAAGCCAGAGCAGCATGATCACGGGTTCGCCGAAGAACACGATCGGCAGAACGCCGAGCGCGAGGAGCAGCACGAACCGCCCGGTGAGAGCCATCAGGTACCCACCCTACGCCGCGCGCCCGTTGGAACGCTTCGCGCCTGTTCAAGCAGGCGCGAAGCGTTCCCGGTGCCGCGAGGCGCGCGGTGCGGGAAGGATCGAGCACGAGCGGGCGCAGCGTCGCGGCCGCTGGCGCATTCCGCGGGCCCCTCCGGGTGTGCCTGTGGCGGGTGCATCAGATCGGAACCTGCACCTGCTGCATCACCGAGGCGAGGATCATGTCGACCGCGACGCCTTCCAGCTCGGCCTCGGGACGCAACTGCACCCGATGCCTCCAGACCGAAAGCAGCATCGCCTGCACGTGGTCGGGAGTGACGAAGTCGTAGCCGCTCAACCAGGCCCAGGCCTTGGCGGCCGCCAGCAGCGCTGTGGTGCCGCGGGGGCTCACGCCGAGTTTCACCGATGGGCTCTGTCGGGTGGCGCGCGCCAGGTCGACCACGTAGGCGAGCACGTCGACGCCGACGGTGACCTTGGCAACCTCCTGCTGCGCGCGGGCGAGATCATCGGAATCCAGCACCGCCGTCACGCCGGCGGCGGCCAGGTCGCGTGGGGAGAACCCGGTCGCGTGCCGACGCAGCACCTCGATCTCGTCGTCGCGCTCGGGCACATCGAGCACCAGTTTCAGCAGGAAGCGGTCGAGTTGGGCCTCGGGCAGGGAATAGGTGCCCTCGTATTCGATCGGGTTCTGGGTGGCCGCCACGATGAACGGTTCGGGAACCGGCCGACTCACCCCGTCAACGGACACCTGGCGTTCCTCCATCGCCTCCAGCAGGGCCGATTGGGTCTTCGGTGGGGTGCGGTTGATCTCGTCGGCGAGCAGGATGTTCGTGAACACCGGCCCGGCCCGGAACTCGAACTCGCCGGCGTGAGCGTCATAGATGAGCGAACCGGTCACGTCGCCGGGCATCAGGTCGGGGGTGAACTGCACGCGCTTGGTGTCGAGGTCGAGCGCCTGGCTGAGCGCGCGCACCAGGAGCGTCTTCGCCACCCCGGGAACCCCCTCGAGCAGCACGTGGCCACGGGCCAGGAGGGCGATGATCAACCCCGTGACGGCGCCCGACTGCCCGACGACGGCTTTACCCACCTCGCTGCGCACGGCGACGAGCTTTGCTCGCAGGTCGGTCACGGTCGGCTCGGAGGCGGTCGGCTCGGAGGCGGTCGCCTCGGTGTAGTCGGTCATGCGTTCATTCTCCCTGTTCGGTGCCGTGCGCTCGTGCCTGGCGGGGCTGGTCGATGGTGACGGATGGGTGGCCGGGGCTGCTGCGCCGGCCCGGCCCGGTCTCGGCGACACGCTTCTCGAGGTCGAGCAGCGCATCGGACAGCACTATCAATTCGCCGTCGGTGGCGGGTACCCACGTGACCAGGGTGTGCTGCACCTCGTGAACGGGTGCGCCGATCCGGGCGGCCACGGCACTCACGACCTCGTCAACCCCCGACAGGTGCGAGAGTCCGAGTTCGGTTGCCAGTCGGCCGATCGTCCCGATGCGAACCTGGTCGATGGCGTGGCTGCGCGCGGTGGCCCGCTGGTAGAGCCGTGCCCGCCCCTCCATCGTCTCGCTGGCCGGAACAACGACCGGCAGTCGCTCCACCACCAGGGGCCCGAATCGGCGACCGCGCCAGATTGCGGCGCCGAGCACCACCAACGCGAGAAGGCCGGTGACGGCCGGAAGCCAATCCGGTGACAATTCGGCGAGGGTCGGTTCGCCCGCCGGCAGGTCGGCGAGGGTCGGCAGATACCAGACCAGGCTGTCCGACTCGCCCAACAGGTTCAGTGCGAGGGCCGCGTTGCCCGCACCCACGATGGTCTCGTTCGAGAACACCGCGGTGGTGCCGATGACGGTGGTGGTGTGTGCACCGGTGGCCACCTGAACCAGGGAGTAGGTGTTGTCCTTGGCCGGGAAACAGCCCGTGACCCCGGAGGCGGAGTCGTCGATGATCCGGTACGACTGGCCCTCCCCGGTGATTGCCTCGACGCGCGACGCGAACGGCAGCGTGCACCCGGGCACCACGGTGCCTGAATCGGTGATCGCACCGGCCATCGCAAGCTGGGGTGCCAGTTGTTGAAGGGTGTCGAAGTCGGGGGCGGCGACCACGAGCCGCCCCCCGAGCGTGCCGACCTCGGCCAACTGCTCATCGGAGAGCAGGCTCTGGCCGTCATAGAGGAACACGGTGGTCGTATCGGACGCCGCGGCGCGGGCCTCGGCGAGCGAATCCGCCAGGTGGACCGTCACTCCGTGGTCGCGGAGAACCTCGACCACCGCTTTCGCCCCGTTCGGGTTCGGGCTGGTGCCACCCAGGCGCGCGGCGGCGGCACCCGCGCCCGCAGTGCTGAACGTGACCGCGCCGACAATCAGGATGAACACGAACGCGGCGACCCAGAACAGGGACTTCTTGGACACCGAGCGCACGGATGGCGTGCTCACGTCGGGGGTCTCAGCCGCCTGCTGCGGCCGGGGCTCGGGCTGGAGCGTCACTCAGTTCACCTGCGCGACGGTTTGCTGCGCCAGCCGGGGCGTCTCGGTTCGTAGAGCCGCTTCCAGCCCGGCGATCGTGTCGTAATCGGCCCGGTCGGCGGCCGCACCCAGGTACCGCACGGCGTCGAACCCTCGCGCCGCGGAATCCAGCTCGTCCGCGAACCGGGGGAAGACCCCGGCCGCCTGAGCGGCGAACCCGTGGGCGGTGGTGCCGGGGGTCATGTCGACGAGCGTGCGTTCGCTCAGGCCTCGCGCGAGCGCCCGGAACATCTCCTCGATCGCGCGGGCGTGGTCGCCCGCTCGGGCGGCCTTTTGGGCATCCGCCCTCATCATCGCCGCGGTGCGGCTCTCGGCGGCCCCGAACAGCGAATCGGTGACCTGGCTGCGTCGTCTCAGCCGGGGCATGCCGAAGAACCAGAGGGCGACGGCCAGGCCGATGATGACGATCACCACCAGGACGAGCGAACCCCATTGGGAGACATTGTCTGACTCGGGCAGGCGAAGTGACGCGATCCAATCACCGATGCTCTTCGACAGCCGGTCGAACCAGGTCGGCTTCGCCGCCTCGTATTCCGGTCGCGCAAGCTCCGCCCGCAGCCAACTCTGGGCTTCGGGGGTGTCGGGGGTCACGGGGATGGTCATCGAGGCAGGTACGGGTCCGGGATGTGCTCGGGCATGTACCCGCTGGCCGAACCGGACGCCTGCGACTGCGCTTCGACGTAGCGCACCAATTGCAGGTCCAGGCCCTCCTTGCGCATTCGCAGGTCGATGTAGATGACCGCCGTGGTCGACGCCTGCACGACCACAGTGATCGCGCCGACCACCATCGACACAAGAATGAGCACCAGATAGAGCACCACGGAGGTGACGGTGAGATCGCCCTGGCCGTTCGGGTCGAGGAGGGTCGTGGAGAAGGCGAAGACCAGGGTGATCGGTGTGAGTACGACCTGGCTGACGATGTTGATGATGACGGCGACCAAAAATTGCACCCCGAACGTCTTCCAGAAGTAGCCCTGGGTCAGGGACCACGACCGGGAAACAGCCGCCATGATGCCCAGGTGCTCCAAGATGATCACACTGGGCACGAGGGACACGCGCACCCCGATCCAGATGAAGACCGCAGCAAGGGCGAGGGCGCCGAAGATTCCGACCACTATCCCCACGACCAGCAGCGTCGGCCCGTTCACGACCAGCAGCCAGACCACCGCCGTCACCGCCAGCACGCCCACGAGCGCACCGAACGAGAGCATCAACACCCACACGACCAGGCGGAACAGCCTGGACCGGGCCTCGCGCCACAGCCCTCCCATGGTGAGTTTCTCGCCGAGGGTTGCCCGGGCGACCTCCACGACCATGACCCCCTGCAGCAGGGCCGTCCCGACCAGGGAGAGAGCGATCGGCACGAGCATCGACAGGATGATCCCGCCGATCGCCCCCGCCAGGACGGTGTCTTCGTTGGAACTGTCAGCCGCGTCGATGCGGCTGAACGCGAACCAGAGCACCAGGCCGGTCGCCAGGGCGGAAAGCACAAGGCTCAGGCCCTGGATCAGTAATCCGCTGCCGAAGGTTGCCTTCGGGTTTCTGCGCAGCACTTGGAAGGGGGCGCCGATGAGGGTGCCGAACGCGAGCGGCCGAAGTGGGATCAGCCCGGGCTTGGGCGGTGGGCGCCAACCCTGCCCGCCGGGAAATGCGCCCTGCGGACCATAGCCCGGTTGGCCGGTGTTGGGCTGGCCAAAACCTGGCTGGCCAAAACCTGGCTGACTAAAACCCGGCTGGCCATAGCCGGGTCGGCCGGAGCCGGGCTGTCCATGAGCCGGCGGCGCTGAGGGCTGCCCGTGGCCGGGCGAAGTCGGAGGCTCGGTGGAGTCTGGGGCCCGCCAGTTTCTGTCATCAGTCACCTCCCCATGGTTCCACATCCGTCGGCCCGGATTCACATCGGTGGCAGCCGGACACGTACACGGGCTACTCTTTAGCAAACGCCCATCCGTGGCGAGGGATCGCCCGGCGAACCCTGGCGCAGGGGAGAGTAAGGAAAATGAGCGCTCGAATACTTGTTGTCGATGATGACACCGCCCTCGCGGAGATGATTGGCATTGTGTTGCGCAACGAGCAGTTCGAACCCTCCTTCTGCGCTGACGGGGCCGAGGCGCTGCAGGCGTTCCGCGACGTCAACCCCGATCTCGTCCTGCTCGACGTCATGCTCCCCGGCCTCGACGGAATCCAGGTGTGCGGCCAGATCCGCGCCGAATCAGGCACGCCGATCATCATGCTGACCGCACGAACCGACACCAACGATGTGGTTCGCGGACTCGAGGCCGGTGCCGACGACTACGTCGTCAAACCGTTCAACCCGAAAGAGCTCGTGGCCCGTATCCGCACCCGGCTGCGGCCCGCCCCGGCGCCAACCGTCACCTCGTTGCAAATCGGAGACCTGACCATCAACGTGCCTGCGCACGAGGTGAAACGTGGCAACACCGTCATCGGGCTCACCCCGCTGGAATTCGACCTGCTGCTGACGCTCGCCTCTGCCCCGGAACAGGTGTTCACGCGGGAGATGCTGCTCGAACAGGTGTGGGGCTACCACTACAAGGCCGACACCCGCCTCGTGAACGTCCACGTGCAGAGGCTCCGGGCCAAGGTGGAGATAGACCCGGACAATCCGGCCATTGTGACGACCGTGCGCGGCGTCGGTTACCGCGCCGGCCAGGCCGACTGACCGGCGACAGGCGTGCATCCGGGCGACGCGTGACGAACAGGCACATCCAGTGAACAGGCGCGCGTGGCTCAACTGGCCTCTGGTCGTCGTCGACGCCTGGCGACGCTCCCTGCAGTTGCGCACGGCGCTGATCACCGTCGTGCTTTCCGGGCTGGCGGTTCTCGGCACCGGTGCCTACATGTCGTACAGCATCAGCCATGACCTGTTCGATGCGCGGGTGGCGCAGGTCTCTGAGGACTCTGCCCGGGCCACGACCGCCGCGCAACGGCTTTTGGACGCATCGGACGCCGCAGACCGGGTGGCGGTGCAGAACGTGTTCAACTCAGCCCGAACCTCCATTCGGGATGCGTCGAGTTCGCAACTGATCGCATTCTTTCGAGTTCCCGGTCAGGCGTCGTCCTCGGTCGCACCGCAGGCGAGGATCAGCCCGGAGCTGGCGGAAGGGGTGATCAGCCCGGAGTTGCGCCTCGCAGTGCAGCAGGGGAACAGCGGACAGTACTGGCAGTCGGTCTCCCTCCACCATGCAGACAGTGCCACGCCCGGGATCATTGTGGGTTCCGAATTGATGTTGCCGGCCGCCGGCCGCTATGAGTTGTACATCGGCTACGACCTGGGCGATACCGAACAGACCCTGCAATTCGTGCAGCAGATCCTGCTGTTCGGCGGACTCGTGCTGGTCTTCCTGATCGGTGCAGTGGCCTGGTTGGTTGCCCGGCTCGTGGTCACCCCCGTGCAGATCGCCGCCAACACCAGTCAGCAGTTGGCCGCAGGGAACTTCGCGGTGCGCATGCCCGTGCGCGGAAGAGATGTGATGGCCCAACTGGCGCAATCCTTCAACGGGATGGCGGACAGCCTGGAACGACAGATCCGGGAACTGGCTGAATTGTCAGTGATGCAGCAACGCTTCGTCTCTGATGTCTCCCACGAACTGCGCACCCCGCTCACCACTATCCGCCTGGCCGGTGACCTGCTCTATGACGAACGCGACAAGTTCGAACCCGCGACGCAGCGCACCGCCGAGTTGATGCACACCCAGGTGCAGCGATTCGAGGTGCTCCTAACCGATCTTCTGGAGATCAGCCGGTACGACGCGGGCTCCGTGGAATCCGAACCGGAACCGACCAACCTGGTGCGCCTCGCCGAAGACACCATCGAGTCGGTGTCTTCGCTTGCCGAGGCGGCAGGCTCTGACCTGCGCCTGGTCGCCCCGGGAGGGCACTTCGATGTGGACGTCGATCCGCGACGAATCCGGAGGATCATGCGAAACCTGCTCGGAAACGCGATCGAACACGGGCCGAACAAGCCCATCGTCGTCACCATCGACAGCAACGAGTCGGCGATTGCGCTCTCGGTGCGGGACTACGGGCACGGTATGACCGACGACGAGGTCAGGCACGTGTTCGATCGATTCTGGCGCGCCGATCCGTCCAGGCAGCGCACGCTCGGCGGCACCGGCCTCGGCCTGGCCATCGCGCTTGAAGACGCCGCACTGCACCACGGCTGGCTGCAGGTCTGGTCGAAGCCCGGCCAGGGAGCGTGTTTCGTGCTGACTCTGCCGAGGGCGCTCGGCACCGAGATCGAGTCATCCCCGATCTCCCTGCCACCGGCCGATGCGGTCAAGGAGGAGCAATCATGATGTTCAGGCGGCTCCGTTTCGCGGTGCTGATCGCGGTCAGCGCGCTCGTCGTTTCCGGATGCGCGGCGATTCCGACCGAGGGGCCCGTGCGGGCCGGGGCGCCGATCGAGGTCGACGAAGACCTGCCGTTGGACTTCGTGCCGTCCCAACCCGGGCAGGGTGCCTCGCAGCGCGAGATCCTGCTCGGATTCATCGACGCCGCCCTGAGCCCGCAGGGGGAGTTCAAGACCGCCAGGGAGTTTCTGACGCCGGCCCTGGCCCAACGTTGGAAACCGCTGGCCAACGTCACGATCTATCAAGGTGCACTCCAGGCCGACCAGGCCGGCAGCCAGGCAATGGCTGTTTCGCTCGTTCCCCAGGCGGAGATCAACGCGACCGGCGAATACGCGCAAGTGGCAGCGGAAGCACCGATCGAGCTTCATTTCGAGTTCACCAAGGTGGCCGATGAGTGGCGGATCAGCGCCGCCGCAGACGGCATCCTGCTGGAGCGGTTGTACTTCGACCAGGTGTTCTCGCCGTACCCGCTGTACTTCTTCGACCCGAGTTACACCTACCTTGTTCCCGACCTGCGCTGGTTTCCGGCTCGTGCCGCCCCCAGCACCCGCATCGTGAAGACGCTGCTGCTCGGGCCGGCACCCTGGCTTGCCGAGCAGAACGCCGTGGTCACCGCATTCCCGCCCGGTACGGCATTGACGGCGGATGCCGTTCCGGTGACGGACCGCGAAGCCCAGGTCGACCTCAACTCGGAGGCTCTGGGCGCCGATGAGCTGACCTGGCAGCGAATGCAGCTGCAATTGACCAGAAGCCTGGGGATCTCCTCGATCTCCTCGGTGGCGATCTCGGTCAACTCGAACGATCGGGAGACCCCGGAGATCTCGATCACGGATCCGCGTGTCGACGGCCGGGTGTTCGCCAAGCGTCTGGGGGAGTTCGGCTACCTGTCGATCAACCAGCAGAAGGTGACAGAGGTGCCGGGCATCTCCACGAAACTCGATGCCGTTCAACCGCGCGCACTCACCCTCGGTTCCGGTGCGCACTCCGCCGCTGTGCTGGGAACCGATGGCGTATACCGGGTGGAGGATTCGGCGGCCGCCGCGGTGCTGGTCGACGGGCGGCAGCGTCTGATCGGGCCGACCATGGACCCATTCGATTTCATCTGGTCCGTACCCGCATCGTCGCCGGGCGAACTGATCGCCTTCGGTGCCGATGGGGGTGCCCACCCCGTGAAGACGACTTGGCCGGAAGAATCCAGCATCGTCTCGCTGGACGTCTCTCGGGAGGGCACTCGCATACTGGCCCTGCTCAGCGACAACGGTGTTCCCCGTCTCGTGGTTGCGGCGATCATCCGAGGTGACGGCCAGGTGCCGGTGTCTCTGGGCGAGCCGGTCACACTGGCGACCGCCGGTGGCGAGCCGGTTGACGCCGCGTGGGTCGACCAGCTCACCGTGATCTCGATGACACGAACGCCGGCGGGCGAGGATCTGCTCGTCTCCCAACAGGTCGGCGGCCCCAGCGTCTCGCGCGGAAAGGTCACGGGTGGGCTCACCGTGGTGGGTGGCAATTCCATCTCGACGGTGCATATCCTCACCGACCGCGGGGTGGTGTTGACTCCGCGCGGCACCGGCTGGCAGGAATCGATTGGCAAGGTCGACCTGATCGGCACGCAGCTCGGCACCGCGCAATGACTGACGGGGGAATCGGCCAGTGGCTCTCCGGCGCCATGCGGGAGACTTTCGGGGTGATCCTGCCCACCCAGTGCGCAGGGTGTGGCCGGCCAGACGATTCCTTCTGTGCCGGCTGTGTCGCCGCGCTTGACCCGCACCTGTTGGTCTGGACCGTGCGCGGCCCCGGTGATGATGTGGAGGCCCGCCTCGAGGTCTCCGCGGCCCTGGACTACGCGGGTGTGGTGCGCGCCGCGCTGATCGCGTTCAAGGACGGCGGGCGCACTGGCGCAGCCCGGCAGCTGGCCCGCCCACTCCAGGCGGCTATCGACCACCGGCTGGCGTTGACTCGGACGGGCGAACCTGACGCGAGGGAGGTCGCCCTCCAGCAGGTCCCCAGCACCCGTGCGGCGCTCAGGCGCCGCGGCTACGATCCGGTGGGACTCCTGCTGAAAAAGGCGGGGTTGCGTTCGATGAAGCTGCTTCGGCACCGAGGCGGCCACACGGACCAGGCCGGGCTCGGAGCAAAGGCGCGGTGGCAGAATCTTCATGGTTCGCTCGTCGCAGACCGCGCGGCCGCCGGGCTCGACATCATTCTGGTCGACGACATCCTGACCACAGGTGCGACCCTTCTCGAGGCCAGGCGAGCCCTCACTGCCGCCGGCGCGCGGGTTCTCGGGGCCGCCACCGTAGCGCATACCGGTCGGAGAGCGAGCGGTGGATGGAACCCCGGGTAAACATGTTGGCCGATATTTTCACAGGAACGCCGCCGCACTAGTACGGTTGGGGTAACGGGTCTCGTGTCCCACGGGCACTGATGCCCCAAATATGAGAACACAGGGAGGACGTCATGGAAATCAACATCGTCGGGCGCAACCTGGGGGTCACGGACAGGTTCCGGACCTACGCCACAGAGAAAGCAGAACGGGTCGCCACTTTCTCCGAAAAGGCTCAAGCGATCGAGATCAAGGTCTCTCGTCAACACGAGAACCGCGGCGCCAATGACGGCGATCGCGTGGAACTGACCTTGATCGGACCGGGGCCGCTGGTGCGGGCCGAGTCCAACGGGAGTGACAAGTACGCCGCGTTCGACCTCGCCATGGCCAAGCTGATGGAGCGATTGCGTCGGGCGAAGGATCGCAAAAAGGTGCACCGGGGCAACCACCGGCCGACGTCTCTTCGGGAGGCCTCGCAGGGCGGGTTCAGCGGGGTCGACATCACTCCGGCCACTCCGGCGCTCCTGGAACAGGCGCGAACCGGCGCCATCCCCACGGTGTCGGAGGAGCCGGAGCCCTCTGACGACGAGGTTTACAGTCCCGTTGTCATCCGCAAGAAGGTCTTCGCATCGACCCCGATGACGGTGGACGATGCCCTGTACTACATGGAGCTGGTCGGCCACGACTTCTACCTGTTCATCGACTCCGAGTCGGGCAGGCCGAGCGTGGTCTACCGGCGCAAGGGCTGGGATTACGGTCTGATCGGGCTGGACGACGACGCCGACCTCCTGCAGGAGGAGGCGACCGCGAACCGGAAGGTGACCGCATCCGCCTGACCCGTTCCCACAGCTGAGCATCCGCGGCCCGGGTTCGCCCGGGCTGCGGATGCGACGTTTCACGAGGGCCCCCAGTTCGAGGTTCACCGGCGGCCCGGATACCGGGATCCGAGCGCAATACCCGACCGGTGGTCAGTTACAGTGGGTATTATTGTGCTCTTGCACGAAGTTCGGTGCGCTGAAGCGTGCCACAAGCCCGGACACACCGTCCACGTGCATCAATGACTAATGGAGTTTTCGGTGGCCTCAGTTCTAGAAAAAGTTCTTCGCGTCGGCGAGGGTCGCACCCTCAAGAAGTTGCAGAATTATGCGAAAGCCATCAACGCCCTCGAGGAGGACTTCACTCAGCTGAGTGATGAAGAGCTCAAGGACGAAACCGTCCAGCTGCGTGAACGCTACGCCAGCGGCGAGTCGTTGGACGACCTGTTGCCGGAGGCGTTCGCCGCCGTGCGCGAGGCATCCGTGCGCACCATCGGGCTGCGCCACTTCGATGTGCAGCTGATGGGTGGAGCGGCGCTGCACCTGGGCAACATCGCCGAGATGAAGACCGGTGAGGGCAAGACATTGGTCGCCACCCTGCCGGCGTACCTGAACGCGATCGCATCCCGCGGCGTGCACATCATCACGGTGAACGACTACCTCGCGAGTTATCAGAGCGAGCTGATGGGCCGCGTCTTCCGCGCGCTCGGCATGTCGACCGGCGTCATCCTGGCCGGGCAGACCCCGGCCGAACGCAAGGAGATGTACGCCGCCGACATCACCTACGGCACCAACAATGAGTTCGGCTTCGACTACCTGCGCGACAACATGGCCTGGCAGGGCGCCGACATGGTGCAGCGCGGGCACTACTTCGCCATCGTCGATGAGGTCGACTCGATCCTGATCGACGAGGCGCGCACACCGCTGATCATCTCCGGTCCGTCGTCGGGGGAGGCCAACCGCTGGTTCGGCGAATTCGCCAGCCTGGCCAAGCGACTCGTGGTCGATGAAGACTTCGAGGTCGACGAGAAGAAACGCACCGTCGGGGTTCTCGAGCCGGGTATCGAAAAGGTCGAGGACTATCTGGGCATCGACAACCTCTACGAGTCGGCGAACACGCCGTTGATCTCGTTCCTGAACAACTCGCTCAAGGCTAGGGCCCTGTTCAAGAAGGACAAGGACTACGTCGTGATGAACGGCGAAGTACTCATCGTCGATGAGCACACCGGTCGAATCCTGTCGGGGCGTCGCTACAACGAGGGCATCCACCAGGCGATCGAGGCCAAGGAGGGTGTGGCTGTCAAGGCCGAGAACCAGACGCTTGCAACCGTCACCCTGCAGAACTATTTCCGGCTGTACAAGAAGCTGGCAGGCATGACCGGTACGGCCGAGACCGAGGCCGCCGAGTTCATGAGCACCTACAAGATCGGTGTCGTCGCGATCCCGACGAACCGGCCGATGGTGCGCAAGGACCAGTCCGACCTCGTGTACAAGAACGAGAAGGCCAAGTTCGAGCAGGTCGTCGAAGACATCGTCAGGCGCCACGAGACTGGCCAGCCCGTCCTGGTCGGCACCACCAGTGTGGAGAAGAGCGAATACCTTTCTCGGATGCTTGCCAAGCGCGGCGTGCGGCACGAGGTGTTGAATGCGAAGAACCACGCGCGAGAGGCATCGATCGTCTCCCAGGCGGGCAGACTCGGCTCGGTCACGGTGGCCACCAACATGGCCGGTCGAGGCACCGACATCATGCTCGGAGGCAATGCTGAGTTCATTGCGGTCGCCGAGTTGAACGCCCAGGGGCTGAACCCCGCCGAAACACCGGAAGAGTACGAGGCTGCTTGGGACGAGGTGTTCGCCAGGGTCAAGGCCACCGTGCACGAGGAGGCCGAAAAGGTCGTCGCAGCCGGCGGACTGTATGTGCTCGGCACCGAGCGACACGAGTCGCGCCGCATCGACAACCAGTTGCGCGGTCGTAGTGGACGTCAGGGTGACCCGGGCGAGAGCCGGTTCTACCTGTCACTGACCGACGACCTGATGCGCCTGTTCAACGCGAGTGCCGCCGAGTCATTGATGGGCGGAAAGAACGTTCCGGACGACTTGGCAATCGAGTCGAAGGTCGTCAGCCGGGCGATCCGCAGCGCCCAGTCCCAGGTCGAATCACGCAACGCGGAGATTCGCAAGAACGTTCTGAAATACGACGACGTGCTGAACCGCCAGCGCGAGGCGATCTACGGCGACCGCCGGCACATCCTCGAGGGCGATGACATCGCCGACCGGGTGCAGACCTTCCTCGTCGGTGTGATCGACGAGGTACTGGAGGAGCACACCGGCGTTGGAAACGGTGACGACTGGGACTTCGACGCGCTCTGGGCCGAACTCAAGCTGCTGTACCCGATCTCGATCACGATCGACGAGGTCGTCACAGAGGCCGGAAGTCGTGGTCGGATCAACCGCGACTTCATGCGCCGGGAGATCCTGTCCGACGCGAAGCTCGCCTACACCCGTCGTGAGGAGAGCCTCGGCGCGCCGGCGATGCGCGAGCTGGAGCGTCGTGTCGTTCTCTCGGTGATCGACCGCAAGTGGCGCGACCACCTCTACGAGATGGATTACCTCAAGGACGGGATCGGGCTGCGTGCCATGGCGCAACGCGACCCACTGGTCGAGTACCAGCGCGAGGGTTTCTCAATGTTCCAGCAGATGATGGGGCAGATCCGCGAGGAGACGGTCGGGTTCCTGTTCAACCTCGAGGTCGAGGTCACCCAGAAGGCCGGTGAGGTGGCAGACGTCGAGGCGAAGGGCCTCAGCCGGGGTGACGACTCGAAACAGAGACTCAGCTACTCCGCACCGAGCGACTCGGGCGGCGTGGAGGTGCGCAACCAGAGCGGACGCATCGAGAAGGCGGCCACGGCGAAGGCACAGCGCAAGCAGCAGGTGCAGAACGCTCCTGCTGCTGTAGCCTCCGGCGAACCTGCCGGCGGTGCGCGCGGAGCCTTCGGCCAGAGGACCGCCGAACCCGAGGACGAGCCGGTGGCGGGAAACCGCCAGCAGCGCCGCGCCCAGTCGAAGAAGCGCTGACGCAACTTCGCATAACCGGTGTATCGCTGACCCCTGCATCGGGTGCGCCATATTCGGCGTGCCGAGTTTTCGGCGCGCGACGAACAGTTGGCGGGTTCATCCTTTCGTTGGATGAACCCTGCAGTGGCGTTTGACAGGCTGGAGACAACTGGCCGCCACCCGAGGCGTGCCGCCGACCAGAAGGACACGCATCCACAGTGAAGAGACTCTTCTACGCATCAGCCACCTACACGCTGCTTGGGCTCGCCTCCGGCCTGTACTATCGCGAGTTCACCAAGGCCAACTCGTTCACCGCGGCCGACGGCTTCACCCAGCTCTCGGTGGTGCACACGCACCTGCTCACCCTCGGCACTGTCCTGATGTTGATCTTCCTCGTGCTCGAGAAGGTGTTCACCCTTTCGGGCAGCAAAATGTTCACGCCGTTCTTCTGGGTCTACAACGCCGGCCTGGTCATCACTGCCGGCACCATGGTGGTGGGCGGCACGCAGAGTGTGCTGGGTGAGCCCGGCCGAGCGGGGATCGCGGGGATCGCGGGAATGGGACACATGCTGCTGACGATCGCGTTCGTGTTCTTCTTCATCGCGCTTGCCTCACGAGCTCTGCCGAAGCCCCAGGGCGCGAATACCCTTGCCGATGCACCGGCCCACGGGGTGCCCGCCCGAACCTGACCCGGGGGTGCACTCCGCTCGGCCCGCCCTTTTGCCGGGCCACGCGGAGTCCATCAGGCGGGAAGGGTGCCGATGACAGTCGTGGCATCCACCTCGGCCCCGTGTTCGACACGCGCACTCAGCCCATGCCCGGCGAAGATCCGGGCCGTCTCCGGAGCCTGGCGCGCACTGGTCTCGACCAGGAGTTGACCGCCCGGGGTGAGCCATTCGGGGGCACGAGCGGCGATGCGACGCTGGATGTCCAAACCGTCCGAGCCGCCGTCAAGGGTCTTCCGCGGCTCGTGCAGGCGGGCCTCGCGTGGGAGCAGCTCGATGTCACCGGTGGGAACGTAGGGTGTGTTCGCCACAACCAGACGCACCTTCTTCCGAAGCCGATGAGGCAGCGGGTCGAAGAGGTCACCCTCGTGGACCCGCTCGCCACCGACGTTGAGGCGCGCACACCCCACCGCGCGAGGGTCGATGTCGACCGCGAACAGGGCGATCTGTGGCCACGTGGCCAGCAGGGCAGCTCCGATTGCCCCGGAGCCGCAGCAGAGATCAACGACGATGGCCGTTTCCTGCCCGCTGCCCCCCAAAATGCCCAGGGCAACATCTACCAGGAACTCGGTGCGCCGACGGGGAATGAAAACGCCCGGCTCCACCTGGATTCGTTGCCCATGGAACTGGGCCCAGCCGACCACGTACTCCAGTGGCTCCCCGTTGACACGCCGCTGGACCAAGCGATCAAGCTCAGTGGCCGATGCTGCTGAGCGCAGGATGGCGGCCTCGTCCTCGGCGAACACGCAACCGG
This sequence comes from Homoserinimonas sp. OAct 916, assembly GCF_003260275.1. GTDB lineage: Bacteria > Actinomycetota > Actinomycetes > Actinomycetales > Microbacteriaceae > OACT-916. Next base: position 166,432 of record NZ_QJHB01000001.1, on the reverse strand, counting down.
CCGCGCGCAGTCGGGCGACGATTGTGGGCATCAGCCAGGCTGGTCGCCGGTCGCCACCGGCCGGTCGGTGTGCGACCATTGCGACCAGGAGCCCGGATACAGGGCCGCGTTGAAACCGACGATGGTCAGCGCCAGGATGTTGTGGCTGGCGGTGACCCCGGATCCGCAGTAGACGCCGAGCGGTGCATCCGCTCGAACCCCGGCATCTTCGAAGCGTTCGCGCAGCTCTTGGGGTGGCAGGAAGCGGCCCGAGGCGTCCAGATTGCCGGTGGCCGGGGCGTTGATTGCCCCCGGGATATGGCCCGCAACCGGATCGACCGGCTCCACGTCGCCGCGAAAGCGTTCGGCGGCCCGGGCGTCAAGCAATACCCCGTGCTGCGGCAGCGCTGCCGCTTCGTCGATGGTCAGTGTCGGGCTTCGGTAGGCGTCAACCCGCACGGTGCTGCCGATCGCGGTCACCTCGCCGGATTCCAACGGTTGGCCTGCGGCGCGCCACGAGGCGAGCCCGCCGTCCAGAACACGTACGCTGCCGATTCCGGCGGCGGTCAGCAGCCACCACGCCCTGGCAGCGGACTGGGCGCTCCAGTCGTCGTAGACAACCACGGTCGACTCTTGCCTGACCCCCAACGACTGCAACACCTTCTCGAATGCAGCGGGGGCCGGCAGCGGATGCCGCCCGGCGGCGGGCGTCGCCCGTCCCGCCAGTTGGGTGGGCAGGTCGACGTAGAGCGCACCGGGAATATGCCCGGACAGGTACTGTTCGTATCCGTCGTCCAGACCCAATTGCCAACGCACGTCAAGAACGATCGGCCGGCCTCGGCTGCGGCCGTCGAGCAGGTCAGCGAGTTCGGTTGCGCTGATCAGGGGGGACGGGGTGATGGCTTCTGATTGGGTCACCGCGCCCGGCAAATGGCCGGCAGTCGGGCCGAGCGTTTTGACTTCGCCTCGAACGTGTTCGCCAGGTCGGGCATCCAGCAGCTTCCCGTGTGGTGGCACGTCCCCCGCTTCATCGACGGTGAGACTCGACCTGCGATAGCTCCAAACCAGCGGTGATGGTGTGTTTGTGCTCTGTACTGTCACGGGGCTCCTCGACCTGGTCGAATCCACGCCCGGATCCAAGCCAGGCAGTGGAGTGCGAGTTCCAGTCTGTCACCCATCGGGGCGCACAGGGCCTGAACGTTTCAATGGAAACCACGTTTCTGGCTGAACGGCGCCCATCACTGAATGACGACCGTTACAGCACGTTGATCGCAGTGGCCCGCCAGCGGCCGTCGAGGCCCTCCAGCCGTAACGCCACGGCCCTACTGCGCACGCGGGAGTGCACGGTCACCACGGCCTCGACCACCCCGTCACACGGGCTGAAGGTCGTCGTGCGCCCGAGCGTGAAGCTTGGGCGCATCGCCTGTTGACCCTTCATCGCCCGGGCCCTGGCCGCCAGCACCACCCGGGTCAGGAGGTGCCTGTAGACCTCATCGTCGACCCAGCGGGCCAGTTGGTTGATGTCGCGGGCGCCGGCCAGAACCTCCATCACGCAGCGGGTCAGGTTCTCCAGGAGCGGGCCAGGAGGGGGCAGCGCTGCAGTGGAAGTGGGCTGCTCGCAGAAGAACTCGTCAGTCTCGGCGCCCCGGGTGCCGGTGCTCTGTGAGCCGGAGGAACGCAGACCCTGCCGGGTGCTGTGCAATGCCGTCTGGCCGGCGGGCGGTTGCGGCCAGAGTCGCTGTTGCCCAGGGCGTGGGGATCCGGGTGTGCGATGACGGTGTTCTGGGAGGCTCATCGGGTCAGCTCCACGGTTCGGCCAGGGCCCGCGGGGCGGCCGAACGGCCATATCGGCGCTTGCTCGGGCGGGAGACCGAGGCGGGGCGCGTCGACATTGACGAGCGGGTGCTGGCGGATGTCGCTGGCGACACCGAATGCAGCTGTGGCCCGTGGCAGAATGCTGGGGTTGTACTCGGGTTGTACTCGGGTTGTACTCGGGTGTGCGTGTGCTGTTCGCGCCGTGAGTGTTGACCGACGCGGTGACCCCTGATCGGGGGGTGTTGATCAAGCCACTCAAGCAGGACTTCGGACAATAAGCAACGGGTCGTGATCTTCCTGTGGATAACTTTCACGCGGCACGACGATGGGCGATAGCGTCACGTCATGCGCTGGGAGAACCTTTTCGATGAGCTCGAGAGCCAGCTGGAGCACGAATTGGGTGCCGACCGGGTCGATCTTCAGGCCGAGGAGGAGCGACTGCGGCTCGGTCGGCTGAGCCTGCGTGACCGACTGGTGGCGATCAGCGAGTCTGCAGATGAAGGGGGCACGGTCGACATCCGGGTGCTGCTGAGAACGGGTGAGGATCTGCTGGTGCGACCGAGCACCTACGGCAAGGATTGGGTTGCAGGTGAGCTGGTGGAGCCCTCCCACCGTCGCTCGCAATGCGTGCTCTCCCTTGCAGCCGTGGCCGCGGTTCGCCCCGAGCGGGAGCAACTGATGGCGAGCATGACCAGTGCGCCCGCGGCTGCCGAGGGCACGCAGCTGATCGACCGCATCGGACTTCCGTTCGTTCTGCGCGATCTCTGTCGGCGCCGGGCGGGAATCGAGGTGATCTCGTCGACGGGGCGGATGTTCGGAACCATCGACCGCGTCGGTCGCGACCATCTCGACCTGGCGGTGCACCAGCCGGGGAGCCCGCGCCGCGAGATCCGGGTCTCGCACTACCTGATCATCCCGTTGGAGCACCTTCTCTACCTGAGGATCTGAGTTCGCTTCAACACGGGATATTGCACACCGGGCGGTCGCCTCGCGGGTGAGGCATGGGGTCAGGCGTCATCCGGGTGTGGACGAATGATTCGGCTGCCGGACAACTCCGGGATATTCGCAAAATCTGACTGATTCCACAGGTTGAGGCGGCGGGTCTCCTCATATTTCGCCTCGATGAACGATGCGAGCACATCTCGCTCGATGCGCCACAATCCGTGGGCTCCGACACGGATTGCCGGGAGTTCGCCCGACTGCACCAGTGCTTGGGCATCCGACACCTCGATGTTCAGCATCACGGCGACATCGGCCAGAGTGAGAAATCTGCCGAGGTCGTCGGCGGGAGGGACCATGCAGAAAGTATGCATGCAATCGCCCGGCCGCGGAATCGGCCTGTGGATAACTTTCTCGCGGTGTGTTCGAAGGGACAAGGATAGAGCCTGTGGGCGGCCGTGCATGCCGTTCCGGACAGCGAGGTCACAGTGATGGCAGAGGCGACATCCGGGAAGTCATCGGGCCGTTCTGGTGCGGGTGCTGCGCTGCAACGACACGGGCGGTGGATCGATGTTCGCCTGATTGTCGGTGTGGTGCTCGTGGCGGTGTCCATCGCCGGAGTCAGCCTGATCGTCACCCTGGCCGACCGAACCATCCCGATCTATGCCGCCCGCATCGACCTTGCGGCGGGTGAAGTGGTCACCGCCGACAAGCTGGTGGTCGCCGACGTGCAACTGGGGTCGCGCAGCGCAAGCTATGTCCAGCCGGGGGACCTCGATCGGGGGCAGGCCGTGGCGGTGAGGCCCATCGCGGCCGGAGACCTGGTGCCGACTTCAGCCCTGGGTGCCCAGATGGGGGTCCAGATGACGTCGGTGGTGGTCACGCTGGCCGGGCAGGCGTCTGCCGCGGTTGACACGGGGGCCGTCGTCGATGTCTGGGCGGCCTCGTCCCGCGACCGAGCCCGGTTCGATACGCCGACCGTCCTTGTGTCCGAGGCCAGCGTCGTGCGCCTGTTCGAGAGTGATGGCTTCATGCGTTCTGGGGAGAAACAGGTGGAACTGCTGATACCAAAAGCGCGCGTGCCGGATGTCCTGGAGGCGATCGCGAACTCGGATGCCCTCGCCCTGATTCCGGTGCACCAGAAATGGCAGAGATGACTGCGTCGACGTTGGTGCTCGCGGTCGACCGCCGGCTCGAGGCTCGGATACTGCCGGCGCTGACCCAGGCGGGTCACCGCGCAGTGGCGCGGGTGGGCAGCGCCAACGACGTGGTGCAGTGCCTGGCCGAACACCGCCCGGATGCGGTGCTGGTCCAATCCACCCGGCGCCAGTTGACCGCGAGCCTGATCGCCCAGTGCGACCGCCTGGGCACGAGGATCGTGGCCTTCGCGGCATCCGAGATGGAACGTCGACACGCGGCGATGCTGGGGCTGCACGAGGTGCTGGATGCTTCTGTCGACTGGGCAGAAGTGGACGCAATTCTCGACGGGATCGACCTCCGTGCCGGGCTGGCGGCGAGGGAGCCGGTGCGGCAACCGTCCCGAGTGCTCGCGGTCTGGGGGCCGGCCGGGGCACCGGGGCGAACGACGCTGGCGATCGAGGTGGCCGCCGAGATCGCGGCCGCCGGCCATCGTGTGGCCCTCGTCGACGCCGATACCTACGGCGGCCAGGTGGCGCCGGTGCTCGGCATGCTCGATGAATCGCCGGGGTTCGCGGCTGCCTGCAGGCTGGCCGCCAATGATGGTCTGACGTTCTCAGAGCTCGAGCGGGTCGCGCAGCGGTATCTGTCCCCACGAGGAGACTTCTCCGTGCTGACGGGGCTCGCATCTGCCACCCGTTGGCCAGAGATTTCCGCCCAGCGGGTGGCCGCCGTGGTGAAGTCGGTGAGGGAATGGGCGGACTACACGGTGATCGATACCGGGTTCAACCTGGAGCTGGATGAAGAGATCTCCAGCGACCTGTTCGCCCCCAGGCGGAATGCCGCGACCCTGGCAGCGATCGATGCCGCCGATCATGTGATCGCGGTCGGGCTCGCCGACCCGGTGGGCATGGCCCGCTTTCTCAGGGCCCATCCCGACCTGGTGGCCAGGGCCGAGGCGACCGAAGTCACTGTGGTGATGAACCAGGTGCGCGCGCAGGCCGTGGGGCCGAGTCCGGTGACCCAGGTCCAATCCGCGCTGCGTCGTTTCGGATCGATCGAGGCCAAGGCTCTGGTGCCCTATGACCGGTCGGGAATGGATGCGGCCCGGCTGACCGGGCGAACCCTCGGTGACAGTGCGCCCCGGTCATCGGCGCACGCGGCGATCGCACGGTTCGTCACCCAGGCGGTTCTGCCACAGTCTGCTGGGGCTCCGGCGCGCAGATTCCGTCGCCGTCGAATGGCCGTAGTCTAGGGAGCGTGTCCGCACTCAGTAACCTCGTCCAGGCGCACGGCTATGTCGATGAGCGCAACATCGAATGGTTGCACCTGCTGGTCGGCGACTGGCAACTGTTGGCTGACCTCGCCGCCGCCGACATCGTGCTGTGGGTGCCCACCACCGAGGGAAGTTTCGTCGCGGTCGCGCATGCGAGGCCGTCGAGTTCGGCCACGTTGTTCTACCGCGACTTCGTCGGCCAGCTGATCAAGTCGGAGTGGGAGGAGCAGGTCCTGGAGGCATACACGACCGGGCAGATCGTCGACTCCACCCATCCGGCCTGGTACGAGGAGGTGCCCACACATGTGTTGGCGGTTCCGGTCATTCGAACGCCCGATGGCCAGGATGAGGTTCCGGCCGGCCCGGTGGCCGTGCTCACCCGGCACACCAACCTGAGCGTGACCCGCAGCCCGAGTCGCCAGGAGCTCACCTTTCACGAGTGCGCGAGCGAATTGTTCCGAATGATCGCCGCCGGGGACTTCCCTGACAGCGGGTCGCCGACCGGGCCGCGCCGGGGTGCGCCGCGGGCATCCGACGGTCTGATCCGCCTGGATCTGGACGGGATCACCACGTTCGCCAGCCCGAACGCCCTGTCGGCGTTCAACCGGATGGGGTTCGCGGGCGAGCTCGAGGGCGAGTCGTTGGCTTTCGTGACGTCGTCCCTGCTCACCGCCAGCCACACCGTGGTCGACGAGTCGTTGCCGCTCGTGGTCAGCGGGCGGGCCCCCTGGCGCACCGACATCGAGGCGAACGGGGTGACGATCACGCTGCGCGCAATTCCGATCCGCCGTCACGGTACGCGCACGAGCGCGATCGTGCTCTGCCGCGACGTCACCGAACTGCGGCACCAGGAACGCGAACTGCTGACAAAGGATGCCACCATCCGGGAGATTCACCACCGGGTGAAGAACAACCTGCAGACTGTCGCATCATTGTTGCGGATCCAGGCCCGCCGCACCCACTCCGACGAAGCGCGCGAGGCTCTCACCCAGGCGATGCGCCGGGTGGCCGCGATCGCGGTCGTGCACGACACGCTGTCGGCCGGGCTCTCCCAGAACGTCGAGTTCGACCTGGTCTTCGACCGGGTGTTGCTTCTGATCGCAGAGGTCGCGTCGGCGCACAACACCACGGTGCACCCGAAGATGTCGGGAAGGTTCGGGATGTTGCCGAGCGCCTACGCCACCCCGCTTGCGCTCGCCCTGACCGAGTTGGTCACCAATGCGGTCGAGCACGGCCTCGCGGCGCGTGAGGGCGAAGTGGAGATCACCGCTGAGCGCACCCCCGAGATGCTGACCGTCCAGGTGCGAGACAACGGCACCGGCCTGCCCGAGGGCAAGGTCGGTTCGGGGCTCGGCACTCAGATTGTGCGCACACTGATCCAGGGCGAACTGGGAGGCACGATCGACTGGCACACCCTGGTCGGCAGTGGAACCGAGGTCACCATCGAGATCCCGCTGCGCTGGCTCAAGTCGTGACGAGGGCCAGCCGTCGGGTCAGATCGTGCAGTGGATGAGCGTGTGTGCGTGCGTCAGCTGGCGCGGCGGGCGCGGGCGGCGCGACGCTTCAGGGCGCGGCGCTCGTCTTCGCTGAGGCCACCCCAGACTCCGGAATCCTGGTTGGTCTCCAGCGCATACTGCAGGCACGTCTCGGTCACGGGGCAACGGGCGCACACAGACTTGGCCTTCTCGATCTGGTCGACGGCCGGTCCCGTGTTCCCGATGGGGAAAAACAGTTCGGGGTCAGCCGTGAGGCAGGCGGCTTTGCTGCGCCAGTCCATAGTTGTGCTCCTTTGTGATTTGTTGCATGACGGTGCGGCAAACAAGTCAGTGAACCTGTCGCGCCGCAGTCCACGGACCGAGCGTGTGCCCGGTGTGAACTAGAATTCAGGTGGCTGGCATCTTCTCACCGCCGCGTGAGGGGCAGACACCACCTCAAGTATGGTTTCACAGTGCTGGCGGCAAATCAATAGCTTTGTATGGGATAGACCTGTGAGTAACTCAGATCGTGCGGCCGGCGAGGCGCCCGGCGGCCCCTCGTCGACGAGTTCCGAGCCGGCATCCAGGGGGTTCATTCTCTTGGTGGCGCTGCTTTTCGCCGAAGCGCTGCTGATGCTGACCGTGTTGGGTTGGCTGCTGGTTGAGCTGGTCACCGAGCGGCCCGTCTCCTACCCGGCAGCGCTCGGATTGATCGTCGTGGTCGGGATCGCTGCCGTCTGGGTGACCGCGATCGCGGTGAACGCGATCAAGCGGAAGGGATGGGTGCGCGCTGCCGCGTTCACCTGGCAGATCCTGCAATTCGCGGTGGCGGTCGGAAGCTTCCAGGGTGCCGGCGCACGGCCGGACATCGGCTGGGCACTGCTGGTGCCGGCGGTCGCAGTGATCGTGCTGCTTCTGATCCCCTCGGTCTATCCGCGCCGAACCTGAGCGGTCGTGGTGGGCCGAATCAGCTGTCCAACCCGAGTTTCTTTCGCAGGGAGGCGACGTGTCCGGTGGCTTTCACGTTGTACCACCCCAGCGTGATCGTGCCGTCCTCGGCCACGACGACGGTCGAGCGGATGACTCCCACAACGGTCTTGCCATAGAGCGACTTCTCGCCCCAGGCTCCGTAGGCCTTGTGCACGCTCAGGTCCTGATCGCTCAACAGGGGAAAGGTGAGTGACTCCTTCTCCTGGAACTTCTTGAGCGTCGCGGGGTCGTCCTTGGAGATGCCGAGCACCTGGTAGCCGGCGGCGGCGAGCGAGCCAAGGCTGTCGCGGAAGTCGCACGCCTGGGTGGTGCATCCGGGTGTCATCGCAGCCGGGTAGAAGTAGACGACAACCCTCTGGCCGGCGAAGTCAGACAGCGACACATTCGTGCCGTCCTGGTCGGGCAGGGTGAAATTGGGGGCAACGGTGCCGGCTTCCAGCCGGGAGGGGTTCTGGGACATGCCCCTATCGTAGCCAGCACTCCGCTGTTCACCCCCGTGCGCCCCTGCCACCTGTGCGTCTCAGGTGGAGAAGGTGGCCAGCAGGCGCTGAAGCGAGTCCAGGCGGCTCGCGCCGGTATCGCCGAGGTCGCCGGCGGCAACAGCCTCGATGATGGCGCAATCCGGCGAGTCGGGCAGGTGCGTGCAGCCGCGCGGGCACCGCTCGGCCACGCGGGCGAGGTCAGTGAACGAGGCAAGAATGCTGTCGGTATTGATGTGGCCGAGGCCGAAGGAACGCACCCCGGGGGTGTCGATGATCCAGCCACTGCCGCCGGCCCCGCGCACCCGCAGCGACACAGTGGAACTGGAGGTGTGTCGTCCGCGCCCCGTCACCTGGTTCACGGCGCCGATCGCCCGATGCGCATCGGGCACAAGAGCGTTCACCAGGGTCGACTTGCCCACGCCCGAGTGGCCGACCGCAACCGTGTTGTGGCCGATCAACGCAGCGGTGATGCGAGCGAGCGGCATCTCCTGCTCGCCGCTTGTGAAGATCGTCAGGTCGAGGCCGGCGAAATTGTGGAGAAACTCGGTCGGATCGGCCAAGTCGGTCTTGGTGACCACCAGGATCGGTGTGATGCGGGCATCGTAGGCGGCGACCAGATACCGGTCGACGAGGCGGATGCGCGGCTCCGGGTCAGCTGCGGCCACCACGATCAGCATCTGGTCGGCGTTGGCGACGATCACGCGCTCCACCTGGTCGGTGTCGTCGGCACTTCGGCGCAGCAGGGTGCTGCGCGGCTCGATACTCACGATCCGGGCCAGGCTGCCCTCGTCTCCGGTGGTGTCTCCGACGACGCGCACCCGGTCACCGTTGACGATCGCCTGGCGCCGGAGTTCCCGTGCACGGGTGCAGGTCACCTCGCGCTCGTCGGGCCCATCTTCGTCGAGTAGCACGGCATAGCGTCCTCGGTCCACCCCGAACACCCGCCCGACGCGGGCGTCGTCGTGCCCGGGCCGCGTCTTGGTTCGAGGGCGGGTGCCGCGTTTGCTCGGTCGCACCCGAACATCGGACTCATCCCATTCGTCGTCATCGTCCGCCTCCGGCGCCCACCAGCTCATGAAGACTAGCGACCCAGCATGTCCTGCCACAGCTCGGTGAACTGGGGGAGCGTCTTCGCGGTGGTTTCGACGTTCTCGATCTCCAGCCCCGGCACGCGCAACCCGATCACCGCACCGGCGGTGGCCATGCGGTGGTCGTCATAGGTGTGCCACAGCCCGGCGGACAGCGGTTGCGGGTCGATGCGCAGGCCGTCCTCGAGTTCCGTGACGTTGCCGCCCAAAGCGTTGATCTCGGCTGCCAGTGAGGCGAGCCGGTCGGTTTCGTGATTGCGGATGTGCCCGATCCCGGTGAAGGTGCTCGGGGAGTCGGCGAAACAGGCGATGGCGACCAACGCGGGCGCCAGTTCGCCTCCGAGGGTCAGGTCGAGGTCAACCCCGTGGATGCCCTGGCCGCCGGTGACCGTCAACCTGTCGCCTTCACGGCTGGCGGTGGCCCCGAACAACGGCAGCAGTTCGGCCAGGTGGTCGCCCACCTGCGTCGTCTCAGCCGGCCAGCCGGCGATGGTCACACTGCCGCCGGCCACGACGGCCGCCGCAAGGAACGGTGCTGCGTTCGAAAGGTCGGGTTCCATGTCCAGGTCACGTGCGGCAATCGGGCCGGGCTCCACCACCCATTCACCGATCGAAGGCGAGGCAACGTTCACCCCGCGGGCGGCCAAGGTGGCGATGGTCATCTCGATGTGCGGCATGCTGGGCAGCCTGCCGCCGGAGTGGATGAGGTGCAGGCCTTTCTCGAACCTGGGGGCGACCAGGAGGAGCCCTGAAACGAACTGGCTCGATGCAGAGGCGTCGATCGTCACGGTTCCGCCTGAGACTCGGCCGTAGCCGTGCACGGTGAAGGGCAACGTGCCCTGGGCGTCGTCGTTGATGTCGACGCCCAGCGCGCGCAGCGAGTCGATCATGGTCGACATCGGGCGGGTGCGGGCGGAAGGATCGGCGTCGAACATGGTCGGCCCGAGGGCGAGACCGGCCAACGGCGGAACGAACCGCATCACGGTTCCGGCCAGGCCGCAGTCCACCGTGGTCGAGCCGAGCAGTTCCTCGGCCGGGGTGACCAGCCAGTCTGCCCCGAACGCGGAGTTGCCTGGCTGATCGGTGATGGTGGTTCCGAGGGAGCGCAGTGCGTGCACCATGTTGGTGGTGTCGTTCGAATGCAACGGGCTTCGGATCAGCGAAGGGCCGTCAGCGAGAGCCGCGAGCACCAGCTCGCGGTTGGTCAACGACTTCGACCCGGGCAGGGTGAGGTGTGCCGAAAGGTCGCCGTGCGGCTGGGGTGCGGGCCACGCCGCATCGTCCGTCTCGGGGGAGTCGTCTTGGTATGGATTGAATTCCGGCTGGGAATATTTGGAGATCAGCATTGTTGATCCAGAGTATCGGCGTTTGCTGAATGACGCGAAGATACGCGGAGGGATTCATCAGTGACAGTAGGCAGTGCGCTTCTCGAGGCACCGGCGCCAGAGGGTGCGCTGTCGTGGAACCCGCGCCCGGTGTACAGCGTAGAATCTCCTGTGATGACTACCGAGAAGCCGGACAACAGGGCGCTGTTCGAAGAGCAGGCGATGCCGTTCATCGACCAGTTGTACGGCGCAGCCCTGCGGATGACGCGTAACCCCGCCGACGCACAGGACTTGGTGCAGGAGACCTTCGTGAAGGCGTTCTCCGCCTTCGACTCGTTCCAGCAGGGCACGAACCTCAAGGCCTGGCTGTATCGGATCCTCACCAACACGTTCATCAACAGTTACCGCAAGAAGCAGCGCGAACCGTTCCAGGGCACCATCGACGAACTCGAGGACTGGCAGATGGGCGGCGCCACCAGCCGCACCGCCACGGCAAGCCGTTCGGCCGAGGCCGAGGCCATCGACCACCTTCCCGATTCGACAGTCAAGGACGCACTGCAGTCGATCCCCGAAGACTTCAGGCTTGCCGTGTACTTCGCCGATGTGGAGGGTTTCTCCTACCAGGAGATTGCCGAGATCATGAAGACCCCGGTGGGCACCGTGATGAGCCGCCTGCACCGCGGCAGGCGGATGTTGCGTGAATTGCTGGGGGAGTATGCCCAGGAGCGCGGAATCGGCTCTGTACCCGCGAACGGGAGCGCATCGTGACGGACTGTGAAAAGGCTCGTTCCGAGCTCGAGGAGTATCTGCACAACGAGTTGTGTGCTGAAGACGTTGCCGACATCAGGGACCACATGGCTCATTGTGATGACTGTGAGAGTGAGCACCACGTGGGCGTCGTGATGATGGAGGCCGTGCAGCGGGCCTGCAAGGAGACCGCGCCGGAAGACCTGCGTGCGCAGGTGCTCGCCAAGCTGCGAGCCATCCAGTCCACCCACTGACCAGCTCAAATACTGACCAGCTCAGGCACTGACCAGCTCAGGCACTGACGCTCCACCGCGCCGACGACCGGGTCAGCTGGCGATGGCCACCAGCGGAGTCGTGGTCGGTTGCGAGGATCCACCCGCGGGTTCGACGGTGATTCCGACCGTGTCGCCGGCCTGCATGGTGCCGTCGAGCACCCGCCAGGTGACCGTGCCGGAGGAATCCATCGTTCCTGCCGGATGGGCGGCATCGCCCCGCATGTACCACAGTTCGTAGGTCTTGTCGGGGGGCAGGGCGCCCAAACCGTCGACGAGGATGGCCGACTTGCCGAGCTCCAGCGACCAGACGAGCGTCGCGGTTCCGCCGTCGGTGACGGCGGCGCTCGCTCGCTGCGCATCCGACGCCGAGGTGATCTGGGCGAGGGCGCTGGCCTGCTGCACTTCGGGTGCCGGCGTGCTGCCGAGTGACTGCCCGACGAGCGCGCCGCCGAAGAAAAGAGCGGCGGCGGCGGCGGCCGCAGTCAGTACGGCGACCGGACGGGTGAACCAGCGGGTGCGCGCCTTCGTTTGTGCGGCGCTTCGGTGACCGGTGGTCCCGCCAGGGTCCACGACGTTCTCGTCGACAGCTGCGTGCGGCGCCGCGGGCCGGTCGGCGAGAACCGGGATCGTCGTCACGGATGCTGCGGGGGCGGCGTGCGAGGAGTTGTCGGCCGGAGCCTCCTGGGGGGTCGTCTGGATCAAGGCCATCAGGTTGGCCTTCAGCTCCGGACGAGGTTCCACCGGTGCCGCGTCCAGCCCGAGTGCCACGGCAGTCTGTTCATGGGCAGCGGCGTCGATGCGGGCGTCGGGCGAACCGGCCAGGAACGCCTCGTAGGCGGCGATCTCTTCCAGGGTGAGCGTTCCGAGCGCGTAGCCGGCCGCCAGCAGCGAAGGGTGCGGGGCGTCGATGGGGTCATTCCGGTCGTTCACGACGTCACCCCCAGGTCGTCTCTGAGCCGGATCATTCCGTCACGAAGTCGTGTCTTCACGGTGCCGATCGGGGCTTCGATCTCTGCCGCGATCTCGCTGTGGGTCAGCCCGCCGTAGTAGGCAAGGCTCACGGCCTGGCGCTGCGCCTCGCTGAGTCTGGCCATTGCGGCTTTCACCCTTTCGTGTTCGATGACTACTTCAACATTCTCTGCCACCTCGTCATAACCGGGCTCCAGGTCGCGGATGCCTACCCGCGTGTCCCGGTTGCGGCTGGCCTGCGCCGACCGTATCCGGTCGATCGCACGCCTGTGGGCCATGGTCATGATCCACGTGGCCCCTCTTCCCTTATTCGGATCAAAGCGGCCAGCGGATTGCCACACTTCGAGGAATACCTCTTGGGTGACCTCTTCGGCCTGTGCGTGGTCGAGCAGCAGTCGGCGTACGAGACCGAGCACCCGGGGCGCGAAACGATCGTACAGTTCGCCGAACGCGTCCTGGTCCCCACCGCTGACCTGCCCGAGCAATTGGGCTTCGGCGCCCGCGGCGGACTCGTCTGGCCGCTCCGGTCGCACATCTGGCATCTGCCAAGCATGACAGATACCAGACGTGCTTTCCCCCATTCATCCGAAGGTGAATGAATAGGCCTGGATGCCGGGGCCGACAGCCAGCTCGACGGTTCCCGACTGTGCGTCGTCCGTCTGCAGCAGGCGGTAGGAGCGCGGGGTGCCCTCGACATTTACCGTCATTCGCGTGCCCCCGTTGACCGTGTAGTGCAGAGTGCCGGTGCCGCCGAGAACCACCCGCACCTCATTCCCGGTGTAGTTCAGCCTGATCCCGGCCGATTTGCCCTCCGGTTCGATGTACTGGGACTGCAGCGCGTATCGGCCGGAGAGGGCGTAGGAATTCGCGGCAAGCGTAGCCGGATAGGCGAACTCGGTCGTCTTCGTCGAATACTTTTCGGTGCCGCCGAAGTTGACGGACTTGGTGGTGCCGAGGTAGGTCTCCGGTGTGGTGGTGCCGGCGGTGGGCGTCGTGTCGGCCACCTCGGTGGCGGCTGGCAGGGAGACATTCGGATTCGCATCCAGCAGCAACTCGCGGATCATCGACTCGGTCGCGGCGTAGTTGCCTTCGCCGAACTGGATGTTGCGCACCGTGCCGCTGGCATCGATCAGGTAGTGCGCCGGCCAATACCGGTTGCGGTAATTGGTCCAGGTCGAGAGATTGTTGTCGATGGCGACCGGGTAGGTGATCCCAAGTGCCTGGGCGCCAGAGACGACGTTCGGAACTACTTTTTCGAAGGAGTACTCGGGGGAGTGCACGCCGATGACCTCGAGCCCCGCGGCTTTGTATGCCGTGTCCCACGCGACGATGTGGGGTACCGAACGCTGGCAGTTGATGCAACTGTATGCCCAGAAGTCGACCAGAACGACCTTGCCCTTCAACTTTTCGAGGCTGAGTGCTGCGTCTTTGGGTGTGTTGAACCACGACTGGATGCCCGTGAGGGCAGGGGCGGTGCCGCATTCGGCGAGGGCGGTCGCGTCGTTCGAGCACTTCGACAGGTCTTTGTTCTGGTCGTTCACGAGGCCGCCCAGATCGAGCGCCTGGGATGCGGCTTCCGACGTCGTGAACTGGTTCTGCAGATTGCTGGTGTAGTCGGGCACCAGGCGTTGCAGCAGCTGGGGCAGGTTGAAGACCAGCCCGAGGGCGAGGGCGATCATCAGGATGCCGCCGGTCGTGCGGATGCCCACCTGATGCTTTCGAAAGGCCTTCACCCGGCCCGCCACGCCGCGACCGGCGAGGGCGAAGATCAGCAGCGGGATCGCGGCGCCGATGGCGAACGTGGCCGTCAGAACAATGGTTCCGACGCCGATCCGCCCGGTCGAGCCGGCAACGGTGATGGCGGCGAGGACGGGCCCGGCGCAGGGCACGTAGACAAGCCCGAGCGCGAGGCCGAGCACGAACCCGCCGCGGTCGGTGCCGACGCTCTTCTGCGGGATCCAGGAGAACGGCTTCGCCAGGATCTCCTCGAACTTCGGCACGATCAGACCGACACCGATCAGCAGCAGCACCGCTATTCCGGCGTACCGGAGTACATCCTGCGGGAGATTCAACAGAGTCAGGAGGAAGGAGCCCGCCAGGGTGAAGACGCTGAAGCTGGCGACCAGGCCTCCGATGACCAGGTACGGTCGCCACCGTGAAGTCGGGGCGTCAGAACCGTTCGCTCCCTGCACCCCACCGGAGAAGAAGATGACGGGGAGCACGGGCAGGATGCAGGGAGAGATTCCGGTGATCAGTCCACCGAGGAATCCGATCAGGGCGAGGGTCAGGTACACGGGGGCCTCCTGGGCGTGGGTGTGCAGGGCACGAATGTGCAGGGCATGAACGGGCAGCGCGTGAACGTGCGGGGAATGAACGTGCAGATCGTGGGTGTACTGAGGCATTCGGAACATCAGCCGTTCCGGATTGGTCGCGGCGTCTCCTAATCCGGTTTGCGAGCACAACAAAGTATTTGGGGAAAATTCCAATCCGTCGGGGCGACGACTTACGAATGCCCTTGTGACGGCCGCACATCGGTGGGCCGGCTGGTCTTCGGGCCAGACAATCGAAGGAGTAGATTCATGCGAGTTCTGAAGCGCACACCGTTCGTCGTCCTCAGCATCGCCGCCGCGGCGGCATTCGGCCTGTCCGGCTGTGCCCAGGCAGCCACCCCCGCCCCCGCCCCCGCAGCCCCCGAGACCTCGGCACCCGCCCCGGCCCCTTCTGCGGGCATGGGCATGTCAGACCCCGCGGCCGACCTGGTTGGCCCCGGTTGCGCCGCGTACGCGGCCCAGGTCCCGAACGGCCCGGGATCCGTCGTTGGAATGTCGACCGATCCGGTCGCCGTCGCGGCATCGAACAACCCCTTGCTCACCACCCTGACCGCCGCGGTCTCCGGCAAGCTGAACCCCGACGTCAACCTGGTCGACACGCTGAACGGCAGTGAGTTCACTGTGTTCGCGCCAGTCGACGAAGCGTTCGGCAAGCTCGACGCGGCGACCCTCGACAGCCTGAAGACCAAGGAAGGGGCGGCCACGTTGACGAAGATCCTGACCTATCACGTGGTGCCCGGCCAGCTCGCTCCTGATGCCATCGACGGAACCCATGCGACCGTGGAGGGTGCGAAAGTAACCGTCACCGGCAGTGGCAACGACATGAAGGTCGACGGCGCCAATGTCATCTGTGGTGGCGTGCACACGGCGAACGCGACCGTCTACCTGATCGACAGTGTGTTGATGCCTCCGGCCAACTGACCTGCATCGACGCGCGAACGAGTGCCCGTTTCGTCCTGTGCAGCCTCTCTGAGGGGCTGACCGGCAGGGAACGGGCACTCGTGTGTGCGCACCACTGGGGTTCAGGACCGCCGGCGGCGGTCGTCTGTCGCTAGAGGGTCAGGGCCTGCTCCAGGAGGACGGCCTGTTCCTTCGCGTGACGCTTCGCCGAACCGGCAGCCGGGGAGGCCGCCGCAGCCCTGCTGATCACGCTGAGAGGACGCCCACCGAGGTGCTGGGGCAGCTCGAGGCTGAGGAACGGCCACGCACCCTGGTTCTCGGGCTCCTCCTGCAACCAGACGATCTGCGCGTTCGGATAGCTGGCGGTCACCCGTCGGATCGCCTCTTCCGGTGTTGGGTAGAACTGCTCCAGTCGCACCACGGCGATCTTCTCGTTCTCGTTCTTTGCCAATTCGTTTGCCAGGTCGTAATAGACCTTGCCCGCCACCAGCAGGACTCGTTCGACGCCGGCACGGTCTATCCGGCGCGGATCATCGATCACCGGTTCGAATTTGCCTGTGGTGAATGCCTCGACCGAGCTGGTCGCCCCGCGGAGGCGAAGCATCGCCTTAGGGGTGAACACGACCAGCGGTTTGCGTGGACGCGAGTAGGCCTGGCGACGCAGCAGGTGGAAATAGGATGCCGGGGTGGACGGCCGGGCCACCGTCATGTTGTTCTCGGCACAGATCTGCAAGAAGCGTTCGATCCGCCCCGAGGAGTGGTCCGGTCCCTGTCCCTCGTAGCCGTGCGGCAGCAACAGCACCAACGAAGACCGTTGGCCCCACTTCTGCTCAGCAGAGGCCACGAACTCGTCGATGATGGTCTGTGCGCCGTTGGCGAAGTCACCGAACTGGGCCTCCCACAGCACCAGCGCATCTGCACGCTCGACCGAATAGCCGTATTCGAAGGCCATCGTCGCGTATTCGCTGAGCAGTGCGTCGTAGATCCAGAATCGCGCCTGGCTGTCAGAGAGGTTGCCCAGCGGCAGCCACTCCTGCCCGTTCTGCCGGTCGTGCAGTACCGCGTGGCGTTGAACGAAGGTGCCCCGTCGGGAGTCCTGGCCCGACATGCGCACGGGCGTTCCCTCCACCAGCAGGGAGCCAAGCGCGAGCAGTTCGCCGAACGCCCAGTCGATGTTGCCCGAGCGGCTCATCTCCAGGCGTTTGGTGAGCAGTTGTTGCACCTTCGGATGCACGGTGAAACCGTCTGGCGGGTTGTTGAATGCCTCGCCGATCAGCTGTACCACGGATTCCGAGACCCCGGTGGTGGCGGGCTCGCCCTCGACCGGGTCTTCGAGGTAACCGCCCTGATTGTCCAGGTCGGAGTGGTGCCCCGTGCCGTGGCCGGTGACGATCGGAATCGACTGCGACTGCGCTTCGTGCGTCTCGGCGAAGGCACGCTCCAGGCGGTCCTTGAAGTCGCGCTGGGCCTCTTCGAACTCTTCTTGCGTGATGTCACCGCGGCCGACCAGCGCTTCGGAGTACAGCGTTCGTACGCTGCGCTTGGCCTCGATCAGGTTGTACATGAGCGGTTGGGTCATCGACGGATCGTCGCCCTCGTTGTGGCCGCGGCGGCGGTAGGAGATGACGTCGATGACGACATCCTTCTTGAACTCCTGGCGGAATTCCAAAGCCAGTCGGCCGACGCGCACGACCGCTTCGGGGTCGTCTCCGTTGACGTGGAAGATTGGTGCCTGGATGACCTTGGCCACGTCGGTGGAGTACACCGATGAGCGGCCCTCCTGTGGTGGAGTGGTGAAACCGACCTGGTTGTTGACCACGACGTGGATGGTGCCGCCCACACGGAATCCGCGCAATTGCGACATCTGCAGCACCTCGACGACAACGCCCTGGCCGGCCATCGCGGCGTCGCCGTGGATGAGGATGGGCAGGGTGGAGAAACTGCCGATCGGCTGGCGGTCCTGCCGGGCACGCACGATGCCGTGCAGCACCCCGTCCACGGCTTCCAGATGTGACGGGTTCGCGGCCAGGTACACCGGTAGTTGCTCGCCGCCGGTGCCCTTGAAGGTTCCCTGGGTGCCGAGGTGGTATTTCACATCGCCCGAGCCCTGAACGGTGCGCGGATCCTGGGTGCCCTCGAATTCACGGAAGATCTGGCCGTAGGTCTTGCCGGCGATGTTGGTGAGCACGTTCAGCCGCCCGCGGTGGGCCATGCCGATTGCCGCGCCTTCCAACTTGTGTTCGACCGCGCCCTGCAGGATCTCGTCCAGCAACGCGATAGTCGACTCGCCACCCTCGAGGCTGAACCTTTTCTGGCCGACATACTTCGTCTGCAGGAAGGTCTCGAATGCCTCGGCCTCGTTGAGCTTTGACAGGATGCGCATCTGTTCGTGGCGGTCAGGTTTGGCGTAGGGGCGTTCGACTTTCTGCTGGATCCACAGGCGTTGCGCCGGGTCCTGGATGTGCATGTATTCGATGCCGGTCGTGCGGCAGTACGAGTCGCGCAGCACGCCGAGGATGTCGCGCAGCAGCGCCTGCCGCTTGCCGGCCAGTCCTCCCGTGACGAACTCGCGGTCGAGGTCCCAGAACGTGAGGCCGTGACTTGCGATATCGAGGTCGGCGTGGCCGCGCTGACGGTATTCCAGTGGGTCGATGTCTGCCATCAGGTGACCGCGTACTCGGAACGAGTTGATCAATTCCTGTACCCGAGCGGTCTTGTTGACCGCGTCGGACAGGTCGACGCTGATGTCGGGCGCCCAGCGGATGGGCTCGTACGGAATGCGCAGGGCGGCGAAGATCTCTTCGTAGAAGCCGCGTTTGCCGATCAGCAGCTCGTGCACGATCTTGAGGAACTCACCGCTGCCTGCCCCTTGGATGACGCGATGGTCGTAGGTGCTGGTGAGGGTCACCGTCTTGCCGATGGCCATCTCGTGCAGCATGTGCTCGCTCATGCCCTGGAACTCGGCCGGGTAGTCGAGGGCACCGGCCCCGATGATGCAGCCCTGACCCTTCATCAGGCGGGGAACCGAATGCTCGGTACCGATGCCGCCGGGGTTGGTGAGGGAAACGGTGGTGCCGGTGAAGTCGTCGGCGGTCAGCTTGTTGGTGCGCGCTTTGACGACGATCTCTTCATAGGCGGCCAAGAACTCGCCGAAGCCCATGGTGTCGGCGCGTTTGATGCCGGGCACGAGGAGTGCGCGGGTGCCGTCAGGTTTAGGAATGTCGATGGCGAGACCCAGCGTCACATGGGCCGGGGAGACGACGGATGCACGGCCGTCGATCTCGGCGAAATAAACGTTCTGGCTGGGGAAGTCCTTCAGCGCCTTCACCAGTGCCCAGCCGATCAAGTGGGTGAACGACACCTTGCCGCCGCGGGTTCGCTTCAGGTGATTGTTGATCACGATCCGGTTGTCGATCATCAACTTGGCAGGGATGGTTCGCACGCTGGTGGCGGTCGGCACCGTCAGGCTCGCGGACATGTTCGTGGCGAGGGTCTTGGCCATTCCTCGCAATGGGGTGGTGACGTCGACCGGGCCCTCGGGGGATGCCTGAGTCGCCGCCTGTGCGAGCTTGGGCGCCTCGGCCGGGATCGGCTGTGACTTGGCCTCGATTGACGTCGTACGGGCCTGCGGCTTGGAACCGATCACCGGGATCGGCGCTGTCACGGGGGAGCCCTGGGGTGCGGCCGCCGGGGCCTCAGCAAGGGGGGCCTCAGCAGTCGGGGCCTCAGCCGCCGGAGCCTCGACCGCGGGGGCCTCGGCCGCTGGAGCCGGGGGCGCCGGTGTTTCGACGGTCTCTGTCGACGTCGATGTCGGCTGGACTGCAGCCACCGCTTGCTGCGCGGAGGATTGCGGAACGGCGGGCTCGTGAACGGCGGTCTGCGCACCGCCAGTCTCTGCGGACCCGGTCTCGGTGGGGGATGTGTCTACGTGAGGTGTCTCGACGGAGGGTTGGTACTTCTCGAGAATCGGCCACCAGGAACTGTCGACCGAGTTCTTATCGACGAGGTATTGCTCGTACATCTCGTCTACGAGCCATTCATTGGCCCCGAACTCGCTCGAGGCCCCCTCGGTCCCCAATCCGGTGCTCTGGTTCGACACAGCCGATCGCCCACTTTCACGTCAAAAAGTCGTTGTTGGTGCGGGCACCCGAAGAAACGGCACGCCCGCTTTCGTGCGCCTCCAAGCTTAACGCCTATTTCGGTCTTACTGCGCCCGGCGGCCCACCGCGGTACCGTTGGGACATGCGCTTCTATGAGACGGTGCCGCGGCACGACCTGACCTACTCCGACGTCTTCCTGGTTCCCAGCCACTCGGCAGTGCCGAGCCGACTCCAGGTCTCACTCGCTCCGGGTGACGGGACGGGCGCCACGATTCCGATCATCGCCGCCAACATGAACTCGGTGACCGGACCCCGTCTGGCGGCGACGCTGGCGAGACGGGGTGGCATGGCAGTGTTGCCGCAGGACATGCCGTTGCAGAAGTTGGCGGCGGCGATCGAGTGGGTGAAGAGCCAGTCAGCGCTCTATGACACGCCGTACTTCTTCGCTCCGCAGGACACCGTGGCCGATGTGCGCGGCAAGCTGCCGCTGCTGGCGGGCCACGGAATCATCGTCAGGGACAGCGCGGGAGAGTATGTGGGCGGGATCGAGGCCCGACGGCTGGCGGCCGCACCCGCAGAAGCGAAGCTCGGCGACCTCGTGCAAACGGCCCTGGCCTCGATCACCGCAGACGAGATCTCCGGGCCCCGCGAGGCCTTCGACGCCATGGTGGCCGCCGATCTGGCCTTCGCGCCGGTGATGAAACACGGCCGGGTGATCGGAACGCTGTCGCAGAAGAGCGCATTGCGGTCGACCATCTATGACCCCGCGCTCGACAAGCAGGGGCGCTTGATCGTGGCCTCGGCTCTGGGGATCAACGGAGACGTTGCCGGGAAGGCGAAGGCGTTGGCTGCGGCCGGCGTCGATGTTCTCGTGATCGACACCGCGCACGGCCACCAGGAGACGATGCTGCGCGCGATTCGGACGGTTACCCAGCTGGGGCTGGGTTTGCCGATCGCCGCCGGCAATGTTGTCACCGCGGCCGCCGTCCGCGATCTCGTCGACGCCGGCGCAACCATCATCAAGGTCGGTGTCGGCCCGGGGGCGATGTGTACAACTCGGATGATGACCGCTGTTGGCCGGCCGCAGTTCTCAGCCGTTCTGGAGACCGCCGAGGTGGCCAGGGAACTCGGCGCCCACGTCTGGGCAGACGGTGGAGTGCGTTATCCGCGTGACGTGGCGCTTGCCCTTGCCGCCGGGGCCGCTTCTGTGATGGTCGGCTCGTGGTTCGCCGGCACCATCGAAGCCCCGGGCGACCTGAACGCCGACGAAGACGGGAAACTCTACAAAGAGAGCTGGGGGATGGCGTCGACCAAGGCGGTCCGTGAACGGTTCGACCGAGTAGACGCCTATGAGCTGGCCCGTAAGACGCTGTTTGCAGAGGGAATCTCCAGCAGCCGGATCTACCTGGACCCCCAACGTCCGTCGGTGGAGGACCTGCTGGACATGATCACCTCCGGCGTTCGGAGCTCGTTCACGTACGCCGGCGCGGCCGACCTTGCCGAATTCCAGGAACGCGCTCTCGTCGGTATTCAATCCGCCGCCGGGTACGAGGAGGGCAAGGCGCTGCCGGTCAGCTGGTGACCTGACCGTCCCAGGTTCGGCTGCAGGATATACTGGCGACGTAATGGACGACCCCCCTTCTTCGCCCTGCCCGTCAGCGCTCCGCTCCGCAAGGCCCCGCCTCGTGGCGGTCTGCCCATCACGATCACGCTGGGGAATGCCCGGACTGTGCACCTCGGCGGCTTGCGCGCTCGCCATCGGCGGTGATCGTGGGCGCTGAGTGGCTCATGCTGGCGGTTGGCCTGTTGCTGACCGTCGGAACCGGTCTGTTCGTCGCATCCGAGTTCGCACTCGTCAACCTTGACCGTGCCGACCTGGAGGCGCGTCGAGACCGGGGTGAGACCCGCCTCAGGATCACGATCGCCGCGCTGAAGACGACCTCGCTGCACCTCTCCAGCGCACAATTGGGAATCACCCTGACCACGCTGTTGACGGGGTTCACGATGGAGCCGGCGATCAGCAGTCTGCTGCGCGGTCCGCTGACGGCTCTCGGGCTGCCTGAGGCCCTTGTGGTTGCGGTCGGCACCACGGTCGGAATCGGGACCGCCACGCTGTTATCGATGATCATCGGCGAACTGGTTCCGAAGAACTTCGCCCTCGCCCTGCCCCGGCAGACGGCGAAACTGGTGCTGCCATTCCAGGTCGCCTTCACCGCGGTGTTCCGCCCGACCGTGTTCGTGTTGAACGAAAGCGCGAACGGCGTGCTCCGGATGGTCGGGATCGAGCCGAAGGAAGAGCTCTCCGGTGCCCGGTCGGCTGAAGAGCTCTCGTCGCTTGTGCGTCGCTCCGCGAGCCAGGGTGCGCTGGAGGCCGACACGGCCACACTGTTGTACCGCACCCTCGTCTTCAGCGAGCACACCGCTGCCGACGTCATGTCTCCGCGCACCGGCATCGCGAGCGTCTCACGCACCGACACCGCGCAAGACGTGATCGAGCTGACGCGCTCCACCGGCTTCTCCCGCTTCCCGGTGATCGACGACGGCCTCGATGACGTGATGGGAATCGTGCACGTGAAGAAGGCGATCGCCGTCCCGCGTGAGAAACGGGCCCATGTGCCGGTTTCCGCCCTGCAGTCCGACCCTTTGCGCGTGCCCGAGACCATGAGGCTCGACGTGCTGCTGGCGGAATTGCGAGGCCGCGGTTTTCAGATGGCGATCGTGGTCGACGAGTACGGCGGCACCGCCGGCATTGCGACGCTGGAGGATCTGGTCGAAGAGCTGATCGGCGAGGTGGCCGACGAGCACGACGTGATCCGTTCGGATGTCGAACGCGGTGACGACACACTCTTCTTCTCGGGGATGCTGCGTCCGGATGAGCTGGTGGAACGAACCGGGATCGGGGTTCCCGCCGGCGAGGACTATGAGACGGTGGCCGGATTCGTGATGCAGGAATTGGGCAGGTTGCCTGTTCCCGGCGATGAGGTCTGGATAAACGCCGGATGCCTCCGGGTCGACCGGCTCGACGGCCGGCGGATCGACCGGATCGAGTTCATCGCCGGGGACCGCCCGGGCACGTCGACCGAGCCGGATGGCGGTGAGGCGAGGTGAGCGATTGGTGGGGGTTGTTCTGGCTCGGCATCCTGCTGGTCGTGAACGCGTTCTTTGTGGCTGCCGAGTTCGCCGTCATCTCGGCGCGTCGTTCCCAGATCGAACCGGCCGCTGCCGCGGGCAAGCGCAGCGCGAAGACCGCCATCTACGCGATGGAGCATGCCACCCTGATGTTGGCGACCACGCAACTGGGGATCACCGTGTGTTCGCTGATCATCCTCAACGTGTCGGAGCCCGCGATTCATCATCTGCTGGAGGCACCACTTGCACTGACGGGGTGGAGCCCTGACGTGATCGGCACGGCGGCATTCATCCTGACGCTGGTCATCGTGTCGTTCCTGCACGTGGTCTTCGGGGAGATGGTGCCGAAGAACATCTCATTCTCGATACCGGATCGCGCTGCCCTGGTGCTCGCACCGCCGCTGGTGTTCATCGCGAAGATCTTCAAACCGATCATCGTCGCCCTGAACGGGATTGCGAACGGCGTCCTGCGGTTGTTCGGGGTGGAGCCCCGCAGCGAGGCGAACAGTGCGTTCACGCTTGAGGAAGTGGCCACCATCGTCGACCAGTCCACCCGCTCCGGACTGCTCACCGACAACTTCGGTGCGTTGACTGCCGCGTTCGAGTTCACCGGGAAGACAGTGCGCGACATCGCCATCGGATTCGACGAACTGATCACGCTTCCGCTTCAGGCGAGCCCCTCCGATGTTGAACGCGCCGTGGCCAGGCATGGCTTCTCCCGGTACATCCTGGTCGACGACGAGGGCCGGCCGGTCGGCTACCTGCACGTGAAAGACATCATCGACCTCGACGAGGTGGACGAACCTGTGCCGGAAGCCAGGCGGCGGCCAGTTTTCACCCTGACCGCAGACCTGGATCTGGAAGATGTGCTGGCCACCATGAGGCGGATGGGCTCCCACCTGGCGACGGTCGCCGATGACACCGGCCGGATCAGCGGCATCGTGTTTCTTGAGGACATCATTGAAGAACTCGTCGGCGAGGTGCAGGACGCCACCCGGCGAAAGTAGCCGCATTCGCCTCTTGAGCGCCTATCGTGAGACGTATGCATGACACGAGCGCGGGCGCCTCAATCGCCACACCGCCGGTGGCGTGGAACAGTGAGCGGGCGCGTGCGTGGATCGCTGTGCCTGACGCCGACGACGACAAGTACTCTCGTGGTGTTCTCGGGGTGGTCACCGGCTCTGCCGAGTATCCGGGGGCCGCGGTGTTGGGCGTGGAGGCGGCGATACGAACCGGTGTGGGCATGGTTCGCTACCTCGGCGACCCCCCGGCCACCCGCCAGGTGTTGGCCAGGCGCCCCGAGGCGGTGCCGGGTGACGGCCGGGTGGAGGCGTGGCTCGTGGGTTCCGGTATGGACGCCGACACCCGTGGTGCCGAGGCGACGGATCGAGTGCGCCGGGCCCTTGCCACCGGGGCACCGGTCGTGCTCGACGCCGGTGCGCTGGATATGGTGCGGCAGGCGACCGGTCCGACGCTCATCCTCCCGCACGCTCGGGAACTCGCCCGCCTGCTGAATCGGCTGGGCTCCGCCGCGCCGGGCGCAGCGGGTGACGGGGAAGTCGTCAGCGCCGCGCAGGTCAGCGCCGATCCCGTGGGCTGGGCGCACCGTGCTGTGCGGGCGACCGGGGCCGTCGTGCTGTTGAAGGGCAGCCGCACCGTGGTGGCGTCGATGGCCGATGGTGTGGCCCGCACGATCATCCTGCCGCCAGGAACCTCCTGGCTGGCAACAGCGGGCACCGGCGACGTTCTCGGTGGGATCATCGGGGCGCTGGTTGCCACGCACTCCGACATCATCGGGTCAGAACCGGCTGCACTGGCCGAGATCGCGGCGACGGGAGCATTGATCCACGGCCTTGCAGCAGCGTTTGCCTCCGGCGGCGGCCCGATTGCGGCCCTGGATATCGCTGAGGCGGTTCCAGGGCGGATTGCAGCGCTGCTGGCCTGAACCACCTGAGTCGTTTGAGTCGTCAGGGCCGTTTGAGTGGCGGCGGGTGTCCCCGGACCGGGCATCCGTATCATTGAGGCATGGCCCCAGATTCGGCCCGCGCGGATCGGCGGCCCCCTTCAGCGTCGGACGCCGCGCGCCGAAGCGGCATTGATTCGCATTCACCGACGCTCCTGCTCTGGCTCGCCTTCGCTGCCGTTCATCTGTTTCTGCTCGGCTTCGCGCTGTTCGGATATGGGCTTCCGATGGGGGATGTGACCCTGGTCTATTCGCCGTGGGCCGAGCAGGCCCTGGGCGGTGGCCCGATCATCGGAATCGACGAACCGTGGGTGTACCCGATTCTCGCGCTCGTACCGATCCTCATACCCGCCTTCTTCGGCTTCGTGTTCTACGACCCGAGCTGGCTCGGCATGATCGTGCTTCTGAACGCGTGTGCCTTCGCCACCCTGGTCGGCCACGACCCGGAACGACACGGCCGACGGGCCGCGTGGTGGTGGCTTCTGTTCCTCGCCCTTCTCGGGCCGATCGCGGTGTCGCGCATCGACTCGGTCACCGTACCCGTCGTCATCGTTGCACTGCTCTGGCTGGGCACCCGGCCGCGCGTGGCCTGGGTGCTGCTCACATGCGCCACCTGGGTGAAGGTGTGGCCGGCCGCGGTGATCGCGGCGTTGATGGTGGCGCTGACCAAGCGCTGGCAGGTGCTGCTCACCGCACTGGTGACCAGCGCGGTGATCGTCACCGTGCCGCTCATCCTCGGTGCCGGCTGGAACCTGTTCAGCTTTGTGGGCAAACAGGGGGCCAGGGGGTTACAGGTCGAGGCCCCGATCAGCGCCTGGTGGTTGTGGAGTGCCGTGTTCGGGCAGCCCGGCAGCCGGGTCTACTACGACGAGGTGCTGCTCACCTGGCAGGTCGTGGGCCGGGGCGCGGTGGTCGCGGAAATGATCATGACCTGGTCGATGGCGGTCGCGGTCGTCGCCGTGCTCTGGGCCGGGGCTTTCGCGATGCGGCGGGGTGTGGGATCCGTCGCGCTTCTGCCGCCTCTGGTGCTGGCATTGGTGGCCTGCCTCATTGCCTTCAACAAGGTGGGCTCCCCCCAGTTCGTCGCCTGGTTGGCGGCCCCGGTGATCTTCGGCCTGGTCACCTCCGGCCGGCGTTTTCGAACCCCAGCAATTCTGGTCGCCGTGATCGCAGCCCTGACCCAACTGGTCTACCCGTATCTTTACGGGTACCTTTTGTCTCTGTTCCCTCCGATGGTGGCTGCTCTTTCGGTGCGCAACCTGCTCTACTTCGTCGTCGCAGGCTGGGCTGTGGCCCAGATCATCGCGCTCATCCGTGCGGCGCCACAACCGCTTCAGGCGGTGCCGACGCGATAGTGCGAGGGCCCTCCGCCAGTGGCCCACGGTTCGCGGGATGCCGTCTCTCTCGGTTGGCACGCCTTCGTGCTCGTGTGACGCGCTGCGTCTATTCGCCGTGGTGCAGGATGCCGTCTTGCAACGCCCGCTTGCGCAGCGCAACCTTGGTTCCCACGTCGATGCCGGCGATGCGGTACTTCTCCCGGATCCGCTTCAGGTAACTCTTGGCCGTTTCTTCCGAGATCGACAGCTGGTACGCCACCGATTTGACCGGCTCGCCGCCGCCGTAGAGCGCCATCACGCGGCGTTCCTGTGCGCTCAGGCGCGGTGCACCTCCCACGTCGCCCTCGCTGAGGGCCAGGTCGAGCTCGCTGGAGATGAAGGATTCACCCTTGCTGGCTGCCCGGATCGCCTCGGCGATCATCCCGGCCTCCTCGCTCTTCACCAGATAGCCGAGGGCTCCGGCGGCGAGGGCCTCGCGCACCACCCCGGGATCCGAGTACGTGCTCATCAGCACGGTTCGCACTCCCGTGGCCTTCAACGCGGACAGCTTGAGGGATACGGGGATCCCGTCCTTGAGGTCGAGGTCGAGAAGCACCACATCGACCGGGAACTCGGGGTGGATCAGGAGAGCGGGCCAGGTGGACACGGCGGCGACCACCTGAATGTCATCCGCGACGTTGCGGATCCATTCGGTGAGGGCGCCGAGGATCATCTTGTGATCGTCGACAAGGGCCAAACGGATCTTCTTTTGTGCGGTGGGCACGGGTCGCGCCTTTCTCTTCGTTGATCTGGGACGACTGGGTCAGTCGTTGGGTCTGTCGATCACGCATTCGATCTCAATTCGAATACTCTCACTGGTCGTGGTCTCCCGGTACCCGCCAACCCTACGGATACCTTCCCACGTTGCGGGGTCAATCCGCCGCCGGGGCACACCCATTACGAGAATCTCGATCAAAATCTTCGACTGGTTCCGTGGCAGATCAACGGTGTCCCGTTTAAGCGGTGTGAGCGCCAGTTTCAGGCTTTCCCCCGATCGCTTGGTGTCGCTCATCAGCAACCAGATGGCTGAGAGCAGGCCGTCACGTTGGTCGGGGTTCAACTGTGCGGAGAGATAGTGCGGGTCAGACAACGTGACCAGCGGCCCCAGGTACTCACTCTCGGTGATCACGTGGTAGAGCCAGGTCTCGCGTCGCCCCTCGATCAGGTGAAGTCGAAGTTCAGTCGCCAACGAGGCTGCGGTCGACGCGAAGTTGGGGGTCAGTGGAAGGTCGATCTCCCCGGAGGCGATCTCGTCGAGAAGACGTTCTGCGTTCAGGTCCAGTCGGGCGAGCTCATGGGAGGCGAGCATCCCGATCGCAAACTTCGGCGCCGACACCGAACTCTGCACCAGGGCACGGTCGAGCTCCATCTGCACCATGCGCCGGTAGGCGCTCACCAGGAGCACACCGAGTAATGGTGGCAGGATCGTCAGGCTGAGGATCGCAATGTGGAAGCCGATCATGAAGGGGTCGTCATCGCGAGACAGGATCAGTGTGGTCAGTACTGCCGCGCCGAGCACCCCCGTGGAGATCAAAATGTCGATGCTGGGACGCAGGGTGACAATCGCGACCAGTACGGCGCCGCAGGCGATCGCCGCAGACGGCACGATGCCGCGATCCGCCCGAGTGAGCACTCCGACGATGTCGATTGCGGCGGCGACGCCGATCAGGCAGAGGATGAATGCGAACATGCTGTTCGGCAGGCCGCGTCCGTACCGGCGATGGGTCAGGTAGATCACAACCATCAGGAACGTGACCACGCTCCAGGCGGCGATACCCCAGAGGTACAGCTCGCGATTCTGTTGCCCTTGCGCACTCCAGTCGAGCAGGCTCTGCAGCAATCCGTACGTGACGAGAATCATCGAGGCGGCCATCAGGCCGGTGCCGAGATGGCCGGTGCCCAGGCTCTCGGTGTCGACATTCGTGGATCGCAGCACACGAGAGGTGCGCTCGCGGCCGAACGTGCGTGAGCGTCGACCCTTCTTGTTGGCCCCGAGTACGACACCGAGGGTGTTCTCCTCGAAACTCTTCGGTGCGCTCACTTCGGCACTTCCAACACAACGGTGGTGCCAGAACCCGGAGTGGAGAACAGCCGGGCGTTGCCCCCGACGTCCTTCAATCGGGCCACCACCGACTCCTTGAAGCCGAGTTTCGCCTCACCGATGTCGTCGAGGTCGAAGCCGACACCGGCGTCGGTGACCATCGCCCTCACGGTGGTCTCGTCGTCGATGATGGTCACATGCGCGTCGGTCACCCCGGAATGCCTGCGCACATTCTCCAAACATTCGGCAAGGGCCAGCAGGAATGAATCGAGGATGTCACTGCGCAGCAGCATCTGGCCGGTACCGTGCCAACTCACTTCGAGCCCCATTCGGTGAAAACGTTGCTTCACCGATTCGAGGGTGGTGCCGAGAACGTCTTCATCGAGCGTTGCCACGGTTGCTCCGAGCATCTGCGGTGTCGGCGAACTCTCACCGGTGCGCAACTGACGCAGCAGGCGGGCATCGTCGGCGGCCTGCAGGCGCAGTGCCTCCGGCGCGACGCCCACACCCGCGTGCGCGAGCAGCGTCAAGGTGCCGAGCACGGTGTCGTGCAGCAGTCGGGCGCCCTGGCGTCGCTGCGCCTCGGTCTCGCTGGCCTGACGCTCCGCCCGGTGTGCCCGGCCGATGCTTGAGATGCGCCGCATCACCCGCGGAACGCTGGCACCCAACCACCAGCCGATGACCCCGGCCGTCAGCCACCCGACCGCGGCAAACAGAACCGTGCCGACGAGATATTGCGGCGGCATCGATGCGATCAGGACTGCGAGGGTAGCCGCCAGCAGAAGCACGTTGAGGAGAAACCTGCGCCCGTCGATGACGAGCACAATCCCCAGGCTGCCCAGTGAGCCACCGGCAAGCGCCGAGACGGCGGCGGCGACGGAAGTATTCATCTGCGGCCCTGCCGAAACGTTCAGGACGAGGATCACGGCGAGCCCGGTGAGCGAGATCGCCACCCCCCAGATCGGTTGGCCGGTCTCACCCATCCGGTACTGGCTGAAGGCGAGGGCAATGATGAGGGCGAAGACAACCACGTAGAGCTGCGCCTCGAGCACACCGGGAACCAGAAGGCAGCCGGAGGCGACGATTGTCGCAGCGAGACCGAAACTGCGCGCGCTACGCCGCAGCAGCCGGTCCCGTTCTTTGCGAATTCGCTTCATCCTGCTCCATTGCTCCATGAACTGCGCGGTGGACCCGAACGCCCACACACAAAATCGCTGACACACGTCTCAACGCGCAGACGCAAGGCCAAGCATATTTCCATCATGCGACAATTCTGGCGATCAGGCGGTCAGTAATCGCCGGATCTGCTCACTCACTGCCTCAATCTCGATCAGGAATCCGTCATGGCCGTAGACCGAATCGAGTTCCACAAGGTCGTCACCGTCGATATTACCGGGCACACCGGCGGCGATCCGGTGCTGGCCGTCTATGGGGAAGAGTCGGTCACTGCGGATTCCGACCACCAGGGTCGGGCTGGTCACCAGGGAGAGCCCGGCCTCGACGCCGCCGCGATCTCGCCCGATGTCGTGCGTATTCATGGCCTCGACCAGGGTGATATAGCTGTTGGCATCGAAGCGCCTCGTGAACTTGTTGCCGTGAAAATCCAGGTAGCTCTCCACCGCAAATCGGCCGCCGGCTCCGAGCGGGCTGATCGGGCTCTGCCAACTGGTGCTGAACCGGTCGTTCAACTCCGCGGCCGAGCGGTAGTTCAGCAGCGCCATCCGCCGGGCGAGGGCGAGCCCGCGGTGCGGGCCGTCACCGGGACGGGCATCGTAGTATTCACCCGACCGGAACAGTGGGTCGGTGCGGATGGCCTCGATCTGCACCGAATTGCCGGCGATCTGGTCTGCGGTCGAGACGGGCGGTGCTGCGATCACGGCCAGACGCTCGACCCGGTCGGGGTGCCCTGCTCCCCACTCCAGGGCGTGCATACCGCCCATTGAGCCGCCGATCACCGCTGCCCAGCGTCGAATTCCGATCGTGTCGGAGAAAGCCGCCTGCGCAGTGACCTGGTCGCGGATGGTGAGGAAGGGAAACCGTGTCGCCCACTCGACTCCGTCCGGTGCCAACGATGACGGGCCGGTGCTGCCCTGACAGCCGCCCAGGATGTTCGGCGCAACCACATACCAGAGGTCGGTGTCGATGGCGAGGCCTGGCCCGACCACGCCGTTCCACCAGCCGGGGGTTGGTTGTCCGGGCCCTGACTCACCCTGCACGTGGGCGTCGCCGGTGAGCGCGTGCAGAATGAGGATGGCGTTGTCTCCGGCGTCGTTGAGTCGCCCCCAGCTCTCGTAGGCGATACGTACCCCGGCCAGTTGGGTGCCGTTTTCGAATTCCAGCGTGCCGACAGGCACGATCGTACGCTCGCCGAGTTCATCACCGTCGCGCCAGGCGCCGGTGGCCGGAGGTTTGCCCACGACAGACCGGATCTGGGCATCGGTGATGAAGTTTGACGGAACCGTGTCCGCCGAAGTCTGCCAGTCCATGTCTGCCTATTCTGCCCTGTACTTCCGCTGCCCTGTACTTCAGATACCCGGCACGTCTGCCGCACTGCCGTTCTGGGACACTGTGCGTCGGGTGGCCTGTACCTCGGCCATCCAGCGACGCGGACGCCCGGCCGGCCGGCCCCGAGGGGCTGACCGACCGGGCGTTTGGCGTGGACCGCTCAGGCGATGGCGCGGGCCGCCTCCAGGCCGGTGGTGATGTCGGCGAGGATGTCGTCGATGTTCTCCAGCCCGATGCTGAGGCGCACGAGTCCCGGGGTGACGCCGGAGCTCAACTGCTGCTCGGCGGTCAGCTGCGAGTGCGTCGTCGATGCCGGGTGGATGACCAGACTGCGCACGTCGCCGATGTTGGCCACGTGGCTGAACAGCTCGAGGGCTTCGACAAAGGCGACGCCGGCTTCGACGCCACCGTCGAGTTCGAAGGTGAGGACGGCGCTGGTTCCCTTCGGGGCGTACTTCTTGCCCGTCTCGTGCCACGGGCTGGATTCCAAGCCCGCATACGCGACACTCGCGACTCCGGACTGGGTCTCCAGCCACTTCGCCACCTTCAACGCGTTCTCGGTGTGGCGCTCCACCCGAAGGCTGAGCGTCTCGATTCCCTGCAGCAGTTGCCAGGCGCTGGCCGGGGCGATCGCGGGGCCGATATCACGCAGCAGTTGCACGCGCGCCTTGATCACGTAGGCAATGCCGTCGCCGAGCACCGTCGTGTAGCTGGCGCCGTGGTAGGAGGGGTCGGGCTCGGTCAGGCCCGGAAACTTCTCGACATTCTTCGACCACTCGAACTTTCCGCCGTCAACGATCACGCCGCCCATGACCGAACCGTGGCCGCCGAGAAACTTGGTGGCGGAGTGCACGATGATGTCGGCGCCGTGTTCGAACGGGCGGATCAGGTACGGGGTGGCGATGGTGTTGTCGACGATCAGCGGAATGCCGTTCTCGTGGGCGACACCGGCGACGAGTTCGATATCGAGAATGTTGATGCGCGGGTTGCCGATCGTCTCGGCAAACAGCAGTTTGGTGTTCGGGCGGATGGCGGCGGCCCACGCCTCGGCGTCATCCTGGTCTTCGACGAAGGTGGTCTCGATGCCGAGCTTGCGCAGGGTGTACTCGAACAGGTTGTAGGTGCCCCCGTACAACGACGAGGAGGCCACGACGTGGTCGCCGGATTCGGCGATGTTCAGCACGGCGAGCGTGGTCGCCGACTGGCCGCTGGCCAGCAGGAGCGCGGCGGTGCCGCCTTCCAGTGCTGCGATGCGCTGCTCGACGACATCCTGGGTGGGGTTCTGGATGCGGGTATAGATGTTGCCGAACTCCGCGAGGGCGAACAGGTTCTTGGCATGTTCCGTGTTGTTGAACGTGTATGCCGTGGTCTGGTAGATCGGAGTGATCCGGGCGTTGGTCACCGGGTCTGGCGCCGCACCCGCGTGGATCTGCTGGGTCTCGAACTTCCAATCGACCGTGTTCTCGCTCATGTGTTTCTCCTCGGGCTGTGTGCCGAGACCCGAGGTGGGACTCGTTCTGCACTCGCGGGGAATCTCCCTCGCCACACTGAGCCTAGGTTCGCTGCCCGCGTCGACCAAACCCAGCTGAAACATGGCGTAACACTTCGCTCTGATTCGCTGATCGGGCCGGTAGCCAGGGCCCCGGGAGTCGCGTGAGAGACCGCTCTCTGTCTGGAATACTGGTCGAGTGCCCCGAGCACGGGTCAACCGAAGACGAAAGGCACTCCGCAGATGCAACTCGAGAATGCTCGTGCCGCGGCTCCTACGGTTTACGCTGATTCGGTCGATCGGGGCGCCACGCGTTGCAGCCCCCGCGACTTCCTCATGCGGCTCTACCGGATGTTCGAAAGCTCTCGAGGCGAGTGAGTGCACGCAGGCTGACGCCGGGCCTACTGGCAGCTCTCGGTTTCATCGCGTCGGTCGGCCCGCTGTCAGTTGACCTGTACCTGCCCGCATTCACAGATATTGCGGCTGATCTGGATGCCCCGGCGACGAGCATCCAATTGACTCTGACCACGTTCCTGATCGGGATCGCCGTGGGGCAGCTCATTCTCGGGCCCCTCTCGGATCGTCTCGGGCGCAGGCGTGTGCTCGTGCCCTCCCTGGTGGTCTTCGCGCTGAGTAGCGCCGGGATGGTGTTTGTTCCGACGGTGGAACTGCTTGTCGGGCTGCGGTTCGTGCAGGGGCTGTCCGGCGCTGCCGGGATCGTTCTCGCCCGCGCGATCGCCGTCGATCTCAGCGAGGGCCGCACCGCGGTGCGCGCTTTGAGCCTCATTGCGATGGTCGTGGGGTTGGGGCCCATCGTCGCTCCCATCGTCGGCGGCGTCGCCAGCGCGACCTAGGGCTGGCGCGGAGCCCTCGCCGTGGCCGCGGTACTGGCTGTGGTCATGTTCGTGCTCGCTGTCCTGATCGTGCCCGAGTCTCTGCCACCTGATCAGCGGCACGGCGCCGGGGTGCGCGTTGCCCTGGGAGGTTTCACCGGACTGCTCACCGATCGAGGGTTCCTGGGTTACCTGGTCACCTTCTCCCTGGCGTTCGGTGCGGTGATGGCCTATATCTCGGCATCGCCGTTCGTCGCACAGGCGATGCTGGGAATGGACACCGTCGGATACTCTCTCGCCTTCGCGTCTGCCGCGGCAGCACTCATCCTTGCGAACATTGTCAATGCGCGATTCGCGCCGAAGGTGGGGCCGGAACGGCTGCTGGCGGTCGGACAGTTTGCCGCCCTGATGGCCGGGCTGGCACTGCTCACGATGGCCGTCACGGGCACTCTCACCATCGCGTTGTTCTTTCTCGCGTCATTCGTGCTCGTCGCGGGAACGGGCTTCACCATGTCGAACGCCAGCGCCCTGGCGTTGGCCCAGGCGCCCCGGGCGCTGGGGACCGGCGCGGCGCTGATCGGTGCGGCGCAGTTCGCCGTCGGCGCCGCCGTCGCGCCATTGGTAGGGCTGTGGGGGGGAGGCAACCGCCCTGCCGATGGCAGTGATCCTCGTGGCCTGTGTGGTCTTCGGCGGCGTCGGCGCACGGGTGGCGCGGCCCCCCAGAACCTGATCAACGGGCAGGCGTCAGGTCGGCCGGAAGTGTATGCTCCGCCGGACAAGTAACGTTGATGGATCAGGCACGCTTTTCAGCGGCCGGAACGGAGACAATCATGGTGCAGCAGACGGTGGTGGTCACAGGTGCCTCCAGTGGTATCGGCTACGCGACGGCGAAACTGTTCCGGGAGCACGGCTGGCGGGTGATCGGGGTCGCCCGGCGTGCCGGCCGGCTCACCGAACTCGCCTCCGAAACCGGCGCCGAGACCTTCGTCGCCGACCTGACCCGGCCAGCCGATGTGACGGCACTGCGCGACTTTCTCGCCGCGAACGGGCCGATCCACGCGCTGGTCAATAATGCCGGCGGGGCGAAGGGCGCTGACTCGGTGGAGAACTCGACGCCGGAGGACTGGCGGTGGATGTTCGAGATCAACGTCATCGCCGTTCAGCAGGTGATTCGGGCATTGCTGCCGCTTTTGCGCAGCGGGGTCGTGCCAGGAGCGAGCGCGTCGATACTCAACATCACCTCGATCGCCGGGCATGTCGTCTATGAGGGTGGTGCCGGCTACAACGCGGCCAAATTCGCGGCCGCCGCGATGACCCAGGTTCTGCGGCTTGAGCTGGCCGGGGAGCCGATCCGGGTGTTGGAGGTGGCGCCGGGAATGGTGAAGACCGAGGAGTTCTCGCTGGTGCGGTTCGGCGGTGACCAGGCGAAAGCGGAATCTGTCTACGACAACGTGCCCGAGCCTTTGT
This sequence comes from Homoserinimonas sp. OAct 916, assembly GCF_003260275.1. Taxonomy (GTDB): domain Bacteria; phylum Actinomycetota; class Actinomycetes; order Actinomycetales; family Microbacteriaceae; genus OACT-916. The sequence continues at coordinate 131,802 of NZ_QJHB01000001.1, read as the reverse complement.
CGGCAGCTGACGTGGCCGAAGTCATCGTTCACGCCATTGAGTTGCCCGCGCACGTGAACCTTGACCTGATCACGATCAAGCCGGTTGCTCAGGCCGCGCCGCACAAGGTGATTCGAGGCGCGCTGACCCCCCGAGGGTGACCGCTGAGTCTGCGGGGCTGCGGTCGGGAATTCGGGACGTGATCCCACAATTTTGGGAACCCGGTCGACGCAGACTGGGCGCATCCGGCCGATCAGCTGCCGAGATGAACCCAGGGAGAATCATGCCGAACACCCACACACCCATACGTTCACGCGGCGGCGCAGACATTTCAGCCGCTCCGGAGACGACCGGCGGCAGGTTGCTGCCCCGCAGCGCCGCGGTCGTGGCGGCTGTATTCCTTTTGGGGAATGCAGCCTTGTGGATGGTCGCCACGGAAAACATGGGCGATCATGCGACAGTTGCCGGACGTGCCTCGGAGGCGCTGGTCGGTGCGTCCTTCGTCTTCGGAGCCGTGGCACTGCTGTTCATCGCCCGCCGTGCAGGCAGTGCCCTGGGGCTCTGGCGGGTCGCGTGGTGGCTGGCCGTCGTCGCCATGATCGCGGCCGGGGTGACGATGATCGCCGTCTTCGTCAGCGCCACCGAACCGCCGTTTGAGCTGTTCCTCGCCGAGGCGGGCCTCGCGGCTGCCAGCCTGATCGCGGTCGGCATCAGCGGCTGGCGCGCCCAGGCGTTCCCCCTCTGGGTCGGGATCGGCGTCGCGTTGCTGCTGCCGATGATGTTTCTGTTGCCGTTGAACTCCCTCTGGATGGCGGCGGTGTGGGTGGCGGTGGCGATCACCGCAACGACCGGAGATTTCGGCGGCAGAGGTTTTGCTAAGCTCCAGCCATGAGCGCCCCCACACCTGCGACGGGGCAGGTGGCCGACCGCAGCGAGTCGCCGTCGGCGCGCGTGTGGGCGGTCGCCGTCTGGCTGTTCATCGGCGTGGCCGCGGTGACGTTCCTGGCCTCGTTGCCGGCGGCGTGGGATGCGCGCCGGCAGGCGGCCCAGGCGCTTTCCGCGTCGATGCCCGGCGACCTCTATGTCGCGGTCGGGCTCGTGCTCGCCACGATCTTCGCCGGCACCTGCCTGGTCGCGGCGACCATGCTGTGCCGTTTGCCGGGGCTCGGGCGCGCGGCCGCCTTCGTGCTCGCCGGTCTGGCCGTCGGCTTTCCGCAGACGGTACCGCACCTGGCTGCGCATTGGTCGCCCGCGGCGCCGGCGGCGGTCGTGCTGGAATCAGCCGGAGTTCTCGCCCTCATCCTTTTTCTTTTGGTCTTCCCCCGCGGCCGGTTCACCGCGGGGTGGACTCCGGGGCTCCTTTTGCCGGCGGCGGTGGTCACGATTTCCCCCTTCATTCAGCAACTGGGGCAGTCCGAGGTGGTGCCCGGTTGGCTGGTCGCCGCCAGCTGGCTCTCACTCCTGGCCGGGCTCCCGGCGGCCGTCTTCGTCAACATCCGCTCTGCGGACGATCGAACACGCGCACGCCGGCTCGGCCTGGTGCTGGTGCTCGCCGTGGTGGTGTCGATCGCCGCGCTGCTTGCGGCTGGCTGGGTGCAGGCCGCTGCATGGGGGCGACCGGGCTCCGCCGCCGACCTCGTCACACAGTTTCTCGTTGTCGCGGCGTTTCAGTTCCTCGCCGTCAGTATTACGTCGGCCGTGGTGAGCTCCACCTGGTTGGACGCCCGCGGCGTGTTCGGCACCGTCTTCACATCCGGATACCTGGCGTTGGTCGCCGTAGCCGTTCTCGTCGCCGTCTCGCAACTGGCGGACGGGTTCGGCGGCGCGCTCGGCACGGGGGTCGGCGTGTTGGTTCCGGTGGTCACCGTTGCGGTGATCGCCACCGTCGTGCATCCCGTCTTTCTCGTGCTGCGGCCGCCGGTCGTGCGCCTGGTTTATGGCCGAGACGCGGCGCCGGCCGAGTTCGTTGCCCGTTTGCTGCAACGGATGCGTTCCAGCGGTACGCCGCACGCCCAGCTCGAACACGCCCTGCGCGAGGTTCGCTCCGCGCTGGGAAACGATGTGCTCCGTGTCGATGCGCTGGGCGCAGGTGGGCTCGGCACCGATACACTGAGCGCCGATACATTGAGCGCCGATACACTGAGCGCCGATCTGTTGGGGGTCACCGATGACGGGGCGTGGGTGACGTCGGCCGTCGACCGCGACACCTCCCCGCTGGCGCCGGTGGTCGATGCGCTGCAGGTTTTGCAGACTCTCCGGCTCGCCGAACAGCGAGAGGTGCGCGGGCGCGCGGCCACGGCCCAGGCGGTTGAAGACGAGCGGGTACGCCTGCGCAATGAATTGCACGATGGTCTGGGCCCGACCGTGGGCGCCGCGATCCTCAAATTGCAGGCTTCCGCGAACCTGGCGGCGAGGCGACCGGGCGAGGCGCGCAGCCTGGTGGATGAAGCGCAGGCCGACCTGCGCGGGTTGGTCGACCAGATCCGAACGATCGTGCGCGGGCTCCGGCCTCCGCTGCTCGACGAGCTCGGGATTTGCGGAGCCCTGCAACACCTGGTGAGGAGGCAGGAGTCTTCGGGGCCGACGGTCGACCTGCAGACAGAGGGCGTGGACGAAACGCTGCCGGCCGCAGTGGAGACCGCGGTGTTCCGCATCGTGGCGGAGGCACTCGAGAACGTTCGCCGGCACGCGGAGGCGTCGACAGCGGTGGTGCAGTTGGCGGTGGTGCAGCTGGGGCCGGTAGGCGGCGCGGGGCTCGGCCAGCGAGAGGTGGTACTCACCATCCGTGACGACGGCAGCGGCTTCGGCCCGGGCGTCGCGCAGCCGTGCGAAGGTGTGGGGCTGTCCTCGATGCGGCAGCGGGCCGAAGCCCTGGGCGGAACGTTCAGTGTCTCCGGTTCCGAGGATGGGGCGATCATCCGGGTACAGCTGCCGGTGGAGGGGCCCCTGCGCCCGGCAGGCCGCGCGCTCGCCGTCGGCAGTGATATTGATATTTCCCCCGGTGGCGCCGATGAAGCCGCCCTGGCGGTTGACCGTGGCTGACGAATCGATTGCGGTTTCGGCCCCCGAGGCGCCCCCGATCCGGATCGTCATCGTCGACGATCACACCCTGTTTCGAGGCGGGCTCAAAGCTTTGATCTCCTCGGTGGCCGGCATGGAGGTGGTCGGCGAGGCCGCCGACGCCGAGGCCGCGGTTCGGGTGGCTGTGGAGGCCCGGCCAGACGTGATGCTTCTCGACATCCAACTGCCCGGGACAAGCGGCATCGATGCGATTGGCTCGATTCGCCGATCCGCACCCGAGCTGGCGATCGTCATGCTGACCATGGTGGAGCCGGGAGAGCAACTGAACCAGGCGTTGCGACTCGGTGCGCTCGGCTATGTGCTCAAGGGGGCCGAGCAGTCCGAGCTGATCGACGCGATTCGGGCGGCGGCGAAGGGTCATCTTCTGTTGAGTTCCGCGGTGGCCGGCCGGCTGACGGAGGCCACGGCGACCGGCCGGTGGCAGCCCCCGTTGCCGCTGCTGAGCGACCGAGAGCGGGAGGTGGTCGATCTGGTCGCTGCGGGTCATACGGCGGAGCAGATCGCCCGCACCCTGCATCTCAGCGTCAAATCGGTTCGGAACTACCTTGCGTCGATCCCGCGAAAACTCGGTGCGTCTTCGCGCGAGGAGTTGATCGACTGGGCTCGTTCGGCAGGGCTCGGCCGATGACCCGAAGAACTTCTGGCGGAATTTCCCACGAGGCTGCACAGGGTCTATTCGTCGCCCGCAACGCGGCGTACAGTGTTGGCATGAATCAGGCACGGGAAGCCACTCCGGCGTTGCCGCCGGTGGTGAGCGCGGCCGCGTGGCAGCGTTCGCGTGATGAACTGATGGTGCTGGAGAAGGCCGCAACGCGGTCGCTGGACGCGCTTGCGGCGCGCCGCCGAAGACTGCCGATGGCCCGCTTCAGTGACTACACCTTCACGACCGCCACCGGCACCACCACATTGCGAGCCCTGTTCGGCGATAACCGCCAGCTGGCCGTCTACCAATTCATGGACGTGGGAGCTGACGGGTTCTGTCCGGGCTGCACCCATTTCACGCGCAATGTCACCGATCTTGCAACCCTTGCCGAGGCGGGGCTCAGTTGGGCCACGGTCTCGGAGATGCCGATCGGTCAGATCGAACGGCTGATGGAGAGGGAGGGATGGACGCTCCCGTTCGTGTCCTCACGAGGCACTACGTTCTACCGGGACTGTGGCGGCGACGGCGGGTTCATGCTCTCGGTGTTCCTGCGTGACGGCGACGACATCTACCGCACCTATTCGACCGTGTCCCGAGGGGTTGATCGGTTGCTGTTCGTCAACAACATGCTCGACCTGGCGCCCTATGGCCGCCAGGAGGACTGGGAGGACTCCCCGGCCGGCTGGCCCCAACAGCCGACATACGGCTGAGGCCGGGCCGGCAGAGATCGCCGAGCTCGGCCGAACGTGAGCAGCAGGCAGACGTACCGCGGAAGGCTGGCGCATCCTGAGCAACGGATGGTGCAACAGGGGTGTCTCTCGGCGACTAGCGTGAGCATATGAAGCGCGACACGCAGTCACTGCCAGAGATACCCGAACCCGACGAGCTTGAAGTGGCGCAGACGGCGGCGGGGAGCGGCAAGGAGGTTCTCGGCTGGCGCCGGTTCGGCCAGGCCACCCGCGAACTGGCTTCGAGCGTAGCTGACAGCGGGTTCGAACCTGACTTCGTGATCGCCATCGCACGCGGAGGAATGTTGCTGGCAGGCGCGCTCGCCTACGCCCTGGGCGTGAAGGGCTGCGGAGCGCTCAACGTCGAGTTCTACACCGACGGGCCCGCAACGCTGCCAGACCCCGTGGTGTTGCCCCCAATCCTCGACAACGACGCGGTGGCTGGGGCACGTGTACTGCTGGTCGATGACGTGTCGGATTCGGGGCGCACGCTCGCCCACGTGGTGGAACTCCTGGAGACCGTCGGAGCCGAGGTGCGCACGGCCTGCCTCTACGTCAAGCCGCGCACGATCTGCGAACCGCACTACGTCTGGCGGGCCACCGACCGGTGGATCATGTTCCCGTGGTCGACGTTGCCCCCGGTGACCAAACGAACACCCGCATGAGCGATGCAGCTCGCCCAGTGACCGGCGACCGTCCGGATTCCGGCAGCAGCGCGGCGGGGCAGATCATGTGGCCACCCATTGATCCAGGTTGGGCGAGAGCGCTGGCGCCGGTGGCAGATGAACTGGCGCTTGTCACCACGTTTCTTGACCAGGAGCAGCAGGCCGGCCGAGAATTCTTGCCGAGTCCAGAAAACGTGCTGCGGGCGTTTCGCTATCCGTTCGAGGCGGTACGGGTGCTGATTGTCGCCCAGGACCCGTATCCGACGCCGGGCCACTCGATCGGGTTGGCATTCGCTGTTGACCCGGAGGTTCGGCCGCTGCCGCGCAGCCTGATCAACATCTACCGTGAACTGTTCGACGACGTCGGTGTCACTCCGCCCGCCCACGGCGATTTGAGCGTGTGGGCCGAACGCGGGGTCATGTTGCTGAACCGGGTGCTGACTGTGCGGCCCCAGCTCAGCGCGTCGCATCGGAGGCGAGGCTGGGAGGCGGTGACGGAGCAGGCGATCCGGGCGCTGGTGAACCGTGGCAGTCCGCTTGTGGCAATCCTGTGGGGCAGGGACGCCCAGCAATTGGCGCCGCTGATGGGCGAGATCCCGACCATCCAGAGCGCGCATCCGAGCCCGTTGTCGGCCAGGCGCGGATTCTTCGGATCCCAGCCGTTCAGCCGGGCCAACGACGCCCTGCGCGAGCTCGGTGCCGAACCGATCGACTGGTCGCTCCCTGGTTGACTCCTGCCTGATTGACTGCCTGGTTGACTGCCTGGTTGACTGCCTGGTTGACTGCCTGGTTGACTGCCTGTTTGACTCCTGCCTGTTTGAGTGCTGCCGCCCTGAAAGACGCACGGCTGAGCCCGCCATGGGGGCGCCCCGTAGGCTGGGCAGATGGCTGAGCTACACGATCTGACCGCGTTCGAACAACGGAACGCCCTGCAAACCGGTGACATCGGGCCGGTCGAGTTGACCCGTCACTATCTTGAACGCATCGACCGGCTGAATGAGCCGTTGGGCGCCTTTGTGACCGTGACAGCGGATGCCGCCCTCGATGCCGCCCGCGCCCTTGAGCAGTCCGGGCCGAAGCCGGTCACGCTGTGGGGGTTGCCGTTCGCTGACAAGGATCTCACCCAGCGCAAAGGAGTGCCCTGCGGGTTCGGCTCCCGACTGACCGCCGGGTTCATCCCTGAGACCTCGGACGAGATCGCCACGGTGCTCGACGATGCCGGCGCGATCAGCCTGGGCAAGACGAATACCCCGGAGTTCGGCCTACCCTCCTACACCGAGTCGTTGGTGGCTCCGCCCGCGGTCACGCCCTATGACATGAGCCTCGGTGCCGGCGGATCCAGCGGAGGAGCAGCGGTGGCTGTCGCCGCCGGGTTATTACCGTTCGCGCCAGGCTCCGACGGTGGCGGGTCGGTGCGCATCCCGGCCGCAGCCTGCGGCTTGGTCGGCCTCAAACCGTCCCGCGGGCTCATCCCGGCCGGCAGTGGCATCGGCAGTCTCGGCGGCCTTGCCGTGGCCGGGCCACTGGCGCGCACGGTCGCCGACACCGCGCTGCTGGCCGATGGCATGATCGGCCGCTCGGATGGCCGTGTCGACCACCACTTCACCCTGCGCGCGCCCGAGTTGAGCGGCAGCCTTCTGCAGGCGGCGCTCGCCGCCGAAGGCACCTTTCGGCTCGGTGTCATGACCACAACGCCCTGGGACGACGCCTACGAGATCACCATCGCACCAGAGGCCCAGGATGCCCTGGCCCAAGCGGTGCGTGAGTTCGCCGCCCTTGGCCACGAGATCGACCAACTGGCGTTGCCACCCACCCCTGGCTACGCTCCGGCGTTCCGCACCATCTGGCAGGCGGGTGCCGCGAGCATCCCGGCCGAGCGCGAGGCGTTGCACCTCCTGGAACCATTGACACAATGGTTGGTCGCCGTGGGCCGGGCCCTCAGCGCCCGGCAGCTCGCAGAGGCGCTCGCCGCGCTCAGTGCGTTCGAAGCCCAGATCATCCGTCTCTTCGCCGGCTTTGACGCGGTGCTCACCCCCGCCCTGGCAATGACTCCGCGTCCGGTCGGCTGGTATGACGCCGAGGACGCCGAGCGTAACTTCGCCCAACAGGTGCAGTACACGCCGTTCACCTCATTCGTGAACGTGGCCGGTCTGCCCGCGATCACGTTGCCGATCGCACAGACCGCCACCGGGCTGCCGATGGGGGTTCAATTGATCGGTCGGCCGGGTGGGGAGGAGACCCTGCTCGCGCTCGGGGCACAATTGGAGCGCGTGATCGACTGGCAGGCCAGACATCCCGTGCAGTGGTGACCCGGAGAATCTCCTTCGACCCTCGCCGAGTTAGGTAAGGCTGTCCTATACTTGAGGCGATGATCACGCAGCATACCGGCCACTCGGCCAGGACCAAACACACCACCGGAGCGCCCCACTTCCTCCTCACCAGCGATGAGACGACGTTCGCCGAACTCGAGTTGGCACTGGCGGCGTTGCCTCTCTGTGCGCGCGGCCGGGTCTTCGTGGAGGTCCCCACCCCGGACCACATCGGGCTCCTTGCGGTGCCGCCGCGGATGACCGTGACCTGGTTGGCCCGGTCCACGCGCTCTGGCGCACCCGGAACGGCCGAGGCCTGTCGCCCGGGGACGGCAGTGTCCCGTGCCGCCCGCGCCTGGGCCGCCGAGATGATCTGCGAAGCCGCCGAGACCGACAGTGATTCCACCGAGCTGGCTCGCACCCAGGTGTGGTTGGGCGGCGACTACCGCGGTGTGGCGGCCATCCACGAGTACCTGACCGAGACCCTGGGTCTGTCAGATGACATGATCACCACCCGTGAGGCCTACAGGCTTGGACGCCGCGCCGCCTGACTTGCCCAGCTCAGCCCAGCTCAGCCCAGCTCAGCTCAGCTCAGCTCAGCTCAGCCCAGCCCTTGCCCAATCCAACAGGGCCCTCCACCGCTGAGGGGTCAGGATCGGCACCTCAGCAGCACCTCAGCGGCCGCGCCAGACGCCGATCCTGACCCCTCGGTGCTGTGGGTCCAGCGCAGGGAGCGGTCAGCGTTGTGGGGTGCGCAGGTAGCCGCCCTTTTCCAGCCCGGCCTCGATCTCGAACCGGTTCTTCAGCGGGTTGCGTCCGGCGAGCAGGTACAGGAACGGAAACCAGGTGCCGTATTTCTGCCATTGCAGCCGGTGCACTGCCTCGTGTTCGAGCACGTCGGGGGAGACGTTGTGGTCGGTGAGGTAACTGGAGCCCACACAGGAGCCACCGCGCCCGAACGACCATTTCGGCATCCCGGTGAAGATGAACAGGCCGTTGACCCGCTCGACTCGGCCAGTGCTCCAGATGAAACCCCAGACCAGGCCGACTGCAGACGCATACAGGTAACCGGGCCGGGTGAGGGCCTCGTCAAGCAGGATCCGTTTCAGAATGCGCATGTCACCAGTCTGACGGCCGGCCATACGCTTCGAGCAATCGGAGCCAGACCTCACTGATGGTCGGATAGGACGGAACCGCGTGCCAGAGGCGCTCGATGGGTACCTCGGCGACCACGGCGATCGTGGCGGCGTGCAACAACTCTGCGACTTCGGGCCCCACAAACGTGGCGCCGAGCAGCACGCGACGACTCTCATCGACCACGATGCGGGCGGTTCCCCGATAGTTGTCTGCATGCAGTGCGGCCCCTGCCACGTGACCGATCTCGTAGTCGACGACGCGGATCTCGTAGCCCGCCTTCTTCGCCGCGGCCGCGGTCAGGCCCACTGATGCGACTTCTGGTTCGGTGAAGATCGCCTGCGGTACCGCCTGATGATCGGCGGTTGCGGCGTACTGAGACCACGGCTCGGCGGTCACAGACAACCCGGCGGCACGGGCCACGATCACGTCGCCGGCGGCCCTCGCCTGATATTTGCCCTGGTGGGTGAGCGGGGCACGATTGTTCACGTCGCCGATCGCGTAGAGCCAATCGCTCTCGCCGTCGAACTCTGAGCCGCCGGTGTGAGGGTCGCGGACGAGCATGGTGTCGTCAACGTGCAGCCAGTCGCCGGGGACGAGCCCCACTGAGTCGAGCCCTACGTCGTCTGTTCGTGGCTTGCGGCCGGTCGCGACGGCGATCTGTTCCGCGAAGATCTGTGCGCCGTTTTCAAGCACGGCGTGCACGGTTCCATCCGCCGCGCGGCTCAATTTCGAAATGTGCGTCTTCAGGCGAAGGTCCACGCCCATTCCGATCAGGGATTCGGCCACGAGCTCGCCGGCGAACGGTTCCTCGGAATCGAGCAACTGGCTGCGTGAGAGCACGGTGACGACACTGCCCAACTGGGCGAACACAGTGGCCATCTCACAGGCGACGACGCCGCCGCCGACGATGATGATGCTCTCCGGGATGTTCGTGACAGCGGTCAGGTCGCGGCTGGTCCAGGGCGCCATCGACGCGATCCCCGGGATGGGCGCGATGAGCGGGGTGCTACCGGTGCAGAGCGCCACGGCGTGCTTCGCGGTGAGCGTGAATTGGCCTTCGTCTTCAGTGGTGACGATCACTTTTCGCGCACCGTGGATGCTCCCGCGGCCGCGGATCAGGTCGATTCCGGCGGATTCCAGCCAGTCGACCTGCCCATGGTCCTTCCAGTGGCTTGTGAATGTGTCCCGCCGGTCCAGCAACGCGTTGACGTCCAGATCGCCCGTGATGGCTTCCCTGGCCCCGCCGACCGCCGTGGCTGCGCGCAGAGCCGCAGGGCTTCTCAGCAGTGCCTTGGACGGCATGCAGGCCCAATAGCTGCATTCTCCGCCGACCAGGTCGCGCTCGATGACGACGGTTCGAAGCCCACCCCGCGTTGCCCGGTCTGCCACATTCTCACCCACTGCACCCGCGCCGATCACAATCAGGTCGTAGTCTTCGGTCACCATTTCAGGTTCCTTCCGGTTCTGCTGAGCACTGTACTGCCAAGCCCTTTTCTGCGAAACACTGTTCTGCGAAACACTGTTCTGCCGAGCACCGTTCTACCGAACACTGTGGTTTAGAAAGCTGTGGTTTCGAGAGCTGTGGTTGCGGAAACCATGGTTGTGCGTACTTCGGTTACGAGGTGAGGGCTCCGATCACGCGCAGGATGGTCGGCAGGTCGTCTGCGGCCTGGTTGGGGCTGGCCGGGGCGAATTCGGTGATTCCTGCGCCGACCAGGGGAAAGCGCCCACGCACCGCGCGGATCAGTGCGGTCAGGTCGCTTGCGCTCACCCCGAACGGTTCCGGGTAGGTCACCCCGGCGATATCGCTCGGATCCAGCACATCAAGGTCGACGTGAAGGTAGACGGATGTCGCGCCCGTGTTCTCGATCGCGCGCACCAGAGATTGTGGGTCAGTCAACTGTGCCGGAGTCAAGACCGTGATACCGGCCGAAGCGATGAACTCGTCCTCGGCGTCATCCAGCGCCCGTACCCCGGCAAGCACCACCATTTCGGCGAGAAGTTCGTGGCCCGACTCCGGGATCAACCCGGGTGCCGCTTCACCCATCAACGCACGCAGAACCATCCCGTGGAACGTTCCTGACGGCGACGTCTGTGGCGTGTTCAGATCGGCATGGGCGTCCAGCCAGACGAGCGCCATCGACCCCAGGTGCCGGGCATGGGCCGCTTCCACGGCCGCCAATTCAACCCCGCAGTCGCCCCCGATGGTGATCGCCGGTTCTGGCGTCTCGGCCAGCACCCGCGCCTGCGCCCGCCGCACCGACTGCAACGACGTGAACCGGGCGATTCCGGTCTCGACCATATCGCCCGCACCTGTGGGAATTTCGACCACGCGGGTGGCGGACTGGGGCAGGTCGCCCAAGATGGCGTTGGCCCCATCGACCAGGCGCATGGCGCGTGACGAACTCGACCCCTGCCATTCGGGAACGATGATGAATTGCGACTTGGACACGACCCCAGTCTCGCATGAACTCTCCGGAACGGTGTGGGTGTGCACGACCGGTTTTCGCCCCCGGCAGCCGGGTTCGAGGTGGTGGATGCTGGCCAGCGGCGCGGGAGAAGACTAGTTTGGGGTTATGGCAGCCGACTCGAACAATGCGATCCGACCGACGTGGCGTGATGACCCGGCACTGACAGGTGACTACGGGCACCCGTACCACGCGCGCCTGGATCCGAACAAGGCGATTGTCGAACTTTTGGGCGGCCACACTGTGCCCGAGGGTGCGCGTGCGCTCGATGTCGGGGCCGGAAGTGGTCGCCACAGCATCTGGCTCGCACAGCATGGCTGGAAGGTCACGGCCGTGGACTCGTCGCCCAACCAGATCAACCGATGCCTGGAGCGCGCGGAGCTGGCCAAGCTCGAGATAGAGACCCAGGTTGCCGATGTGCGCAGTTGGACCCCGTCACTCGTATTGCACGGCGGCGGCTTCGACCTCATCCTGTGCGCGTTCGTCAATCTCACCGACGATTTCCGCCGGATCGCTGAATGGTTGAAGCCGGGCGGTGAATTGTTGATTGTGCTGCACGGCCCGGAGAGCAAGGTCGGCCCGTTCGATGCCAGGCCCAGGCCGTCGCTCACAGAACTCGTCGACAGCGTCAACCCCCCGCTGGAGTTGTTGCGCGCCGAACGCCGGGTTTTTCCCGAGCAGGACACCCAGCTGATTCTGCACGCGCATAGCGCCCTCACCCCGGGCGCGCCGCCCCTGATGGGGTAGTTTGCTACAGCGCCGCGCGCGCGTCGATGAAAGCCTGCGCTGCGGTGCGGATATCGTCTTCGCTGTGCGCCGCCGAGATCTGCACGCGGATGCGCGCCTTGCCGAGCGGAACCACCGGGTACGAGAACGCGATCACGTAGATTCCGCGCTCGAGCAGCAGTTCGGCCATCGCCTGGGCCTCATGCTCGTCGGCGAACATCACCGGGATGATCGGGTGGTCTCCGGGCAGAAGGGTGAAGCCGGCATCCGACATCAGCGAACGGAACAGTTGCGCGTTCGAGTGCAGAGTGTCTCTGAGGTCATCCGCCTGGGCGACGACGTCGAGTGCCGCGATCGAACCCGCGACCACAGCAGGAGCCACCGCGTTGGAGAACAGGTACGGCCGGGCGCGCTGGCGCAGCAGGTCGACGATCTCCTGGTGGGCGCTGATGTAGCCGCCGGATGCTCCGCCCAGCGCCTTGCCGAGGGTGCCGGAGAGGATGTCGATGCGGTCGGTCACCCCGAAGTGTTCTGGGGTGCCGGCCCCGGTGGCGCCGACGAAGCCGGTGGCGTGGGAGTCGTCGACCATGACCATGGCGTCATACCGCTCGGCCAGGTCGCAGATCTCTGGCAGTGGAGCCAGGTAGCCGTCCATCGAGAACACGCCGTCAGTGACGATCAGGCGGCGGCGGGCATCTGCGGATGCCTTCAACTGCTCCTCGAGGTCGGCCAGGTCGCGGTTCTTGTAGCGGTAGCGCTGGGCCTTGGACAGCCGCACCCCGTCGATGATGGAGGCGTGGTTCAATTCGTCGGAGATGACTGCATCCTGCGCGTCGAGCAGCACCTCGAAGATTGCCCCGTTGGCGTCGAAGCAGGACGGGAACAGGATGGTCGCCTCGGTGCCCAGCATCGCGGAGAGCTTGTCCTCGAGCTCGACGTGCTGGGTCTGCGTGCCGCAGATGAAGCGCACGCTGGCCATGCCGAAGCCCCACTCGTCGAGGGCCACCTTGGCAGCCTTGACCAGATCGGGATGGTTGGCCAGCCCGAGGTAGTTGTTGGCGCAGAAGTTCAGCACTCCGCTGCCGGCCACGCCCACGTGTGACGACTGGGCCGACTCGAGTTGGCGCTCTGTCTTGTAGAGCCCGGCCTCCCGGATCTCGGTCAGAGTCTCGGCCAACTGCTCTTTGATGTTTCCGTACATGAGTGGGGTCTCCTTGAAAGTGTGCTGTTGCAGCCTGTTGGGTGTGCGCCTTCGGCGGGGGAGCGTCAGCTCCAGTCGATGACGACTTTGCCCGAGTTGCCTGCCCGGGCCGTTGCGAAGGCCTGTTGCCATTCGGACACGGGGAAACGGTCGGTGATCACGGCAGACACGTCCAGGCCAGTGGACACCATCGCGGTCATCGCGTACCAGGTCTCGAACATCTCCCGGCCGTAGATGCCCTTGATGGTGATCATGTGGCTGACCACCTTCGCCCAGTTGATGTCGATCGATGTGGTGGGTAGTCCGAGCATGGCCACCCGGGCGCCGTGCGCAAGATTATCCAGGACTTCAGGCAGGGCGGTCGGATGCCCGCTCATCTCGAACGCCACGTCGAAGCCCTCCTGCATGCCCAGCTGCTTCTGCGCCTCGGCCACGCGGGTGCGACTGACATCCACGGCCACGTCCACGCCCATGCTGCGCGCCAACTCCAGCCTGTCGGGGTTGACGTCTGTGATCACGACGAAGCGGGCACCGATGTGTCTGGCAACTTTCGCGGCCATCAGGCCGATCGGGCCGGCGCCGGTGATCAACACGTCTTCGCCCACCAGGGGGAACGACAACGCGGTGTGCACGGCGTTACCGAGCGGGTCGAAGATGGCCGCCAGATCGGGATCGATGCCTTCCTGGTGCTGCCAGACGTTATCTTCGGGGATGACCACGAACTCGGCGAATGCACCGTCGCGGTTCACTCCGAGGCTCGACGTGTTCTTGCACATGTGACGGCGACCGGCGCGGCAGTTGCGGCAGTGCCCGCAGACCACGTGGCCCTCGCCCGAGACCAGTTCACCCACCGAAACGGTGGTCACGTCTTCCCCGATCTCGACCACTCGGCCCGAGAACTCGTGCCCGGGAATCAGCGGCGCGTTGACAGCACCTTCGGCCCAGGCATCCCAGGACTCGATGTGCAGGTCGGTGCCACAGATGCCCGTGCGCAGCACCTTGATCTTCACGTCGCCCGGTCCCGGTGACGGCTCGGGGCGCTCGACAAGCGTGAGTCCGGGTCCGGCTGTTTCCTTGAAGAGGGCTTTCATCTGGATTGTGCTCCACAGGTTGGGTTTGGGCGGCGGCGTTGCTAAGACAACTCTGCCATGTCTGACAAAGTGCTGCGGTCGATCGAGTTCCGGGCGAGAGGTTTGACACAATGGATGCGTCGTGCCATGCCGGCTCGACGCTGCCGCCTCGATGGTGCCGCCTCGACGGTGCCGCCTCGATGGTGCCGCCCCGGTGTCCCTCCCGAGGGCACCACCCGAACAACCAAGGAATCCTCCATGACTTTGCCCGGCGTTGACACCCTCGTCACCTATCCGACCGGCCAGATATCCGGCTTCGGCACGGTGCTGCACGTTGAACCGGTTGCCGACGGTCGTACCGCGGTGTTGCTCGACGCCACCTGCTGTCACCCGGTGGATGCCGGCTGGCCCGACCAGGGCCCGGATCGCGCGGTGCTGGTGGCCGGCGAGCGGGAGTACTCGGTGGTGGACTGCGTCGTCGGAGCCACCGACGGGCAGGCATTGCATCTCGGCGCGGACATCCCGGTTTCCAAGGGAAGCGAGGGCTGGGCGTTCGTGGTCGCGCACCTGGTCGAGGGCGGCACGAGCCTGGCCGAAGGCGACCGGGTCGAGCAGCGGGTGGATGCCGATCACCGCCTCGCGCTGTCTGCGGGCCACACCGGCTGCCACCTGGCGGCGCTCGCACTCAACCGGGCGATGGCTGATCGCTGGCGCAAGGAGGTGCGCCCAGACGGCGTGGGCAGCCCCGACTTCGACCAGGCGGCGAACGCATCCTCGGTCATCCGCGAGAACGGGTCGATCGACACCTATCGACTGGGCAAGTCGCTGCGCAAGAAGGGTTTCACCACTGACGGTTTGGCCGAGGCGCTCGCAGATGTCGGAGCCGCGGTGAACCAGACCCTGGGGGAATGGACCGCATCCGCGTCGACTGTTCGCATCGATCGTGACGGCGAGGGCCTCACCGACCGCCGGTATTGGGTGTGCGAACTCGCCGATGCCGTTGACGGCGAGGTGCGCATCCCCTGCGGAGGAACGCATCTGGGCTCTACCGCTGAACTCGTCGGGCTTTCGGCAACGCTTTCGCTGGCCGATGTGGACGGCACCCCCGTGCTGACCATGGAGACCACTCGCGCACTCTGACTCCGCGATCGCTGCAGGTATGCGCGGTGTGGGTGCGAACTGAGGGCCGAGACGATATCGTCTCGGCCCCCAACTTTCAGGTGGTTACAGCGGTGACTATCGCGCGCTCACGGTGCGACGTGTCGCCACGGCGGTGACTCCCAGGCCGCCCAGGACCAGCAGGAAGGCAGCGAGGGCGAGCGGACCGCCGTCGACGCCGGTCGCTGCTAGCGCGGGGGTGGCGTTCTTAGGCGCAGCGACGACTGGGACCGCCGACTCGTCCTCGTCGCCTTCGTCGACGGGTAGCGCGGGAGCTTCCTCGTCGCCTTCGTCGGCGGGCGGCAGGGGAGCTTCCTCGTCGCCTTCGTCGGCGGGCGGCACGGGAGTCTCCTCGTTTGCCTCAGCGATCGTGAAAGTGGCGTGCGCAGTGTTGAGGGCGGAGTCCACTTCTGACGTGAAGCACGCCACGGTGTACGGGCCGTCCGCGAGCTCCACATCTGCGCCCGGCTGGTAGGTCACTGTGAGGGACCCGTCCTCGTTCAGGTCGATCTGCTGTTTAGAGATAAAATCCTCGTCGTCCAGGTTCGGCCAATCAATCGCTTCATATTCGCCCGCGACGATGTTGCACCAGGCCCAAAGCGACTTTGGCAGATTGGTGAAGGTCACACTGACGCCGTTCTTCCGCAAGTCGTCGAGGCTCAGCACCGAGATGTCGAAGACGCCGGTCGGCCCGGGCACAAAGTAGTGCGTGTCTCCGGCCCACTCGATCTGCTGGACCGTGACGACGTCTCCGGCATTGACGAAAAGCCCGAATGCAAGGATGGTGTATCCGGGGTCCATGGCTGCTGCGAACTCTGTCAGGCTGGCTGTGGCGCCCTTGGCGTAGCCGCCCCACGCCTGACTTGTTATCCAGTCGCCGTTCGGATTCCAGGGCAAGGTCGAGGGCGCGGGGCGGAACGTGGTGAATCCGTTCGCTCCAGTACCCGTGTAAACAGGGATCTGGAACGTCGCGGTCCCCGTGTGCCGGAGATCGAGATCGTTGCCCACGAGACCGAGGATGTCGGTGGACGGGGTCGTACCGTTCAGGATCTGCAGCGGCCCGGTGATTTCGAGGCCGTCAGGCGTGGACTGGATACTTCCAGTCTGGGGGCCCATGTCCCCGACAAACCAACCCTGGGGGTACGAGTCGCCTTCGACGCCGAAGTCGTCAGCGGTGACGAAGTAGTCGGCGGCCTGGGCAACTCCGGCCCCGAGGAGTACTGACGCTGCGACAAGGGCGACTGCCCCGGTCGATGCGATGATGCGCGAGAATTTCACGTGATCAGTCCGTTCATGTGTTGGCGTGGCGCAGAATGTGTCGCGCACAGCAAATTGAGGATGTCTCCAGAGACCTTAGCGAAAAATGAGCGAAATGTCAGGTTATGGCTCTAGAGGCGCGCTGCCTCGTGCAGAAATGCAGCGCGTAGAATTCAGGTAAGCAGCGCTCCATGGACGAATCCGCAGGCCGCCCCCGATTTCCGATGACGTAAGGAATCCGGATGACCACACTCAGAGCACTCATTCGACTGATCTTCGCTGCGATTGGAATCACAGCCGTTGTCGCCACGTTCTTCGACACCGCCACTCGTGCCACCATCAATCCGTTCAATTTCTTCGGTTTCTTCACGATGCAGAGCAACCTGATCATGATCGCGGCTCTTCTGGTCACCGCTGTTGCCGCGACATTCGGACGCGAGCGTGGCGCTGGAGTGAGTCTTCTTCGTGGCTGCGCGACCACGTACATCGTGATCGTCGGAATCGTGTACAACACCCTCTTGGTAGGCCTAGAGGGCGGGGTGTCGCTGGGCTGGGCGAACACGATCCTGCACGTGGTGCTGCCCATTTATGCGGCCATCGACTGGCTGGCCTTCGGCGACCGTGCGCGCCTGGCTTGGCGGCTCGTCTGGGTTCCGCTGGTCTACCCGATCGTCTGGGTGGTGGTAGTTCTGATCCGTGGGGCGACCGACGGCTGGGTGCCATATCCGTTCTTGGATCCGGCGCAGGGATACGGTGTCGTCGCCCTCTATGCGGTCGCGATTGCCGTTGCAACGATGGCGGTGGCGTCTCTTGTGTGGGCGGTGAGTCGGTTGCGCACGCTGGGGTATGGTGCGGAAATCGTCACGGCCTCCTGACGCCTCAAGTTCAGGACGACTGGAGTTATCCACAGGTCCGTCACTCGCCGGTCGAAATGTCGGTGGGTCATGGTTGACTGCTTGTATGGAACATATGTTCGAACCTGGCGCGGGGGAAGGTCCTCACCTCCTGGGGGTTCCAGCCGACTACGGGGTGCCGGGTCCGTCGAATATCCCGGCCAACCCGACCCGGTCCGACGACTCCGCTGTAGCTGGGAACGCTGTCCTGTTTGGTCCCGGTGATGAGAAGGCGGCGGCTGCGATCGCCCGCACCGTGGTGATCCGGCAGCAGATGGGTGCCCTGCAGGCCCAGGAGTTGCACGAGTTGGCGACCCTGGCGGTGTGGGCGCGGGCCGGCAACACCGAACTGTACGGTTGTGACCCGTCGATCGCGCACCGGTCCCTGGTCGCCGACCTCGCCGCCGCGCACCGGGTCTCTGAGCGCACCATGGGTCGCCGCCTCGCTGACGCGGAACGGTTCGTCACCGACTACCCGGCCGCGGTCGCCGCTCTCAACGA
Organism: Homoserinimonas sp. OAct 916; assembly: GCF_003260275.1. Classification (GTDB taxonomy): domain Bacteria; phylum Actinomycetota; class Actinomycetes; order Actinomycetales; family Microbacteriaceae; genus OACT-916. The sequence continues at coordinate 113,986 of NZ_QJHB01000001.1, read as the reverse complement.
CGGCCGCATCGACCTGGGCCATATCCGGGTGATCGCCGACCACGGCCTGCCCATCCAGGACGACACCGCCCGGGCCGTCTACGAACAGGTGGTGTTGGACAAAGCGGCCGACACCACCCCGGGCAGGCTCGGCCGGTACGCGCAACGGGCGGCCGCGACGTGCGGCGAGGTCACTTTTCAGCAACGGTACGACCAGGCGTACAAACAACGCCGGGTGTGGGTGCACGACATCGGTGACGGCCTGTCCGAGCTGGGTATGACCGTGCCGACCGTGTTGGCGGAGGGCATCCTGGACCGGCTCACCCAACAGGCCAAAGCCATCACCGGCGCCGCCGGCGCCCGCACCCTCGACCCTGACACCGGTGACCTGGTCACCGGTGAGCCACGCAGCTATGACCAGTTGCGCGCCGATCTGGCCTGTGAGCTGTTACTGACCGGGCAACCCACCGGCTGCGAAGACGCACCCCACCACGCCGGCATCGGCATCCGCGCCGAGATCGCGGTCGTGATCCCCGCACTCACCCTCCTCCACACAGACCCGGGCACCGACACCGGCGGCGGTGGCGGTGGCGGCGGCGGTGGCACCACAGACACCAACGCACGCAGCCACGCCGGCAGGAACGATGGCAACAGCACCGGAGCAACAGGAAGCGCCAGGACTAACCCCGACACCGGCGCCGATACCAGCACAGGCACGAACACTGCCCGCGATACAGGCACTGGTACGGGGACGAAACCCGGGAAAGTCCGGCTGGAACCACCGACGCTCGCGGGGAAGGGCCCGATCGACCCGGCCACCGCCCGCCGGTTGGCCGCCGACGCACCCAGGCTGACACGGCTGCTCACCCACCCGGTCACCGGCATGGCCTTGACCGCCGACACGTATAGGCCGTCGGCGAAACTTCGCCGGTTCCTTCGATTGCGAGATGGCCGGTGCCGACAGCCGGGCTGCACCCGGTCTGCCGGCCGGTGCGACATCGACCACACCATCCCCGCCGAAGTAGGTGGCCCCACCGTGCCCAACAACCTCGCCCACCTCTGCCGCGGCCACCACACCCTGAAACACCACGGCGGGTGGGAAGTGAAACAAATGTCCCCGGGAGTACTGGAATGGACCACCCCCACCGGCCGGATCATCACCGACCAGCCAGACACCTGGCCCACCTTCACCGAAAGCGTGACCCAAACCGTGACCCAAACCGTGACGAACCCGGTTAGAGCCAAACCAGGCCGTACCCACCGCACCAGGTAGCCGGCCACACGCCGACCTGCACCTCTGGGACACGCCACATTTTAAGTACACCTCTGCGGGGGTGCTCTCGCTGCAGCATCGCCTACCGAAGCAGTATCGACTACGGTTCGGCCCGTACCTCCTCTGCAGGCCGAGGTGCACGCATGACTGTCTAGGAAACCTACTTCGCAGTGAAGTAGACGTCCCGCATCCAGAATGACTGCGTCACTTTCCACATACCGTTTTCGACCTCAGCGCTCGGGACGAGCCTGACGTAGGTGACGGTTGCCGATTCGTTCTGCGCCAGGCTGTACCCGGTCAAGCTCTCATGCACATTCTTCAGGTCTCGAAGGCTCGTCCTCGGATTGTCCGTACCGTCGCTGAATGCGAAGCCAAGACTGAACGAGGGAGAGGTTCCGTCGCTCTCCGCTTCTGGACCTATGTAGGTGATCGTGGCATCGACCGCGACGTACTGTTGTCCTTCCGGCGGCGGTTTGTTGCCGGAGTCCGCTTCGGCGACGTAGGCATTGGCGTTGAGCATGGTCGGGCCGAGCACAAGCTCATATTCCCAGTCCCCCATTCCCATGATCCTCATCGGAGTCCCAAGCGGAAGTGGAGAGTCTGCGGCGCCCACGCCATCCGCAATTCCGAGCTCCGGTCCCAGCTCACCTTCTGTAATCGGCTCCCACTCGACCTCGTCGAACCCTGTTTCCTCGTCGATTCCCGTTTCCTCGTCGAAGGAGAAGTCGTCGCCGAACAGGGATTCGCCGCCGAATGGGTCGTCCTCCACGATCTCCCACTCCGCGCCGAACGACTCCTCCAGGCTTTCGCCAAGGGAACTGGCGAACATAAGGCTGTAGACGATGGTCATCACGATCGCGACAACCATCGCGACCGCTGAGAGGATCACACCAGTCAGCGCCTGACGTTTTGGCAGGCCATTCCTGGTGAGGCCGATGATTCCGAGCACGAGCCCGACCAGGCCGATCAGCCCGACACTCAGGTTCACGAATGGCACGAATGAGATCACGATCGCCACGATTCCGATGATCATCGCGGCAAAACCAAATTTGTTGCGGGGTTGCGGTTCCGGTGGCGGTTCCGAAATATTTGGATGCTGGCCGGGCAAAACGTCAATGTTCTCCATGCCGGTCAGTGTGACAGAAGTTTAGAATTGCGCAAATCGGCAGACGGCCGATTGCAATATGGCATAGCTTCAGCGCCGAACACATACCCGTTCGAGAAGCTGCAACCTCCTGGTAGGAAACCGGGTTGTTGCATAGTTGGGATCACCAAACCGGGTGAATGGCGGTGATCAGAGCTGGTCGGTCAGGCCGACGGCGAATCAGCTCATGAACTGAAGCGTGAGTGCGCTTGGCGACGGCGCTTCTCCCAACTGCACGGCAGATGTCCGAACTGGAGCGTCACGCAAGAAATGAGTGCCCCCAGGAGGATTCGAACCTCCGCCTCTGCCTCCGGAGGGCAGTGCTCTATCCCCTGAGCTATGGGGGCCAGGAGTGCTCAACAAGATTAGCCCAATTCTCTGGTCACTCGCACACGCGGCGCCTCGCGCGCCGGCCGTCAAACCTGTGCATACCGAGGTCCTCTGCATCTGGAAACCCTTTCGTGGTGCAGTAGTGTAGCGCCGGGAGAGTGAGGTGGCGGCAATGATTGAACTCGATGCATTGGAAGTGCTCGAAGACAGCGACGAGACGGACCTCCGCGTGTTGCGGGCCGCCCTGCGTGAAGTGCATACGAGTGAAATCGTCGCTCTCATGGGCCGCATCTCGTTCCGGCGGCGCGCCCTTCTCTTCAGGCTGCTGCCGAAGGAAGAAGCGGTCGTGGTCTTCGAAGCCCTGGATGCTGGACTCGCGACGGAGCTCCTCGGTGGCCTGCGCGACGAAAAGGTCGGCCAGATCATCGAAGATCTCGACCCCGACGACCGGGTCGGCTTTCTTGACGAACTACCCGCCAACGTGGCCAAGAAGCTTCTGCTCGGCCTGTCCGACAAGGAGCGGAAGCTCACCGCGACCCTGATGGGCTACCCGGTGGGCAGCATCGGCCGGCGTATGAGCCCGGAGTTCATCAAGGTGCTCGCCACCATGACCGCCGCCGAGGCACTGGAGCATGTGCGCGAGGCCGGGCAACATGCAACCACCATCTACTTCCTGCCAGTAGCCGCCGAGAACCGCATCGTGGTGGGGGCTGTCGAACTGCGTGACCTCTTAATGGCCGAGCCGGACACGCTCGTCGAAGAGCTCATGCACGACCCGATCCTGATCCGGGTGACCGACCCGGAGGAACCGGCCGCCCGTCGTGTTGTGGAAGCTGATGTGATCGCGACCGCGGTGGTCGACCTCGAAGACCGTCTCGTCGGGCTCTTCACCTTCGACGATGCGGCCCAGATCCTCTCCGACGCCGAAGACGAGGATGCCGCCCGTACCGGTGGTGCCGAACCGCTGCGACAGCCGTATCTGACGGCCCGCCTGTGGGCAGTGGTGCGCAGCCGCGTGGTCTGGTTGTTCGTACTCGTCGGGGCCTCATCCTTAACCGTCGCCGTGCAGGGTGCCTTCGAGGCGACCCTGGAGCAGTCGATCTCGCTGGCCCTCTTCATCCCCATGCTGATCGGCGCCGGAGGAAACATCGGGGCCCAGGCCGCTACCACTTTGACCCGTGCGCTGGCGTTGGAAGAGGTGCGGCCCAAAGACATCATCAAGGTCATGTTCCGGGAGTTGCGGGTCGGCCTGATGCTGGGCGCCGCAATGGGCCTGGTCGGGTTCATCCCGGCTGCACTTCTGGTCGGGCCCGACATCGCCCTGGTGCTCCTTTTGACCGTGACCGCTATCGGCACCCTGGCGGCGACCGTCGGTGGCTCTATCCCGTTGGGGGCCCGAGCCGCCAAGGTTGACCCGGCGATCGTCTCGGCGCCGTTCATCAGCACGTTTGTCGACGCCAGTGGTTTGGTGATCTACTTCCTGATCGCGCGCGCAGTGCTGGGGATCTGAGCCGAGTCGTCGAATGTTGCCCTCTAGGCTGAACGCATGACCGAGCATTCGCGTCCGCGCCAGTATCCGCATTCGCAACCCCCCGACTCTGCGTCGCGCGCTCCCGGATCACACGAGTTCGCCTCGGACGAATCTGTGTCGGATGAACCTGTGTCGGATGAACCTGTGTCGGGTGAACCTGTGTCGGGGCAGCAGTCACTGCGGCTCCGGTTGCGCTCACTGGACGCGTTTCCGATCGTGCCGGGCGATTTCGACGCGGCCACCGTGCCGAAGAACCCCTACGATCTGATGGCGACCTGGTTGGACGGAGCGATCAGCTCTGGGGTTTCCCAACCACATGCGATGGTCCTGTCCACCGTTGACGGGGATGGTCGTCCGGATGCCCGCACCCTGTTGCTGAAAGACGTCACTTCCGACCAGCGAGATCGTGCCCCGGGTTCGGATTCGGGCGCTGGGAGGACTGATGGGTTCTGGTTCGCTTCGATGAGTGACGGCCCCAAGGGTGAGCAACTGGTAGAGAACCCGGCCGCCGCTCTCACGCTTTACTGGCGTGAGCAGGCCAGGCAGGTCAGGGTGCGCGGCCAGGTGTTCGAGGGACCCCGCGAGGTGAGTGAGGCAGACTTCCGCGCCCGCAGCCCCCAGGCGCGTGCCGCGGCCCTCACTGGCGAGCAGAGCAAGCCGCTGCCGGGCGCAGACGCGGTTCGGCGCCAGCTTGCGGCTGCGCAGGAGTTCGTGGCCGGCAACCCATTGTTCGTACCGCGAGCCTGGACGGCGTATCGACTGCAGCCGGAGGAGATTGAGTTCTGGCAGACGACTGCCGCGCGGGAACAGGTGCGGGTCAGGTACTCACGCACTGCCTCCAGCTGGGAGCACGCCTCACTCTGGCATTGATGTACCCGGGGTGATGTACCCGTGGTGATGCTCCAGTAGTGATGCTCGGTGCTGATGCTCGGTGCTGATAGCTCGGGCGCTGATGATCCGGCACCGCCGCAGGCGCCGTCTCTTACGACCGTGCTCCAGCTTCTAACGTGCTCTAGCTTCTAACGTGCTCTAGCGTCTATCGTGCTCTAGTTTCTACCGGGCTCTATTACTAGCCGGATCAGTTGATGGAGGGCGTCCCGGGTCAGGATGCTGGCAGGTTTTTAAGTGCCGTGTTGACCAAATCCTGAGCGTCTGTCGCCTCGACGAATGCGGTCGAGCGAGCAACCAACCAGTATTCCGGGGTGAACGCCTGCGCCACTCCGACGTCGCCATCGGTGGTGAAAAAACCCTCCATTCCGAACAGCGGAACGGGGGTGCTGTCGGCTATGGCCTTGTCGTAGGCGGCACCCAGGGCAGCGTCATCCAATTTGGCCACTGCGATCTCGATCTCCTCGGAACTCGACTGGTTGATCCACCCGCAGGCCAGGCCTCCTGCTGCCGCCATCTGGGCGGCCTCAGAACCGGCGGCCGGTGAGTAGTTCGGGTCTGTGCCGTAGTTGGGGTTGAAGTTGTACAGCACTTCGAGCGGAACCAGATCGGTGCAACTGAGGGTCATCGGGGTGGGATCCGGCTCTGGCGACTCCGTGGGCGTCGGCGAGGGCTCGGGCTCCACTGTTGGCGAAGTGGTGGGTTCGGCACTCGGCGCCACCACCGGCGGCGACGTGGGTGCGCTGGGCGGGCCGGTGACCAGCGGGACCCCAGCCGCACAAGCGGTGAGGGCAGCGAACAGCGCCGTGCCGCAGACGACAGACAGCGTTCCTCTGAGCCAACGACGACCTGGGCCGGCCCCGTGGCCTGTATCCGCGCGGGGAGCTGTGCTGGAGTGGGAGCGCGTCTGGGTCATGGTCTCTATCCTTCTATTGCCGGTTGCTCTGTTGCTGGTCGCCTGTTGCTGGTCGCTCTGTTGCCAGCCGCCGCGTTGCCGGTTGTGCTGCGACCGTGGGCTCGACCGGTCGGCTCGGTGCAATTCGGGCCCCTGCGTCGAACTCGTCCGACGATACCAACCAGCAGGCGGGATCCCCCCGGCACCACTCCGCCGGATCACAATTGATGCGCGACCGAGATCGAGGTCAGCGTCACGGGGCAACCGATAAGATTGGCTTCTGTGACTCCCGCCGAACTCTCCGCCGAACTTCTCGCCCGTTTGACGATCGTGGCATCCCGCCACCAATCCCTCAGCGGCCGCGACATTCGCCTGCCAGATTCGGCAGCCGATCTGGCGCTCGAGCGCCCCCGCAACCGCGAACATGGCGACTGGGCGTCCAACGTCGCTATGAAGCTGGCCAAAGAGTTTGGTGTGCCACCACGCGAACTCGCCGCGGAACTCGTCGCCGAACTGGTGCGAGTGCCCGGTATCGCCGGCGCCGAAGTCGCCGGCCCCGGATTCATCAACATCCGCCTGGATGCCGCCGCGGCGGCCGCCATCGTGGAGACCATCGTCGACACCGGTTCGCGGTTCGGGTACAACGACTCCTTGGCTGGGCAGGGCATCAACCTCGAGTTCGTGTCAGCGAACCCCACCGGCCCTCTGCACATCGGACACACCAGGTGGGCTGCCCTGGGCGACTCCCTCGCCCGGGTGCTGCGCGCTGCCGGCGCACGGGTCGCCAGCGAGTTCTACATCAACGACGCCGGCAACCAGATGGACAACTTCGCGGCATCCGTCTACGCCGCGCTGCTCGGCGAGCCCACTCCAGAAAACGGCTACCCCGGCTCATACATCTCCGACCTCGCCGACCGGGTGCGGGCGGCGCATCCAGAGATCCTCGACCTCGATCGGACCGACGGGCTGATACTCGCCGGCGAGACCGGATACCAGCTGCAGCTCGGCGAGATCCGTGAATCGCTCGAACGCTTCAACGTGCATTTCGACGTCTGGTTCTCGGAACGCAGTCTGCACACCACCGATCCGGCGACGGGCCAGAGTGCTGTGGACACCGCGGTGGAACGGTTGCGCGCGCAGGGCCACGTGTTCGATGAAGACGGGGCGGTGTGGGTGCGCACCAAAGAATTCGGTGACGACAAGAATCGCGTGATCCGCCGCGCAAATGGCGTGTACACCTACTTCGCCTCCGATGCCGCCTACTACCTCGACAAGGGTGACCGCGGCTTCGCCCACAAGATCTACCTGCTCGGCGCCGACCACCACGGCTACGTGCACCGGCTGAAGGCGCTCGCCGGTGCCGCCGGCGACGACCCGAGCCGCGACATCGAGGTGCTCATCGGCCAGTTGGTCAGCATCAACGGGGCCAGGCTGTCGAAGCGGGCCGGTAACGTGATCGAGTTGAACGACCTGCAGGCGTGGCTGGGTACGGACGCCCTGCGATACTCCCTCGGCCGCTATCCGGCCGATTCGCCGCTCACCCTCGACCCCGAACTGCTCAAGAAGCGCACCAACGACAACCCGGTCTTCTACGTGCAGTACGCCCATGCCCGCACCTGCTCGGTTTCCCGAAACGCGGCTGCAGCAGGGATCGACCGCAGCGCATTCGAGCCGGAACTGTTGGACCATGAGTCCGAGATGCGTCTCGTGGGGATCCTCGCGGAATTCCCGCGCGTCGTCGCACAGGCGGCGGAACTGCGAGAGCCGCACCGGGTCGCCCGTTACGCCGAGGAGTTGGCCGGTTTCTACCACCGCTGGTATGACAACTGCCGAGTGATTCCACTCGGTGATGATCCGGTGACCGACCTGCACCGCACTCGGTTGTGGCTGAACGAGGCCACCGGGCAAGTCATCCGCAACAGCCTCGAACTTCTCGGCGTATCAGCCCCGGAGCGGATGTGACCCGGCGCTCGCGCAGGATACTCGCCTGGTCGCTCGGCGGTGCGGTGGCCGTCGGGCTTCTGATCGTCGGCTACATCGTGGCCGACCAGGCCCTGCGCGGTGTGATGGAGCAGCAGATCGGCGATGAGGTCACCGCCGGGTTGCCGGAGAACGTCAGCGTCGATCCGGTGGTCACCGTCGGCGGCGCATCCGCGATCGCACAATACCTGTCGGGGTCTCTGGACTCCGTCATCGTCGAGGCCGATCCCATCACTGTCGACGGTGTGCGTCTGAGCGCGCACCTCGAGGCGCAGGGCGTTCCCATCGATGCAGAGAAGCCGGTGCGCGACATCCAGGCTACGGCGGTCATCGACCAGGCAGCGCTCAACAGCTGGACCGCTGCTTCCGGGGAACCCGGCACCGTGGTATTGGGCGACGAGACTGTCGGCTACGACGGCGTGGTCTCGCTGTTCGGCTTCGAGATCGGCTACAACGTGGCCGCGGTACCGGTGATCGACGGCCCCTGGATCGATCTGCAACCGAAGACCGCCTCGGTGACGAACGGGTCTCTCCAGCTCGATGTGAAAGAACTGCTCGGCGCGCTCTCAGACAAGAACGTGCGCATCTGCGCCGCTCAATATCTACCGGCCGGACTCTCGCTGTCCAGTATTCAGGTGCAACCGGGCGAGGCAACCGTGAAGCTCACGGGAACCGACCTGATGCTCGCCCAACTGGACGAGGGCACCAGCGGCAGCTGCCCGTGACCACGCAGGCCTGTGACTGGGCAACGGGCGGGGAACAGATTCGCTAGAGTGGTTACCGGTTGGCAGTGCACCCGCACCCGGCCGATGTTATCCAAGGCTTCAGGGGCCAAGCCGGGTCCGCTCGCCACAGGGGAACACTTCCACTTTCTTCCCGTGTGAGGCTTTCACCGTGGCATTTTTCGAATCCGTCGCAGACAACGCGGCAGACGGTGGTGCGCCGGCGGGCAATGCTTCCACAGGCGCCGCCCCCACGATCCTCGCCCCCGATTGGCTCACCGTCCCTGCCGATGTCAACGAACTCGCCGACGGGATCTGGCCGTGCACCGCACGCCGCGGCTCCGCCTGTGGGATCCTCACAGTGGCCGAGCTGCGCGTCACCGACCTGGTGGCCGAATACGGCAGCCCGCTATACGTCATCGACGAGGCAGCCGCCCGCGGCCGGGCCATCCGGCTTCGCGAGGCATTCGAGACCGAGTTCGCGCGCATCGGCACAAAAGTCAACGTGTACTACGCGGGCAAGGCGTTCCTGTGCACCGAAGTGGTGCGTTGGATGATCGGCGCGGGCCTGAATATCGATGTCTGCACCGGGGGAGAGCTTGCCGTTGCACTTGCCGGAGGGGCGCCGCCGGCTCGGATCGGGTTTCACGGGAACAACAAGTCCGTTGCCGAGATCGACCGCGCCGTCGCCGCCGGCGTCGGCACCATCGTGCTCGACAGTCTCGCGGAGATCGACCGAGTGGCCGACGCCGCTGCTGCCCACGGCGTCACGCAGCGCGTGCGGCTGCGGGTGAACAGCGGAGTGCACGCGCACACGCACGAACATCTCGCCACGGCGCACGACGACCAGAAGTTCGGCATCTCTTTGGCCGGGGCCCCGGCGGCGGTCGCCACGATCCGTGCCCGCGCGGAGTTGGAGTTCCTCGGCCTGCACTGTCACATCGGTTCCCAGATCTTCGGCGCAGACGGGTTTGCCGTCTCCGCCGAGAAGCTGCTCGAGGTGCACGCCGACCTCCTCCGATCGGGCCCTGTGCCCGAGCTGAACCTCGGTGGCGGCTTCGGAATCGCCTACACGACGGCCGACCGACCTGACAGCATCGAACAGATTGCCGGGCAGGTCGCTGACGCGGTCGCCGCGGGCTGTGCCCGTCTCGACATCGAGGTTCCGGCGATCAGCTTCGAACCGGGCCGGTGGATCATCGGCCCGCCAGGCATCACCTGTTATGAGGTGGGAACGGTCAAACCGGTTCCCGTCGATGATGGAGTCCGCACCTATGTGAGCGTCGACGGCGGCATGAGCGACAATGCCCGCCCCGCACTCTATGGCGCCGACTACACGGCGACCGTCGCGAACCGGCGGTCCACGGCTGGGCCGGCACTGTCGCGGGTGGCGGGCAAACACTGTGAAACCGGCGACCTGATCGTCAACGACGGCTACCTACCCGGTGATGTGCGGCCGGGTGACCTGCTTGCCGTGGCCGCGACGGGGGCATATTGCTGGTCCCTGGCGAGCAACTACAACTACGTTGGCCGGCCGGCCGTGATCGCGGTAGCCGACGGCCGGGCGCGCGTGATCGTTCGCGGCGAGACCGAGCACGACGTGCTCGCCCGCGATCCGGGAATCAGCCCCTGAAACCCTCAGCCTCTGAAACACTCAGCCCCTGAAACCCTCAGCCCCTGAAATCTACCCACCACGACACGTCGAAGGAACAACATGATGGAATACCGCAGCCTGAAGGTAGCGCTGCTCGGAGCCGGATCGGTCGGGGCGCAGGTGGCGCGGCTTCTGCTTGAGCACGGCGACGAACTTGCCCGGCGCGCCGGAACCCGCTTGGAGCTCGTCGGGATCGCCGTTCGGGACGCCAGCGCACCACGCACTGCCGACCTTCCGGCCGAACTGGTGACCACCGACGCCCAATCGCTCATCCTCAAGGCCGACATCGTCATCGAGCTGATCGGCGGGATCGAACCGGCGCGTACCCTCATCCTCGACGCGATCGCCTCCGGCGCCGACATCGTCACCGCCAACAAGGCACTGATCGCCACGCACGGCCCCGAACTCGCGGACGCGGCCGAGCAGGTGGGCGCCCAGCTGTCCTACGAGGCGGCGGTCGGTGGGGCGATCCCGATCATCCGGCCGCTGCGTGATTCACTGGCCGGCGACCGGGTGCAGAAGATTCTCGGCATTGTGAACGGCACCACAAACTTCATCCTCGACAAGATGGACAGGGAGGGCGCCGGCTTCGACGAGGCATTGGCTGTTGCCACCGAACTGGGTTTCGCCGAAGCCGACCCCACTGCTGACGTTGACGGCTACGACGCCGCGCAAAAGGCGGCAATCCTCGCCAGTCTTGCGTTCCACACGCAGGTTCCCGTCGACCGCGTGCATCGCGAGGGCATCAGGTCGATCACCAAAGAGAGCATCCAGGCCGCGCGCAACGCCGGCTATGTGATCAAATTGTTGGCCATCTGCGAACGACTCACCGACCCGGATACGGGAAACGAGGGGGTGAGTGCGCGCGTGTACCCGGCCCTGATCGCTCGCGACCATCCGCTGGCTTCGGTACACGGGGGCAATAACGCGGTCTTCGTTGAGGCCGAGGCCGCCGGCGACCTCATGTTCTACGGCGCCGGTGCCGGCGGCGTCGAGACCGCTTCGGCCGTGCTCGGTGACGTCGTCTCTGCTGCCCGCAGGCACGTCGCCGGGGGCCCGGGTGTGGCCGAATCCACCCACGCGAATGTGACCGTGCTCGACGTGGGCCGCATCACCACGCGCTACCAGATCAGCCTCGACGTCGTTGACGAGCCGGGCACGCTCGCACAGGTAGCAACCGTGTTCAGCGAATTCGGGGTCTCGGTGGAAACCGTCCAGCAGTCGATCGTGCACAGTGTGCCGCAGCAGACGGACGAGCTGCCGGTCACCTCCGTTAGCCTTGTGATCGGCACGCATTCGGCGCTGGAGGCCGACCTGGCAGCCACCGTTCACGCATTGGAAACCAACGACGCCGTCAACCGGGTGTCGAGCATACTGAGAGTCGAGGGAGCCTGATGGCCAAACAGTGGCGCGGAGTACTGCGTGAATACGCAGACCGCTTGGATATCACCGAGGCGACACCGATCGTCACGCTGGGCGAGGGCGGCACGCCGTTGATCCCGGCGCCGTCGCTGTCGCACATGACCGGGACTGAGGTGCACCTCAAGTTCGAAGGGATGAACCCCACCGGCTCGTTCAAGGACCGCGGCATGACCATGGCGATCTCGAAGGCGCTCGAAGCGGGTGCCAAAGCCGTGATCTGCGCGTCGACCGGCAACACGTCGGCATCGGCAGCGGCCTACGCCGCCCATGGGGGCATCACCGCCGCAGTGCTGGTTCCCGAAGGCAAGATCTCGATGGGCAAGCTCAGCCAGGCGATCGCGCACAACGCACAATTGCTGCAGGTTCAGGGCAACTTCGACGACTGCCTCGACATTGCACGGGATCTGGCAGCCAACTATCCGGTGCATCTGGTCAACTCGGTCAACAACGACCGCATCGAGGGGCAGAAGACAGCCGCGTTCGAAGTCATCGACGTGCTGGGCGACGCCCCTGACTACCACTTCCTGCCGGTCGGCAACGCCGGAAACTACACCGCGTACTTTCGCGGATACAACGAGGAGCTCGGCCGCGGCGGCATCACAAAGCTGCCTCGAATGTTCGGTTTTCAGGCTGCGGGCAGTGCTCCGATCGTGCTCGGCCGCCCCGTCGCCGAACCAGACACGATCGCCAGCGCGATCCGCATCGGCAACCCGGCATCCTGGGAACAGGCCCTGACCGCACGCGACGACAGCGACGGCTACTTCGGCGCCATCACCGACGAAAAGATCCTTGAGGCGCACCGCCTGCTCTCCGCCACGGTGGGCGTCTTCGTGGAACCCGCGTCGGCCATCGGCGTCGCGGGTCTGCTGGAGCGGTCGGCTGCCGGCGTGATCCCCGAAGGCGCGAAGATCGTCATCACGGTCACCGGCCACGGGCTGAAGGACCCGCAATGGGCGTTGAGATCACCGGATGGAAGTGACGTCACCCCCACTGTCGTGCCAATTGACACGGCCAAGATCGCCGATGTGCTCGGGCTGGCAAAGGCTACGGGAGACCGCTCATGAGCGCAGCAGGCGGCGCGCCCCAGAGCACCGTTCCGGTCGGCCGCAGTGTGCAGGTCAAGGTTCCGGCAACCACAGCGAACCTCGGGCCCGGATTCGACACGCTCGGACTGGCTCTCGGGCTCTACGACGAGTTGACCGTCACCGCTCGTGCGGACACCAGCGCCCATGTCGAGGTGCACGGCGTCGGGGAGGGCGAAGTGGCGACCGACGCGTCGAACCTCGTCGTGAAGGCGATCGCTCACACCTTTGCGCACTTCTCCCGGCCGATGCCCGGGGTGGATCTGGTGGCTCACAACGCCATCCCTCACGGCCGAGGGCTGGGCTCGTCCGGCGCGGCCATTGTGGCCGGCATCATGGCGGCCAAGGGTTTGCTCGAGGGTATCGAAACGATCGATCCCGACCAGCTGCTCGCCCTGGCGACCGAGATGGAGGGGCATCCTGACAACGTCGCGCCCTCACTCTTCGGAGGCCTGACGATCGCGTGGGTGACCGACAGCGTGCCGTTACACAAGCGACTGATCGTGCACCGCGGGGTCTCACCGCTGGTGTTCGTGCCGGAGACCACCATGTCGACCGCGCTTGCGCGCAGTCTGCAGCCGGAACAGGTGCCGCACGCGGATGCAATCTTCAATGTGTCCCGCTCGGCCCTGCTGATCGCCGCCTTGATCCAGAGCCCCGAGCTGCTGCTCGCGGCCACCGAGGACAAGTTGCACCAGCGTTATCGGGCCAGTGCCATGCCCGAAACCGACCGACTGATCACATTGCTGCGTGAGAATGGCTTTGCCGCCGTTGTCTCCGGAGCCGGGCCGTCCATCCTGGTGCTCTGCAGTGACCCGGGCCAGCGGCAGGTCGCCGCCGACCTGGTGGCAGAGCGCTCCGAAACCGAGTGGCAGGCATTGATGCTGGCTGTGGATGTCAAAGGTGCTACAGTAGTACCGCATCCGGTGGAAAACGCGTAATACAGCGAATCTGGTCTCCGGTATGTCCCACAAAATCACCGTCATTGCTGGCGTGCGGGTTTCGGTTGGGTGAACTTTACGGATTGTCTTCAATCCGCCGGTGGATCAGAACACCCGGTGTCACCTCGCTCAAGGCTTTCGGTTCGCAATGACTTCCCTGACAACGCGCTTCTCGCGATCATCAGGAGCTAAGGAACTTTCTCTCAGTGACCAATGTCAACAATCCCAACACCGATGCCGCTTCCGGCGGCGACCTCAACACGCTCAAGGTGACCGAGCTTCAGGCCATGGCGGCCAAGCTCGGAGTGCCCGGCGTGTCCAAACTGCGCAAGAGTGCGCTGATCGAGGCGATCAGCGCGGGCCGCGCCCCGGCAAGTCAGAAAACAGCACCGGCGGCAGAGCCGGTTGTCGAGCCTGTTGCCGCACGAACATCGGCTGGCCGCAAGAAGTCCGCCGACGCAGCTGAGCCAGCCGGCCGCAAGGCTCCCGCTGGAGCAGTGGAGCCGCTGGAGATCCCCGAGGCCCCGGCCCGCCGGGCCCCCCGTCGCGCCACCTCGGCAGACGCTCTGGCTGCGCTGGACCAGGCCTTGGACCAGACGACCGCTAGGCAGTCTCCGAACAGGCGCGGTGCGGCTGATTCGACAAGCCAGAAGACCGAGGCCGAACAGGCTGCTGACGAACACGAGGCGACAGAGGCCGGGCAGCAGCGCGGCGGTCGCCGCGGAAGCCGCAACGAAGGCAACGATCGGCGCAAGGGTGCACGTGCCCAGTCCGAAGAGCAGGACACGCAGAGTCAGGATCGGAAGGACGGCCAGGGTCGAACCGCCGACACGGAGAAGACTGCCGATCAGGACCGCACTGACCACAACGGCACGGCTCACGACACGGGCCAGGATGCCGGCAACGGACAGGGCGACGACGACAAGCAGGCCTCCTCCGGCGACCGCCAGCAGCGAAACCGGCGTGGGCGCAGTGATCGCCGCGGCTCCGGGCAGGATGCTGACCGCGGCTCCGACCGAACAGAGACCAAGCAGGAGCAGGGCCAGAAGCAGGGCCAGAACCAGAACCAGCCGCCCAACCGAGGCGACGACGATGGAGACCAGTCACGTTCGGGCCGCAGCCGCTACCGGGACCGTAAACGTCGCGGTGGTGGGCAAGACGATTTCGAGCCCGAGATCTCCGATGACGACGTGCTGATCCCCGTCGCGGGCATCCTCGACGTCCTCGACAATTACGCGTTCGTGCGCACCAGCGGTTACCTGCCGGGTACCCACGACGTCTACGTCTCACTCGGTCAGGTCAAGAAGTACCACCTGCGCAAGGGTGACGCCGTCGTTGGCGCCATCCGCCAGCCGCGAGATGGCGAGAGCACCGGGGGTCGCCAGAAGTACAACGCGATCGTCAAAGTCGACTCCATCAACGGGTTGAGTGTCGATGAGGCGGCCACGCGGGTCGAGTTCCAGAGCCTCACCCCCCTCTACCCGCAGGAGCGCCTGCGGTTGGAGACTGACGCGTCCAAGGTCACCACGCGCATCATCGACCTGGTGTCGCCGATCGGCAAGGGACAGCGCGGCCTGATCGTGGCTCCGCCCAAGGCGGGCAAGACGATCGTGATGCAGCAGATCGCCAACGCGATCTCTGCGAACAACCCCGAGGTGCACCTGATGGTCGTGCTCGTGGACGAGCGCCCGGAAGAGGTCACCGACATGCAACGCACGGTGAAGGGTGAGGTCATCGCCTCCACCTTCGACCGTCCGGCCGAAGACCACACCACCGTCGCCGAGCTCGCGATCGAGCGCGCAAAGCGCCTGGTCGAACTGGGCCACGACGTGGTCGTGCTGCTCGACTCGATCACCCGGCTCGGGCGCGCCTACAACCTCACCGCGCCGGCATCCGGCCGTATCCTCTCCGGCGGGGTCGACGCCTCGGCGCTGTACCCGCCCAAGCGGTTCTTCGGTGCTGCTCGCAACATCGAGAACGGCGGCTCCCTCACCATCATCGCCTCGGCACTGGTCGAGACGGGCTCCAAGATGGACGAGGTCATCTTCGAAGAGTTCAAGGGAACCGGAAACATGGAACTGCGACTGTCGCGCCAGCTGGCGGACAAGCGCATCTTCCCAGCTGTCGATGTGAACGCATCCGGTACCCGCAGGGAAGAGATGCTGATGAGCGCCGACGAGACCCAGGTCACCTGGAAACTGCGTCGGGCGTTGGCGGGCCAGGACACTCAGCAGGCGCTGGAGATGGTGCTCGGCCGGTTGAAGGAGACTTCGAGCAATGTCGAGTTCCTGATGCAGGTGCAGAAGTCCATGCCCACGATCCCCAACAGCAAGGAAGCGTGAGAAGCTCGTGTTTGAGTCAGTAAGCGGTTTGCTGGCCGAGCACGAAGACCTGCAGCAGCAGCTCTCCGATCCCGAGTTGCATTCCGACCCGGTGAGATCGAAGAAGGTCAACAGGCGCTACGCCGAACTCAGCCGGATCATCGCTGCCTACCGCGTGTGGGAGGCGGTCGACGCCGATCTCGCCGCGGCACGCGAGCTTGCTGCAGAGGATCATGCGTTCGCCGAGGAGATCCCAGGCCTCCAGGAGCAGACGGATGCCGCGGCCGAGAAGCTGAGGCGTCTGCTGATCCCGCGCGACCCGAACGACGGTCGCGACGTGATCATGGAGATCAAGATGGGGGAGGGCGGTGCCGAATCGGCGCTGTTCGCCGGCGACCTGCTGCGCATGTACCTGCACTACGCCGAATCCAAGAAGTGGAAGACCGAGATCATCGAGCAGACGGTGAGCGACCTCGGTGGCATCAAGGACGTGCAGCTGGCCATCAAGGGCAAGTCCTCCGATCCCGCTGAGGGCGTCTGGGCGCACCTGAAGTACGAGGGCGGGGTGCACCGCGTGCAGCGGGTGCCGGCGACCGAGTCACAGGGGCGCATCCACACCTCGGCGGCCGGGGTGCTGGTGTTTCCCGAGGTGGACGAGCCCGAAGAGGTGGAGATCCACGCGAACGATCTGAAGATCGACGTGTACCGCTCCAGCGGCCCTGGCGGACAATCGGTGAACACGACCGACTCGGCGGTGCGGATCACGCACTTGCCGACCGGCATCGTCGTGGCGATGCAGAACGAGAAGAGCCAGATCCAGAACCGCGAGGCGGGGATGCGCGTGCTTCGCGCCCGCGTGCTGGCCCGCCAGCAGGAGGAGCTGGATGCAGAGGCATCGGCCGTGCGCAAGAGCCAGATCCGCACCATGGACCGCTCGGAGCGCATCCGCACCTACAACTTCCCGGAGAACCGCATCGCCGACCATCGCACCGGCTACAAGGCGTACAACCTGGATGCGGTCATGAACGGGGCACTCGAGCCCGTGCTGCAGTCATGCATCACCTTCGATGAGGAGTCGAGGATCGCAGAACTCGGCGACCAGGAATAGTTCCGGTCCACGAGGGTGAGAACTCGTGCCCTCAGTCGTCGAGTGCGACGATGAGTGACTCCTGCAGCCAGCCCAGCCAGTGGTACACATCGTGCAGAGGCTGCGCGTCATCATCGGTGCGGCCCTCGTCGTCGTCGTTCTCAATCCCCAGCCGGGTCGCCAGCACCAGACGGAGCGAGGTGATCGTGCGCAACCAGGCCGGTGCGGATTCGGTGGCAATCACGACCGGGTCATCGGCCGGAGCCTCCTCGAGCTCTTCCAACACGATCCGGGCATTCTGCCGCCGTCGTTCGGTGATGCCCTCGGCGGTGAACCGGCGAAACTCGGCTCCGGCCTCGGCATCATCCGGGTAGGCATCCGGGAGCAACCGGATCATTGCCGGGTCGGCGGTTCCGCCGGCGTCGCCCGTGGCATCCGCCTCGAGCATGTCGACCAGTTGACCGCAGATCAGCCGGATGAGATTTCGCTCGCCGGGCTCAAGGTCGGCGATCAGCTGATTGCCGTCGCGCTGGATCCCCCGAATCACCTGTCCGCCTTCGACAGGGTGGCCCACAAGCCGTAGTCGTGCATCGCCTCGACGTGGCGCTCCATCTCCTCGCGGTTGCCGCGGGCGACGATCGCGCGACCCTTGTTGTGAACTTCGAGCATCCGGCGCTCGGCCTCGGCCCGGCTGAATCCGAAATAGGTGCGGAACACGTGCGCCACGTACGACATCAGATTGACCGGGTCATTCCAGACGATGGTGAGCCACGGGGTGTCGTGGGTCGTCTGCTCCAGGATCTCTGGGTCCTGCAATACGGTGGTCACTCGTCAAGCCTGACACGTTTCACAGCGCACGGCACAACCGGCCGGGCGCGGGCCGCTCAGATATAGATCGCCGGGTCCAACCAGCCGTCCTCGTCGGGCGGTTGGGCGGTCGTGGCCGAACGGGTGGTCGCCGGGATGCCCACGAGCACCGAGTGGGCCGGGGCATCGTGCACCACGACGGCGTTCGCCCCGATGACGCTCCCGCGCCCGATCACGATGTCGCCGAGCACCTGGGCGCCGGCTCCCACCACCACCTCCGAATGCAGTGTCGGATGCCGCTTGCCAGTGCCTTGGCTCTTCCCGCCCAGGGTGACACCGTGGTACAGCATGACGTCGTCGCCGATCACCGCCGTCTGGCCGATCACGACCCCCATGCCGTGGTCGATGAAGAATCGTCGACCGATCCGTGCACCGGGATGGATCTCGACCCCGGTCAGAAACCTGGTGAATTGGGAGAGGGCACGGGCGGGCAACCGGAGCAACGGGTCGCGCCACCAGCGGTGAGCCACCCGGTAGGACCAGATCGCGTGCAGGCCGGAGTATGTGAGAAGCACTTCGAGATTGCTGCGAGCGGCAGGATCGTGGGTGCGTGCTGCGTGCACGTCTTCACGCAGCCGGGAGATCACAGACATCAGAGCCCGGCTCTCAATCGAGCAGATCTTCGTACAGCATGGTCGACACGTAGCGTTCGCCGAAGTCGGGGATGACGACAACGATGGTCTTGCCGGCATTCTCGGGGCGAGCTGCCACCTGCAGCGCCGCCCACGCCGCAGCACCACCGGAGATTCCCGCGAGGATCCCCTCGTCGGTCGCCAGGGTACGAGCGGTTCGAAGCGAATCGTCGAGGCTCACATCAATGACCTCGTCATAGATGGTGGTATCCAGCACCTCCGGCACGAAGTTAGCGCCGAGCCCCTGAATCTTGTGCGGACCGGGTGCACCGCCGGAGAGGAGGGGGGAGTCGATCGGCTCGACCGCCACCACTTTCAGCCCTGGTTTGCGTTCTTTGAGCAGACCGCCCGCCCCTGTGATGGTGCCGCCGGTGCCGATGCCCGCCACCAGAATGTCGACCGCGCCTTCGGTGTCTGACCAGATCTCTTCACCGGTTCCCGTGCGATGGATCTGCGGATTCGCCGGGTTTGCGAACTGCTTGGCCCAGATCGAGTTCGGCGTGTTCTCAACAATCTCCTGCGCCTTGTCCACGGCTCCGCGCATCCCCTCACTGCCGGGAGTGAACACAATCTCGGCGCCGTAGGCGCGCAGCAGCACGCGACGCTCGCGGCTCATGGTGTCTGGCATGGTCAGGATCACCCGGTACCCGCGAGCGGCCCCGACCAGTGCGAGCGCGATGCCGGTGTTGCCGCTGGTGCCCTCGACAATGGTGCCGCCCGGCTTCAGGGCACCAGACGCCTCTGCGGCATCCACGATGGCCACGCCGATGCGGTCTTTCACGCTACCGGCCGGGTTGTAGAACTCCAGCTTCGCGAGCACCGTGGCCGCCGAATCTGCGGTGACGCGGTTGAGTCGGACCAGCGGGGTATTACCCACTGCCTCGGTGATGTCGGAATAGATTTGTGCACTCATGGAAACTCCGCTTTCTTCTGGGAAAATTCGGCCCCGACTATTCAGCCTATTCTTGGAATGACATGCCAGAGGAAATAAGTCGCACTGTGACGACTGTGAGTTCAATGAGAGAAGCCGTACGCGGGCTGTTGTCCGCCGCCGGAATATCAGATCCGCAGGTCGACGCCGACCTGCTGATCGGGTTCGTGCTCGACGCCAGCCGCGGCCGGGTGCAGGCAATGGCGATCACCGATACCGCTGTGAGCCCGGACGACGCCGCGACGATCAACGAACTCACCACGCGACGCGCTGCACGGGAACCGCTGCAGCACATCACCGGCCAGGCCCCTTTTCGGTCGCTGGTACTCGCTGTCGGCCCCGGAGTCTTCGTTCCGCGACCAGAGACCGAGCAGGTGACGCAGATCGCGATCGACCGTTTGAACCAATCTGAATTGCCCGAGCCGATCGCTGTCGACCTCGGTACCGGCAGCGGGGCGATCGCGCTGGCATTGGCCACCGAGGTTCCCCGGGCGCGCGTATTCGCTGTGGAGAAGTCGGTGGATGCGTTTTTGTGGACCAGGCGTAACTTCGATGCCGTGGCCGCCCCCAACGCGACGTTGGTGCTCGGCGACCTTGCCGACGCTTTTCCCGAAATCGACGGCACCGCCGATGTTGTCATCTCGAACCCGCCCTACATTCCGGATGCTGCGATCCCGCGCGAGGTCGAGGTGCGCCTGCACGACCCGGGCGCGGCGCTCTACGGCGGCGAGGACGGGCTCGACGTTGTGCGCGCCGTGTCGACCCGGGCGCAGATGCTGCTGCACCCGGGCGGCACCCTGATCCTTGAACACGGCGAGGAGCAGGGGCCGGGCATCCGCGCATTGCTTGCCGCCGACGGTTGGCGCACACCCCGAACGACCCCCGACTTGTCGGGGCGGGATCGGGCGACGAGCGCCATTCGCTGACCTCGAGCGACGAATGAATGACCCCCGAACGGGGGTACAGACGTTGAGGCGCCGCAGGAGTACTCTCAGTGCACCACGCGAATGCATGAGTTTTGCTCAGCCCGGCTGGAGAGGGCTGTTTGTTCGAGTTCGTGTCCAAAAAAAATACACCTGAAAACACTACGACACAAAAGTACGCCTGCAAGCAATTTTCCGCCCGAGGAAAGGTGCAGCCATGTCGCTGCGAGGTCTCGTTGTTGTTCTCGGTTCACTTGTTCTCGCGAGTTCCCTTGCAGGGTGCACAAACGGGTCTGAAGGGAGGGGGCCGAGTGCATCTCCTGAGGCGCAGGCCTCGGGAGCGGAGTTTCCTGAAACCTCCGGTGAGCCGGGTGCAGTAGTGGGGAGCCTGGTCCTCTTCGCCGAAGGCACACTCGCCGGCACCGATCGGGCGAGCCTGGCGCCCGCGCACACAGACGATGTGATTTACAACGGCTCCATCGTGTCGACGGATGCCACGGGCCTAGCAGCAGTTTCACTCACCGACGGCTCCGCCATCCGCCTTGATGCGGCCACCGCAGTGGAGTTCCGAGGTGGGACCCAGCCCACCATGACCCAGCCCACCATGACCCAGCCCACCATGACCGAGCCGATCGTGACCGAGCCGATCGTGACTCAGCCGACCGTGGCGCTGTCGGGGGGACGCAGTTGGCACCGCGTGGCAGAAGCGCCGAGACAGGCTGGCAACACCAGCGAGCCGGAACAAACGGTGCAAACGATCGTGGGGGGTTTCAGTGCCACCGCGTCAACCTTCTCGCTCGACTGCAGGGAACCCAATAGCTGCATACTCATCGTCTACTCCGGGAGCGTGACGGTCACTCCGCTCGCGGGAGACCCGGTTACGGTGACTGCGTTTCAACAGCTGACCGTGGACGACAGCGGTGTTGTCGGAGATCCCGGCATCTACCCCGTTGACGCCATGTTGGCCGACGAGTGGACCGGCATCAACCGGGCCCTCGACGACAAGGAATCTGCCGGGTTCACCATCGACGTGACAAACCCATCCGTCAAGGCCGCGGCTCGGCTTCAGGGTTCCTGGACAATCGACTCCACGGTGGTTGACTCGTACCAGCCAGGCCTTCCCCCGGGCACCAAGACCCATCGGGAGTGGGAGTTCGGCTCGATGGACTGCGCAGACTCGTGTCAGCTCACCCTGACCCGGGATTTCGGTGATCAGGGTAAGGTCGCAGACCGATCCTATGAAGAGACGGTCACGTACAGTGCGGGCAGTTTCGAATTGATTCGTGTTGAAGACAGCGATTGCACCGCGAACGACGATGGCCGCGTATTGATGGAGAACGCCTTCACGAACACCAGCGACTACGTTCTTGTGGCCGCAACCGTGGAGCTCCGACAGGGGTTGCCGACAGTGACGACATTGGCGGGGACGCACACGGGCACCTCCACAGAGGCCCCGGACGCCTACCTGGCCAACTGCGCGCTCGGCGTCGGCTCGGCGATGCCAGTGGTCTCTGAGGTTGTTGGCAGCCTGCTGACATCGGCCGCTCTGCCCGCGATGCAGACCGCACCAATCGCGTTGCCGGCTCCCGCCGAGCCGGCGGCGGAGAATGCCGTCGACCCGGTAGCCGCGCCCATGGCGATCCCCCGGCCGGTATTGGGGTCGTCGCCGGATGCCCCGTCGGTGTTGAGTTCGTTGCGCACCGTGCAGCAGGTGAACCTGGCGCCGTGGGCGGTGGCCGGATCAATCGGGTTGGTGTTGATTCTGATGTTGATCGTCGGTTACCCGGCCCAGTTGCTGAACTCGACAATCTCAACCAATTACGACCGGATCATGGGGTGGACAGCCCCGTTCACCCGGCGGTGGGCCAGGCTGCGTCCGCCCGCACCTCCAGCAGATGCAGGTGCTGTCGATGGTGATGTGGCAGTCGCGAGGCCGGGGGTTCCGCATTGGTTGGCGGTGACGTTGGGAATCATTGCGGCTTCGGTGATTGCGGCATTCATCGATCCCGGGTTCGGGTTCAACGCCGGGTCGGCGCGGTTGTTCGTCTCGCTCGCGATCTCGTTCGTGGTGCGCAGCCTGTTCGCCTGGCTGCTGGTGCTGTGGGTGGTGAAACGGTTGGGCCTGGCACCGAAACCGACGGTCAGGTTCCGGTACGCGTCACTGCTGATCGTGGTCGCCGCGGTGATGTTCTCCCGGTTCACCGCGTTCGAACCCGGGATCGTGTTCGGTGCCGTGTTCGGGTTGGCGCTTGGGCTCACCCTGGCCAAGGCGCACGATGCCAGGCTCACCCTGGTCGGTCTGGGATATGCGGCCGGTGTCAGTGTCGCCTGTTGGCTCGCATACAGCTGGTTGGTGCCGGTGATGGGCCCCCAGCCCGGGTTCGTGGGTCGGTTCTTCCTGGAGACGCTCAGCGGTTTCACCGTTGGCGGGTTCTCGTCGTTGCCGTTGTCGCTGTTGCCGATGGCAATCCTGAGTGGCGGCAAGCTGTTCGCCTGGCGCAAACCGGTGTGGGCTGCCTGTTACGGCGTTGGCCTGCTGGTGTTCATTCTGGTGTTGATGCCGTTGCCGACCAGTTGGGGCACCGTTGATACCCCGTTCACGCTGTGGTTGAGCCTGTATATCGGGTTCGGCGTGTTCGCGGTGTTGTTCTGGGCATACTTTCGGCTGAGCACACCGAGCCCGGCGACCTCCGGACCCGTCACGGCGGCATCGTCTCGGGCGGCAGCCCGGCCCGAGGAATCCGATGACATCACTGTCGACGCCGACCAATAGCGTGAGAGGACATGGGTCGTCTGCAGGGGGAGTGCAGGTGGGTTGCAGGTTCGCGTGGCCCGGCGGCGGTATCATTTATTCGCAATGGCTCGCATCTATGACTGTTCGGAGAATACCGAACTCCTGGCCGGGATGAGGCTCGCACGCGCGGCGATAGGACGCGGCGAGCTTGTCGTCATCCCCACAGACACCGTTTACGGGGTCGCCGCCGACGCTTTCACCCCGCGTGCGGTGCAACGATTGCTCGACGCCAAGGGGCGTACCCGGCATGCGCCGCCGCCGGTGCTCATTCCGGATCTGGCCACCCTGGACGCCCTCGCCAGCCACGTTCCCGTTGCCGTGCGCGACCTGGTCGCAGAGTTCTGGCCGGGGGCGCTGACGATCATCCTGCCCTCCCAGCCCTCGCTGCTCTGGGATCTCGGCGACACGCACGGCACCGTCGCGCTGCGCATGCCCGCCAACCCGGTGGCACTTGAACTGCTCGCCGAGACCGGACCGTTGGCCGTCTCATCCGCGAACCTCACCGGCCAGCCGGCGGCCGACACCGCCCAGGAGGCGGAGGGGATGCTCGGAAATTCGGTGACGCTCTACCTCGACGGCGGTCGCGCCGAGGGCACCGGCGGGGCGCACCAGGGCTCCACAATCATCGATGCCACCGGGCTCCAGGCCGAGGGCGGAAAGATTCGCGTGCTCCGTTCTGGAGTGATCAGCGAGGAACAGTTGCGCGCCGTGATCGGTGACGTGCTCGAACGTGCAACCGAGGAGCCCGAGCCAGACGTCGCGTCGGTGGCGGATTCCGAGCCCAGCGATACCGAGCCGAGCGATGCCGAGCCGAGCGATTCCGAGGCGAGCGATGCCGGGCGACCCGATGCAATCGCACCCGGGGCGCAGGCGAGCGGCTAGGCATGCTCCTCTTTCTCCTCATGGCACTGATCGCGGCCATCGTGACCCTCGCGCTCGGTTTCGTGATCTGGCGTGTCGCCCTGAAACATCAGTGGTATCCCATGATCCGGGACCGCGACGTGCACACCCGGCCCACACCCAGGCTCGGTGGAATCGCGATGTTCATCGGAATTCTCGCGGCCTTCGCGGTGGCCTCCCAGATCGGCTACTTTCGGCTGGTCTTCGACGACCCGGTTCCGATCCTGGCCATTCTCGGGGCATCCGGCCTGATCGTCGCGATGGGAGTGATTGACGACATCTGGGACCTGGACTGGATGACGAAGCTCGCCGGCCAGTTCATCGCAGCCGGCCTGGTCGCGTGGAAGGGGGTCACGATCCTGTCGATCCCGATCGGTGAGATCGCCCTGTTCTCTTCCAACGTCTCCCTCATCCTCACAATTTTTGCCATCGTGCTGGTGATGAACGCGATCAACTTCATCGACGGGCTCGATGGGCTGGTCGTGGGAGTCGCCCTGATCGCGAACGGTGTCTTCTTTCTCTACACCTACCTGCTGTGGCGTGACATCTCGCCGTCGAACTACTTCAACCTGGCGTCGTTGATCGCGGTTGTTCTCGTTGGCGTGTGTGTCGGCATCCTGCCGCTGAACTGGCACCCAGCACGAATGTTCATCGGCGATGCCGGTGCCCTCCTGATCGGCCTCCTGATGGCGACGGGTGCGATTGCCGTCACTGGCAGCATCGACCCGGCGAACATCAGCCGCTCCCAGTTCCTGCCCGCATTCATCCCGATACTGTTGCCGTTCGCGGTGCTGATCGTGCCCGTGGTCGACTTCTCGATGGCGGTGATCCGACGGCTGCGCGCAGGAAAGAGCCCGTTCAGCGCCGATCGCAAGCACCTGCACCACAGGCTGCTCGATATGGGGCACTCGCATTTTCACGCCGTGCTGATCTTTTACGCCTGGACGGCGGTGTTCTCGATCGGCTGCCTGCTGTTCTACCTCGTGCAACCGAATTGGATCGCCGTCGTCTTCTTGGCTGTGGGCCTACTCGCCTGCCTCGCCATCACGCTGGCACCGCTCGGCCGCCGAGATCGGGCACGCCGCCTGCAACCCGCCCCATCCACACCCAAGGAGAGTTCATGACCAACCCCGCACACGAAACCTCGGTCGCCGGAACCGGCAACAGTTCCACCCCCGTGCTGGTGAAGGCGCTCGCTTGGGGAGCCCTGTTCGCGGTGACGCTTGGGGTCGTCGGTGCCGTGATCGGCGCCATCGTGGTCGGGCCGGTCGGAGTGTGGAGCGCTCTGATCGGCGCGGCCATGGCCGCGGTGTTCCTTGGAATCACGGTGGGCAGCATCCTGTTGGCCAATCGTTTTCACGTCGCCGCATTCTTCCCGATCGTCCTGGGAGCCTGGCTGCTGAAGTTCATCCTGTTCATCGTGCTCGCACTCGTGCTCAAGGACCAGCCCTGGATCAACACCATGGTGCTTTTCCTCTGCCTCGTGATCGGGGTCATCGGCTCCCTGGTCATCGACGTCGTGGTCGTTATGAAGACTCGAATGCCGTATGCCAGCGACGTCATGCTGCCGACCGGATACGACGAGAGTCAAGACCAGAACCATGAGGCCTGAGGCAATCGGGAATTCGATTCGTCTCCAAGGGATTTCCTTTGCTAGAGTAATGGAGGTTATTCGGCCGGTGACGAGAAAGTCGGGCCGAAATCTCGTGTCGGAGACGATGCGCAAAAAATAGACGTGGATGGCCGACGAGGTTCGGTCATCATCCCACCATCTGAACTCGCGAGAGCGTCACGCTCTACGCCCGAAACAGGAGACGGCCCTGCTAGCTAACGCTGTGAACATGCTTGTTGGGGTTACTTCATCCGGCGACGGTGAGTTCCACCCGCCGACGATCATGGAGTTCTTCCCTCCAGCGATCCTGTTCGAGGGAACCCCGTTCGAGCTCAACCGCATCATGTTGGTGCGCCTGATCGCGGTCGCCGCCATGCTGGTGCTCTTCTGGCTCGGAACCCGCAAGATGACGATCATCCCGGGGCGGGGCCAGTCGATCGTCGAAATGCTGCTGGACTTCATCCGCATCAACGTCGCCGAGGAGCTTCTGGGCAAGAAGGACGGCAAGCGGTTCGTGCCGATCCTGGCGACGATCTTCTTCATGATCCTCGCGATGAACATCACCGGTGTCATCCCCTTCCTCAACATTGCCGGCACCAGCGTCATCGGTGTACCGGTGGTGCTCGCGATCGTTTCCTACGTGGTATTCATCTACGCCGGCGTGAAGAAGAACGGCGGCAACTTCTTCAAGCTGGCGCTGTTCCCCTCCGGCGTGCCGAAGGCGTTCTACATCCTGATCACGCCGATCGAATTCCTCAGTACTTTCATCCTGCGCCCGGTAACGCTGACCCTTCGTCTGTTGATGAACATGGTCGCCGGCCACATCCTGTTGGTGCTCTGCTTCTCGGCCACCTGGTTCTTCTTCGTCAACGCCGACGGCCTGATGGCGCTCTTCGGAGTTCCGACCCTCGCTTTCGGCCTCATCTTCACGCTCTTCGAGATTCTGGTGGCCGTACTGCAGGCCTACATCTTCACTCTGCTCACGGCTGTCTACATTCAGCTGGCCATCTCAGAAGAACACTAAAAATCGCCTCCGGCAACCGCCGGAATCGAACCAACGGAAGGAAACACCCCTCGTGGAACCAACGAACCTCGCCGAACTGTCCGGTAACATCGCGACGGTCGGCTACGGCCTGGCAGCGATCGGCCCCGGTATCGGTATCGGTATCGTCGTCGGCAAGACCATCGAGTCGATTGCCCGCCAGCCCGAACTCTCCGGCAAGCTCCAGGTCACCATGTGGCTGGGTATCGCCTTCACCGAGGCGCTCGCTCTGATCGGCCTGGCGACGTACTTCATCTTCACCGCCTAGGAAGGTGAACACTGTGCTGATTCAAGGAGCGCTGATGCAAGGAGCGCTGATTCAGGCAGCCTCAGCTGAGGCTGCGCCGAACCTGTTGCTGCCAGCGGTCTACGATCTCGTTTGGTCGGCGCTGTGCTTCGCGGTCGTGCTCGCGGTCTTCTTCTGGAAGATTCTGCCAAATTTCCAGCAGATGCTGGACAGGCGTTCTGCCGCCATCGAGGGCAACATCGCCAAGGCCGATGAGGCCCAGCGTCAGGCTGAGGCCGCCCTTGAGGAGTACACCGCCCAGCTGGCCGAGGCACGTGCCGAGGCCGGGAGCATCCGCGAGACCGCCCGAGCCGACGGACAGCGTATTCTCGCTGACCTGAAGGAGCAGGCGGGCGTCGAGGCAGCTCGGGTCACCGCGCAGGCCAAGACGCAGATCGAGGCCGAACGGCAGGCCGCAGTGGTCTCACTGCGCCAGGAGGTCGGCTCACTGGCTCTGGATCTCGCCTCCGGCGTGATCGGGGAGTCGTTGACCGACGACGCCAAGGCCTCATCGATCGTCGACCGATTCCTGGCCGACCTCGAAAAAAGCGAAACGGATAAGGCAGGCTTGACCAAGTAATGGGAAGCGCGACCAGAGAAGCATTGGCCAGGGGCAGGGCGGCGCTCACAGACCTCGGCGACAAGATCGATTTGGCGACAGCCGAAGACCTCTTTGCCGCGGGACGTGCCGTCGGCGCGTCCGCGCCGTTGAAGGCAGCTCTGGCCGACTCGGCAGCCACACCTGAGAAGAAGGCAGCCCTGGTCGACCAGGTGTTCGGGTCGAAGCTCGGGGGCAATGCCACCGTGCTGCTGAAGACGTTGGCCACGAGCCGCTTCTCCGATCAGGACGACCTGCTCGTGGGACTTGAAGATCTTGGCATCCGTGCCGCGGCCATCGCGAGCGTCGGCACGGTATCGGTTGAAGACGAACTGTTCACCTTCGGGGAGGCCGTCGCCAGCAACTCCGAATTGGAACTCGCCCTGGGCAACAAACTCGGCGACACCGGTGCAAAGCTTGCGCTGGTCGATCGACTGCTCGATAAGGCGTCGCCGGCAACAAGGGCGATCGTCGATCATCTGATCGCCCAGCCGCGCGGACGCCGGGTGCGCAAGCTCACGGGCTTCGCGGCCTCGATCGTCGCCGATGCGGCAGGGCTGCACGTGGCGACCGTCACCAGTGCGGCGCCGATCGCCGAAACGCAACTCAACACGCTGAACGAGAAGCTGAGTGCGATGTATGGCCGGCGGCTACAGCTGAACACCGTGATCGATCCGAGCGTCGTCGGTGGACTGCGGGTGCAGATCGGCGACGACGTGATCGACGGCAGCATTGCCACCCGTATCAAGGACTTGAAGCTGCAGTTGCAGCACTGAAACACGCAGCACGGAAACACGTAGTACTGAAAAAGCAGCGCTGAAGCCAGCGCTTCCCCAATTTTTACACCGCGGGGGCCAACCCCCAGGACAAGAGACAAAGAGGAACTTCAGATGGCAGAACTTACGATCAGCCCGGATGAGATTCGTGATGCTCTGAAGGACTTCGTCACGTCCTATGAGCCCGGAACCGCGGCAGCGACCGAGGTCGGCACCGTGATCGATGCCGGTGACGGCATCGCCCACGTCGAGGGACTTCCCGGCGTGATGGCCAACGAGCTCATCAAATTCGCCAATGGCACCCTGGGACTTGCCCAGAACCTGGACGAGGATGAGATCGGTGTCATCATCTTGGGCGAGTTCTCCGGAATCGTCGAGGGCATGGAGGTGCAGCGCACGGGCGAGGTACTCTCGGTGCCCGTCGGCGATGCGTTCCTCGGCCGTGTGGTTGACCCGCTGGGTTCCCCCATCGATGGCCTCGGCGAGGTCAAGACTGACGTTCGTCGCGCATTGGAGCTCCAGGCTCCCGGCGTGATGGCCCGTAAGTCCGTGCACGAGCCGATGCAGACCGGCATCAAGGCGATCGACGCGATGATCCCGATCGGTCGCGGCCAGCGTCAGCTGATCATCGGTGACCGCCAGACCGGCAAGACCGCTCTCGCCATCGACACCATCATCAACCAGAAGGCCAACTGGGATTCCGGTGACGTGAACAAGCAGGTGCGATGCATCTATGTTGCGATCGGCCAGAAGGGCTCCACCATCGCTTCGGTGAAGGGCGCCCTCGAGGAAGCCGGTGCGATGGAGTACACCACGATCGTCGCGTCGCCCGCATCCGACCCCGCCGGCTTCAAGTACCTCGCCCCGTACACCGGAAGCGCCATCGGGCAGCACTGGATGTACGACGGCAAGCACGTGCTGATCGTCTTCGACGACCTGTCGAAGCAGGCCGAGGCCTACCGCGCCGTCTCCCTGCTGCTGCGGCGCCCGCCGGGCCGCGAAGCCTACCCCGGTGACGTGTTCTACCTGCACTCCCGGTTGCTTGAGCGGTGCGCCAAGCTGTCTGACGAGTTGGGCGCCGGCTCGATGACGGGTCTGCCCATCATCGAGACCAAGGCCAACGACGTGTCGGCCTACATTCCGACCAACGTGATCTCGATCACCGACGGCCAGATCTTCCTGCAGTCCGACCTGTTCAACGCCAACCAGCGCCCCGCAGTCGACGTGGGCATCTCGGTGTCGCGTGTCGGTGGAGACGCCCAGGTGAAGAGCATCAAGAAGGTCTCCGGAACACTGAAGCTGGAGTTGGCGCAGTACCGTTCGCTCGAGGCGTTCGCGATGTTCGCGTCTGACCTCGACCCCGCCAGCCGCCGCCAGCTCGCCCGTGGTGCCCGGTTGACCGAGTTGCTCAAGCAGCCGCAGTACTCGCCGTACCCGGTCGAGGACCAGGTCGTCGCGATCTGGGCCGGCACCAACGGCAAGCTCGACGAAGTTCCGGTTGAGGACATCCTGAGGTTCGAGCGTGAACTGCTCGACTACTTGGGCCGCAACACCGAGATCCTCTCCACGCTGCGCGAGACGAACGTGCTGTCTGATGAGACGGCTGACGCTCTCGCCGCCTCGATCGATACGTTCAAGCTCGAGTTCCAGACCGGCGAGGGCAAGCCACTCGCCTCGGTCGGACGCGAGGAGTTCACCGCCATTGACGAAGAAGATGTCAACCAAGAGAAGATCGTGAAGGGCCGCCGCTAACCATGGGAGCGCAACTTCGGGTCTACCGGCAGAAGATTCGTTCTGCCCAGACGACCAAGAAGATCACGCGAGCAATGGAGTTGATCTCCGCCTCGCGGATCCAAAAGGCGCAGGCGCGCGTGCGTGAGTCGACGCCGTACTCGCGGGCGATCACCCGTGCGGTGTCCGCTGTGGCGACGTACTCGAACATCGACCACGTGCTCACCACGGAGCCGGAAAAGATCGAACGCGCTGCGGTCGTCATCTTCGCCTCCGATCGGGGTCTCGCGGGCGCATTCAACGCCAACGTGTTGAAGGAGTCGGAGCAGCTCGCCGAACTCCTGCGCAGCCAGGGCAAAGAGGTCGTCTACTTTCTGGTGGGCCGTAAGGCGAATGCCTACTTCGCGTTCCGCAAGCGCGACGCCGAGCGAGTGTGGACCGGCGGAACGGATGCGCCACAGTTCGAGACGGCACAGGAGATCGGCCAGGCTGTGCTCGAGGCGTTCCTGCGCGACGCGAGCGAAGGCGGTGTCGACGAGATCCACATCATCTACAACCGGTTCGTGAACATGTTGAGCCAGGTTCCGGAGGTCGTCAGACTGCTTCCGTTGGAAGTCGTCGAAGGCGTCGAGGAGCCAGACAGCACCGCGACTCTGCCGCTGTACGAATTCGAACCGGATGTCGAAGAGGTTCTGGATTCACTGTTGCCGGTGTACATCGAGAGCCGGCTGTACAATGCCATGTTGATGTCTGCGGCGTCAAAGCATGCCGCGACCCAGAAGGCGATGAAGTCCGCCAGCGACAACGCAGACAAGCTCATCACCAACTACACCCGGCTCGCGAACAACGCGCGCCAGTCTGAAATCACCCAACAGATCTCAGAGATCGTCGGCGGCGCCGACGCCCTCGGGTCGGGTAAATGAACACCTGGCACGATCGCACATCATCCAAGTTTTGACAGATTCACGTCTCTAGAGGACAAGAGGAA
Source organism: Homoserinimonas sp. OAct 916 (assembly GCF_003260275.1). Classification (GTDB taxonomy): domain Bacteria; phylum Actinomycetota; class Actinomycetes; order Actinomycetales; family Microbacteriaceae; genus OACT-916. The sequence continues at coordinate 82,657 of NZ_QJHB01000001.1, read as the reverse complement.
GAAGAGCAATGACACCGACTGCAACCGCGACCGACCAGGTGGCGACGAACGGCACCGCCGGTGCCACCGGCCGGGTCGCCCGCGTCACCGGGCCCGTCGTCGACATCGAGTTTCCGCACGACAGCATTCCTGGTATCTACCACGCGCTGAAGACCACCATCACGGTCGGCGGCGAATCACACGAGATCACCCTCGAGGTGGCGCTGCACCTGGGCGATGACCTCGTTCGCGCGATCGCGCTGAACCCGACCGACGGTGTCGTCCGCGGCCAGAGTGTGACCGACACGGGCGGACCGATCTCGGTTCCGGTGGGCGATGTCACCAAGGGCCGGGTCTTCAACGTGATCGGCGAGATTCTGAATGCCGAGCCAGGCGAGAAGATCGAGATCACCGAGCGTTGGCCGATTCACCGCCAGCCGCCGCCCTTCGACCAGTTGGAGTCGAAGACCGAGCTCTTCGAGACGGGCATCAAGGTCATCGACCTTCTCACGCCGTATGTTCTCGGTGGAAAGATCGGCCTGTTCGGTGGTGCCGGCGTCGGCAAGACCGTCCTCATCCAGGAGATGATCCAGCGCGTCGCCCAGAACCACGGCGGTGTATCCGTGTTCGCCGGTGTCGGTGAGCGTACCCGTGAGGGCAACGACCTGATCGTTGAGATGGAAGAGGCCGGGGTCTTCGACAAGACTGCGCTGGTCTTCGGCCAGATGGATGAGCCGCCGGGCACGCGTCTTAGGGTCGCCCTGAGCGCGCTGACCATGGCAGAGTACTTCCGTGACGTGCAGAACCAGGACGTCCTGTTGTTCATCGACAACATCTTCCGGTTCACCCAGGCAGGCTCCGAGGTCTCCACGCTGCTCGGCCGCATGCCGTCTGCTGTTGGATACCAGCCCAACCTGGCCGACGAGATGGGTGTCCTCCAGGAGCGCATCACGTCGACCCGTGGTCACTCGATCACGTCGCTGCAGGCAATTTACGTGCCCGCTGACGACTACACCGACCCGGCTCCGGCAACGACGTTCGCGCACTTGGATGCGACCACCGAGCTGAGCCGTGAGATCGCGTCGCAGGGCCTGTACCCCGCGGTCGACCCGCTGACATCAACCAGCCGCATCCTCGACCCCCGTTACCTGGGTGAGGCGCACTACCAGACCGCCACCCGGGTCAAGGCGATCCTGCAGAAGAACAAGGAGCTGCAGGAGATCATCGCCATTCTCGGTGTCGACGAGCTCTCGGAAGAAGACAAGATCACGGTATCGCGTGCACGTCGCATCCAGCAGTTCCTGTCGCAGAACACCTACATGGCGAAGAAGTTCACGGGCGTCGAGGGCTCGACGGTTCCGCTGAAGGACACCATCGAGTCGTTTGCCGCGATTGCCAACGGTGACTTCGACCACGTGGCCGTTCAGGCCTTCTTCAACGTGGGAGCCATCTCCGACGTGGAAGAGAAGTGGGCGCAGATCCAAAAGGAGAACGGGTAGTCATGGCTTCGGCCCCATTGCAGGTCTCGCTCGTAGCGGCCGACCACGAAGTGTGGTCGGGCGAGGCGTCATTCGTGGTCGCTCGCACCGTTGTCGGTGAGATCGGTATCCTCTCCGGGCACGAGCCGATGCTCGCCATTCTCGGCAGCGGCGAGGTGCGGATCACGAAGCTCGACGGCACCAAGCTCATCGCGAATGCAGATGATGGCTTTCTCTCCGTGGAGAACAATGCCATCACCATCGTGGCACACCATGCCGAACTGGTGAAGTAGCCGCTCGAACACTGAATTGAGACGACGGGGACGGGCATTCTGCTCGTCCCCGTTGTCGTTGAAAGTGTTGTCGCTCAGCGTGTCGTCGTTGAGCCCCTCCTCGTCGAAGGTGAACCATGTTGATCATCCTGCCGCCGTCTGAGACCAAGACCAGTGGCGGCAGCTCGGGCGCGCTCGACCTGACGGGTTTGTCGTTTCCCGGCCTGGCCGCTCATCGCGCCTCGTTGCTTCAGGCGGTGGAAGAATTGGCGGCGAATGAGGAACAGAGTATGGCCGCCCTGAAACTTGGGCCGAAGCAGTTGTTCGAGGTGGAGCGCAATCGTACGGTGTCCTCGTCGCCGACCCTGCCCGTGCTCGAGCGGTACACCGGTGTGCTCTTCGATCCGATAAAGGCGAGCGAGCTCACCACGCAGGAACGCGAGTTCGCAACTCGGCACGTCGTGGTGCACTCGGCCCTCTTCGGGCTCGTCGGGGCTGCCGACCTGATCCCGGTGTATCGGCTTTCGCACAATTCGCGGGTGCCGGGGTTCACATTGGGCAAATACTGGAGTGACGCCCTCCGTTCAGCTCTCAGCGCACGAGACGACCTGATCCTCGACCTTCGTTCGCAGTCGTATGTTGCGCTCGGGCCTGCGCCGGTGCGGGAGGGGTCGTACTACCTGCGAGTCGTGACCGAGGGCACGGATGGCCGAAAGCGCGCCCTGAACCACTTCAACAAGACGGCGAAGGGTTCCCTCGTGAGGGCCCTGATCACTTCGGGGGCGAACCACGCCACGGTGTCGGAGCTCATCGACTGGGCCGCGGGCGCCGGCTTTCGGCTCTCCCGTGGCGCACCGGGCGAGCTGGAACTTCTGGTCTGAGACTCGGAGCCCGATCACTTCGCTTGGCTCGAGACCTGCGTGTGCACGATGCCTTCGTGGTCGAGAAGCCAGATCTTTGTAGGAACTCCCGCGCCCTGGCTGTAGCCCGTGATCGCGCCGTCTGCTGCCAGTACACGATGGCACCCCACAATGATGGGGAATGGATTGGCCCGCACCGCAGACCCGACGGCCCGTCCGGCCGTTGGTCTGCCGAGGCGCCGACCGATCTCACCGTAGGTGATCACCTCACCCCAGCTCAGGGCGCCGAGGATCTGCCAGACGTCGTTCTGGAATGGGGTTCCCGATTCCCTGCGTGGGGCGGTGAATCGAACACGTCGCCCGTCGAAGTAGCGATCGAGTTGACGTGCGGTGTCGCAGAGTACCCGGCTGGAATTCTCCGGCAGATGATCGAGGGGAAGCGCTCCGTCACGCTCGACGGCGACCCCATCAAGAGTGGCGGCAGAGCCGGTCAATTGGATTCGGCCGATGGGCGAATCGATGCGCACACGATGGAGCGGGGGATCGGGTGTGGTTTCTGTTGACATGCACCGACCGTAGGCGACCCGCTTCCCGCGCCGCCGGCGAACCGAACACTCTGCGACACTCCGGCGCAGAGCGGCGCTGTGGAGGAGTGGCGAGAACCGGGCGATGCCGTGGCGCCCAACCCGATGTGGGGCGACGGGCTAGCCTTGGGAACATGACTTCAATGAACTACCGCCCCCTCGGGCGCTCGGGCCTCATGGTCTCCGCGATCGGGCTGGGCTGCAACAACTTCGGCCGAGCACGCAGTGCGACCGAAACCCAAGCGGGCACGGACGCAGTCATCCACCAGGCCGTCGATTCGGGGATCACCCTCTTCGACGGTGCTGACATCTACGGGGCGGAGTCCGGCCTGAGCGAGAGAATGATGGGCAATGCGCTGAAGGGTCGCCGTGACCAGATCGTGCTCGCGACCAAGTTCGGCATGGACATGGCCGGCGCGAACGGTCCCGATTGGGGAGCGCGGGCCGCGAGGCGGTACATCCGACGTGCGGTGGAGGCATCACTCGTCCGGCTGCAGACCGATTGGATCGACCTGTACCAGTTGCACGAGCCCGACGGTGTCACCCCGATCGAGGAGACACTGTCGACGCTGGATGACCTGATCACAGAGGGCAAGATCCGGTACATCGGCCATTCCAACTTTGCCGGTTGGCAGATCGCGGAGGCCGAACTCACCGCCGAATTGAACGGGCACCCGAAGTTCATCTCGGCCCAGAACGAATACAACCTGCTCAGCCGCGGCGCCGAGGCGGAGGTTCTGCCAGCGGTCAACGCCTTCGGGCTCGGATTCCTGCCCTTCTACCCGCTGCACGACGGCATCCTCACCGGAAAATACACCCGGTCGGGTGGCCCCGCCGATGGCCGGGTCACAGTCAACAAGCCACATCTGATGGATCGGGTCGACTGGTCCGTGATCGAGCAATACCAGGCTTTCTGCGATGAGCGCGGTGTGAGCATGCTCGATGCGACGTTCGCCTGGCTGCTTGCCCAACCGGGGGTGACCAGCGTGATTGCCGGCGCGACCAAACCCGAGCAGGTGGTGCAGAACGCAGCCGCGGGTACCTGGCTCCCGACGCCTGAGGATATCGCCTCGATCGACGCGATATTCGCCGCCGTGCCTGCCGAGACCCCATAGCCTGCCGAGACCCCATAGCCTGCCGAGACCCCATAGCCTGCCGAGACGCCATAGCCCGCCGAGACTCCTTGGCCTGCCGATAACCCTTAGCCCTCCGAAACCCCTTCGCCCGCCGAGAGGTGAGCAGTTGGGGTTTTCCGACGGCGAGAACCCCGACAACTGCACACTCGGCAAAATCTCGGAAAGAAGTGCTTGTGAGTGAGCACTCACTCAGTTAGAATTCTTGACGTGCAAGATCCAACTGTGCTACCCGGTGAACCGTTGTCGCCGGCACGGGCGCGCCCGTTGGCTCTCGAGGATCGGCAGGCGATGATCATCGAGGCGGTCACCCCGTTGCTGATGGAGTTCGGCCCGCAAGTGACTTCGCGGCAACTCGCCGACGCCGCAGGGATCGCGGAGGGGACCGTGTATCGTGCGTTCACCGACAAGGAATCGCTGATCAATGCGGTGCTGGATAAGCAGATGGACTTCGCCCCGTTGCAGGAGGCCCTGGCAATGATCGATCCCGGCCAGCCGCTGGAGCAGAAGATCCTTGCAGCAGTCACGCTGGTGCAGGCGAAGTTCCTCGAGATCTTCGGCTTGATGGCACTGTTCGGCGAACATCGCCATCCTGCCAAGGCGCCGCGGGACACCTTGGCCAAAATTTTTGAGGCGATGCTCGCACCCGACGCCGGCCGGCTCAACTGTCCTCCGGAGGTTGTGGCTCGGATGATCCGGCTGCTCGCATTCTCCACGTCGATACCGCACCTCAACGACGGGGTGTCCTACACCCCCCAAGAAATCACCGACATCGTTCTGTACGGCGTTGCCGGCGCCCGTCCGTCGCTCTGACAGAACACACAAGGAAACCAATGTCACGCCTCCTGCGCCGCTACCTCGCCCCCTATTGGAAGCTGCTTCTGGCGGTGGCGGTCTTCCAGACCGCACAATCCATCGCCTCCCTCTACCTCCCCAGTCTGAACGCCGACATCATCGACAACGGCATCGCCAAAGGCGATGTAGGCCACATCATCATGGTCGGCGGCGTGATGCTGGCGGTCACACTGCTGCAGGTGGTGTGCGCGATCATCGCCGTGTACTTCGGGGCGAAGACCGCAATGTCTCTGGGCCGCGACCTGCGCGGCGGCATCTTCGACCGGGTCAGTGTCTTCTCCGAACGTGAAGTCTCCCAATTCGGTGCGCCCTCGCTGATCACGCGCACCACCAACGATGTGCAGCAGGTGCAGATGTTCGTGCTCATGGCCTGCACCATGTTCGTCTCCGCGCCGATCCTCGCCGTCGGCGGCGTGATCATGGCCCTGCAGCAGGATGTCGGCCTGTCCTGGCTGATGGCGGTCGCCGTCCCTGTGCTGCTGATTGCGATCGGCCTGCTCATCATGAAGATGGTGCCACAGTTCCAGCTGATGCAGAAGCGCATCGATGTGGTCAACCGGGTGCTTCGGGAACAACTCACGGGCATCCGCGTCATCCGGGCGTTCGTCAGGGAAGACGTCGAGACAAAGCGGTTCGCAGACGCGAACAAAGACCTCACCGCCACCGCGCTGAGTGTCGGGCGCTACTTTGCACTCATGTTCCCGATCGTGATGCTGGTGCTCAACGTCTCCTCTGTCGCGGTGATCTGGTTCGGTGGCATCCGGGTGAGTGAGGGCATGGAAGTGGGAGCCCTCGTCGCCTACCTGAGCTACCTGCTCCAGATCCTGATGGCCGTCATGATGGCCACCTTCATCGGTGTCATCCTGCCGCGCGCAGCCGTCAGTGGCGGCCGTATCGCCGAGGTGGTCGACACCGAGACCTCGGTGAAGATGCCCGAGCACGGAGTGACCGAACTGCCGAAGTCGGGCACCGTTGAATTCCTGGATGTCTCGTTCTCCTACCCGGGAGCCGAAAAACCGGTACTGCGCAACCTGACGTTCGATGTGCGCCCGGGCCAGACCACTGCCGTCATCGGCAGCACCGGCAGCGGCAAGACCACGCTGATCAATCTGCTTCCCCGCCTGTTCGACGCCACCGGCGGGTCGGTACTGGTCGACGGTGTGAACGTGCGCGACCTCGACCCCGACGTGCTCTGGAGCCGCATCGGGCTCGTGCCCCAGAAGCCCTACCTCTTCTCCGGAACCGTCGCCAGCAACCTGCGCTACGGCAACCCCGACGCCACCGACGCCGAGCTCTGGGATGCCTTGACCATCGCCCAGGCCGCCGACTTCGTGAGCGCGATGGATGATGGTCTCCAGGCGCCGATCGCCCAGGGCGGCACGAACGTCTCAGGCGGCCAGCGACAACGCCTGGCCATCGCCCGCGCCCTGGTCAAGCAGGCCGAGATCTACGTCTTCGACGATTCATTCTCGGCGCTCGATTCGGCAACAGATGCGCGGCTGCGAATGGCTTTATCCCGCACCATGGCTGACGCAACCCTGATCATTGTCGCGCAGAGAGTGGCGACGATCGTCGAGGCCGACCAGATCATAGTGCTCGAAGGCGGCGAGATCGTCGGTCGAGGCACCCACGACGAACTCCTGACAACATCGAAAACCTATGCTGAGATCGTCTCATCCCAGCTCACCGCGGAGGAGTCAGCATGAGCGCCACTGGCGACAAGAACAAAGCCGGTGCGATGTCTGAGCGACCGGTCGCCCCACCTCGCGGCGGAGGGCCCCGTGGTGCCGGCGGGCCCGGACATGGCCCGGGTCCCGGAGTCCCGGTCGAGAAGGCGATCAATTTCTGGCCGAGTGCCAAGCGTCTGCTCGGCCACCTGGCACCGCACAGACTCGGCCTTGCCACAGTGGTTCTCCTGTCGGTCATCGGTGTCTTCTTCAACGTGCTCGGCCCGAAACTGCTGGGCACAGGAACGAACATCATCTTCGACGGTGCGATCTCGAAGAACCTTCCTGCAGGCATGACCCAGGAGCAGATCGTCGACGGCCTGCGCGCCACGGGGCAGAACAGTCAGGCCGACCTGCTCAGCGGAATGAACCTCACCCCCGGTGTGGGGATCGACTTCAATGCGCTGAGCAGGGTGCTCATCGTCGTGCTCTCGCTCTACATCCTTTCGTCCGTGTTCTCCTGGCTCTCCGCCTACGTGCTCAACGATGTCGTGCAGTCGACGATCTATCGACTGCGACAGAATGTCGAGGACAAGATCCACCGGCTGCCGCTCAGCTACTACGACCGCACGCCGCGCGGCGAATTGCTCAGCCGGGTCACCAACGACATCGACAACATCTCGCAGACCCTGCAGCAGACGTTGAGCCAGATGCTCACATCCCTGCTGACGGTGATCGGCGTGATCGTGATGATGCTGATCGTGTCGCCAATACTGACCCTGGTCGCGGTGGTCTCGATACCCCTGACCATCCTCATCACCGTCGTCATCGCGAAGCGGTCGCAGAAACTGTTCGCCGCCCAGTGGAAGCACACCGGTGAGTTGAATGCCGACATCGAGGAGAACTTCACCGGACACGCGCTGGTCAAGGTGTTCGGCCGCCAGCGAGAGGTGGCGGAGGTGTTCAACGCGAAGAACGAGGAACTCTACAAGGCGAGCTTCGGCGCGCAGTTCGTTTCGGGGATCATCATGCCGTCAATGATGTTCGTTGGAAACCTCGTCTACGTCGCGATCGCCGTGATCGGCGGGATGCGGGTCGCTGCGGGGGCAATGAGCCTCGGCGATGTGCAGGCGTTCATTCAGTACTCCAGGCAGTTCACCCAGCCGCTCACCCAATTGGGCAGCATGGCCAACCTCTTGCAGTCTGGTGTCGCTTCGGCCGAACGGGTCTTCGAGTTGATGGATGCCGACGAGGAGAGCCCCGATTCGACGACGCCGGAGAGCCCCTCAGGCACCCGTGGGCGGCTCGTCTTCGAAGACGTGTCGTTCCGGTACGCGGAAGACACCCCGTTGATCGAGCATGTTTCCCTGGTGGCCGAGCCCGGCCAGACCATCGCGATCGTCGGCCCCACCGGGGCGGGCAAGACCACGCTGGTCAACCTGATGATGCGATTCTACGAACTCAATTCCGGTCGTATCACCCTGGACGGCGTTGACATCGCGAAGATGACCCGGGACGACCTGCGCAGCCGGATGGGTATGGTGCTGCAGGACACCTGGCTGTTCGGCGGGTCGATTCGCGACAACATTGCGTATGGTCGCCCGGAGTCCACCGAAGAGGAGATCGTCGAAGCGGCCACCGCGACCTTCGTCGACCGCTTTGTTCGCTCCCTGCCCGAGGGGTATGACACGGTACTCACTGATGAGGCAGGCAACGTCAGCGCGGGAGAGAAACAGTTGCTCACGATCGCGCGTGCGTTCCTGGCCCGGCCGAGTGTGCTCATCCTTGACGAGGCCACCAGTTCGGTCGACACCCGCACCGAGGTGCTGGTGCAGAAGGCCATGGCCGCCCTGCGCACCGATCGCACCAGCTTTGTGATCGCGCACCGCTTGTCGACGATCAGGGACGCAGACCTCATCCTGGTGATGGAGCACGGCCAGATCGTGGAACAGGGGAGCCACCGCGAACTGCTGGCCGCGGAAGGCGCCTACTTCGACCTCTACAACGCGCAATTCGCGGCCCCCGTCGCTGACGAGGTCTGACGTCTGGCCCTGACCCGCACCGGCCCATGCATGTTGTGCACAGGCCGGTGTGCGGTGCAGTTCTCCCCAGATAGCTGGCCGGAGCCCTGGAGGACTGTCGGGGTCAGGCACGCTGGCCGGTATGAAGACAATCGTGAAGACCCGCGAAGCGCACGAGTTCCTCGCCCTGGTTCCCCACCTGGTCGGGTTCACCCCCAAACAGTCGGTGGTCATGGTGGTGTTCCGCGGCAACCAGACCTCCGGTGCATTGCGGGTAGACCTGCCCGTGGGGTTGAAGGAGCAGTTCCAGAAGAAGTTCGTGACGACCCTGGTCGGAATGCTCTGTAAGGTTCGCGACGCCGATGCCGTGGTTCCGGTGATCTACACCGACGAATCGTTCGCCCACGCCGGCGGAGCACCGCACCTGGAACTGGCCACGATGCTGGTCGGGCGTGCCGAGATGGCGGGCTTCGCCGTTCGCGATGCCCTGTGCGTCGCTGCCGACGGTTGGGGCGGCTACCTCGACCCTCACGCGCCGTCCGCCGGGCGACCCCTGACCCAGATCATCGAATCGGAGCGGAGCACACCGTGGTCAGACCGCGCAGACCATCGGTTGGGCCCGGCGGCGGAAATGGCCAGAATTCCAACCGCTGACCCAGCAGTCAGGCGCCGGGTCGCTGCCGACCTCGGTCACCTCACCGCGATACTGGGAGACCCACGCAGCAACCTGGGGCTGGTGAGGATGAACCGAATCGTCAGCCCGGTCGACCTGGCCGAGATCTCCCTCTCATTGGCTCTGGCCGGCACGAGCACGCGGGATACGGCGATCCTTCTGCACTTCGTCCAGGCGCCGCCCAACCGGGACCAGATGATGATGCAGTTCGCGTTCGGGCCGGAGGTCGGCCACGCGGTGCACACCTCGAACAAGAAGTATCTGCGCATCCAGGCGCAGGACGGCCGCTCGATGGATGAGATCGTCGCCGAGGAGATCGCCGCCCGACAGGCGGCGGGCCTTTCTCCGATGCCCGAGAAGACCGCCTACGATCCGCGAACCGGCGCCACCCTGGTAATCGATGACATCGTGATCGGCCACGTCGCCGAGCGGCCAGACGTCGACCGGGTGAGGCGAGGGATCGCGCTGCTGACGCATCTTGTGCAGATGGCGCCAAAACCGTTGCGACCGGCGCCACTGTGCATGCTCGCGTGGTTGAACTGGACGCTCGGTCTCGGCTCCGTCGCAGGACTGCATCTTGACCGGGCGCTGAAGATCGACCCCCAGTACGGCATGGCGGTGTTGCTCAACACGATGCTCGCCTCCGGGCACCTGCCGGAGTGGGCGTTCAACGATCCTGGTGATGCCCCGAGAGATCGTGGCTCAGCCTTGACCGGCCCGGAGGGTTGACGGGCCCTGCAGCGAAACCCGAATTCGTTGCAGACGCACCAGACCCCCGGAACCCAATGGGCCCGGGGGTCTGGTGTGCGGTATCAGCTGCTTGAGGCGCGCGCCTTTTAGAGGCGCGCGGATGCCTCGGTCAACACCTTGCGCAGGATCGCACCGATCTCGGCGAACTCGGCCGGCCCGATGGTCAGCGGCGGCGCGAGCTGGATGACGGGGTCTCCCCGGTCGTCCGCGCGGCAGTACAGGCCACCGTCATAGAGCGCCTTCGACAGGAAGCCGCGCAGCAGGTGCTCGGATTCCTCCTCGTTGAAGGTCTCCTTGGTCTCCTTGTTCTTCACCAGTTCGATACCGAAGAAGTACCCGTCGCCCCGAACGTCACCGACGATCGGCAGGTCGAGCAGCTTCTCCAACTCGGCCCGGAACAGTGGGGAGTTCTCACGCACGTGCTCGCAGAGCTTCTCCTCCTCGATGATGTCCAGGTTCTCGAGCGCGACAGCTGCAGCCACCGGGTGCCCCCCGAAGGTGTAGCCGTGGTAGAAGACCGTGTCGCCGTGCTTGAACGGCTCGTAGATCTTCTCGCTCACGATCGTGGCGCCGGCGGGGGCATACCCACTGGTGATGCCCTTCGCGCAGGTGATCATGTCGGGAACGAAGCCGTACGTCTCGCAGGCAAAGATGTTCCCGATCCGACCGAAGCCGGTGATCACCTCGTCGGAGACCAGCAGAACATCGTATTTGTCGCAGATCTCGCGCACGCGCTGGAAGTAGCCGGGGGGAGGCGGGAAGCAGCCACCGCTGTTCTGCACCGGTTCGAGGAAGACCGCGGCAACCGTATCCGGGCCCTCGAATTCGATCATCTCGGCAATACGGTCGGCCGCCCACAGGCCGAACTTCTCCAGGTCGTCGCCGTGCTCCGGTGCCCGGTAGAAGTTCGTGTTGGGCACCCGGAATCCACCGGGAACGATCGGTTCGAACATCTCCTTCATGCCGGGGATGCCGGTGATCGCCAGTGCACCCTGCGGGGTGCCGTGGTAGGCGATCGCACGAGAAATCACTTTGTGCTTCATGGGCTTGCCCATGAGCTTCCAGTAGTGCTTGGCGAGCTTGAACGCGGTCTCATTCGCCTCGCCTCCACCGGAGGAGAAGAACACTCGGTTCAGGTCGCCCGGGGCGTAGCCGGCAAGCCGGTCGGCGAGTTCGATCGCTGCCGGGTGGGCATAGGACCAGAGTGGGAAGAAGGCCAACTCCTCGGCCTGCTTCGCTGCGGCCTCAGCGAGGCGCTTCCGGCCGTGACCCACGTTCACAGTGAACAGGCCGGCGAGACCATCGATGTATTTGTTGCCCTCGATGTCCCAGATGTGGTGTCCGTCACCCTTGGTGATGATCGGTACTCCCTGGCCGGACTCCATCACGGACTGGCGTGCCATCGCCATCCAGAGATGATCCTTCGCCTTCTGCTGAAGTTCTTTGTTGTTGTATTCGTTCATCTTCTTATACATTTTTGCTATTCCTATCGCGTTCCCCAGTTGTACAACTGTTTGTGCAGTTTGAGATAGACGAACGTCTCTGTGGAGAGAACGCCTTCCAAACTGCGAATCTGTGAGTTGAGCAAAGTTATGAGATCTTCGTCCGACTCGCACACCACCTCTGCCAGGATGTCGAAACTGCCGGCCGTCAACACCACGTAGGCGACCTGCGGGATGGACTCCAGCGCTGTTGCCACTGTACGCATGTCACCAGTGACACGCACACCGATCATCGCCTGCCGAAAGAAGCCCAATTGCATGGGATCTGTCACGGCGACCACCTGCATGACCCCGGCATCGGTCAGTTTCTGCACCCGCTGCCTGACGGCGGCTTCGCTCAGCCCGACGTGCTTGCCGATCTCCGAGTAGGAGCGACGGCCATCTTCTTGCAGCTGCTCGATGATCTGCTTCGAGACTTCGTCAAGCTGAATCGGGCGTACCGAGGGTGTGCGCTGAGACCGCTTCATGCCTCGATTATGGCAGTAAATATGCATGAACACAAGTGTATTCGTTGTGTTTGCGTTGATTCACTTCGAATTTCATATGTTTAGTCATGAAGTTTCACCACGGCTTCGGGCAGGGCCGCACCGCAGCCACCAGGCTTCTGGTGCAGGAAGACGTACACGACGAGTTCGTGGCCGTGGCCACGGCAAGGATCTCTCCTTGTTCGGCTTCGAGGATTACACTCGCATCAAGCACGTCATGAGCTACATCGGTTCCTGACGGGGGAAGGCGCCAACGCGGCGCGTGGGTGAGCGACGAGGCGGTCAGGCAGTGATTTCAGGGCGTCTCTTCGAGGTGCGAGATTCCTCTGCGCGCTCGCAGTGGACGTTCGTCGCGGGGAAGAGTTTCATCGTTGCCATCCTCGCGGTCGAAGACGTCAGTGCACTGAGCTCATTCGACTCACTGGTTTCGCGGGCCGATACCCGAGTGGAAGAACTCGTCGCCGCGGTACCGCAATCGGATTCTGAGGGTTCCTTCGCGATCGTCGCGGAGATCACCGGCACCAGCGACGGTGAAGCCGCCGCTGTCACCGTGGTCGTTCGTGGTGATACGGCCGTCGACGTCTACTCTGTGGGCGGTTGGCGGCGGGTCACCGACCGGGGCATCAGGCCGTGGTTGCTGGCAGACTTCCCGGGCACCACCGCGATCGTGATCGGTTCGACGGAGGCTCCAACACAGGACGTCGACCGCCTCGACCGGACGGAACTTGCGGCTGCCACGCGGGTCTTCTCCGCATCCAAATTGCTCTGGAGTGTCCGAGGGGACGAGCCAGAAGCCTCGAGCGCCTTCGAGCCGCAGGCATCCGACGCGGAGAGCAGGTTTGCGCCGGGGGAGCCACGAACCCCGGCCACCGACGACACCGTGCTCATCCCGCGGCTGAAGGCGGCGGGGGCGTGGACACCGCCGCCGATCCCGAACGCACCACTGGAGCGTGCGCCCACAGGAGAGGTGTACCGTTTCCGAGTCGGCGGCCAAGAAATCCTGCTGACCGAAACCGCGTTTGTGGGCAGAAACCCGCAGCAGCCTCGAATCCGAACCTCCGATACGGTGCGCCTGGTCACTGTGGCCTCGGCCACGCGAGAGGTGTCCAGCACTCACCTCAAGATCGAACAGGTGGGCAGCACCGTGGTGGTCACCGATTTGGCCTCGGCAAACGGCACCATCGTGACGGCACCGGGTGCGGCGCCGGTGCGGTTGCGCGGGGGGGAATCGCTGGTTGTGGGCCCCGGCACACGGCTGGACATCGGCGACGGTAATATTGTCGAGATTCTTACCATCGTTTCCGCGCCGGCATCGCACACGGCCGAACCTTCCGCGTGAACCGATCGATGGCAACGGGCACGTGACGACAGAGCAGGGAAGTCCAGACAGTATGAGCCAACCGAGTTCCCCGAGCCCAGCATCCGACCCCTGTGCCCGCAGAGCCGGCCGGGCAACCGTCGTCGGCACGGACGGTTCCCAGGTCACCGTGGCCTGGGCGGCAGCCACCGAGACGGGGCTCGTGCGCGCCAACAATCAGGACAGTTATTGGGCGGGCTCTCCGGTCTTCGTCGTCGCCGATGGGATGGGCGGTCATTCAGCCGGGGAGGTCGCATCGCGCGCGGTCACTAACCGATTTGAGGAACTGGCCGCCGATGGTTTTGCCGAACCGGAGGCGATCGGCGAGGCGCTCCTCAAAGCCGTCGAAGACATCCGGCACGCTGCCGAGGTCGGTCCTGACGCCGGTATCGACGCCGGAACGGGAACGACCGTGACCGGCATCGCCCTGTGTGAGCGCGACGGTGCCCCGGAATGGGTTGTGTTCAACATCGGTGACTCTCGGGTCTACCTCTGGCGCGATGACGCGCTCCTCCAGGTGACAACCGATCACTCTGTGGTTCAGGAACTGGTCGCAACAGGAAAGATCACCCCGGCAGAAGCCGAAGTGCATCCCTACGGAAACGTCATCACTCGGGCGGTCGGTTTCAGCGAGGAGCCCCGAGCGGATTACTACGCCCTTCCCGTCCTGGCCGGGACGCGGCTGCTGATCTGTTCCGATGGCTTGAGCAAGGAATTGACCGCTCACGGTCTGGCGCACTTCCTTTCAAACAATGACACTGCCGATGCGGCCGTTGAGGCGCTTGTTCAGGCCGCGCTTGAAAATGGCGGACGTGACAACGTCACGGTGATCGTCATCGACGTGCTCGACGTCACCTCCTCATCCGTCACCTCCTGATCCGTCACCTCCTTATCCGTCACCTCCTGATCCGTCACGTCGGCGATCTGCGCCAGCCGGCCGGTGCAGGTCGAAGACTCGAACTGGGGTAGTGGAAAGCTGGGAACCCCCCCACTGGGGCAGTTGATTCGGCACCGTATTGCTTAGGATTGGGAGGACGTGGGCAGCTGGGCCCGCAACAGTCGGCGCGCGCGCAGACAGGACGGCGTGACAGACACCACCGGGGAGGCACGATGAAGAGACGACTTCCGTCTGCACCCCCGAACCTCCCGGGATTCTCCTTCATCCGCGTGCTCGGCTCCGGAGGCTTCGCCGACGTCTTCCTGTACGAGCAGAACCTCCCCAGACGGCTCGTCGCGATCAAGGTCATGCTCGCCGAAGTCGTGAACAGCCAGATGCGGCAGATGTTCCAGGCCGAGGCGAACGTGATGGCCCAACTCAGCACGCACCCCTCGATCCTGACCGTCTACGAGGCCGGCGTGGCCTCGGACGGCAGGCCGTATCTGGTCATGGAGTTCTGCTCATCCAGCGTGGGGGACGGGTACCGCAAGCAGAGCCTGTCGATCAGTGACGTACTGCGCATTGGAATCAAGATCGCCAGCGCGGTGGAGACCGCCCACAACCATGGTGTGCTGCATCGTGATATCAAGCCGTCAAACATCCTGATGACCGCCTACGGGAATCCGGTATTGAGCGATTTTGGAATCGCATCGACACTCGACCAATCGGACGTCTCTGAAGCGGTGGGCCTGTCCATCCCTTGGTCGGCTCCGGAAGTGCTCGCCGATGAATCCACCGGTACCGTCACCAGCGAGATCTACTCCCTTGCCGCGACCATCTATTCGCTGCTCGCCGGACGCTCCCCGTTCGAAGAACCCGATGCCGACAACTCGTCCTCCGCACTGATGGCGCGCATCGCCCGATCCCGGTCCCAGCCCATCGGCCGACCTGATGTTCCGGTCGAACTCGAGCAGGTTCTGGCGCGGGCGATGAACCGTAAGTCCACCGCCCGCTACGGCTCCGTGCTGGAGTTCATCCGCGAATTGCAACGCGTGGAGACCGAGCTCGGCTATCCGCAGACTCCGATCGAAGTGGCTTCCGACGACTGGGCGAGCCACACCGGCTCCGTCCCCGAGGATCGAACTCGCATCCGCCCGGTGGCCGCGACGGCGTCGCCGCCCAGGCGACGCCGCAAGCCCGTCGTGCACGGGTATGCCGCCGTGGAGGACGGCGCGTCGGGCAGTCAGCCCGCCGAGTTCGAGAACGGCCCGCGCTCCGCGGCTTCCCGCCCGAACCTGCCGACGAGGCGGATGCGCGCCGTCACCTGGGGCCTGATCGCCTTAGGGGCACTCGTCCTGGTGCTGGGGATCAGCGCCGGCGTCATCCTCCTGCGCGCCGGCTCCTCCGAGATCCCACAAGTCGGTTCCATTGCCGCCGGGGTGCAGCAGGGCACCGTCAGGTTCAGCTGGGCCGATCCCGGTCTGACCGAGTCCGACTCGTATCAGATCACTACCCACGACGGTCTGGTCAGCACCCAACGCGCCACAGACTTCCAGGTGGATGTTGCTGCAGCTGAACGAGTGTGCATCACGGTCACGGTCATCCGTGAAGGAAAAATGGGAGCCCCCAGCGGGCAGAAATGCTCAGACGTGCCGGGGTCCGTCGGGTGACGATCCTCCGACTGGTCGCCGCCCACAAGTCACTCGCCGCCACGGTGGCGAGTTCGGTCGTCGTCGCCGCACTGGTCACCACGATCGCGGTCACCTCCGGCGGCTACACGGCACAGCGGATGGAGTTGACCGACGGCTCCGTCTGGGTGGCCAACCAATCCCGAGAAGTGGTCGGGCGCGCCAACACCGAAGTGCTGGAGTTGAACTCCACCGTGGGGTCTGTCGGACGGAACGTGGAGATCACCCAGAACGGGGTGGATGTTCTCGTGGTGGACCGCTCCAAGAGCACGTTGGGAATCGTCGATCCGGCGACCTCGACGGTGAGCAAGAATGTGGCGTTGCCGCCAGATCGGCCGCGTGTCCTGCTGGGTGGGGACCATATCGCGATCCACTCGGCCAAAGCGGGAAACCTCTGGGTGATGCCCCTGGCGAACCTGCCAGACTTCAAATCGGAGAGCGAGCCGGCACTGCGCCTGGGGGCCGATTCGGTCATCAGCATGGATGCCGGCGGAACCCTGTTCGCATACGCCCCGGGTACCGGGGACGTCTCCCGGGTGGAAATCTCCGACCCCGACAGGATTGCGTCGACGCAGCGATTGCCGCTCGGGACATCGCGAACGGGCTACCGGATCACGTCGGTACAGGGCCAGTGGGCCCTCCTCGACACGGCAACGAGGCAATTGCAGTTACCTGGTCGCACGGTAGACCTCAGCTCGCTGATCACCTCCAACGAAACTCCCGTGCTGCAGACTCCGAGTGTCGCGGGAACAGCCGTGTACGTTGCGCATCGCAACGGTCTGATCGAAGTGCCGTTGGATTCGGGCGAGGCGCGAGAGTTGCTCACCGACATCGATGGTGCTCCCGCGCAGGCACTCCAACTGAACGGATGCGTCTATGCCGCGTGGTCGGACGGCCAGGCGTGGCAGCGGTGCCCCGGCGACCAGGCGGCGGGTGAGGTCAGCGAACTCGAGCAGATTCGTCGCACGGCCATCCTCACCTTCCGGGTTAACGGGCCGCGGGTGGTCCTGAACGATGCGCGCGGCGGTGAGACCTGGGCGGTGCAGCGAGACAACCAGTTGATCAACAACTGGGATTCGTTGATCAAGGAAGAGGCCGACCGCGAAGTCATCGAGAAGAACGAATCCGACGCCCCACCCACTGCGGAGAGAACACAACAGGACCCGGTTGCCGTCGACGACGAGTTCGGCGCACGCCCGGGCCGCGCGACCGTGCTGCCCGTGCTGCTCAACGATTACGACCCGAACGGCGATGCGCTGGTCATCTCCGACGTCTCCGAGATCGGGGACAGGGGCAGTATCGACATCATCAACAACAACCAGCAGCTGCTTCTCTCCCTACCTTCCGGCGCCGACGGAGTTCTGAATTTCGAATACACGATCACCGACGGCCGGGGCGGCCAGAACACGGCCCGCGTCACCGTGACCGTTCGGTCGGAGACGGTGAATGAGCCGCCGCTCCAGGCCCGCACGAGCTTCGCCGAGGTTGCGGCCGGCGGCCGGCTCTCCCTACAGGTACTGGGGGACTGGGTGGACCCGGATGGGGACTCGTTCTATCTCACCTCAGCCAGTGTCACCTCGCCGGATGAGGTCTCATTCACCCGGGACGGAACCGTCACCTACCGGAACGCCAGTTCTGCCGGCGCCGAGGTCGAAGTGCGTCTCGTGGTCTCAGACGGGCGCTCGGAGCAGGTCGGTGCGCTCAAGATCAAGGTGAAGGCCCCGGGAGACGTGCCGATCACAGCCGACACGTTCGTGGTGCTCGCCTATACCGGCCAGGAGGTCACCGTCTCCCCGCTTTCTCACGTTCGCGGAGGCACCGGGACGATCCGATTGTCATCGGTCCCGGCCAAGATCGGGATAACGCTGACTCCCGACTATGACGGGGGCACATTCCGGTTCGTGGGTGAATCCGTCGGAACGACCTACGTCGACTACCAGGTGACCGATGGCGACCTCGTGCACGCCGCTCAGGTGCGGGTGGACGTGTTGGCACTTCCCGACGCCAACAGCAAGCCGATCACGGTGCCGCACTCCGCGTTCATCCACGAGCAGACCAGTGCGCAGGTCGACGTTCTGGCCGGGGACTTCGACCCGGCCGGGGCCGTGCTGCTGATCACCGGGGTGCACAACGTGCCCGTTGCCTCAGGCCTTCGGGTGGAGATCCTGGAACAACGGATTCTCAGGGTGACCCTGACCAAGCCGTTGGAGGGCGGCTCGGCGGTCTTCAACTACCAGGTCAGCAATGGCCTGGCCGAGGCCGAGGGAAACGTGACAGTGGTGCAGATTCCGGTACCCATCCGCAAACAGCCACCGGTCGCGAAACCCGACTCGGTCTCAGTTCGCGTGGGCGACACCATCAACATACCGGTGCTCAAGAACGACTCCCAGCCCGACGGCGACACGCTCGCCCTGAACCCGACGTTGGAGCGCGGCCTGCCGACCGAGTCCGGCCTCCTGTTCGCCTCCGGCAATCGCCTGCGCTACCTCGCCCCGTCGACACCCGGCAACTACACCGCCGTGTATCGGGTGGATGCTCCGGACGGCCAGTGGTCGACTGCCGAAGTGAAGATCGCGGTGAGAGAAGTGGACGAGGCGTCGAACAATCCGCCCGTGCCGCGCATGGTGACGGCACGCGTTCTCGCCGGCGAAACCGTTCGCATTCCCATCGCGCTCAGCGGGATCGACCCCGACGGGGACTCGGTTCAACTGATCGGACAGGAGACGAGCCCGGAGAAGGGCACAGTGCTCCAATTGGGAGCAGATTGGATCGAATATCAGGCCGGGGAGTATTCGTCTGGTACCGACACGTTCGGGTATGCCGTCGCGGACGCACTCGGCGCCCGGGCCAGCGGGTTGATCCGGGTCGGGATCAGCCCCCGGCTCGACGGGGCGAGGAACCCCATCGCCGTCGCGGATGAAGTGACGGTGCGCCCCGACACGCTGGTCTCGGTGCAGGTGCTCGACAACGATTCGAACCCGGATGGTGGAACGCTCGAGATCATTGACGTCACCCAGGCCGGACCAGAACAGGCGACGCCCATCCCCGCCGAAATCGTCGGAGACGTGGTTCGGGTGCAGTCACCGGCGGTCGAGGGACGATACAGCTTCATCTACGAGATCCAGAATTCCCGTGGTGGGACGAGCTCCAACTTCCTGACTGTGATCGTCAAGAAGGATGCACCACTCTCGTGGCCGATCGCCAGCGACACCCAATTGAGCCTGTCCGATGTGTTGGGCCGTTCCCGGGTAGACGTGAACGTGTTGAGCAACGTCTTTTTCGCCGACGGCAATGTGAGTGATCTGCTCCTCGAACTGGTGCCCGGTTTCCCGACCACCGCCACGGTGATGCCGAACAACATCGTCACCGTGCAGGTCGAGGACGCAGGGCAGATCATCCCCTTCCAGGTCACCCATCCGCAGGATGCAGAGATCGTGTCATACGCATTCATCCGGGTGCCCGGTTCCACCGATGCGCTGCCGCAACTACGCCGGGGTGTGGGCACGCTCACCATTGCCAGCGACGCCCAACTGACCATCGACCTGAACCAATACGTGGTCGCCGCCTATGGCAGGCCCGTCAGATTGGTGAACGAGAACACGGTGCAGGCCACCAACTCAAACGGCGACCCACTGGTTGCCAATGAGAGCACCCTGGTCTTCACCGGTGCCGAGGGCTATTTCGGCCCGGCGTCCATCGCCTTCGAGGTGACCGACGGAACCTCCCCGACTGACCCCGCCGGCCGCCGGGCGACGCTTGTCCTGCCGATCACGGTCACCCCGCGCACGAACCAGCCACCGGTCTTCACCGGTGCAGCACTGGAGTTCGAGCCCGGGCAGGAGAAGACCATCGACCTGGTCAAACTGACCACCTATCCATACCTGAACGATCTGCCCGATATCGTCTACTCGATCGTCGAACCGCAGCCGGTCGACTTCAGCTACCGGCTGGAGGGACCCAGACTCACTATCCGCGCTTCCGATTCCGCTGTGCGCGGGGCGACCACGGCGATCACCGTCGGGGTGAGGGACAAGGACAGCGACGGTCAGGGCGGAAGAATCGATCTGAAGGTGGTCTCCTCCACCCGTCCGCTCGCCGTTCCCGCATCCGATCGTGTCGTTGTCCCCCGTGGCAGTTCGATCTCGGTCGACGTCCTGACCAACGATGAGACCACGAATCCGTTCCCGGGTGTTCCATTGCAGGTTGTCGCCGTGCGCGGCCTGGACGGCGGTACGCTGCCCGAAGGGTTGACGATCACACCGTCCGGCGATCGCTCCACGCTGTCGATCACCGCCGCGAACGGCACAGCGCCGGTCGACACCACCCTGCAATACCAGGTCATGGATGCCACCGGCAGCCCGGACCGCTTCGTCTGGGGTACCGTGACCGTCTCCGTTCAAGACCGACCGGCCGCGGTCAACAACCTGGAGGTGTTGAGTTTCGGCAATCGATCCATCGTGCTCAGCTGGGCACCCGGTGCGTTCAACAACTCGACGATCACCGGTTACAGCGTGTCGCTGACCCGAGACAACGGTGAGCTGTTTCAGACCACGGTGTGCACGTCAACGACCTGCACGCTGGAGACCCCTGGCAACGGATCGTCGAACAGGGTGCGGGTTCAGGTGCGGGCCGTGAACGGGATCGGTGAGTCTGACCCGGTCACATTCGGCCAGCCCGTCTGGAGCGACATCGTGCCGCAACCGCCCGTGAACCTGCACACGACACCGCTCGACCAGGGTTTGCGGGTGCGGTGGGGGGCACCACCAGAACCGGAGGCGGCAAGCAGAATCGACAGCTATATCGTCACCGTCGGCGGTTCCCGGAAAACGGTCCCCGCGGCAGGCGGTTTCGACTTCTCGATCGACTTCGTGGATGTGGCATCGTTCGTCAACGGCGTGCCGCTGGACGTGACGGTGAGCGCTCGCAACCAGGCATTCCCGACGCTGGCAGTCTGGCAGTACGCGACCACGTCCGGAACGCCGTACGGGCCGCCCAAGGCCGGCGCGCTGGAGGTCAACAGCACCGACAGCGATACGGCGACCGTCACCCTGACCTGGAACGCATTCAACCCCAACGGGGATGAGTTGCTCGGCTACTTCGCCCAGTTGCTGCCCGGCGACCAGGTGCCGTCGGGCGCGCAGGCCTGCTCGGTCTCCAACCCGGCGCCCGGTGTGGTCAGCGAACCGACCGGCGGCCAACTCCTCGCCGTGCCCGCGAACAGCCGGTCCGCTTTGTTCACCGACCTGAAGACGGTGGACAAGAACTACAGTTTCGTCGTCTGGGGCTACAACAGGTCGGGATGCACCGCCACCAACGTCGCGCAGGTCACAGTCAGGCCCGCCCCGGAGCGGGCGAGCGCTGCGATCGAGATGAGATGGGTCGATGATGAGCACTCGGCCCACGAGCCCTACGTCGTGAGCGTCTCACCGAGCAACCCGACGTACAAGGTTCGGGCCGTTGACCAGGCGGGGAAGGTGGTCACTCCCGAGGTGACCTTCTCCGGCTCGGGCTTCGTGCGCCAGATCTTCCAGAAGGCGGGCAGCCTTCCTGACGGACTTCTCGCGTACGGCACGGCCTGGAGCGTTCAGGTTGCGTCCTGCAAGGCGTGGGGTTGCGGCCCGTTCTCGGCCACAGTGACATCCTCGGAGCCGGCCGTCTCCCTGAAGCTCACCGGGCTCAGGTATGACTGGACACGGACCACCGCGACGGATCCGGATCCGGTCGATCCCGGCGACCCGATCGATCCGCCGCCGACGACCCCACCGGTACCGGTGGTCGGCGACGGCAGGTTCTCCTGGACCGGAGCGGCGTCGAACAACGGCCTGCCCACCAGTTTCAGCTGCCAGGCGACGGTCGCTGGCGAACCGGTTCCCGGCGGTGCCGGAAATGGCACCTGCACCATCGGGGCCATTCCCGAGGGGTCGCGCGCCTGGCTCGAGATGGCCGTGACCACAGGCGACAAGACGTTGACCAGAAGATTTGCCCAATGAGCGAACAAGGAAGAAGCACAGCAATGACGATGACGCCGGAGCAAGCATCCTGGTTCGCCGATATCTTCGACCGCTTGGTCGCCAACGTCGAACAGGTCCTGCTCGGCAAGAACCACGTCATCCGGTTGGCCTTCACCACCCTGCTGAGTTCGGGGCACCTGTTGCTCGAAGACTTCCCGGGCACGGGGAAGACCTCCTTGGCGCGCGCCATCGCGCAGAGCGTGAAGGGCACGAGCAATCGTGTGCAGTTCACCCCGGATCTTCTGCCCGGAGACATCACCGGGGTCAGCATCTACGACCAGCGCTCGGGCTCCTTCGACTTTCACCAGGGCCCGATCTTCGCCAACATCGTGCTCGCTGATGAGATCAACCGTGCCAGCCCGAAGACCCAGTCGGCACTGCTGGAAGTCATGGAGGAAGGCCGGGTGACCGTCGATGGCGTCACCCACGACGTCGGTGAACCGTTCATGGTGATCGCCACCCAGAACCCGATCGAGCAGGCCGGAACCTATCGGCTCCCCGAGGCCCAATTGGACAGGTTCCTGTTGAAGGCATCGATCGGATACCCCGACCGGTCGTCGATGATTCGGATCCTGGAGGGCTCGGGGGAGCGGGCCCACGACGTCATTGTCCCCGCGATCGTACCGGCAGACGTCATCACCGAGATGGGAACGTTGGCGCGGACGGTGCACGTGGACGCGACGATCAATGACTACGTCTCCCGGTTGATCGAGGCATCCCGGTCGGCCCAGGAGGTGCGGCTGGGGGCGAGTGTGCGCGGAGGGCTCGCCCTGATCCGGGCGGCGAAGACCCTGGCCGCGGCAACCGGGAGGCATTACGTCATTCCAGACGACGTGAAGTCGCTGGCGGAACCGGTGCTGTCCCATCGGCTCCTGCTCGACCCAGAAGCAGAGTTCGACGGGGTGAGTTCCTCCAGCGTCATCGCCCAGATCCTGATCGAGACACCGCCGCCCAGCGATCGGCGAGACGTGTGACTCGAACCAGCGGGGGCGCCGTCAGGCCGGAAACGGATTCCCGACCCCGGTCGGGAATCCGTGGTCGGCGCGCGCTCACGAGGGGGGAGGCGACATCGCAGGCGACCCGCGGAGATTCGCTCTACCTGAGCGGTGCCGGCTTCACGAACGCACGCAGCAAGATCGTCGGGGACCGGGAGGGTCTTCTGGCAGACATGATCGTCTGGATAGTCAGAAACGTGCGTCGGGCCCGTACCTCCCTCGTGGCCGTGGCCGTACAGCTCGGATCGGTCGTCACCGTACTCGGCTGGTGCATCGCGGGCACCGTGTTCGCCGGGCTGGTCTTCGGCTATCGTCTCGGTTGGGTGGAAATGGTGGCCATCTCCTGGGCCTGCCTGCTCATCGCCGCCTGTGCCGCGGCCTGGATCATCGGGAGGCAACGGCAAGTTGTGCATCTGGAGATGCCTGTCAACCGGGTCACAGCGGGGGAGAAGGCTTCCGGGTGGATCATCGCGCTCAACCCGACGGGCAGGCGGTTGCTGTCGATGTCGGTCGAGGTACCGGTCGCTGACGGACTGATCATCTTCAACGTTCCGTCCCTTGCGGCTGGCGCTCGGTTCGACGACAGGTTCTTCGTGCCGACAACGCGACGAGGGGTGATCGAAGTCGGCCCCGTTCGCACGGTCCGCCAGGACCCGATCGGGCTGGTCAGGCGCGAGTACATCTGGGAGAAGACCGTTGAACTGTTCGTCCATCCCAAGACCATTTCCATTCCCTCGACCAGTACGGGCTTCTTTCGTGACCTCGAAGGCAACCCGTCCAGGGAGCTGACATCCAGCGATGTGGCCTTCCATGCACTGCGCGAATACGTCCCCGGGGATGAACGACGCTACATTCACTGGAAGAGCACCGCGAAGACCGGCGTGCACATGGTGCGTGAATTCGAGCAGACCAAGCGCAGCCACCTCATGGTGGCGCTCAGCCTCGCCTCGGCCGACTACGCCAGCGATGCCGAGTTCGAACTTGCCGTCAGCGTCGCCGGGTCGCTCGGGGTGCGCGCGATCCGCGATGCCCGCACGGTCTCCGTGGTCGCCAGCGAGAGCACCCCCGAGTTCGCAAAGCGTCGACTGCTTGCCGTCAAAAAACTCGACACGCTTTCCCGGCCCCGCCTGCTGGACGACCTGTGCCGCCTCGAGCTTTCGCCGACAGCGCTGAGCGTGATCGACCTGGCCCGGGTGTCGGCCGACGACGTATCGGGAATCTCGGTCGTTTTCCTGGTCTGCGGCTCCACGGTAACCCCGACCCAGCTGCGAGCCGCATCGGTGACCTTTCCGGTGGGGGTGTCCGTGGTCGCGGTGGTATGTGACATCGAATCCGCCCCCCGTCTCAGGCGGATCACCGAATTGACGGTTCTGACCATCGGCTATCTGGACGACCTGAAGAAGAGTCTTGCCCGATCGGCATCGACATGATTGCCGAGCAGGTGCTGCCCCCGGCGGTCGACGAAAAGGTGCCGAGGACGCGGCGACTTTCCCGGGCGGCACGGGTCCGACCACGGCCCACATTCCGGTCCTACGCCGGGAACTCTTTTTTCTTGTTCGCCGCAATGGCGGTGGTCTGCCTCACCTGGTGGCCGATCTACCAGAGCCCCCGCTTCATCCTTCTCGCCGTGGTCACCGTCACGGTCGGGGTGGCGATTGCAATTGTCGGCAGCTATTTTCGCTGGCCGAGCATCGCGGTCGCCGGGGCCACCCTGGCTGCGTTCCTGCTACTGGGTGTCGCACTGGCCATCCCGGATCGAACCGGCTGGGGGGGTGTTGCCGACACTGGCCGGAATGCGGGAACTGCTCGCAGCAAGCGCCCTGGCGTGGAAACAACTGCTGACCATCACCCTCCCGGTGGGTTCCTATCAGACCCTCCTGGTGCCGGTGTTCGTGTTGTTGCTGCTGGGAACGGTGTCCAGCCTCTCCATCGTTCTCCGGGCGTTTCGGCCGGCTTTCGGGGCGATTCTCCCGGTGGTGGTGTTCTGGGTGGGTGTGGCCTTCGGCCCTGAGGATCCCGCCTACCCGGTGGAGCGGGGCCTGGCCATGTTGAGCGTCACCATCGGCTGGGTGGTCTGGCTGCGCTGGGATCGGAGGACCGCGGCGATCAAGAGAATGTCGCTGGACCAGGAAGGTGCTGCCTCCTCGTCGGGTGAGGCGAGGCGTGCGTCAGTGCGCGGCTTCCTCGCCGCCGGAATCATCCTCGCCCTGGCCGCCGCGGGTGGAGCCACGGCCACTGCGGGCTATCCGCTGGTGAATGACCGGGAAGTTCTCCGCAGCAACGTGATCCAACCGTTCGACCCCCGGGACCAGATCAGCCCGCTTGCCGGGTTTCGCCGCTACCTGCAGCCAGAGGCCGCTGACACCCCCATGTTCACCATTCACGGGATGCCAGCCGGGCAGCGCCTGGAACTCGCAACCATGGACACGTACGACGGCGTGGTCTATTCGGTCGGAAGCGATACCGTCACGAGCGAAGCCGGATCGTTCACCCGCATGCCCTATCGGTTGGACCAGAGCGGGGCCGGCGGTCACCTGTTAGACCTCACCGTCGAGGTCGAGGAGTATTCCGGAGTGTGGGCCCCCGGCTCCGGCCAGTTGGAAGAGATCACTTTCACCGGGGGCCGTGCTGCCGAGCTGGCCGACAACTTCTTCTACAACAATGCGACCGGCACCGGCGCAGTCACACTGTCGCTGCACGCAGGAGACGGTTACCGCCTGACGAGCATCGCAAAACCCCTGGCCAGTCTTGACCTGCTGGCGACCAGTCTGCCCGGGCCGGCGTCACTTCCACCGATCCCTGTTCTGCCCGACGAATTGGCGAACACCCTCAACCTGTTCGCGCCGGTCTCGGACCCTCCCGGTGTTCGTCTGGTCCAGGCGATCAGCACGCTCAAACTACAGGGCTACGTCAGCCACGGCATCAGCCCGGACGAGCCCGAGAGCCGGTCGGGGCACGCCAGCGATCGAATCACCCAGTTGTTGACCGAGAAACCCATGGTCGGCGACCAGGAACAATACGCCGTCACAGCGGCATTGATGGCCAGGCAGTTGGGATTCCCTGCCCGGGTGATCATGGGCTTCGTGCCCGGCCAGCCCCAACCGGGTGAGGACAGCACCACGATCCTCGGCGGCGATGTGTCGGCGTGGGTCGAGGTGCAGACGGCAACCGATGGCTGGCTGAGTTTCGACCCCACCCCGCCGATCAGGCCGGTGCCCCCCAAACTGCCCGAGGATCCCACTGTCGTGGCTCGGCCGGAGTCCGCGGTACAACCGCCCGTGGCCGATCCGCAGCAACAGGAGAGTGCTGCATCCCTGGAGAGCGAGCAGGAGGAGGATGACGCCGCATCCGACCCGTGGATGGCCCTGCTGCTGCGAATAGCGGTGATTGCCGGCTGGACTGCCGCTGGCATCCTGGTGGTACTGAGCCCGTTCCTGCTGATCATCGCCGCAAAGTGGCGGCGTCGGCGTCTGCGCGCGGCACCCGGTGATCCACTTCGACGCATCAGCGGCGGCTGGCAGGAGTTCGAGGACAATGTTCGCGATCACGGATATCTGACACCGGAGTCTGCCACCCGCAGCGAAGTGGCTCAGACCGTCGGCGGGATGCGGCCCCTGGTGCTGGCGTCTGTCACCGACCGAGCGATGTTCTCACCGATTGAGTCCAACGCGGCGGATGCCGACCGGGTGTGGGCTTCCGTGCGCGACCTGCGTGAATCCCTGGGGGTGGGCAAGGGCCGTTGGGAACGACTCAAAGCGCTCATCTCCGTGCGCTCATTCGACCGATATCATGGGTTGCGAAAGGGGCGAGACAAGTGAATTGCGCAGTTTGTGGAAGCGAGCTCCCCCAGGGAGCACTGTTCTGCGGCGAGTGCGGAAGCTCCGTGTCGGCAGTGCCGCGACCGCTCGTCGACCAGCGCGCGTCCGACACCTCTGTTGTCGTCCCGATTGCCGTTGCCGCACCCGCGGCACCCGCGGCACCCAGAAACAAGCCCATGGCTTACGCGGATGAGCCCTCAGCTGCTGCGGATGAGCCCAGGACAGTCGCCGATGTCGAAGACGTGCCGGAGCAGGCGCGGATTCAACCACCCGCGGTACCGCCGGCGTATCTGGTACGTTTCAGCACCGGGGAGACTGCAGCGATCTCGGGGCCCGGGCTGATCGGACGCAACCCGGTGGCGCAACCCGGCGAGGAGATTTCCACGTTGATCCCCATCACCGACGAAGGACGCTCTGTCTCGAAGACGCACCTCGAGATCGGCATGATGGAAGGCCGTTTGTGGGTCTCCGACCGCTATTCCGCCAACGGCTCGATGCGGGTCGAGCCGGGCGGTTATCAGCGTCGGCTGGAGCCGGGACGGCGGTACCTGATCGAATCCGGCACTCGAATCGCCATCGGCGAACAATGGGTGGAGTTCGTGATTCCAAAAATCGGCGGCTGAACGGCGCAGGGAATCTGTGGTCAGTCCGAGGGGCGCGGTCAGTCACCGGCCTGCAACATTGCTGACCCCAACACCTTGGCGAGACCGAACGACGGTGACAGGCTCGGGTTAAGTCGCCGAATGGGCGACCGCTATTGGAAGGCCAGCGAATGAAGATCACTGCACTCAGAACTGTCACCGCAATCGCGGCAGTTCTGCTGACAGCCGGAACCCTCACGGCATGCTCGGGAAACAGCACCCCCGCGGAGAATCCGGCGAGCTCAGGGGCCAGCCAGGCGCCGGCATCCAGTAGCGCCAAGATCGCGTTGCTCCTGCCGGAGTCGAAGACCACCCGATACGAGGCCTATGACCGCCCATTGTTCGAACAAAAGGTCAAAGAGCTGTGCCCGGATTGCACCGTCGTCTATTCCAACGCGGATCAGGATGCGGCCAAACAGCAGCAACAGGCCGAATCTGCCCTGACCCAGGGCGTCAAGGTGATGGTGCTCGACCCGGTCGATTCGTCAGCCGCCGCCAGCATCGTTGAAGAGGCCACCGCCCAAAACGTGCCGGTGATCTCCTACGACCGGCTGATCAACAGCAACAAAATCGCCTTCTACCTGTCATTCGACAACGAGAAGGTCGGAGTGCTGCAGGCGACCGCCCTCGATGCCAAGTTGAAGGAAGACGGTAAGGACACCGGCAACATCATCATGATCAACGGGTCACCGACCGACAACAATGCGGTGTTGTTCAAAAAGGGTGCGCACAGCGTGTTCGACAAGAGCGGGCTCAAGATCCTTGCCGAGTTCGACACCCCTGATTGGAGCCCCGACCAGGCACAGCAGTGGATGGCTGGCCAGGTCACCAAATTCAGCGGACAGATCGATGGTGTCTACGCGGCGAACGACGGCACAGCGGGTGGAGCCATAGCGGCCATGAAGGCGGCGGGGGTCAACCCCATCCCGCCAGTGACCGGTCAAGACGCCGAACTCGCCGGAATCCAGCGCATCGTGAGCGGAGACCAGTACATGACGATCTACAAGGCGTTGAAGCAAGAGGCTGAGACGGCGGCCCAACTGGCCGTAGACGTGGTCAACGGCGTAACGCTCACAGGGACCAGCGGCGCAACCGACGGTGTACCGACAACCTTGTTGGTGCCGGTTGTGGTCACGGTGAAGAACATCATGGACACGGTCGTGAAGGACGGCTTCTACACCGTCGCGCAGATCTGCACCCCGGAATACGCAGCAGCGTGCACGGCGGCCGGAATCAAGTGATCGCAATGACAGCCGATCGAGTGGAGGCCGAGACCAGACCCGCCCGGTCGGCTGTCCTGCAGACGTCATCAGACCATCAACTCTGTGATGACTCGGGTGAAGGGGGTGCCCGGTCATGACTCTCGCCCAACCGATCGTGCCGCCGACAAGGACTGACCCGCCGGTGCTCACGATGCGAGGAATGGGGAAAAGCTTCGGTGCGGTCCAGGCGCTGGCCGAGGTGGACCTGGACATCTTCGCCCGCGAAGTGGTAGCCATTGTTGGGGACAACGGTGCCGGCAAGTCGACACTGGTGAAGATTCTGGCCGGGGTGCACCCGGCCGACCGCGGAACGATGGAGTTCGAGGGTCGGCGGGTGACCGTCTCCAGCCCCACCGACTCACGTGACCTCGGAATCGCAACGGTGTTCCAGGACCTCGCCCTCTGTGACAACCTCGACGTGGTCTCCAACCTGTTCCTCGGCCGGGAGATCGGCACCCTGGCCCTCAACGAGATCGAGATGGAGAAACGATCGTGGACTCTGCTGCGGCAGTTGTCGGCCAAGATCCCCTCTGTGCGGATCGCGGTCGCATCCCTCTCGGGCGGTCAACGGCAGACGGTGGCGATCGCCCGTTCCCTGCTGGGAGACCCGAAGGTCGTCATCCTCGACGAACCCACGGCAGCCTTGGGCGTTGCCCAGACCGCCGAGGTGTTGAACCTGATCGAGCGTTTGCGCGAACGCGGCCTCGGCGTCGTACTGATCAGCCACAACATGGCCGATGTGATGGCGGTTGCCGATCGAGTGGTCGTGCTGCGGCTCGGCCGGAACAACGGCGAGTTCCCCATTGGACAGGTCACCCAGGAAGACATCGTCGCGGCGATCACCGGGGCAACCGACAACGTGGTGACCCGGCGTGCTTCCGGAACCCGTGGCCACGAGGACGGATCATGAGCGATCCGAAAGCTCCGGCCGGGCCTGACGCGAGTGGGGCCGACGAGACTGTGGTTGGCGAGACTGTTGCTGATGAGACAGTTGCTGACGAGACAGTTGCCGAGGAGACAGCGGCTGACGAGACAGCGGCTGACGAGACTGTGGCTGAAGTCGTCTTCGAGGAAGAGAGCCTGGACGCCCGCTCACCAATGGGCGCGTGGCGAGGGTTCGTCTCACGGACCAGGACGGGCGATCTGGGCTCTCTGCCGGTGGTCATCGGTGTGATCCTGATCTGGGGGATCTTCGGCATTCTCAACCCTGATTTCCTCTCCAGCAGCAACCTCGTGAACCTTGCCCTGCAATGCGCAGCGATCGGAACAATCGCCCTCGGTGTCGTGCTGGTCCTGCTGGTGGCGCAGATCGACCTGTCGATCGGTTCCATCAGCGGTCTGGCAGCGGCGATCCTGGCAGTGAGTTTCACCCAATGGAACTGGCCGCTCCCGGTGGCGATCGTTGCGGCGCTCGCAGTGGGAGCGATCATCGGGCTGTTCTACAGTTTTCTCTACACCCGTTTCGGTGTGCCCAGCTTCGTGATCACCCTCGCCGGCCTGCTGGGCATACTTGGCCTGCAACTATATGTGCTGGGCTCTCTGGGCTCGATCAATATTCCGTTCGACTCCTGGATCGTCAGGTTCGCCCAGCAGATGTTCCTGCCGCCGTGGCTGTCCTACCTCGTCGCGGTGGTCGCCGGGGCCGGGTATGGGATCACGGCCTACCTTGCCGCCGTCAGGCGTAAGCAGGCCGAATTGGAGGCGGTCCCGGCAGTCGAGATCGTGATCCGCAGCATCCTGCTGTTCCTCCTGCTCGGCGTTGCGTTCTGGTATTTGAACACGAACCGCGGCGTTGGTCTGATGTTCGTGGTGTTCATGGCCCTCGTCGTCATTCTGAACTATGCACTGACCCGAACCCGCTGGGGGCGCTCGGTGTTTGCCGTCGGCGGCAGTGTGGAAGCCGCGCGCCGTGCCGGAATACGGGTCAATCGAGTCTTCTTCTCGGTCTTCGTGTTGTCGACGACGTTGGCGGCATTGGGCGGACTGTTGGCAGCGGGGCGGTTGGCGGCCGCAAACCAGAGCAGCGGTGGTGGCGACACCAACCTGACCGCCATCGCCGCGGCCGTGATCGGTGGTACCAGCCTGTTCGGCGGTCGCGGAAGCGCCTGGTCGGCGTTGCTCGGCATCGTGGTCATCCAGTCGATCGCGAGCGGGCTGACGCTGCTCAGTCTGGACTCCTCGATCCGGTATATGGTCACCGGGGCGGTACTGCTGGTTGCGGTGATCATCGATGCCCTCTCCCGGCGGTCGCGGGCGATCCACGGCCGGGCCTGAACCCCTGCGAGGCACAGCACTGCCGTGCGGGTCACTGCTCCGACCGCCACAGCCCTGCGCCCTCCTCTGAACAATCAGGTGCTCCGGGCCACGAGCGGCTATCGATCCGTGTTGGGATACCTTTGTGCAGCATCCGTTCGACGACCGCGCCGGAACCCAGCAGGGAGAACAGCTGGCCCGCACCTTCGCCGTGCCGACCAGGCCCCCGCTCGGTACGGCCCCGGGCTTTCCGGTGATCGGCGCTGTCGCACCGGTGATCGGTGCTGTGGCGATCTGGCTGATGACCGGTAGCCCATTCGTGCTGGTCTTCGCCGCCCTCGGGCCGATCGTCGCCGTGGCCGGGGTGGTCGACCAGAGGCGCGGGCGGCGACGGCAGCGATTGCGCGAGTTGGCAGCGCACGAGGCCGCGCTGGTGCACCTCGAGAATTGCGTGCCCGCAGAGATCGGCCGGCGACGAGAGATCCTTCGTGTGCAGAACCCAGGAGCCCGCGAACTGTTGAGCCGTGACGCCGGCGGTGACAGCCGGTGGCGCGACGTGGATGCCCGTCAGCTGGTGGCGTTGGGGTTCGGCTCAGTTCCGAGTGGCCTGCGACTGGAGGATCCGCCCGGTGGCGCGGAGGATTCGCGGGTCGCAGCCCTTCGACGTGCCGCGGCAATCATCCCGAATGCCCCGGTGGTGGGCGACTGTGCGGGTGGGATCGCGATCTGCGGTCCGCCGACCATCGTTCGCGCGATCGCCCGCGGCTATCTGGTTCAACTGCTCAACCGGCTGCCGCCGGAATCGCTGCACCTCCGGCTTCCGACAACCCCGGAATGGGACTGGGCACGCAGCCTGCCGCACCGGGAGGGGAACCTGCAGGCACAGTTCGCGCCTGGATCGGCGCGAACCGTGTTCGAGGTGGTCGATCTGTTCGACGGCAGCCGACGCGCTACCGAGAAACGGTCGGCAGTGACGCCGGGGACGATTGGCTCGGAGGCTGAAAAAATTCGGAGCCTGATGGTGGTGGCGCCCGATGTCCGGCGGCTGCCGGCCCAGTGCGCGACGCTCGTCGATGTCGCCGGAGCCGATCACGCAAGGATCATCGTGGGGGCCGGGCCGGGGGAGCGGGTGTCCTGCGAATTGGTCTCGGCGGCGGAAGCGGCGGAATTCGCGCAGGTGCTCCGTGCACACGCACACGACCGCGGAGTAGTTTCCTCCGGTGAGATGTTCTCGCCCGTGCAACTGGCGAACCTGTTGGATCACCGTTCGCCCGGATCACAGGTTTTCGGCACCGGGCCGTCGGGGCCCCGTTCGAACCTGGCTGCTCCGGTCGGCCGGGCGGCCCAGGAGACAATCACACTCGACCTCGTTGCCGATGGGCCGCACGCCCTCGTCGGTGGAACCACCGGCAGCGGCAAGAGCGAACTCCTGATCACCTGGGTGACAGCGATGGCAGCGTCCTATTCGCCGGAGTCGGTGACCTTCCTCCTGGTCGATTTCAAAGGGGGAGCGGCTTTTGCCCCGCTGGCAGCCCTGCCGCATTGCGTCGGAGTGATCACCGACCTCGGCCGCACCGAGGCGACCCGGGCGCTGGCCAGCGTCGGCGCAGAGATCACGTATCGCGAGAGCGTGCTGCACCGAGCCGGTGCGCGTGATATCACCGAGTTGACCGGGGAGACGTTGCCTCGGTTGGTCGTGGTCGTCGATGAGTTCGCCGCCATGCTCGACGACTTCCCGGATCTCTACGAGTTGTTCGTGGATATCGCTGCCCGCGGCCGGTCTCTGGGATTGCACCTCATCCTCTGCACTCAACGTCCGGCTGGGGTGGTGCGTGACGCGCTTCGTGCGAACTGTAACCTCCGCCTGTCCCTGAGGGTCAACAACGCGCCCGACAGTGAGGCAGTGATCGGCACAAACGCCGCTGTGATGCTCCCGGCCGCATCGCCCGGCGCCTGCTGCTTGGCCGCCTCCGGCGGGCCCGTGGGTTTCATGGTTGCCACGACCGACACCGAGATGATCATGCACGCCCGCGCGCGCTTCGAGGCCGGGCCGGCTCCGCCGCGCCGACCGTGGCTTGATCCGTTGCCGGCAGTCATCGGGCTCGAAGCCCTGCCTGCGCTGGTGCAGGCTGCGGCACCCAACAATGGAGAACCACCGGTCGCGGACGTGGCAGACGAATTCGTACTCGGCGTCACCGATCTTCCCGAGGAGCAGAAGCAGGAGGTGTTGCGCTATCGCCCGGCCGTCGACGGAAACCTCTTGCTGCTCGGGGCCGCACGCACAGGAAAGACCAGCTGCCTGCACCTGTTGGCCGTGCAGTCTCGATCGACGCGCCAGGTACGCCTGGTTCCACGCGGAATCGAGGGGGCCTGGGATACGGTCACAGACCTGGCCCAGCGGGCGGCCTCGGGCAGCCGAGGTGCCGCAACCCTGCTGCTGATCGATGACCTCGACTCGTTGGTCAGCCGAATCCCGGTCGAGCACAGCCAGGACTTCCTGGACGCCGTGCACCTGCTTGCACGTGATGGTTCGCAGGTGGGGATCCAGCTCGTGGCCACGACCCGGCGGGCCACGGGACTCGCCGCCATCCTGTCGTTATTCGAACAGACGATCATGCTGCGGATGACCAGCAGCCAGGAACACGTGTTGGCCGGGGGCGCGGCGTCACAGTGGGATGCCGCGCTGCCGCCGGGCGGCGGGATTCATCGGCAGCATCGGGTGCAACTCGCGGTGACGGATGCTGTTTCTGGTGCTCCGGAGCCGCAACCGGCCGTTGTGGAGTTCGTGCCGGGGCACGGATATCTGCTGGTCAGCGCCTGGCCCAGGCGGCGTGCCCGCCAGTTGCGCGAGTTTCCTGGCGCGGCGCCGAGGGTTGTCGATATCGGGCACGAGGTCGAACAGGCCCGGGCGTATGCCGACGGGGATGTGTCGATGAATGCTCACCACGATCCCACGTCAGGCCGCGGTGGCGAACTCATCCTCCAGCATCGATCGGCGACGATACTGGTCGGAGACACCGACCACTGGCAATCCCAACCGGCGTTGTTCGGCAGGCTGCGCCGCAGTTGCACGTTGGTGTTCGACGGGTGCAGCGTCGCCGAATACCGAATGCTCACCCGCAGCCGGGACGTACCGCCGCCTCTCGAAGTCGGCGCGTCGCGGGTGTGGTTGCTTGCGCCAGGCGGGGAAGTCGGACGCGCCCGCTGGCCCACCGACTGACACCGTCAGTCGACGATGTCTGCGCGGATCTCGCCAACTCGTTCGGTGCCCCCAAAGATCGTCAGATCCAGGAGGGGAAGTACTTCGGCGACGGCCGTATGGTCGATGGCACCCGCTTCGGCGAGCAGTTCCAATCCGACCGCCGTGGTCGCCCGTGACGAGCCGTCGAGCATCTTCACGGCAACGGCGACACCGTCGGGTGCCGCCATCACAAGCACGCCCTCGGCGCCGAGCTTGGCCACCAGGCCGAGCCTGTCTGCGACGATCTGGTTCGGGCGCCCGGGCCCCTCGATCACCCACCCGTTGGCGAGGATGGCGTCGGCCAGGATGCGTGCGTAGTGGTCGAGGCTGCCAACTTCGGGGTGCCTGCCCGGCGCGGCGCCCAGCCGGCCGATACCGCGTGCGAGCGCGGTCAGCGAAAGCGCGTAGACGGGGGCGCCGCAGCCGTCGGTCGCCGCCGCGTGCACCTGTTCGCCGGTGAACTCCTCGATCGTCGTGAGGATCAGTCGTTGCAACGGATGGTCGGGGGACAGATAGTCGGGCAGCGACCATCCGTTTCGCACGCAGGTCAGCAGCATGGCCGCGTGCTTGCCGGAACAGTTCATGTAGACGGTCTGCTTGCCGTCGCCGCGCTGTCGGGCGGCGGCACGTGCGGCTGGATCGCCGGGCCAGTCGACCGGGCAACGCAACGCATCCCGGCCGAGACCGGCCTCAGCCAGCAACGCGTCCACCAGTTCGACGTGCCCGTCGGTGCCTGTGTGGCTGGCCGTGGCGATCACAGCGGTGGGGCCGGCGAGGGGCGCGCCGGCGCTCAACATTGCGATTGCCTGGAACGGCTTCAGGCAGGAGCGGGCGAGAACCGGCGCGTCCGGCGCGCCGACAGCTCGAATGACCGTGCCGTCTGCCGCGGTGACGACGGCACTGCCGGCGTGCCGTGACTCGACGAACCCACTGCGTTCGACCACAGCCAACTGGGCAGCATCAGCCACCTGGAACGTGCCCGAACGCTCAGGCCGGGGCGTTGTCCCGGCGCCGGCCGTCACAGTGTTGCGAGTGCGTCGTCCACCACGCTGACCGCGTCGAGGATCAGTTCGTCGGTGAGCGCCAGGCTCGGCAGGAACCGGATCACGTTGCCGTAGGTGCCGGCGGTCAGCAGGATGACGCCCTGCTGCGCCGCGTACGCCGCGATGGCGCTGACGGCGGCCGCGTTCGGCTCCTTGGTGGTGTCTCCGGTGCCCGGAGCCACGAGCTCGATCGCGATCATCGCCCCGATACCGCGGATGTCTCCGATGACGTCGTACTTCTGCTTCAGCTTCTCCAACGCGGGCACCAAAGTGTTCTGGATGCGAGTCGCCTCGGCCAACAAGTTTCCTGCGGCGATCTGCTCGAACACGGCGACCGCGGCGGCTGCGGCCACCGGGTTTCCGCCGAACGTGCCGCCGAGGCCACCGGGCTGGGCACAGTCCATGATTTCGGCGCGGCCGGTGACAGCAGCCAGAGGGAGACCGCCGGCGATGCCCTTCGCGCTCAACACCATGTCCGGCACCAGGCCGAAGTGCTCGCTCGCGTACCAGGCGCCGGTGCGCGCGAGACCCGACTGGATCTCATCGGCGATGAAGACGATCCCGTTGGCGGTGCACCACTCCTGCAGGGCCGGAAGGAACCCGTCGGCTGGAACGATGAAACCGCCCTCACCCTGGATCGGCTCGACCACCAGGCAGGCCAGGTCTTCGGCGCCGACGGACTTCTCCAGATAGGCGATGGTGCGCTTGGCGGCGTCTGCGCCGCTCAAGCCGTCGTGGTACGGGTAGGAGTTCGGGGCGCGGTAGACGTCGCCGGCGAGCGGGCCGAACCCGGTCGCGTACGGGGCCGCCTTGAAGTTCATCGCCATGGTGAGGTTGGTGCGACCGTGGTAGGCGTCGTCGAGCACCGCGACACCGTTTCGCCCGGTGTATTTGCGGGCGATCTTCACGCCATTCTCCACGGCCTCGGCGCCCGCGTTGATCAGGACGGTCTTCTTGGCGAAATCGCCTGGCGTGTGCTCGGCCAGCAGCTCGGCGACGCGCACGTACTCCTCATAAGGCGTGACCGTGAACAGGGTGTGCAACACGTCATCGATCTGCTCGTGGGCGGCTCGCACCACTGCGGCGTCGGTGTGTCCGATGGTGGTCACGCCGATCCCGGCGCCGAGGTCGATGAACTGGTTGCCGTCGACGTCGACCACGATCGCCCCGTTTGCGCGGGCGATGTAAACCGGCAGAACGGACGACACCCCGACCGGCACGACGGCCTGGCGTCGTTTGTGCAGTTCGACGGACCGTGGTCCGGGTATGGCCGTGACAATACGGCGTTCCTGGGGAACGCTGTACTTGGAAGCGGCGGACGATGCGGATGCGGGGGCAGAAAGTGTGTCAGTCATGGTTCCTCCAGCTTATCGTTGCCCGGAAGTTTGTCGATAGCATTTACTCCAGTGGGAGTAGCCACGGGTCGGGAGCTGAAGAATTGTTGAACGAACACCATTTCGAGGTCTCGTGCACCTGGCAGGGCAACCGGGGCACCGGCACCAGCGGCTACCGTGAATACGGCCGGGAACTTGAGCTGACCGCCGCGGGTAAGGCACCGATCGCCGGCTCCGCAGCGCGGGTGTTCCACGGAAACGCCGACCGCTGGAACCCGGAAGACCTTCTGGTGGCGGCCCTCGCGCAGTGCCATATGCTCTCCTTCCTGCACGTTGCAGTCCTGCACGGTGTCATCGTCACCGATTATCGAGACGACGCCCGAGGAGTGATGGAGCAGACCCCTGATGGCGGCGGACAGTTCACAGGCGTCACGCTCAAACCCGTGGTCACGATCACCGATGCCGAGCAGGCCGAACTGATGACACAGCTGCATGCCGAGGCGGCCGGCAAATGCTTCATCGCCCGATCGGTGAACTTCCCGGTTTCACACGAACCGGTCACCCTCATCGCGTCGTAGGCGCAGAGCCGGCTCCCGCGGCATCCGAGACCCTCAGGTTTCGGCCAGCGCGCCCACAGGTTTCAGCGGTTACCCTGAGACCGTGGATTCCATTCTCTTGTTCCTCCTCGGCGTCGCCATCATGGTGGTCGGCCTGGCCGTGTCGATCGGGTTGCACGAGATCGGGCACCTGGTGCCCGCAAAACTGTTCGGGGTGAAGGTCACCCAGTACATGATCGGATTCGGCAAAACGCTGTGGTCGCGCACGAGGGGCGAGACCGAGTACGGCATCAAGATGATCCCCCTCGGCGGTTACATCGCCATGATCGGCATGTTCCCGCCGGTGAAATCTGGCGGCGGGATGCGCACCGCCAGCACGGGTTTCTTCAACACTCTCGTGCAAGACGGTGCCGGAGACACGGTGCCGGTAAAGCGGGGCTTCACCGGTTCGCTGGTCGACGATGCTCGGCGTGCGTCTGCTGACACCATCGGTGAGGGCGAGGATCACCGCGCCTTCTACCGCCTGCCGGTCTGGAAGCGCGTCATCATCATGGCCGGTGGGCCGTTCATGAACCTCCTGATCGCGGTGGTGTTGTTCGCCATCCTGCTGATGGGGTTCGGCCAGGCGATGCCGTCGACCACGATCGGGTCGGTCTCGGAGTGCGCATTGCCGGCGACCAGTACGAGCCAGGCCTGCACGGCGGCTGACCCGAAGGCGCCGGCCGCCGTTGCTGGGATCAAACCGGGCGACACGCTTGTTTCCATCGATGGCGTGCCGATCACCAGTTGGAACCAGTCGACGGCTCTGATCCGTGACGCGTCCGGGCAGACGCTGAGCGTGGTGGTCAACCGTGATGGCGCCCAGCAGACGCTCGCCCTGACACCGCTGTTGACCGAGCGTTACGCCCTCGACGCAGAGGGCAACGTGATCAACGGCGCGGATGGCAAGCCCGAATTGCAGAATGTCGGCTTCGTCGGCATCGGTCCGGCCTCCGAACTGGTGCGGCAGCCCGTGACCGCCGTGCTGCCAGCGGTCGGCGAGAACATTGCCGCGGTCGGCAACATGATCCTGCACCTGCCGCAGCGGCTCGTCGACGTCGCCAACGCAGCATTCAGCACGGCCCCGCGCGACCCGAACGGCCCGATCAGCGTGGTCGGCGTCGGCCGAGTGGCCGGGGAGATCGCCATGATCAATACCATCCCGGTCATGGACAAGGTGTACTCGTTCATCGGGCTGCTGGCATCACTGAACGTAGCCCTGCTCGTGTTCAACCTGATCCCCTTGATGCCTCTGGATGGCGGCCACATCGCCGGTGCCCTGTGGGAGGGCATCCGCCGCTGGTTCGCGAAGGTGTTCAAGCGGCGCGATCCGGGCCCCGTCGACACGGCCAAGCTGATGCCGATCACGTTCGCGGTCGTCGCCGTGCTGGGCGCGATGAGCCTGTTGCTGATGTACGCCGACATCGTCAAGCCGATCAACTTCTTCGGCTGACGTCGGCTGACGTGTCACTGCAACAACTTCAGGAGCTGACGGGGGCGGGGCGCCGTAGCGGCCCCGCCCCGCTGTCGTCCTGAAATTCTCGGGGGCGGGAACGACATCAGCGCCGCAGCAGCAGCGCCTCGCCCTGGCCGCCGCCCCCGCAGAGGGCGACAGCGGCCTTGCCGGTGCCGCGACGCGCCAACTCCGATGCTGCGTGCAGGGCGAGCCGGGTTCCAGAGGAGCCGATGGGATGCCCGATCGCGATCGCCCCGCCGTGGATATTGACCCGGTCTGCGGTGATCCCGAGCTCCCGAGTGGACTCCAGCGCGACCGCGGCAAACGCCTCGTTGATCTCGACCAGGTCGAGGTCGTCGGCCTGCCAGCCCTGACGGGTCAGCGCGCGAATGATCGCATTCGCCGGCTGCGAGTGCAGGGAGTTGTCGGGGCCGGCGACCTGGCCGGATGCCTCCACCACGGCGAGCCACGGCAGACCGTGCTCCTCGGCCCACGCCCGGCTGGCCACCACGACCGCGCTGGCGCCGTCGCTGAGCGGCGACGAGTTGCCCGCGGTGATGGTTCCGGAAGGATCGAAGGCGGGCCGCAACCGGGCCAGCGTCTCGGTGGTGCTGTCGGCGCGCACTCCCTCATCGGTGTCGACCACCAATGGCTCGCCTCGGCGCTGCGGCACGGCGAGCGGGGTGATCTCATCCGCGAACAGGCCGTCGGCTTGTGCCTTCGCCGCGCGCTGGTGTGAGGCGGCGGCTATCTCATCCTGCTCCAGCCGGCCGATACCCAGCCTGGTGTTGTGATTGTCGGTGGAAAGCCCCATCGACAGGCCGTCGAAGGCATCGCTCAAGCCGTCGTGGGCGGCGTGGTCCAGGGCCGTGACGCTGCCATACGGCCAGCCCTGCCGGGAGCCGGGCAACAGGTGGGGGGCAAGTGACATCGACTCCTGGCCGCCGGCGATCACCACGCTCGCTTCACCGAGGCGGATGATGCGGGCGGCATCGATGATGGCGGCGAGGCCGGACAGGCACACCTTGTTCACCGTCATCGAGGGAACGTTCCACGGGATGCCTGCTGCAATCGCGCTCTGACGCGCCGGGTTCTGCCCGCAACCGGCCTGCAGCACCTGCCCCATCACCACGGCGTCCACCTGGTCGCCGGTGACCGTGGCTCGTGCCAGTGCGCCGGCGATGGCGGCGGTTCCCAACTGCACGGCGGTCATCGAAGACAACTGCCCGTTGACCCGTCCCTGCGGTGTGCGCGACCCTGCGATGATGACGACCTCGGTGTTGCTCATGATGACCTCATTCTGTGCTTGTTTCTCTGTTCGTTGCTTCGTGTCCTGCGGCTGCCCACGCGTTTCGACTTGACAGCGGCCTACATCCATCATAGGTTTCTGAGACCTGAACCATGTGTCAGGTTCACAATCCATTATCGTCGTTCACTGTAAGGAAAGGCAGTCCCCATGCGGGTAACAAAGAAGTTTGCGGCACCGGCGCTGATCGCAGCCGCCGCCCTGGTGCTGGTCGGTTGCGCACCAACCGGAGCAGACCCTGCTCCCAGCACCGCGCCCGTTGCCGGCGAGACGAGTGCCCCGGCCACGGGCGACCCGGTACAAGTCGGCATGATCACCTCGATCACCGGCCCGCTCGCGGCATACGGCGCAGCGTACGTCAACGGTTTCAACGCGGGGCTCGACTATGCCACCGATGGTACCGGCGCTGTCGACGGTCGTGAGCTGCAGATCACGTGGGAAGACGACCAGGGCAACCCTGACACCGCCGTCTCCAAGGCCAAGGACCTGATCGGTCAGGGCTACCAGATCCTCGCCGGCACCGTCGTGTCCGGCATCGCCGTTTCGCTGGCCGAACAGGCCGAACAGAACAAGGTTCTGTACCTCTCGGGCCCGGCAGCCGCCGACGTCATCACCGGGGTGAACGAGTACACCTTCCGTTCCGGCCGCCAGACCTACCAGGATGTCGCCACTTCCGGCACGTTCATCGGTGATCCCTCAGGCAAGAAGATCGTCGTGTTCGCGCAGGACAACGCGTTCGGCCAGGGCAACCTCGCCGGCGTCGAGGCCGTGCTCGGTGCGAAGGGCGCCACCGTTGACGGCGTACTGGTCGCCGAGGACGCGACCGAGTTCACCCCGTTCTCGCAGCAGCTGCTCGACGCGAAGCCCGACCTGGTCTTCGTGGCCTGGGCCGGTGCCTCGTCAG
Organism: Homoserinimonas sp. OAct 916; assembly: GCF_003260275.1. Classification (GTDB taxonomy): domain Bacteria; phylum Actinomycetota; class Actinomycetes; order Actinomycetales; family Microbacteriaceae; genus OACT-916. The sequence goes on along the minus strand of NZ_QJHB01000001.1, from coordinate 41,616 downwards.
GAGCGATGTGGGAGTCCCTCCAGCAGCAGGGTGTCTTCGACTCGATTCCGGTCGTGACCGGACTGGGTGACCTGTCGACCTACGGTGCCTACGGCCCCGCCAGCGACAAGATCAGCTTCCTGTCGCACTACTTCGGTTCCGCAACGGACAACGCCGCCAGCCAGGCGATGATCGCCCACCTCGACGCCGCCGGGGAGCAGGCAGACCTGTTCACACCCGATGGTTTTGTGGCGGCCCAGATGCTCGTCCAGGCTGTGTCCGCCGGCGGCGGAGACAACGTCGACGACATGATCGGTGCCCTTGAGGGCTGGACGTTCGACTCGGTGAAGGGTTCGGTCACGGTTCGTGCCGAGGACCACGCCATGATCCAGCCGATGTTCCAGGCCAAACTGGTCAAGGATGCCGACGGCAACTGGACTCCGGAGCTGGTTGACGTGGTCGACGCTGACGTCGTCGCGCCGCCGATCGGTTAATTTCCGTGACCGGCCAGCCCGTACTCGAAGCCGCTGTACTTGAAATAGACGGCGTCGGCCTGCAGATCGGCGGTGCGCAGATCCTCCGGGATGTGTCGCTGTCGGTCGCCGCAGGCGAGATGCTCGGTGTGATCGGCCCGAACGGGGCGGGAAAGACCACCCTGTTCAACGTGATCTCGGGTGTTCTCACCGCGACCGAGGGTGTGGTTCGCCTCGATGGCAGAGAAGTCACTCGCGAACCGATCCACACCAGGGCACGGGCTGGCCTGGGCCGCACCTTTCAAACCTCGAGCCTGTTCAACGGGCTCTCCGCGACCGAGAACGTTCGGCTCGCCGCCCAGGTACAGGCCGGCGGTGCCACGCGGGTGACCCGCTTCCCGCGTGGTTCGGACGACGCGAACCGCGTCGCCCAGGACCGCCTGGCCGAGGTCGGGCTCGCCAGCCGGGGCCACGCCCTGGCCGGCGGCCTTTCGCACGGAGACAAACGCAAATTGGAGATCGCGATGCTGCTGGCGATGGAGCCGCGGGTCATTCTGCTCGACGAACCGATGGCCGGCGTCGGATCCGGCGACGTACCAGGGCTGATGGACGTCATTCGCGGTCTGCACCACGGCGGACGCACGGTGCTCATGGTCGAGCACCACATGGAGGTTGTCATGGGGTTGGTCGACCGGGTGGCCGTCATGCACCACGGCGAACTGCTCGCCTGCGACACCCCCCAGAAGGTGATGGCCGACGAACGCGTGCAATCGGCGTATCTGGGAGCGACGGCATGAGCGAGAACATCCTTTCGGTGCGAGCGCTTCGAGGCAGCATCGCAGGCCAACAGGTCGTCGAAGATGTCTCCTTCGACGTGCCGAGCACCGGCGTGACCGCGCTTCTGGGTCGCAACGGCGTGGGCAAGACCAGCACCATCAAATCGATCCTGGGACTGATCACCCGCACCGGCGAGGTCACCTTCGAAGGACGCCGTATTGATCGGATGCCCACCCACAAGATCGTTCAACTGGGCATCGGATACGTTCCCGAGGACCGCGAGATCTTCTCTGCCCTCACGGTGGCCGAGAACCTGAAGCTGGCCGAACGAGATGCCGCCCCGAACCGCGAGTTCATCGACGAGCTGTTCCCCGATCTGGTGCAGCGCGCAGCACAGCGCGCGGGCACGCTGTCTGGCGGGCAGCAACAGATGGTGTCGTTGGCACGGGCGTTGCTGAACACCAACAAGCTGTTGCTGGTGGACGAGCCGACCAAGGGGTTGGCGCCCCGGATCGTCGGCGAGGTCGCCAACGCGCTGGAGACCGCAGCCCGCACGGTGCCGATTCTCCTGGTGGAGCAGAACCTGCAGGTGATCCGACAACTCGCCGACAGGGTTGTGGTGCTCGCCGACGGTCGGGTCGTGTTCACCGGTGAGGCCGACGAGTTGCTCGATGACGAAGACCTGATCACCCGACTGCTGGGTGTGCACGGAGACAGTGCAGAAAGCAGCAGTGCAGAAAGCAGCAGTGCAGAAAGCAGCAGTGCTGCCGCGGCCGACAGCTCGACGAACGAAGAGGTGTCGGTATGAGCACCATCGTGCTGTTGTTGATCACCGGCCTCGGCCTCGGGGCACTGTACTTCCTGGTGGCCTCCGGGCTGTCCCTGATCTACGGCCTCATGGGCGTGCTGAACTTCGCCCACGGCTCCTTCCTCACCCTCGGCGCGTTCATCGGTTGGGAGGTGGCCAGACGGCTGAGCGACGGCACATGGTGGACACTCGGTGCCTCCATGATCGCGGGAGCCATCATCGGTGCCGCCTTCGCCGCGGCCACCGAGTTCTTTCTGATCCGGCCGCTGTACCTCAGGCACATCGAACAGGTGTTGGTCACGGTCGGTCTGGCCCTGGCCTCGGTTGCACTGTTCGAGGGGATCTGGGGCACCGACCCGATCTATGTGGTCAACCCGGAATGGCTGGGGCTGACCACTGAGATCCTCGGAGCACGCATCCCGAACAGTCGTTTCCTCCTGATCGGCTGCGCCGCGCTGGTGCTGCTCGCGATCGTGCTTTTCCTCAAACACACCCGTTACGGTCTGATCATCCGGGCCGGGGTCGAGAACCGGTCGATGGTCACGGCCCTCGGAATCGATGTGCGGCGCGCGTTCACCCTCGTGTTCGCCATCGGTGGGGCCGCGGCCGGGCTCGGCGGTGTGCTCGCCTCGGTCTACTACGGTTACGTCTCAGCCCACATCGGGGGATCGCTTCTGATCTTCGCCTTCATCGTCACGGTGATCGGCGGCCTCGGCTCCCTGGCCGGTGCTGCCGTTGCCAGTGTGCTGGTGGCGGTGTTGCAGCAGTTCGCGAATTACTACCTCTGGGGCACCGGTGACCTCGCAGTCGTACTGGCGCTGGCCGCGGTGCTGCTGATCCGGCCACAGGGCCTGATGGGGAAGAGTGTGCGATGACAAAGATATCTGCCCGGATGCGCGCCGGGATCATCGTGGCCGCCAGTGTCGCATTGATCGGGTTCGCCGCGCTCCTTCCGCTGCTCGCCATCGATATTCCCGGTGTCTTCCCCGGCCCGTCCTACACGCCAGGAACACTACAGGTGCTCGCGTACGCCATGCTGATCGCGGCACTCGCGCTCAGCTACCACCTGTTGTTCGGTCTGGCAGGCATGCTGAGCTTCGGCCATGCGCTGTTCTTCGCGGCCGGCGCCTACGGGCTCGGCGTGGTGCTTCGCAACTTCGCGCCCGAGTGGCTGCCTCCTGGCGGCGCATTCGTCGCTGCGATCCTGATCACCATCGTGTTCGCGATCATTCTCTCGGCGTTCGTGGGCGCGCTCAGCCTGCGCGTGACCGGCATCTCGTTCGCCATGGTCACCCTCGCCTTCGCGCAGGCGGGTTCAGTGCTGGTCAGGCGCAACCCCGGCAAGAAGACCGGCGGTGAAGAGGGTCTGCCGCTGGATGTGACCCGTGTGCCCGACGCGCTCGTCGGGGTGCTCCAGACCAAGAACCTGTACTGGCTGGCACTGGCCATCCTGGTCGTGGTTTATTTGGTGACGCTCTGGGTGGAGAAGTCCCGGGCCGGCCACGTGGTGGCCGCGGCCAGGGAGAACGACCTGCGAGTGCGCGTGCTCGGTATCCGGCCGTACGGGGTCAGGTTGGTCATCTTCGCCATCGCCGGGGTATTGGCCGCAATCGCAGGGATGGGATTCCTCTTGCTGCAGTCCGGGGTGTCCCCGCGAGTGGCCACTCCCGACTTCACATTGTCACTCCTGGTGATCGTGGTGCTCGGTGGGGTCGGCTACCGCTGGGGTGCCGTGCTCGGCGCAATCGTGTACACACTGCTCGACCAGAGGCTGACCGCACTCGCGGGGTCCGAGGCGGTCGCCTCGTTGCCCGATATCCTTCGGATACCCTTGTCGCAACCACTGTTCATCCTCGGGACGCTGTTCATTCTCGTGGTGTTGTTCCTGCCCGGTGGCATCGCGGGGATTCCCGCAAGCGTTCAAGCCGCTCGACGCAACCAGACGGTTGAAGAGAAGGAGTTGGTGTGATCCACACGCTGCCTCCGCAAACCGAATCACTGCACCCCGACGGTCTGCATTGCCTGGGGCGGTGGACCAGCGACCGTGCGCGTGCGACCCCGGAGCGGGTGGCCGTCGACGACCGGGGAGTGCCACTGAGCTATGGCCAGTTGGAGGACAGGGCGGCCGCGTTGGCCGGCGCCCTCCTTCAGGCCGGCTACCTCATCGGAGACCGCATCGCCACCGTCACCGGCAACAGTGCAGATCATGTCGTACTGTTCTTCGCCTGTGCCAAGGCCGGGCTCGTGCTGGTGCCGCTGTCCTGGCGGCTCTCGGTGCGTGAGCTGTCCGAACAGCTGCAACTGGCCGACCCCGCACTGCTCGTGATCGAGGACGAGTTCGCCACCCTCGCACGCGCGGCCGCAGAGCGTGCCGTCGACGCGCCACCGATCACGCAACTCGGGGCCCGTGGCGTCGAGGTCGAGGTGCCGTCACCCCGACATCCGACTCTGGGCACAGGCGGTGAATCTCGCACGACGCGCGGGGTCCGCGATGACGACCCGTTGCTGATGATCTTCACCTCGGGCACCCAGGGCAGCGCAAAGGCGGCGGTGCTCACCCACGCCAACTGTTTCTGGACGAACCTGTCCCTCTCCCGCATCGCCGAACTCACCAGTTCCGACGTGGTCCTGGCGGTGATGCCGCAATACCATGTGGGCGGCTGGAACATTCAACCGTTGTTGGCCTGGTGGGTGGGCGCGACGGTCGTGCTCGAGCGCACGTTCGACCCCGGCCGGGTATTGCAGTTGATCGCCGACCGGCGCATCACCACCACGATGGGCGTGCCGACCAACTATCTCTTTCTCGCCCAGCATCGGTCCTTCGCCCGCACCGACCTGTCCAGCCTGACCCACGCCATCGTCGGCGGGGCACCGATGCCCGAGCCATTGTTGCGTACCTGGCATGCGCGCGGCGTCTCTCTCAGCCAGGGCTACGGGTTGACCGAGGCCAGCCCGAACGTGCTCTGCCTGCCCGACGAGGACGCGACCCGAATGGCGGGATTCGCCGGCTTGCCCTACCCGCACGTCGAAGTCGCCGTCGCCGACCCGGTCACCGGCGAACAACGGGATGGGGCTGCCGAGGGCGAACTCCTCGTTCGTGGCCCCGGAGTCTTCGCAGGTTATTTTCGCGCCCCCGAACTGACCGAACGAGCACTGCAGGGCGGCTGGCTGCACACCGGTGATCTGGTGCGACGTGACGAGAACGGCTACTTCCAGGTCATTGACCGACTCAGCGACGTGTTCATCTCGGGCGGTGAGTCCGTTGCGCCTGCCGAGGTCGAGCGCGTGCTGTTCGAGCACCCGGCGGTGAGCGACGCCGCCGTCGTCGGAGTTGCCGACGAACGCTGGGGTGAGGTGGGTGTCGCGTTCGTGGTGGCCAATGCTTCTCGCGCCACCGACGAGGCTGACCTACTCGCGCACGCCCGCAGCCAACTGGCGAGATTCAAAGTGCCTGCTCGGGTGCGATTCGTCGCAGAGATTCCCCGGTCGAGTGCCGGCAAAGTGCTGAGGCACGAGTTGCTCAAGCAGTGGCGAGACGACGTCGTGCCGGCGTCGATCCCTTTCTCCGAGGAGGCCGACCGGTGACGATTTCACCACCCCGCACCGCCCGCGGTGTCGCCACGAGAAGGCGACTGCTCGAGGCGGCCGAGCGCGTCTTTGCGAAGTACGGCTACGCCGAGGCATCCGTCTCGCGGATCACCGAGGCCGCGGGCATCGGCCAGGGAACGTTCTACCTCTACTTCGCGACCAAACTCGACATCTTCAACGAACTGGTCGAAGACCTGAACCACCGGGTGCGCAAGGCGATGAGCGCTGCCAGCGCCGAGACCACCAACCGGATTGAATCGGAGCGGGCCGGATTCCGGGCGTTCTTCACCTTCACCGCGGAACACCCGGCCCTGTACCGGGTGATCAGGGAAGCCGAGTTCGTGTCGCCCGGGGCGCTCCGGCTGCACTACACCCGCATCGTCGAGGGCTACATCCAGGGCCTCACCGAGGCGGGTGAGGCGGGCGAGATCAGCGACATCGACCCGACCGTGGCCGCGTGGGCACTGATGGGCATCGGCGAAATGATCGGCATGCGCTGGGTGCTCTGGGGCGACGGCGACCAGGGCGCGGATGCCGACCCCACGGCGAGTGGCACGAACCAGGTTCCCGAGCACGTCTTCGACGAGATGATGCGATTCATCGAGGGAGCATTGCGGGCGCCGGCCGACAGTGTGGCCAACCCCGGCGCAACCACCCCCAGCGAAAGGGCGAAACCATGACCGATCTGACCGGCCGCACAGCACTGATCACCGGCGGCGCCAGCGGGATCGGCGCCGCCTGCGCCCGCGCATTCGCCGCGGCGGGTGCACGGGTGACGATCGCGGACCTGAACGGCGAGGCGGCGGCCGAGGTTGCCGCCGAGCTGGATGGAGACTCGTGGGCTGTCGACCTCTCTGACACGGTCGCACTTCGCGACGTGAGCCTCGACTGCGACATCCTTGTCAACAACGCCGGCCTGCAGCACGTGGCCCCGATAGAAGACTTCGACCCGGAGCGGTTCGCCCTCATGCTCCGGGTGATGCTGGAGGCTCCGTTCCTGCTGATCCGTGCTGCGCTGCCGCACATGTATGAGCAGGGCTTCGGCCGGGTGCTCAACCTGTCCAGCGTGCACGGGTTGCGGGCATCCCAGTACAAGAGCGCCTACGTGGCGGCCAAGCACGGCTTGGAGGGCCTGTCGAAGGTGACGGCGCTCGAAGGCGGAGCGCACGGGGTGACCAGCAACTGCATCAATCCGACCTATGTGCGCACGCCATTGGTCGAGGCGCAACTGCCGGGGCAGGCGAAACTGCACGGCATCCGCGAAGACCAGGTGGTGACCGACGTGATGCTGGCCGAGTCGGCGATCAAACGGTTGGTCGAACCCTCAGAGGTCGCGAGCCTCGCGCTCTGGCTGGCCGGACCAGACGCCGGCATGGTCACCGGCGCGAGCCACACCATGGATGGGGGCTGGAGCGCCCGATGAACGACTACGAAACATTTCGGGTGCCGGTCGCCGGCGGCGAGTTGGCCGGGGGAGTCTGGAATCCCACTGCACCCGGCCCCGTCGTTCTCGCCATTCATGGCATCACGGCCTCGCACTACAGCTGGCCGTTCCTGGCCAGGGCCCTGCCGACCACCCGCATCATTGCGCCCGACCTGCGCGGCCGAGCCCGCAGCAACGGGTTGCCCGGGCCGTACGGTTTGAAACGGCACGCCGACGATATGGCGGCGCTGCTCGACGCCTTCGCGGTCGACGATGCTGTCGTCGTCGGCCATTCCATGGGGGCATTCGTTTCGGTGCGCCTGGCGGAGAGGCATCCGGCCAGGGTGCGCTCGCTGGTACTGGTCGACGGGGGGCTTCCGATTCCCCGGCCCGCGAATGCAGACCCGGCGGCCATGCTCGGGCCGGCCGCAGACCGGCTGACCCAGACCTTCGCGAGCCGGGCCGAGTACGCCCGGTTCTGGCGCCGGCACCCAGCGTTCGCCGACCAGTGGTCACCGGAGTTCGAGGCCTACGTCGACTACGACCTCGACGAGACCGACTCGGGATTCATCCCGTCGACGCAGGTGGCCGCGGTTGCCGAAGACGTGTTGCAACTTGACGGCAGCGCCGGCTACGCCGAGGCTCTCGCTGCGGTGGCTGTACCGATCGAATTTCTGCGGGCACCGCGCGGATTGATGAACGAGCCGGCGGCACTCTACGCGGCCAGGACAGCCTCCGAGTGGGACGAGCTCCCCTCACGTCGCGTGCTCGAGGTGCCGGATGTGAACCATTACACGATCATCATGTCGAAGGAGGGAGCGCGATTCGTCGCCACCGTTCTTCGGGCCCACGTGCAGGCCGATGAACACGGTGGCAAGACAGACGACTTGGAGGGCAGGCGATGACGTTCTCAAAGGTTGTGGATTCGGCCGAAGAAGCAGTGGCCGATATTCCAGACGGTGCCTCGATCGCGGTCGGCGGCTTCGGGCTGTGCGGCAATCCGATGGCGGTCATCGAGGCGTTGCTCGCGAGGCGGGTCTCAGACCTTGCGATCGTGAGCAACAACTGCGGTGTGGACGATTGGGGTCTCGGGCTGCTGCTCGCCGAGGGGCTGATCACGAAGATGACGTCATCATACGTCGGCGAGAACAAGGAGTTCGCGAGGCGGTACCTGACTGGTGAACTCGACCTCGAGCTCACCCCCCAGGGCACCCTCGCCGAGAAACTGCGCGCCGGCGGCAGCGGAATCGCCGCGTTCTACACCCAGACCGGAGTCGGCACCCAGGTGGCCGACGGCGGGTTGCCGGTGCGCTACGCCGCCGACGGCAGTATCGTACTCGCGTCGACGGCGAAGCCCACCGCCTGTTTCCCGGTGCGCGGCGTCGACCGTGACTTCGTGCTGGAAGAGGCGATCACCACCGACTTCTCAGTGGTGCACGCCGCCGTCGGTGACACGCACGGCAATCTGATCTTCAACAAGACGGCCCGCAACTTTTCGCCCTTGGCGGCGATGGCGGGCCGGGTGTGTATCGCGCAGGTGGAGGAACTGGTGCCAGCGGGCAGCCTGGATCCCGACCGGGTGCACCTGCCCGGCGTCTACGTCGACCGTGTTGTCCTGGTCGGGAGCGACATCGAGAAACGTATTGAAAAGCTGACCGTGACCGAGGAGGCCTGACCATGGCTCTGACCAGGAACGAGATGGCCGCCCGGGCGGCGCTCGAGTTGACCAACGGCTCCTACGTGAACCTCGGAATCGGACTTCCGACACTCGTGCCCAACTATGTGCCCAACGACGTGACCGTGATCCTGCAGTCCGAGAACGGCATCCTCGGGGTCGGGCCCTATCCTGCGCGCACGGCAGTCGATCCCGACCTCATCAATGCGGGCAAGGAGACGGTCACCGTCCTGGACGGAGCGTCGTACTTTGACTCGGCGATGAGTTTCGGGATGATCAGGGGAGGCAAGATCGACGCGGCCATCCTCGGCGGGATGCAGGTGTCCGAAGGCGGTGACCTCGCCAACTGGATGATCCCCGGCACGATGGTCAAGGGCCCCGGCGGTGCGATGGACCTCGTGCACGGCGCCGGCCGGGTGATCGTGCTGATGGAGCACGTCGCTCGTGACGGGTCGGCGAAGATCGTCTCCGAGTGCACCCTGCCGTTGACCGGGCGTGGTGTGGTCGATCGCATCATCACCGACCTCGCGGTGATCGATGTGACACCGGATGGTCTCGTGCTGGTCGAGTGCGCTCCCGGTGTCGCCGCTGATGAGATCGTGGCAGCGACGGGCGCACCCCTGACGATTGCCGAAGGCGTCTCTGGGACAGAGGCCGCAACAGACACCGCGACAGGCACCGCGAGAGACGCGGCGACGCTGCGGTCCTGAGCGCGATCCTGAAATGACCTGGAACGTGACCGAACCACTGCTCAGCACGCAATAATGATCGAAGAGTGAGGGTGCGCCGCGGTCGCGGCCACCGGCCACCGGCGTCAGGGAGGACACCATGAACACCCCAACAATTCTCGATGGTATCGAGCAGCGCACCGTCACCACCGCGCGCCTGACGGCGAACGTACTCGAGCGGCCCACCTCCGACGCATCGAGCACCGTCGTGTTCATCCACGGCAACGTGTCGAGTTCGTTGTTCTGGCAACCGGTGATGCTCGAGATGCCCGCGTCCGTGCGCGCGCTCGCGATCGACCTGCGCGGGTTCGGCGGCAGCTCCACCCTCCCGGTGGACGCCACCCGCGGACTCGGAGACTTCTCCGACGACGTGGTGTCGGTGCTCGAGACTCTGGAGATCGACCGCGCGCAGGTGGTCGGCTGGAGCATGGGTGGCGGTGTGGCGATGCAACTGTTGTTGGAGCATCCTCAATTCGTTTCGGGCCTCACGCTGGTGGCCCCGGTCTCTCCCTACGGGTTCGGCGGCACGGCCGCGGACGGACGGATGCTCACCCCGGATGGTGCGGGCACCGGCGGCGGAGGGGCGAACCCCGACTTCATCGCGCGGCTCGCGGCCGGCGACCTGACATCTGATGAACAGACATCGCCCCGCTCGGTGTACCGCAGCAGCTATGTCGCCGACGGGTTCGTCTCGAAGCACGAAGACCTGTGGGTGCAGTCGATGCTGACCACTGCCACCGGCGACGACAACTATCCCGGAACCTCCTCGGCATCGGAGAACTGGCCCGGGTTCGCGCCGGGCACCCGCGGGGTGCTGAACACCATGGCCCCGCAGTATTTCAATGTCACCGGGATCGTCGACCTCGCGGACAAGCCGCCCATCCTGTGGATCCACGGCGAGAACGACGCGATCGTGTCCGACGCGTCGGCCTTCGACCTCAACTTTCTTGGGTCGCTGGGCGTCATCCCCGGCTGGCCGGGCGCGGAGGCGGCACCGCCGCAGCAGATGATCGCGCAGACGCGCCGGGTGCTGGAGTCCTACCGGGCCGCCGGGGGTAGAACGAACGAATTGCTGCTGAATGATTGCGGGCACTCTCCGCACCTGGAGCACCCAGCAGCGTTCGTCGACGCACTGACGGAGCAGCTCGCCCGCAGTTGACCCAGTGCACACGCCGTGACTCCGCACGAACCCGCGCCGGGGGATTCGATGGTTGGATTGACTGCATGGATGCCACAACCTCACACATCAATGATTTCGCCGGATTCATCTCCGCCTCGCCGTCGTCGTATCACGCGGCAGCGGAGGTGGCCCGGCGCCTGGCTGACGCCGGGTTCAGTGCACTCAACGAAAGCGACCCGTGGCCTGACACTGCAGGCCGCCACTATGTGGTGCGTGACGGCGCCGTCATCGCCTGGCTCCAGCCGGAGTCGGCCCAGGCGACCACTGCGTTTCGAATCCTCGGTGCCCATACCGACTCGCCGGGCTTCAAACTGAAGCCGAAACCCACCACCGGCGCCCACGGCTGGTTGCAGGCCGGGGTCGAGGTGTACGGCGGCCCGCTCGCGAACTCGTGGCTCGACCGCGAACTCGAACTCGCTGGGCGCCTGGTCACCAGGGACGGCTCCGAGCATCTGGTGCGCACCGGGCCCATCCTGCGTATTCCGCAACTGGCGATCCACCTCGACCGTGAGGTGAACAACGGGCTCACCCTCGACCGGCAGAAACACCTGAACCCGGTGTTCGGCGTCGGTGATGTACAGGACGCCGACATCGTCGGCCACCTGGCATCCCTGGTGGGCCTGGCCGGCGACGACGTCGCCGGCTACGACATGCTCACCGTCGACACCCAGACACCCGCACGGTTCGGGCTGAACGGCGACCTGTTCGCGGCCGGCCGGATGGACAACCTCAGTGCCGTGCACGCCGGTCTCGTCGCCCTGCTGGCTGCAGCCGATAGTTCGCACGAGAGCGCCGGCCAGATCAGCGTGTTGGCCGCGTTCGACCACGAGGAACTCGGCTCCGAGTCGCGGTCAGGTGCCAGTGGCCCCTTCCTCGCCGACGTGCTCACCCGGATCGGTGACGGCCTCGGGGCGAGCGGCTCTGAACGCATACAGGCACTGGCCGCATCCTGGTGCGTCTCGGCCGATGCCGGACACGCGGTGCATCCGAACTATGCGGAACGTCACGACCCCGCGAACCATCCGATCCTGGGCGGTGGGCCACTGCTGAAGATCAACGCCAACCAGCGATACGCCACGGATGCCCACGGTGCCGCCCTCTGGGCCAGGTGCTCGGCCGAAGCCGGCGTCACGTATCAGGAGTTCGTCTCGAACAACACGGTGCCCTGCGGGTCGACGATCGGCCCACTGACGGCCACGAGACTCGGAATCCGCACCGTCGATGTGGGGGTGCCGCTGCTGTCCATGCATTCGGCGCGCGAGCTCTGCCATGTCGACGATCCGCGTGCGCTGTCCGCCGCGATCTCCGCCTTCTTCGCTGGTGCCTGACCAGCCCCTCCTCGTGAGAGTGCGCAATACGTCCTTCCTGAACGCTGCGAAGGACCGAATGCGCACTCTCACGGCGCCGGACCGGCGGGAGCTAAGGTAGATCTCGTGCTCACTCGCCTCTCACACCTGTTTGTCCGTACTCTCCGCGACGACCCCGCCGATGCCGAGGTGGCCAGCCACCGCCTGCTGGTTCGGGCCGGCTACATCCGTCGCCAGGCGCCGGGAGTGTTCGCGTGGCTGCCGCTCGGGCTCAAGGTCAAGAGACGGATCGAGCAGATCGTACGCGAGGAGATGACCCGCGCGGGCGCGCAGGAGGTGCACTTTCCGGCACTGCTGCCGAGGGACCCGTACGAACAGACCGGCCGCTGGACCGAATACGGCGACGACCTGTTCCGCCTCAAGGACCGCAAAGGTGCCGATTATCTGCTCGCGCCCACCCATGAAGAGGTCTTCACGCTTTTGGTGAAAGACCTTTACTCCAGCTACAAGGACCTGCCGCTCACGATCTACCAGATCCAGGACAAGTACCGCGACGAACTGCGTCCTCGAGCTGGGCTGTTGCGTGGCCGCGAGTTCACGATGAAAGACGCCTACTCGTTCGACTACACCGACGCGGGCCTCGACGCGAGCTACCAGGCCCAGCGTGACGCCTATGAACGCATCTTCGCGAGGCTCGGGCTGGATTATGTGATCGTCAAGGCGGATGCCGGGGCGATGGGAGGTTCGAAGAGCGAGGAGTTCCTGCATCCCACCCCGGTTGGCGAGGACACCTTCGTGCGCTCCGCAGGCGGCTACGCGGCCAACATCGAGGCCTACGTCACCCCGATTCCCGACGAGTTGCCGGTCGACGGAATGCCGGAGGCCACTGTCGTCGACTCACCGAATACTCCGACGATCGAGACCCTGGTCGCCCTGCTGAACGCGGAGCACCCCCGTGACGACAGTCGCCCGTGGGCCGCTGCAGACACGCTGAAGAACGTGGTGCTCGCGCTGCAACATCTCGATGGTACCCGTGAGCTGATTGTGATCGGTCTGCCGGGCGACCGCGAGGTCGATCTCAAACGTGTTGAGGTCGCATTCGCTCCCGCTGCCGTCGAAGCTGCGAGTGAAGACGACTTCACGCGGCAGGAATGGCTGGTCAAAGGGTATATCGGGCCATGGACAGCGGCCGGGCCGGTGTTGGGTGAGGACTCGGCGACGGGCATCCGATACTTCGTGGACCCCCGCGTTGTCACCGGCACTGCCTGGGTGACCGGGGCCAACGAAGACCAGAAACACGTGCTCCAGCTGGTGGCTGGCCGTGATTTCACAGCCGATGCAATCGTTGACGTCTCCGATGTGCGAACAGGGGACCCCGCGCCCGATGGCTCCGGCCCGATCGAGACCGCACGGGGGATGGAGATCGGACATGTCTTCGCCCTCGGCCGCAAGTATGCGGAGTCGCTCGGACTCAAGGTTCTGGACGAGAGGGGAAAACTCGTCACCGTCACCATGGGCTCATACGGCATCGGGGTGACCCGCATCATGGCGGTGATCGCCGAGGCCAACAACGATGCCAAGGGGCTGATCTGGCCGGCCGAGGTGGCACCGTTCGACGTGCACGTGATCGCCACCGGCAAAGACGACGCCGTGTTCGAGGCGGCGCAGCGGGTCTCCGATGAGCTGGATGCAGCGGGCCGCGACGTGCTCTACGACGACAGATTCAAGGTATCGCCCGGTGTGAAATTCGGCGACGCCGAACTGATTGGCGTGCCCACGATCGTGATCGTCGGGCGCGGAGTGGCCGACGGGGTGGTCGAGCTCTGGGATCGCCGCACCGGCGACCGGGAGCAGGTTGCCCTGACAGATATCGCCGCCCGGCTCACCTGACCGGCCGCAGCCGCCCACTCTCGCGGCAGCACCCGGGGTCTCCAGTCCGGCACCGGGAAACGCACAGACAGTGGCGGCGGATTCGGGTAACTTAGTAGTGGTCGATCGCGCGGGGCACCCCCTGCGGCTGCGGCCGACTCGATCGGGGCCACGTCATTGTTCTTCCCGTTGGCCCGGGGTCGAGTATTTTTGAATCTATCTGAATAAAGGAGGCCGGCCGTGGATATCGACCTCAGCGTGCTGCGACTGCTCGAGCGCGAACGTGAGATTCCCTTTGAGGAATTGGTGGGGATCATCGAATCCGCCATCCTGACCGCGTACCTGAAACACACCGGTCATCTGGAGCACAAGGCGGATGCCGACGAAGCGCCTCATGCGCGTGTGCACCTCGACCGCAAGACCGGCCACGTGCAGGTGTTCGTTCCCGAGCACGATGAAAACGGTGAGGTGATCGGCGAGGCCGAGACCAGTCCGAGCGACTTCGGCCGCGTGGCCGCGTTTGCAGCCAAGCAGGTGATCAACCAGCGTCTGCGAGACCTGGCCGATGACGCCGTGTTCGGCGAGTTCCGTGGGCGTGAGGGCGACATCGTCGCGGGCGTGATCCAACAGGGCCCGAACCCGCGGATGATCCACGTCGACCTCGGAACCGTGGAAGGCATCCTGCCCCCGGAGGAACAGGTCCCGGGCGAGGATTACACGCACGGCAGTCGGATCCGGGTGTATGTGACCGCGGTCACCAAGGGGCTGAAGGGGCCGTCGATCACGGTCAGCCGCACGCATCCGTCGCTCGTTCGCAAACTCTTCGCGCTGGAGGTCCCAGAGATCGCCAGTGGAGTGGTGGAGATCGTCTCGCTCGCCCGTGAGGCCGGGCATCGCACCAAGATAGCGGTTCGGGCCACCGAACCGGGCGTCAATGCGAAGGGAGCCTGCATCGGTGAAATGGGGCAGCGTGTGCGCGCCGTGACTGCTGAACTGAACAACGAGAAGATCGACATCGTCGACTATTCGGCAGACCTGGCCACGTTCGTCGCCAGCGCATTGTCGCCCGCCAAGGTGACCAGTGCGTTCGTGATCGACGAGTCGATGAAAGCGGTGCGCGCGCTCGTTCCCGATTACCAGCTCTCGCTGGCGATCGGCAAGGAGGGGCAGAACGCACGCCTTGCCGCGAAGCTGACGGGCGCGAAGATCGACATCCAGCCCGACAGTATTCTTGACGAGGACTGATCCCAGCCATCCTCACTGGGCCGGACCGCCTGCACAGACCCACCAGGTTCGGTATCGAAGCGCAAGGGGCGTAGTATGGATCCCGTCAGAACGTGCGTCGGTTGCCGCACGCGTGCCGACAAGCCCTCACTCGTGAGGGTTGTCGCCCAGGATTTCGAGCTGGTGGTCGATGAGACCGCCACGAAACCCGGGCGAGGTGCGTGGGTGCATCCGAACCGTGGATGTTTTGTTCGGGCGATTGACCGTCGGGCCTTCGGCCGGGCGCTCAAACGGCTCGATGCGGTCCCGGGCACGAGTATGGCGCGCTTTCTGACCACGTTGGATTCCCACCCCGGGGCATCCGATCAAACAAGAACAGGCTGAATGGCGAAGTGAACACACCATGAGCGACAACTAATGAACGGCTCGAAATGAGTCCCGTTGATTGACTAATGGTCTGCCCCTGTCCGGGCGCAGGCCCAGACAGGAGAATTGTGGCTGCAAAACCACGCGTACACGAGATCGCCAAAGAACTCGGTGTCGACAGTAAGACCGCGATGGCGAAACTCGAAGAAATGGGTGAGTTCGTCAAGGGGCCCTCATCCAGTGTTGAGCCGCCCGTCGCCCGCCGCCTGAAGGCGGCCCTGGAAGCAGATGGCGCAAAAGCCGCTGCGGCCGAAGAGAAGAAGCCCGCCAAGGCGAAGCCCGCCGCGGACACCCCGGCCCCCAAGGCGCCAGTGGCTGAAGCCGCGGCCACCGCCGATGAGGCCGTCAATGTTCCGGTGCCTGCCAAACCGATGAGCGTTGCAGACCGCCAGGCAGCGGCGCAGGCGGCCGAGAAGGCCGCAGCCGAGGCGGCTGCCGCTGAAAAGGCTGCTGCTGAGAAGGCTGCTGCTGACACGGTCACTGCCGAGAAGTCGACAGACGAGAAGGCCACGCCGGATGCACCGGCCGCCGATGCCGGCCCGACCCCGGGGGCCACACCCTCAGCCCCCGCCGCGGCCACCCCGACACCGCGCCCGGGCAACAACCCGTTCGCGTCAAACCAGGGCATGGGCCAGCGCCCGGCTGGAATCCCGCGTCCGGGCAACAACCCGTTCGCCAGCGCCCAGGGCATGGGCCGGCCGACGCCGAGCAGCATCCCCCGCCCCAGCATTCCCCGCCCAGGCGCGCCCCGACCCGGTGGCCCGGGTCAGGGTGCCCGTCCCGGTGGGTTCGGACAGCGTGCCGGTGGTGCCCGTCCGGCTGGTGCCGGCGCAGCGCCGCGCGCAGGGGCAGGCGCCCCGGGCGCCCCGTTCCGCGCACCGGGCAGCACGTTCGGCCCCAACCGTCCAGCGGGCGGAGGCGGCCGTGGTCGCGGACCGGGCGGTGGCACAGCA
Source organism: Homoserinimonas sp. OAct 916 (assembly GCF_003260275.1). Taxonomy (GTDB): domain Bacteria; phylum Actinomycetota; class Actinomycetes; order Actinomycetales; family Microbacteriaceae; genus OACT-916. The sequence goes on along the minus strand of NZ_QJHB01000001.1, from coordinate 25,206 downwards.
GGTGCATTCGGACGCGGCGGCTCCAAGAGCCGTTCGCGCAAGTCGAAGCGCACGAAGAGGCAGGAATTCGAGCTGCGCGAAGCTCCGTCGCTGGGCGGCGTGAGCGTTCCCCGCGGCGACGGAAACACGGTTGTTCGGATGCGCCGCGGTGCTTCGATCACCGACTTCGCAGACAAGATCGACGCGAGCCCCGGCAACCTCGTCACGGTGCTGTTTCACCTCGGTGAAATGGCAACCGCAACCGAGTCGCTCGATGAGGCGACCTTCGCGGTACTCGGTGACGAGCTGGGCTACAAGATCCAGATGGTCTCGCCAGAGGACGAAGACCGCGAGCTGCTCGAAGCCTTCGATATCGACCTCGATGCCGAACTGGCAGAAGAGAGCGACGAAGACCTCGAGATGCGCCCGCCGGTTGTCACGGTCATGGGCCACGTCGACCACGGTAAAACCCGTCTGCTCGACGCCATCCGTAAGACGAACGTGGGCGGCGGTGAGGCGGGCGGCATCACCCAGCACATCGGTGCCTACCAGGTGCAGGCCGACCATGAGGGAACCCCGCGCACCCTGACCTTCATCGACACCCCGGGCCACGAGGCGTTCACCGCCATGCGCGCCCGTGGCGCCCAGGTCACCGACATCGCGGTACTCGTGGTGGCGGCCGACGACGGCATCATGCCGCAGACGGTGGAGGCGTTGAACCACGCCCAGGCCGCGGGTGTACCGATCGTCGTCGCAGTGAACAAGATCGACAAGGAGGGTGCCAACCCCGCCAAGGTGCGTCAACAGCTCACCGAGTTCGGCCTGATCGCTGAGGAATACGGCGGCGACACCATGTTCATGGATGTGTCGGCGTTGAACAACGTCGGCATCACCGAGCTGCTCGACGCGGTGATCCTGACCGCGGATGCCGCCCTCGACCTGCGCGCCAATCCCAACAAAGATGCCCGTGGCGTCGCGATCGAGGCGAAGCTCGACAAGGGTCGCGGCGCGGTGGCCACCGTGCTCATCCAGTCGGGAACCCTCGAGATCGGCGACGCCATCGTTGCCGGAACCGCCTACGGCCGTGTGCGCGCCATGTTCGACGAGAACGGCGACACGGTCGAGTTCGCGACACCGTCGCGCCCGGTCCAGGTGCTGGGACTCACCAGCGTTCCGAAGGCAGGCGACACCTTCCTCGTCACCGAGGATGACCGCACCGCCCGCCAGATCGCCGAGAAGCGCGAGGCCGCGGAGCGGAACGCCCTGCTGGCCCGCACCCGCAAGCGCATCAGCCTCGAGGACTTCACGAAGGCGCTCGAAGAGGGCAAGGTCGAGTCGCTCAACCTCATCATCAAGGGTGACGTCTCCGGTGCCGTCGAGGCGCTGGAGGAGTCGCTGCTCAAGATCGAGGTCGACGATTCGGTGCAGTTGCGCATCATCCACCGCGGTGTCGGTGGCGTTACCGAGTCGGACGTCAACCTGGCGACCATCGACAATGCCATCATCATCGGCTTCAACGTGCGCCCCGACCCGAAGGCTCGTGCCCATGCCGCCCGCGAAGGCGTGGACATCCGGTTCTACTCGGTCATCTACGCCGCGCTCGAAGACGTGGAGAACTCCCTCAAGGGAATGCTCAAGCCCGAGTTCGAAGAGGTGCAGTCGGGTGTCGCCGAGATCCGCGAGATCTTCCGTTCCTCCAAGGTCGGAAACATCGCCGGTGTCATCGTGCGCTCGGGCACCATCACCAGGAACGCGAAGGCTCGCGTCATCCGCGACGGCGTCGTGGTGGGGGACAACCTCGCGATCGACTCGCTGCGCAGGTTCAAGGATGACGTTACCGAGGTCAAGACCGACTACGAGTGTGGTATCGGCCTCGGCAAGTTCAACGACATCCAGATCGGTGACGAGATCGAGACCATCGAATTGAAAGAAAAAGTACGCGTCTAGTTGATCGTGGCGTTTCGGATGCGGGTATCCGGATGGGCACAGACGGGGCATCTGCCCCGCAGTGCCTCTCCGGATACCCCGTCTGACGCAGGATCGACGGAACGCCCAGTGAGAAGAAGGTTGAGGAGTTGACCATGGCTGATCCGGCACGCGCCAGAAAGCTGGCCGATCGCATCAAGGTGATCATCGCCAAGCGGCTGGAGAAGGGTCTTCGTGACCCGAGGCTCGGCTTTGTGACGATCACCGACGTCAAGGTGACCGGCGACCTGCAGCACGCCTCCGTCTTCTTCACGGTGTACGGCACCGAGGAGGAGCGTGCAGATTCGGCGGCCGCCCTGAAATCGGCGACCGGCCTGCTGCGCACGGAGGTGGGCAAGAACATCACCTCCAGGCTCACCCCGACGCTGGAGTTCATCCTCGACGCGATCCCCGAGACTGCAGCGCACCTGGAGGAACTGCTCGAGAAGGCACGCAACCAGGACTCCGCGGTGGAACAGCTGGCCACCGGTGCCAGCTATGCGGGCGACGCCGACCCCTATGTGAAGCCGCGCGAGGCCGACGTCGAGTAGTCGGCATCGGTGGGGTGAGGGGCGCCAGAGCGCGGTTCCTGATGGTGGAAGAGCCATTTGGAGGACCTCACGGCTGTGGTGCGTGATCATGCCCGGGCAGGGTGAAACGGCCGGGCGTCGGTTCGGCGGCCAGACCGTCGGCGAGAAGGCCCTTCAGCGCGCGTTCCAACTGGGCCGCATCCGGCCAGAGGGCGTCGATTGACTCGCGGCCTGTTGCTGCATGCTCCTCGCGAAGCAGCGCGAGAATCAAGCCGCGCACCTGCCGGTCGCTGCCCGCGTACTTCTTCTGGACAGCGCGGCGGGTGCCGGTGAACGCCGGGTAGCCCGCGCCCCGCCACGCGCAGTGCGCGCGGATGGGGCACACCTCGCACCGGGGGCTCGACGCGCGGCACACCACGGCGCCGAGCTCCATCATCGCAGCGTTGAACTCTGCGGCTTCGGCATCGGATTCCGGCAGCAGTGCGGTCATCGCCGTGAGATCTCGGATCGCCGACGGCGGCGACGGATGCTCGACCCCGGCGATCGCCCGAGCGATCACGCGGCGGATGTTGGTGTCGACAACCGGGTGCCGCTCGCCATAGGCGAAGACGGCGACCGCGCGGGCGGTGTAGTCGCCGACCCCCGGCAGCGCGAGCAGGTCATGCACATCGCGTGGCACCACGCCACCGTGCTGCTTTGTGATCGTGACCGCGGCGGCGTGCAACCACAGGGCGCGCCTCGGGTATCCGAGCGACTCCCACGCCCGCACTGCCTCGCCCGGCGACTCCCGGGCAAGATCGGCGGGGGTGGGCCAGCGTTCGAGCCACTGTTCGAGCCTCGGCACGACACGCACCACCGGGGTCTGCTGAAGCATGAACTCGCTGACCAGGGTTCCCCAGGCGGTGAAGCCTTGACGCCGCCAGGGGAGGTCGCGTTTGTTCTGGCGGTACCACGCACGCACGTCACTGGCCAGGTCACGCGCCGGAGGGGATTCAGCCGTCATGATGCCGGCACGGACGACTGGTGGTGACGTGAGCGGCCTAGGCTTGGGGTATGAACCTTGCACCCGGACCGCGGCGCGACCTCGTCAGGGCACTCGCCAGCGAGATCCTGCACAACTACGGTCACGGCCGCACCCTGATCGCCGTCGACGGTGCAGACGGCTCGGGCACGAAGCAGTTCGCCGACGATCTTGCCGAACTGTTCCGCTTCTTCGGGCATGCGGCCTTCCGTGCGTCGATCAACGACTTCTACCGGACCTGGAGCGAGCGAGACGGTCACGGCCGCGACACCGGCGCCAGTTACTATCACGACACGATCGACTATTCGTTGTTGCGCCGCGTGCTCATCGACCCCTACCGAATGGGCGGCAGCACGGGTTTCGTCACCGCCGGATTCGATCGGATGAGCAACACCGGCTTCGAACCCACCTGGGAGTCCGGCCCGCCGGACGCGGTCCTCATCGTCGACGGTGTCTTCCTGAACCGACCGGAGATGCGCGGGCTCTGGCACTATTCGTTGCTTCTGCAGGTTCCCGACGAGGTCGCCTTCGCCCGTCTCGACGCAGCCTCTCCCGGGGATGGCTCCGCTCCCGCCGCCGTCAGCAATGCTGCCCTGCGCGAAGCACAGGAACTGTACGTCGCCGAGTCGTCGCCGGAGGCGGCGGCGATGGCGCTGATCGACAACTCCGACCCCAGACATCCGCGGCGCGTCTTCGCCGACACTTGCTGAGGTCGTCATTCGCGGTTGGAATCCCTGGGCACGGCAGCGAGCACCTCGGCGGGGGTGAGGAACGCTCCGTCACGCTCGACCCGGTGCACGAGAGCGACAAAGGCGGCGTTGACCGGGGCGGGCACTCCGGCCGCCTCGGCGGCATCGACGACGGCGCCGTTCAGGTAGTCGATCTCGGTCGACCGGCCGCGGCGGATGCTTTGCAGGGTCGATCCCTGGTTGGGCACTGTGCCCATCCGGCGCGCCATGAGCCAAGGCAGCGCCTGCCCCACCCAGACCGGCACGGCAGCGAACACCCGAAGCAACCCGTTGTCGAGCGGCTTCAGGGTTCCGAACGTCACACCTGAGGCAAAGCCAACCCTGGCCGCTTCACGCATGCTGAGGGTGATCAGACGTCGGAGCCTGCGGTCGGCGATGGTTTCCTGCGCACTCATCCCGGTGATGGCGGGCATCGCATTGACCTGGTTGACGATCAGCTTCGTCCACTGGGTGCCGACGAAGTTGTCCGTGGCCACCGTCGGCATCGCGGTGTTCAGGGTTCTGGCGACGTGGCGCACGGATTCAGTCACCGCACCACCGCCCACACCGACGTAGCTGGGGCCGGGAGCCGTGACCGTTATGGTTCCCGGGGCCAGGAATTGGGCGGCATAGAGCGCCAGCAGGCCGATGCACTCGGAGCCGGGCAGCAGGCGGCTCGCCTCGTCGACGCCGACCAAGCCGTTCTGCGCGATCACCACCGGAATGCCGGTGAGCATCTGTTGGTTCGCCCGGATCGCCTCCGGGGCGTCCTGCGCCTTGGTGCAGATGAACGCGATGTCGGGTTGCCGGCTGAGGGTTTCGCCGGCGAGCGGCCTGGCCACATGGTCGCCCCACGCGCCGGCAAGCGTCAGGCCGCGCTCGCGGATGGCGGCCAGGTGCTCTCCTCGCGCCGTGACCTCGACCTGGCACCCCGCACGGTCAAGGAGCGCAGCGATCGTACCCCCGACGGCACCGGTACCGATGACCCCTATTCGCATGCACCCAGCCTAGGCGGTGCTCGTCCGCGTCTGCCCATCGCACTGATACCATCGCACTGATGACAGCGAGCACTGACGGACCGGCTGAAACCGGTGCAACCGACCGGGCCGGGCGCGGTGCCGGCCGCACGAGCGGGATCCTTCTCGTCGACAAGCCGGGCGGCTGGACCAGCCACGACGTCGTCGCGAAGACCCGCCGGTTGGCCGAGACCCGTAAGGTCGGGCACGCTGGCACGCTCGACCCGATGGCGACCGGTCTTCTGGTGCTCGGGGTCGGCTCCTCGACCAGGCTGCTCACCTACCTGGTCGGCGCCGACAAGGAGTACACGGCCACCATCCGGCTGGGTGCCGCCACCACCACCGACGATGCCGAAGGCGAATTCCTGGATCCGGAACCAGACCAGGGCACCCCGCTGGTGACCCGCGATGCGATCGATGAGGCGATGCACGCGCTCACCGGGCAGATCGAGCAGGTGCCCAGTTCGGTCAGTGCCATCAAGGTCGACGGCAAACGGGCGTACGCACGGGTACGTTCTGGCGAGGACGTGCAACTGCACGCCCGGCCCGTGACCGTGCATACCTTCGAACTGCTCGGCGAGCCCCGTATCGAAGATGACGAGTCCGGCACCCTGTGGCTTGATCTCGACGTGCGGGTGGTCTGCTCGAGCGGCACCTATATTCGGGCACTGGCTCGCGACCTGGGCCGGGCACTTCAGATCGGCGGGCACCTGACCGCGTTGCGGCGCATTCGAGTGGGTCCCTTTCACATCGATGACGCACACGAGGTGGAGGCCCCGGATGTTCCGGGCCGACTGATCGAGCCGGCAGACGCCGCCGGGCGGCTATTTCCGGTCGTTCAGCTCACCGAATCCGAATCGATCGACCTCGGCCACGGCAAGCGACTCAGCCGTCCCGACCTGGCCGGTCTCACCCCGCCGATCGCCGCTGTGTCGCCGTCGGGGCGCCTCGTCGGTCTGGTCCAACTGCGTGGCGAAAGTGCCAGGTCACTGATCAATTTTCCGGAGGATGAGAGCTGATGATCGCCTGGTTCCTGATCGCGCAGATCGCGATCGCCACGGCGGCCGGTGTGCTCTGTGTGATCCTCGGTCTCATGGGCCGCAAACCGACCGACCTCACCATGGGCGCCACCGCGCTGGTCTGGCTCCTTCTGCTCGCCCAACTGGTGGTGTCTGTTCTGGCGCCGGTGTTCGGAAATCGGGCGACCGGGAGCCTGCTTGAGTTCTACGTCTATCTCATCTCGGCTGTTCTCCTGCCGGTGGGGACGGGCTTCTGGGCGCTGATCGAGCGCACCCGGTGGTCGACCGTGATTCTGGGTGCCGCCTGCCTGTCGGTGGCGATCATGCTGTACCGGATGGGGCAGATCTGGTTTGTACAGGGGGCATGAACAGTCCGCTGTTCCCCACCCGGGACCGGGTGGATCGTGATCCCGGCCTGCTCTGCGATAATCGAAGGCGATGATTGAAGTCTTGCGCCCCCGAGCCGTTTCGCGAAGTCGACCCCGAGTCCGAGGAATCGGCCGAGTTCTGATCGCCGTCTACGGGGTGCTCGCCCTGGCCGCGACCGGACGCTCGTTCGTGCAGATCGTGGGCAAGTTCGACCAGGCGCCACTGGCGTACCTGCTGTCGGCGCTCGCCGCCGTGGTCTACATCGTCGCCACGATCGCGCTCACCCAGCCGGGGCGGATCTGGCACACGGTGGCCTGGGCGACCATCTCGTTCGAGATGCTCGGCGTGTTGGTGGTCGGAACGCTCAGCCTTCTCGACCCTGGACTCTTCCCGCATGACACGGTGTGGAGCATGTTCGGGCGCGGATACCTGTTCATCCCACTGGTGATCCCGGTGCTGGGAATGATCTGGCTGTCCCGTAATCCGCCGGAAGGCCCTGAATCGAACCACACTGAGCCGACTCACACTGAGCCGACCCATACGGCGCCGACTCCCACTGCGCCGACTCACGGGGACGCCTGATGGAACTGTTCCGGGGAATCACCCAGGTGCCCACCGACCTCGGCGGCACTGCCGTCACCATCGGCAAGTTCGACGGGGTGCACGCCGGTCACCGCGAGGTCATCAATCAGCTCGAACAGGTGGCTGCCGGTCGGGGACTGCTGTCGGCCGTGGTGACCTTCGACCGCCACCCGCTGTCATTGTTCGCCCCGGAGAGCTGCCCCGAAGCCCTGGTCGGGCTGGAACAGAAATTGGAGCTGCTCGCCTCAACCGGCGTCGACGTCACCCTGTTGATGGAGTTCACCCGTGAATTCGCCGCGCTCAGCCCCGAACAGTTCGTCGAAGAGATTCTCGTCGACTGCCTGCACGCGGGGGCGGTTCTGGTGGGCCACGACTTCCGCTTCGGAGCCAAGGGGGCGGGCGACGTGGACGTGTTGCGCACCCTGGGGGAAACCCACGGTTTCGAGGTGCACGTCATCGACGATGTCACCCCGACCGACGGTCGCCGGGTGTCGTCGACGTGGATCCGCTCGCTCATGGCCGACGGTGACGTTGCCGGTGCCGGGGCACTGCTCGAACACACCCCGTGTGTGCGCGGGATGGTCGTGCACGGGGCCAAAAGGGGCCGGGCTCTGGGGTTTCCGACAGCGAACCTCTCCGCCGACCTCGACGGGTTGATTCCGGCCGACGGCGTCTATGCAGGCTGGCTGATCACGGGTGACCGTCGGTATCCGGCTGCGATCTCGGTTGGCAGCAACCCGACCTTCGCCGGTGTCGCCCCGCGCCAGGTCGAGGCCCATGTTCTCGACGAGACCCCGGACCTGTACGACCGGGTGGTCGACGTGTGCTTCGTCGAGCGCATCCGCCCGATGGTCGCCTTTGCCGGGATCGAGCCGTTGAAGCTGCAGATGCGCGACGACGTCGAGCGGGCACGCCACATTCTGAGCTGACGCCAAGTTGGGGCCCGAGACCGTGCGCGAATCGCGTGTGGTTCTCGTCTGCCTTTCGCGCTCAGCGAGTGATCATCCCGGCTATTCAGCCGGCCCGAATGTTCCGCCCGCTAGAGGCCTTCGTCCGCACAGGAACAGCACGATCGCCTCTGCCGTGCCCGGCCACTGGTCGCCCCTGCCGATGCGCCATCCGGCGTCGGTGGCCACCAGGGTTCGGTTCTTCAGAACCGAACGGACGTTCTTCGGCGAGAGTTTCATTCTGCTGCGCGCGACCGCCTCGGTCGAGCTCGGGTTGACACTGAGGTCGAATCCGAGCGCATTGGACATGTCGAAACCGTGCACGACGGCCTCCGCGAGTTCGCCGAAGTTCTTGCGGCCGCGCCCCGACCGATGGGCCTCGGCGCTGAGGCGTAAGTCGCGCACGAGGTCGCCGTAGCTGGCCTGTGCGGTAAGGATGCTTACGTCGTCGATGGCCTTCATCGGGTTGAGATGTTTGCCGAGATACGCCTTCGAACCGCTCGCCAACAGCTGACGCGTTGGTGTTCCCACCCGCCACACGATGTGACCGGCGACGTCCTTGATGCGCCAGCCGGCGTCGAGGCTCGGAGATTCCCATCGCTCCGGGGTGAGCGATCCGAGCATGTCGGCGATCAAGTCGAGGACGTCGCCGGTCGCGGTTCGCCAATCGTGGGCGGCGGAATCCGGATTGTGAGGCATGATCCCACCTTACGGCGCTCGCCGCGCGGCCCGGCATGTGAGCCGAAGTGCGTGGCGCACGGCCCGTGGCGGCGTTGGCGGGGATCGAGTCGTCGATCGTGTACAAGACTGACGATGTTGATTGGTTGGGCCTCGTCCTCGGCTGACCGCTCCGCGGTTGCCACCGGTCGATGATCGCCGTCGGTAGAATCGAGCAATGCCAGCCAACCGCACCCTGCCCCTGTGGGGCGGGCGAACCCTGGCGTTCATCGGCATCATAATGCTCGCCCTCAATCTGCGAGCGGCGGTCACGGCGCTGTCGCCGATTGTCAACCACATCACCAAAGACATCCCCCTGTCCAGCCTCGACCTGGGGATCATCGGCATGCTCCCGCCGGTGAGTTTCGCGATCTTCGGCATTCTCACGCCCCGCCTGACCCGGCGTGTCGGTCTCGAGACGAGCGTGGTCGTCGTCTGCGCAATCATGCTGGTCGGCCATCTGGTGCGCGCCTCGGCGCCCGGTGTCGGCATCCTGCTGGCAGGCAGTGTGGTCGCGTTCGCCGGCATGGGCGCCGGCAACGTGCTGCTGCCCCCACTGGTGAAACGCTATTTTCCCGACCGGATCGGCCTGCTCACCGCACTGTACGCGGCGGTTCTCTCGGTGAGCACATTCTTGCCGCCCCTTTTGGCGGCACCGATGGCCGCCCAGGCCGGCTGGCGGGTGTCACTCGGCAGTTGGGCTGTTCTCGCGCTGGTGGCCGCGTTGCCCTGGCTCGGAATCCTCGTGGGCAGACGATCGCAGACTGGGGCGAGCGGGCAGGGTCGCCGGCTCGTTGAAGTGCCGGATGCGACCGAGATCGGCCGCGTCTGGCATTCCCGGATTGCGTGGGCGCTCGGCGTGGTGTTCGCCATGTCGTCGCTGAACGCGTACGCCATGTTCGCCTGGATTCCACGCCTCATGATCGACCTGGCGCAGGTGGGCGTCGGCGAAGCGGGGCTGATGCTCTCGCTCTACTCGGCGATCGGCCTGCCCGCCGCCCTACTGATCCCGGTGCTGGCGGCACGCATGCAGAACGCCGCCATCCTGGTCTACGTCGGGGTCGGGTGCTGGTTTGCCGGGTATCTGGGGCTGCTCACCGTTCCAGTGCTCCTGCCGTGGCTCTGGGTCACCTTGATCGGGGCCGGACCGCTGCTGTTCCCGGTGGTGTTGGTCTTGATCAATACCCGCACTCGCACCCATGGCATGGCGGTGCAGCTGAGCGCGTTCGTGCAGAGCGTCGGCTACACCCTCGGCGCACTCGGACCGCTGTTGGTGGCCATGCTGCACGAGGTGACCGGCGGCTGGCAGGCGCCGATCTACCTGCTGCTGGTCTCGGCGGCGGTTGCCGGTGTCGCCGGGTTCTGGTTGACCAGGCCGATTCTTGTCGAAGATGAACTGGCCGCGCGGTCGAAGCGCTTGGCCCAGGAGGGCTGAGACCGGCGACGTGATCGATAGGATGACCAAATGTCCACGATGACCACTGACAAGCCGCTGCCCCTCTGGGCGGGCCGCACGATGGCGTTGCTGGGCATCGTGCTGGTGGCAGCCAACCTGCGCACAGCGGTCACCGCCGTCTCACCGATCACCGCACAGATCACGTCTGATGTGGCGATCGACACCATCGGCCTCGGCGTCATCGGAATGCTGCCGCCGATCTGTTTCGCCGTCTTCGGCCTGCTCACTCCGCGCGTGATCCGGAATCTCGGGCTGGAGAGCACCACAGTGATCGCTCTGGCGGCCATGATCATCGGCAACGGGCTGCGGGCGGCATCCGCAGACTATGCGCTGTTCCTCACCGGGAGTGTGCTCGCCTTCGCCGGTATGGGGATCGGCAACGTGCTGCTTCCGCCGCTGGTCAAGCGTTACTTTCCCGACCGCATCGGTGTGATGACCACCATCTATGCCACTGCTCTGGCGTTCAGCACGTTCGTGCCGCCACTTTTCGCCGGACCGGTTGCTGATGCCTCCGGTTGGCGGGTGTCGCTTGGGGTGTGGGGGGTCGTCGCCTTCATCGGCCTGCTTCCGTGGTTGTCGCTGCGCGTGAGAAGGCCGCGGGCAGAAGCCAGCGGAGCGCCCACCCCGGCGGCCGAGAGCGGTTCTCTCGAGGCGCCGCAGGCCGGTATCGGAGTCGATGAAGCGCCAGCCGCGCCGGCCATCACTTTGAGTGGCGCAGACGCACAGGTGTGGCGTTCTCCTGTGGCGTGGGCCCTGTTGACGATTTTCGCGGTCTCCGGCATCAGTGCGTACGCGATGTTCGCGTGGATGCCACGAATGCTGGTTGATATCGCCGGACTCACGCCCCTGGCCGCCGGCTCGATGCTCTCGCTCTACGGCCTGATGGTGCTGCCGCTCGGGTTGCTGGCGCCGGCGCTCGCCGCCCGGCTACAGAACGTCGGGATTCTGGTATATCTGAGCGTCGGATTCTTCGTTGTCGGCTACCTGGGTCTGCTGATGGTGCCGGCCACGGCCACCTGGCTGTGGGTGTCAATGGCGGGCCTCGGACAGATCACCTTCCCTTTGACGTTTGCACTGATCGGGTTGCGCACCCGAAGCCACGAAATGGCCGGTGTCCTGAGTGGATTCGTGCAGGGGGTCGGCTACGGCATTGCGGCGTTGGGGCCGCTCATGTTCAGTGTGCTGTCGCAGCTGACCGGTTCGTGGACACCGCCTCTGATCGTGCTCGTGGTCGTCTCGGTGCTGTCATTGGTCGCGGCGATCCCACTCCGAAGGCCCATCATGGTTGAAGACGACCTGGCGCGCTCGGTGGAACTCCGCCGCACGCCGGCATCGACGATCGGTTGACTATTTCTCTGTTAATCCGCGGCCAGCAGTGATGCCCGGTGTATCAGTGCGCCGGCGCCGACCAGGGGGCCGGTCCCGCTGAGTGCGGACGGCAGCACGCGCACCTTGCGCACGAAGGCGAAGTGATGATGAGAGATGGTCTCCCTGATCGTCTCGAACAGGTCGGGCGTGGATTGTGAGAATCCGCCACCGATCGCGACCATCTCCAGATCCAACAATGCTGTCGCCGTGCAGATCGCCTGACCGACCGCCTGGCCGGTGCGCTGGATTGCGCGGATCGCCACCTCGTCGCCGGCAGCATGGGCCGCCGCAAGGTCTTCGCCAGTGGTGCCGGTGAAACCCTGGCGTCTGGCCCAGGCGACGGTGTTCGGGCCCGAGGCGATCGCCTCCAAAGCGCCTGCATTTCCGAACGTGCTCTCGCCGGTCATCCCCGCCACCTCGACGTGACCGATGTGACCGGCATTTCCGGAGGTGCCGGTGACAACCCGGCCACCCACGATCAGGCCACCACCGATCCCGGTCGAGATGACCATGCCCATGACATTGTCGATGCCCCTGGCGGCACCCACCCAGTGTTCGGCCATCGTGATCGCGACCCCGTCCATCTGGAGTGTGACCGGGATGTCGAGGCCCCTGTCAGCCAGCGTGTCGACGACCGTCTGTCGCAGCGGATAATCACGCCATCCCGGTACGTTCAGCGGAGAGACCAGGCCCTTGGCCCGGTTGATGGGCCCCGCGGAACCGATCCCGGCACCCACGATCTGAGAACCAGCTGCTGACGCAATGGACTGCTGGATGATGGACACCACCCCGCGCGCCAAATGTTCGCTGGTGGCGTCTCGACCGGTCGGGGCGCGAAACCGCGACCCGGCAACCACCCGCCCCGAGTCGTCGATCAGTGCGGATTCCGCCTTCGTGCCGCCGAAGTCGAGGGCGAGCGCCAGTGATGTCACCACGTTGACAGACTATGGCGTTCCGGCGATGGCGCGGCAGTCAATCCCAATTGGCCGACGCGAGCCGGGCGAAGACCTCGCCGTCTTGAACCATGGTCTCAAGGCATGGCTGCGGCGTTGTGGCCGGGCCGTGCACCACGTCGCCGGTGCGCATCGAGAAGACACTCTTGTGCCACGGGCACTCGACACAGGCCCCTGTGCCAGCAGGGCCGACCAGCAGGGCGCCCTCGGCGAGCGGGCCACCGAGGTGACTGCACACCCCAGACAGTGCATCGACCCGGCTGCCGGTTCTGAGAACCACCAGCCGTACATCACCGACCTGTCGTTGCTGGAGTTCGCCGTTTGGCAGGTCGTCTGCCCTGCCGAGGGAGTGCCACCCCTTGGGCAACGTGTCTTCAATGTCCCTGGTGTGGTTGACCCCGGCGGTCTGCCTGTACGACAGGTGCCCGCCCAGGAAGGCCCCGGCGAGCACGACGGAGAAACCGGCAAACCCGAGGAGTTTCCCCGAAGCGTGCCGGCCGCGAGCCCGTTGGAGAAAGGAGAGCGCATAGATGCCGGTGGCGGTGACCACGCAGGCCGCATGCACCACGCCCGTCCGGGACTGCTTGGTGTCGAGTTGGGCCCAGTCGACGAGGCCGGCCGACGCGGCCGGAAGGGCGCTGAGCACGCCGGCGCCGGCCAGTAAGGTGGTTGCCTTCTCGGTGCCGGGCACAATGTCGAGACCGGCGGCCCCGGCCCACAGGCCCAGCGGGATCTGCGCCGCCAATGGATGCAGCGGGTGCCCGATGGGCACTCCGTGCAAGAGGTCGCGCAACCATTGTGGCCGAAACAACGCCCCGACAATGTTCCGCGTGGCGCCAGCGATCGGATCCAACCACTCCTGGTCTTCCAGCCGCGCGACCTGGTCCAATACCGTGAAAGTCTTCATCGATCGGTCCTTGCTCGGTGCCGGGTGTCTGTGGGCTCCAGACTACGACGGGAGTCGGCCGGCGACCAGATGTTGCTCATGTGAGCGAACCGATACACATCTGTTGATCAACTGGACAGTTCACCGTAATCTAGGAGTGACGACGACGGGGACAGGAGAGATGTGGACGAGACCGACGAACTGCTTGCCATCCGTGCCGCCGAACTCTACTACGAGGATGCGAAGACCCAGGAGGAGATCGGTGCCATTCTGCACCTCACTCGCTGGAAGGTCGGCAGGCTGCTGGCACGTGCCCGCGAGTTGGGCTTCATCCGGATCGAAATCGTGCACCCACGCGCTCGCCGCTTATCGGCAGAGCGGATGTTGCGTGAGAAGTTCGGCTTGAAAGACGCCGTGGTGGTGCAGTCAGAGCATCGCAGCGCCCCAGAGATTCAAGCTCGTGTCGCCCAGGCCGCGGCCGACTACCTGACCGGAATGCGGCCGGTCCCACGCACCCTCGGGGTGAGCTGGGGGCGCACGCTGCAAGGTGTCGCCGACTGTCTGCGACACGGGTGGGCAACACGCGTCGATGTGGTGCAGATCAACGGCGGAGTCAGCCTGAACCGAATGGCCGGCACGGCATCCGCGACGGCAGTCGAGATCGCTCACAAGGGCTCCGGACAGGCCACTCTGCTGCCGAGCCCGGCAATTCTTGAACATCTGGAGACCAAGCGTGCCATCGAAAGGGATCGCACCGTGGCCCAGGTGCTGGAGAAGGCTCGAGCCGCCGATGCGTTCCTGTTCAGTGCGGGTGTTGCCGACGCATCCTCTGTTCACGTTGACAGCGGTTATATCACCGCGGCCGACGTCGACGAATTGGTGGCACGCGGCGCTGTGGGCGATGTGCTCGGGCGCTATATCGATGCCGCCGGCGAAATTGTCGACACACAGCTCGATGACCGCACCGTGGGCCTCGGCCTGGATGAGATCCGCCGAGCGGCCACTTCCATCGCGGTGATCGCCGGTCGGCCCAAGCACGCCGTCACCAAAGCGGTGGTCACCAGCGGGCTGTGCACGGTCCTGGTGACCGACGAGGAGTCCAGCGCGATGCTGCTCTCCGACCAGGTCGCTGCACGAGTACTGAATGGCGGGTCGCGCCGGGTCGGGTGACCGGGTGTGACCTGTGAATGAGACGAAAGAAGACGATTGTGACATTGACGACAGCCCTGGCGCCTGCCGAGCGGGCACTGAATGTTCTCGGTACCGACCTGACCGAGAAAGGCCTGCGCCGTTACCTGAACGGCATTGCCGGGGTGGATGCGGTGGGCCTCGAGCAACGAGCTGCCGCCCTGGGCACGCGGTCGATCAAGACCACGTCAAAGAGGTGGGCGCTCGACACGATCATCTCCCTCATCGACCTGACCACGCTCGAGGGAGCAGATACCCGGGGCAAGGTGCGCTCGCTGGCGGCAAAGGCGATCACGCCCGACGCCTCCGACCCCGACTGCGGCCCGGTTGCCGCGATCTGCGTGTACGGCGATATGGTGCCCGACGCCGTGGCTGCGCTCGGCGCTCACCACGGTGCCCCTGATCGGGGCAAGATCGCGGTCGCCGCGGTGGCCACCGCGTTCCCCAGCGGCCGTGCCTCGCTGCCGGTGAAACTCTCCGACACCAGCGACGCGGTGGCGGCCGGTGCCGACGAGATCGACATGGTCATCGACCGTGGCGCATTTCTCGCCGGAAACTACGGCCGCGTTTTCGACGAGATCGTCGCGGTCAAGGAGACCTGCCGCCGGGAGGACGGCACCTCTGCGCACCTGAAGGTGATCCTGGAGACCGGGGAGCTGAACACCTACGACAATGTGCGCCGGGCATCCTGGCTGGCGATCCTCGCCGGGGGAGACTTCATCAAGACCTCCACCGGAAAGGTGTCGCCCGCGGCCACGCTGCCGGTGACCCTGCTGATGCTGGAAGTGGTGCGCGACTGGTACAAGCTGACCGGCCAGAAGATCGGGGTCAAACCCGCGGGTGGCATCCGCTCATCCAAAGACGCGATCAAATACCTCGTGACCGTGGCAGAGACCGCGGGTGAGGAGTGGTTGCAACCCCATCTGTTCCGGTTCGGGGCATCCAGCCTGCTGAATGACGTGCTGATGCAACGGCAGAAGATGACCACCGGGCACTACTCCGGCCCCGACTACGTGACGATCGACTAAGGACCTTCAACCATGACAATCAGCTTTCTGGACTACGCCCCGGCCCCCGAGTCGCGCGCGATACTCGACCTGCGCGAGACGTACGGCCTGTTCATCAACGGAGAGTTCGTCGACGGGCGCGGCACACCGTTCCCGTCGATCTCCCCGGCCACCGAGGAGACAATCACCACCGTCGCGACGGCGGATGCCGACGACGTGGATGCGGCCGTGCAGGCGGCTCGCGTCGCCTACACGAGAACGTGGTCGACGATGTCCGGTGCCGATCGCGGCAAGTACCTGTTCCGGATCGCCCGGCTGGTCCAGGAACGTGCCCGGGAACTGGCGGTCGCCGAGAGCCTGGACAACGGCAAACCGATCAAGGAGTCCCGAGACATCGACATTCCGTTGGTGGCCGCCTGGTTCTTCTATTACGCCGGCTGGGCAGACAAGCTCGACCACGCCGGCCTCGGCGCCTCCCCAGCATCACTCGGGGTCGCAGCCCAGGTGATCCCGTGGAACTTCCCCATGCTGATGCTGGCGTGGAAGATCGCCCCCGCCCTGGCGGCCGGGAACACCGTCGTGTTGAAACCTGCAGAGACAACCCCGCTGACCGCTCTTCTGTTCGCCGAGATCGTGCAACAGGCCGGACTGCCAGAGGGTGTCGTGAACATCATCACGGGTGCCGGGCAGACCGGGGAGCTGCTGGTGAATCACCCGGATGTCGACAAGGTCGCGTTCACCGGATCGACCGCTGTGGGGCGCAGAATCGCCCGGTCGACCGCAGGGACCGGCAAGAAACTCACCCTCGAACTGGGAGGCAAGGCCGCAAACATCGTTTTCGACGATGCGCCGATCGACCAGGCGATCGAGGGGATCGTCAACGGCATCTTCTTCAACCAGGGACACGTCTGCTGTGCGGGGTCACGCCTGCTGGTGCAGGAATCCATTCATGACGAGGTGATCGACCGGCTGAAGGACCGATTGTCGACGTTGCGTCTGGGCGACCCGCTGGACAAGAACACCGACATCGGGGCGATCAACTCCGCTGCCCAACTGGCTCGGATCACCGAGCTCAGTGCCGTCGGCGAAGACGAGGGCGCCGAGCGCTGGAGCCCCGAGTGCGTGCTGCCCGAGAAAGGTTTCTGGTTCGCGCCGACCATCTTCACCAACGTGTCGACCAGCCACCGCATCGCGCGCGAGGAGATCTTCGGACCGGTCCTGTCTGTTCTCACCTTCCGCACCCCGGCCGAGGCCGTCGCCAAGGCCAACAACACGCCGTACGGCCTCTCCGCCGGTATCTGGACCGACAAGGGCAGCCGCATCCTCGCGGTCGCCGACAAGTTGCGCGCGGGGGTCATCTGGGCCAATACGTTCAACAAGCTCGACCCCGCCAGCCCGTTCGGCGGTTACAAGGAATCGGGCTACGGGCGTGAAGGCGGCCGCCACGGACTCGCCGCCTACCTGAAGCCGGCCGGTACCTCACCGGCACTGACCGCGGTCGCAGCCCAGACGACAGAGGCTGTGGCTGAACCCGTCGCCGAACCCGTCACGGCGTCCGCCGCCACCACACGCACTTCTGCAACGCCCTCCGCAAAGCCCCGTCGCACCTCGAAGAAGGCCACGAAATGACCCGCCTCGCCGTTTTGAAGACCTACAAGCTCTACATCGGCGGTAAGTTCCCGCGCAGCGAATCCGGTCGCGTCTATGAACTGACCGGTGCCGACGGCAGCTTCATTGCCAACGTCGCCCGGGCGAGCCGCAAAGACGCCCGTGACGCGGTCGTCGCAGCCCGCGCCGCGGTCACCGGTTGGTCCGGGGCAACCGGCTACAACCGCGGCCAGGTGCTCTACCGGATAGCCGAACTCCTCGAGGGGCGTCGCGCACAGTTCGTCGACGAGATCTGCCGTCAAGAGGGTGTGACGGCGAAACAGGCGGGCGAGCAGGTCGACACCGCCATCGATCGCTGGGTCTGGTATGCGGGCTGGGCCGACAAGTACGTGCAGGTCGCCGGCAACGGCAACCCGGTCTCCGGGCCGTATTTCAACCTGTCGACGCCCGAGCCGACCGGGGTGGTGGCGATCATCGCGCCGCAACATCCGACGCCGTCGGCGAGCCTGCTGGGCTTCGTCAGCGCGATTGCACCCGCATTGGTGAGCGGCAACACCGTCGTCGTGGTGGCCAGCGAGAAGACCCCGCTTTCGGCGATCAGCCTGAGCGAGGTGCTCGCCACCAGTGACGTGCCCGGTGGAGTGATCAACATCCTCACCGGCTCGCCGGCCGAGATCGCACCGTGGTTGGCCTCGCACGCCGACGTCAACGCGCTCGACCTGCTCGGAGCGGGTGACCTCGACTGGGTCGACCTGCAGATCGACGCGGCCGAAACCCTCAAACGGGTGCTGCCGCCCGAGGCGGGGCCGGATGCGGCGTCACCGTCGATCGATCGGATCACGTTCTTCACCGAGACCAAGACCGTCTGGCACACCAAGGGAATGATCTGAGACGCCACTGTGTAGCCAGCCACTGTGAATCCAACCGCTGTGAATCCAGCCACTGTGAATCCGGCCACTGTGAATCCGGCCACTGAGGCACGGGCATTGGTTCAGTCTGGAGAGATCCCGCTTTTCTACCTGAGCATCCGCCGCGCAGCACTGGTCAACAGCCCGTGATCGATGGATGATGGGTTCACGGCGGTGACCGGCTGCCGTCGACATTTCGGGAGGTGTGGGCAATGAGCGACCAGGCGGACCAGCCCACGATTGCGTTCGTCGGCGGAAGCCTGATCCACAACGGACCATGGCAGGAGCATCTCCCCGAGTACCGATGCCTGAACCTCGGTGTCGACGGCGACACCAGTGTGGATGTGGCGACCCGGCTGGAGTCGATCATCGCCGAGGCGCCGCAGGCGATCGTGCTCGGGATCGGCACCAATGATGTGGCGTCCAATCGCTCGGTGGAACTTATTGTGCGCACCGTCGAGAACATCCTCTTCCGGTTGCGCCGAGCATTGCCGGACACGCGCATCCTGTTGCATTCATTGCTGCCGCGAGGGGCTGAATTCAGCCCGCTTCTGCGCGAGGTCAATCGACACCTGTGGCAATTCGCTCCCAGCGTGCGGGCCCAGTACTTGGACCTGTGGCCGGCGCTGGCCCTGGGCAATGCGATCAACCCGGCGTTCAGCATCGATCGGATCCACCTCAACGAGGCCGGCTACGAGGCGTGGGTCGCTGAGTTGGAGCCTGCCCTGGAGCAACTGCTGTCGCTGCCGCCGACCAGCAGATCGATTCTGTTGCCGGATGCGCGCCGCGCCTGAGCCACCTCATCCCGCCGGAGTGAGGCAGACGACGGAATCAGCCTGAAGACGGCAGCAACTGTGCCCGCTCGGCGCGCGTGCGTGCCACGATGGACAGAACCGCACCGGAGGAAATGAGGCGATGGGATGCTCACGCAGGTGATCGACTGGCACGACAAGGCGCTCTGGCAGGTGGGGGAGCCGCGCACGGTCGAAGACTACGTCGCCGAGCAGCACTCTCTTTTCGACGGCAGCCTGAACTGGCCGGTCATGGTCATACGCGAGACGGCACTCGCGGCCAATATCGAAACCATGGCAGCGTTCTGCCGGCGGCACGAACTTGATTTCGCCCCGCACGGCAAGACCAGCATGTCGCCGGTCCTTTTCCAGCGGCAGATCGATGCGGGCGCCTGGGGGATCACCGTCGCCACCGCCCACCAGGCCCGGGTGGCCGCAGGGTACGGCGTGCAACGGATCCTGTTGGCGAACCAACTGCTCGACGGCAGCGCGCTGGATGCCATTTCAGCGATGCTGGTTGCCGATCCGGCGCTGGAGTTTCTGTGTCTGGTCGACTCGGTGGAGGGGGTCCGTGCGATCGCGGAAGCCGGAAAGCGCCGACCCGAACGGGCCGGCGGGATGTCGGTGCTGGTCGATATCGGTTTCGCCGGCGGCCGCACCGGTGTGCGCAGCTCCGACGAAGCGGTCGAGCTCGCCCGCCTGGTCGCATCGACCGAGTACATCCGGCTCGCCGGTGTGTCGAGCTATGAAGGGGGATTGACGACCCTTGATGGGGTTCGGGCTCACTATGGCGTCGTGCGCGAGGCGATCGACCGAATGGTCGACGAGCGCCTGGTCGGTGCGCACCCGGTCGTGACCACCGGCGGCAGTGCATACTTCGACCTGGTCGTCGACGCCCTCGCGGGTGGCTGGGCGCGCGAACGGGGTGTTCAGCTGATTCTGAGAAGCGGGGCCTACGTCAGCCATGACCACGGCATCTACCATGAGCGCACCCCGTTCAACCGGGTTCCCGAGGAGGGCCACTTGGAGGCGGCGATCGAGCTGTGGGCCCAGGTCGGGTCGGCGCCGGAGCCGGGGCTGGCGATTGTGGGAATGGGCAGGCGGGATGCGCCCTATGACAGTGGCATGCCGGTGCCGCTCCGGCTCAGGCGAGCTGACGGCGACGCGCCGGAGGAGGTGGACGGCCGCGCGGAGGTCACGAAGATGGATGACCAGCACGCCTACCTCCATCTGGAGGGCGGGCTCGAGGTGAGGCCGGGAGACCTCGTCTGCTTCGGCATCTCGCATCCGTGCACCGCGTTCGACAAGTGGCGGGTGGTGCCGGTGCTCGACGATGACGACCGCGTCATCGACCTGCTCAGAACCTACTTCTGAGCAGTACAGCCCGGGTGTGGAGCCATTGAACGCTGAGGGGTGCTCGCCGTCAGGACCGATTGTTGGAGAGTTCGAACAGCCTGAGAAGCTCGGTGATCGCCCTCTCGCGCACCTCACCGCCCTCCTGGAACATCTGGGTCACGTGCGTCTGCAGGTGGTTGTCCACCATGAGCTTGTTCAGGCTGGCGAGGGATTTCTGAATGGCCAGTGACTGCGTGATGATGTCGACGCAGTACTCCTCCTGGTCGATCATTTTCTCCAGACCGCGCAGCTGGCCCTGGAGGATGCGTGCGCGATGGAGGGCGCGCTTCTTGATGTCGGGGATCATGAGCCCAGCCTAGTTGACTACCGGCTATACCCATAGGGGGTATGGTTTCCCGGGTGCCGCACCCCGCGGGTTAATCGCTCCAAAGCGGAGGGACGATTCACCGTGCTCTCGGCGACATCTGTGAGCCTGGACGAGAAAAGTGTTCTGACCGGCCATAATGACCTGATGCGTCGATTCATGGTTTGTGTCATGGCTGCCCTCGCTGTACTGCTGGGCACATCGGCCACGGTCGGCAGCCAGCCCGCACTGGCGGCGGGTGTCACCGATGTAGTGGACACTGCCGTCACTGTGGGCCTCGAACGAGGAGCACCGCACCCTCCGATGGCGGGACGCGTCGACGGGCTCACGACCTCGGTCGACGACTTCTACTTCGAATCGCTCGACTCCGACTTCTATCTCGGCCGCAACGACGCCGGAAACTCCACCCTGCGAACGGTCGAGACGATCGTTGCCGTGTTCCCCGACATCGACCAGAACCGCGGAATCCAAGGGGCCATCCCAAACAAGTACAACGACCAGCCCCTCGACCTGCAGATCTATTCGATCAAAGACGGGGCGGGCATCCCCCTGAGTCACAACGTCGACAAGGAAGAGGATGGCGAATTCACCGTCGTCACGATCACAGACCGTGACTTTGGCTATGTGCACGGGGCCAAAACGTATGTGATCGAGTACCACCAGACGAACGTCACGCTGCAGCCCGACGACGCGACCGTCGAGGAGTTCTTCTGGAACGTCAACGGCACCGGAGCGCGACAACCGTTCGAACGGGTGACCGCGCGCGTGCATCTGGAGGCCGACCTTGCCGCAGCTTTCTCGGGCAGCGCCAGCTGCTACCAGGGGCACTCGAGATCTCGAGACGCCTGTGATGAGCTCACTACGGCTGAGACGGAAGATGGGCTGCTGATCACCGCGGAGGCAACGGGCTTGAAAGCCCGTCAGACCCTGACCGTGGCGCTCGGCTTCCACGAAGGAACATTCGTGCCGCGCGACAACAGCTACCTCGCGTCGCCGGCCGCCGTCGGTCAACTAATCATGTTGGGTGTGCTCATCGCGACGGCACTGTTCGCCCTCTTCAAGCGTCGGACGACGTGGTGGGATGACCCGGGCCGAGGCACGATCATCCCCGAATATCTGCCCCCGAAGCAGATCACGCCATTGTTCGCCTCCACGGTATACGGCAAGAGTGGCAAGGCGATGGCCGCCGAGTTTCTGAATCTCGCCGTCAACCACAATGTGCGTGTGATCGAAGAGCCGCCGTATTCGGGCCGCGGGAAGCCCACGTTCCACTTCGAATATGTGACGGATGATGGGCTCACCGACCCAGGGGTCGAATTGGTGAGTGTTCTGTTCGGCACCCAGCGCACCCCCGGTGACCGCAAGAACATGTCCAGGCCCGATCCCCGGATGGCCCGTGCGATGCCCGAACTGGTCACGAAGGCCAAAGAGCTGGCGCTCACCCTCGGTTACCGGCACAAGGCCACCGGCCGCGGCAGAACGTGGATCTTCGTCGTCGGCGCTGCGGCGACCGTGCTTTCAGTCCTGTTCGGAATGGCGGTCCCCGACGACGGACCGGGTGCACTGTTATCGACGCTCGTGATCATGGTCGCGGTCGTGGTTCTCGTCTGCCTGATCATGCTGGTCGTCGGCGTTCGCCCGATCACCGCGTTCGGGGCAGAACTGCGTGACTACCTCAAGGGGCTTGAGATGTACATCAGATTGGCCGAGGCTGACCGCATGCGCGTGCTGCAGAGCCCCGAGGGGGCTGTGAGAGGGCCGTTCCGCCCAATCGGCGAGACCCCGTGGTCGACTCCGAGCGCGTCCTCCATGGGCACCACGGCGGAGACCACGGCGGAGACCACTGTGGAGACCGGACAGATCGTGAAACTGTATGAACGGCTGCTGCCGTATGCGGTGCTCTTCGGGCTGGAGAAACAGTGGTTCAAAGAGCTGGGCGAAGTCTATGAGCAGACGGGAACCCGGCCCGATTGGTATCACGGCCAGGGCGCCTTCAGCTCCGCCGTATTCGCGGCGGGTGTCGCCGGCCTCACCGACACCGCGACCAAGTCGTGGTCCGGAACCTCGAGCAGCTCCTCCAGCAGTGGGTCGACTGGTGGAGGTCACGCCGGTGGCGGTGGCGGTGGCGGCGGCTTTGGCGGCGTCTGACGGCGGCCCGGTGCTGCTTGGTAGAATTGCCCTCTGCACGATCGAGCAGTGAGGAGGCATCATCACCGACCAGCCCGCTCCGCACGACGCCTTTTTCGTCGCACCCGAACCGGATGACGCCAAGGTCGACGCCAAAGCACCGCGCGCCTCATCCGCGGCCCGATTGTTGCAGCGCCCTGACATCACGCGCTTCCGGCACCGCCTCTGTCTGGTCAACCACACTCTCACTCCGCACGAGGCCATGGTGGAAGACCTGCTGTTCATCCGCCGGGTTCTTGATGAGGCGCAGATAGAATTCCTGTTCGTTCGCGGCAACGACGAGCGGCCCGTGATCGCAGCGGACTGGGAGGACCGCAAGCGCCTTCGCGCGGCACTGGTGAGCGCGTGTCAGGACGAGCCGTTCTACTCCCAGGTCGTCGACGCCCGAACCGGCAGATCCCTGCTCGTTGCAGACGGAGACCTCGCCGACTCGTCGAAGGCGCGTATCTTTCGGCTGTATCGGCCACGGGTCGAGCCGGCGGGCGGCCTGAGCTATGGGGCGTCGGCGGGCGTGCAGCTGGAGTTGTGGGAGATGGCCGGCGACGAGTACCTCCTGCCGATGGAGAACTCGCTCACTCGCATGTGGTTGCCCAAGGCCGAGGCGGTGCGCAGCACTGTCGAGCGCTTCGGCCTGAGCTGGCCGACGATCGAGAACATGTTTGCCGAGCACGCCTCAGACATCAACTTTGACATCGACATCGTTTTCTCCTGGGTCGACGGCAACGACCCGGAGTTTCAACGCCGGTGGGCGGAACGGATGGCGGAACACCAGGTGGGCGAGGGTGACGACTCGACTGCGCGGGTCAGGCAGGTAGACGAGCTCCGTTACGCGTTGCGCTCGATCCACATGTTTGCGCCCTGGATCCGGCACATCTTCATCGTGACCGACTCGCCAGCACCGGCTTGGCTGTCCGAGCACTCCATGGTCACCGTCGTTCGGAGTGAAGACTACTTTCCAGACCCCACCGTGCTGCCCACCCATAACTCGCAGGCCATCGAGAGCCAGCTCCAACACATCTCCGGCCTGGCCGAGCACTTTCTGTATTCCAATGACGACATGTTCTTTGGTCGGCCGGTGACACCGAGCATGTTCTTCTCCCCGGGCGGGGTGACCAAGTTCATCGAGGCAGACACCCGCATCGGGCTGGGCGAGAACCACGCGAGGCGCAGTGGTTTCGAGAATGCGGCCCGGGTCAATCGCCGGCTGTTGCACGAACGGTTCGGACGATTCACCACCCGGCACCTCGAGCACGCGGCGGTGCCGCTGCGCCGAAGTGTGCTGCACGAGATGGAGGCCGAGTTCGCTGCAGATTTCGCCCGCACCGCTGCCAGTCGGTTTCGTTCCAGTACCGATATCTCGGTCACGAATTCGCTCTACCACTACTACGCGCTGCTCACCGGGCGTGCGGTCGAGCAGCCCAACGCGCGTGTCAGCTACATCGACACGACCACCGCCGCCGGCCTGAAGTCGATGGAGTCATTGCTGCCCAAGCGGGAGGTCGACTTCTTCTGCCTCAATGACGGAAGCTTCCCCGAAGTGGATCTCGAGGTGCGTGCACGTACCGTGACCGATTTTTTGGAGCGGTACTTTCCGATACCCGCGCCGTGGGAGAAGTAGCGCGACACGCCCGGGAAGCGCGAACATTTGCGGCCGGTGCCGGATGCACGTAATCTTCTTACTTGTCACCCCAAAGGTGCGGGAAGTCCTGAGCGGCTCCCGGCCTCACGTGGGGACATCTGGTCAAAGAAAGTCATGACGCGCAATCGGCGTGACCGAGACCCAATCCCATCACAATATCGTGTGCAGCCTCAACGGCTACCTGTAAACGGTGGCTCTCAGACTGCCACGGTGATGGACACAATCAAGTTGCCCCGAAAGTCATGGCTTCACCGTCATGTGTCGGGTGCGTCTGATCCTTGAGAACTCAACAGCGTGCACAATGTCAAATGCCAAAAACCCCGGGCCACTTTGGTGGTCAGGGATTCCTTTGGAAAATGATTAAACAACAAAGCAAGTCAGTAATGATTTGTTCTGTCAGTTTCAAACTTGTGTCGGGTACCACCTATTCCGGTGGCCTGGCACTCTAGATGTGACGCCGGGTTTTTCTGCTTGTCAGGAGGGCTTGGTTAGTCGATCAAACATTTACGGAGAGTTTGATCCTGGCTCAGGACGAACGCTGGCGGCGTGCTTAACACATGCAAGTCGAACGATGAGGCTGGAGCTTGCTCCGGCGGATTAGTGGCGAACGGGTGAGTAACAC
>NZ_QJHB01000019.1 GCF_003260275.1 Homoserinimonas sp. OAct 916 | reverse complement strand
GGGAAACGCCCGGTCTCATTCCGAACCCGGAAGCTAAGGCTCTTTGCGCCGATGGTACTGCGAGGGGGACCTCGTGGGAGAGTAGGACACCGCCGGACTTAACTTGATAAACGATTGATGGCCACCCACCGGGGTGGCCATCCGTCGTTAACCCGCCACCCCACCCGCCGTCACGAAACGAATTCCCGACCCACCCACCGCAATACCATGGGGTAATGACCGCAGACCACGAGACCGGGCCGAACCACCATCACGAGAGCTACACCCACGGCCACCACCCCAGCGTGCTCTCGTCCCACGAATGGCGCACGGTCGCGAACTCTGATGCCTACCTGATTCCTGACCTTGTGCCCGGGCTTCACGTTCTCGACATCGGCTGCGGCCCCGGAACCATCACGGTCGACCTGGCCCAGCGCGTCTTTCCCGGGCATGTGACCGGGGTGGACGCAGCTGAGATCGTTCTCGAGAAGGCACGCGCCCACGCCCGAGATGCCGGCGTCGACAACGTTGACTTCGTGGTCGGCGACACGTACGCGCTCGACGCCGAAGACGACACCTATGACCTGGTGCACATCCACCAGATGCTGCATCATCTCAGTGACCCGGTCGAGGCGCTGGGCGAGGCCCGGCGGGTGGCGAAGCCAGCGGGTCTGGTCGCAGCGCGCGAGGTCGATTATGCCGGAGCGATCTGGTACCCACTGTTGCCGGGCCTTGCGAAGTGGGCTGCGCTCTACCAGAAGGTGCACCGGTCGCACGGAGGCGAACCCGATGCCGGCCGCAGGCTCAAGTCGTGGGCGATGGACGCGGGTTTCAGCGAGGTGGATTCCACCGCATCCGTCTGGTGCTTCAGCTCCACCGCCGACCGCGAGTTCTGGGGTGGCATGTGGGAGAAGCGAGTGCTCGAGTCGTCGTTCGCGGTCGACGCCGTGGACGGCGGTTTCGCAACCCCGGCCGATCTCACGGAGATCTCTGTGGCTTGGAGGGAATGGGCCGACAACCCCCGTGCCTGGTTGATCCTGCCACACGGCGAGGTGCGTTGCCGGGCTTAGGCGTTATTGAAGCTGAAGTTCGCGGGCGGTGCCCGGTGACGTGACGAGCTGGGCCCCAGAATCGGGCCGGCGAACCCCGACTTCGGCCAAGAACTCGGCGGTCTGGGCCGGAGAGACGAATTTTCCGGCAGTCGGATGAGCCCCCAGCGGCACCACTGAGTGCACGACCGTGTGTGGATACACGTGCACCAGATTGAACGACTGTGCGCCGTCCCGGCCCCGGGTTCCGCCCGCAACCACGTTGAGGTCCTGCGTGTAACAGGTGGCCGACGCCACCGACACCGGAATGCCGGCAAAGGTGGCGTTGGTGGAGTAGTGCAGGTGACCGGCGATGATGCTGCGCACATCGGTGCCGTTCAGCACAGCAGCCAGAGAATCCTGCTCGCGCAGCTCGACGGCGACAGCCAGGTCGAGCACACCGGGGATCGGCGGATGGTGCATCGCCAGGACGGTGCCGTCGGCGGCGGGTTCAGACAGCACCTCTGCCAGCCAGTCCAGCTGCTGGCCGGTGACCTGGCCGAAATGGTGGCCTGGCACCGATGTGTCGAGGCTGATGATGCGCAGCCCGTTCACATTGTGCACCGCATCGACCGGCCGAAGTGACGGGGCCTCGTCGAGCAGCGCTGTTCGGAACGCGATCCGGTCGTCGTGATTGCCCATCACCCAGATCAGGCGCGCATCCAGCCGCTCGGCCACCGGCTCGACGATGGTGCGCAGCTTCCCATAGGCTCGCGGATCCCCCTTGTCGGCCAGGTCACCGGTGAACACGATCGCTTCGGGCCGGGAACCCGACGACTCGAATTCGTCGAACAGGCGGCGCAGGTGCCCATCGGCATCGACGGTGTCATACAAGAGCTCGTCACCGGCGATGAGGTGTGTGTCGCTCAGGTGTAACAGGAAATGCTTCGGCCTCGGGTACTGGGCCGTGTAGGTCGACATGGGGCTCCTTTGACGACACCATCCCACCAGTTGATCCGGTCGTCGGCGCCCACAAACCGCGGCGCGTTGCCAAAAAATTGAGGCCCGCCCGGTCAGTGGGACCGGATCAATCCCAGCTCCCTGGCCCGGGCGACCGCCGATGTGCGGGAGGAGACTCCCATCTTCGTGAAGATATGCACCAGGTGAGACTTCACGGTGGCCTCGCTCAGAAACAGCTCCCGCCCGATCTCCCGGTTGGAGCTGCCCTGGGCGACGAGCGCCAGCACCTCCCGCTCGCGCTTGCTCAGGCTCGACTCCGGGGCCCGGCCCCGAGAATCCAACCGGGTCACGATTGACGGTGCCAGGGCGCTCTGACCGGATGCCGCCGCTCGCACCGCCTGAAGCAGTTCGGCGGGTGGTGCATCCTTCAACAGGTAACCGCTGGCTCCGGCCTCCACAGCGCTCAGGATGTCGGCATCGGTGTCGTAGTTTGTCAGGATCAGCACGCGGGGAGCGTCGGGCGCCGCCAACACCAGGCGGGTGGCCTCGGCTCCCTGCAGATCCTTCGGCCGGGTCTGCGCGCCGAACTGGAGGTCCATCAGAACCACGTCGGGGGCGAGGGAGCGAGCTGATGCCACGGCCTCGGCTGCGGTGGCCACGTCGGCCACCACCTCCATGTCTTCTTCGGTGCCGAAGAGGGCGCGCAACCCTGCCCGCACCACGGGGTGGTCGTCGGCGATCAACAGGCGGATCATCTCTCCTCCTCAAGCCCGAATGCGACGGCGACGGCAGTGCCGCCGCCCGGAACAGACTCCACCGCCACGACTCCGCCGAGTGCGATCACCCGGTCGCGGATGGCCTGGAGCCCGAATGACGTGTGGGTGCTCCCGGTCGCCGATTGGCTGACAGCGCTGGGATCGAAACCGCGGCCGTCATCCACGACGTCGAGGCTGACCGAGTCCTCCATGTAGCTGAGCGTCAGCTCGACCTTGCTCGCCTCTGCATGCTGAGTGACGTTCGCGAGCGACCCCTGCGCGATGCGCAGCAGTGCGGTCTCGATCCGCATCGGCAATGGTGTGCCTTCACCTGACACCCGCACGTTCACCACGATCCCGGTCTGGCGGGCGGTCGCATCGGCGAGCCTCTGCAGCGCGCCCGCGAGCGTGTTCTCCTCCAGCGCCGCCGGGGTCAGTTCTGCAATGAAACGCCTGGTCTCGGCCAGATCGTGGGCCGCGGTCTCGCGGGCCAATCGCACGTACTCGATCGCGGGGTGGTGCTCGTCGGCGCGCTCCACCGCGTGCAGCAGCATCTGGATGCTCGACAGGCCCTGGGCGACGGTGTCGTGGATCTCTCGGGCAAGCCGTGCCCTCTCTGCGAGCACCCCGGTTTCGCGTTCGGTCGCGGCGAGCTGGCCCCGGGTGGCGATCAGGTCGTCGATCAGGAGTTGCCGTTCGGTGGCCTCCCGGTAAAGCGCCCGGTAGCCGAGGCCTATCGCCACCGAGACCGCGGCTCCGATCAGCGGACCGATGACGATTGCCACACTCCAGCCGTTGTGCCAGGCGAGCATGGCGATCGCGAGCGCCGTCGCCACGAACACCCCGATCACGTTCCAGGGTGTCGGAAGCAGGTGGAGGATCAGGAAGAACAGCGGGAAGACGAGATAGACGGCATCCGGGGTGAGGAACATCAACGCCACCCACTCGAGCAACAGCACCCCCAACCAGACAAGCCATCGTGCGCTGCCGGTCGGGCCAGGCAACTTCGCGGCGACCAGGTAAGTGAGGATGACGACCACCGACAAGCCGGTGATCAGCCAGGTCTCCGATGTCGATATCGCCCCTCCCGCGATGGCGGCGCGCACAACCACGAACAGCACCAGACCGACGAAGAGCGCGTGCAACCCGATGCGCAGCGTGGTGAAGACGGGGGTGAGTGCGGAGTGTTTCATTACCGCGAGTTTAGGAGGCCGAGCCGCCGGCGGCATCCATCGAAGGTTGGCCGGTCGTACTGCCGCGAGCAGACTGTGGTCATGAACTCCCCAACTCATCACGTTGCGGTGGGACGTGCGAGACCCTTCGAGTTCGACCCACCTCGTTGATGTGTTGAGCGATTGCGATGGAGTTCACGGGGCGCGGGAAATGGTGGAGGAGGATCTGGGTTGATCCTCCCGGCCCGTAGACTGGGCCTGATGTCACGAAACTCCAAAAAACCCACCAGACCCGAGTTCTCCAGGGCCGCCCTCGTTCCCGGGCTGTTGGGGGCGATCGCCCTTTTGGCGGGCCTCGCGCTGCTGGATTCGTGGTGGTTCATCGTGATTCAGTTCGCCGCGGCAATCCTGGCGCTGATCATGTGCGTCTACGCGATTCAGGCCAAGGCCTACTGGTGGTTGCTCGGCCTCGCACCGATAGCGATCATTTGGAACCCGATCCTCCCCCTCGGGCTGAGCGGGCAGGGGTGGCAGTTCCTTCAACTTCTCGGAGCCCTCGTCTTCGTCTTCGCGGGGTTCAAGATCAAGGTTCCGATCGCTCCGAACGAGATGTCACACCGCGGCCGCTGACGCCCATGAGCGGGTCAGGCCCCGTGGCGCCTGGCGCACTCGATGCACAACGTCGTGGCGGGGCGAGCCTCCAATCGTGCTGTCGCAATCTCGTTGCCACACTCCTCGCAGAGGCCGTAACTTCCGTCGTCGAGCCTGGCGAGGGCTGCGGATGCCTCGGCCACCCCGCGTTCGGAGCGCTGCACCATCGCGGCCTCGGAGGAACGCTCGAACGCGAGCGTGACCCCTTCCGGGTCGTGCTCGTCGTCGGTCGACGAGTCCTGGCGGGCATCGGAAATCAGCTGCATGTTGCGGGTGGCCGCGAAAGCGTTCGAGCGGTCGGCTTCGCGTTGCTCCTCGAGGAGGGCGCGGAATCGGGCCCGCTGGGCGGCACTGAAATCGTGGGTCATGCAGCTATTCAATACCACCAGGTGCGTTCGGGCCGGATTTCAGGGCGGCTGCCCGAAACGGTTCACCCACGGGCCGCCTGGCGCGATAGTATGGAAGCACGCATAACAATGCGCATGTGTTGTGGCTTGCGGCGCGGACGCTCGTCTTCACCCAGCCGGCATCACACCACTCGCACCACTCGCTGTTCGGAAGCCTCTGCTTGCCGAACCTCCTGAGTCACATCCGGAGCAGGCGCTGGTGCATCGGGGCAGTAAGTGATCGACCGTCAATATTCGTTCGAGGTGGGAATCGACTGGAAGCCCCTGCGGGGGAGCCCGGCCGAAACGCAGTGAAACCAATCCGCAGCGATGCGGCAGCAGACTTTTTCAAGGAGCAGCATGACTCGATCCGGTCAGCGGAGCGCTTCGCGCTCACACGGCAGGACATCCGCGCGGTCAGGGCGCGGCGGCAGCAAGGGATCGTCGACACGTTCGCACGGCATGGACAACACCGGGCTGATCCCGGTGCTCGCCCGTCGTGTGCGCGAAGTTGAGGCAGCCGCGCAGCGGGGCAAGGTCGCCCCCAGCAACCGCACCAAGTTTTTGGTGGTGGCGCTGCTGATGCGTGAGGAACGTGCGCGGGTGAAGAACTCGTCCGAGGTGGAGCCCGAAGACCGCGCCGAACTGATGAAGCGTCTCGACGGCATTGCGACAATCCTTGCCAAGACGGCTGCTCGTGACACGTCGTTGATCGGACTCTTGGAGACGGATACCCCTGTGTCTCCGGTGGCGCAGAAACTGCGCCGCGACATGCTGATCGAGGCGGGCATCGAACTGTCAGCCGATGAATTGATCATCACCCGAGAAAAGGAATCCGCCCCCGAGGCCCCCATCAACCAGGTGGTGCCCCAGTCGGTCATCTCCCGCACGATGGCCAACCCGTTCCTCGCACCAGATTTCAGCGCGGTCGCCTCGAAACCGTCGACCCCGGTGCGCCGGCTCGCGAACTGGGAATTGCTCGGCCCACTGTTCAAGGCGTTCGAATACGGTTCGGGGGGTGTTGCGGCGAGCATGGAACTGCCCGAGGAACCCGCCATCGACCGCATCTCGCCGCCCGGCACCGAGCTGATGCGACACCAGGCCCGGTTCGTTGAGAAGGTTCGTCTCGGGCACCGCAGCTTTCTGCTCGCAGACGAGCCGGGACTGGGTAAGACGGCGCAGAGCCTGCTCGCGGCATCCGTCTCGAACGCCTACCCGCTGCTAGCGGTCGTGCCGAACGTCGTGAAGATGAACTGGGCGCGTGAGGTCGAAATGTGGACGCCGCAACGCAAGGCCACCGTGATCCAGGGCGATGGCGAGGGCCTGGATGCCTTCGCGGATGTCGTCGTGGTGAACTATGACGTGCTCGACCGGCACATGGGCTGGCTCAGCCGGCTCGGGTTCAAGGGCATGGTCGTTGACGAGGCTCATTTCATCAAGAACCTGCAGTCACAGCGGTCGAAGCACGTGTTGGCGTTGTCGAAGAGCATCCGTCAAGCATCATCCAACGGAAACCCTCTGATGATGGCGTTGACCGGTACCCCGCTCATCAACGACGTGGAAGACTTTCGGGCGATCTGGCAGCTCCTGGGTTGGATCGACGGCGACAAGCCCAGCCCCGAGTTGATGGCAAAGTTGGAGGACACCGGGTTGACACCGGTCGACTTCGGATTCTTCGCCGAGGCCAGGCAGGCCGTGATCGACATGGGAATTGTTCGGCGCCGCAAGATCGACGTGGCGGCCGACCTGCCGGCGAAGCGCATCGCAGACCTGCCGGTCGAATTGGACACCGATCTCGGCCGTTCCATCCGCGAGTCGGAGCGTGCACTCGGTGCCCGGCTGTACGCCCGCTACACCGCCTACCTGGCCGCAGCCCAGGCGACCGGTCGTGGGGTGCAGTCGGCCCCGGGCGACGCTGAGCGCCAGGCCGAGGTCATCCGCCTGGTCGCCCACGCCGAGCTTGAAGATTCGAAGGCCGCCAAGACGGGCGAGAACGTGTTCACCATGGTGCGCAAGATCGGCCAGGCAAAGGCCGTGCTGGCCGCTGACTACACCGCGCAGTTGGCGAGATCGGTGGGCAAGGTGGTGTTCTTCGCCAAGCACATCGATGTGATGGACACCGCCGAGGACATCTTCGCGCGTCGTGGGCTGAAGACGATCTCGATCAGGGGAGACCAGACCGCAGCGTTCCGCCAGACGCAGATCGATGCTTTCGCCGACGACGAGGATGTGGCGATCGCGGTCTGCTCGCTGACCGCCGCCGGAGTGGGACTCAACCTGCAGGCGGCCTCGAACGTCGTGCTGGCCGAGCTCAGTTGGACCAGCGCCGAACAGACCCAGGCGATCGACCGTGTTCACCGCATCGGCCAGGAGGAGTCGGTCACCGCATGGCGCATCCTCGCCGCGCAGACGATCGACTCCAAGATCGCCGAATTGATCGACAGCAAGGCCGGGCTGGCCGCGCGTGCGCTCGACGGCGATGATTCGGAAGTGGTGAGCGAGTCGACGGTGCAGCTGGATGCCCTGGTGCACCTGCTCGAGCAGGCGATCGCCGCCGCGGCCTAGAAGGCTTCCGTCGTCCCTCGGATTTTCGTCGAAATGGGGTGAGGCGAGGAAAGGATCTGGGTCAGCGGGTGGGCGGACACGGGGGCACGTGACACAGTGGGTGTATGAGCGTACGGATCAAGCGGGTGTATGACGAGGCCGATCCCGCAGATGGGTTTCGGGTGCTGGTCGATCGCATCTGGCCGCGTGGGGTAAGCAAGGAGAACGCCCACGTCGACGAGTGGCTGAAGGAGATCGGGCCGAGCACCGAGTTGCGCAAATGGTACGGGCACGAGAAGGAGCGATTTGACGAGTTCCGCACCCGTTACATCGCCGAACTCACCCACAACGATGCGGTGGAGCAATTGCGCGGATATCTCTCGGAACACCCGGATGTGACACTGGTGTTCAGCGCGCACGACTCCGAGACCAGCCAGGCAGCCGTCTTGCGCGACTACCTGGCCGGTTCTGGGTAAGGGCGGAGCGGGCTACGCGGCCAGGCGCGCGGTCACCTCGGCGAGCGACGGGTTCGTCGCGCTCGAGCCATCCGGAAAGAGTACGGTGGGCACCGTCTGGTTGCCGTCATTGATCTTTTCGACGATTTCGGCTGTACCATCGACCTGCTCGATGTTGACCTCGTTGTACTCGATTCCGGCCCGCGTCAGTTGGCTCTTCAGTCGCGTGCAGTAGCCGCAGTGGTTGGTGGTGAACATGGTGATTGTGCCATCGGCCGGTATATAGTCCATGTCTCGTCCAACGCACGGCCGGCGTGGTTATTCCATCGGGGCACTAACCTTTATTGAGACGA
Source organism: Homoserinimonas sp. OAct 916 (assembly GCF_003260275.1). Lineage (GTDB taxonomy): Bacteria > Actinomycetota > Actinomycetes > Actinomycetales > Microbacteriaceae > OACT-916. The sequence continues at coordinate 12,118 of NZ_QJHB01000019.1, read as the reverse complement.
CATCGACGTTGACCGACGTGCAGATGCTGTCGGCCGAGTGTCGCAGGAAGCGAAAGACATGAAGATCGGGATCCTGACCAGCGGCGGCGACTGCCCCGGGCTGAACGCGGTGATTCGCGGAGCGGTGTTGAAAGGTGTTCGGGTTCACGACGCCCAGTTCGTCGGCTTCACGGGCGGGTGGAAGGGAGTCGTCGAAGGCGACTTCGTGCCCCTGGACCGGCACAGTGTGCGCGGCCTCTCACGGCAGGGTGGGACGATTCTGGGCTCTTCGCGCACCAATCCGTTCGAGGGGGAGCGCGGCGGCCCCGAGAACATCCAGAAGATGCTCGACGAGAACGGCATCGACGCCATGATCGCGATCGGTGGTGAGGGCACCTTGACCGCCGCGGGGAGGTTGACCGATGCCGGGCTCAAGATCGTCGGCGTTCCGAAGACCATCGACAACGACATCGAGGCCACCGACTACTCGTTCGGCTTCGACACCGCCGTGCAGATCGCGACCGAGGCGATCGACCGGTTGCGTACGACGGCCGAGTCGCACGGCCGGTGCATGGTGCTGGAGGTCATGGGTCGCAACGTGGGCTGGATCGCGCTGCACTCGGGCATGGCCGGGGGAGCACACGCGATTCTGATTCCGGAGGAGTCCCACAGCATCGAACAGATCTGTGAATGGGTGCTGAGCGTGCGCGACCGTGGCCGGGCCCCGACCATTGTCGTGTCAGAGGGCTTCACCCTCGACACCATGAACGAGGCGCATTCACATCTCGGGTTCGACGCGTTCAACAGGCCACGGCTCGGCGGAATCGGGGACAGGCTCGCACCGCTCATCGAAGAACGTACCGGAATCGAATCCCGATCGACCGTGCTCGGCCACCTGCAGCGGGGCGGGGTTCCGACCGCGTACGACCGCGTGCTGGCGACGCGCCTCGGCATGTCGGCCATCGACAGTGTGATGGCCGGCGACTGGGGCTCAATGGTGGCGCTGCGCGGGCGCAACATCGTCAGGGTGAGCATCGCGAACGCGGTCGGAGAACTCAACCGGGTTCCGCAGGCGCGCTATGAGGAGGCCGCGCTGCTGTTCGGCTGAACGCGGCGTTCAGTCGGTGACGCCCGCGGTCTCGAGCAGCCAGGCGTACTCGAACGCGATCTCCTTCCAGCGTTCATATCGTCCGCTCACGCCCCCGTGCCCTGCAGACATCTCCGTCTTGAGCAGGGCGGGCGCGCCGACTTCGCGCAGCCGAGCCACCCACTTGGCCGGCTCCACGTAGAGCACCCGGGTGTCGTTCAGGCTCGTCACAGCGAGGATGGGCGGGTACTCGACATCCGACCGCACATTCTCATACGGGCTGTACGACTTCATGTAGCGGTACACCTCGGCGTCATGCAGCGGGTCGCCCCATTCGTCCCACTCGATCACCGTCAGCGGCAGCGACGGGTCGAGGATCGAGGTGAGTGCGTCGACGAACGGCACCTGGGCGACGATGCCGGCGAACAGGTGCGGTGCGAGGTTGGCGACCGCCCCCATCAGCAGGCCGCCGGCACTGCCCCCCTGCGCGATCAACTGCTGCGGTGTGGTGTGCCCGGCGGCAATCAACCGCTCGGCCACAGCGATGAAGTCGGTGAACGTGTTGCGCTTCGTCAGCGTCTTGCCCATTTCGTACCAGGCTCGCCCCAATTCGCCGCCACCGCGCACGTGCGCGATCGCGAAGACCACACCGCGGTCGAGAAGTGACAGACGGGGGATCGAGAACGACGGATCCATGCTGACCTCGTAGGAGCCGTAGCCGTACAACACGAGTGGGCGACCGGATTCGCGGTCGGCGCCGGCGGGCAACCGGCGGGACACCAGCGAGATGGGAACCCGGGTGCCGTCTTCGGCGATCGCCCACTCCCGGCGTTGCTCGTAGTCTTCCGGGTTGTAGTCGCCGAGCACCGGCTGTTGTTTGAGCAGGCGGCGCTCGCCGGTGGCCACCACGAGGTCGTAGACGGTTTGCGGATCCACCAGGGACGTGTAGCCGAACCGCACGGTCGGCTGCTGCCACTCAGGGTTGCCACCGGTGCCGACAGTGAACAACGGCTGGTCGAAGGCGACTTCGAAATCCTCGAGACCGATTCCGGCTCCGTTCGCCGGGTCGGTCCAGACGGCCGACGGCTGGGCGGGAATCGGTACGACCGCCAGTCGGGTGAGCCCGTCACGACGATATTCGACGATCAGAAAAGACCGGAAGGCCTCGACCGACTCGATGCGCAGGCTGTCCCCGGCCGGGATGAGAGTGACCCGGTCGGTGGAACTGGTCGGATCGTCTGCGGGTACGTCGACCAGGGTGAAGTTCTCGGCCTCGTGATTGTGCAGGATGAGCAACCGGTCGCTGCCGTCGATCACGGCATGATCCACGGAGTACTCCACTCCCTCGTGCCTCGGCCAGACCACGCGAAACTCCCCGGTCGGGTCGGCAGCGTTGAGCACGTGCACTTCGCTGGTGATCTTCGAGCCGACGTCGATCATCAGGTATTGCCGGCTGCGGCTGAGACTGATGTCGAGCCAATAGCGGTCGTCGGGCTCGTGAAAGACCACGACGTCGTCACGGCGGTGCGTGCCCACCCGGTGCCGCCAGAGGGTGTCGGGGCGCCAGGAGTCATCGACGGTCGTGTAGTAGAGGTAGTCGCCGTCGGGCGAGAAGATGGCGCCGTGAAAAGTGCCGGGGATCACATCGATCGCGTCAGCATCATCGTCGTCGGTCTGAGCGTCCTGATCGATTGGGCCGACGGACGGGAGGCGCCTCAGGCGCAGGGTGAAGCGTTCGTCTCCCAACGTGTCGACGCCGTAGACCATGAGGCGGCCGTCGCCCGTGACGTCGAAGCTGCCGAGCGAGAAGAACTCGTGGCCCCGAGCTTCAGCATTGCCGTCGAGCAAGACCTGCTCGCCCGGTAATGCAGCGTCGGGGGTCGCCCACACCGGTGGTTCCCAATCGTCTTCGGATGTGACCGGGACCCGGCAGTGCACGGCATATTGTTGGCCTTCGATGGACCATGAGTAATACCACCAATCACCTTCGCGCACCGGCACGGAGAGATCGGTCTCAAGCGTGCGATCCTTGATCTCGTTGTAGATTGTTCGCCGCAGATCAGAATGATGCGCGGTCTTCGCCGACGTCCACTCGTTCTCCGCCGTGAGGTGGGCGATGACCTCAGGGTTCGTCTTCTCACGCAACCACTCGTAGTCATCGATGACGGTGTCGCCGTGGTGAGTTCGCTCGATCGGGTTCTTTCGGGCGACCGGAGGTGTGTTGACTGTCATGGGTTAACCGTAGCTGGCCGGAAGGGAAACCTTCCGGCCAGCTACGGTCATGCGGGTCCAATGGACCTCCAGGTGATGCCCTGCGCGCCTACTCCTTCGCGCTTGGAGCCTCTTCGTTCACGGTGACCGTCTCAGGGCGCGCCCCCGACTCGATTTGGATCTTGCGCGGCTTGGCGCGCTCACTGACCGGGATCGTCACACTCAGCACACCGTTGTCATAGCTGGCCGCAATTCCATCACGGTCGATTCCCTGGCCGATGTTGAGCTGGCGCAGGAATGAACCCGACTGGCGCTCACGGGCCAACCACTTCACATCCTGTGCGCTGCTCAGGGTGCGCTCCGCACGGATCGTCAGCAGCTGGCCGTCGACGTCGACGTCGATCGAGCCCGGGTCGATACCCGGCAGATCGGCGTGCATCACATAGGTGTCACCCTCGCGAAACAGATCCATCGGCATCAGGCGTGGGCCCTGCCCGGAATCCATCAGCGCACCAGCGACGCGGTCCAACTCGCGGAATGGGTCAAATTTCATAGCCATAGTCATCAGCTCCTGTTCCTGGGCCCGAGGCCCGTCCTTCTTTTGCCTATAGGGTTGAGTCTCATCGACTCAACTTATCTAATGTTAGCACTCCCTCTGGGAGAGTGCCAGTTTTGACGCGTGGGCTCGTGTCAGCCGAACGCGAACCGTGCGAGGCTCCGGCCGCACGGAATGTTGCTGGCAGGCGGGCAGGCAGGCAGGCACGCAACGTTGAAGGATGGCGCGCTCCAGACGGGACCGGCGTGGTGCCCCGTTCGGGCACGTGTCGAGCGCAGACTCAGCAGCCTGAGCAGGAACCCATACTCTGGGCGTTCCGGGGGCTTTACACGGGGGTGTTACCGGCTGTGCCGCGGAGCGCGCTTCTTCGGCGTTTCGTCAGGGTGTGGTGGTTGTTCCGAACTCTCGTCGGTATCCGAGGCCTTGGCGCCGTCGTCGGGGTACTCGACCCACCCATCGTCTGCCGGAGGTCCGAACGAACGCGACTTCGTTGATGGCTTGGGAACACCGTAGCCGTCGACGTCTTTGAAGTGTCCCTCTTCAGGATCGATGATCGACATGACATCAGACTACGCTCGCCGGCACCCAGGCGGCTACTGATTCTGGATCAGCCCCAGAAAACATCTGCCGGGTCTTGGCGGATCTCTTCGAGCAGGTCGACCAAGGTTGAGCCGACCTCGAAGCGAGCCGAATAGTCCATCAGACGGTCGCTCGGCCCGGGGGCCCACAGTTTCCAGGAATTGAGCGTTGGACTCCAGACGAGCTTTGCGATTCGGGAGCGCAACCATTCGGTGCCCTGGCTCGGATGGTAGGGAAGCCGACACTCGGCGATGGTGACCGAATTCCCCCGGTAGGTTGCATCGATGCGAACCTCGTTGCTTCGAACTGTCGCGGTCTGAGCGGCACACCACACGTCGATTCGCTTGCGATCCAGCTCCGAGATGGCCATATCAAGAGAATCTACCAACCCGTTCGCCTGTGCGCCATTTGGCCAGAAGCGGGTATCAACGCAGCCCGTGTCGGTGGCGAATCGGCGCAATTCGCCGGCCGCCGGTTCCTGCGGCGTGCGTTCAGAGGTGTGGAACCCGTTCCCCGGGGCGTGGTTCGGGCGGGGGAGTTCCACCGCCGAATGGTCGCCCGCCGAGTTGGTCTCGATGGTGTGGCAGGAGCCACGTCGAGACATCCGGGCCCTTCGGCACGATCCTGGTGGGGTTGATGTCGGCGTGCACGATGTAATAGTGGGCTTTGATCTGGCCGAAGTCGATGGTGTCGCCAAAGCCGGGGGTCTGAAAGAGGTCGCGTGCATACGCCCAGAGCACAGGGCTCTCGCTGAGTTTGTTCCTGTTGCATTTGAAATGCCCGTGGTAGACCGGGTCGAAGCGGGCCAACGTGGTGAACAGGCGAATGTCGGCCTCGGTGATGGTGTCTCCGACGAGGTAACGCTGGCCGGCCAGGCGATCCTCCAGCCAATCAAGCCGGGCGAACAGTCTGTCGTAGGCGTGCTCGTAGGCTTCTTGGCCACCCGCGAATCCACACTGGTAGACGCCGTTGTTGACGTCGCGGAAGACCCACTCGGCCACCTCATCGATCTCGTCTCGCAGCGCATCCGGGTACAGGTCGGGTGCACCATCACGGAAGTGTGCGGTCCACTCGGTGGCGAAGTCGAGGGTGATCTGCGGGTAATCGTTGGTGACCACCTGGCCGGTGGGCACATCGACGATGGCGGGAACCGTGATGCCGCGCGGATAGTCGGGGTAGCGGGCGAAGAACGCCTGCTGCAGGCGCTCAATACCGAGTACGGGGTCGACACCGCCGGGATCGAGGTCGAATGTCCAACTGCGGCTGTCGTGCGTGGGGCCGGGAAGGCCGAGCGAGATTGCATCCTCGAGGCCGAGCAGCCGCCGCGAGATCACGGTGCGGTTGGCCCACGGGCAGGCGCGGGCGGCAACCAGCCGGTACCGTCCGGCCTCGACCGGCCAGAGCCTGCGGCCGTGAGCGTCGACACCGCCCGCCCGAGGTGCATCTGCGGTGATCCGGTCGTCGATGTAGTTGGTGTCCCTGGTGAATGCCTCACCTTCGGTGACGTAGGTGCCCGCCGAGCCGTGCTCGTCTGTCGTGGCCATCGTTCCTCGCTTCTGCCGTTTTTCCCAGACTACGCATTCTCTTCGCCGAGCAGGTGGTCGTTCAGCCGGGCGGCCAAAATCTTGTCGACGGCGATGGCAACTCCATTCAGCCGACGCACCGGCACGGCCAACCGCGAGCTCGACAGCAACCAGATTCCGTCGGCGGTGGTGAGATCGGCCGCCTCGATCAGTCCGTACCCGAGGTCGAACCCATTTCGATCGAAGAAGTCGAATGCCCGTGCCTGCGTGGTTCCGGCGAGAATGCCGAGGTCGCTGCCGGGCGTGCGAACCAGCGTGCCGTGTTGCACGATCACACTGGACGTCGTGCCCTCCAACACGAAACCGTCAGAGCTTGTGAAGATCGCATCGTCGGCATCCCGGCGCTTCGCCTCCCGAAGTGCTGCCGCGTTCACCACATATGACAGGGTTTTCGCACCCGTGAGCAGCCACGGGGAGGTCACCGCGACGTCGCTGCGGTAGCCGCGGTCGAGGGTCACCGCCCGGAGACCGTCTCGGCGCACGTCTTCGAAGTCGCGCACCTCTTCCGCCGACACCCAGGCAGATGTGAGGGGGGAGCGAGTATCGGAGGCGGGGTTCGGTTCGACTCCGATGCCGCTGCCCACTCCACGGGTCATCGTCATGCGCACCGACAGTTCGCGGGTGGGCCCATGCATTTCGATGGCGTGCAGCACGGCCTGTCGCCAGACGACGAGGTCGGGGGTGGGCAGGTCGAGCATTCGTGCCGATGACGCAAATCGCTCCAGGTGGGCGTCCAGGGCCCTCGGGGACGCGTTGATCACGCCGATCGTTTCGAAGATTCCGTCGCCGCGCAACACTCCGGGGTCACGCACGCTCACGCTCGCCAGGGCCGGGTCGCAGGACAGGTACCCCGGGTCGGCCGGGCGCAGGTCGCGGCCTGCGTTCAGCGTCGCGGTGGCCGCGATCACCGGACGGGTGACGAGGACGACGATCGGGCTGCTCACAGGAGTCAGCCTAAGCGCCGATGCACCGAATAGTGTTGAAGCTTCAGGCTCGTCCTCGCGATGATCACGTTCAACCGCATCCACTTCGCCATGATGCTGGTACTGGAGAGTCACACTGGAGCGAGCGGATCACCGAGGACCGACACCTGCCTTCACAACCTCTGCTTTCCCCGCGACCGAAAACGCCCAGAGAGGTATAGCCTGAAATAGGTGCTCGGTCTTCTCACAGACCGAGTGGGTTTCGATTACGCTCTCGTCGGCAACGACGAGTGTTTCTTGTGCATTATGCCGATGTGGTAATCGTAGAGAAGGTGACGGGGTATGTCCGCAATTGTCAGCGGGCCGGCTAAGCAGCACCCCGTCGATCATGTGTGGGGCCGAGCTCTGGTCAAGGGTAGGGCGACCGGGCGGCCAGTGGACGGGTTGTCTGATGATGGCCGTGGCAGCCGACCGTTGCGAATCGGAGTCATCGCCCCGCCGTGGTTCGAGTTACCTCCTATCGGGTACGGCGGCATCGAATCAGTAGTGGCGGATCTGGTCGACCAGCTATCCGACCGCGGGCACGAGGTGATGTTGTTCGGTGCCGGCCGCGATCGCACCCGGGCGACGCGGTTCTACTCAACGTTCGCGACACCGCCCTCGGAGCGGTTGGGCACGCCCGTGCCCGAGGTGATCCATGCCGCACGAGCGGCAGCGGAACTGCGTAATGCGCGCGTCGATCTCGTGCACGATCACACCCTCGCGGGGCCGCTGCTGGCCTACGGCCGGCGCGTTCCGACGGTGGTGACGATGCACGGCCCGGTTCTGGGCGAGCTTGGAGATTACTATGCCGCCCTGGGAGATGCGATCGAGATGGTCGCCATCTCCTCATCACAGCGTCGGCTGAACCCGCGCCTGAATTGGGTGGGCACCGTCCACAATGCGATCGACGTGTCCTCGTTTCCCGTCCGCACCCACAAAGATGATTTTCTGCTGTGGTTGGGACGGTTCTGCGACGAGAAGGCGCCGCACTTGGCCATTGACGCGGCCCGGGCAGTGGGCCGGCGCATCGTTCTGGCTGGCAAATGCGTCGAGCCCGCCGAGCGTGCGTACTTCGCCCGTGAGGTCGAACCTCGGTTGGGACCGGATGTCGACTTTGTCGGCCAGGCCAACGCTGGACGCAAGCGCGAGTTGCTCTCGCGCGCTCGGGCCCTGCTGTTCCCGGTGCAGTGGGAGGAGCCTTTCGGGATGGTGCTGATCGAGGCGATGGCGTGTGGTACGCCCGTGGTCGCGTTACGCCGGGGCAGTGTGCCAGAAGTCGTCTCCGACCGGGTCACCGGGGTCATTGCCGACACTCCGGCCGATCTGCCCGCGGCGATTCGTGCTGCCGAGTTGCTCGACCCGCTCGCCTGCCGCAAACGCGCTCAGGAGCTTTTCGACCTACCGGTCATGGCCGCCGGATACGAACGCGTTTACCGTTCGGTTCTGGCCCGCGTCGCAGCAGCATCGAGTACGGCCAACGGACGGTCGGTGGCATGAGCTCGGCAGTCGGCGGCCAGGCCCAAATCTTCGCCGGTGACGAAGTGACCGTGCTGGAAGGGTCTTCTTTCTGCCGCAGCGGACGCGTTGGCGACATGAGCGCGCATCAGGCGCAGGGAATGTTCGTCAAGGACACCCGCATCATCTCTACCTGGGAGCTACTCGTGGACGACCAGCCGTTGACGCCGCTCGCGGTAGTCGGCGACGACCCGTTCTCTGCAACATTCGTCTGTCACTCCGATCCGCGTAGCCCCGGAGCGGATCCGTCGGTAGTGGTTGAGCGGCGGCGGCTGATCGGTGAAGGCATGCGTGAGGACATCGCCGTGCTCAACTTCGGCGCAGAACCGCTCGGCGCGACCATGACTCTGGTCGTCGACAGTGACTTTGCTGACCTGTTCGCCGTCAAGGATGGTCACCCCCACCGCCGTGGTGTGGTGCACCGGCAGGTCACCGAACAGCAGCTGGAGCTGTCAATGAGCTTGGCAGGCCGACTCCGCGGTGTGCGGATCCACACTGATGATGGCACGGTCACTCACTCCGGGATCAGCTGGCGGCTGGCCGTGCCGCCTCACACCCGATGGACGACGACACTCCACGCCCTGCCGACCGAGGACGGGGCCGAACCGGGCCAGTCCTTTCCAGCAGGTAGACCGGTCGCCACCACGTCTCCATCGAAGCGGCAGCGTCAGTGGGAGACGGGCCTCCCGCGTGTGAAATGCGACAACGATGCCCTGCAGCAGGCAATTGAACGGAGCATCATCGACCTGGGGTCATTGCGCATCCCGGACACTGACCGGCCCGAAGAGTCCGTGGTGGCGGCCGGTGCCCCATGGTTCATGACCTTGTTTGGACGGGATTCCCTGCTGACCAGTCTGATGTGCCTGCCCTGGGATGTGGATCTGGCAGGAGGCACGCTGGCTGCGTTGGCTCGACGTCAGGGCCAGCGAGTCGACGCGCTCAGCGAGGAGGAGCCCGGCAAGATCCTGCACGAGGTGCGCCTCGGTCTCGACGAATCGGCCGCGCTGGGCGGCAGCGCCACCTATTTTGGCAGCATCGATTCCACCCCACTGTTCGTCATGGTGCTGGGCGAAGCGGTCCGCTGGGGGCTGCCCGGCGACCAGCTGGCCGAGCTGCTGCCGGCGGCGGATCGAGCCCTGTCATGGATCCAGGACTATGGCGACCTGGACGACGACGGCTTCGTCGAATACCAGCGCAAAACCGACCGGGGACTGCTCAACCAGGGTTGGAAGGACTCCCACGATTCGATCAGCGGCCGCGACGGCCGTCTGGCCCACGGCCCGATCGCACTGGCCGAGGTGCAAGGTTATGTCTACGCCGCCTACACCGCCCGCGCCAGCCTGGCCACACTGTCGGGTGACGAGGCCACGGCAGAGCAATTCCTGGCCAAGGCGCAGAAACTGCAGGGGCAGTTCGAGAAAGCGTTCTGGCTGCCGGAGTACGGGTACTACGCGCTCGCCCTTGACGGTGACAAACATCCCGTCGACGCCCTCGCCTCCAACCAGGGGCACTGCCTCTGGACGGGTATCGCCAGCAACGAACACGCCGCCGAAGTGGCCGAGCAGCTGCTCTCCCCTTCCATGTTCACCGGGTGGGGAATCCGAACCCTTGCCCAAGGCATGGGTGCGTACAACCCGATCAGCTACCACAACGGCTCGGTGTGGCCCCACGATAACGCCCTCACCGTCGCCGGACTGGCCGGCTATGGGCACACAGAGGCTGCCGGAAAAGTGGCTGCCGCACTGATCGACGCGTCCACCTCATTCGCCGGGCGTCTCCCCGAACTGTTCTGCGGCTTCGACCGCACAGTGCTCTCCACACCGGTCAGCTACCCGACCGCCTGCTCACCGCAGGCGTGGGCAGCGGCCACGCCCCTCTCGTTGTTGTCCAGCCTGCTCCACCTGCAACCGGACACTGAACATGGCACCGTGCATGCCGCCAACGGGCTGCCCAAGCAATGGGGGCGGGTACGGCTGACCGACCTGAGCATCGGTGATCGAACGGTCGACATCGACAGCAGTACGTTGCAATAGGCAACCGGCGCGCTGCACTCGCACATCGATCGGGTCCATGGCAATGTTGAGCCGTGACCACAACGACGCATGCGCCGAACCCGGTCGGGGTTCGACCCCGGGCATCCTGGGGTCTACTGCCCGCGGCCGGGGTGTCGGCATCTGCCGTGCTGTTGTTCGGCGTGCAGATTCCGCTGGCCGGCTACGCAGTGCTGGTGCTGAGCGTGGCGGCTGCGTTCTTCGTCGACCGGGCGCTCTTTCGTGACCTCGTGCTCATCGCACTGGGCCTGGGGATCATCTCCACCATCTCGCTCGAGGCCAACATCAGCTACCCGAACATGGCATTGATGGGTGCGGTGCTGACCCTTGCGGTTCTTGTGCCCTACCTGATGTCACGATATCTGTACCACGACCACGCGATCAGGTTTCCGGTGCGCACCGGCAGACGATGGCCGACTTCGGCCCGCTGGTACCTGGTGATCGTGGTGATGCTCGGCTACCTGATCCTTCCGATCTACTTCATCGGCTCGGGCAGTTACCAGAACTGGCCGGCGGTGACCCAACCAGATGAGATCGCCCGACTGTTCGTCGGCGTGAACGCTGTGGGCATCTGGGATGAACTCTTCTTCATCTGCGTGACGTTCACTCTGCTCAGGCGACATTTTCCCGACTGGCAGGCCAACCTGTTACAGGCGGTCATCTTCGTCTCGTTCCTCTGGGAACTCGGCTACCAGAGTTGGGGGCCCCTCATGACGTTCCCGTTTGCGCTGCTTCAGGGTTTCACGTTCAAGCTGACGAAGTCGCTCACCTACGTGGTGTGTGTGCACCTCTTGTTCGACCTCGTCGTGTTTCTGGTGATCGTGCACGCTCACAGCCCGGAGTGGTTGCCGATCTTCCTGTTTCCCCGCCCCTGACGGCGGATCTCGACCGACGCTCGTGCCGCCGACCGATGCCCGTGCCGCCGACGGATGCCCGCGCGGTCAAAAGAGGGTCGCACGCCCCTCTCTCTCGACCGCACGAGTATCGCTCGTCGCTGATCCGGTCGCGTGCCAGCCCCATGCGGCGAGGCGACGCGTGGCGAGCGCTGTGGGCCGGCAGGTGTTCGATGTGTATCTGTGCCGCCGAGGGCGGCTCGAGTGGGGAGACCCAGCCGTCGATGAACGAATACGCTGGGTGGATGCCCTCGTACCGCGTGACACTGTCGATCGGAGCGTTGCGCCCGGGAGTCGCCCCACCGGACGTGCTGCCAGCCGCCGGGGCTGCTGCGGCCGAGGTGACCGAGTTGGAGGCATCCGAACTGTCCGTGGTTGCGGGTGAGGCGCGGATCACCGTGCGATTCAGCGCGGACGACGCCGAACTCGCCGAACAGGTCGCCGCTCACGTCGGCCAGGCCACCGCGCGACTGGCCGCTGTGGTCACAGCGCGCCTGACCGAGCGGGTGGGCGCACGCTGGTACCCGGTATCCTCTGGCCGTTGACAGGGGAGTAGATGAGGTTATCCGAAGGGCAATGTCAAGTGGTCGGGGCAACGTTGGGGTTCATGCTGCTTTGAGCAGCATGTTCAGCCGGTTGGCTGGGGTTTCAAGGTTCAGGGTCGGCCGGGGTCGGCGGTTCAGTATCGCCGCAACCCGG
>NZ_QJHB01000018.1 GCF_003260275.1 Homoserinimonas sp. OAct 916 | reverse complement strand
CCTCACGGCACAACTCGTCTTTGAACTCTTGGGTGAATCGTCTACGCGATGCGGACATGCTGCTCTCTCTTTCAGTAGCACCCTCATTTTAAGAGGGCCCACTGTCCGAGAACTCCTCGGCAGGCCAGGCTTCGATGGCGGCGGTTGCGTCGGCACGCGCGCTCAGCCCGATGCCTGGGTCGAGCGCTGCGACCCGCCCGGAGGTGCGGTCAGCAACACTGGTGTATGCCGGGTACGCCCTCCCCAGCGGTTCCCCTGTGACAGGGTCACGTCCCATCCCGACAAGTAGCTGCAGCTGCGCTTCCGAGACCTGGTCGCCGACAGTGATCCGGCCGGCACCCAACGACCGGACACCTTCGCCAAGCCAATACCCAGGCGGTGTGCCCGCCTCCGCGTAGTACCTCGTCAACGGCGTCGACAACAACCGGTCGCCGTCACCGGCAGCCACAGTCCGCAACAGATATTTGTACCCGTCGCCGGCGCTCATCACCCGCATTGAAACCGTCACTGGAACACCTCCTGGAGAGAAGGTGCACCGACAAACCCGGTCGGACCCGGCGCACTAATTCGGAGTTTCCCGCGATCTGCAAGAAGCGTGGCAGCTCAGAATCGAGGATTGGATCACGGTGCAAGTGAACGACTATCAGCGGGACTAGAGTGTCTGACGATGAGTGACAGGGAGGCAGTCCGAGCAACGGTGAACGTTACGCTCGGGTGAACACCCGCCAGGGCTGACGACCGGACCGACAAGGAAATACCACGAGTATGCAAGTTGGTACCTGCGACGGTTTTGAACCCCTACGGCCGATCAGACCCCGAGTATGGACAGGGCGTCACCACGCACGGTGAAACATTGTGCGCACTTGGAGATACGAGCGCCACGGATCAGGATCCCCAAAACTGTAGCGTTTAGGCCAGCTCATCGGGCATTTGGCCGGGCGGGCCAAACGCTAAACTGTCTGCCCAGCAGTTGCATAACCCCAGTATCGGCGGGCGAGCGTCCGAAAGCGGACCGGCGGGCTATCGGGCGGCCGCGGGGGACTAACACGGCACGTGGCGCCGCGATATGCCGAGGGATCTCAGCGACCGCTCGTGCCCGCCCACGACCGGAGTGTCGGAGCACGCAGAGACGCGGGCCTCCTGAACTGCCGGATCGTCCTCTGGAAGGAAGCTGGCCACTGTGACTGTTTCTCCGTTCTCGGCGGTGGACCCATCCGGCGAGATGATCACCTGAGTCGCCGTGACGCCGTTGGTGCCGTCGTCTAGCCGAGTCGTCTGCGGGCCGAGCAGTTCGAGGTCCTCCGTTGTGGATCGGCAGCCGACGCCGGTGCCGTTGTCGCGCAGGTTTTGCATGTCGAATCGGTACGGCTTCCCGTTGACCCCGAAGGGGGTCACGAACTCACAATCGACGAACGCATGCAAACTGGCGCCGCTACATCTACAATCCCAAGTCTCTCTCTGCGCTTCGCAATGCTCTCTGCTCGTGGACCGCGCTGTTCAAGAGTGAGAGGTCCGCGCCGCGTGGCGCACCTCTTCGATAAGATCGCGCCACGGCCCCTGGACGGCATGTTCGGGCAGTTCAGCGGTGTGCTCCCGCGGGCCGTACTGGGCCCGGATCTGCCAGGTGAATCTATCGGCACCGCTGCTCTCGTCAGTCTCGGCGTCCCAAGGGGCCCTCTTGATTAGGGCGAGCACCGCGACTCATTTTTCGCTTATCGATGTCGCCACTGCACTCGTGACCGAGCGTAGTGTCAAGAAGAACGCGGCCCCGCGTTCGAAACCGGCCAGCCCCCTCCTACGACCCCTCACCCCTTATCCATTACCACATAATTCTCCTCGGGAGTCAGTTGTCCAGTGGAGTTGCATGCTGGGCTTCGAAGCTTCGCAGTGCTGCGTTTAGCAGGGTGTCGGCCTCATCGGCCACCTCATGTACTTGCGGGTTGTCGCTGAGCTGGACCATTGTTTGGACGTCGATGGCCTGCACGACCGTTCGGGTGGCCTCCACAGCGCGGCGGACGACGACGTTGCACGGCAGTAGCACGCCCATGTCCGGCTCCGCGGTTAAGGCGCGCTGAGCCAGTGCGGGGTTGCAAGCGCCGAGGATGAGATACTCGCCGAGGGCCTCGGCACTCGGGTGGCCCAGTTTGGCGTCGAACGTGGACCGGACATTGATTTCGGAGAGGATTCCGAAACCCTGTTCGGCCAGGGACTCCTTGATCTTCTGCACGGCCTCCTGAAACGGCAGTGCGACAGTGACGGTGTGTGCGTAACTCATCTGATTTTCCAATGGTTGGGGTTTTCTTCAGTGGATCGAAAGCCGGGTGGAAGCTTTACTGGACATCGATGATGCCCATCATTCCGAGGTCTTCGTGGTCAAGGATGTGGCAGTGGTACACTGTTTTTCCGGTGAAGCCTTCGAAGGGGATGCGCACCCGCACGCTGCTGCGGGCGGGTACGTTGACCACGTCCTGCCAGACCGGGGAGTCGTCCTCTTCGCCGGATGGGGTGATGAGTTGCATGGGCCACACGTGCAGGTGGATCGGGTGGTCCATCGGTGACGTGTTGGTCAGAGTCCATTCCTCGATCGCGCCCGCCTCCACGAGGGTATCTACCCGGGTGGGATCGAACGGTTGCCCGTCGACGGTGAAGCTCATCATTCCGGCACCCATCCCCATTCCCATGGCGAAGGTCAGCTCCCGGTGGCCCGTGACCGGTTCGGTCCGCAGATCTCGTGGCACAGCCTGCTTCGGCACCGGTGGTAGCGAAGCAGTATCGGTGCGGTCCCCGGTGACGTCGAGAGTGAGAAGGTCAGCACCGCTGGAAGCTGCCGCACCGCCGCCCATCATCATCCCTGTGCTGCCCCGATCGACCGGCAGGGTGCGCAGAACCGATGCCCCGGTTCTCATGGAGACGAGCAGGTCTGCCCGGTTGCCCGGCGGTACCAGCACTTCTTCGACATCGCGGGGGGTTTCGAAGCGGCCGGAGTCGATGCCGAGTAGCTGTAGTTCTTGGCCATCGAGGCGTAGTTTCAAGTACCGGGATGTACACGCGTTGACGATGCGCCACCGCTCCCGTGCCGAGGGTGCGGAACTCAGGTGTGGGGTGGTTTGACCGTTGACGAGCACCATTGTGCCCTCCCGTCCCATCATCTGGTCCATCCGCGAAGGGGCGGGGATTCGTCCGGCAGCATCGAAGGTGATATCTGAGATGACGAGAACCCTTTCCCGGGTCACCGGAATTGGAGTCGGGTCTTCCACGATGATCGCCCCGTACAGGCCGCCGAACACCTGTCCGGCCACCATGCCGTGGTGGTGCGGGTGATACCAGTACACGCCGGGTGGGTGATCCTCGGGCAGCCTGTAATCATAGTCGAAGGAGTCACCGGGCGCGATCGCCACGAACACATTGTCGCTGTTTCCCTCGGGCGATACGTGTAAACCGTGCACGTGCAGATTGGTGACTGCATCCAGTTGGTTCTCGAGAGTGACCTGCAACAGGTCTCCGGGCCGAAGAAACAGGGTCGGACCGGGGACCCCGCCGTTGTAGGACAAGGCCGTCGCGTCTTGGCCGGCGATGCGGGCCAGCCCCTCTGCCGCGGTCAGCCGCACGTGTAGGGCCCCGTCTGAGCTACTGAGAGCCTGGGGCTCAACGAATTGCGGTTCGACGAGTGCTCGCCCGGTCGGCGTGACGAGTTTCCGCCCGCTGGTGGGGTCGGGGCCCGACGTCCAGCTTGTGATGAGCCCAGTCCCGCCGACGAGTACACCGGCCGCTCCAATACCGCCCAGCAGGAGAACATCTCGGCGGCTGATGGGTTGCATCAGCTGCCCTGGCCGAGCACCGCGAGCCGTTCCCGGTATTCTTCCGTGGTCAGCTCACCCCTGGCGTAGCGTTCGTCGAGGATCTGACGGGGAGTTCTCTTCGCCTCCACACCGGGTGCGGTAGGGGCATTCCCGTGGCCCTGATTTCCCTTGGTGCCGCCGGCGGCGATCCGCACGATCACAACTATGAGGACGACGAGGCCGGCAACAGCTAGCGCCCCGTATAGCCACATCCACCACATGTTGAACCCATATCCGTACATCATTTGATGGTTCCTTTCTCTTTCGCTCAATACCGATTAGGAACGTTCGAAGTAGACGATCAAGGCGGGCACTTCCCCATTTTTGTGATCAGTGTTCTGCTCACCGAGTGTGGCCAGAACAACCTGCGAAGCTACCCCACAGGATCACCATGCCCAACGTGCCCACCATTCTCGTCGTGGCCGCCGGTTTGGGAGGCGTTGCCTTCGTGCCCGCCGTGACTGTGTTGCGGCGCTTCAGCGGAGCCGTTTACTTCGGTGGAGCCGTTTACTTCGCGGTGGCGATCTTCAATCAGCTCGAAGCGCTCGTGGTCATCGTGGCGCGTACTCATATCTCCACCTTATACCCCCATGGGTATAGATTTGCTGTGTGGACTCGGCGAACGAACCGGGTAACGATATGGTTTGCGGCTGATTCCATCGCTCCACTATCGACCTCTTGCACAGCGGATGCGGGCCACGAAGGGCCTGAAAGAACGGGCGTGGGCCGCCTTTGCCTCCGCGAGTTGCGTGGTTTGCCTGTCGGCCTCCAGAGGATTTGCTGGACGACGTGATGGTTAAAGTACTAGGGGCCGAATCGTCCTACTCGCGTCCATCATCGGGCAGTATTCAGGCAACCGAAAATCATCCCCGTGAACAGACACTTCGACCAGAACCGAGTGCCCCGGGGGTCCCACTCCGAAGAAGAGCGCTTCACGACGGTCGCGCTCAAGCGAAGTTGCCGGTTTAGGTGCGACACGGTTGATCCTGTGCGGAAAGGAGTAGATAGTTGAGGCCCAAATCGGCATGCTCCCGATCGACTGTGCGCCAGACTCCACTTTTGTTGCCCAGCCCCGCCAGCCACGGCCGCTGTCCCTATCTCAGATAAAGATGGAAGGAAGACAATCATGGAAGTCATTCACGAGCGGTGCGCGGGGCTGGATATCTCCAACCGGGACGTGAAGGTCTGCCTCCGAGCTCCAGGCACCCGCCGAGGAACGTTCAGCAAGCAGATTACGGTGCACGGTGCGATGCACCACGACATCGTCGCGTTGGCCGATCATTTGCGTATCGAACAGGTCACCTTGGTGGTGATGGAAGCGACCGGCGACTACTGGAATCCCTTCTACTACGGTCTAGAAGAGCATCTGAACGTGATGCTGGTCAACGCCCGACATGCCAAGAACCTCCCGGGACGCAAAACCGATGTCTCGGATGAGCAGTGGCTGGCCGAGCTGGGAGCACACGGGCTGGTCCGCGAGTCGTTCATCCCGCCCTGGCCAATCCGCCAATTGTAGGGAGTGTTCCGCCTGGAACATCGCATCGGTGACCAGGCGTTTGGCGTGTTCGTTCGCGAGCCGGTAGAAGATCTTCGTACCCTCTTGCCGGGGCTGTACGATCCGGGCCAGTCGTAGCTTGGCCAGATGCTGAGATACCGCCGCCGGGGACTTCTCGACGATATCGGCCAGATTGTTCACCGAGAGCTCCCGGCCCCGCAGCGCGAGAATGACCCGCACCCGTGTCGCGTCTGCGAGCATCGAAAACAACTCGACGGCGAGTTCCACCGAGTCGCTCTCCGAGCCCATCGAATACTCCGTATCTGCATGCATACGCAGGTTATTGCAGACTGTGTTGGGGAAGTGACGCCCGACTCTTGACTTCGGTATCGAAAAAGGTATCGGAGGGGTATCGTGAGTAGGGTCGTTTCCGTGGCCCTCAAACCGGTAGGCCGACCGTGCGCCGTGGCCGGGACCTTAGATGCTTCGGTACGCTCGTACCGTCCCTCGCTGTATGACGACCGGCTCGCCGGGATACCGAGACGAACGGTGTGGATTGGGCAGAATGAAATGACTGTTGTTATCGCCGGCTGTGGTGATCTTGGTACCGAAACCGGGCTGCGGTTCGCAGCTCAGGGATATCCTGTGATGGGACTGCGACGCTCAGCACAGAAATTACCGCGCGAAATCGAGGGACAGCCTGTTGATCTTTCCGCAGAAGCGCCGACACTGCCGGCAGACACCAACATTGTGGTGATTGCTTTGACCCCTGATGAGCGAAACGTCGACGGTTATAGAGCAGCATTCGTCGACAGTATTCGCTTCCTCGTGACCGCCATCCACCGCGACTGCGCTCGGCCACCGCGTGTCCTGTTCGTGTCGTCGACGGCAGTCTACGGTGTCGACGACGGCACCTGGGTCGACGCGGCAACTTTGGCGAAGCCCACCGCGCCGACGGCGATCGTCTTGCGAGAAGCAGAGGAAACGTTGCTCGAGCTGATCCCCGAGGCAACGATCCTGCGCTTAGGGGGCATCTACGGGCCCGGTCGGACTCGACAGATTGACCGTGTACGTGACGGGGTCGAGACGATTTCGCCCGAACCACGATTCACCAACCGAATCCATCGTGACGATGCTGCAGCGGCTATCGTGCACCTCATGACCATGCAGGATTGGCCCGAAACTGTGTATATCGGCGTCGATGACGCCCCGGTTGATCGCCGCGAAGTCGTCGAGTTCCTGGCACGCAATCTTGGCCTGCCCGTGCCATCAGTTGCCGCCGATTCCGCTCGGTCCCAAAAGAGCAGGGGAAAACGATGCCACAACGCCCGGTTGCGTGAGTCTGGATTCGTATTCGCCTACCCCACTTACCGGGAAGGCTACGAGGCCGTTCTCGCAGGCACTGGGCTCCGCCATCCCTAGTCGAGTGGGGCCAGATCAGCACGGTCGCTATGACGGCGACGGCACGGCGGCGGCGGCTCTCGCTGCAGCCGGCAACGCGTCCAGAATGCGTTCGACGGCGATGTCGTCGTGTGCGGCGGACACGAACCAGGCCTCGAACACCGATGGCGGTAGGTTCACCCCGGCTTCGAGCATCGAGTGGAAGAACGGCGGATACCGAAAGTCCTCCTGTGCTCGTACGTCGTCGTAGTTGAGCGGTGACCGGTCACGGAAACAGAACGAGAACAGGTTTCCGGCGCGCTGCACCGAGTGGGCGACGCCTTCCGTGGTGAGCGCGTCCGACACTGCCTTTGACAGTTGCTCGGAGATCGTATTGATGTGCTGGTAGACGCTGTCGTCGGCCATCGCGAGGGTCGAGAGGCCGGCGGCGACGGCGACCGGGTTGCCGCTGAGGGTGCCTGCCTGGTAGACCGGGCCGGTCGGGGCGAGCTGGTCCATGATCGCCGCCCGGCCGCCGAGGGCCGCCAGGGGCATCCCGCCCCCGATGACCTTTCCGAAGGTGAACAAGTCGGGTTGCCAGTCCTGCCCGTCCGTGACTTCGCCGGATGCTTCGAGACCCCACCACCCTGCAGATCCCACGCGGAAGCCGGTCAGCACCTCGTCGAGGATCAGCAGGGCACCGGCATCCTGGGCGATCTGGGCGAGCGCCCGGTTGAAGCCGGGCACTGGTGGGACCACACCCATGTTCGCGGCGGCGGCTTCGACGATGATGGCGGCAATCTGTGGCCCGTGTTCGGCGAAGACGGCACGCACCGCGTCGAGGTCGTTGTACGGCACGACGAGTGTCTGCGCCGCAGTGGCGGCAGTGACCCCGGCGGATCCGGGCAACGAAAGTGTCGCGACCCCCGAACCGGACTCGGCCAGCAACGAGTCGGAATGGCCGTGGTAGTGGCCGGCAAATTTGACCAGCAGGTCGCGGCCCGTGACCCCGCGGGCCAACCGGATCGCGGTCATCGTGGCCTCGGTGCCGGTAGAGACCAGGCGTAGCCGTTCGACCGGGTGTCGGCCGGCCGCACTGACCCGGTGCCGGATGAGCTCGGCAAGCTCCGTCTCGGTCGGGGTGGATGCTCCGAACGATAAGCCGCGGCCTGCCGCGGCCTGCACTGCTCGAATGACCTCAGGATGCGCGTGACCGAGCAGCGCGGGACCCCACGAGCAGACGAGGTCAACATAGTCGTTGCCCTCGGCGTCGGTGACGAAGGCTCCGCGTGCAGACACAAGAAACCGCGGTGTTCCGCCCACCGAACCGAATGCGCGGACGGGGGAGTTCACTCCGCCGGGGATGACGCGCTTCGCCCGTTCAAAGTTCTCGTCATTAGTAGGCATGGTGCTTCTCGCTTTCATATGGTGGGTCACGTGGGAAACCGCGCAGAGGCTGCACGGACCAGTGCTCTTTGAATAGCTGTTCCCGCAATCAGTTCTCCTGCAACCAACTGGCGAGCTCTAGCGCCCAGTAGCTCAATACCGCGTCGGCACCGGCGCGGCGGATGCTGACGACGGACTCCTCAATCGCACGCCTGCGGTCGATCCAGCCGTTCGCCGCGGCCGCCTCGATCATCGAGTACTCGCCAGAGACCTGATACGCCCACACCGGTACGTCGCTGACCGCGGCAGCATCAGCAAGTACATCCAGGAAGCCCATCGCCGGTTTGACCATCACGATATCGGCGCCTTCCGCGATGTCCAGAAGCACCTCCCGCAGTCCCTCGCGACGGTTGCCCACCTCTAGCTGGTAACTGCGCCGGTCGCCGGTCAGCGAGGAGTCGACCGCCTCACGGAACGGGCCATAGAATGCCGACGCGTACTTGGCCGCGTAGCCCAGCAGGGCGGTGTCGGCGAAACCGTCGGCATCGAGCGCCGCCCGTACTGCAGCGACTTGGCCGTCCATCATCCCGCTCAATCCAAGCAAGTGCGAACCTGATGCCGCCTGGGCGATCGCCATCTCGCAGTACCGGGCGAGCGTCGTGTCATTGTCGACCCGGCCACGGTCATCCAACACGCCACAGTGGCCATGATCGGTGAACTCGTCCAAGCACAGATCGGTTTGCACGGCCAACGCATCACCGACTTCGCCGACCACGGCGCGGATGGCAACATTGAGGATGCCGTCCGGGTCGGTTGCGCCGGATCCGACGGCGTCCTTTGCTGTGGGGACGCCGAACAGCATGACACCTCCAATCCCGGCAGCGGCGGCGACCTGGACCGTCTCTTTGAGTGAGTCCAGTGAATGGCGCATCACTCCCGGCATCGAGATGATCGGCGTGGGACTTTCGGCATCTTCCTGCACGAACAGTGGCAACACGAGTTCAGCCGGATGCAGCCGGATCTCGGCGTTGAGGCGGCGGAATGCCGGCTGGCGAAGTCGGCGGGGGCGTACGTGGGGAACTTCAGGAATGGTGATTCTCCTTGGTGTGATGGGTAACGGTGGTGGGAGCCTCGGTTGGCTTGTCGGCGCGTGCGTATTCAGCCAGGGAGTCGACCAGACTGGCCCCGGTGCGCTCGTCGGCGACCACGTCGACCCGAAGCCCGGCGGCTCGGGCGTCGTTGGTGGTGAACTCTCCGATGCAGGCGACACACGTTGACATCGGCACCGGCCCGAATTGGTCGCGGACCTGCCGGGCGACGCTGCCCGAGGTGACCAGCAGTGCGTGGATTCGTCCGGCCCCGACATCCGACACGGTCTGCTCCGTGACGGGTACGGGGACGTTTCGGTAGGCGGTCACCGTTTCAACGTGAAGCCCGAGTGACCGGAGGCCGTTGGCGAGGGACGGGCCGGCCAGGTCCGATTGGGGAATCAAAATCCGGCTGGGGATGTCCGGCGGCCCCGCGTCTGGCGACCCTGCATTCGGCCTGGTCGGTTGCGGCCATCCAGCCACGAGACCGCGTGCAGAGTGGTCTGTCGCGGGCACGAAGTCAACGCGATAACCGGCGGCGGCCAACCGTGCGGCGGTTGTGTCGCCCACGGCGGCGACGCGGGTGTTCTTCGGCAGGGCCACCTGGCGCCGGGACAGTTCGGCGACGGTGGTGGCGCTGGTGACGACGAGCCAGTCGAACCCACCGGCCTCGAGCCGGTCGAGCGCGGCGCTCAATGACTCCGGTTCGTGAGGCGGCAGAAACTCGATCATCGGGGCGATCACGGGTTCGGCGCCGTGGAGTCTTAGAGATGCAGCAACCTCGTCGCCCCAGGCACCGCCCCGAGGAATGAGCACTCGCCATCCGGTGAGGTCGCCGGATGCCGTCATGGGGTGTCTGGGCGCGAGTCGCGGGCGGCACCGACCAGTTCGGCGGCACCGTCTGCGAGCAGTTGATGACCCACGACAGCGCCCAGCCCGTATGACTGGGCGACTTGCTCGGCCGCGGTGCCCTCGAGGACGACGGCGTGCGAACTCGTCAGCTGTTCGGTGCCATCGGTTCGGTACACGGTCGCCGTCAACAGCAACATTCCGCCGTCGACGATCGCGGTAGCACCGACTGGAGCCGCGCAGCCGGCTTCGAGCTCGGCAAGTACGCACCGTTCGGCGACGGCGGCCAGGTGCGACGGCGCATGGTTGAGAGCGGCGAGAATGTCGGTGAGCGCGGGGAAACTGGCGCCTCCGGATTCTTCACGCACTTCAATCCCGAGCGCTCCTTGGCCGGGCGCCGTCGGCCATTCCTGCAGCGGGAAGAACTCCGTGACCACGTCGAGCAGGCCGAGTCGGCTGAGCCCGGCCGCAGCAAGAACAACGGCGTCGAGGTCGCCGGCACCGACCCGGCCCAACCGCGTGCCCACATTGCCGCGAATATCCACGACATCCAAGTCGGGCCTGGCCGCCTTCAGCTGGGCGACCCGCCGCGGAGAACCGGTGCCGACTCGGGCACCAGCCGGCAAGGTGGCCAGCGTCAATGCGTCGCGGGCACACAGGGCGTCACGGGCATCCCCCCGGTGCGGGATCGCCCCGACGATCAACCCGGGGTGGGCCGCGGTCGGCAGGTCCTTCAGCGAATGCACGAGGACATCACATTGGTCGGCGAGTAGGGCCTCTCGCAGCGCACTGGCGAAGACACCGGTACCGCCGATGGAGGCCAACGACTCGGTCGAGCGGTCGCCGTCGCTGGTGATCGGTACGAGATCGACGGGAGTTCCCGAGGTCTTGGTGATGGCTTCGGCGATCAACTGTGCCTGCGCGAGGGCAAGTGCGCTGGCGCGGGTGCCCACGCGGATGTGTGTTTCGGTCGTCGCAGTGTCGCTGTGCGCGGTGTCCGGTCCGGTCACGGTGCGATCCCGGCCAGTGCCGGTTTGAAGCCGAGCCGCACATTCCCGCAACAACCGGGACGGCATACGTCGTACCAGGGGCCGAGCGCGGTCAGCGCCGGGCGGTCGGCATCCGGAACGTCGTCCAGCCTTTCAATTACCAGGTCGATGAGCCCGGAGACGAAATCAGCGTGCACGCCAGGGGTGGGCACTCGCACAGCGAACAGGTTGTGCTCTGCGGCGGTTGCCATGGCCTCGGTGTCAAGGTCCCATTGCACCTCCATGTGGTCGCTGACGAAACCGAGCGGCACGATGATGACCGCCTTGGTGCCGGCGGCCGCGAGTTCGCCGATCGAATCATTGATGTCCGGTTCCAGCCAGGGCATGCTGGGCGGGCCGGAGCGGGATTGAAAGACGAGGGACCATCCTGCGCCCTGCATGGGCTGAGCCGCCATGATCACCTCTGCGACTGCGCGATGTTGAGCTTCATACGCGCCGCCTGGGCCGAGACCACGCTCCGGCGGGCCGGATCGGGCCGCGTCGGTCATCGGGATCGAATGGGTCGAGAACAGGACGTGCGTGTCCTCGGGGGCAATGCCGTTGTCTTTGGCCGCTGCCAACCCACCGCTCACACCTTCGATGAACGGCGCGACGAATCCGGGGTGGTCGAAGTACTGGCGCACCTTGTCGATCTGCAGTGTGTCCGCCAGCCCGGATTCGGCGACCGCAGCGAAGAGGTCTTCGCGGTATTGGCGGCAACTGGAGTACGAACTGTAGGCGCTTGTGGTGACCGCCAGCAGCCGGGTGTCTCCGGCCGCCGCGGCGTCGGCGAGTGCCTCCGGCAGAAATGGTGCCCAGTTGCGATTGCCCCAGTAGACCGGCAGGTCGATACCGCGGCGGGCGAGTTCTGCTTCGAGTGCCGACTTCAGCGCCCTGTTCTGGGAGTTGATCGGGCTGACTCCGCCGAACGCGCGGTAGTGCGTGGCGACTTCCTCGAGTCTGTCTTCTGGGATGCCGCGGCCCCGCGTGACATTGCGCAGGAACGGGATGACGTCGTCCTGGCCCTCCGGCCCACCGAAGGAGGCCAGGAGGATCCCATCGTAGGCAGTCATGCCAGCACTTCGACGATCTCTGCGGTCTCGATGCGACGTCCGGTGTAGAACGGTACTTCTTCACGTACGTGCAGTCTCGCATCCGTGTGTCGCAACCTGCGCATCAGGTCGACCAAGTCGATCAACTCGGGGGCTTCGAGGGCGAGAATCCACTCGTAGTCGCCCAGCGCGAAAGCGGCGACCGTATTCGGCATCACCTGGGGGAACTCGCGACCCATCATGCCGTGCCGGCCGAGCATGCCGCGCCGCTCCTCTTCTGGGAGCAGGTACCACTCGTAGGACCGCACGAACGGGTAGACCGTCAACCAAGCCGCCGGTTGCGTGTCGCGCATGTACGACGGCAGATGATTGGCCGTGAATTCCGCGTCGCGATGCACCCCCATCACGTTCCAGGTAGGCAGAAGCCGCGCCAGCAGTGGGGAGCGTCGCAGTTCGCGCAGCGCCCACTGCAACGTTTCCGGGGCTCCTCCGTGCAGCCAGATCATGAGGTCGGCGTCAGCCCTCATCGAGGACACGTCGTAGAAGCCGCGCACCGTCACGCCGCGGGAGGTGACGGCGGCCACGGCATCGTTCAGTGAGGTCACCGCAGCAGCGGCCTCAGACCGGTTGAGAGGGCGCGAGGGGTCTTTGCGAGCCACCGCCCAAAGGGCATAGCCAGAATGTTCAGCGTTCGATGTCATGGTTCAATCTTCTCCTGTCTCGGGGTGAGTGCCCTGCGTACGCTCTCAGACTCCGTGCGGGCCTGGCTGATCACGGCTGCGAGCCCGGTCGAGGCGACGCCTTCGCCCACCTGCCACACCCCGTCCCGGCGGGCAACAGGGTCGTGCCGGATCGGCCAGACGACGCGTGCGAAACCGTGCACATCCTGTGCCGCCAACGGTACTCCGAGCAAGTTCTCGGCGTCGACCCGAGCAATATCTGCCAACGCGGCTTCGGGCAGGTTGTTGCCGGTGTTGTTGTAGGAAAGTCGAAGTACATGGCGGTGTGCTGGGAGGGTGGCAGCAAGCCACGGCCACTTCGCGCTGGCATGGGTCAGTGCCTTCGCGCGTATGCCGGGCGTACCGGCGGCTACAAGAAGCCCTGTTCCGCGCGGCGCGTCATCAAGCCCTGCAGAGTCGACGACCAAGGTGGCGATCACGATCGAGACGTCGGTAGATTCCGACCCAAGTGGTGTGGCGAGTACGACGGCTCGTGCCGCGAGTTGCTCGCCTGTGGCCAAGGTGACCTGCCGAGCGGTGACACCGGTCGCTCGGGCATGGGTTCGAATCCTGACGCCGCGGGCGAGCAGGTCCGCGTGCAGGGCCTCGACCAGGAGATACATTCCGCCCCGGAGCCCGCCGACGGCCGAGCCGGGGGTGGACTGGCGCAGTGAGCGCACTGCGCCGGACAGTGAACCGGCGTCGGCGAGGGCTGTACGCAGGCCGGGAGCAACGACGTCCGCATCGAGCGTGTCGGGGTTGCGGGAGTGAATCCCGGTGACCACGGGGGCGACCAGGCGATCGAGTACGCGTTGTCCCATCCGCACGCGCACAAGTTCAGCCAAGGTGGTCGATGTGGCGCCCACGCGACGCGGCAGGATGACATCCGCCTGGGCGCGTAACGCGCCGAGAAGACCGGTTGCGGCGATCACACCGCGGGCGAGCGGCGTTGCCGGGATACCCAGCAACCCGGTGGCTGGCATCGGTACGGCTGGTCCCTGAGCCGGTTTGAGCCACGCACCGACCTGGTTCGGTGAGACGATCGCTTGGCCGAGCCCGAGTTCGGTCAGGAAATCTGCAACCGTGTCACCACGGGTGGCGAAACTCTCGGCGCCAGCGTCCAAGTCGATCCCGGCAACCGTGTGGCGGGCGACACGTCCGCCCAAGCTTTCGGATGCCTCGCACACCGTGACCGCCAGGCCGCCGATGGCGAGTTCGCGCGCCGCCACGAGGCCGGCGATCCCGCCACCGACGACAATGACATCGTCGGGCCGGTTCATCCTGGGTTTATTCCGTGCGTATCCACCGAATGTGCCAGTTCGACGATCCGGGTCAGCACAGTCGGGTCGGTTTCCGGTGGAACCCCATGCCCGAGGTTGAGCACGTGGGCCGGAGCCTCGGAGCCGCTCGCCAACACCTCACGCACATGCTTCTCCAGAACCGACCATGGCGCCGTCAACAGGGCCGGGTTGATATTGCCCTGCAGCGGTGCTACGCCGCCGAGCCTCCGATTTGCCTCGGCCAGAGTTATGCGGTCGTCGACGCCCATCACGTCGGCACCGATGGCGAGCATCGAAGGCAGCAGCTCGCCGGTGCCGACACCGAAGTGCACGATCGACACGCCCAGGTCCCTCACCGGGGTCAGCGCCCGTGCCGAATACCCGGCGACATGCTCTTCATAGTCGGGCACCGATAAGGATCCGACCCATGAGTCGAACAGTTGCACGGCGCTGGCCCCGGCCAGTACTTGGGCGCGCAGGAAGGCTCCGCTTGCGTCGGCGGCCCAGCCCAGCAGTGCCGCCCAGGTCTCAGGATCGGAGTGCATCAGGGCGCGGGCTCGCAGGTGGTCTTTGGACGGCCCGCCTTCGACCAGGTACGCGGCGAGGGTGAACGGGGCGCCGGCGAAACCGATCAACGGGGTGGTACCCAATTGCGAAACAGTCAGCGCGACGCCGTCGGTGATCGGTTGGAGAGCTTCAGGGGACAGCGGGGTGAGGGCTTGTGCATCCGCCAGGGTGCGGATTGGCCGGGCAAGTACTGGGCCGCGCCCGGGCACGATGTCGACATCGATCCCGGCGAGTTTCAAGGGGACAACGATGTCGCTGAAGAAGATCGCGGCATCAACACCGTGGCGTCGTACCGGCTGCAATGTGATCTCGCTGGAGAGTGCCGGATCCAAGCAGACGTCGAGCATTTGGGTGCCCACCCTCAGCTCCCGATACTCCGGGAGGGAGCGACCGGCCTGACGCATGAACCAGACCGGGGTCACGCCCGGGCGGTCGCCTCGATAGGCGCGGATCAGGGGCGCGGACGCGGTGCGGCCGTCGACGAGTGGATGCTGGACGGGGAGTTTGACCGAATGGGCTGGCTGCTGGAACGTCACCGGTCAAGTCTTACATGGAACGAGGTTACGATTATCAAGTGCTCCTCTGTCTAACCGCGAATCACTCGAACGCGCGTTTCACCGTGCTCGAAACCCTCTCTCGCAAGGGTGCCGACGCCGCCGATCAACTCCATGGCAGCGGTGACATCACCGGGACGGTCGTCTTGGCGACCTGCAACCGGTTCGAGGTCTACCTGGAAGTGGACGACGCCCTGACTGTGGCCGAGATCCGTGAGAAAGCGGTGGAACGTGTCAGCGCGGCCAGTGAGCTTCGAGTGGACATACTGCACTCCTCGATGACCTTCATCTCGGGTGACCTGGTGGCCGAGCACCTGTTCGCCGTCTCGGCCGGACTGGAATCCGTGGTAGTGGGCGAGGACGAGATCTCCGGCCAGGTCCAACGCGCGCTGGCCAGCGCGCGCAAGGCCGGAACCACATCATCCGGGTTGGAGCGACTCTTCCAGTCGGCGGCCCGCGCGGCCCGGGACGTCAAGACAAGCACCGGGCTGGGCGGTGCGGGCCGATCGCTGGTGCGACTGGCCCTCGATCTGGCGTCGAGTCGGGTCACCAGTTGGGCCGAAACCCGAGTGCTGGTCATCGGCACCGGTCAGTACGCCGGAACAACGATCGCTTCCTTCAAGCAGCTGGGTGTGATGGACCTGCGTGTTTTCTCTCCATCCGGGCGCGGCGCGGACTTCGCCGCCCGACACGGCCTGCGACTCGAAGAGACCCTCACCGCCGCAATCGCCTCGGCTGACGTCGTCATCACCTGCACCGCCTCGACCGTTCCGGTGGTGACGAAAGAAATCGTGGCCGACGGTCGCAGCGCGGGCGCCGCGTCAGTACCGCGCTCCTGCCTGATCATCGACCTCGGCATGCCGCGCAACGTCGATCCGGCAGTGGCCGATGTCACGGATGTGGAACTGCTCGACCTGGACACAATTCGCCTCCATGCTCCGATCGAAACGCTGAACGCCACCAGGCACGCGCGCGAATTGGTCAATGCCGCGGCCCTGGAATTCTCCGCTGGTTCGGCGGAGAAGTCGCTGACGGCGTCCATCGTCGCGCTTCGAGCACACGTGTTCGAACTACTGGACACCGAGATCGCGCGCACTCGGGCGCGTGCGGGGGGTGCGTCAACCGCACGGGAGGAGGAGGCGCTGCGCCACATGGTCGGCGTTCTCCTACATACCCCCTCGCTGCGGGCCCGGGAACTCGCCCGCACCGGCGGGCACCAATGTTTCATTGACGGCCTGCACGCCCTCTTCGGCATCCAGGCAGACGACCCAGCACCTGAAAACACCGGGCCGGGACGCTCCCGGACCTCCTGACATGAGCCTCCCCGCGCGCCGGTGGCGCGCTTTCTCGGCGGAGTGAGAATCCTCCCACGAAAAGTCGCTTGTGGAGGTCTCCACCGAAAACGTCGTCAGTTATGAAGTCCTGGGGCGGTGGGTGCATGGGGAACGTGGGTTGATTCCGCCGCTTGATTTCATCCCCGTTGCCGAGGAAATAGGCATGATCGTTCCCATCGGTGAGTGGGTACTGCGCCAAGCTCTGGAACAGGTGAACCAGTGGCGCACGGAGATCGACGATGCAGAGGACCTGTCCATCTCCGTCAACCTCTCGGCATTGCAATTGCAGAATCCCGGATTTGTCGGGGTCGTGGCCGACGCGCTCTCGGCGAGCGGACTGGACCCGGCAGCATTACATCTCGAAATCACGGCCTCGTCCACTTTCAACCCGGTGGCGTCGAAGCTCCCGTGAAACAGTCGACGCAGCGACACCAAGATGCCGGCCGATCGCCCGTATCGACCAGGCGGGCATGCTGTTGATTCCCATTTCGATGAAGACACGATCCTCGTGAGCCAAGCGGCGGTACGCGCGTGGAGGGTCTGGCACTGCCATAAAACTGTTGACGGGCTCGATGCCACCTCGAGCTCCCATTCGGATCACCATGCCCGCTAGTCTTGCCCACTCGACGACCGCTCCCGTGTTCACACGGAACCGCCTCGCCGTTTCCTGCGCAGAAGCGCCCGCAAGAAGCATCGAATACGCGATGCACCGATCGTTCCAAGAAACCGTCACGACAACCTCCGAATGATGGGCATCATCGATGTCCGGTAAAGCTTCCATCCGGCTTTCGACAGTGATACTGTGTTTTTTGGGTTGCGGATTAATCGTTACCGGTTGGTCCGAAACTCCCCGAGTACACCCGCGATTACTGCGGGGAGCTCCCCGTTTGGCCAAGAGGCGGGGCTGAGTTTCTAACCCGAATAGAGACCCAGCCCCTGCGGCCAACTTACCGCACCTGACGGTAGCCATTAGGAAGTGGAGCGGTGCCTGCTGTAGTGAATAGCCTGTACAGCTTTTTGTTTCCAGCGTCACCGAGACGCTGGAAATGATAGGAGTCTAGAGCCTGGGCTGTGGCCACCCTTCCCACAACCATCCTCAGCACGGCGGTTGGCCCCGGACAGGCAGAGCCGTCAAAATCGTATGAGGTCATCGGTGGCGGCCGGCGGATATGCTCGTGTCCTCGTTCGTATTTTCCTGGAATGGGTAAAACGTGGTTTCGCTCAATACGGGAACGCGGCATTGCGGGCAGTACCAGTAGGGGTGGGCGGTCAGGCCGACAATTTCGAGACCGTGCAGACAGGTTTCGCACGCGGGTCGATCACCGAACGCGACTTCTAGAGCTCGTGACGGTGCGGCTGAAGTCAGATTTCACCCTGGACTCGGCGCCCGCATGGGATCCGTAACTGGGATTCACTTCTGTCCCGCTCACCGTTCGCCGACCGCGTCTGCGAACGGGCCCCTCATCCACCTCTTGTGTTCATATCGGACTTCGCCGAAGATTTTGGCAGTTTCGACGTGCGCTGGCCCTTGGAGTGGCCCGACGTCATTGGTCTTGAGTACCGGACGGATTATCCACGGGGCGCGAATCGGTCGCGTGTGGCCCTGACAGCCGCCGTCGATGGATTCTGTATTCGCGCCAGGTGAGATATAGGAAAAAGATGTCGAACGCGGTGAGCAGGGTGAGCCCCCAGGAAAAGGACATGAAAATTTGGTAGCCCTGATAGAGGATGAAGGCCAGCAGGAAGGCGATCATCCACGGGTACGCTGACAGGCGTCCTCTGAGAAGAGCCGAGACCAGCACCACCTTTACCAGCCCGTGCAGGAGCAGGTAGATCGCCCCGAACACGGTCGCGGACAGGCTCAGGCTGCCGGCGAAGTGCAACAAAGTGTTCGCGATGAGATCATGCGGGTCTTCTGATAGTTCATGCTGGGTCAAGAACCGGACGATCGCCCCAATCTGGGCTGGCGAGACGATCAGGAGCAGGATGCCGCCGATGAGTTCGAGGACACCGTCCAGGCCCTTGAGAATCAGACTGACGAAGAATGCCTTATCGAGCAGGGTCAGCCGCGGCTCCGTTGTCCCCATTGCCGCCCCCTTTCGAGCAACCAAATTTTACAGCCTGTGCTCAGGCGACTGTTCGCGCGTCAGACGACCATCGGGTCGATGGCTCCACGAATTCGTCCAATTGAGCCCGATACTTCGAGGCGGTCATTTCGCAGCAACCAAGCAACCACTGCCCGTCGCCACAGACATCATTCGCTTCGTCACGATATGACCGCCTGCAAGTCGTTCCCTTGTGACATAACGCAGGAGCATTCGGGCAGAGAGCGTTTTGACTCGAGATCTGCGTCGGTGGAGGTCCCGTGCGCGGCACTAGTCCGGGTTCTTGTCGCGATCGGGCTCTAGACTCTGAGCAGAGGGAGGCGATGATGCTCAAGCAGCGTGCACGGGTGCTGATCACGGTGAAGGCATCGCCCGAGCCGTCGAAGAACTATGGCGATACCGTTTGCGTTGCTGGTGTCCGGTTGAATAACGACGGCTCAGGGACATGGGTGCGCATCTATCCAGTTGCCTTCCGGCATCTAGATAGCGACCTGAAGTTCAAGAAGTTCGAAGTCATCGAAGTAGACCTCGCTCCGTCGTCGAAGGACGCTCGTGCTGAGAGCTACCGCCCGAATTGGGAGACGCTGACCAGGAAGA
The DNA here is from genome assembly GCF_003260275.1 of Homoserinimonas sp. OAct 916. Lineage (GTDB taxonomy): Bacteria > Actinomycetota > Actinomycetes > Actinomycetales > Microbacteriaceae > OACT-916. The sequence goes on along the minus strand of NZ_QJHB01000018.1, from coordinate 6,396 downwards.
AGCGGAACGGCAAATTCAAGACTTACGATGCAGAAGCGCGCGGCCCGATTCTCGAGAAGCTCATCGGGCCAACTATGTGCGATCTCCGCTTGGGCGTCGAGGTCGACCTGAACGCTCAGTCACTCGGTCTCGTGGAAGTGCGGGATCTGAAGCCTTTGAGATTCGAGGACCACGGTCCCTGGAGTGAGGCGCAGATTGCAAGCATGACCGCGAACATGAGCCAGCCCGACTTGTTTGGAGAGGTTGACACGACGCCAGTGCTCGTGGCGCCCCGGTTCAAGGTTCACTATGACTACCTCTGCACGAGTCCCATATGTAAAAGCCACAAGCCTAGAATCCTCGACATGGAGCTCAGCGCGCTCCAGCATCGATACAGGTTCAAATCAGACGCCGAGCTGAAGGCCATAATTACGACTAAGTTCCATACAGAGATGTGGAACGCAAATGTTCGCACCTACTTCTTCGTGGGTAACTTTGGCGACATCGTCAAGCGAAGAAATTTCTCCGTGCTCGGCGTCTACCGTCCGCCCCGCGCTGCGGACTACTTCAGTGCCCTCTTCTAAGGCGTGCCAAGTTATGCGGCTATTAGCCGCGCGCGCAATGCCGTCAGCACGATCTCACGATGGCAGCGCGTCTCGTCCTGTTCGAAACAGAGCAGAGCAACCGTGCCAGCCGCCGCAAGCTCCATCACTCGACTCAAGGCTTCTCGGGCCGCTTCGGTATTCAGCAGTTCACCGAACTTTTCACGGGCATCACGCGCTGCGCCGCCTTCGAGGTCAGCAAACCCCTCGCGATTGTCCCGTGGGTTTCCGAGTGCGGAAAGATGTTCGTACCCAATATTGTCCTCGGCGAGCCGTGCCCGGAGCGCTGTCTTCGATAGGCCCCGCTTGCGGGAGATCGGGTTAAGGCGAATATCGACAACCGTCCGCACCCCTCGAAGACGCAGCTTCGAAAGTAGCCCGTCCGAGTCGATTCCCTCGTAGCCGACACCGATCACGTTCGCTTCCATAATGACCAAGTCTCCCACTAAAAGCGGGCTCTCGAATCAACGGGCCGGAGTACCCATTCGAGGATCGGCTCCCGGCGAACTTTTTTGTTGCATTCGCGGATCGATGACCGGGCGGCTTGCGAGCAGGAAGCGTTGATTCAATCGGTTGCAAGATTGCCTGGTTCAGCTTGAGCCGGCGAATTACCGACGCGACCTAGAGAATTTCTACGGACAAATAGCTTCTACGCCAAGGAGGCTCTCTGGTGGAAGTTCCGCGAGCGGCGTCCATTCCCCGTCAGCTTCAATGTATGCCTGGATCGATGGCGGATCTGCGACGTCAAACCCGGCGCCGGACAGGCAGTTTCGCACAATCACCGTTGAGTCGTACGCCTGTCGGAATTCCTCCTCGGTCAATGGGCTAATCACCGGGGTCGGTGCGATCTTCGCACTGTTCATGCACTCACGCTCCGAATCAGCGAAGGCCGTACCCTGTCCTTCTGGCGCCCCGAAGATTACCCCGCCATTCGCCATCTCGTGGCTCTCCCACCCGGCATCTAACATGCACTGCACAAACACAGGGTCGGTGTGACCGCCCAGCATGACAACGGGCGGTTCGGGTTCCTTCACGACCGGTGGCGGGGGTTGCGCGGCGCAACCCGAAAGGAATCCCAAGGCGACGCTGACGGTCACGATCGCAAACAGGCGTCCTAGCCGTGGCTGGAATGGTCTCCGCCCACCGACGGCGAGACCTTCTCCCGGGATGCTCATTCCAAAATCATCGGGTATGTCCCGCCCTCGGGTGCGTAGTCCAGTGTGACCGTCAGAGGCGTTGCTCCCGAACCGCTGGGCACGGTGAACTCGTATGTTGTCGCCGCCATGTCTGCGGTGCACGGGTCGTTCGAAGATTGTTCGAAATGTATCGTGATCGCGTTATCCGCGTCTGTTGTGATTGAAGTCGGGATTGATGGGCAGCTTGAGCTTCCAAAAAGGGTCAGGGCGAATGTCTTGTTCCGTTCAATCCAGATGATTCGCGGAGTCTCAGAAAACGGTTCGTTAGATTCAGGCATCCCCCGATAGGTGCGGTCGGCAACGCTCGATGGCATTGCGATGCTTGGCGTCTCCTCGGCGGTTGGCGGCGCACCAGCACACGCCGAAAGGATCGTTACTGTCGCCGCGAGCACGAGCGCCGCAATGGCTGACCTCTTCATGTTCGAAACCTTTCCCATTTCTGGCGGCACTGCTGCCCACCGGGTCCATTCATGGATTCGTCTTCATTAGAGAAAAGGGATTGAGAACCCGCCGGAGAATAAGACGGTCCCAAGCCCCAGCAAGGCGAGGACGCCGAGCACGATATACGCGGGCGCTGCCAGCCAACCGCGTCGGCTGGGGCGCTGCGACACGAAAGCAATGGCAAGCAGTGGCACCAGCATCAGACCCCCGTAGAGCAACGCGGGGGCGAGCCGCACGTCGGGAGAAGGGCACGACCGAGCCAGTGCGCAGACAGTCGGAATTCCCTGGGCCGAAGCCAGGAGAACCCACGTCACCAGAGTGACGATAACGGAGGGCAGCAAGACCCGGAGTGGAGCTGCTTCATCGGCGGCCATCTACACAGATTGGCAGGACGCGGGCACGCGTAGGTTGTCCACGCCTGATTGAGGTCAATTCGTTACGCTGCCGGCGGCTGGCCGTTCAACGATCCGCCAGCGGGCTGGCGCCACCTCGTCGATCCGTGAAGCGTGGGGACACCATCCTGGCACCTGGACGTTCTCGCTGACGGCCACCTATGCATCCCCGCAGCAGAAGCCGGCACGAGCCGAGCAGAGCACCGACGCAATTACCACTTGTGCCTTGATACCCCCCGGGGGTATCCTTTTCATGTGAACGGATACGCCCACTGCAAAGACGATGCACTTCGCCGTCTCAGTCGCGCCGAAAGCCAGGTGCGCGGGATTACCAAGATGGCGGAGCCTGACCAATACTGCATCGCTGTGATGGCGCAGGGGTCGGCTGCCACGAAGGCGCTTGGGTCGGTTGCGCTGGTCCTGCTCGGTGAGCATTCGAACCATTACGCTGCCGAAGCGGTCGCTGAGGGCCGTCCGGTTGCCGGGGGAAAGATCCGTGAGGCCAACGCGGCGATCGCTTGCCTCGCTGGTTTCTGAAGGAAAATTAGAAGGAGAAGATCATGGTATCGACCGAACGTATGGACCTGGGGCTGAAAGACGCTGCCGGGTGCAGCTGCTGCTCCAGCTCAACCGCATCAACGCCGCTTGATTTGACCGAGGGCGTCCAGCGGATCGAAATTGCGGTGGATGGGATGACGTGCTCGCACTGCGTTGCGAGCGTTACTGAGGAACTTAGCGCGCTTGAAAGTGTGCAGGAGGTCGGGGTTGAGCTGAACCCCGGAGGTGCGTCTACCGTGACGATATTGAGCACAAAAGTGCTCGATGTGGATCGAGTGCGTGCCGCAATTGACGAGGCCGGATACTCGCTCGTGGACGGCGACGCGTAATCGGAAGTTAGCTTCCGGTGCGGCATTGCATATGCATTGCGGCGGGCCACGTGCGAGTACACACAGACGAATAGCCTAGGGAGGCTCTGATGAGCCAGCACGATCACAACACCGCATCTTCGCATGCAATCCACAACCCGGTAGCGTCGGAGGGCGATCAGCCGGTCGACGCCCACACGCATCATTCGACGCAGCCGGACGGCTCCAAAACGGGTCATGGTTCGGGCGATCAACACGAGGGACACGGTGGCCACGGCGATCACGTCGGTCAGTTCCGGAAGTTGTTTTGGATCATGCTGGTCCTGGCCGTCCCGGTTGTCGGGTTCTCCTCGATGTTCGCAATGCTTCTCGGCTACTCTCTGCCAGATGCTGCGTGGGCCGGGTGGATCTCGCCCGTTCTGGGCACGGTCATGTATGTCTGGGGCGGCGCACCGTTCCTCACAGGTGCCGTGAGCGAACTTCGTGCTCGGCAGCCCGGCATGATGCTACTGATCGGGCTCGCGATCACCGTGGCGTTCCTGGCCTCATGGGGCGCGAGCATCGGCGTATTGGATCACGGCCTGGACTTCTGGTGGGAACTCGCTCTCCTGATCGTGATTATGCTGCTCGGGCATTGGCTCGAAAAGCGTTCCCTCGCCCAGACAACCTCGGCACTGGACTCTTTGGCTGCGTTGCTGCCAGATGAGGCCGAACGGGTCGAGGGCAACCAGACCGTGACCGTGTCACCGTCTGAGCTCAACGTCGGAGATGTCGTCGTTGTGCGCCCGGGCGGACGGATCCCCGCTGATGGGCGCGTCGCGCAAGGTTCTGCGAGCGTGGACGAGTCCATGATCACCGGCGAATCGCGCTCGGTGCGGCGCGGCGAGGGCGACCACGTCGTCGCGGGCACCGTCGCGACCGACTCAGGGCTGCGGGTCGAGATCACCGCGGTCGGAGACGACACGGCGCTGGCTGGCATCCAGAAAATGGTCGCCGAGGCGCAGGCATCGTCTTCGCGTGCGCAGCTGCTCGCCGATCGTGCCGCAGGCTTGCTGTTCTGGTTCGCACTGGGTTCCGGGATCATCACCGCGATCGTGTGGACCCTGCTCGGGATGCCCGATGCTGCGGTCATGCGCACGATCACGGTGCTAGTCATCGCCTGCCCGCATGCCCTCGGTCTCGCGATCCCTCTGGTCGTTTCGATCTCTACCGAACGTGCCGCGAAGGCCGGGGTACTCATCAAGGACCGGGCGGCGTTGGAAAGCATGCGCATGGTCGACACGGTGTTGTTCGATAAGACCGGGACCCTCACCAAGGGCACACCGGCCGTCACCGCAGTGGAGCCAGCGGGCGACTTCGACGCCGACGAGTTGCTGGCGTTGGCCGCGGCCGCAGAGGCAGACTCAGAGCATCCTCTTGCCCGCGCCATCGTCGCCGCAGCCAGGGTTCGCGAGCTGGATGTGCCCGCGTCGACTGATTTCGAGTCCTCGCCCGCTGTCGGCGTGAAAGCGCGGGTCTCGGACCGTATTGTGCAGGTGGGTGGACCCTATCTCCTCGAGCAGGAGAACGGCACGGAGTTGCCCATCGCTGATCATTGGCGCCACCAGGGCTCAATCATCCTGCACGTACTGATCGACGGTGAAGTTGCCGGAGCCCTCGCCCTGGCCGATGAGATCCGCACCGAGTCCCTTGCCGCGATCGCTGCGCTTCACGACAGGGATGTGCAGGTGGTGATGATCACCGGCGACGCCGAAGCGATCGCCGCATCCGTCGCCGCAGAACTGGGCATCGACCGGTATTATGCGGGCGTACGGCCTGAGGACAAGGCCTCGAAGGTGAAGGAGCTGCAGAGCGAAGGCCGCACTGTCGCGATGGTCGGGGATGGGGTGAACGATGCCCCAGCTCTCGCCCAGGCGAACGTCGGCATTGCGATCGGTGCCGGCACGGACGTCGCCATCGCCTCTGCTGGTGTCATTCTTGCCAGTGACGACCCTCGCTCGGTGGTGTCGGTCATTGAACTCTCGCGCGCGTCCTACCGGAAGATGACGCAGAATCTCTGGTGGGCCGGCGGATACAACCTCATTGCCGTGCCTCTGGCCGCCGGGGTGCTCGCCCCAATCGGATTCATTCTGCCGATGTCGATTGGGGCAGTGCTTATGTCGCTGTCCACGATCGTTGTGGCGCTCAACGCGCAACTGCTGCGGCGGCTCGATCTGAGCCCAGAGCGTTTTACCAGTCACTGAGTGCTGCCACAAAGTACGATGACACCGGAAGGGACTATGTCACAGCTCATCGTTGCACGTCGTCGTCACGGTGCACCTCGCATGCGTGACAGCTTTGTGCGGGCCGCCGACACGCCTTCACTCGGCCAGACCAACAGGTTTGGCAGGGTGTGGATGGTGGCAGGGCGCATCGCCTTCGCGAGCGCGATTATCGTCGGGATTCTGGCAATGCACTCGTTCCTCTCGCCGTCGTCGCAGGCGAGCCCGATGACGAATCCACATTCGGTAGCGAGTGCGCCATCCGAAATGAGCACGCAGTCCGAAGTGAGCACCGCGCTGCACCACGGTTCTGACACCTCCGACACCGCGGTGTCGGGTGCAATCATTTTGGTTACGGACTGTGCAGGGTGCAGCGAGGACACGTCAATGGCTGCGATGTTGTGCATCCTGGCACTCTTGACCGCCGCGCTGATGCTGCTTGCCCCTCGCCTGACGGGGCGTTGGCATCGACAGCTGTGGCTGCTTCTTCACCGTTCATTCTCGGCCTCTACCCAGTACGTCAAAGTCTCTTTGGCCTTGACCCCGTTGGGTGGACGCCATTCAAGAGAGAATGTTCATTATGGGAAAGACACGTCGGGAGTTCACTCCTGAGTACAAGGACGAAGCCGTGAAGCTGGTGGTCAACACCGGGAGGCCGG
>NZ_QJHB01000017.1 GCF_003260275.1 Homoserinimonas sp. OAct 916 | reverse complement strand
ATTTCCATGCCCCTTTGAGGGTGAGAGACTCCCGGCTAGACCACCGGGTTGATAGGCAGGATGTGGAAGTGAGGACTAAAGACTCATGGAGCTGACCTGTACTAATAAGTCGAAGACTTGATAACACTCTAATTGCTATTGTTTGCGTCCACTTTGTGGTTCTCGATGTACGGTCGAGAACGAACACACACCACCAGGTGTGATCCCAGACCACGTCGCCCCCGTCACACGGGCCGGCAGGGTTTCGGGTCACAGTTGTTGGGGTGTTGGTTCAACTGAAACATCACAGATTGTTTCGGTGGTTATAGCAAGAGGGAAACGCCCGGTCTCATTCCGAACCCGGAAGCTAAGGCTCTTTGCGCCGATGGTACTGCGAGGGGGACCTCGTGGGAGAGTAGGACACCGCCGGACTTAACTTGATAAACGATTGATGGCCACCCCACCGGGGTGGCCATCCGTCGTTAACCCGCCACCCCACACCCGCCCGGGCCACCCCACACCCGCCCGGCCCACTTCCGGGGCGCCGAGCGTGCAGCAGATGACGGAATCCGGCCCCGATAGCCTCACCTATTGCACACTGGACACCCGACCAGCACAGACCAAACCAGACCAGACCAGACCAGCACAGCACGCGCCCGCCGTTCGTGACACGGCACGACCAGTACTCGGCCCAGACACGGTAGCGTGATACCCGGAAACAACAACACAGAGGGAGTTCGTGTGAACGACTCAACCAACCGGCCAGACGGCGCACGGGACCATCGGCCCCGAGGGACGAAAGCCTGGACTTCGCGCGATGCACGGCCTCGCACGGGCGGCAGCCGCAGCGGTGACGCCGGCGCCCAGAAGAACCGTGGAAGTCGCGACGCCTCCAGCGATCGATCAGGTCGTGACTCGCAGCGCGCCGGCAGGCGGCCGGAGCCGCTGACCGAAGAGGAGAAGCTGGCCCGTGCGCTCAAACCCGTGCGCAGTCGGCACGACGACCCTGAGATTCCAGACGACGTCGAGCCGGCAGAGTTGGACAGGATAGCCCGCAACGAGCTGAAGACGCTGACCAAGGAGAACGCCGACGGCGTCGCAAGGCATCTGGTGATGGTGGCCCGGCTGATCGACGAGGATCCGAAGCTGGCACACCGGCATGCCGTGTCGGCGGCCAGGCGGGCCGGACGCATTGGCGTTGTTCGCGAGACCCTAGCCATCACCGCGTACTCGGTCGGAGACTTCGCCCTCGCCCTCAGGGAACTGCGCACCTACCGCCGCATCTCCGGTTCGAACGAACAGCTTCCGCTGATGGTCGACAGCGAGCGTGGAATTGGCCGCCCCGACCGGGCATTGGAGCTTGGGCGTTCGGTGGATCGGAGCACACTGAGCCCGGGAACGCAGGCACTGCTGGCCATCGCTATGTCGGGCGCCCGCCTCGATCAGGGCCACCCGGAACAGGCCCTGCGTGAACTGGAGGTGCCTCAGCTGGACCCCACGCGGGCATACTCCTACAGTCCCGACCTGTTCCACGCCTATGCCGAGGTGCTCGAGGAACTTGGCCGCGCGGACGAGGGACGAACCTGGCGACAGCGTGCGGAGGTCGCGGTCGAGGCTTTGGACGAAGCCGCAGGCGTTCACACCGGTGACGACGACGAGACGATCAACATCGAAGAGATCGATCTGGAGGAGCTGGAGCCCAGCGCCGACCAGGACGCGGAAGACATCGTCGAAGCTGAAGCTGAAGCTGAAGCTGAAGCCGAAGCTGAAGCCGAAGCTGACGCCGAATCCGAAGCCGTACACGAACCCGAATCTGGATCCGGAACGGATGTCGTTGGCGCTGCTGACGACGCCTCTGAGACTGATCCTGTCATCGACGAATCTGCCCCCACGGGCACTTCATCGGCGGATCCTCTTCCGTCGGATCTCGACACTGAAGACGTTGCCCGGTCGGAGCCGACACGTGCCGATTCGGAGCCGAAGAAATCTTCTCCGAAGAAAGCTGCGTTGAAGAAAGTCGCCGTGAAGAGCGACGCTCCGGAAAGCGCTGCATTGACGAGCGATGCTGCCAAGACGACGGTGAAGAAGAATGTTGTGAAGAACAATGTTGGGAAGACCAGAACTGTGAAGAATGAAGGAGAGGAGCCCGGTGCGGATGCCGAGCCTGCGTCGACCAAGTAGCGACGCCACCCCGCTGGATGGAGTCGATGTCGTTCTCGCCGACCTCGACGGAGTCGTGTACAAGGGGCACCAGGCGATCGAATACGCGGTGGAGTCCCTGGAGAAAGCGGCGCTGAACGCCCGCGTCGGCTACATCACGAATAATGCCTCCCGCACTGATCAATCGGTGGCGACGCAACTGGTCGGCCTCGGCCTTGGGGCGACCGCCAACGATGTGGTCACCAGTTCGCAGGCTGCCGTGCGCCTTCTGGCCACGGAGGTTGCGCCGAAATCCTTGATCCTCGTGATCGGGGGCGAAGGTCTTCGCGTTGAGGTCGAACGAGCCGGTTTTCGAATCACCGACAGTGCCGACGACCTGCCGGATGCCGTCATACAGGGCTTTTCTCCTGATCTGGCCTGGGTGCACCTGGCCGAGGCCGCGTTCGCCCTCGCACGTGGCATCCCGTGGGTGGCCACCAACATGGACTGGACCATCCCGGTGGCCAGGGGAGTGGCGCCCGGCAATGGCACGCTGGTCTCGGCCGTGCATTCCCCGGTGGGCCGGCTGCCGATCGTCGGAGGCAAGCCGGAGCGTGCGATCTTCGACGAGGCTCGTCGTCGCTTCGATGCGACCAGCCCGTTATTCATCGGGGACCGGTTGGACACAGACATCATGGGCGCGAATCGCGCCGAGATGCCGAGCCTGCTCGTGCTCACGGGAATCGACCGGGCAAAGCAACTGCTCGCCGCCGATGCCAAGTCACGGCCGGATTACATCATCGAAGATCTGCGCCAGTTGCACGAACCGTACCCGGCGACGGTGTTCACCCGGGATGACAGCCAGGCGAAGGTTGGCCGGGCCAAGGTGCGGATCGAGGGCAACGACGTGCGGATCATCGCCGCGGGTGATTCCTCGCTCGACCTGCTGCGCGCGGCGTGTGCGGTGATCTGGAAGTCGGGTCGGGCGATCTACGGCTTGCAGGTTCCGGAGAGCCTGTACAGCTGACCCGCGGGCGTGGGTTAGCGTTGGCACGTGGAAACGACACCGAACGAACACGCGTCGAATCAGCAGGCATCAGATGAGCGCGCGTCGAGTGACCCCGCAATCAACGAACTCGACGACGGGTTGTTGTCGCGCGTGAAGGTCATCGAAGACCAGCCCCTTCCGACCCGGGCCGCGGCCTATGGGCAGGTGCACGATGAACTCAGGCAGCGCCTCGAGGGCACCGATCGGCACAATGGTTGAAGAGGGCATAGTTGAAGAGCGCATGGTTGAAGAGGGCACGGGTGAAAACGGCGCGACTGGAGCAGGCATGATGGAGACCGGAGTGCCTGGGGCCGGAGTGCCTGAGACCGGAGTGCCTGAGGCCGGGGATGACGGACTCGCCGCACCGCAGCGCCTCGACGTGGCCCTCACAGCGCGGGGTCTCGCCCCGTCTCGAACCCGGGCAGCCCAGCTCATCGCCGAAGGGATGGTCACGGTCGACGGCGAGCCGACGCTGAAGGCGTCGGTGAAGGTCGCGGGGAGCCAGGAACTTGTGGTGGCGGCATCCGACCACTACGTCAGCCGGGCCGCCCACAAGCTGAATGCGGCCCTGGATACGTTCCCGGTCGATGCTTCAGGGCGCAATGCGCTCGACGTTGGCGCGTCCACCGGCGGGTTCACGCAGGTGTTGCTTGAGCGCGGCGCCGCGCATGTGGTCGCGCTCGACGTGGGGCACGACCAGCTGGTTGCCCCGATCCGCGGCGATGCCAGGGTCAGCGTGGTGGAGGGTGTGAACGCACGCTACCTGACTGCGGAACGACTCGCTGACGTCATCGGACGCACGGTCGAGCTCGACCTGGTGGTGGCGGACGTCTCGTTCATCTCGCTGCGGCAGGTGTTGCCCGCCGTATCCGGCTCGGTCGCGCCTAATGCCGATTTCGTTGTGCTCATCAAACCTCAGTTCGAGGTGGGTCGCACCGGAGTCAAAGAAGGTATCGTCACCAACGCAGACAAACGTGCTGACGCGGTGGCCGGGGTGCTGTGGGCGGCCTGGGACCTGGGGCTCGGAACACGCGGCGTGATCGCCTCGCCCATCGCGGGTGGTGCCGGAAACAAGGAATACCTTGCTCACCTGAGCCGTGGCGGCCAGAATCCGACAGAATGGTTGCAGGCGGTTTCGCGGTTGTGTGCCTAGCTGTCTTCACGACTGGGCCGCACTTCTGTTGTAGCCCGGGCCATGCCGAACGAGGGGGAGAGCACGATGAGTACTACTGAACGCGACCACTCAGCCGTTCAGCATATTCTTCTCGTTTCGCACACCGGCCGCAGCCATTCGATGGAGGCGGCAACGATGGTCTGCCGGCAACTGGTGGCGGCGGGCGCGATTCCCGTGGTGATCGGTGAGGACTGGCAGCGCCTTGTCGACTTCGATCCCGCCCTGGCCGCGGTGAAGAGACTGGGCACAGATGTCGACCTCGACCAGATCCAGATCGTGATCATTCTTGGCGGCGACGGCACCATTCTGCGCGCCGCCGAGGTGGTGCGGGGCACCGAGATTCCGCTGTTGGGGGTGAACCTCGGCCATGTCGGGTTTCTCGCCGAAGCCGAACGTGAAGACCTCTCCGACACGGTGGCCCGGGTACTCGCCGGTCGGTTCACCGTGGAGGAACGGATGGCGCTGGCCGTCTCTGTCACCGTCGATGACATCGTGGTCTACGAGGACTGGGCGCTCAACGAAGTGACCGTGGAGAAGGCGAGCGGCCAAAAGATGCTCGAAGTGGTGATCGAGGTCGATGGGCGCCCCCTGTCAGGTTTCGGTTGCGACGGAGTGATCATGTCAACTCCGACCGGATCGACCGCATACTCGTTCTCAGCCGGCGGCCCAGTTGTCTGGCCCGACGTGGAAGCCCTGCTGCTGGTGCCGTTGAGCGCGCACGCATTGTTCAGCCGCCCTCTCGTGGTCGGGCCGAAGTCGGTGATGGCCGTCGAGGTCATCGATCGCACGGGCGACACCGGCGTGCTCTGGTGTGACGGCCGCAGAACCCACGAGCTTCCTGCCGGTGCCCGGGTGGAGGCGACCCGGTCAAACACCCCGGTGCGGCTGGCCCGGTTGCACCAGAGCAAGTTCACCGACCGGCTGGTGAAGAAGTTCAACCTTCCGGTCTCAGGCTGGCGGGGGCCCGTGCAGCATGATTGACGAGATCTCGATCCGCGACCTCGGCGTGATCGCTGAGGCCACCCTGCCGTTGGGGCCGGGGCTGACCTGTTTGACGGGGGAGACCGGGGCGGGCAAGACCATGGTCGTGACCGCAGTCGGGCTGCTGCTCGGTGAGCGGGCCGATCCGGGCCGCGTGCGCGCTGGCGCCAAACAGAGTTGGGTCGAAGGGCTCTGGGGCATCGACGCATCCGGTTCGGTCGCCGAGCGCGTGCGGGACGCCGGCGGCGACCTCGACCCGAACCTGATCGACCCCGCCGAGGCAGATGCGGGCCTCTCCGGCCTCCTTCTGGGGCGTTCGGTCTCACCGGAGGGCCGAAGCCGTGCCGTGGTCGGCGGCCGCAGCGCCCCCGCGAACGTGCTTGCCGAGATCGGCAACCAGTTGGTGGTCGTGCACGGTCAGTCCGAACAGGTGCGGCTGAAATCGGCGACCGCACAACGCGATCTGCTGGACCGCTTCGGCGGCGAACAGGTGCACACCGCCCTGACCGCCTACGTCGACGCATGGACCGGCTGGCAGACAATTCGTGCCGAACTGGACACCCTCATCGACCAGCGTGACGAGCGCACACGAGAGGCAGACTCACTGCGCGAATTCGTGGAGGAAGTCACGCAGGTTGCCCCGCTACCGGGCGAAGATGACGAACTGCGGGTGCATGCCGAACGGCTCGCGAATCTCGAAGACCTGCGCCTGGCCGGCAGCGAGGCCCGAGAGGCGCTCTCGGCTGAAACCACGGACACCGTTGATGCAACCGCCCTGCTCGACGGTGCTCGCCGCCAGCTCGAACGGGTCGCCGACCACGACCCGCAGCTGGCAGAGATCCTCGGTCGGGTCGCTGAGATCGGCTACCTGGTCGCGGATGTCGCCGCCGCACTTTCCGGTTACCTTGCCGGTCTCGACACCGACGGCGCCAGGGAGTTGGAGTCGCTGAATGAGCGCCGAGCCGAACTCGCCGCCCTGTCGCGCAAATATTCCATCTCGGTCGACGAACTGGCCGAGCGCGCGGGTTCGGCCCAGGAGAGGCTGCTGGAACTCGAGACTGACGGCAGCCGCATCGACCTGCTCACCGCCCAGGTTGAAGATTTTGAAGCCAGAACGCGGGCGAGAGCCGACCGACTGACCCAGGTGCGCACCGAGTGTGCGGCCGAGTTGACGGCCCGGGTCACCGACGAACTTCAGGCGCTGGCAATGCCAGACGCGCGCCTCCGAGTCGATGTCACCCGCACCGAAACCCTGGCCGCCACCGGTCAGGATCAGGTGGAGCTGCTGCTGATGCCGCACGCGGGTGCCCCCGCCCGGCCGATCGCCCGCAGCGCCTCCGGCGGTGAACTCTCCCGTGTGATGTTGGCGTTGGAGGTCGTGATCGCCGGCACCACCCAGGTGCCCACCTTCGTCTTCGACGAGGTCGACGCGGGGGTCGGCGGTGCCGCCGCAATCGAGATCGGCCGACGGCTCGCCCGGCTCGCCGCCACCGCGCAGGTGATCGTTGTCACGCACCTGGCGCAGGTCGCCGCGTTCGCGACGAACCACCTGAGCGTGGTCAAGAACCAGGACGGTGAGTACACGGCATCGAGCGTCCGACAGCTCACCGGCGACGCCAGGGTCGCCGAAATGGCCAGGCTGCTCTCGGGCCTGCCCGACTCTGCGAGTGGTCTGGAACACGCCCGAGAACTGCTTGAGGTGGCGTCATCCGGCTGACATCGAGCCGGATACGGTGCGAACATCGCGCCGCAGTCGCCCCTCACGTCTTTCTGCTGATAGGCTAAAACCCCGTGGTGGACAATAAGAACTCGGGTAAATCGGCCAAGACAACGAAGCACATTTTCGTCACCGGTGGTGTTGTATCGTCCCTCGGCAAGGGGTTGACGGCAGCCAGTCTCGGTAACCTTCTGACCTCGCGCGGGCTCAAGGTCGTGATGCAGAAGCTCGACCCCTACCTGAACGTGGATCCGGGCACCATGAACCCGTTCCAGCATGGCGAGGTGTTCGTCACCGACGACGGGGCCGAGACCGACCTCGACATCGGGCACTACGAGCGGTTCCTCGACATCAACCTGTCGCGTGCGGCCAACGTCACCACCGGCCAGATCTATTCCGCGGTGATCGCGAAGGAGCGCCGCGGCGAATACCTGGGAGACACCGTTCAGGTCATTCCTCATATCACCGACGAGATCAAGCACCGCATGCGGCTGCAGGCCTCGAACGACCCACAGCCCGACGTGATAATCACCGAGGTGGGTGGCACCATCGGAGACATCGAAGGGTTGCCGTTCATCGAGGCCGCCCGCCAGGTGCGCCACGAACTCGGCCGCAACAACGTATTCTTCGTGCACGTGTCGCTGATCCCCTTCATCGGTCCGTCCAAAGAACAGAAGACCAAACCCACCCAGCACTCGGTCGCCGCCCTGCGTTCGATCGGCATCCAGCCAGACGCCTTGGTGTTGCGAAGCGATCGGCCGGTCGCCGATGGGATCAAACGCAAGATCGCCCTGATGTGTGACGTGGCTGAACCGGCCGTCGTCAACGTTCCCGACGTCTCGAGCATCTACGACATCCCCGCGGCACTGCACGACGAGGGTCTTGACTCCTACATCATCTCCCAGCTGGAGCTCGACACCGACGGCGTGGACTGGTCGGGTTGGGAAGAGCTCCTCGAGGTGGTGCACGACCCCAGCCACGAGGTGACGGTGGCGCTGGTCGGCAAATACATCGACCTGCCCGACGCCTACCTGTCGGTCACCGAGGCGCTGCGTGCCGGGGGTTTCGCGCACAAGGCAAAGGTGAACCTGCGCTGGGTCGGCAGCGACGAGTGCCAGACCCGTGAGCAGGCGGCCCATGCCCTGGCCGACGTCGACGCCGTCTGCGTGCCCGGCGGGTTCGGCATCCGGGGGATCGAGGGCAAACTCGGGGCATTGCAGTTCGCTCGGGAGAACGGCATCCCGGTGCTCGGCCTCTGCCTGGGCATGCAGTGCATGGTGATCGAGTATGCGCGGAACGCTGCCGGCCTGGCTGGCGCATCCTCGAGCGAGTTCGACCCTGAGACCGCCTACCCGGTGATCGCCACCATGGCCGAGCAGGTGGAGATCATCTCAGACGGCGACCTCGGCGGTACCATGCGGCTCGGCCTGTATCCGGCACAGCTCGGCGAGGGGACCCTCGCGCGCGAACTGTACGGCGCACCCATTGTCGAAGAGAGACACCGCCACCGCTACGAGGTGAACAACGCCTACCGTGCGCAGATCGCCGACGCCGGCCTGGTCTTCTCGGGGCTGTCCCCGGATGAGTCGCTGGTCGAATATGTTGAGCTTCCCCGCGAGGTGCATCCGTTCTACATCGGCACCCAGGCCCACCCAGAGCTGCGTTCCCGGCCCAACCGCTCGCATCCGCTCTTTCGTGGCCTGATCGGTGCGGCTCTCGACCGGCAGCGCGCCAGCCGGTTGTTCGAAGTCAAAGAAGACGCCTGATCGGATGCCCGACAAAGCCGAACCGCTGAGTGACCAGTTCGACCCGGCGCGGGTCTTGAACAGCGAAGTCGTCTTCGACGGTGCCGTCTGGGACATCCGCCGGGATCGGTTCGCATTCGGCGGCGACACGCTGGTGCGTGAGTACGTGGAACACCCGGGGGCCGTGGCTATTCTGGCGCTCGACGACGAGGAGAACGTGGTGCTGATCAAGCAGTATCGGCACCCGGTGCAGGTGCTCGGCTGGGAGATCCCGGCCGGCTTGCTCGATGTCACCGGTGAGGATCCGTTGGTGGCCGCGCAACGCGAGCTGGCCGAAGAGGTCGACCTGACCGCCGCCGACTGGAGCGTACTCGCCGAGTTCTTCACCACGCCGGGGTCGAGCAACGAGGCCATTCGCATCTATCTGGCCCGGGGGCTGCGCGCCACCGACGAGGCATTCGCGCGCACCGGCGAAGAGGCCGGTATGGAGACCAGGCGTGTTCCACTCGACGAGGTGGTCGATGCCGTGCTCGACCGGCGCGTTCAGAACCCGTCGCTGGTTGTCGGGGTGCTGGCCGCGCAGGTGGCACGCAGCCGTGGCTGGCAGGGCCTCGGCGCCGCCGATGCGCCCTGGCGGTGGCGCGCAGCCGGGCAAAGCCCCGGTGACTCCGGGCGTTGAGATGACGCTCGCGGCCGCCGTCGACACCTTTCTGCGTCACGTCGCGATCGAGCGGGGGCTGGCGACCAACACCGTCGCCGCCTACCGACGCGACCTCGCCGGGTACACGAGCTGGCTCGAATCCCAGGGGGTGCAGGGGCCCGCCCAGGTCACCGCTGCCCAGGTGTCGGCCTACGCGCAGCACCTGACCACGCGTGACGAGTCGAAACTCTCGGCCTCATCGATGGCTCGCGTGCTCTCGACGGTGCGCGGCTTCCACCGGTTTCTGCTGGACGAGCACGTGGTGGAGACCGATGTCGCCCACGAGATTCGGCCGCCGAAACTGGCCAGTCGTCTGCCGAAGGCGATCTCGATCGACCAGATGGCGGCACTCCTCGCGGCCACCGACGGTGACAGCGTGCAGTCACTGCGCGACAAGGCACTGCTCGAGTTGCTGTATGCGACCGGCGCACGGGTGAGCGAGGCGGTCGACCTCAACGTCGACGACGTCTTCGAGGAAGACATCGTGAGGTTGATGGGCAAGGGCGGCAAGCAGCGGATCGTGCCGCTCGGAAGCTACGCGCGCTCAGCCATCGACGCGTACCTGGTGCGGGCCAGACCCACGCTGTCGGTGCGCGGAAAATCAACGCCGGCACTGTTCCTGGGGCTGCGCGGGCAACGGGTTTCCCGGCAGAACGCGTGGCTGATCATTCAGGCGGCCGCCAAGCGGGCGAAGCTCGAGGTTCAGGTGTCGCCACACACGTTCCGGCATTCGTTCGCCACCCACCTGCTGGCCGGCGGTGCCGACGTGCGTGTCGTGCAGGAGTTGCTCGGGCACTCCTCCGTGGCCACCACGCAGATCTACACCCTGGTCACGATCGACTCACTGCGCGACACCTACACCACCTCGCATCCGCGGGCGCGCTGACGGTTCACCGACCGGCAGCCAGCCGCCACGTGCGTGTGCTCAGGCGAGCAGCAGCATCGCCGTTGGCACCGCCACCAGCGCGACCGAGGCCAAGGTCACGGCGGTGCCGGTGGCCGGGGCGAGCGGGTGCGTGGGGTGGAGCAGCCGGCGCACCCGATCCGTGGTCACATCCCCGTCAGGAAACTCATGGCCCGGCTCCGCCCGGCTCAGGGCGATCGGCCCGGTCTGCAGCACCGGCGACGCACCGACGAGCATGATTGCACGCGCCAGTGTGCGCCGCTCGACTTCGTGGCAGGCCTGGTCATCGGCAAGCATCTCAACCAAGAGGGCCACGGCGTTCTGAGCCTTCGACGTGATCGGGAACCAGGGCAGGGCGCCGTGCCATGATTTGAAGGCGAGCAGCACGAGGTGGTGGCGTTGGCTCAGGTGTGCCCGTTCGTGGGCGATCACGGCGCGCAATTCATCGGCGGTGAGTATTGCCAGCAGACCGGCTGAGAGCACGGTGAGAGAACCCGTGAAGCCGGGCAGGCAGTACGCGAGCGCTGATTGTGTGTCGAGCACACGGGTGCGCGGCACATCGGCGGACGGCTCGCTGAGCAGGTTCACCAGCAGGCGGTGCCGGTGCTGCTGCCGGGCGGCGCGCACGAACGTCGCGAACAGGTTGAGCAGCAGGTGAATGCCCAAGAACAGTGCGCCGCACAGGGCGAGAACATGGTCGATTCTCATTTCCGCCGGAAAGGCCCCGTCGAGCACGGAGGACCACAGGCCTCGCAGTCCGGACAGCAGGGTGTCTCCGAACGGGATGACCCCATAGGTGAACAGCGATCCAATCATCGCCAGGCCGCCGGCGAGGGCGATCGACTGCCACAGGACGAGGGCAACCGCCGGGGAGCGTGTCGGCCACGCCGACCTGGCCAGCAGGATCGGGATCGGCCAGGCCAGGGCGAGTGCAACTGCGGCGAGCAGTACGGCAGCGATCAGCACGCTAGGTAACCCAGTGGCCGCGAGGGCCGGTCACACCTGCTGGGAAACCGGGGTGTCCTTGAGGAGTCGCCGGAGTTCGCGGGCCTCCTCCGGGGAGACCTGGCCGATGAACCGGGCGAGCGCGGCCTCCCGGCGTTCGCCGACCCCGAGCACGTCGTCGACGACTTGGGCCGTGTGCTCCGCGCGGGTGTGCCGGGCCCGATACTCGTGCGGGCGGATCGTTCGGTCTCGGCTCACGAAGCTCTTCTTCTCCAGGCGGGAGAGCACGGTCATCACGGTCGTGATCGCGAGTTCTTTCCTTGTGGCCACTCCGGTTGCCGAAGTCTCAGGCGACGGGTGCTCGGCCAGCCGCTCCCGAACCTCCGGCGCGGGCAGGGAGTCAGCGCTGTCCCAGAGGACGTCCATGATTGCTCGCTCAAGTTCACCCAGATTTGCCATGACACCAGCTTAGCCGATTTTGTTCTACGTGGCGTAGAGGGATAGTGTTCTACCGGGCGTAGAGCACGGTTGCACTTGGAGCTCAGGAGTGCCGTGCGCTCCCGTTCCTGTCAGTCTGCCGCCGCGCCCACCTCACTGTTAGGCAGCCCCACGAACGGAGTTACACATTGGTCGACTGGCTGGATCCGTTACTTCTGGCCCGATGGCAATTCGGGCTCACCACGATCTACCACTTTCTGTTCGTGCCGCTCACGATCGGCCTGGCATTCACCGTCGCCATCTTCCAGACCATGTGGGTGCGCACCGACCACGCCAAGTACCTTCAACTCACGAAGTTCTTCGGCACCATCTTTCTGATCAACTTCGCCATGGGCGTGGTGACCGGCATCGTGCAGGAGTTTCAGTTCGGCATGAACTGGTCGGACTACTCCCGCTTCGTCGGCGACGTCTTCGGGGCACCGTTGGCGTTCGAGGGCATCCTCGCCTTCTTCCTGGAGGCGACCTTCATTGGACTGTGGATCTTTGGCTGGGACAAACTGCCCCGGGGCATCCACCTGGCCTGCATCTGGATCGTCTCTGCTGGCAGCATCGCCTCTGCCTATTTCATCATCGCGGCGAACGCCTTCATGCAGAACCCGATTGCGTTCCAGATGAACGAGGAGAAGGGCCGCGCCGAGCTGACCAGCATCGGTGAGCTGCTGGCGAACCCGATCGCGCTCGCCGCCTTTCCGCACACCATCTTCGCCTGTTTCATGGTCTCCGCCGGCCTGATCATCACGGTCGCCGCCTGGCACCTGGCCCGCAACCAACACCTGGAGACGATGCGCCCGGCGCTCAAGTTCGGGCTCTGGATGATGCTGATCGCCGGCGTTGCCACCACGTTCTTCGGCGACCAGTTGAGCCTGGCGATGGTCGAGGCCCAGCCGATGAAGATGGCGGCGGCGGAGGCGCTGTACCACACGACGGCCGGTGCATCCTTCTCGGTGTTCACCCTCGGCACCCCCGACGGCGTGCACGAGTTGTTCTCGATCCGGGTGCCGCACCTGCTCTCGTTCCTGTCGACCCACGACTTCTTCGGCACGGTCGAGGGCATCAACAACTTGCAGGACCAGTACCAGACGCTCTACGGCCCGGGCGACTACACCCCCATCATCTGGGTGACCTACTGGTCGTTCCGCTGGATGATCGGCCTCGGCATGATCCACATGCTGGTCGCCGTCGTCGGCCTCTGGCTGACCCGCAAGGGCAGGATGCCCGCCAATCCGTGGGTCTGGCGCGCCGCGGTCTGGGCCTTCCCCGCCTCGCTGGCGGCGATGACAATGGGTTGGATCTTCACCGAGATGGGCCGCCAACCCTGGCTGGTGTTCGGCCTGCTCAAGACGGCCGACGGTGTCTCGCCCGGGGTCAGCGGCCTCGAGGTGCTGATCTCGCTGATCGCGTTCACCCTGGTCTACGGCATCCTCGCCGTCGTCGAATTCAAACTGATCGTCCGCGCGGTGAAGAAGGGGCCGGATGACCTGCCGGCCCCCGACCCGGAAACCGGCGTCGTCACCCCACGTGTCACGGTCTACTAGGAGCGGATGATGGATCTTTCAATACTCTGGTTCTGGATCATCGCGGTCCTGTTCATCGGCTATTTCGTGCTCGACGGCTTCGACTTCGGGGTGGGCATGTCGCTGCCGTTCCTCGGCAGGAAAGACGTCGACCGGCGGGTGCTGATCAACACCATCGGCCCGGTCTGGGATCTGAACGAGACCTGGGTGATCGTGGCCGGTGCCGCGCTGTTCGCGGCGTTCCCCGAGTGGTACGCCACCTTGTTCAGCGGGTTCTACCTGCCGCTGCTGCTGATCCTGCTCGCCCTGATTGTGCGCGGGGTGTCATTCGAATACCGGCACCAGCGGCCGGAGAGCCACTGGAAGAAGTGGTTCGACGGCATGATCGTGGTCGGCTCCGCGGTGCCCTCACTGCTGTGGGGAGTCGCCTTCGCGAACATCGTGCGCGGGGTGCCGCTGGATGCCAACCACGACTACATCGGCGGCTTCTTCAACCTGCTGAACCCCTATGCGCTGCTCGGTGGCGTGACCACGCTGATGCTGTTCTTCACCCACGGGGTGATCTTCGCCAGCCTGAAGACCACCGGCGACCTACGGGCTCGGGCCCGCGCCCTGGCGGTCAAGGCGGGCGTGATCACCATCGTGGTGGCCGCGGTGTTCCTGGCCTGGACGGTCATCTCCTTCGGCACGAGCGTCACCGCGGTGCTCGCGGCGGTCGCGGCTGTGGCACTGATCGGCGCGTTCCTCGCCAACCTGCGCGGTGCCGAGGGCTGGGCGTTCACATTGATGGCGCTCACGATCGCCCTCGCCGTGCTCGCCCTGTTCTCCGCCCTGTTTCCGAACGTCATGCCCGCCAGCAACGACCCGGCCAACAGCCTGACCATCGAGAACGCGTCGTCGACGCCGTACACCCTGCAGGTGATGACCTGGACCGCGGCGATCTCGATGCCGCTCGTGCTGCTCTATCAGGGCTGGACCTACTGGGTGTTTCGCAAGCGGGTCACCGGCGCCTACATCGAGAAGGCGGACGGTGCGAGGGCGGACGGTGCGAGGGCGGACGGTGCGAGGGCGGACGGTGCCAGGGCTTCGAGACGATCCTCCTCTGTCGGATCCCTCAACCCGCAGGACTCTGCTCTTACGTTGGCTGAGGGGTTGCGCAGCGACCATCTCGCAGCCGAACAGGCCGTCACCGCCAGCGGCGACGACATGGACGAACTCGACGCGGGTCTGAACCAGGTCGACGCCCCACCGGCCGGGAGCTGACCCGACTCCGCGATGCGCCCCCTCGACCCCAGGCTGCTCACCCACGCCACCGCGGCGCGGAGCTTCCTCGCGCTCGGCGCGGTGCTCGGCCTTGCGCAGACGGTCACGATCGTCGCGTTCTGCTGGCTGCTGAGCAGCGTGATATCCTCGGCCATCGACGGGCAGCCTCTGGGGCGACTGGCCCAGCAGGTGGGCGCTCTGGCGGCGGTGGTGATCGTGCGCTCGGTGCTCATCTGGCTGGTCGAGGTGACGGCCACGCGGGGGGCCGCGCGGGTGAAGAGCCAATTGCGCACCCTGGTACTCAGCCGAGTGGGCGAGCTCGGGCCGGACTGGCTGGCCGGGCGGCGCAGTGTGCGGGTCACGACGGTGATCTCGACCGGGCTCGACGCCCTCGACGATTACTTCGGCCGCTACCTGCCGCAGCTGCTGCTGACCGTGATCGCCACGCCGATCCTGGTGGCGGCGATGTTCTGGCTGGATGTGCCGAGCGGAGTGACTGTGATCATCGCGCTGCCGCTCATCCCGATCTTCATGATGCTGATCGGCTGGCGAACCCAGGCGGTGCAGCAGCGCTCCTGGGAGAGCCTGCAGACGTTGTCGACGGCGTTTCTGGACCTGGTCGGGGGACTGTCGACGCTCAAGATCTTCGGCCGTGAACGGCGGCAGTTCGACCGGGTGAGGCGCGTCACCGACGACTACCGCGTCGAAACGATGCGCGTTCTTCGGGTCACCTTCTTGAGCGGATTCGCCCTTGAGCTGGCGGCCAGCCTGTCGGTGGCGCTGGTCGCGGTCTCGGTCGGCCTGCGGATGCTCGACGGCCAGCTGTCGCTGGCGGTCGGCCTGTTCGTGCTGCTGCTGGCGCCGGAGGCGTTCGCACCGCTGCGCCAGGTCGGCGCCCAGTTCCACGCCGCCGCCGACGGCGTGGCCGCCGCCGAGGAGGTCTTCCAGATCCTCGAGGAGCAGCCCGCCGCTCAGCAGCGTGACGCTTCCGCCTCGCTGGTTGAGGAATCCGAGGTACGAGAATTATCTCGAAACCGCGGTGTTGGGCTTGTCCCGCGGGTTGAGGGATCCGACGGAGGAGGATCGTCTCGAAACCCACTGCAATCCGTGCGGGGCTTCGAGACGGTCGCTGCGCGTCCCCTCAGCCAGCGTAAAGGGGCATCCTCGCGGGTCGAGGTACGAGGATCGTCTCGAAACCGCGGGGTGGGGAGTTTTCCGCGGGTTGAGGGATCCGAGGTACGAGGATCGTCTCGAAACCGCGGTGTTGGGGTTTTTCCGCGGGTTGAGGGATCCGACGGAGGAGGATCGTCTCGAAACCCCCGCGCCCTCCTTCGCGTGGAGCAGCTCACCGTCACCCGCGGCACCCACCGCGTGCTCGACAGGCTCAACGCCGAATTCGCCCCCGGACAGATCACGGTCGTCTCCGGCCCAAGCGGCTGCGGAAAATCGACCCTCATCGGCGCCCTGCTCGGGTTCACCCCGTATGGCGGACGCATCACCCTTGCCGGACACGAGATCACCCCCACCGACGATCGCGCCTGGCTGTCTTGGGCGGGGCAGCGCCCCGGACTGATGACCGGAACCGTGGCCGAGAACGTGGCCCTGGGCGATCCGGCGGACGAATTCGACTCCGCGTTGGTGGCCTGGTCACTCGAGGCCGCCGCGGCCGGCGAACTGGACGGTTCCGAGATGCTTGGGGTAAACGGGGCAGGGCTCTCCGGCGGCCAGGCGCAACGGGTGGCGGTAGCACGGGCCCTCTACCGCAGCCAACGGCACGATTGTGCGGTGGTGGCGCTTGACGAGCCCAGTTCGGCGCTCGACGCCGACGCCGAGCAGAAACTCATCCACGGACTTCGCCTGCTCGCCGACCAGGGTCGGACCGTGATCGTGGTCAGCCATCGGCCAGCGCTGCTCGACGCCGCCGACACCGAGTTGCGGATGGGGGAGCGTGCGTATGTCTAGAACCGAACTGCCTAGAACCGAACTGCCCAGAGCCGACGACTCCGGCGCCGACGTGCCCGGGGCCGTCGACCTCCGCCCGGTCCTCCGGCTCGCACAGCCCGGTTTCAGGCGCTTTCTCCCCGGGCTGCTGGCGGGCGTGCTCAGCGCCGGCTTCGGGGTGGGGCTTCTCGCGGTCTCGGCGTGGCTGATCACCCGCGCCGCCGAGATGCCGCCCATCCTGTACCTGTCGATGGCGGTCGTCGGGGTGCGCGCGTTCGCCCTCGGGCGTGCCGTGTTCCGCTACCTGGAGCGTCTGGCCAGCCACGATGCCGCCTTCCGGCAGTTGACGGATGTGCGCCTCGGCCTGCTCGCCCGAATGATGCCGTTGGCACCGGCCGGGCTGACCCGCACCCGCCGCGGCGACCTGCTGACGCGGCTGGTGCGCGATGTCGACGACCTGCAAGACCTGCCGCTCAGGGTCGTGCAGCCGGTTGTGACCGCCGTCATCGTGGCCGTTCTTGCCGTTGCCGGTGTCGCCCTGCTGCACCCGATGGCCGCCGCCTGTCTCGCCGCCGGCCTGGTGCTGGCGGCACTGCTCGGAACCGGCTCGGCGAGCATCCTGGCGGCGGTCAGTGAGCGCAGACTGGCACCGCTGCGCGGTGAACTCACCGAAGAGGTGTTGGAGACGGTGCAGAATCTGGACGTTCTCAGCGCCTTCGGGGCGCTGGGGGGCCGGCTGGATCGAGTGCGCGACGCGGATGCCCGGTTGCGCCGGGCGACGCTCGGGCGGTCCCTCGGTATGGGCGTGCAGGCCGCGATCGTCGCCCTGTTTGCGGGTCTGGTGACCGTGGCGACGCTCGTCATCGGCATCCCGGCGCTCGACACCGGGGCGACGGCCCAGTCCTGGACGCTGACCGGGCCCGCGCTCGCCGTGATCGTGCTGGTGCCCATGGCCGTGTTCGAGGTGTTCGCCGTGATGCCGGCCGCCCTCGGCGCTTGGCGGCAGGTGCGCTCCAGCGCCCGCCGGGTGGCCACCGCGGTTCCGACCGGCGTGCCGGCTGAGATTCCAAGCGAGTATTCGGCGGAGCGGGACACCGACGAGTCGCAACCCGCGCAGGGCTTCGAGACTGGGCCCACATCGCCGGTACCGAACGATGCGCCAGCATCCGGCGGCCGTGCGAGGGGGAGCGCTGCGCGACCCCTCAGCCAGCGTAAGGGGGAAGGTTTTTCGCGGGTTGAGGGAGCCGAGGTACGAGGATCGTCTCGAAACCGCGGGGTTGAGGTTTTTCCGCGGGTTGAGGGAGCCGACGAAGAAGGATCGTCTCGAAACCGCGGGGTTGAGGTTTTTCCGCGGGTTGAGGGATCCGACGAAGGAGGATCGTCTCGAAACCCCACCGGCCACGTTCTCGAATTGGCCGACGTCGCCGTGCGGTGGCCCGGCGCCGGCAGCGATGCCGTCTCAGGGGTGAGCCTCCGACTCGCTCCCGGTGACCGGGTGCACCTGGCCGGCCCGAGCGGATCGGGCAAGAGCACCGTCGCGATGGCGTTGGTGCGCTTCTTGGAATACACCGGCAGCTACCGTCTCGACGGCATCGAGGCCCGGGAATGGCCCCATGATCGGTTGCGAAAGGTCGTGGGCCTGTGCCAGCAGGATCCGTGGTTGTTCGACGAAAGCATCCGCCAGAACCTGCTGTTCGCACGCGACACCGCCACCGACGACGACCTCATCGAGGTGCTTGAGCGGGTGGGTCTCGGGGAGTGGCTGGCCGAACGCGGGGGACTGGAGGCCCGTGTGGGCGAGCGGGGAGCGCTCGTCTCCGGTGGCCAGGCGCAGCGGATCGCCCTCGCCCGCGCCCTGCTCGCCGACTTCGAGATCCTGGTGATCGACGAGCCGACCGCGAACGTCGACCGGGAGACGGGGGAGCGGTTGATCCGCGATATCCTCACCGCGGCCGCCGACGATGCACGGGCCGTGCTGCTCATCTCGCACACCCCGGTGCCCTCAGACCTGGTCACCGCCCGGGTCACCCTGCCCGCGCGCGGCTGAACTCGCTCTCGGACGGTGCACGACTCCGGCCGTACACGACTCTGGCCGCGCGACACTCTGGCCGTGCGGCACCTTGGTGGCCGGCGGGCAGGTTCGAGCTGACCTCCGATAGCCGAACGTCGGTGCCGGTGAAACGAGAACGTTACCCAACCGTGGCCGCACCGTCATTGCCCACGGCGCGGTCACCGGTCGACACTGGGGTATGACCGCACGCGGGTATGGCCAGGTGGGCTCGATCGCTGCATCACTGGCCGCGATCGTTCTGGCCGGAGGGCTCTCCGGTTGCGCAGCGGCGCCGGCTTCCGCACCGACATCCGAGCCGCCCGAAACGGCCGTGTCGACGGCGGCCGGTGCATCATGGTCAACGCTTCCCGAGAGCCCATTGTCGCCGCGGCGAGATGCGGCCGGAGCGTGGGTGAGTGAGCGGTTCGTGGTTGTCGGTGGCTGGTCAGACGACCCGTGCCCGCCCACCGCAGATTGTCTGGCCCCGCTGCTGCCGCCGCTCAGCGACGGGGCGAGCTTCGACCCAGCGACCGGCACCTGGCAGCAAATCGCAGCGGCACCGGTGCCCGTCGTCAGCCGGTGGGGCCACGTGGTGGTGAACAACCAGCTCTACCTTTTGACCGAGGACATCGGTCGAGAAGACAGCCCGGTGGTTTTCCTTCGTTACGACCCGGCCGCGGATGCGTGGGCGAGACTGCCGGCGCCGTCAGTGGTGTCGATGCTCGTCGCCGCCGGGGACCGAGTGGTGGCGATCGGAACCTCGGATTCCCTGGAAGAGGCGGTGGACAGTGTTTTCGATCCGCAGGGCCAGGGCTGGATTTCATTGCCAGCAGACCCCCTCGGACCCAGTAGCTTTCGCGAGGGAGTGTGGTTGGGTGATTCCCTGCTGCTGACCACTCACGACCTGGTCGCTGACCCCGGGGTGCGACCGGAGCTGAAACTGATGAGGATGGCCGTGCTCGACCAAGCTCTCGAACAGTGGACGCTGTTGCCGGACAGCGAGATTCTCGGCGGGATCGCCACGGCGGTTGCCGGCCAAGTGGTGTTTCCGTGGACCGCTTCGGAAGACGGTGGGAGCCAGAACAACTGGGGCCGCTCCTATGCCAATGGGGGAGTTTTCGACCCGGCGGATTCGTCGTGGAGTGTGCTGCCGGAGCCTCCCCGCGGAGCCGGGTTCGAGGGCGAGGGCCTGAACGGACCCGGTTTCGAGGGCAGCGATGGGCTGAGCGGCCGGGGGTTGACGATTGGCGACAGCACCTTCGTCGCCGGCCATCTGTTCAATCCGGCGACCGGAGAGTGGACGCCGGTTCCTGCCCCGGGCTGGGGCGCCCGGTCGGGGCAGACCGCGGTCAGCAACTCCGAGGTGCTCTTCGTGTGGGGCGGTAACACGGCTGACGGTAACGTCGCCGACGGCTACCTGCTTCGGTTCTAGGAGGACCCTCGCTCTGTCTGTGCACCGCGCACAACGATGGGCGCGCGGTGTTGTCGTGTGTTGCGCTGGCGCGCGCTGTGCAGATGTGGGTTGCGCTGGCACGCGCAACGCGGACGGTGTTGGCCTGTCGTGGGCCGCAGAATCGGTAGACTCGACACGTCGGCCGAAGTGCGCCGACCCGGTATTCGGGAGCGAGGGAAGTAAGTCGTGGCGAGAACCAAAGTCGACGAGCCGGAACTCACCGGTCTGGAAGCTCCTGTACTCGGCCCAACGGGCCGGCCACGGACCGAGTTTCCGGAGCCCAAACCGCTGAAGGCGCACGGACCTGCTCGCATCATCTCCCTCTGCAACCAGAAGGGCGGCGTGGGCAAGACCACGACCACCATCAGCCTGGGCGCGGCGCTCGCCGAGTACGGCCGCCGCGTGCTCGCCATCGACTTCGACCCACAGGGTGCCCTGTCAGCCGGCCTCGGGGTTGCCACCCACGACACCCTCACCATCTACGACCTGCTTCTGGGCACCGTGAAAGACGCTCACCAGGTGATCAGACCCACCAGCACACCCGGGCTCGATGTGATTCCCGCGAACATCGACCTGTCGGCCGCAGAGGTGCACCTGGTGAATGAGGTCGCGCGCGAGCAGATTCTCTCTCGGGTGCTACGCAATGTGGCCCAGGAGTACGACGTGATCCTGGTCGACTGCCAGCCCTCGCTCGGGCTGCTCACCGTGAATGCGCTCACCGCGAGCCACGGTGTTCTGATCCCGCTCGAATGCGAATATTTCGCCCTGCGCGGGGTGGCCCTGCTGATCGAAACGATCGACAAGGTGCGCGACCGGCTCAACCCGGCCATAATGCTCGACGGCATTGTCGCCACCATGTATGACTCCCGTACCTTGCACGCCCGCGAAGTGTTGCAGCGCGTGGTCGACCAGTTCGGTGACAACGTGCTGGAATCGGTGATCTCCAGAACCGTGAAGTTTCCCGATGCCTCGGTCGCTGCAGCCCCGATCACCCAGTTCGCTCCCGAGCATCCGGCGGCCAAGGCCTACCAGCAACTGGCCCGAGAGCTGATCCACCGCGGTGCCATTGCATAGTGTGACCACCTCGGAGAACCCGGATGCCGGATCTAGCGAACCGGCCGAGTTCACCGTCGCCCTGAGCAACTTCCAGGGGCCGTTCGACCTGCTGCTCAGCCTGATCGGCAAGCACGAACTCGATATCACCGAGATCTCGCTCAGCCGCGTGACCGACGAGTTCATCGCCTACCTGCGCGGGTTGGATGTCGCCGACGAACTCGACCGAGCCACCGAGTTTCTGGTCGTCGCGGCCACTCTGCTCGACCTCAAGGTGGTGGGGCTGCTGCCGCAGGGCGAACTGGTCGACAGCGAGGACGTGGCGCTGCTGGAGGCACGTGACCTGCTGTTCGCCCGCCTGCTCCAGTACCGGGCATTCAAAGAGGTGGCCGGCTGGTTCGACGTGCGCATCACCCACGAGATCTCCCGGCACGTGCGCTCGGTGCGGCTCGAGGAGAAGTATCGGGAGCAGACCCCTGAGTTGGTCTGGACGCACACCCTCGACGACTTCGCCGCACTCGCCGCACTCGCTCTGGCTCCGCGCGAGATCCCCATGGTGGGGTTGGATCATCTGCATGCGCCGCTAGTCAGCATTCGGGAACAGGCGGCCCACGTCGTGGACGTGCTGCGCTCGGGCGAACCCGTCTCGTTTCGGCAGCTGGTAGCCGGGGTCAACGAGCCCGGAGTGGTGGTCGCCCGGTTCTTGGCTGTGCTCGAGCTGTATCGGCACCAGGCGGTGTCGTTCGAACAGTTGGAACCGCTCGGCGAACTGGTGCTGCGCTGGGAATCTGAATCGTGGTCCGATGACAATCTGGCCAACCTGGGAGCTGATTATGACGGTTGAGTCGGATGCGGATGCCACGGCAGGGCTGGATGGTGTGGGCGAACCCGCTGGCGCGGTGCTGCCTGGTGACGCCGCGGATCCTGATGCCACAACCGGGCCCGACGACGCGACGGAGGGGAGCCCACTGCCGGCGCTCGACATTGACCGGGCGTTGGAAGCGATCCTGATGGTCGCCGACGAACCACAGTCACTGGTGAGCCTTGCCACCGCGATCTCCCGCCCTGTCCCGGTCGTCAGGCAGGCGGTCGAGCGGCTGGTCGCCGACTTTGACGGTATCGACGGCACTGTTCGCCGCGGCTTCGAGCTGCGTGAGGTCGCCGGCGGCTGGCGCATCTATGTGCGCCCCGAGTACGACCCGGTGGTCGCCGACTTCGTGCTCACCCAGAACCCGTCACGGCTCAGCCAGGCGGCGCTGGAAACCCTCGCCGTCATCGCCTACAAGCAGCCGATCACGCGCGGGGAGATCGCATCCATCCGGGCGGTGAATGTCGACTCGGTGGTGCGCACTCTCGTCGGCCGCGGCCTGATCACCGAGGCGTTCGCCGACTCCGAGACCGGGGCCATCAACTACATCACCACCGACCTCCTGCTCGTTCAGCTCGGGGTCAACTCATTGGACGAACTGCCGGCAGTCTCCGAACTGTTGGCCGATGGATCACAAGGATTCGAGGACATCGATGTCAGATAACAGACGCCCCAATCGTGAGGAGCCCGCCGCTGACGGCGTGCGGCTACAAAAAGTGATGGCCGCGGCGGGAGTGGCGTCGAGGAGGGCCTCCGAGGAGATGATCCTCGCCGGGCGCGTGCGGGTGAACGGCAGAGTGGTGCGTGAACTCGGGCGACGAGTGCATCCGGAAGCCGACGAGATCGCCGTCGACAACCAGGCGGTTCAACTGGACCAGTCCAAACGCTACCTGATGCTGAACAAGCCGGTCGGCGTGGTCAGCTCGATGAGCGACGAGTCGGGCCGGCCCGACCTCGCCCAGTACACCGCGCGCTATGACGAGAGACTGTTCAATGTGGGACGGTTGGATGCCCAGACCTCCGGCCTGCTGCTGCTCACCAACGATGGCGAGCTGGCTCACGTGCTGTCCCATCCCTCGTTCGAGGTGACGAAGACCTATGTCGCCAAGGTGGCCGGCATTGTCACCGGGCAGACCCTGCAACTGTTGACCCGTGGCATCGAGCTCGAAGACGGCCCGATCACGGCCGACGCCGCCCGCATCGTGGCCAGCAAGCCCGGAGGAGCGTCGACCCTGGTGGAGATCACCCTGCATTCCGGCCGCAACCGTATCGTTCGGCGCATGCTCGACGCGGTGGGGCACCCGGTGCAGGAACTGGTGCGCCGCTCGTTCGGTCCGCTGCAATTGGGCAGCCTGGCTTCGGGAAAGGTGCGCGAACTGCGCCGTGAGGAATTGGGCGCGATCCTGACGGTTGCTCGCCAGGCCAAGGAGAAGAAATGAGCGGCAGGCATCGGGCCGAAGGCGCGCCTGAAATCATTGTCGTCGCCATCGACGGGCCGGCCGGCAGCGGCAAGTCCAGCGTGAGCAAGGCCACAGCCCGCCGGCTCGGTTACGGGTTTCTCGACACCGGGGCGGCGTATCGCGCGTCGACCTGGTTGGCGTTGGAGCAGCTCGGCGACGACCTCGAGAAGTTCTCCGACGACGAGCTCGCTGCAGTGGTGGATGCCCGCGTCGAAGCGGGTGAGGTCTCCATCGGCGTCGACCCCGACGCGTTCGTGGCCCGGGTGGGAGACATCGATGTGACTGACGCGATCCGCGAGACCCGGGTGACCCGTTCGGTGAGCCGGATTGCGCGCGTGCAGGCGATCAGGCGGGCGTTGACGGAACTGTTTCGCCAGAGCATCCTCAGCTGCACGCGGCCGGGGATCGTGGTGGAGGGGCGCGACATCACCACCCAGGTCGCACCGGATGCTCAGGTTCGCATTCTGTTGACCGCATCTGAGGAGGCTAGAATGGCGAGGCGTTCCGCTGAGGTCTCCAGCC
This sequence comes from Homoserinimonas sp. OAct 916, assembly GCF_003260275.1. Taxonomy (GTDB): domain Bacteria; phylum Actinomycetota; class Actinomycetes; order Actinomycetales; family Microbacteriaceae; genus OACT-916. Next base: position 10,186 of record NZ_QJHB01000017.1, on the reverse strand, counting down.
AACCGGCCCACGTCACCGCGAGCCAGCTCAGGTCGCGGGATGAGGCCGACATGAGAGTGGTGGATTTCATGAACGCCGCAGACGGCGTTCTGACCGTCGACTCCACAGAACTTGACTTCGAGCAGACCATTGACGCGGTGGTCGCCGTTGTCCGCGATGAAACAGCGAGGAATTCGCATGGCCTATAGCCGACCGACCACACCGAACAGCTCGGGTGAAGAAGACAACTACCCGGCTCTCGAGGGCGATTTCGCCGAGCGCATCGACTCCCTCGACGAGGAGCTGGTCAGCCAGCGCTCGGCCGCATTGCGCTCCGGGCTTGAGGCCTACGAACTCGAGGACGAAGACCTCGACATCCTCTCGCACGCCACTGACGACATCGACGAGATCACCTACCTGCCGGCGTTGCCCGTGTTGGCGATCGTCGGTCGGCCGAACGTGGGCAAGTCTGCCCTGGTGAACCGCATCCTCGGTCGCCGTGAAGCAGTGGTCGAGGACACCCCAGGTGTGACCCGCGACCGCGTGTCGTACCAGGGGGAGTGGGGCGAGCGCAGGTTCACCATGGTCGACACCGGGGGGTGGGAGCCCGACGCGAAAGGCATCAACGCCTCGGTGGCGCAACAGGCCGAGATCGCAGTGGAACTTGCCGATGCCGTACTGTTCGTCGTCGACGCCAACGTGGGCGCGACCTCGACGGATGAGCACGTGGTGCGCATGCTGCGCAAGAGCAACAAGCCGGTGTTCCTGGCCGCGAACAAGGTCGACGATGTGCGGCAGGAGCCGAACGCAACGGCGCTGTGGTCGCTGGGGCTGGGCGAGCCGATGCCGGTGTCGGCCCTGCACGGGCGGGGCGTTGCCGACATGCTCGACGTGATCCTGGCCGAACTGCCGGAGATCTCTGCCGTTGCCAAGCAGGAGGTGGGCGGCCCGCGACGGGTGGCCATCCTGGGCCGACCGAACGTGGGCAAGTCATCGCTGTTGAACAAGGCTGCCGGTGAAGAGCGGGTCGTGGTCAACGACCTGGCCGGCACCACCCGCGACCCGGTGGACGAGCAGGTGGAAATCGGCGGCAAGGTGTGGCGGTTCGTCGACACTGCGGGCATCCGACGCCGGATGCACCTGGCGCAGGGCGCCGACTTCTACGCGTCGTTGCGCACGACGGCTGCGCTCGAGAAGGCAGAGGTCGCGGTCGTGATGATCGATGTGACCGAGCCGATCAGCGAGCAGGATGTTCGCATCATCGACCTGGTTCTCGAGAGCGGCCGTGCCCTCGTGCTGGCCTTCAACAAGTGGGACCTGCTCACCGATGACCGCCGTTTCTACCTTGAGCGCGAGATCGAGCAGGACCTGCACCACGTGACCTGGGCGCCCCGGGTGAACCTGTCGGCGAAGACCGGCCGGCACCTGGAGAAGCTCGTGCCCGCACTCGAGTTGGCACTGGAGTCGTGGGACACCCGCATCCCGACGGGCAAGTTCAACGCACTGCTGGCAGAGCTCACAGCATCGCATCCGCACCCGGTGCGTGGCGGAAAGCAGCCGCGGATCCTGTTCGGTACACAGGCCGCGTCGCGACCGCCCACGTTCGTGTTGTTCACCACCGGGTTTCTCGACCCGGGTTACCGGCGGTTCATCACGCGTCGCCTGCGCGAGATCTACGGCTTCCAGGGCACGCCGATCATCGTGAACATGCGCGTGCGCGAGAAGCGCAAGCGCAACTGATCCCGGTTCGCCCGTCCTGACCGGGCCCGGGTCTCGCAACCCCTTCCCGCACCCATGCGCGCCTCAAAAACCGGTCAGGGGTCAAGATCCTCACCATAATCAGTGATTCTGGCGCGTATCTTGACCCCTCGACGCCGTGGTGCTGGTGGTCACGCAATTCTGGAGCGTTCTGGCGCCCCTCAACATGTTCTGCGTGTGCGCGGCGAGGGAGCCACCGGTCGCGTAGGGTGAGATCACTGGGACGCTGGGGCGTTGGCGCCCTGAGAACTCAAGGCACTGAGGTCTTGAGGCACTGAGGTCTTGAGGCACTGATAGATTGTGGGTCGCTCATGGTGATGGAACCTCCCACGCCGGGCGGCAACTCCGGTGCTTCGGTGGCTCGGGGTGCCTCAGAGCGTGCGCCGATCGGGAGTGCGTCCGAGGGCGCGGCATCCGGTAACGCGAATGTCGTCACCGCGGGCGCGGCCTACATCGGCGGAAAGATCGTGCCGATCAGCGAGGCCGTGATTCCGATCCTCGACCTCGGTTTCTTGCACTCCGATGCCACCTACGATGTGGCCCACGTCTGGCGGGGGCGTTTCTTCAGGCTGGGTGACCATCTCGACCGCTTCGAGCGGGGCATGAAGAAACTGCGAATGTCGCTGCCGATCGACCGCGAAGAAATCCGGCGGATCCTGCATGACTGTGTGCGGGCATCCGGGTTGGCGAACGCCTATGTCGAGATGATCTGCACCCGCGGAATGGCTGCGCCGGGCTCGCGCGACCCGCGTGACTGCGTGAACCAGTTCTATGCTTTCGCGGTGCCGTTCGCATGGATCGCCACCCCCGAGCAGCAGGAGCAGGGCCTTTCGGTGCATGTCAGCCGGGTGCAGCGGATCGCACCCGAATCGGTCGACCCCACCGTCAAGAACTACCACTGGCTCGACCTGGTGCAGGGCCTCTTCGACGCCTACGACCACGACGCCGAGACCGCATTGCTGTCGGATGCCGATGGCAACGTCGTCGAAGGCCCCGGATTCAACGTGTTCGCGGTGACCGCGGGAGCGCTGGTGACGCCGAAGGCCGGGGTTCTGAAAGGGGTCACCCGTAAAACGGCGTTGGAGATCGGCGCCGAGCTGGGGGCCGAGCTCGACCTGCCCGTCGAGGAGCGTGCACTGTCCTACGACGAACTGGTCGAGGCGAACGAGGTCTTCGTGACCAGCACGGCCGGCGGGATCATGCCGGTCTGTGCGATCGACGGCCGCCCGGTCGGTGCCGGGGTGCCCGGCCCGGTGACGGAGGAGATCAAGTCCAGGTACTGGCTGATGCACGACGACCCCTGGTATTTCGAGCAGGTCGACTGACGCATCCGGCTATCACGTCGATGTGGCACGCACGGCGGTCACATTCGCTGGCTCGTTCGACAAAACAGGCGTCGGGAACATCCGACGTCGGCAATGATCCGAGGGACACGGGTGGAGCAGCCGGCCGAGGCATTGGCTACTTCTCCAGCCAGCGCAACACCTCATCGTCGGTCGTCTGGGTGAAGTCGGTGTACCACTGTCCGATCGCCATGAAATGCGGCGGCCTCTCCAGACAGATGAACTCGTCGACCTGGTCGCCGGGGTCGAAGTCGGGCGGGGCCACCGGTACGGCCAGCACGACGCGGGCGGCGCCGAGAGCGCGCGCCACGGCGCACGCGGCCATCGCCGTGGCACCGGTGGCGATGCCATCATCGACCACGACTGCGGTTCGCCCCTGCAGGTCGAGAGGCGGTCGCCCGGCCCGGAACCGCGCCAGTCTCCGGTCGAGTTCCGCCCGTTCTCGCGCCCGCACTTTCTCCAGCTGCGCGGGTGTCACGTTCAGGGAGCGGATCGTCTCGTCGTGCAGCACCTCGACGCCGTCGCCGATGGCGCCCATCGCGAACTCCTCGTTGAACGGTGCCCCTAGTTTGCGCACAACGATGACGTCGAGGGGGGCATCCAGGGCCAGCGCGACCTCGCCGGCCACCGGCACCCCACCGCGGGGCAGGGCCAGGATGATGGGCTTCTCGGCGGCCAGATCCTCGAGGCGGGCGGCCAATTTTCGGCCGGCGTCGGTTCGATCACGAAACAACATGGGTCAACTCCTGTGCGAGCAAACCGCTTCGCTGGGGCGCGGCCACGGCATCACGGCTCATCGGATATGCCTTCCAGCTTCTCACTTTGTCGCCCGGATCGGAAAAATGGTTGCCGATCGGGCGCGGACGTTGTGAAATTGCCATATACAATCACGGTGCTCGGCGGTCGACGCGGGGCCCTCGGCGAAAGTGCAGATCTCATGTTTACTCCGACTCACGCACTATCCGGCTTCAGTGTGGACGACCTCGCCGCGGCGAAGAGGTTCTATGGCGAGACGCTCGGCCTGGCCGTCGTCGACGGCGAGATGGGCACTGCCAGGATCACGCTGCCCGGTGGGGCGCAGGTGCTGCTCTACCCGAAAGAAGATCACCAGCCCGCCAGCTACACCATGTTGAATTTCGTGGTCGATGACGTCGAGGCCGCCGTCGACCAGTTGAACGAACTGGGGGTGCGCACGAAGATCTACGACGACTCAGACATGGGCGGGATGAGCACCGACGCGAAGGGGATCATGCGCGGCCACGGCCCCGACATCGCCTGGTTCAAGGACCCGGCTGGCAATGTGCTCTCCGTGCTGAGCGAGTAGGGCGCCCCTGCGGGGTGCGCGCTTTCAACCCGCGCTGAGTTTCGCGCTCAGAGGCCTCGGTTGCACGGAGGCGAACGCGGGACGTGCCACGAATTCGGCAACCTGTGGCGTTGGCAGGTATCGTCGTATCTCGGGCGACGTCATCCTGCGCCTCATCCCCGAAAGAAAGTTCTCCCTCGAATGCCCGAGAGTCCGGCCGCGCGCACGCCGTACGAGGTGCTCGGCGTGAGCGCGAAGGCCAGCCAGGAGGAGTTGCGGCGCGCCTATCGCAAGCAGGCCAGGCAGACTCATCCGGATACCGGGGGAGAGGCGGCCAAGTTCCAGGCGGTGCAGACGGCGTGGGAGAAGGTGGGCACCCCGGATGCGCGGGCCGCATACGAACGCGGCCGCAACTGGCGGGTGTCCGAACCGGTGCATGAGACCTACGCGCCGCAGCCGCCGACGGCCCGTAAGCCCGCGCAGCGGTCGAGGCCTCGGGCGCGCAGCTACGGTCATCCGGGTGGAGCGGCCAGGGTGCAGTTCTTGGCACTGATTCGGGAGTGGGCCGGCCGTGGAGTGACGGTGGATGACCCGTACGACCCGGCGTTGGTGCGTTCGGCGCCGCGTGAGGTGCGGCACTGGCTGGCGAAGGCGCTGGCGCAGGAGGCCACCGTGAAGCAGGTTTCTGCCCTTGGCATCGGCTACACCATCTGGAGTGATGTCGCGACCGGGCGTGACCTGCACTCGCTTTCGGGCAAGATCGACCATGTGGTGCTCGGGCCGGCCGGGTTGTTCGCGATTCTCTCGGAGGACTGGGGGAGCCCGGTGAAGGTCGTGCGTGGTGAGATCACCGGTGACCCCGTTCGCGCAGGGGATGAGCCGGTGCGAGCCCTCACCCGGGGAGCCAAGACGCTCGGGCGTGCGCTCGGAGTCAAGTTCACCGCACGTGTCATCGTGGTGCCAGATGATGATCTGGCCGAACCGATGGTCTCCGTCAAGCGCGGACGCAACGCCGACACCGTGGTGGTGAGGCGGTCGCTTCTGCCGCAGTTGCTGCGCGACGGTGTCAGTGACGGGCCGCGCACCAGTGTGGACGAGGTGTTCGAGGTGCGCACGAGGTTGCAGAACGGCATCGTGTTCATCTGAGCGCGAGGCTGCGCGGGGCCCGAGCATGAGCTTGGGCCTATGACTGAGCTTTGGCCTACGACTGTGCGTGGGCCTGCGGCATGACTTTCGCCACGGTCAGCAGAACCACGGAGTCTTCGACCGCCTCGAGCGAGTGAGGCGCGTCGGGAACGATGATCAGATCGCCGACCCAGCCTGACCATTTGCGCTCGCCGGCGTGAAGAATGACCCGTCCGGTGAGCACGTGCACCGTGGCCTCGCCCGGGCTCTCGTGTTCGGCCAGCGATTGTCCCGCTCGCATCGCGATGACGGTCTGTCGCAGTGTTCTGTCGTGCCCGCCGAACACGGTGGTTGCGCTCCGGCCGCTCGCAAGCTCGGACGCGTGCTCGAGCTCGTGCCGTGCCAACGCTGTCAGCGACGTCTTTCGCATCATGTGCACCTCCGAGGCAGATTCGATCTGCCTTCGTTCACCGTATCCCATCAGTACTTTGGCTTTGCGGATTCCGAAAGGGTCTAAATGGGCTGGCCAACACCACCGTCGGTGCCCACGATCTCAGAAATTCTTGCTGATCTGGTATTATGTTTGTAGCGGGACGTGGATTGGCGCATCAATCGACTTGCACATCGATCGGGTGAGATCACCGGCTCATCCAGCCGAGCCCGGCACAGGTTCGAGATGGCCCCGTGGAGCAGTTTGGAGTGCTCGCCACCCTGTCACGGTGGAGGTCGCCGGTTCAAATCCGGTCGGGGTCGCGAAAGAACCGACGTCGAAGTCATTGAGTCGGCCACGCCAGATTCGACAAAGACAGTATCAAGAGGGTCAGAGTCAAGAACGGCGGCAGGGCCACCAGGGCACGCCGTCGGCGGGGCATCATGCTCGTTTGGGAAGGCCACCGGGCCTGGCCGAATGGTCGCAGATAAAGGCGACTTCCACAGTTGTTGCAAGGCATGCGCGAAAGAAACTCGCTGCCAAAACCATACCCATTGAAAGAGACGGGAACCGTCATCGGTGACGGTTCGGGGGGAGTCAATCCCACCAGCTGGTCGCAGCGCCGCAGATACGTGAGAGGTGAGAAATCATGAACCAAATATTGAAATGCATCACCGGCTTCACCCACGAGCAATTTCGTGAAGCCGGCCGACAGAATGACGTGTTTCGCAGAACAGCGAGCCGTGAGGCGCACGACCAGTTCGTCGATGGCCGGAACATCCTAGTGCGGTTGGAAGGCTATGCCGACCATGTGACGGAAGTTACCGAGACCATCGGGGGTGCCATGGCGGCATTCGGGCGTATCTCCGGTCGTGAGCGAATCCTCGGCGCGCTGCGGTGGGCAGTGCTCGCCGACTTGTACCGTGACGAGCTCACGCCGGAGCAGTATGACGCATTGACGACCGTCTACCACCAGACGGCGGGTCTGGTTGCTGCGTGAGGCGTGTGAAGCGGGTACGGGATAGCTACCCGGTCGAGCTTCGCGGTGCGAAGGCTCCGACGCTCATGTGGGCGACGGAACGCGATGTCGACGAGCAGGCGTTGCAGCAACTGCGAAACATCGCGGCCCTGCCGTGGGTGCACGGGTTGCGGGTGATGCCGGATGTGCACCTCGGCAAAGGTGCGACGGTCGGGTCTGTCATCGCGATGGAGCATGCCATTTCGCCGGCTGCCGTCGGGGTGGATATCGGATGCGGTGTGTCGGGTGTGCGCACCAACCTGTTCGCCCATGACCTGCCAGACAACCTCCATTCGTTGCGAAGCGCGATCGAGTCGCGCATCCCGGTCGGGTTTCACAGCCACGATGAGAACGTCGACGTGAAGGCGCTCGGGCTGGAGCGCGGTTGGCAATCGTTCTGGTCGAAGTTTCGCGATCTCGACGACGGGGTGCAGTACCTGGAGACCCGGGCGCAGGCCCAGATGGGCACCTTGGGCGGCGGCAATCACTTCATTGAGCTGTGTCTGGATGCTGACGATCGGGTCTGGTTGACCCTGCACTCCGGCTCCCGAAATATCGGCAAGGAACTCGCGGACATCCACATCAGTGTGGCGAAGGGCCTGCCGCACAACCAAGATCTGCCTGACCGCGACCTGGCCGTGTTCTTTCGGGACACCGCTGAGATGGCCGCGTACCGGCGCGACCTCGAGTGGGCGCAGGAGTTCGCGTTGCGCTCTCGCGCAGTGATGATGGGTCTGTTCAAGCGCATCGTCGAGGAGCACTTCGACGGCCACGACGTCACCTTCGATGAGCCGATCAACGTGCACCACAACTACGTTGCCGAAGAGCAGATCGACGGCAGACCCATGCTGGTCACGCGCAAAGGTGCCATTCGTGCCGGCAGCGGTGACCTGGCGCTCATCCCCGGATCTATGGGAACCGGCAGCCATGTGGTGCGTGGTCTCGGCAATCCGGCCTCTTTCCAGTCTGCGTCGCATGGTGCCGGCCGGCGGATGAGCCGCACTGCGGCACGGCGGGCATTCACCCGCAACGACCGGGGTGCGGCGGCGATCGCCGCGCAGCTGGGCAACGTCGAGTCCAGGCGCGATGCCGGCATCATCGATGAGCTTCCAGAAGCGTACAAGGACTTGCATTCGGTGTTGGAGGCGCAGAAAGATCTGGTCGAGGTCGTGCAGCACCTGCGAACGGTGTTGTGTGTAAAGGGGTGAGGGGGGCGGATTCTGCCTGGCGTCATCCGTCATGTAGCGTTGTAGCCGGTGAGAATGCGCGTAACAGCGCGGATTGAGAACACCACGGTGCTGTGCCCGAATGGTCAAGGGGCTCGCTTGCAGAGCGAGATTTTATAGGTTCGAATCCTGTCGGCACCTCCAAATTTCTTGGGCCCGTTGTGTGTGGGTTGATCCGTTCTCGAGCGTTCGGGGGGCAGCGAGGGATACTGGCGTCGCCGACACAACTCAAATGAGCCTGGCTTTCGGAGCGGCGCGAGAAACGAGGGACCTTCGAGTCGTGCACCCCGACAAGCAAGTCGCTTCAGGAACGGCTAGGATTATCGAGTTGCCTCACGTCGCGTCGAGCGGTGAATAACTTCACTACTCTTGAGAATGAGGTCACGGGCTGTGGCGCAGCTTGGTAGCGCACTTGACTGGGGGTCAAGGGGTCGCAAGTTCAAATCTTGTCAGCCCGACAATAAAAGCCCTGATGAGAGCGGTTTGTTCATCAGGGCTTCGTCGTCTTGGAAGCTCCGGAGTGGACCAATAAGTCCCCGGAGTGGACCAATTTTTGTGGCATGGTGAGGTTCCGGCGGCCTTTGAGGCACCGGAGCTCATCGTGTTGAGCAGGTCACAGAGTTGGTGTGTAGGGGAGTTTCTCCTGTCTTCGGTTGGGCGACTGGGACAAGAATCGGTTGGCCTGCTCAGCGGCTTCGGCAAGGTGACGGTGGTCGGGATGCAGGTAGGCCGTGGTGGTCTCGATCGATTGGTGGCCGAGGATTTGCTGGAGTACGTGCAGCGGTACCCCTGAGTCGGCGAGCCAGGTCGCTCCCGTGTGCCGGAGTCCATGTCGGGTGAGCCCGGGAAGGCCGAGCTCAGCGACCAGATGCTCCCACTTGGTTGCGTCACGGACCGTCGCCGTGGTCAGCACTCCGCCACGCGGTCCTCGTAAAAGAGGGTCGTCGGGGGTCTTGCCGTCTGTGAGACGATGAAGGACCGGCTCCAGGGCGTTTAGGATCGGCACGTAGCGTGCTCGTCGGCCCTTCGTCTGTTTGGTGACAAGGCCCCCGCTGCCGGGGTAGAGCTGTCGTTCGATTGTGACGACGCGGTTGGTTCAGTCGATGTCGCCGACGAGCAGGCCGGAGACTTCCGAGCCGCGGGCGGCCAGGAGTGCGGCGAGCATGACGTGGTCGGAGTAGCTTTGATGGATCCTCGCGCATGCTTCGGCGAGCTTGGTCAGGGTTGCGAGATCGGGGATCGCGTGGGTTCGGAGTGTTCCGGTGCCGCGGCTGATGTTCTTGTTGAAGCTGCGCCGGGCTCGGTGTTTGGCAGGATTGATGGCGATGATATCGTCCCGGGTGGCCTCATCGAGCACGCGAACAAACGGTGCGATGGAGTTCTTGATCGTCGACGCACTTAGATCGGTTTCCCACCGGTCAATGGTGCGGTCGATCATTCCGGCGCCGATGTTGGCTACCTTGATGTGGCCCAGTGCGGGAAGGACGCGCGAGCGCAGGCCGGCGTCATATAACTCGGCGGTGGAGGTGAGGTCCAACCCGCGCTTCCAGCGGGCCCCGATGGAGTTGACGTACTCGACCAACGTGATGGTGGTGTCGCTGCCGGTCTCGGTGGCGGTCTTCATCTGGGTGAAGAACGCTTCGACCTCAGCCATTGTATGGACGTGGCTGACTCGGGCGAGGCGTTTTTTCGTCGAGGGTTCTGTCCAGCGCACACGTGCCCGGTATGCGGATTCTCACCCCTTTTGATCTGACAGGCACATCCCTTTCCGTCACCCGGGCCGGCCTGCCTCACGGATGGGAGAAGGGACTACTGGGCGGACGCCCCGCCGTGCCGTGGACTCTGGACGGGCTGGCACCCGGCGGTGGCATGTGGTTTACCTGCGCGGACTTGGCCACTTGGATGCGCTTGACTCGTGATGGACGCCAGCCTGGAGCGGCCGGGCTTCAGCCGGTGGCACCAGCACCGCTTCTGCCATGGTTGCCCGACGCAAAGATCGCGATC
>NZ_QJHB01000016.1 GCF_003260275.1 Homoserinimonas sp. OAct 916 | reverse complement strand
TCGACATGGCCTCGGCCGCCGGCAGAACCGTGGGCGGCAACCCGGTGTCGTCGGGTCCGAAGCGGGTCAGGCTCTGCTGCGACTTGCCATTCACAAGCGTGTACTCGCCACCAACCCACAGATAGTCTTCGCCAGTGTTGATTCCGGTCGACACCACCAGGGCTCTCGGTCCGATGTGCTCGCCGACCCCGTCATTGAGCGTGGGGAACCAACCATACATCTGCGAATCTGCAGGATTATTGGCCGAGAGGTAAATCCGCTTGCCGTCTGGGAACTCGTTTTCCGTGTTGCAGTTGTGGTGGTGATGGGCTTCGTACAGTGTTCCTTTGTAAGGCAGGATCACCTGGGTCGCCCCGAGACAGTTGTCCCGCCACACCTGGTCCAGGGTGTTCCAGTCCACCTTGAAGCTGCCGTCGAAGCCACCGGTACCCTCGTTGCCCACGTAGAAGGCCGACTCGTCAGTGGAAATCACCTTCGTGATGGAAGTTGGCGTGATGAATCCCAGTGGGTAGTTTCTGATGTTGTCACCCGTCGAGGCATCGACGACGGCGATTGAATGGGAATCCTGCCCGTTGACGGTGAAGAAGCCCCCGCCGATGGCCACTTTCGTCCGGTCGGGCGAGGCCTGGACGGCCCAACCGACCGCATCAGCGTCGACAACCCAAGGGCGAAGGTCACCGGTTGTTGCGTCAACTGCCGCGAAATGCTGGCGCTGCTGACCATCGACTGAGGTGAAAGCACCGGCCAAGTACACCGTGTTCTCCGTGACGGACAGTCCGTAGACAAACGACGAGATGTTCTTGGGCCTGAACGGCTTCACCGTGCAGGTCACCGGGTCGATGGCTGCGGTCCGCAGCGCCACGACGCCATTGACGTGGCTGAAATTGCCCCCGATGTAAACGGTGTTGCCGTCTGGTGACGGTACCGCGGTGCGAATCGTCGGGATCACACCGTCGCTCATCGTCAATGTCATCTGGCACGAGGAGGGCGCCCCCGTGTCCGCGTCAAGGATCGCGAGCCCGTCCAGGTTGAGCGGCGTGCCCGAGACACCGCTCGGCGGCAAGACCTGCGAGAAGGTGCCACCGGCGACCACCTTCCCGTGGGCCTGCCCGAGCGCCCAGACGGTGCCGTTCGTCTGCCACGTGGGAAGGTCATCGGCACTGAAATGCACCCCCTGCGAAATGGCAGACGCAGACTGCACGGTCGGAATTGCGAGCACGAGGCCGGAAACGATTGCCGCGGTCGTCAAAATTGCCATTGTTTTGCGCATGCGATCTATCTCTCGGGTATGCAGCCTCTCCAAAGCGAGGAGAACAACGACTGCAAGCGAAATGCGGACATCATCGCGACTTGGTGACCGGGGCCGGGAGTCTGCCCTTTCGTCTCAGCCAAAACCCCAGCGTGGTGAGCCCCTGCCTTCACGCTACTGCTGTTTCGCAGTTCCGGGAATCAGGTGCACTAATTGTTGTGCACTCGTGAGCACGAGCCGTCAGCGACAGCTCATCGTAATCCGCAACCTCAGAACACGGACCAGCCGGTGCGGGTGGTGAACTCGTCGAGGGCACGCACGCCGACCAGGGAGTTGCCGGAGGCGTTGAGGCCGGGGGACCAGACACAGACGGTGCAGCGCCCCGGCACAACCGCGAGGATTCCGCCGCCGACGCCGCTCTTCCCGGGCAGGCCGACCTGAAAGGCGAAGTCGCCGGCGGCGTCGTACATGCCTGAGGTGAGCATGACGGAGTTGACTCTTTTGTTCTGGCTCGCTGTCAGCATGCGCGAGCCGTCGGAGCGCAGGCCCGCACGCGCCAGGAAGGCTCCGGCCGCCGCCAGGTCGCGGCAGTCCATGGCGATCGCACACTGCCGAAAGTAAGCGGTCAAGACATCCTGAACCGGGTGGACGAGGTTGCCGTAACTCGCGAGCAGGTGAGCGATCGCCGCGTTGCGGTCCCCGTGCAGCGCCTCGGACGCGGCAACATCCTCATCGACGTGAATATCGGGATCAGAGTTCTCGGCGCGCAGAAAGTTGAGCACGGCATCCGGATCCCCGTCGGTGACACTCAGCAGGGCATCGGTGACGACGAGCGCGCCGGAGTTCACAAACGGGTTGCGCGGGATCCCCTTTGACTTTTCCAACTCTGCCATCGAGTGGAAACCCGACCCGGACGGTTCGCGGCCGACCCGCTGCCAGATCTTCTCCCCGTCGCGCGCCAGCTCGAGCACCAGAGCAAACACCTTGGTGATGCTCTGGGTGGAGAAGGGCACCCGCCAATCGCCGACCCCGTAAACAGCGCCATTGTTCATCGCCACCGCCATACCGAACTGGTTCGGGTTCACCGATGCGAGCCCCGGGATGTAGTCGGCCACCGTGCCCTGTCCGATCAGCGGCGTGACCGCCTCGTGGACGTCTGCAAGGATGTTCTCGATGTACATGGTGCACCCAGCGTAGTGAACGAAGCCGTCCCCCTTGGGCGGTGCTCAGCTCATAAGCTCCTGGGCCGGAGCGTTGGCATAAAAAATCCCGCCCCCATGTAGAAGCTAGGGGACGGGATCGTGGCTCCGACCGGCATCGATCCGGTGACCTTTCGATTTTCAGTCTGATCAGGGATTCTCTCGTACTGTATCTATGTGTGCGATCCGCAGAATCACGCGGTTCGGCTCGGTAGGTGTTAGTTGGATTCAGTTACTTTTTACAAGATATATGGCACAAATATGGCACAGGTCATGAGCTGTGCTCTGTCGCTGGCTGGCGCTCGCAGACCCCGCCGCAGCCGGTCTAGAGCAATCCACTGGTTCCGCACCTCTGTGCCGGCGAGGAGGGCCGCTGATTCCTCGGGTTATAGGTCGAGCCGGAGGCCGTCTCGGCGTGGATCAGAACTCAGAATCTTCCGTTCAGCGGTGCCGCGCAACCGTTGTACGCGTTCGGCCGCCGCCTCTCTCGCAGCGTCCGCGCCAGCGCGTCGTGCTTCGATCCGACTGGCAGCCTCGTGGAGCGGGAGGCCGCGCAGTACGTTGGCTTCTCCGCGAGCGGCGGCGGCTTTGGCGCGGGCTTTGCGAGCCTCGCTGGGAGGATCGGTGAGCAGAGTCCGTGTCCGGTCACGGTGTACTCGGTCGGCTCCGTGTTCCTTGGCCAGCAGTCCCAGGCGTTCGTTCTCGTGCCGCTTATTGGTCGATTCCTGGTCGGTCTGTGCTGCCTCGACAGCTTGGGCGGCTTCGATCACACGCGAGTTGCGCTCGGCCCGCCGTATCGCCGCATCAGATGCCCACGCCGGCAACGCCTCGGCTCTCTGGGGCGGCTCACCCCAGGCTTTACGCACGCGCTCCGCTGACTGTTCCGTCTGCTCGGTTGCGGCCCGGTACTCGGCCTTTGCCTTATGTTTACCGAACCACCCCACCGTGGTGAGCCGGGCTCGCGTTTCGCTCTCGTGTGCCACCGTCCCCAAATAGTCCGCTCCGTCTGCTTCGGCTTGAGCGGCGAGCAGCTGGGCGATCTCCGCATGCATGCGTGCGGCGTGTTCCTCAGCCTTGTGGAGCGCACCGGTGCCCTCGTCGTTCTCGGCGCGATGCGTGGTGCGTTGTTGGTCGAGGCGTTCCGCGATCCCGAGCCACTTCGTGGCATCACGTTCGGCGCGATCTGCTTGTCGCGTGAGCTGTGCAATTTTGTCATTGACGAGCTTCACGGGGCCGTTCGCGGTCAGCCAGCGCACCTCCTCGGTCGCGTGCTGGGTGGCGTGGTCGAGGCCGCGGTCTGCCCTGTCGCGTTCCATCGCCAAGGTGAACCGGTCGCGCGCCTCAGTGGCGTTTGCTGCGATGATATGCAGCGTGTTCTGGTTGCGGCCTCGGGTCATTCCGACATAGATTCCTGCGGCGCTCATCGCATCCGACAGGATCGTATGGGTCTCGCCGACGGTCGCACCCTGCGCCCCGTAGGCGGTGGAGGCATAGGCGAGGTGTGTGTACATTGCCACATACTCGGCGGGCAGGGCAACGGTTCGGGCGCGCTTGCGTTCGCTGTTGTTCTCCCCGACCCAGAGGGTGCCATCTTTTTCAACGTGCTGCACAGTCCATGTCTGCCTGTTCGCCACTCCGAGCGCAGTGTCATTGTGTCTGGTCTGCACCCGATCACCCGCGCCGATGTTCAATCCATCGCTGCCGGTTGTGGTGTGGACGTCGTCGACCTCGCCCCGTGCGACACGTTCAGTTCGGATGCGGTCATTCAAAGCGGCGGCTTCATCGTTGGTCGCCACGGTGATCGCCTGGCCATCACGGGCGACTTGCGCAATCTGTTCATATGCTCCGTCTGGCGAGTCGTGCAAGCAAAGCAGTCCGAGCGCGCGCAGCTGCTCGAACATCTCGCCTGGGTTCGCGCCGTCGCGCATCTGCAAGGTGACGTCGGCGTAGGCAGGATCGGTGAACCTGTGCACCTCAGCCATGTCGAATGTCTGGCCGCGGATCTGCGCGGCAATATCGAGCACGCCGCCTCTGCCGACGGCGGGGAGTTGCGCCCGGTCACCGACCAGAGCAACCGTTGCCCCTGCCTCGTTGCAGACGGTGAGGATCGCGCGGGCGGTGTCTTGGTCAAGCATCCCGGCCTCGTCCACGATCACTCGTTCCCCCCGCGTTAGTCGCGCTGCTTTCGGTGGGCCGGTGTAAGTTCGTCCAGTGCCGGGGTCGAAGTCACCGTCAGCCAGACGCGTCCATGCGCCGTCTTTGTTCCAGCGCCAACCGTGGGCGTGCACGAGCGCCGCGAGCGAAGCCGCGGGTACGCCGAGTTCTTGTCGCGCCGCCTGTGCGGCTCGCAACGTCGGCGCAACCACCCGTGTAGCCCCTCCCCGCTCGGTTGCAGCGCGGATAGCGACGCCAAGCATCATCGTCTTACCCGCGCCGGCCGCGCCTTCGACGATCACCAGTGGATCAGTCGAAGCGACCGCAGCGGCGGCGCAGGTCTGCCCCGCGTCGAGTCCGGCAGCATCCGCCATCTCGTCGATGTTCGTGAGTGCTGGCCCACTGACTGGGGTGAGGGCGTGCAACAAGTCACGCAACGAGATTTCAGCAGCAACCACGCGAGTGCTGGTGAGGTGCGCCACATGTTCCGGTGTAGCAGCGCCCGGCGGCAGCACCGAAAAGCAGTCCTCGACAGCGAGGCCGGTCGCGAGAGTGATGAACTCGCGCAATTCTTCGCGGGTCGCGCGCACGCCTGCTTCGGTAGTGAGTCTGGTGGCATGCTCTTGGATCGTGTGGGGTGTCCAGGTCGATGCCGCTGCTGAGCAACGATCCAGCGCCCGATTCGCAACCGCCTGGATGGAGAGGTCGTCGAGTAACGTATGCGCGTGCCCGGCACTCCTGGTGAGGAAGCCTGGGTCGAGGCCAGCCTCTTTGAGCTCAGCGAGCCAGGCTCCCTCTGCTCGCAGCGTTGCCGGCTTCTTTGCGGGCCGCTCGTACGCCCACGCTTGGGCGGTGAGGCGCGCGGAGACGACCGACCCCATAGCCGCGCCGGGGTTCCTGGCCTCCCACTCAGTTTCCAGTCGTTCAAGGTTCCGTCGCACCTGCTTGCCGCGCTTGCTCATCAAGGCATTGAACGGCTCCAACTCCGTTGCCTCGCCAGTCACCGGGTCGAGGGTGAGGCCATGTCGGTCCAGCACCTCGGCCAGTTCCGGGCTCGCAGCGATGACCGCGGCACCGAGGGCGCGGATCGCGCCCTGCTGTTTGAACATTGCCGCGGTGTCGAGTGCCCGCCACTTTCCAGCGGCCCATACCCGAGTGCCGATCTGCATATGGATATGCCGGTGCGGGTCACCCGCGCGGGAGGTGCGGTGTGTGATTCCGACGATCTGCATGTGCTCGACCGGCATCACCTCCTGCTTGCCCCGCGAGCCGACACGGGTCACCGAGTGCTGGGCCAGCCACCGCTGAATCTCTGAGAGTGCAGCCTGCTGGGCGGCGTCGAGCGCCCCTGAAATCTCCGGGTGCAGCGCCGCAGCGATAGACAGGCTCTTCGGGGTATTGATGACCATTTCCGCGAACCTGGGAGACCCCAAGCGGTCAGTACCCGGCAAGCATGGCTTTCCCATCGACTCACCGCCATCGGGGTTGAGCCAGTCCACCCATCCGTTGTACTCAGCATTCGTCAAGGATCTGGCGACCGTCACCTCGCCCGAGGCATCGAGCACTTTGTACTCGATGCCTGAGCTGTCGCACTGGTAATAGTCGTCAGCGCGGGAACGGTCGGCCTCGACATAGCGGCGCGCATCGGCTCCGCTTCCGCGGAACAGGATCACGCCACCGTGCATGAGCTTCACCTCCACGCAACTCATGTCCTTGCAACTACCTACGGTAGCATACGTACATTCAGAAGAGAACAGTCTGCATAGAAGTTCAGGGTTCGCTTGAGGCGGGGCTTCGGTGGCGTCATGTTAGCGCTTGCGGCGGTGCTTTGGCGAGCCAATTGCGGTCTGCACGAGTTCGCTGACGCGGCCTTCTGGCGTAAGAAATGCGCCCGTAAGGGGATCGACAAGCGCAACCGACGCACTCGTCACCTTCCTCGGCCGACACCCCTCAGCTTCAACTAGCAACTGACAGTGGTGGTTCTGCCATTCCAGGTCGTCTAGTTCGCAACCAACCTGCCTTCCTTTTTGTCAAATGACGACCCAAGAAGACCGCGCTTTGCTGAATCGGGTTGCGGAAAATGAATTTGTACGTTGGCGGATCCGCAAGCGGAACCCTCAGCAGGATGGCGGCCTCATGAGGATCCAGCTTCAAAGACCGTGTCAGTGGAGGGCTCGAAGGTACCGGCGGAGTGCGACGATCTGGGCGATTCGGAGGAACGGGTAAAGAGCCCGCCAAGGTTGCTTAGATGCCGGCGCGGTGAGTGATCGGATGGTGAGGAACACGTCGTCGCCGTCTCGGTGCACGATGAATGCTTCCTCCCCGCTGACAGGATGCCCCGGGAGCGTTCGATAGGAGAATCCGACCCGTGATGCGGTCTCGATGACGGTCGCCACGTGGACCGGCTCTCGGACAATGATGCCGAAGACTCGAGCCGTGATCGTCAACCGCGTGGCTGGTGATACGCGTTGTGGGTCATCGACGGTGAAGCCGCTGCGGGTCTTCACTTTCCATTGGAGGACATCGCGTGAGGCGCGCTCCCAGGTCTCAACTCCGTGCCCTATGAGTGCTGTTGTTTCGGAGCGGCGGAACGCGCTTGTCTCGTCGACCGGCCAGATGAAGGACTGCGGTTCAGTGCCGGGTGCGGCGTTGAGTGCGGCGAGGAGGTGGTGATTGCGCTGGCGAATCAGTCGGCGAAGGTAAGGCACGAGTACGAGGCGTTCGGCCAACTTTCCGAAGACCGGTGAGCCGATCGTCAGCGAGTCAACCATGACGCTGGTCTCACCTTCCCGGGTGAAGGAGTGCTCGTGACGGAACGAGCGGAACGGCCCACGGACTTGTTCATCGACGAAACGCTCGGGTCGATCGAGGCAGGTGATCAATGACGTCATCGTGAACCAGATGCCGAAGTGCCGTGCACGCCAAGTCACTGACTCGCCGAGAGTGATCGCCCCTTCGGTGACGCCTCCGATCGCACGCTCGCGCGACTGATCCATCGAGGCCACGTGCTCGTGGATGCTCAGAGAGATATCGAAGAGTTCCTCTATCGGCGCAGTCGTGCGTGTCACGAGAGAGAACGAGCTGACCATCCACCAATTCTGTCAGTTGTGCTGACATCGGCTCGCACGAGGAATCAGCGCACCAACGCATGATTGTGAGTCCGACCAACCGGACCGCAGCCCAGCGCGACAATCAGTTTTCAACACGGAATTCGCCAACGAGACAGACCCTGACCTCGGCTCGGCGATATTCGTCGGCCCCGGAGCACATCTAAAGTTCAGACGACGCGATTCGTCATCGGAGACTTATGTCTTCGACACGCTGGCGGCGATGAGAGAAGATTCCGGCAGCGATCAGAACGAGACCCACGACGATCAGGCCGGCATACATGAAGAGCTGAACGGGGCCGCTGCCGAAACTGCTGAATGGGGCTGGTCCGCTGATGATCCAGAGGTAACGATCGGAATCACCATGAATGAACCAATACAAAACCAATGGGCTCAGAGCCAGTACGACTCCGGCAACAATGAGCAACGGAGCACGTTTGCTCCGCATCAGCTAGTCCATCGCGTCTCCTGTCCCACTCGAAAGAGTGCCAACGTGTGATTGGCTCATTATTCCAGCCGACCAACTTCCTGCGTCGACGGGCCAGGTTCCCGGGGGACGAACCCAGTTCAGGGAGATCTCGGGATCTCCAACCAGCTCATCGACTTGGCTCAGGCTCCTGAGGCAACGCCGGCGGGGTCACCCGCACCAGCGGGGCACCGGTCTCGTTTCCTACCGACACCACAAGCTCGCGATCATTGATCCACGTGAATCCGGCCGCTGCGCAGAGAAACGGCAAAGTGATGGTGTCTTCGGCAATCATCAGTGTCAGCCGATCCGGGTGCTCAAGCGTCGGACGGCCTCCGACGCTCACCGGTTTCAGCCGTGGGTCATCCGAAACACAGTCGATGTGCCGGTCAATGATCGTCCGAGCCTCGTCGGATCCGCCTGCAACATGGGTCGGCCCAGTCGGCGACGGTGAGTCCTGCCCCGACCACGCCACGTCGCCTGCCTGATTGACGGAGACGGCGGGGGTGGCGCTCGCGACCGGATGACGTGATTCAATCCTGCCGTCCGCAGCCAGTACGATGCGTTCATTTTCGGTTGCGAGATAGATCGAACCGCTCGGATCGACATCGAGCGCGACCGGCCACGTTCGGGTGAATACAGGCGAAAGCGTGACCGGTTCCGCACCGGGCTCAAGCGCCACAGTGTCGACGGTGAAGGTTTCCTCGGCCCAGTCGAAGGCGACGAAGTACGCAGTACCTCCGGTGGTCGCGATGTCACCGAGTTGCCGGGAGTCGCGGTGCACCTCCTCCCAGCTCATCGACTCGGTATCGATCAGCAGGATGCTCCCGCTGTTACTCAACCCCGGCACACCGCTGGCCATCACGAGCGTGGTCGGGGTAACCGCGGCCACCGAACCATGGGGATCGTCATCAGCGAGGTTGAACCGGCTCACCGCAGTACCCGCCTCGTCGATGTGCAGGTATGAGCCCAGGGATATTCCCCAGAACCCGCCCGCAGTGTCGCCGATCAGCGTCATCGTGTAAGGGGTGTCAATCATTTCCCTGGGGCCGGGATCACCATTCGCTCGGTTGTCGTACCGGATCGGGCTCAACACCCAGGAGTCGTCCGAAGGCGCCGGTGAACATGCCGTGACACCGAACACCGTAACCGCCACAACGATGGAGGCCAGCACTGCCCGGCGAATGTAAGTCATCGACTGAAAACGTATACCAGAACAGCAACGGCTACCAGCACGCACTGCCGTACCCATAAGGGAACGTGCTGCGGGGCGCCTCCCCATTCCGAAAGCGGATCCCTTTGAGAGGTGTATTGCGATGCGGTTAAGGAATCAATGCGGGGGGCTGGTGTGTGAAGTTTATCTCCGAGTCTTGTCAGCTGCTGCGGACCGCTTCAGGATCCGCTAATGATCGGCGTCCGGATTCCCATTGCTCGTTGATCGGCGACCGATTGCGAACCACGCCACCGCCCCGATGATTGGCACAAATATGATCAAGAGGGCCCAGACCAAAGCTTGACTGGCGGTAAGACCCTTCGCACTGCGTGCGATTGAAATCAGAGAAGTGGCCACGAGCACGATCACAAGCACAACGACCACGGACCAGACAATGTCGTAGGTAGCGGGCATCATCAAGTTCGGCGGCTCGTCCATCGCACCAGCCTACGATGCTCCTTAGAGCGATCCTCTACTGAGCAGTGCTCAGCTCCCAGCTCTCCTTTTCCTCGTTGTATTCCCAAACCTCGCTCTCCGGCTCGACTTGGTTGACATCCTGGAGCCAGCAAGTGTTGTCCGGATCCCAGCCGGCAAGAACGGTCGCCCGATCGTCGTCGACAGAAACTACACGCCCCGCCGTCGTCAGGTAACCGTCGACTGAGAGATGAACCGCATCAAAATCCCGCGCAACGTGCAACCAATCAGGGATCCGCTACCGGGGCAGATCCCGGTCGCGTACGTGTGGTATTCGTCGGCTGGGCCGCGTGCTAACAGGTGCGCGCGACATTACTCGTCAGCTGAGACTTGCGTGTTCGATGCGTTGGCGAAAGTGAGTGATGATTCCGGCAGTGGCCAGAACTAGACCAAACACGACCAGGCCGGCATACATGAAGAGTTGAAAGGGACCGCTTCCGAAACTGCTGAATGGGGCCGGTCCGCTGATGATCCAGAGGTAGCGATCAGAGTCGCCGTGGATGAACCAGTACAGGACCAATGGGCTCAGGACCAGTAGAATTCCCGCAATGATTAGAACCAGTGCGAGTTTGCGCCGCTTCGACTTGTTCATTGCTTCTCCTGCTCAACTAGAAACGTGCAAATGTGCAATTGGTTCATTATCGTAGCTGACCAGTTTTGGGATCTTCGACCGGCGCAGCGCCAAATTTCCATTTCATTAAACCTCTGCCCATGAGGTTGGGAAGTTGACGGATTCCGGTTGTGACCACGGCGGCCGGCATGCGTCGCGCCGGTGAAGGATCCGCCAGCGGCCGCCGTCGGGCATGAGATCGACCGTTGGACGGATCCCGACTATTTTTGGGCAGTGCCTCCGCGGTGAGGTCGACTCGTTGCAGTGATACGGGAACCTATGGGTGCGGCCAAACGGTGACTGCTGGTGCGCGCAGTCACGGCCCGGGGAGTGGCCTTCCCGCTCTGCCGATCACCGACCAGGTTGCATGGAGGCGCAAACGGTGATGGAAATGGCGCACCTAGCTTCGATTGGGCAGCAAAGATGAACTATTCTTCTTGCTCCCGGGGAGATCACGTCAATCATTTGGTCGGGCGGTCTGCTCGGGGTCGACTCAATCGGCGACGCTGCAGCAGAGCGATGATACCTACCACGAGCGCGCCCAACGCTCCAAGAGCGAAGATCAACAGTCCCAGATTGGTTCCGGCCACAATCCAAGTGGGTGCATAGCCGGGGTCCAGCCCTTGATCCTCGGCGAGCCGGTATTGCACCCCCGAGATCACCGTGAGGACAACCACGGTGCAGAGCCCGACACCTGCTGCGATCGCGGCGCCCAATAGAACACGCTTGACCAATGCCTTCCCCCATTCCTCATTCACCTGGAAATGATCGTATTGGTTAAAGTTCACCAATTGACCTACTGCTCTGCTCGCACATGGGTCGTCGCGGCAAGACCGGGAGTCATACGCTCGATTGGTTTTCGCAAGCCGATCGTGCATTGCACCAACTCCCGAGAGAGCCCTGACTTGTTCCCTACCGGGTTCGTCGGAGTGAGTAGCTGCGGCTGATGTCGCTCTTGGGGGTCTTGTTGGAGTAGTCGCACGATGCGTCTACTCGTCGACGGCCCAGTACCGCTGGACCGGTGGGAGGTGGGCGTACTCCGCCGCAGCCGGGTTGGGTTTCGTCGCGGCGAGTGTGTTGACGACCGCCGCACGGTCCAGCCCCCAGAGTGCTCGCGTGGCCTCCGTTGAGCGCGCCGCGTGGCCGCGTTCCCCGGCAAACACCTCGCCTTGCCCGATGACACCGTAATCGAAGGGGAGGATTGCCGTGTTGGAGAGGCCCTGCCAGGCCGGATCGAACGACTCGTCATAAAAGAGCGGGAGCAGATAGGAGTGATCCATTTCCAGTTGGACCGCCCCGGTAAGAATCAGGCGACGATCGTCCAGGTTCTGGCCGACGAGCCAGCCGCCGGATGCGATGGTGACGGTCTCCCCGATGTCGTGAGCTTGCTCGGACTTCCAAAGGGTGTCGGTGATCTGGAGGGTGACGTTGCGGATCTCCAGGCCTTCGCCTGCTTCCACTTCTTCGGGAGCGAGTTCTCCTCGGGAGATGGTGGTGACCTTGGCGCTCACCACACGGTCGAGGTAGGTGACCCAGTCGGTCAATGTTTCTCCCGGGAGCACTTCAAGAGCATCGGCGGTGCCGAATGCTGAGCGGTAATTGTCTGAGCCCGGCTCCTCATCGGCTGCTCCTGGTGGAGTTGTCGACGGTACCGTGGATGGAGCGGTTGGCCCGGCGATGGTCGAGGATGGTGTGGGCGTGACCGCCCAGACGACTCCCGCGCCGGCGAGCACCAACACTCCGGCCGATGCGATCGCCACGAGGCGGAGGGAACGGCGGCGGGCTGCGGCATCCGAAGCGACCTGGGCCAGAAGTCGATCTTCCAGGCGACTGAAATCGTCAGCACCCGGCACGTCAGAAGTGCGGCTCATGCAATCACGTTCCTTTCAGATGGTGCAGTTCGGAGCGGAGCCGCACACGCAATCGTGCGAGCCGGTTGCGCACCGAACCGTGGGTCAGGCCGAGTCTGCGGGCCGCCTGCTCATAGCTGATCGACTCCAACAGGCATAGGTGAAAGACCTTCTGGTCGAGCTCGGGCAACGCTCTGACCACTTCGTCAATGCTGCGCAGAGTGTCGGAAGTCTCCGCCAACGCCTCCGGTGACGGCGCAACCTCGATCACTTCGCCCACGCTCGCAGCGACGTGTGTGCGCTCACGGTCACGGGCCCGGCGCCGGTTCAGAGCCAGATACCGCGAAGTGGTGACCAACCAAGGCAGGGTGGACCCACCGACCAGGGCGATGGTGGCATGTTTCTTCCACAGCAGCAGGAAGGCATCCTGCATGATCTCTTCCGCATCGTGTCGAGAATGCAACACATTGAACGCCGTGAAATACACGGCCCGCTGGTGCAACTGAAAGACCGATCGTAACGCGTCGGTGTGACCCGAGAACATGCTCGCCAGAAGATCACCTTCCGCAGGCTCAACTGCGGGTGGCCTTTCAGGCTTCATTGTCAGTTTCTTCTCCGTGACTCGTCGGGCGGCAGTACGGGCTCTCTACCCAAGTCATGTGCAACCGCAGTCTCATCGTCTCATTCTGGGGTTCGCGACGGTGGGCATACCCCTACGCCACCTGCGCACGTTGGGTTATCGGAGGCCCTGCTAGTGGCGGAGCACATCCGTCCTTTTGTGGGTATCCGCAAGCCGGTCGGCGAACGGGAACTCACCCACGACCGCGCGGCCCCGCCGCACTGCGGCACTGTCGATTTCCAGTTAGGTCGCCCGAGATTGGGCCCGATGAACGCGCGTCAAGTGCACGAGGTGGCGGTCGCTGGAAACCACGTTCCGGCTGAAAAGGTGACCGAAACCCGACCACTATCGAAGTGAGTTTGCAGCTCCGAGAGGGAAGCACTGCAGGTCTCACGTGCTGATATGTGCTGCCAGCACTGCAGATCCGCGAGTTCTGATCCCTTTTACCCACGGACCAACCACTCGAGATCTTTGATTCAATTCGCCAAACGAGCTTCCGGGATGCTGCGCGCTCCCAGGCGCTGGGCAGTTTGAATGCCGCCCCGTTGAACGCAGCCGTTCAGCCGACGTTCGGTCGAGTCGAAACGGAGGGGAACCGACGAAAGTGAGCGATCTACCCCGCACGCCCACGGCGGCCAGGAGGGAGCAGCCCGCGGCGGCGGGCCTTGGCAACCCAACCCTGCGCGGTGCTGAGGGCAACACCACTGATTTCTGCCATCGTTGCGGAGGGGTTCCCGTCACCTTGGCCGGAGAGTTTGCCATGTTGAAGAGCAACGAGTTCGTAGAAGTCGGGCACCTGTTTAGGGTTGCCGAGCGGCTTCAATAGATCGTGGTCGCTGATCTTGCGCCCGCTCGGGAGAACGATCTTGTTTCCCATCATGGTGGCGACGCGCTTCACGGCGAACAGGCGTTTGTTGATTGCGGCCTCGATCTTCGCGGTTGGGAGCTCTCGCAGCAGGTGGCTGGTGATCGGGTCGCCCGGTCGCCACGGCAGATAGATCACACCGGTGATGCGGACCTCGTCGGGAGTGGCATACAGCTGTCGTTGCAGGCGGATCATCACGCGCGTTGCGGTGGCCTCGTGTTCGATGTAGCGCCAGCGCCCGTCTGCGGTTTCGCTCTCTCCAGGGTCGCCCTCAGACATTTGGTCGTCGTAGCCGAGGATGCGGTCAATTTCGTCGCTGACGTCGTCGGCTCGCTCGCCGGGAAAGCGGGCAGCGAGGTGCCAGCCAGTGGGCAGGTCGCCCCGGGTGAGCACGCCGTCTGCGGCTTGATCCCAGGGAGTGGGCGTCGGAAGTGCCATGCGCACGAGTGTATCGGACATAGAGCCTTACATCATGTAGTTGCGATTACATGTTGCACGTGTTCTAATTGCATGTAATCGCAAGAACGCTAGTTGCGGTGAGTGTTCAACCGCTCCGATGAGAGGTAAGGCATGGCCGAGGCAACGACTCAGACGGACTATCTCACGCGCGCCGAGGCCGCCGCCCGATGCCGAGTACCGCTACCCACGTTCGACAAGCTGCGACGCGAGGGGCTCATCCCCGAGCCGGACGCCGAGGTCGGCAAGCACAAGCTCTGGCGTGCGGACACCATCGAGGAATTCCTCGGGGTCGGTGGAACGAGACGGTGATGGCCGGCCGCCCATCGAAAGACTCCCCGCTGCGCCTAGACCCGCACACCGGTAGGCCCCTCCCCGAGGGCATCCGGTGGCGCGCGGATCGGCAGCGATATCAGATCCGAGTGCTGGTACCGGATCTGTACCGGAACTGGACAGAGCGTACTCGCACATTCCGCTCGCTGGCCGAAGCAAAAAAGGAGCTCGCTAAAGCGGTTGCCGGGAAGAACCCGAACGGGGCAATGACCCTTGTCCAGTGGCACGAGCGGCACTGGTCGGCAATCGAGGCCTCGGTGCGTCCGGGCACGGCGCGGGCCTACGCCGTGGCCTGGCGCCGGCGGGTCGGGCCGACGCTCGGGCATGTGAAGCTTGAAGCGATCACGTCCCCGCTCATCGAAACGGCAATGGTCGAGTGGGACTGCTCACCATCGACCAAGGTGGACTCCCTCGCCTTGATCAGCCGCCTGCTGGACGCGGCACGCCGGGCACGGATCATCGACTACAACCCGGCGCGTGAAATCAAGCGTCCAAATCAGGATGTTTCCACCTCTCCCACCTCGCGGGCCCTCACCATGCAGCAGGTGACCGCGATGCTAGAACTGATCCCGACGGGCGTATACCGGCGTTACGCGGCCGCGCTCGTGTTCACCGGGATGCGGGCGGGGGAGGCGACCGCGATCCGGGTACGCGACGCGGACCTGAAACGCGGGGTGCTGCGGGTCAGCCGCAGTTTTTCCCCGGGCCTGCACGGCGAACTCATCGAGCAGAGCCCGAAGAGCCACAAGGAGCGACAGGTGCCCATCGTCAAGGCACTCCTCCCGCATGTGCGGGCGGCGATGAAGGGCAAGCGGCCCGACGACCTGCTGTTCGCCGGGCCGAACGGCGGCCGGCTCGTCGCTGCGAACTTCCGGCGTGCGGTGGACTGGGGCTCGATCAGGGCGGCTCTCGCACGCCCCGATCTCCGGGTGCACGACCTGCGCCACACCTTCGCCACCATCCTGTTCGACGGCGGCGCATCGGCGCCCGACGTGCAGGCGGTGCTCGGGCACTCCAGCCTCCAGATCACCGAGCGCTACTCCCGCGCTCGCGAGGGCGTCGCCAAGCGCGCAGGTGCGGTGTTCGACAGCCTCACGGGTGACCACCGTTATGGCACAAATATGGCACGGACTCGCGACGTGCCCCAGTTATAGGTGCCGGCAGCGCCTCGGTGGTGACCGGCTCAGCGAGTGCGAAGCGGCTCAGATCTCGGACATGATCAGGGAAAACGTAAGAACCCCCACCATGTAGAAGCTAGGCGGGGGTTCAGTGGCTCCGACCGGCATCGATCCGGTGACCTTTCGATTTTCAGTCGAACGCTCTACCAACTGAGCTACAGAGCCAGCAGCCTCAGTGGGCTACTAGGCAAAAACCCCTCCTTTCGGAAGGGCTTCGTACCTTGCGACCCTGACCGGACTTGAACCGGCGACCTCCGCCGTGACAGGGCGGCGCGCTAACCAACTGCGCTACAGGGCCTCGTGTGAGACCTATTTAATTGTGCTGTATAACTGTACCGATATTTTCTGTGTCTCAGTGACCCCAACGGGATTCGAACCCGTGTTACCGCCGTGAAAGGGCGACGTCCTAGGCCACTAGACGATGGGGCCGTGCAATCACCAACGCCGCATGACTACCAGCGTATAAGCATACGGGAGCGAGGCAAAAACACAAAACTCTCCAGACCGTTTCCGGCTTGACCCGACGGGCGAGATGTTCGAACTGGCGCGTGCGAATGTTCCGACAGGCGGGGGATCAACCGAGCCCCAGCCCGCGAAGGCATTACCTTCGAGGTCAGGTTGAACCTTTTTAACCCCTTAAACGGGGGCTAAAAAGGCGTAATCAATAGGCGGATACTGGCCAACCGGCATCCGAATCGCTACGGTTAAGGTTGTTAACAGTGTTACTCGTGTGACTCAAGTGGTGGGTTCACGGGGCGGAGAGCAATGAACTTGAGCACTTTCGGCCGTTCGGGCCGCCGGACGGGCGACCTGTCCGTTGAGTCGACGCGCCTCGGCGCAAAGCGGCCGCAACCCGGCCCTCGTCGGCGACTGAGGCAGCGGCTATTGGCCGGGTCGGCCTTCGTCGCCCTGCTCGCCCTGTTGAGCACCGGCAACGTCGCGTCTCCGGTGATGGCTGACGACTATCCCACGTGGGCCGACGTGCAGGCCGTCAAGGGCGACGTGTCCAGAACCAACGAGAAGATCGCGCAGATCAAATCGTTGATCGCCGATCTCGAGGTGCAGGTCGAGACCGCCCGCCAACTGGCGGAGAAGCGCGGCGCGGAGTTCCAGGCCGCCCAACTCGCGTTCGACAACGCCGACCGACGGGCCATCGACCTGCAACTGCAGGCTGAGGAGTCCGAGACGAAGGCCACCGAGGCGACAGAACAGGCCGGCCGATTGGCCGCCCAATTGTACCGCTCGGGCGGAAACGACCTCAGTATGAGCCTGATGCTCGAGGGCGACAGCATGCAGGCCGACCAGCTGCTCTCGAAGCTCGGCAGCATGAGCAAGATGGTGGAGCGCTCGACGGGGGTCTACGAACAGGCCCAACTGGCCAAGAACAACGCGGCAGCGCTGACGGCGCAGGCGGAAGTGGCCCGTACCGAACGCGAGAAGTTGCGGGTCGAGGCCGAGCGTTTGCTGCAGGAGTCCATCGAGGCCCAGGTCGCGTCGGAGAACGCCCTGGCGGCACAGCAGGCACAAAGCGCCGAACTGGACCAGATGCTGCTCGCCCTTCAAGACAAAGAGGCGAAGACCGTCAAGGGCTATGAAGAGGGTGTGGCCGAGCGCGAGCGCATCCGTGTCCAGAAGGAAAAAGAGGAGCGCGCCAGAGTGGCCGCCGAGCAAAAGGCGGCACGAGAGGCAGCGGCCAAAGAGGCAGCCAACAACGGCGGCGGAGGCGGCGGTGGCGGCGGTGGCGGCGGCGGGCAGCAGAGCGGCCAGGGCTGGGCGCGGCCGGTGAGCGGCTGGATCAGCGGAAACTTCGGCTCCAGAGACGTGATCTGCACCTCGGGCGGCTGCAGCAACCCCTACCATGGCGGAACCGACATCGCGGCCTACTGCGGTGCGGGCATCTACGCGGCAAGCGCCGGGCGGGTCTCCTACGCCGGCTGGTATGGAACCTACGGCAACTTCATCCTGATCGACCACGGCAATGGGGTGCAGACCGGCTACGCCCACATCAGCCCCGGCGGCACCTACGTCGGCTATGGCCAGAGCGTCGGTGCCGGACAGAACATCGCCAGTGTGGGTACGACCGGTGCGTCCACCGGATGCCACCTGCATTTTGAAGTGAGAACCAACGGGTCGCAGATAGACCCGGTGCCGTTCCTTTCGGCGCGCGGGGTGTGGCTTGGTTGACGCCGGCGGAACAGAGCCGTTGGCACCTGTGACAATGTTGCGCCCCGATGAGACGCGACGCCCTACGCGTCGTTCCCGGATGCCACGCATGATGACCGCGGCCATCGCCGTTGGCGCCATGGCGAGTACGGTCGGACTCGTTTCGACACCCGCCCAGGCCGACCCCGACTACCCATCGTGGAACGACGTCAAGAACGCGAAGAAGTCGGAGGCGGCAAAGCAGGCCGAGATCGACAACATCATCGAGCTGGTCGGTGCCCTGCAGCGTTCCGTTGACGCGGCATCGCGGGAGTCCAAGATCAAGGCCGAGGCCTACCTGCTCACGAAGGATGCCCTGGATCGCGCGGTCACCGCATCCGAGAGCCTGCAGAAGCAAGCCGATGCGGCCGAGGAGAAGGCGCAGACCTCGCGCATGCGTGCCGGCCTGCTTTCGGCGCACCTGGCCAAAGCGGGAGGACAGAACCTCTCGATGAGCCTGTTGCTGACCGGGGGTGAGGCATCCGAATCAGACAGTCTGCTGTACCAGCTGGGCACAATGAACCAACTCAGCGCCCAGTCGGCGACGATCTACGCCGAGGCCACCCGCGACATGAACTCCGCGAACTCGTTGGGTGAGCAGGCCACGATCGCGGCCGCACAACGAGCCACGCTGGCCGATGAGGCACAGTCGAGGTACGACGAGGCGGATGCCGCCAGACGTGTCGCGCAGAACGCTCTCGACGTGCAGCTCGAGAAGACGACGGTTCTGATCGACCAACTGGCGATGCTCAAGGACTCGACCGCCGCCGTCGAACGCGAATGGCTCGACGGCGAGGCAAGGCGAAAAGCCCAGGAGGCGATCCCCGAAGAGGATCCGGCCCCGTTGCCGCCGCCCACGAGTGGTCCGACCCTTGCCCCTCCCGCGACGGGGCCGACAAGCGCGCCGACAAGTGCGCCGACAAGCGCGCCAACACCGCAGCCGACCACGCCGCCGACTTCGCGGCCGACCCCGACCCCGACCGCAACGCCGACTTCGCGGCCGACCCCGACCCCAACCCCAACCCCGACGAAGTCTCCGACGCCGCCGCCGTCGACGACCCCGGTGAACCCGCCGAAGGCCTCCATGGTTGAGGCGGCCATCGGCTTTGCCTCGCAACAACGAGGTAAGCCCTACTACTCACCCGCTGCGGGCCCGAACAGTTGGGACTGCTCCGGTCTCACCATGCGCTCGTACGAGGCAGCCGGAACCTACATCGGGCCGCATTCTGCCACGGCCCAGTACCTCACCATGCGGTCGCAGGGCAAGACGCTCCCTTTCAGCCAGCGGCAGCGCGGAGACCTCATCTGGTGGTCGTCGAACGGCCAGGTGAGCGGCATCTATCACGTGGCCATCTACATCGGTGGCGGCATGATGATCGAGGCCGCCGACTGGGGCAAGCCGGTGCGTGAGTACTACATCCACACCATGGGCGATGTGCTCGGCGAGGTCGGTCGCCCGGCGAGCTGACCGGTCGGGGTTTCGCGACGATTCCTCGTTGCTCGAAATCCCTCAACTCGCGAGAACTCAGGATGGGGCGGATGCCGGCACTGTAGGGCCGCCGGCGTTCGTCTGCTCCTGAAAATTTTGCAGTGATACCGGCGCTAGTGGGCGCCCTCTTCGGCGAGTTTGGCCAGCCCGGCCTCGACGATGGCGACCGCATCGGCGGCGTTGCCCCAGCCCTCGGTCTTGACCCATTTGCCGGGTTCCAGATCCTTGTAATGCTCGAAGAAGTGCTCGATCTCCCTGCGGGTCTGCTCGGGAACATCCTCGACGTCCTGGATATGTGCCCAGCGGGGGTCGGTGGCCGGAACCGCGATCACCTTCGAGTCGATGCCCGCATCGTCGACCATGTTGAACACCGCGACCGGGCGGGCAGAAAGGCCGACGCCGGGGAACAACGGGTAGTCCAGCAAGACCAAGACGTCGACCGGGTCACCGTCGAGGCCGAGCGTGTTCTCGAAGAAACCATAGTCAGCCGGGTAGACAAAACTCGTGAACAGCACCCGGTCCAGGTACACGCGCCCGGTCTCGTGGTCGATCTCGTACTTGTTACGGCTTCCGCGGGGAATCTCGATGACGGCGTCAAAGCTGGACATGCGGTGGGGCTCCTTCAAAGGGTATGAGGTCAGGCGGCCCGCAGCACGCGGCCCAGCCCAGGGACACCCCTTAAAAGAGGTGGACTGCAATAACGTTAGTCGATGATGCCCATTCGCCCCAGACTGACCCCCGCCATCGCCGACGTGCGGCGCGCGGTCCGTGACGCGCTTCGGGCCTCTGTCGTCGAGCCGGCGGCCGGTGCGGCGCTCACGGAGACCTCCGCGAATGCGACGTCCGCGTCAGATTCCGCGTCGCACTCTGCGCCGGGTACGCAACCCGTCAACGCACCGCTCGTACTGGTTGCTCTGAGCGGCGGCGCCGACTCTCTCGCCCTGGCCGCAGCCACTGCCTTCGAGGCCCCCCGCCTGGGCCTTCACGCGGGTGCCGTGATCATCGACCACGGGTTGCAGCCTGGTTCCGCCGATGTCGCCGACGTTGCCGCCGAACAGGCCAGAGCCCTCGAGCTCGATCCCGTGCTCGTGATACCGGTGGAGGTGCCGGCCGCGGCACCGGGTGAGGTCACCGGTGGCCCCGAGGCGGCGGCGCGCACCGCGCGATACGCCGGCTTCGAGAGGGCCCTGTCCCACACCGGTGCATCGCACATTCTTCTCGGGCACACACTCGACGACCAGGCCGAGACGGTGCTGCTCGGCCTTGCCCGCGGGTCTGGCCCGCGCAGTCTGCAGGGGATGGCTTCGGCGACGAGGCCCTGGCTCAGACCGCTGCTCGGGATTCGGCGCAGCCAGACAGAGCAGTTCTGTGAGGATTCGGGCCTCTCGGTCTGGCATGACCCCCACAACCAGCAACCGCGGTTCGGACGGGTGCGAGTGCGCCAGAGAATTCTGCCGATGCTGGAAGAGGAACTCGGCCCAGGTGTGGCCGAGGCGTTGGCGCGCACTGCCGCGCAGTTGCGGGAAGACGCCGAGGTTCTCGACGCCCTGGCGGCCACGAGCGCTGCCACGATCACGCGTACGGCCGAGGGCACCGGGGCGGAGCGCATCCAGATCGACGCGACCGCGCTCGCCGCATTACCGGCGGCACTCAGGCAGCGCGTGATCCGGATGGTGGTGTGGAACACGTTCGCTGTCACCCTCAGCCGGCGACACACGCTGGAGGTGGCCAGGCTGGTCACGCACTGGCGGGGGCAGGGCGAGGTGCACCTGCCACGCATTAGAGTTGTCAGAGCAGACGGGTGGCTGAACGTGAGCGCAGCACCCCCGCCGCAGACAGAAGAACCCAGCTGACGTGTCGGGCCGCAAGATCGTGCTTGACGGCGCTTTTTCGTTCGAAGAGTAAGGAACAGCCCCACCATGGACTCCAGTCACGTTGACGGTGAACTGACCAGCATTCTGATCACGGAGGCCGAGATCAAAGACCGGCTGGCGGAGTTGAGCCGCGAGATCGAGGCCGACTACGCGGGCGCCAACGTGCTGTTGGTCGGCGTGCTCAAGGGTGCCGTGATGGTCATGGCCGACCTTGCCCGTGAGCTCAGCCTGCCCATCACGATGGACTGGATGGCCGTCTCGTCCTACGGGTCGGGCACCAAGTCGTCCGGGGTTGTGCGCATCCTGAAAGACCTTGACTCCGACTTGTCGGGCCGTCGCGTTCTCATCGTCGAGGACATCATCGACTCGGGGCTGACCCTCAGCTGGCTGCTCGCCAACCTCAAGTCGCGGGGGCCGGAGTCGGTGGAGATCCTTACCCTGCTGCGCAAACCCGATGCCGCCAAGGTCGACGTCGATGTGCGCTACGTCGGTTTCGAGATCCCGAACGAGTTCGTCGTCGGCTACGGCCTCGACTATAACGAGAAGTACCGCAACCTGCGATCGATTGGGGTGCTCGCCCCACACATGTACGACGGCAGCTGACCCGGGCCCCGGGGAGAGCAGGTCGCATTGGGCGCCGATCACCGCCTGACCGGTTACGCTTTGGGCAAACACGCAGGGGCGGCCCAGCAGCGACACGATACTCTTACAGCACCATGAATGTGAAGAAACTTTTTCGCGGACCATTCGTCTATATCGCGTTGGCCGTGATCGCCCTGTGGATCGGTACCAGCCTGATCACTGCATCCGGGTTCAAGGAGATCTCGACCCAGCAGGGTCTGGAGTTCCTGAAGCAGGACAAGGTTGCCGAGGCCACCATCGTCGATGGCCAGCAACGCGTCGATCTCACGCTTACCACCGCCGACGCCGACCTCGGCACCCAGGTGCAGTTCTACTATGTGCAACCGCGTGGATCTGAAGTGATTGCTGCGGTCTCCAAGGCCGCGCCCAAAGGCGGGTTCAACGATGAGGTGCCGCAGACGAACTGGTTGACCTCCATGCTCGGCTTCCTTATTCCGGTGCTGATCATCGGCCTGTTCTTCTGGTTCATGCTGTCGAGCATGCAGGGTGGCGGCAGCAAGGTGATGCAGTTCGGCAAGTCGAAGGCGAAACTGGTCTCGAAGGAGACCCCGAAGGTGACGTTTGCGGATGTCGCCGGTGCCGACGAGGCCATCGAAGAGTTGCACGAGATCAAAGACTTTTTGCAGGACCCGGCCCGGTTCCAAGCCGTTGGTGCCCGAATTCCCAAGGGCGTGTTGCTGTACGGTCCACCCGGAACCGGTAAGACGCTGCTCGCGCGGGCCGTCGCCGGCGAGGCCGACGTTCCGTTCTATTCGATCTCGGGCTCCGACTTCGTGGAAATGTTCGTCGGCGTCGGCGCCAGCCGCGTGCGTGACCTGTTTCAGCAGGCGAAGGAGAACTCGCCGGCGATCATCTTCGTCGACGAGATCGATGCCGTCGGCCGTCACCGCGGCGCCGGAATGGGCGGCGGGCATGATGAGCGCGAACAGACCCTGAACCAGCTTCTGGTCGAGATGGACGGGTTCGACGTGAAGACGAACGTCATCCTGATCGCGGCGACAAACCGCCCCGACATCCTCGACCCGGCACTGTTGCGCCCCGGCAGATTCGACCGACAGATCGGGGTGGATGCCCCAGACATGCTCGGCCGTAAGAAGATTCTCGAAGTGCACGCCCAGGGCAAGCCCATGGCCGACGGGGTCGACCTGGAGATCCTCGCCCGCAAGACCCCCGGGTTCACCGGCGCCGACCTCGCGAACGTGTTGAACGAAGCCGCACTGCTGACGGCCCGATCCAACGCACAACTGATCGACAATCGGGCGCTCGACGAAGCCGTCGACCGTGTGATGGCCGGCCCGCAACGCCGCACCCGTGTGATGCGCGACAAGGAAAAGCTGATCACCGCCTACCACGAGGGCGGACACGCCCTGGTCGCGACGGCCATGCGCAACACCGACCCGGTGACCAAGATCACCATTCTGCCGAGGGGGCGCGCGCTCGGGTACACCATGGTCATGCCGTTGGAAGACCGTTATTCGGTGTCGCGCAACGAGTTGCTCGATCAACTCGCCTATGCGATGGGCGGGCGTGTTGCAGAGGAGATCATCTTCCACGACCCCACCACAGGAGCGTCGAACGATATCGAGAAGGCCACGTCGACTGCACGCAAGATGGTCACCGAGTTCGGCATGAGCGCCTCGGTCGGACCGTTGAAGCTTGGTCAGGGCTCCGGCGAGGTCTTCCTCGGCCGAGATATGGGACACCAGCGCGACTATTCCGAACGGCTTGCGGAGCGAGTCGACAACGAGGTGCGGGCGCTGCTCGAAGCCGCGCACGATGAGGCCTACCTGGTGCTCAACCAGAACCGGGAGATCCTGGATCGCCTGGCAGCCGAACTGCTCGAGCGTGAGACGCTTGACCAGAGCGCGCTGGTCGACATCTTCAAAGATGTCGTCAAGATGCCCGAGCGCCCACAGTGGCTTTCCAGCGAGACCCGCCCGGTCTCCGATGTTCCTCCGATCACGATGCCCGGGAAGGCGCCGGTCGAGGCAGGGCTGACCGACGGCGGAATCGAATCAGAGCCCGAAGTCAAACCCCAGCGCACACACTTACGCAAACCGCGCCCGGCCACCGCGTAGGGCGCCATGGGGGTCGACAGGGCACGAATCGAACGGGCCGTTGCCGAACTTCTGTCTGCAATAGGCGAAGATCCGGCGCGGCCGGAACTCGTCGACACACCGCGCCGAGTGGCTGATGCCTACCAAGAGTTCTTCGCCGGAATCGACGTTGACCCACTGGGCCACCTGGCCGAAACTGTGCCCCTCGACGGCGGAAAGTCAGATACCGTCATCGTGAGGGGGCTGCGGTTTCGCTCCATCTGCGAACACCACCTCCTGCCCTTCATCGGGGTGGCAC
Source organism: Homoserinimonas sp. OAct 916 (assembly GCF_003260275.1). Taxonomy (GTDB): domain Bacteria; phylum Actinomycetota; class Actinomycetes; order Actinomycetales; family Microbacteriaceae; genus OACT-916. The sequence continues at coordinate 12,026 of NZ_QJHB01000016.1, read as the reverse complement.
ACCTGGCCTACCTGCCCTCTGACCGTATCGTCGGCCTTGGCAGGCTGGGGCGGGTCGTCGAGACGCTGGCTGCTCGGCCGCAGCTTCAGGAGAGGCTCACCGAGCAGATCGCCGACACTCTGGTCGACGGGCTCGACCCCCGCGGAGTTCTGGTGGTGCTTGACGCGGTTCATGGCTGTGTCACGACCCGCGACCTCAGGCAGACCGGCAGTTCGACCGTGACCATCGTCGCGCGCGGGCTCTTTGTCGAGCCCGAACGGCGCGCCGAGATGATGGCCCTGATCGGAGCGACGCGTGACTGAACCTGGCGCCGGCCGCACACGCATCATGGGGGTGGTGAACGTCACGCCCGATTCGTTCAGCGATGGCGGGCAGCATGCCCGGGTCGACGACGCGATTGCCCACGCGCTTCGCCTACTCGGCGACGGCGCCGACATCATCGACGTGGGCGGGGAGTCGACCAGGCCCGGTGCAACAAGGGTGAGTGCCGAGGAGGAGCAACGACGAGTGCTGCCCGTGATCGCCGAACTGGCCTCTCGAGGCGTGACCGTGAGCGTCGACACGATGAACGCCGACACTGCGGCCCGCGCCGCCGAACGGGGCGCCTCCTACATCAATGATGTCTCGGGCGGGCTCGCCGACGAGCGCATGGCGGCCACAATGATCGAATTGGACCTGCCGTGGGTGGTCATGCACTGGCGCGGCCACAGCGCGACCATGAACGACCGCGCGCATTACCAGAACACCGTGGCCGAGGTGAAGGGCGAACTGGTGAACCGGGTCAGCCAACTCGTCGAGCAGGGGGTGAACCCGGCACGGCTGATCCTCGACCCGGGCCTGGGCTTCGCGAAGCAGAGCGTGCACAATTGGCAGATCCTCGCCCGGCTCGACGAGTTCGTGAGGCTCGGCTCGCCGATCGTGATCGGCGCCTCCAGGAAACGGTTCATCGCCACGCTGCTCGGGCCCGAAGCAGACTACGCGCGCCGGGATGAGGCCACCGCCACCGTCAGCGCTCTCGCCGCCCGACACGGTGTGTGGGGCGTGCGGGTGCATGACGTGGCCAAGACCAGGACAGCCCTCGACGTTGTCGAGGCGTGGAAGGCAGGAGAGCAATCATGACCATTTCCGAACTGGGCGACAGCATCACCCTGACCGGCCTGCGCGTCTTCGCGCACCACGGTGTTCTTGCCAGTGAGCGCCAGGAGGGCCAGGAGTTCGTGATCGACGTCACGGTCTGGCTCGACCTTGCGCCAGCGGCGGCGGGAGACGAGCTCACCGAAACCATCCATTACGGCGAACTGGCGGTAGAAGTCACCGACGCGGTGAAACACAACCCGGTCGACCTGATCGAAACCGTCGCCGAGCGTGTGGCCCAGGTGGTGCTCGTGCACGACGCCGCCATCGGAGTGCAGGTCACCGTGCACAAGCCCTCGGCGCCGATCGACGCGGCGTTCGATGACGTCTCAGTGAGTATCACTCGCATGAGGAAGTCTGCGTCACCCGTGGTGGGTTTCGGGCGGTGAGGGTGGTGAAGCCCAAACCGCAGCGCCTGCAGGTCAGCCAACGGGCGGTGCTGGCCCTCGGCAGCAACCTGGGAGACAGGGAGGCCACCCTTGAGGCCGCAGTGAGGGATATCGGTGCGATCGACGGGGTGCACGTCGAATCGGTGTCGAGCCTGGTCGAGTCGGCGGCGGTCAAACCAAGCGGTGTCGACCGGGCCGCCCCCTCCTACCTCAACGCAGTGATGCTGGTGCGCAGTGTGATCGGTCCCGAACAGTTGCTCGATGCCGTGAACGCGATCGAAGACCGGCACGGCCGCGTGCGCGAAGAACGGTGGGGAGACCGCACCCTCGACATCGATATCATCGCCTTCGACGGCGTGCAACGGGCAGATGATCGCCTCACGCTCCCGCATCCGCGTGCAGCCGAACGAGCCTTCGTCGTGCAACCCTGGCTCGAGATCGACCCAGCGGCCACGCTGCCGGGAATCGGTCCCGTCGCCGACCTGCCCGCGGCGAGCGACGGCTCGGTGCGCCGAGTCACGAACCGAGACGATCGATGAAGCGCACCAAACCCGGAATTCTGGTGGTTCTCGCCGCAATCGGTATCGCCGGCGGGTTTCTCACCCAGGTGATCCTTGTCTCGATCGGCCGACCGATGCTCATTCCGCCGGCGACTCTGGCCGTCACCCTGGTGGCGATCGCCGGCATCATTCTCGGGTTCGCCATCCCCATCCGTCGGTCGGTGAAAGGTCACTCATCCGGGCCGGTCAATCCGTTCCAGGCATTTCGCGTGGCCATTCTGGCCAAATCGTCCGCGCTCAGCGGCGCGTTGCTCACCGGGGCGACAGCAGGCTTTCTGATCTTTATCGTCTCGCGCACCGTCCTGCCTCAGGCGGGATCGATCTGGCTCGCGGTGGTGGCGTTTGGCGGGGCCGCGATCCTGTTGGCCGGCGGGCTGGTCGCCGAGTGGCTGTGTACCCTGCCGCCCGGGGATGAGCCCGACCAACCCATGGGGAAAGGCGTTCCCCATGAATCCTGATCGTCCACGAAGTCGAAGGAGTCCGAGTGTCTGAGAGCAGTGGGCGGCTTGAACTGCCCGACGTGCTGTGGCAGCGAGTGTCCCCCAAATACATCACCGTCGAACTGGTCAGCTCACTGATCACCGGCCTCATCATGTGCGCCGTCGGCCTGGTGCTCTTTCTCACCGTGCTGGGCGGCACGGTGTGGGGAACCCTCCTGCTGGCCGCGGCTGTCGTGATCGCACTTCTGCTGGTGATCCTGGCGCCGCGTCGGGCCCGCGCCATCGGCTACCGGATGCGTGAAGACGACCTCTTGTTTCGGCGCGGGATCATGTTTCAGCGTTTCGTTTCGGTGCCGTACGGGCGTATGCAGCTGGTCGACATCAGCCGTGGGCCCTTGGCCCGAATGCTGGGCCTTGCCGACCTCCGGTTCGTCACGGCCGCCGCGGCCACCGGCGTGAGCCTTCCGGGTCTCGCGACCGATGATGCCGATGCGCTGCGCGATGAACTCGTCGCGCTTGCCGAGAGCAGACGGTCTGGCCTGTGACATCCGCTGATGGCCCAGAAGGCTTCGAGCAGCTTGCGGCGCCGGCGAGCTTCGGTCATGAGGAGGCGCACGGCCGACTCGCTCCCGCGCGGTCGGGTGATTCGGCGCTTGCCGACGGCCAATGGCACAGGCTGCACCCGGCCACGCCGCTTCTGAAGGGCGGATTCGCCCTCTTGGTCATACTCGGATTCGTCGTCAGCAACCTGCGCGACCGGGTGATTCAGCTTTTCACGGGCAACCCGGAGTTTGCGGGACAGGATCCGATCACCGAGATCTACGAACACGGGCTGGTCGGGTGGGCCCTTCTCGCGATCGCGGTTGTGATCAGTCTGATCGTCGTTGCCTTCTACTTCTCGTGGCGCATGCACACATTTCGCGTGACCGACGAATCGGTCGATGTGCGCAGCGGAATCCTGCTTCGAACGCACCGTCAGGCCCGGCTGGACCGCATCCAGGGCATCAATGTCGTGAAGCCGCTGGTGGCGCGCATCTTCGGTGCGTCAAAGCTCGAAGTGACCGTCGCCGGCCAGGGGGCGAACGTGCAGTTGTCGTATTTGGCGACGAGGGCCGCCGACGTGTTGCGGCGCGACATCTTGCTGCGCGCATCGGGTGTGCGCCGAGAGCGGGTGCAGGCAGATTCGGAACTGACGGCGGCCCCGTTGCCTCTGGAGCTCGCGGGCGACGCGACCGAGCCTCACAGCATATTGGGTGACCGGTTGAACGAGTTTCTCGCGCCCGAGCTCGACCCGGATGCGGCCCCGCCAGAATCAGTGGTGCGAATTCCGCCCGGACGCCTGATCGGTTCGCTGGTGCTCAGCGGGTTCACGGTGTTCATGCTGTTCGCGCTCGCGGCCGTGATCGTCGGCGTGGTGAACGACCAGTTCTGGGTGCTCTTTTTACTGCTGCCGGGAGTGATCGCCTCGTTCAGTTTCTACAGCAGCCGATTCCTGAAATCGCTGCGATACTCGGTGGCCAACACCGCCGACGGCATCCGCGTCGGTTTCGGTCTGCTGTCGACGACCAGCGACACGATTCCGCCGGGTCGCATCCACGCAATCGAGGTGCGGCAGCCATTGCTGTGGCGACCCAGCGGTTGGTGGGAGGTGCGCATCAACCGCGCCGGACACTCGAGCGTCAAGGGCGCGGCCGGACAAGGCAATACCACCATCCTGCCGGTGGGGGATTTCGCCGATGTGCAACGCATACTGGCGCTGCTGGTGCCGACATTCACCGGGGAGGAGGCCGTCGGTCTGGTAACGGCCGGCGCCACATCGCGAGGTGGCGATGGACTGTTCGTGGATGCTCCGAACCGCGCTGCCTGGTTGCGACCATTTTCCTGGCGGCGTACCGGTTATGCCATTCACGGTGGTGCGGTTGTGCTGCGCCGGGGGGTGGTGTGGCGGGAACTGATCCTCGTGCCGCTGGCGCGCATCCAGAGTCTTGGCCTGCAGCAGGGGCCGGTGCGGCGCGCTCTGAGACTCTCCATCGCCGAATTGCACACGGTGCAGGGGCCGGTGAGCGCCGTACTCGGCGTGATCGACACCGCTGAAGCACTGACGTTTTTTGAGCGGATAGCGAGTGCGGCCGTGTACGAGGCGGGGGTCGATACCAGTGAGCACTGGGCGAGGGGTGATGATGAAAGCCACTGAACGCAGCGGTCGACTGGGTGTCGGCATCGTCGGGGCCGGAAAGGTGGGGCCCATTCTCGGGGCAGCGCTCGCGGGCGCCGGTCACGCCATTGTCGGCATTTCGGCGATCTCGGCGGAGAGCCGTGATCGCGCGGGGGCGATCCTGCCCGGCGTGCCCATCATCGACGTTCCGCAGTTGATCGAGCGAAGCGAGCTCGTGATTCTGGCAGTACCGGAGAATGAACTCCTCGCGTTGGTCGAAGGGTTGGCCGCGGCCGGGGCCTGGCAGCAGGGCCAATTGGTGCTGCACACTGTCGCGGGGCTCGGCACGGGGGTGCTGGCCGCGGCGATGGCGCAGGGCGTGATCCCGTTGGCCGTGCATCCGGCAATGAGATTCACCGGAACCAGTATCGACCTGGCGAGACTCAGCGAGAGCTACTTCGCGGTCACAGCCCCGACTCCGGTGCAACCCATCGGCCAGGCGCTCGTGCTGGAGATGGGTGGCGAGCCGGTGATCATCGCCGAAGATGACCGCGCCGCGTACGCGGAGGCGATCCAGGTCGCGAGCACATTCTCGAGTGCGATCGTCGACCAGGCCACAGGAATTCTTGGCCGTATCAACGTGGCGTCACCGGGGAGCCTGCTCGCCGGGCTGGTGCGCTCCTCGGTGGAGATCGCGCTGGCCAGGGCGACTACCCCGGGGGCCGTCGAGCCGGGGCTCACGGTCTTTGGCACCGGGCCAGGATCCGAGGGGGCGGTCGGAGCAGGGCCGCAGGGGGCCGAGGCGCCGGGTGCCGAGGCGCAGGGTGTCACGTTGCACAGTTCCGATTCACACCCGGCCGGATCGACCGGTGAAATCCCAGCAGAAGACACTAATGACTCTGACGGCGCGAAGGAAGAGACGAGTAGATGATTGCGAATACTCCATTGATCCCCGTCTTGACGACGATCGACACCGTGCGGTCAGTCGTACGTGAACGGCGTGGCACCGTTGCCCTGGTTCCCACCATGGGCGCCCTGCATGGCGGGCACCTGGCGCTGGTGGAGCAGGCACTGAACCACGCCGACACCGTGGTGGTCTCCATATTCGTCAACCCGTTGCAGTTCGGTGCCGGTGAAGACCTGGACACCTATCCGCAGAAACTCGAAGCCGATCGTGACGCGTTGGCACCCCTGCAGTCTCGGCTCGATGCAACAGATCCGGTGACGGCGCGCATCGTCGTGTTCGCGCCGCCTGTCGCCGAGATGTACCCCGACGGTCAGGAGATCACGCGCGTCACCGCACCGGCGGTCGGGGCGCTCTTCGAGGGGGCCAGCCGCCCCGGTCATTTCGACGGAATGCTCACGGTGGTGGCAAAGCTCCTGGCGATTGCCACACCCCACGTGGTGGTATTCGGGCAGAAGGACGCCCAGCAGGTCTTTCTGGTCGAACGCATGATTCGCGACCTGAACATCCCGGTGCGGGTCCTCACCCATCCGACCGTGCGGGATGACAACGGGTTGGCGAAATCCAGCCGGAACCAGAACCTGAGTGAGGGCGAGCGACGAAGCGCCCTGGCCCTGCACACGGCGCTATCGGCAGCGGCATCCGAGAGCCTCAACGGACCCCCTGCAATGCGCGCCGCGGGACACAACGCGCTCGAGCAGGATTCGCTGGTTAGGCTGGACTATCTGGAGATCGTGAACCCTCAGGACTTCCTGCCCGTCGCCGATGACCACCGGGGCCCAGCTCTGGTCATCGTGGCCGCGCGTGTCGGGGCGACCAGGCTGATCGACAATGAGCCGGTGGTCGTCGGAGCACCATACTGACCGCACGAACCCGAAGTGCGAAACTTCAGGGGCAGGCAACTACAGAGCACAGTCCTCAGAGCACAGACCTTCAGAACACATATTTTCCAAGCACAGTATTTCCAGAACACAGTATTTCCAGAACACAGTATTTCCAGAACGCAGTATTCCAGATCGCAGTATTTCAGAGCACGAGACAGCCGTGACGAACACCCAAGGAGAACCAGCCAGATGACCGAGCGTGCCCCGGTGGCCACCGAAGAAGACGTCAACGAGCAGATGGCCGTGCGGTTGGCCAAGCGAGAGCGGTTGAACGCGTCGGGTGCCGAGGCCTATCCGGTGCAGCTGCCGATCACCGATTCGATCGCGGATGTTCGCAACCGGTTCGCCGAGATTGAGCCCGACACTGCAACCGGGGTGACCGCCGCCGTCGCCGGGCGTATTGTGCACCTGCGCAACACCGGCAAGCTCTGCTTCGCCAGCCTGCAGGCGGGTGACGGAAGCCGCATCCAGGCGATGGTGTCTCTGGCCGAGGTGGGGGAGGAGTCCCTCGCCGATTGGAAAGATCTCGTCGACCTGGGTGACCACCTCTTCGTCTCGGGTGAGGTGATCGCGTCGCGCCGCGGCGAACTCTCGATCATGGTCACCGACTGGCGGATCGCGTCCAAGGCGATCCGGCCGTTGCCGAACATGCACTCGGAACTCAGCGAGGAGTCGCGGGTGCGGGCCCGCTATCTCGACCTGATCGTGCGGCCGCAGGCTCGCGAGACGGTTCTTGCGCGTTCGGCTGCGGTGGCGTCGCTGCGCCGAACCTTTGATGCACGCAACTTCGTCGAGATCGAGACCCCGATGCTGCAGACGATGCACGGCGGCGCCTCGGCACGCCCCTTCTCCACTCACTCGAATGCGTTCGACACCGAACTGTTCCTGCGGATTGCACCCGAGCTCTTCCTCAAACGGGCCGTTGTGGGCGGGCTCGAGCGGGTGTTCGAGATCAACCGTAACTTTCGCAACGAGGGCGCCGACTCCACGCACTCACCCGAATTCGCCATGCTCGAGGCGTATGAGACCTACGGCGACTACAACTCGATCGCCGACCTCACCCAGCAGCTGGTGCAGGATGCAGCGCTCGCGGTGGCAGGCGACCACGTCGTCACCTGGGCCGACGGCACCCAGTTCGACCTGGGCGGTGAGTGGGCGCGGATCAGCATGTACGACTCACTGTCCGAAGCGGCGGGGGTCACGATCACGCCCCAGACCCCGGTCTCTGAACTGCAGGCCCTGGCCGATCGGGAGGGTGTCGAGGTGGACTCCCCGAACCACGGCAAGCTCGTCGAGGAGCTGTGGGAGCACTTCGTCAAGGGCTCGCTGACTCGGCCGACGTTTGTGATGGACTTTCCGGTGGAGACCAGCCCGCTCGTGCGCGGCCACCGGTTGATCCCGGGCGTGGTCGAGAAGTGGGACCTCTACATTCGCGGATTCGAACTGGCCACCGGGTACTCCGAGCTCGTCGACCCGGTGATCCAGCGTGAGCGCTTCGTGCAGCAGGCCGCCCAGGCGGCGGCCGGCGACCCCGAGGCGATGCGGTTCGACGAGGACTTCCTGACGGCGCTCGAGCATGGTATGCCGCCGACCGGGGGCATGGGCATGGGTATCGACCGGATGATGATGGCGTTGACCGGATTGGGCATTCGCGAAACCATCCTCTTCCCGTTGGTGAAGTGACCCGGGGTGCTTCGGGTAGCCCATTGTCAGCATTTGCACGTATCCTGAACCAGACATGGAAAATTTCTGGCTGAATGCGTTGTGGTCGGTGATCCCGACCGTGGTGATCGGACTCATCTTCTGGTTCATCATGCGCTCCATTATTCGCATGGACCGCACCGAGCGTCGCATCTACGCGCGAATCAAGGACCAGGAGCGGGCCAAGCTGCAGGCCTCCTCCGGCCCGGTTCCGCCGTCTGCAGTCTGATCGTCGCGTTCATTCTCGGGCCGTCGCAAAACGCTCGCTGACCGTGGGATACGGTAGGGGATACTGAGCACCTGAGAGAAGGACGATCCGCCGGATGAGCAGCAGTGATATCACCCTGTGGACGGGTATTCTCCTGCTGGTAGTGGACTTCTCCTTTCGTGTTCTGGCCATCATCGTCGTGCCCCGCAACCGCCGCCCCACGTCGGGGATGGCGTGGTTGCTCGCCATCTTCTTCATTCCGTACGTCGGGTTCCTGCTGTTCCTGCTGATCGGCTACCGAACCCTTCCGCGCAAGCGGCTGGAGATGCAGGACGAGATCAACCAGTTCATCCTCGACACCACCGACGGTATGGAGCGGGTCACTCGCGACAGTCCCTGGCCCACCTGGCTTGAATCGGTGGTGCAACTCAACCGCAACCTCGGCGCCATGCCCCTGATCGGTGGCAACACGGCGAGCCTGATCAGCGACTACGGCCAGTCTCTGGCGGCGATGACCGCAGAGGTCGAGGCCGCGGAGCGTTATATCCACGTCGAGTTCTACATCATCGCCTTCGACCCCGCGACCACACCCTTCTTCGACGCCTTGGCGGCGGCTGTGGCCCGCGGTGTGAAGGTGCGAGTGCTGCTCGACCACGTCGCATCGCTGCGCTCACCCGGCTACAGGAGAACTAAGAAACGGCTCACCGAGGCGGGCGTTGACTGGCAGTTGATGCTGCCGGTGCAGCCGCTGCGCGGCAAATGGCAACGACCTGACCTGCGCAATCACCGCAAGCTGCTGATCGTCGACGGCCGGGTGGCGTTCATGGGGTCCCAGAACCTGATCGACGCGAGCTACAACAAGCGCTCCAACCTGCGTCGGGGGCTGCAGTGGAAAGACCTGATGACGCGACTGGAGGGGCCGATCGTACAGGGCCTGAACGCGATCTTCATCACCGATTGGTACAGCGAGACGCACGAGTTGCTGCTGCGGGAGACCGAGCCGATGCACGAGCGGGTGATAGAGAACGAGCTCGACTGCCAGGTGGTGCCTTCCGGGCCCGGGTTCGAGGGGGAGAACAACCTACGGCTATTCCTGGCGTTGATGTACTACGCCAACGAGAGGATCATCATCACCAGCCCGTATTTCGTGCCGGATGAGTCGATGCTCTATGCGGTGACGACGGCGGTGGAGCGCGGCATCCACGTCGAACTGTTCGTGTCGGAGATCGGGGATCAGGCGCTCGTCTACCATGCCCAGCGCTCCTACTACGAGGCTCTGCTGCGGGCAGGCGTGAAGATCTTCATGTACAAGAAGCCCACAATTCTGCACGCGAAACACTTCACCATCGACGACGAGGTGGCGGTGATCGGGTCGAGCAACATGGATATGCGCTCGTTCAGCCTGAACATGGAGGTGTCGCTGATGGTGCGGGGCCACTCGTTCGTTCAGGAGATGCGAGCAATCGAGGACATGTACCGGGCGAACAGCCACGAGCTGCTTTTGGACGAGTGGATGCGCCAGCCGTTGCGGTCGACGATCCTCGACAACCTCGCCCGGCTTACCTCGGCCGTGCAGTAGGGGGCAGCGGCGGCTGGTGGCACCGGCGCGGGCTCCGGCCCATCCGTTCACGGCGCCAACTGCCAGAGCGTGACCGTCTCATCTGGCCCGTTGCCGTAGCTGATGCTGCGAATCTTGTGCAGTTCGGAGCCGTAGCGCGTCGCCCAATCCGCCGTGCACGCGCCGTCGGTGACCAGTCGCAGCGCGTTGGCAGAGACGGCCGAAGCTACATCCAGTCGGCCATGATCCCGGTTGCTGATCACCTGGTCGAGGGCCTTGTAGTGGGTCGGCCAGGCCATGCCCACCCGGAATGTCGCCATTGGAGCGTCGGCGGTCACTTTCAGAAACTCCGGATTGATACACGGATCCGTGATCACTGGCACCGATCGATTGGTGGCGGCGGAGAGCTGAGCGAGGTCGGTCAACGCCGATTCCCGCGGGGTGGAGATGGTGAGAAAGGCATTCTCGCCGATGTTGCGATAGAACCTCATCCAGTCTCCGGCCGAACCGGCGGCGATCACGGTGCAGAGCATGATGGCGACCGCGATGAAGGCACGGGAGCTGCGCGCCTGCCACGAGCAGCGCACGGCCAGCATCAGCATGGGCAGGGTGGTGAGTGAGACCAGAACGAAGGCGTTCAGCCAGAGCCGGTAGGGTTCCGCGTCGACCCCCCAGACGTTGTTCTCGGCGAGGAGGAACCAGGCTCCGGGCGACCCTATGGCGTAGGCGCCCCACAGTGGCTTGTGCCGTGCGATCGCGGCGATCCCGATGAACGCCACCGGAACCAGAACGGCCAGTCCGGCGGCGAGGCCCACCATCGGCGGCACCGAGAGGTTCTCTGTCACCACCACGCGATAGAGCAGGAACGGGTCATGGGCGGCCAGGCCCGCCAGGGTTCCGACCACCTGTGGTGCGGCCGCGGCGGTGCCGGCAACAATATAGACGGCGGCGAGTCCCCGTGTTCTGATGACCAGCGCGATCATCCCGGGGGCCGCAGGAATCAGGCCGAAGATGAGCGTGACCAATTGCCCTCCGGCCTCTGAAACGCTCGGGCCGAGCAGGAAGACGGCACCGACCAGGAGCACGGTCGCCCCACCGTAGATCCAGCGTCGACGCTCCAGGATCGCCCAGGCGGCGGCGACGAAGACGACAATGTAGACGGCGCTCAGGAACGTATAGGTGTGGACGTTGGCGAGCCAGCCGATCGCCAGGCTGACCGCGACCGTTGTCAGTACTCGGGCCATCGGGGCGTGCGGCGTCTGCCAGACCCACAACAGGGTGAGCAATGCGATCCCGGCAACGCACAGGGCGAACGCCTCCCCATTCAGGGTGTGCAGCACACCGAACGGCCCCCACAAGACCGCGTGGGCGGTCAGTTGCAGGTGCCACCCGGTGCTGACGGTCCAGGCGAAGGTGCCGAGGATGAACGGTGCCGGCGCCAGCAGGCCGGCCCACCAGTGTCTGCTCAGTGAGATCAGAACGAGGCTGAGGGCCGCCACCAGCGCTGCCTGGCAAAGGATTCCGAACAGGTTCCACGCCGTGATCGGGTCGAGCCCCAGTGCGCGGGAGGCCTGTCCGAGCAGCACGTAGTACGAACGCGGATAGTGGATCGTGCCGGTTTCGGTGAACGGCTCCACGTCGGCGGAGTGGCCGCGCGCAACATTGGCGGCGATACTCAGGTAACCGAGCTGGTCGGGCCAGAAGTAGTTGCGAAACTGGGCCAGCGACCAGTTCGGCAGGGTGAACAGCATGCCGTTCTGAAGCCAGGTGTGGCCGACTAGGGCGATGATGACGGCAAACCCCGACAGCCACCGGTTCGGGGCCGGTGACCGGCATCCAGCCGTCTCCCGCGCCGTGCCTGCCATGATTTCGCAGTGTACGCGCCAGATTCGCCGGGGAAAGGGCCCGCGTTGACTCATAGAAAACCTCCGCGTAGCTATATACGTTGCCTCATTTGAAAACCTCCGCTTGGGCGTGGTTTCTCAGAACCGGCCGCGATATGGGATATGCCCGTTTCTATGGAGCTGACGATG
>NZ_QJHB01000015.1 GCF_003260275.1 Homoserinimonas sp. OAct 916 | reverse complement strand
TGCAACTAAGCCCTCAATTGTGGAGAACAAGTAGGCTTAGTGTCAAGGTTGCCCGAAGCGCGATTCGGCAGGACCCCCACCGCTGAACGACTATGAGGTGACTGATGAATTCAAGTTCTGCGCGCTCAGCCTTTGCCGCCTGGGGCTTCTTTCTCGTCACCTTCGGCTTTGGCATTGATGGTGTACCTGGGTGGTGGCCAGGAGGAGATCGGTTGGCGCGGGTTCGCTCTTGACCGTTTGCTGCAGCGGCACAACGACTTGGCCTCGAGTCTGATCCTGGGTGTGGTGTGGGCGCTGTGGCATGCGCCGCTGTGGTTCATCACGGGTTCCAGTCAGAGCTTCATGCCTTTCGGTGCCTTTCTGATTATGATCCTCGCAGAGTCGGTGATCCTGACCTGGGTCTATGTGGGAAGCGGCAGATCGATGTTCATTGCGATGTGGACGCATGGGGTGGGGAACGCTTACATGGCGATCTTCCCGGTTCTTATCCTCGCCACCGTCAACCAGTACCTTTACTGGATCTTCAGCTGCGTTTTGGCTGCAGTGGCCGTGGTCATCACTTTGGTGCGCGGCCCGTCACTGCGCTCGGGCCCCGGGCTGCCACAGGGGACTGCATCAAACCAGCGCTCGGAGCGGACGCCGCCATCGCTATCCTGAGGTCAGCATCTGAGCGCCGGAGATGCGCGACACATTCGACGGAGTAGTCGACGGCCATCCGTTTGCAGTGTAAGACGTTGGCCGCCAAGTCCGCCTGAATTTCACGAACTATTCTTTGTGGGTAGTTCGGACAATTGATTTAGGCCCGCACTCATTGGTCACTTTTGATAGTCGTCAACTTCCATTCCACCGAATAACTCCCAGATTTCCACACCACATGAGGTATCAGTTTTCATTGACCTTTTGTGTGTTGTTCCCAGACCGGGAGATCCACCCACCCAAAATCTACCCGGCGAGTGCCTCAAGCGATTCGAACTCCTCGGCTAGAAATCCCCTGAGTGTCGGTAGGTCGGGGCAGGTGTCAGGTTCCGCCGCGATCGTCACGACGAGGTTGCCCGCGTAGGAAAGTACCACGAATGACACCGTGATGTTCCCTGTTGGCACACTCAGCGGAATGATTTCTGTGATCGGGCAACTCAACAGCGAGAGCTGAGTCTCCGGCCCGCGCAGTGTGCTCGCGAAGGTGTGAATCATCTTTTGCCTCGCGATGAACCACTCGTACAGGCCCATCCGCGCAAGCAGCCGGAACAACGGGCCGAGAAGTAAAGTGGATGCGCCGGGCGGCTTCAGCTTGGCCGCGCGGGTGAGCGCGGCTACCGCTTCGAGACGTGTGGCCGGGTCGCCGGTGCCGCGGATGGCCAACGGGATCACGCCACTCTGGTTGCCGAGGTCTCCCGCGCTGGCCTGACGTCGGGCGGAGAACGGCACGGAGATCACGATCACGTCGGCCTGCTCGCCGCGACTCGCGAGCAGCCGGTGCAAAGCGCCGGCGACGGCCGTGAGCACGACGTCATTCACAGTGGCACGGTGTGCGTGTGCAACATCGTGTATCCGATTCACGTCAACCCGGATTCGGGCGAAACTTCGCCTCGCGCCGGTCGAGCGGTTGAGCGATGTGGGTGCGGCGCTAACACGGGCGGCCGGTCGCAACTCGGCCACGGCACTGCCGATCCGGCGTATGGCAGTCGGAATCCGCCGCAGAGAACGTATGCGACCCCGTGCGGCATCCACGGCGAGTTGCCCTCTTGACGGGTCCGGCAGGGGAAACCCGGTGTTGACAGTCTCCGGTGCGCCATCGACGAGGTTGGCCAACACGGCCAATCCGCCGATTCCATCAGCGAGTACATGGTGGAATACGAGGATCAGGGCTGCCTCACCCGTTGCCGTATCGGTCACCAACGTCGCCGCCCAGAGTGGCCGGCTTCGTGACAGTTCGGAACCAATTAATTTGGCGGCCAGGCCCAGCACCTCCAACTCGCCTCGGGGTTCAGGACAGGGGAGCGAGGTCACATGGTTGGCGATCTCGAAGGCGGGGTCGTCCACCCACACAGGTCGGCCGCATCCAAACGGGGTCTTCTGCAAGCGTTGCCGAAGCCGCGGCACGCTTACTACGCGCCGAGCAAGTAGCTCGATGACGGACGCCGGGTCGAGTCCGGCCCGTGCATCGAGAAGTAGTACCGCCCCCACCTGCATCGGCGTGGACCCACGCTCGGACACCAACGACATCAAATCGTCTGCGGTGATCCGGTTGATTGGCGAGGACTCGACCATAACTTGACGGTATACCCGCCTCCCATGGTCACGGTCCCGCGCATCATCGGTTGGCGTGGGTAACGACGTGTCCGTCGGCGCAGCCGGGCAACCTCAGCAGTTTGACGCGCGCGTTTGTCGTGGTCGAGACAGGACCGATCCGTTGTCACGGTCGCCTTCAACGCATGTTCGATCTGGGCTGCGACGTTGCCGCTGAGCAGAATCGGAATGTCGGCGCCGATCGCGACTGCCGCGAACAGTGGGGAGGCACTGGTCGTATCCAGCCATTCCCTGATTCCCTGTCCGGGTGCTTCAGGCCCGAGCGTCAGGGTCTTCTCGGGGTCGCCCTGCGGTGCGAGGACGCCGTGGCAACGAGTCAGCGCCCGTCGCTTGGAGAAGTGCACTCTGACTGCAGCATCGCACTTCACAAGCTGTGAGGTTCGTCGCGTCGCCACTCATGACCGACACGATCCAGCACATCGCGGTCGCATCACTCTTTCGCCCGGCTTCAGGACGCCTCGCCCGGTAGAACGTCCGGCGGCTTACCTATCTGACGTAGCATTCGCCACAATAGGGCCAGCGTTGCGAGGGCCATGATGCCCATAGGAATAGCCAACGGCCAGCTTGGTGCATGCCCGTTGGCCTGCGCCACGAAGAGTGAAACCATGATCGGCAAGGTGGTGAGGCCGAGGAATATCAGTGCGCCGGGCGCAGTCGCATGGCCGAGCGGGTCGCGGCGCAGGAGAAGCAACCCCGCGACGAAGACGCCAGGGAGGAAGATCGCGAGATTCAGGACGTGCACCGGATTGGTCGGCACGTTCCAGGTGATCGCGGAGGTGGACGGTCGGCTTACCAGGAGGTCGGAGACTATCTCGCGCAACCAGAACAAAGCGAACAGTGCTGCGGTTGCCATGAGGAACCATCCGGGCAGCCGCATTGAAACGCGGCCGAACTGGGACGGCGACTGTGCGCAACCCCGCCAGGCTGCCTGTGGCGGCGTATGAGGACAGCCCGAGCACAGTGACCCACACCAGGAACAGCATCCCGAAGTGGATGGAGAAAGCGTAGATCGCCTAGTTGTATGCGGTGAAACCGAGGACGCCCACGAGGCAAACCATGACCGCAGGGATCCGCGCACGGACAGGAAGGCAAGAATGACCGTCAGCGGGGCGACCAAGAAGAGGTTAACCAGATCCTGGGCGATGCTCGCCTCGAATAGCGTTGCCGTCTCCATGTCAAAGACCCGCGCAGGGTCGAGCAGTCCCACGCAGCACACCACGGCCGAGACGAGTGCAGCCGAAATGGAAAGCCAAAACCATGGTCTGGAACGAAGGCTACGCGCCACGGGCGCATTCATAGCGCACCGTTCATGGTCGACTCGGCTGGAAACCCGATCTGGCCCGAGCCGCAGCTCTTCGAACTGCCGGGATGGCTCGGCGATGATTTCACGATCATCGGCTACGCGGTCCTGACCGTGGTCGCAGAGAAAGCGTTGACGATGCTGCAGCGCGGTGTAAGAGGAACTTGGGGTAAAGCAGGTAGGGATAAACGTATGGTGCTGGGTGCGGGTGGTATTCCTTGTCGGCCCAGCCCCTATAGGTTTGCGATGCGCCGATTCCGTGCTTCGACGAATGCGATGGTCCGGTCACAGTATCCGGCATACGATTCGAAATCGGTGGGCAGCGGCGAGGTATCGAACCCATCAAACGGTAAAAGAAAGTCAACGTCGAACCGATCTGTAACGAGATCCTGGAGAAGGAAAAACTCGATGTACTGCCTAAACGTTTCGAAGAGATTGAAGAAGTCACCGTGCAGATCGAGGGTCGTGCTGAGCGGACTCTGTTCTCCGCGGTAGTGAAGTCGGATGCACTCCAAAGTGAGGTCAAGCCTGTCCTGGATCGAACGATGAGTCCCGCGACGTTGATTGATGGTCTGCTTGCCGTCAATCCGGTTGCCGGGAAAGATGAGCATGCCGCCGATTGTGTAGCCAATCCGGTGGAAACGCTCGTTCGCTTCGGCTGGCAACTGCGTGTAGAAGCAGTTCAGCCGCTTCCGATGTGAAGTTGCGACGGTATCGCTCGACAGGAAGAACTTCCCGAGGCGTGATTCGTGAAACAGATAGACGCGTGGAACATCTGTGCGCAACTCGAAGTACTCCCCGTTTGGCAGTGGTTTGCTCCACAGGGCTTTGTGATACTGCCGCAAAGTTGGGCTGTGCGAATCGGGGTCGCGTCCTTCAGGGGTATCAGTACGCATGTCGAAATCGACGTCTATAGGGAGGTGGTGGCTCACGTCGATGAGCATACCCGGACCTACCGACCTCAGAGGGTTCGGGCAAACCAAGGGGACCAAAGGGGGACCAGAAACGTGCAAACCATGCAATGCATGACGTGAATCGAGGCTCTTTGCGCCGCACTGCGCCCCTGAAAATCAAGAATTTCGCCGATTTCGCCCACCGGGGGGTCAAGGGGTCGCAAGTTCAAATCTTGTCAGCCCGACCGATAAAAGTCCTGGTGAGATGAGGAATCTCGCGGGGACTTGTTGTTGCTGTCGACGAGTTAGGGGACCAGACGGGGACCAAACCTGCGCCATGTGGCGCGGAAATAGGGGATGCACCTCCGTCCCGAGATCACTGCGCGGACACGTCCTGCCCCGCGATTCCGGGCCTTTTGGCCCGAAGGCTGTCGGCGGGGCTTTCGCCGCGATGCCCCGGGGTCAAGGGGTTTAGGGCCACCCGATCGGTGCGCTCGCTCTAGATTGCGCAGGACTTGCCCGTCCTCTCAAGTAGTAGTGGGGGATCGCGAGCCCCACTTACGACTGCCGAATGCAGACGCAAGAACTCCGCAGCAGGCTAGTTAACTAGGTCCATCCTCCGAGCTCGAGAATGGAGTGCGGCACGACACGGTACCCAGGATCGGGAATCGCGAGCCTGAAATTATGTCCCTCATCTCAATAGCCGCGCTCTGCATGCCAGTTGCACCGCCAGTCGCTGGTCGGCATCGTCGAGGTCGACTTTGAGTAACTTTCTGATCTGCTGCATCCGGTAGACGATCGCATTGCGGTGAAGGTGCAAGCGCTCCGCGACCCGAACCAGCGACCCCTGCTCGTCCAGGTAAGCCTGCAACGTGGTGATCGCGGTCTCCGCGCGTTCGCCGCCCAATTCCTCCAAAGGCGTCAGCAGCTCGCGGACGGCCTGGCGTGCGGTGTCGGTTCCATACCACTCAAGCAACATCGACTTCAGTCCGGCGGCGTCGTAGCCGACCAAGTTATTTCGGTTGGGCGCACCGAGGGCAACCCGTGCTTCCGCCACAGATGCGCGCAGCCCCTGCACGCCCTGATGGGCCATTCCCACCCCGCAGCGAAACCTCAGCTGCGGAAACTGTGCTCCCATACTCGCCAAGACGTCGCGCCCCGCGGCCATCCCTAGCCGTCCAACGTCAAGACGTGGCTGTCGCTGCCACATCTCAACTAGCACAATCCGATCTTCCCAACGTGCAAGATGCCACCCAGATGCTCCCGATTGCGGTGTTTGCGAGCCCGGCGTCGCCAAGCTGGCTCCGGCACTGTAGTCCTCATGCGGCCCCGCCCTGACTACGCGTAGTGCTGCCTCCCCAATCGTCTGCAGGAAGTCAAAGCTTGGTGGCTCCTTCGGCTTCACGAGGTGGAGCATGAGTGCCCGATGCCAGCCATCTACGGAAACCCCCAGCCTTCGTGCTTGATCAGCCAGGCGCGCCGAGTTCGCATCATCCGCCACTAAAATGTCACCCAGCACTGCACTCCGTGTCCGAATAGGTATTCCGGGGCCGTGTACGGCAGCGCTTAAACTTCGCTCCATCGCCGCGGCGATTGCCGAAACGACGATCCGACTCGCGGCGCCTCTGTGGCCATGCGGCATCCTGGCCGAGATTGTCGACACTTCCTGTCCGTCAAGCAGGATGCGAGCGAAGACATCCCCGGCCTCAGGCGCGCGCACGGTCAGGTCCAGATCGAGCGCCTCACTGCCCACTCTCAAGATTTCTGCAGTGTCGCCCGGTACGGGCTGCGGCTCCATTGTACGCAATCGGGTTAGCGCCTCATCTGCCCTGCGCAATTCCCCGTCGGCCCAGCCTGCTATCCCTGCCGCCGCGGCGACTATCAACTCAACAACGTCTAAATCCTCCGGCGCAGCTAGCACCACCACCCCGCTTCTGGACGCGAGCATCGCGGCCGTCATCGCTATTGGGCCGGGGGCCGATCGGCCTGTCAACACCAACCCGGCGATGCCCTGTCCAGCCGCCTGTCGCAGATTGATGTCGAGTTTGTACCCCTGCGAATCTGCGGACACGGCTTTGCTCAGCACAGCAATTGACTCCGCGGGTAAGGTCGACAATCCTTGTGCATCTTCTACGAACCGTATCGATGTCGCGAATCTGGAATTAGCGTCACCGGCCAGTACTCGGACGCCTCTTAGCGCGGGGACCTGAAGTAGTTCGGCAATCGAGAGCACAACGTCAATTTTACGGGCCAAGCTGTGCTGACAGCACAGTTTCTTGCAGAGTTATGTGCTCGATCTACAAATAGTGCGCGATCGATTCCTTTTAGAATTTCTCCATGCTGTTAGACGCCGATGTTCTACCTGCCCATGCCCGAGGCTGCGCCATCTTGGGTGCTGGTGGGGGAGGTTCTCCCCAAATTGGGCTCCTCGCAGCCCTCCAAGCGATCGAAGAGTTCGGACCAGTACCCCTGGTAGACCTCGACGAGCTGCCTGATGATGCCCTCATCATGCCCTGTGGGATGGTCGGTGCCCCGACGGTTTCACTCGAAAAGCCTGGCAATGGTTGGGAGGGGGTCTGGTTGCGCGACCGCATTGAAGCGCTCACCGGACAGAAGGTCGCCGCGTTAATGTGCACTGAGATCGGCGGTGCGAACGGCTGCGAACCCATAGGCTGGGCCGCCCGCATGGGCCTCCCGATCGTCGACGCCGACGGTATGGGACGAGCGTTTCCGGAAATGCCACAGGTATCAATGCACCTCGCGGGGATTCGCCCGGATCCGTGCGTGATAACTGATGAGCGGGGCAACGTGAACGTCCTCTATCCCACCAACGGCCTGTGGCTGGAACGTCTCTGCCGCTCCACCGCGGTCGCATTCGGCGGCCGGGGTGTGACCTCCGAGTACTTGATGACCGCTGAGCAGGCACGCACCGCCACAGTGCGCGGCTCGGTGTCGCGAGCGATCATGATCGGGCAACTCATCGCCGAGAGTGCCGATGACTCGGTTGGCAAGCTCTTGGACGCTGTTGATGGCGTTCGCCTAATTGAGGGCAAGGTTGTTGACGTGGAACGCCGCACCACAGGCGGTTTCGTTCGTGGCTCCGTCATCATCGAGGGTCTTCGCGGCGACTCCGGGCGACTCGTGCGCATCGAGATCCAGAACGAGAACCTTGTCGCCCTCGAAGATGGCAAGGTGCTCGCCTCGGTTCCCGACATCATCACGGTGCTGGACACCCAGAGCGCCGAAGCAATCACTACCGAAGTGCTGCGTTATGGCCAACGCATCACCGCCGTCGCCTTTCCCTGCGACCCGATCTGGCGCACTGACAAGGGCATCGAGTCTGCAGGGCCACGTGCGTTCGGCTACGAGTTCGCCTACCAGAAAGTAGAAGACATCCATGAGCTCGCGTAACCTACGAATCGGCGTCGACGTCGGAGGAACGAACACGGATGCCGCCGTCATCGACGCCTATGGCACCTTGTTGGCGAAGACCAAGGTTGGCACCACACGCGACGTCACCGGCGGCATCAATGCGGCGATCAAAGCGGTGCTGAGTAACAAGATTTCAGTGAGCGACGTCAGCCATGTGATGATCGGCACCACTCACGCGACCAATGCTGTGCTCGAACGGCGCGGTCTTGGCCGGGTCGCAGTCGTGCGCATCGGAGGCCCGGCGAGCAACGCGATCCGCCCTCTGTTCGGTTGGCCAGCCGACCTGCGCCAGGCGATCTCTATGGGCGAGTGCATCGTTGACGGCGGCGCCGAGCTCGACGGCCGCGAGATCACTGCGTTCGACGCCGACGCCATGGCCCGCTTCCTTGGCAGTTTTGACGAGAAAGTCGATGCCGTAGCCATCACCTCGATCTTCTCTCCAGTCTCTGACGAGCATGAGCTCGCCGCCCTTGACCTAGTGCGCCGGGAGCTCGGCCCTGACGTGCACGTGTCGCTCAGCCATGAGATCGGCGCCCTCGGCCTCCTGGAGCGGGAGAATGCGACCGTGCTCAACGAAGCACTTGTAGGTGTCGCGCACGGGGTGATCGGTGCACTCACCCAAGCCCTTGCCGACAACGGACTCGGAGACGCCGTCGTCTACTTCGCGCAGAACGACGGCACTCTTATGGCGCTTGACTTCGCCCTCCACTTCCCGGTGCTCACCATCGGTTCCGGGCCGGCAAACAGCATTCGCGGCGCTGCGTACTTGACAGGGGTGAACGACGCGCTCGTCGTCGACGTCGGAGGCACTTCGACCGACATCGGAGTGCTCACAAACGGTTTTCCGCGCGAGTCGAGCCTCGGCGTGAAGATCGGTGGCATTGACACCAACTTCCGCATGCCCGACCTGGTCAGCATCGCGATCGGCGGTGGCACCATCATCCGCCGGCTCGATGGCCAGACAACAATTGGACCGGACAGTGTCGGCTACCGCTTGCCCGAGCAGTCCCTCATCTTCGGAGGGCCGCGGGCCACCATTTCTGATGCCACAGTAGCCGCCGGCCGCGCCCGATTCGGCACGCACGATCTCGATCCGAGCCTGCGCGAGCAACTCGCAGAGGGCCTGGAACTCGCCGATCAGGCTGTTGCGGACGCTGTGGATAGGGTCAAGGTTGCCCGCGGTGACATGCCAATGATTGCCGTCGGCGGCGGTAGCGTTTTCCTGCCCGACAAGATCCCGGGTATCAGCGTCATTCACCGCCCCGACAATTACGATGTCGCCAATGCTATTGGTGCCGCTATCGGCACCGTGAGCGGACAGGTCGACCGAATCTTCGCTCTCGACAACTCGACCCGATCAGACATCATTGCCGAGGCGATAGAACAGGCGACCGAGCGTGCAGTGCGAGCCGGCGCCGACCCCAAGAAGGTCGAGGTCGTCGGAATCGAGGAGATCCCCCTCGCCTATCTCACGAATCCCGCTCTTCGTGTAAAAGTCAAGGCGGCAGGCCCTCTGGGGTCGCTCTGATGACTCGCGTCTGGCTCCGCACACTGCAGAGAAAAATCCGCCCGTCTCGGCCCAGAACATGGCCGGAGTCCCCCCTGATCCCACCCCAACATATCTTCCTGAAATAGATGGAGCAGAAATGAAACGCATGCGCATAGTCGCCGCCATTATCGTGGCCGCGACACTCACCCTGACTGCCTGCACCGGGACGCCGCACTCCCCGACTGCGAATGAGGGCGGCAGCACCGCGGGAGCCAATACGGGCACGAACTCGACTTTCGTTTATGATGCCCACTCGACGGCCATCACCAGCTGGGACCCATCGACCTCGTACTCGAACGAGATAATCGTTTTGAGCAACGTATACGAGACACTGACCCGATACAACGACAACACCCAGAAGGTCGAGCCGCTTCTGGCTACCAGCTGGAAGTCATCAGCCGACGGTATGCAGTGGACTTTCACGTTGCGACCCGACATCAAATTCCACAGCGGCAACCCATTGGATGCCGCCGCCGCAAAGGCCGCTATAGAGCGCACGATCAAGCTCGACGCCGGCGCCGCGTACATCTGGGGCGCTGTCAAGAGCATTGACGCGCCGGATGCGACCACGCTGGTGTTCAACCTCAGTTACGCAGCCCCGCTTGACCTGATCAGTTCCGCCGACTACGCGGCGTACATCTTCGACACAAAGGCCGCGGGCAGCGAAGACCTAACGGCGTGGTTCGAGGCCGGCCATGACGCCGGTTCGGGGCCGTACTCTGTGACCAAGTGGCAACAGGGGCAAGAGGTCGAAGTCACTCTAGATGCGTTCCCCGATTACTGGGGCGGCTGGGATGGCGCCCACTATGACAAGGTCGTGTACCGTGTCGTCGGCCAGGCTACTACTGCTGCGCAACTGGTACGCAGCAAAGAGGTCAGTTTTGTCGCTCAGCTCACACCTGAGCTCTGGGGCTCCTTCAAAGACGACAACAGTGTCCAGGTGACTGAACGCGCTTCGTGGCAGAACCTCTTTGCTTTTTACAACACAACGGATGGTCCGCTGAAGAACCCTAATCTGCGGAAGGCACTCAACTATGGCATCAACTATGATGGCATCGTCGCTGCGCTGAAAGGATCTGCAACCCGCACGCCCGGAATCGTACCGAAAGGTCTCGTCGGCTACTCGGAGGGTCTTGCGGAGTATGCCTATAATCCTGACCAGGCCACCCAGCTGCTCGCCAAGGAGGGGTATGGCCCGGGCAAGAAGGCACTCGACCTCACCCTGACCTACACGAGCGGCGACGACCAGCAGGAACTCGCTATGACACTGGTGAAGTCCAGCCTCGCTGCCCTCAACGTGAACGTATCGCTCACGGCGCTGCAGTGGCCGACCCAGTGGGCGCAGGCGCAATCTGAGGACGCGTCAAAGCGACAGGACATCTTCGTAATGTACTGGTGGCCTGACTATGCCGACCCGTATTCGTGGTTTATCAATCTGTTCCACAGCGAAGAAAAACCATTTTACAATCTCAGCTACTACAAGAACGCGGGCCTTGATGCCCAGATCGACAAGGTCGAGGCTGTCCTCGCCGTCGACAAGCCCAAGGCTGAACAGATGTACATCGAAATGCAAAAGGAGCTCTTCAACGACGCTCCGGCGGTCGTTCTCTACACCTCGAATTACCAGCGGGTGCTACAAAACTCGGTCGCAGGCTACGTCGACAATCCGGCGTATCCGAACGTGGCGTTCGCCTATGATCTGCAGCCGGCGGCTCAATGATCAAATATCTTGCCCGTAGGTTGGGGCTTGCGGCGCTTGTGGTCGCCGGGGTCGTGGTGCTGACGTTCTTCATCGCCCGCGTTATCCCCGGCGACCCGGCGGCAAGCTGGGTGGGCCCGCACGCAACGGCCGCGCAGATTGCTGCCGTGCGCACCGAACTCGGTCTCGATAAGCCTTTGGTGGTGCAGATTTTCGACTACTTTGGCGGTATCCTTTCCGGTAACTGGGGTGTGTCGATTCACACCCACCAGGCGGTGCTCTCCGATATCGCACTTCGATTGCCAGCGTCGCTGGAACTGGTGGTGACCGCGTTAGTGATCGCAGTGGTCGTCGGAGTCCCGCTCGGAGTCATCTCCGCGTACCGCAAGGGTCGTCTCAGCGACCAAGCTCTTCGCACCCTCGCCGTCTTCGGAGTCTCGATGCCGGTCTTCTGGTTGGCGCTGATCCTGCAGATGGTCTTTTTTCAACAGTTGCATTTACTCCCGGTTGCTGGTGAATACGACCCCGAGCTGCAATACTCCTCGCCGCTGATGTCGTACACCGGCTTCACGCCGATCGACGCGCTGTTCACCGGCAACTGGCCGGTTCTTGGCAGCTCGATCAGCCATTTGATCCTGCCCGCCTTCGCCGTTGCTGCCTACCCAATCGGTGTTGTGATGCGCATGGTACGAGCGAGCATCCTCGAGGTTTCTGGCGATGCTCATATCCAAATGGTTCGTGCACTCGGTTTCAGTGAGCGAAGCGTATTCGGCCGCTTTGCCCTGCGACTCGCGTGGAGCCCTATCATTCAGGTGCTCGCTCTGGTTTTCGCTTATGCGTTGGTGAATACGTTTTTGGTCGAATCGATCTTTAACTGGCCGGGGATCGGAAGTTATGCCGCTGCAGCCATCACGTCGCTCGACACTCCAGCCATCATGGGTATTACGCTTCTCGTCGCCGTCGTCTACGTGCTGGCCAATCTGCTCGTCGACTTGCTGCAAGCCGCCCTCGACCCGAGGATCCGCCTGAAATGAGCCGACTCAATAGAGTGACCAATGCCGGGCAAGGATCCGAGCCACGGGGCGGAAGCGCGTTCGGTCCCACCTCAGCCGGGCGTCGGGCGGTTCGCTGGATGCGTGAGAATCCGCTGTTCGCATTTGGGGCTGCGATTGTCATGATCGTCGTCATTTTCGGTGTGCTCGCCCCGTTCCTGGCCCCGTTTCCGGATGATGCGTCCACCGCCACGCATCCGTTCGAGACGCTCGTAGCCCCCTCGGCGGAGCACTTATTCGGCACCGATCAGGTGGGCCGCGACATCCTGAGTCGAGTAATCTACGGCATCCGTATCTCACCCGTGATCGCCGCGGCCGTGATCGCGTCTTCATGCATCATCGGTATACCGCTGGGCCTGCTCGCCGGCCATTTCGGTGGCGTCATCGACGAGGTCATTATGCGGATCACCGATATCTTCCTCGCTGTGCCAGCGCTACTGCTTGCGCTCGCATTCGCAGTGGTGTTGCCGCCTAGTCCGTACAGTACGATGATCGCAATTGGAATCGCCTGGTGGCCCTGGTACGCGCGCCTGGTGCGTGGCGAGGCGAAGTCAGTCACCACGAGACGCTACGTGGAGAATGCGCGAATTCTTGGGTTGCCCCGCTGGCGAGTAATGTTCCGACACGTGCTTCCGAACTCGGTGACGCCCGTGATCGTGCAGGCATCCCTCGACTTCGGTGGCATAATCCTCACCGCCGCATCACTGTCGTTTCTCGGACTTGGTGCCCAAGACCCGACGCCCGATTGGGGCCTCATGGTGAACCAGGGGCAGGGCTATTTCGCGACGCAATGGTGGGTGGTCACCTTTCCAGGCCTGGCGATCCTTATCACGGCACTCGCCTTCAATCTGCTCGGTGACGGAATCCACGAGCGGCTCGACCCGAGGCGGGTGGTTAGTCGATGACCCTTGAGATCCGAGACCTCAGTGTGTCCTTCGGCGGGCATCGTGTCTCCCACATCCCCAGTCTCGATCTCGAACCAGGCCGCATAGTCGGGCTTGTCGGCGAGAGCGGTTCGGGTAAGTCGATGTCGACCAATGCAATTCTTGGCCTCGCGGAGCGGCTCGGCGCCATTGTTACCGGGAGTATCCGCTTCGATGGGATGGAGCTCGTCGGCGCTTCCAAACACGTGCTCCGCGAAGTGCGTGGCCGACGGATCGCGATGATCTTCCAGAGCCCAAGTACTGCGTTTCATCCGATTATGAAGGTCGGCGACGTTTTCGTGCGATCGCTCCGCCTGCACGGTGTCCGGTCTCGCGACGAGGCTCGGGCACGCGCCGAGTCCGCGATTGCCGAGATGTTGCTTCCGGCACGGGTACTCGACCGGTACCCGCATGAGATGTCAGGCGGTCAATTGCAGCGCGTGGCGATCGCGTTAGCCCTCGCGTTGGACGCGGAAGTGTTGTTGGCCGACGAACCGACCAGCGCGCTGGATGTCACCGTGCAAGCGGAGATACTCACGCTGCTGGCGCAGTTACGTGACCGAGGGCGACTTGCTACTTTGCTCATCAGCCACGACCTTGCGGCGGTCGCCGAGATAGCGGATACCGTCGCTGTGATGCGCGGGGGGGAGATGGTCGAGCACGGACCGACCGCGAGCGTCATCCACTCGCCGACCAGCGCCTATACGCGCGAGTTGCTCGCCGCGGTTCCGGTATTGGGCCGGCATCGGCCACTGAACCGGCAGACTCACCTAAACGGAGAGAACAGTGATGCTTGAGGCCAAAGAAGTCGTTATTCGGTACGGTGCGGTCACCGCTGTGGCCGGCGTGGACCTGTTGGTGCCGAACGGCCCGTTCGGGGTCGGACTCGTCGGCGAGAGCGGTTCGGGCAAGACGACGCTCGCCCGGGCCATCCTCGCCCTGCAACCGATCACCAGTGGCCGAATCCTTCTCGACGGCACGGATGTTTCCCACCTGCGAGGCACGGCGCTGCGCGACTTCCGGCGCACGATCCAGATCGTGATGCAGGATGCCGACGGCAGTTTGAGCCCACGGATGCGCGTGGGAGAGGCAATTGCGGAGGTACTGCGCGCGCACAATATTGTGCCCGCTGCCGAACGAAAAGATGAGGTGGTGCGCCTGCTGCGCGAGGTCGGCCTCGACGCGGAACACGGCCACCGGCTGCCACATCAGCTGTCGGGCGGGCAGCGGCAGCGCGTGTCAATCGCCCGTGCGCTCGCCGTGCGACCGCGGGTGATGGTTTTCGACGAACCAACGAGTGCGCTCGACGTCACCGTGCAGGCAAAGATCCTCGACCTGGTCGACACGCTACGTGAAGAGCGCCAACTGGCATACCTATTGATCTCGCATAACCTAGCCGTGGTGGAGCGCCTTTGCGAGCAGGTCTATGTGTTGTATTTGGGGCGCGTGGTCGAGAGCGGCCCGACCGACCAGGTGCTCGCACGGCCTGCTCATCCGTATTCGGCCGCACTGCGGTCGGCGGTGCTGCAGATCGAAGTGGCAGACGATGGAAGCGCGAGCCCTCCAGCAACGGTCCTGGGCGACGTGCCCCGCGGGCAGGGCCGCGAACGGATCGTGCTGCCGGGTATCCCGGCAGACCCCGCCAACCCGCCGCCGGGATGTGTGTTCCACCCGCGCTGTCCGATAGCGATCGAAATCTGCCGCACGGTAGTGCCTGAGCGGCGCGAAATCGAGCCGGGCAGGTTCGTTGAGTGTCATCGAGCGGAGGAGATGCTTGCGCAGTCGGTCGATTTGAGTACTCCGCTGACAATCGAGCCGCTCGGGATGCAGCCAACGGTCTCGTCTGCTGGGCAATCGGTGGAGCCGTTCGTGCCCGAAGAGTAAGTGCACCGGGCCGATCCGTAGCCCAAGACGCCACGCCACCCAAGACTCCCCACCACCCAAGACCCCACCACCCAAGACCCCACCACCCAAGACCCCACCACCCAAGACCCCACCAGTCGGGAGACCTATGAACCACACATCCGGGGATCATGCTGCGGAGGACACGCGCAGTGCCGCCGACTACGTGTCCGAACCAGTCCGCGTCGCAATTGACGTCGGCGGCACCTTCACCGACGTGGTCACGCTCGTGCCATCGACCGGTCACATGAGGTTCGAAAAGGTTCCGACGACTCCGAATACGCCCACACGCGGCGTACTGGACGCATTCCGGTACGCGCAGGCGCCACTGGAGAGCGTGGCTATGTTCAACCACGGAACCACACTCGGAGTCAATTGTCTGCTGACCCGCACCGGGGCACGCACCGCGATCATCTCGACGCGCGGTTTTCGCGATGTGTACCTGCTCGGGCGTACTGACCGCAAACCCATGTACGACATCAAGTATCGCAAACCTAAGGCACTGCTCGAGCGAAGTGACACCTTCGAGGTTACCGAGCGCAGTTACTTCGACGGCAGCATCGGCACCGAGTTGGATGCAGCCGATGCCCGCGCTGTCGCCGCCGAGATCGTCGACCGTGGTTACGAGTCGGTAGCAGTTGCGTTCTTGCACTCGTATGCAAACCCGACGCACGAACTGAAAATGCGCGAAATCCTGCGTGAGATTACCGGTGACATTGAGGTGACGCTTTCGCACGAGCTTTCGCGCGAGTACCGGGAGTACGAACGCACCAGCACAGCCGTACTCGACGCCTACATCAAACCCATAATGCGCGGCTACTTGCATGACCTCGAAGGCGAATTGGCCGACAATCACTTTAGTGGACGCTTTTTCATGTCGCGCTCCGGCGGCGGGGCAATGACCGCGAGCACCGCGCGCGAACAACCAGTGAACCTCATCCTCTCCGGGCCAGCGGGGGGAGTTGTGGGCGCGGCAGCGTTTTCACGACTGGTCAACCTGCCCAACTTGATAACGATTGACATGGGCGGTACAAGCCTCGACGCCTCGCTGATAGTCGGTGGCGAACCGCTGCTCTACCAGGGCGCTGAGTTCGAAGGTCTGCCAATTAACACTCCATCGTTGAACATCCAGACAATCGGCGCCGGGGGCGGGTCGCTAGTCTGGCTCGACCCAGCCGGTGCCTTGCAGGTCGGGCCGCAGAGCGCGGGAGCCGTACCTGGACCTGCGGCATACGCACGCGGCGGCGTCGAACCGACGTTCACCGACGCCGCGCTCGTCCTGGGCTACCTCGGCTCCGACACGCCACTCGGCGGCACACTTACTCTCGATGCTGGGCTCGCAAAGCACGCACTCCGACCGATCGCGGAAAGAATGGGCGTGGACTTGCCCGAGCTTGCTCGCGGCGTGATGCGTATCTCAAGTGCGAAAATTATGGGAGCGGTGCGTGGCATCACCGTAGAACTTGGCCTCGACCCGAAGGACTTCGCGCTGCTTTCGTTCGGCGGCGGCGGCGGGCTCGTCGCCATCGAAGTCGCGCGGGAGCTAGGAATACCGAAAGTGGTGGTACCACCCGGCTCGGGCGCGTTCTCAGCGTTGGGCATGTTGATGGCAGATGTGCAGCATGACTTCGCCCGCACCGCGGTGATGGCGGTCGCCGACGCTGACCTTGGCGTCGTGTCCGCCGAGTTCCAGTCAATGGAAAAGACGGCCACCCAGGTCCTTGCTGAGGAGTCTTTCGGCCCCGACGACCGACGGACGCGTCGCATGATCGATGTGCGCTACACCGGGCAGGAGCACTCTGTGACCCTCGAGTGCCCGCCCGGGCTGGAAGTGGGCTCGCCGCCTCGAGGTTTCGCCGATGAGCTTTCGCGGCGGTTTGCCGAAGCTCATGAACGGCACTACGGTCACGTGATGACCGATCCAATCGAGATCACCACGTTGCGCGTGCACGCCGCCGGGATCATAGCCAAACCGTCGCTATCCGAGGTCGAGGCAGGCAGCGGTCAGGTGCAGGTTGCCGGGCGACGCCGAGTGTACCTGCGAGATGATGGCGGCGAGGACTATGCGCTGTACGTGCGTGAGCAACTTTGCGGAGGAGACGTGATCGAGGGCCCGGCCGTCGTCACGGAGCACACCGCCACCACCGTGATGCACACGGGCGACACGCTCACTGTCGGTCGCTATGGCGAACTCATCATCTCAGTGGCGGCGCGGCCGGACAGGGTTGAGCAGACCAATGTCGAACCGGCCGAAGTCGATCAGACAGAAGTTCACCAGGAGGCGAATTGATGAAACACACCGATCCCATCACAATCGAAGTCATCCGCCATGGCGTCATTGCCGCCGCCGATGAGATGGCGCGCAACCTCTGCCGTACGGCCTACAACACAGTGGTGTATGAGATACATGACTATGGCCTCGGCATTCATGACACCAACGGTGATGTCGTGGCAGACGTACCGGGCGTCGCCGAATTCACCCGCGGAAATGACTACGGACTCAAGAAGGCAATCGAGTTTCTTGGTATTGAGGCGTTCGGTGAGGGCGACGTGTTCATCGTCAACTACCCTTACTGGTCGTCGGCGCACACGCTTGACCCGTTGGTGCTCGCGCCGGCATATCACGATGGTGAGATCATCGGGTTCGTTACGTGTCGAGTACACGTGCTCGACCTCAAGCAGAAGGATGCCGGCTACGTGCTCGATTCGACCGACATGTATCAGGAGGGTATTTTCTTCCCGGTCGTGCGCCTGTATCGAGGTGGACAGCAATGCGATGACATATTCAATATCATTCGGTACAACTCACGTATGCCAGAACGCACGATCGGAGATATTCAGGCGCAAGTCTCCGCATGCTACACGGGGCAGAAACGACTCCGGGAGATCGCTGTGAAGTATGGCAACGACACGCTACGTGAGGCGATGGCGGAGATCAATGCCCATGGCGAGAAGCTGGCCCGGCTGGCGCTTGCGGAATTGCCGAAGGGCACATGGAGCGCCTTCGACTTCGTCGATAGTGATGGGGTTGACCTCGACACCATGGTGAAGCTGAACGTCACCGTGACCATCACTGACGATGAGTTTGTGGTCGACTGGAGCGGAAGCGCCCCAGGGACAAAGGGGCCGATCAACGTTCCGGTCGGTGACACGCAAGCACTGTGCTGCCTGATCTTCAAGTCCATGACGACACCCGATTCACCGGTGGTCGCTGGAAATTTTGCCCCGTTGCGGGTCGTGACCGAACCGGGCAGCGTCATGCACGCGGTGCCCCCAATGCCAACGTTCACAATGTGGACGAGCATCCTCGCAGGTGAGGTTGTTCTGAAAGCACTCGCCAAGGGTATGCCCGATCTGGTGCCCGCTTGTTCAGGCGGCGACCTCTGCTCGATGATGGGACTGGGCGTGAACCCGCGCACTGGTGAAGCATGGCTTGAGGCGACCAACGAGGCGGTCGGCTTT
The DNA here is from genome assembly GCF_003260275.1 of Homoserinimonas sp. OAct 916. Lineage (GTDB taxonomy): Bacteria > Actinomycetota > Actinomycetes > Actinomycetales > Microbacteriaceae > OACT-916. Next base: position 20,921 of record NZ_QJHB01000015.1, on the reverse strand, counting down.
GGCGCACATTCCGCGGGTGACGGTGAAGACGGAATCATGCACATCACGGAACCGGGATGCCGAAATAATCCTGTTGAGGTGCTCGAGAGCAAGTCGGTGATGGTGATTGATCACTACGGGTACCGGCCGGACACCGGTGGGCCGGGGGAGTATCGCGGGGGCGTCGGGGTGAGCCGCGTGTATCGGTTCACCGCACCCTCGACGGCGATCTGCATCGTGTACAAGACGAAGTCGCCACCCTGGGGGGTGGCCGGTGGGGCTGAGGGCGTACCGAATCAGATCGTGCTGAATCCGGGCACGCCGAGGGAGGTGCGCCAGGGCGGCAGCTACAACCATCTCGAGGCAGGGGAGGTACTCGCCAACAACACAGGTGGTGGAGGCGGATATGGGGATCCGTTCCGGCGCGACCCGGCGAAGGTCGCGCACGATGTACGCAATGGCTTTGTCTCGATAGATGCCGCCGCGCGCGCCTATGGCGTGGTGGTCGATTCAGACCATTTCACGGTCGATGAGAGCGCGACGCGTGAAATACGCACGGCTCGACTCCGGCAATGACTGACGGCGCCCGCAGGCGGGAGAGCACTGTGGGGCTCCAGGCGCAGACCGCTGCCATCGATGTGTTGCGAGGCATGTACAAGGCCTATCAGGCGGGGGACCCTTCAGGGATCGACGCGGTTTTGTCCGCTGATCTTACGATGTTTGACTCCGTGCACGCCGACCTGATCGTGGGCCTTGACGAGCTTAACGTGGTGCGCTCGCAGCGTAGTGCAGACGGAAGCGGGCACGTCGAGACCGATGTCGCTATGGTCAATCCGCGGGCGTTCGGCAATGGCGACAGCGTTCTTGTTGCGTACTGGCTACGGGTGGATTTGGCCGACCGACAGGGGCGGCCGTGCGCGCCGGAGCTCTCCCGGAACACCGCGTTATTGCGGCGTGAGGGCGGCAGGTGGAAGGTCGTGCACATTCATGAGGATGTGTGGGTGTCTCTGGGAGCCGCTTCGGTGCCCGATCAAGCGTGGGAAGACCACCCGATATCGCCGGCGTCGTAATTCAGAATGATGCCTAACCCGGGAACACGGTGATAGGCAAGAGCGACTCGCCGAAGAAGTCAAACCTCCAGGAGATGTGGGTGTGCAGTGCACCGACCGTCTCAGGTCACTCGGCAGAAGCATGAACATCACATCGCCGGATAGCTGCTCCAGGCCGAAGTGCAATAGCTGGGCGGCAGCGATTAGGCCCACGGTGTGCGGGTCGTGCGCGAAGGCGTGCGCTCCGCCGTTCTTCGACTGGACGAGAGCCCTGGTTTCCCTGTCATCGGCAGCGCATTCATCTCGCCACTCAGCAACGCAGTCCGGCAGACGACACCTTCCATAACGGAGACGATAGCGTCACTGCGGTAAGTCGAGTCGAATGACTCGGCGCGAAAGCGGAACTTGGGGCAGTGTTCTCGACCATCGTGTCTCACCTCATGATCCAGTTGGCTGCCATCAGTCTGCCCGGGACCAAAAGGGGACCAAAAGGGGACCAAAATCATGCAAACCATGCAATGAATGACGTGAATTGAGGCCTTCTGCGGAGCGCTGCGCCCCGGAATATCAACGATCTGGGCTCTTCGGGCTACCTGGGGGTCAAGGGGTCGCAAGTTCAAATCTTGTCAGCCCGACAGATAAAAGTCTCGGTGAGACCGCGAATCTCGCCGGGATTTTTCGTTCCTCTTAACAGGCAGGGGACCAGAAGGGGACCAATTCTGTGCATTGTGGCGCGGAAACGGGGCCGCGCTGTCGTCTTGGGGTCTACGCCTGGGCGCCTTCTGCCCCGGGATTCCGGGCTTTGGCGTCCATAGGCTATCGGCGGAGATTTATCGTTACTAACCCAGGGTCAAGGGGTTTAGAGCACTCTCGATCGGCCCAGTGGCATCAGGCTGCGCAGGAGTTGCGGTCGTCGTCGCTCATCCTCGATTTCGCAAAACGGTTTGAGTCACCGGTTCCGGCTCACCCTGTCGCAGCGCTTCCAATCGGAACGCTGATTGATGCGGCAACGGCAATCCCGGGGAATCGTCGCTGCGCGGGAACGTCCGCATCAAGCCTGACTGCGATGTTCGCTTCGAAGCCCCAGTCCATCGACGTGAACTTTTCCTACTTCTTGCGGTTGTATGGCGATGTGTGTCCTGTCACACCTTTGGGCACGTCCGTTCCTGGGTTGGTTCGCACATGCCACCCCGCGAACGCGTCCACAGTCCCGGGCTGGGGTGGCGGGTCGCCTCCCACATGCGCACCCCGATGGTGCTGGATGCGATCGAGATGGCCCGTTTGTCCCGCGGTGCGAACTTACCCGGGCTGCGGTGCCATATCGATGCGGGAGCGCAATTTTCGTCTATTCGCTGCGGTGAACGCCTGGCCGAAATCGGCGCTGTTCCTTCGATCGGTTCGGTCGGGGTCAGTTTTGACAATGCCCTGGCCGAAACGGTCAATGGATACTACAAGAGTGAACTCGTGCAGGGCCCCGCACGCCCGGGGCCGTGGAAGTCAATCGAGGACCTCGAGCTCGCGACCCTCAAACCCCAGGAACTGCTCAACATCCACCGATCTATGTACATGTGGCTCCACCTACTTCGAGATGTGGCCTTGTTCGGAGTGTTCCCAGTTTGCTACAGATGATCTTGCGGGCAGGCCGCGATTATCCAGCGTGGCAGCAACGCCCAGGAGATCGGGTGCCGTTGCTGCGGCAGATTTCGGGCCTCGACATACCCAACCACCTAAGCCCAAGCGCCGAGCATCAGCAAGATCTTTCGCGCCGGCGTCAGCCGGTAACGCACTGTCATGCCTTACTTGGCGAGACCGATCCTCCGTAGATAAGAGCGTTCCCAAGCGGCTCACGGTGAGGCGTCTGATACTTGGGGTTGAGCACCCCAGTACTCTTGAGCGCCCACGTGCACGGGTTGCCGACGCCCAAGTTTCCGCCCGCGTCAACGATACGGTCACCTTCTCAGTCGAGGGTGTAGGGCCCAATCCACTTTCCGGCGGCCCACTTATAGTACGGCGCGTCTGGCGCGACGATCGTGTCGATCAATCCAAGGTCAAGCACGCCGGAGTCGTCCCCACTGATCCACTCGATGCCGAGCCGCCATCGGCATCGACAGGCTTGCTGCGAGTGTTTGGTTGACACGAAGAAGACTTCCGAGTCCGATGCCGACACCTGATAGGGGAACTCCACAACCTCCAAGTCGGGTGTTCCCTCGGTGAGCACGACACGCGGCACGTCAGCGTCCAGGTCGAGCGAGTAATACCTCGGCGGCAGGCCTGCGTCGGCCCCACGGGGGGCTGGATCGCAGTGCGAGACTATTGTCGGAGCAGCAGGTAACTCCGATCGCACTACGTCGCTGACCACGAAGCGCTGGAGCACGACGGCCGCATCCGACCGTCCCTGCACAACTACCTTCACGCTACCCTGTGACCAGGCCCCGCCACCCCTTTCGAGCGCCCACTCGATCGTGGGTTCCGAATTGGTCTCGAGGCCCGCCCGAGTGGTTGCGTCGACCACGACGCTCTGGCAACTCGTATCGATAAGATCAACGTGGGCGTTCAGCGGCGCACGAGTGTCGATCGCATCTCCCCACCACCCAAAAATGCTCGTACCGACGGCGCCGAGGAATCCAGCTGTCACAAGTCCGGCGCCTGCCTGTACCCAGCGCTTGCCATGCGACTTGGTCGCGGTTTTGGTCCCATCAGAGTCCCTAGTCATCGGGGGGCCACATCGCAACGGGGCCAGGCATCATGCACTCATTATGGTCTTGTCGCTCCGGTCGCACAAGGTGTCGACGAGATTCACGTACTATGCCCGCGAAAAGGGGAACGGTCAAGACCGCAACGGCCGCCGTCGACGGATCTACGACACCCCGCCACCCCACTCGACAGACTCCTGGACGCCAGCGTGCTCTCACCCTCCCAATAAGCCGGACTATGGAATCGCCGAGACCGGCTCAACCTGGCTGAGCTGGCCCGCGACATCCGCCGCTATCAAGCCAAATTTACCGGCCTCGCGAAAGTCAAAACCGACCGGCACCGATCCACCCTCCCACCAGCCATGCCCCACCCCGCGGCATCAGAGTCAGCTGAGACTTCGCGGGCAAAGTACCTGAGGCACCGGAACCCACGACGCGGGCAGTTTGACCCGAGGTACCTCGGGTGCGGTCGTTGCGTCCGGGACAAACGACCCCTGATCGAACATCCTCAGCTGCCTGCACGAGGACGGCGAAGCCGCTTGCGCTCATGCCCCCGGATGATCACAAGTTGTGCAGTACTAGGCATGAACTCGGTCTGTTCTCACTCGTCCGATAAGCGCGAAGCACGTCACGCTCTCCCCAGTGTCGGTCACGTAGGGGGGCTCCAATCCACTCAAACCCTCCTGTTTCATGCCCAGTGCACGACACCGATCAGGTGCACGAGACCACTCCAGGTCCTCCGCAGGCCTACCTTGACGGGCACGGGCACGGGTGCGCTGGCTGATGGCCGGCCAGCTCGAGCGGCTGAATCCCTAGGCTGCGATTACCCCGTACACGAAGCGCGGAATCCCGCCGCCAGGAGGCTCCCGACTCTGTCAGAAGTGCAGCAGATTCGTCTTGGCGGAAGGAGGCGATCTTGCGGAGGTTGAGGCTGGTCGGCAGGATTGTGGTTAAGGACTGGGCGGCCCCAAGGTCCGCGTCCGCGTGCACGAACTGCGAGTGGACCAAAAGGGGACCAGAATCATGCAAAACATGCAATGCATGACGAAATTTGAATCGTTCTGTGCACCTCTACGCTCCGGGAAATCAACGTTTTGGCCTCTGGGGGCTACCTGGGGTTCAAGGGGTCGCAGGTTCAAATCCTGTCAGCCCGACCAAAAAATCGCGGAGACTCAAGGGTTTCCGCGATTTTTCGTTGGTGAGATTTGATCCGGCCATCTAATACCCATCTAAAATCCCTCCTGAAATGGCTTCTGAACTGCACTTTATTCGGTTCGCAAAGGTCACCTACGGGTGGTTCCGGTTGCCTCGGAGCGCGTGACGCACCTGGTCTGCATGACCAGCCCAACTCCGCTTCCGTCTTCGCTGCCCGACCTGCCTCCGTTGCTCGATATCCGCGAGCTGTCTGCCTATCTCGGGGTGCCTGTCTCGACGATCTACGACTGGCGTTCGCGCGGTGTCGGCCCGCGTGCGTATCGCTTCGGCAAGCACCTCAAGTTCGCTGTCACCGATGTGACCGAGTGGATCGAAGCGCAGCGCGAACCGGCACCTGCTGTGCGCTCTGCGCCACCTCAGCATCTTCAGGAGTGAAGCGATGAGTCGCCCGCGTCTCACGATCGGCACTTACGGTGGGATCACGACCCGCCGTCGCCCGAGCGGCCGCATTGAAGCGCGCGCCCGCTACCGGGACTGGGATGGGGCCACCCGGCTCGTGCAGGCAAGCGGCGACACTGCAGCCGCTGCAACGCACGCACTCAAGGCCAAGTGCGTCGACCGCAATCTGATCGCACCGAGTGCGGGATCGCTCACGGCCGACAGCCCGTTCCCCGATCTGGTGGCGTACTGGCTCGAAGACACCGAGCTGGAGGATCGGCTCGCGACTGCCACCCGGCAACTGTATGAGCGAGACATGCGCACCCTTGTGCTGCCAGCGTTCAAGGATCTGACGCTGCGCGAGATTGGTGTCGCTCGCTGCGACCAGTTCTTGAAGCGACTTGCGAAGGATTCGTATTCGAAGGCGAAGCATGCGCGCGTCGTTCTGCGGCTCGCACTCGCGCTGGCCGCGCGACACGAGGTGCTGCTGCGCAACCCGGTCGATCATGTTGCACGGTTGCATCGCGATGCGCGGATGCCTGACGCGTTCACACCCGAGGAGATCACCGCGATCCGAGCGGCGATCGCGTACTGGGAAGCCGGACGCGATGTCTCGGGGCCGAAACCAGACGGGCAACTCAGCGCAATCATCGAGGTCATGCTGGGCACCTCTGCACGCATCGGCGAGGTGCTCGCAATCCGTAGACGCGACATCGACCTGAGCGTGCCATCCCTGCGGATCGCCGGAACGATCGTCAGCCCGAAGGGTGCGCCCACGATTCGGCAGGATCATCCGAAGACTGCGCGTTCGCGGCGCACGATTCAGCTTCCTGGATTCGCTGCGCAAGCTGTGCAACTTCGGCTGAAGCAACTCGACACGATCGACCCCCACGCGCTGCTGTTTTGTTCCCGGGAGGGCACTCCGTTGACGACGAATAACGTGCGTCGCCAGCTGCGGCATGTGATGAACCTGGCAGGGATCGAGGGCGTGACCCCGCACAAATTCCGCCGTACGGTCGCCACGACAATCAACGAGCAAGCTGGTGTCGAGCTGGCCTCGCAACTGCTTGGTCACACTGACCCGGCGATCACGATCAAGCACTACATCCGTCGCGACGAGACCGTCGACCCCACGACTGCAGGTCTGCTGGAGAAGGCGTTCGGGTCATGATCAATATTTTGGGTGGAAGATTTACCTCGCGAAACGAAACGTACTCAGATAACATTATCTGTGTACGAAACGTGTCAGGAGGTGATCTTGTGAAAGCTCTAAGACCAAAGGCTGCCGCCGAGAAGCGAAGCGCCTTGTACCGGGAGCATGCTGAGGGGCGGTGGGAACGCATCGGTCGAGGCATCTATTTGCCCGCGGATGCACCCGCAATGGACTGGGACAAGCTCGAAGCGGCCACCCGCCGACCGGAAGCAACCATTTGTCTGCTTTCAGCACTCGCACACTATGATCTCACCGATGCGATTCCTGATGCATTGGATATCGCAATACCGCGCGGAACGCGTACGCCGCTGACCGAGGGTGCGATTCGCTGGCACCGCTTCGACCCGGCGACGTTCGATCTCGGGCGAGAGGAGATCTTGATTCCAGGCAGCTCGCAGACCATCGGTTTGTATAGCGCCGAGCGCACCATTATCGACTGCTTTCGCCTTCGGCCATCAGTCGGGCATGAAGTAGCTCGCAACGCCACCAAAGAATGGCTCCGCCGCGGCGGCAAGCCCGCCGAGCTCATGGCACTCGCCACACAACTCCCACGAGCCAAAGCCCCACTCCTGCAAACTCTGGAGGTACTCACGTGACCGGTGGGGAGTGCAACCCTGTGGTGGGCTTCGGCACACTGATCCGCACCGCGCTGGCGGAGCTGGCTGCACGGAGGCCTGTGTTCCACTCAGAAGCTGATTTCCAGCATGAGCTCGCCGTGCAGATCGCACGGCTTGACCGGGGCGTGGAGCTGAGGTTAGAGCGGCCGGTGCGGGTGCCTGGAGCGCGACCGATTAACCTCGACATCCTCCTACGCCGAGGCGGCGTGCAGTACGCGCTCGAACTAAAATACATTACCGCAAGGCTTGAAGTGAGCGTCGGTGGCGAAGAGTTCATGCTGAGGTCGCAGTCTGCCCAAGATCTACGCCGCTACGACATCCTCAAAGATGTCATGCGAATCGAAACACTCATCGAAGCCGGTGTCGTCGCAGGTGGCATGTCCATTACCATCTCCAACGACCGTGGAATGTGGAGCGAGACGCGGAAGATCGGTCCTATCGATGCAGCATTCAGGCTGCATCACGGCCGTACCTTGACCGGGAGCCTCACGTGGGGCTCGCACGCCGCGCCTGGCACAGTTCGCGGTCGAGAAGCGGCGCTGGTGCTAGGTGGCACCTATGCGCTGGAGTGGTCGGTGTACTCGCAAGTCAATGCGCCGCGAAACGGAGATTTCCGCATGCTCATCGCCGAGGTCGGCGCGGAGCAATAGGGCATCATGGCACACTCGGTCAACGGCGGAGTCGGCCGAGATCCTGAGCAGCACTCTAACGTTCGTGAAACCTCGTGTCTCCGTGGGGTCTGCTGAACATTTCGCACTCACGGAAAAGACGTGGACGAAATGGGAGAGTGAGCGTACCTAGGAGACAAGGGGACGACTGCCTTTACCGGTGCGACGCCTTCATTAGAAACCAATCGCACTGAGAAGGACGGTCCAGCAAATTTTGCGGCACCGTCGCTACATGGCGCAAGGCTGTGTTACTTGTTCGGCGAGTCGCTACTGCTCAACACTGCTTCTTCGAGCGCTGCGGCGACGGATTCGAACTCGGCTAATGCCGCGGTGAGGTCTTCAACGATCTCCCGAGCGATGACGTCAGGTGCAGGAAGCGAGTCGAGGTCGTCGAGCGAGTCGTCTTTGAGCCAAGTGATATCGAGGTTCACCTTGTCTCGGGCGATCAGCTCGTCGTAGGCGAACGATTTCCAGCGTTCAGACTCCACGCGTTCTCCGCGCGAACTTCCGAGAAGGTAAGACTCGACGAACTCATCGAGGTGCGCCCGGCGTAGTGGGTTTTGTTTGGGGGTGAAATGCTGGTTCGTGCGCAGGTCGTATATCCAGAGCTTTCGCGTCCACGGTACTTCGCTTGCGGGCTTCTTATCAAAGAACAGCACGTTGGCTTTCACGCCTTGGGCGTAGAAGATGCCAGTGGGCAGCCTGAGGATTGTGTGCAGGTCAAAGTCGTTCAGCAACTTGCGACGCAGCACCTCGCCCGCACCGCCCTCGAAGAGCACGTTATCGGGCAACACAACGGCGGCCCGACCATTGATATCAAGAATAGTCATGATGTGCTGCACAAAGTTCAGCTGCTTGTTGCTCGTGGTGGTGACGAAATCAGCGCGCTCAATCTCGGAATCTTCTTTTGACTCCCGGCCATCGGCGCCGACCATTGTCATTGATGACTTGCGGCCGAATGGTGGGTTGGAGAGCACCACGGAATATCGATCGCCGGGGTCGGCGATCAGCGCGTCGCGCACGTCGATCAAAGAGTCACCGTTTGAGGTACCGATGCCGTGGAGCAGTAGGTTCATCGCGGCTAGGCGCGCGGTGCCGTCGACGAGTTCGGTTCCATGTGCGAATTCGTCTCGCAGTCGATCGCGCTGGATCGGCGTGAGATGCTCGGCATCGCGCGACGCAAAATCGTGGGCAACAAGTAGGAAACCACCGGTGCCACAAGCGGGGTCGATCACGGTGTCGTCGGCGGTCGGCTGCACCACATCGACGATGGCTTGGATCAAATCCCGCGGAGTGAAGTACTGCCCCGCCCCCGAACCTTTGTCGGACGCGCCTTTGGCGAGAAGCTGCTCGTAGGCGTCACCCTTCAGATCAGTGCCGGAGGCAGACCACTGCTCCTTGTCGATCAGGTCGACGATCAGTCGCTTAAGCTTGGCTGGATCTTGGATCCGGTTCTGAGATTTCCGGAAGATCACCCCGAGCGTACCGGGCTGTTTTGCCAGACCCGCAAGAATATTTGTGTACTCGAGCTCCAGCGCCGAACCCTCGGCGTCAAGCAGGCGTTGCCACGAGTACTCCTCGGGAACTATCTGCTCTGGCCTGAGCTTCCGCGTGGCGCGCTCGTGCGCCATCTTGAGGAACAGTAAGTAGGTGAGTTGCTCGATGTAGTCGAGCACACCGACGCCGTCATCACGAAGCAGATTTCGGAACGAGTCGAGCTTGTCGACCAAGCGACGGGAATCAGACATTGCGGTCTCCTGACCAGAACGGTTCGCCTTGCCATGTTTCGGGGAAGCCCATCTCTCCAACGTGGCGACCTTGAATAGAGGCGAAAGAATTGTTGACGAGATATCGCACTTTGTCGCGCCAGGTTGTACCTGGTGAAGCCGCATCCAACAGCGTGCCCATCACACAAAGGGCGCCATAGAGGCGCTCACTTTGGCCCTCGGGCAGTGGTATAAGGGCTGGGATCGTTCGCATTGCAGCAGTGCCGACTGGGGCAAAAGATCGGTTCCAAAGGCGCGCATGGTGGGCGCTCGTGTTGCGGACAATCGCGAGCTGTTCGTACCAGCGAACGAGTGGGTGATTCTTGCGCGCCTTCTCTGCCTGGTTTTTTCGCAACTTGCTCAGATCGATGCGAATGCCAACTTGCTCGGCAACCTCCCACTGCATGCTCGCTGGCAGCCCTTCATAGAGTCGAGATACATCCGCGAAGTCGAGCACCTCTGACATCGCCCAGATCGGGAGCTTTCCGCCGTAGTGCTCATCGTGGTGTTTAACGGCGTCATTGCGGCGACGAGCGCGATCAGCTCGGCGTTCAGCTGTTTGCAACCAAGCGGCGTGGTCGAAGTTTGGTCTGAAGTGTTTCGCGTCGAGATACGCCAGCGGGCCGATGATACCGATGGCCTCGTTGAGCTGCGCGCGAAGCATCACCTCTATGCGTTCGACACCGTCATGGATCAGCGTGCGGAGTTTGCGGTCGAATTCGTAGAGCGCGACGACATCGCTGAATGTTGTTCCCGGTGTGAAATCGTCGTCGCGACGACCAGCAACTAGCTCTCGGTACGGATACCAGTACCCGCTCAGACGGTAGTAGCCGACACTCGTGAGCCATTGATCGGGTGAGTCGAGATCGATCACAATCCCACGCTGCTGGATCTTAGAGAGGTGCGCCTCGAGAGTCTCATAAGGTTTGATGGGGCGAATCAAGCGAACCCCTGCCTAAAAGAGATCCAGCCCACACCAGAAGACTGGGCGGGCTGAACTATTAGCTCAAGTCTAGCCCGTGTAGCCTCGCAGGGCCAAGCGAGATCAGAAAATCCCCGGGTTGCGCATCGTGGAAAGGCTCGGGGGACGTTGTGCCCCAAATCTACATCGGTACGAGTGTAACCGCGAGCGTCTCGGCTAAGCATCCTCGACACCTCGGCTCTCCCACGCTCCGAATGCACCCTCGGCGCTCACCCACTCAACACGACCATTGCAGGAACGCCCTAGCGCAATAGATCCGGCCGTCGAAGGGGACGAGAAAACGATGTCGCGTGTCGTGCGCCCGGTTCCGTTCTCGACCAGAATCGAACCTTCAGCGAGGAGCTCTTCATATTGGGCGAGGTAGCTCGCGTATGCGCGTTGCGTGCTGACTGCATTGCCGACACCATGCCAGTGGGGAACCACTAGAGACCCGCTGAGCATGACGAACTCGCCGTCGATCTGCTGAGCGCTCGCGTTGACACCGAGTCGTGCGCTCTTCAGCTGGAAGATTGGAGAGACCGTTGAATCACCAGCCTCGGGCGATCCCGGCGTTGGTCGGACGCGGATCGCGTTCACGCCGAGCACAGGGAGCACAATCTGTAACTGCCCGAGGAAGTACTCCATGTCTGACAGATCGGCCTCGGGGAGCCGCGGACGTGGCGGGGCAGTGCCATTTTCGAGCGTGACGCGACCTGCTTGCGTGGCGAGTTCGATGAGGCGAGACTCGAGATATCTGACGTGTGACTTCGTCAGATTGGTGTCTTTCGAGGTGACGACGACAGCCTGGTTCCAGAACGGCTTCTCTTTAGCGTGGCTACGCAGCCGAGTTGCCACGGTGTCTGCCTCCCCGATGTAACAGCGCGTGTCGCCGACTGCGTCTTCGTCCTCGCCTAAGAGGAAGTAGACCCCGGTGCGCTCTGCTTCTTCGCGACCAAGCAGCTCTGCCAAAGCAGACCGACGCGCGGAGACAATGCTGCCGGTCCAATTGGTGATCTCAGCCGTCATGAGCCCACCTGGGGTGCCATCGACGAGGAAGAGTTTTACCTGTTTGCCAGTCATGCGTCGATCATCTCCTGGGCCCCCGACATCACATTCGAGGAGCTGGTCAGTCTGCCCGAGAACGCTGCGTCGAGCAAGGAACGGCGGAGGGCTGTAGAGCGCCTGCGCGAAGTTGCGACCGCGTCAGACAACCGTCGTCGATGAGCGTCTATAGACGACAATTTATCGAGTAAACGCTCCTGCTCGGTCAAAGACGGCAGCGGTATCTGCAGGGGCCCGAGTTTCCCAAGGCTCAAATTGTGTTGTCCAGCACTCGACGCTGCCAATTTCTCAATCGTCAAGCGAAGCTGTGGTGTTGACAGCATTGCATGCACCCATTCAGGGCGGACCTGGTCACGTCGAAGCTGGTAGCGAATCAGATAGGAGGCGAATGCAGCATTCAGGCCAGTAGGCGAAACGGCGGATCGTCCGATGAGTTGAACAGATCCATTCGTTCGCACGATCAGAAGATCACCCTCAGACAGCATTGAGTTTGAGACATCAACGTTGGCATCGGCGACACGTTTCTCGTCGGACAGGTTGATCGTGCCGTCAACAAGGTTTGGAATCCGAACGACCGCTGGCCCGGGCCCGTCGACGACACACTTCGTCGATGTACCATAGCTAGCATTCGTAGCAAGGCTGGCCAGTGTGACAGTCGGCCCTTCATGAAGCTTTGCGAGCGTGACGGCCCTCAGTGTGTCAATCCTGTGAATAGCCTCACCGAGATACGAGTCTGCGGCGTCGAGGCGGGAGAGGTGGTCTTCGAGAATCGTGACGATGCGGCGCTGCTCCTCCAGCGGCGGCAGTGAAATTGGAAACGAACTAAAAGCGTTGCCTGGGAACCGCATGCGTCCCGTGGTGCCGTTCATTTCGCTCTCCGCGCGATCACGGACGGCCGGGGATGCGCACCAGTAATACAAAAACCCGGGATCAACATCGGGCCCTGGGCGCACCACGAGAAACTCCGTGCTACCTCCCGTCGGTGCTGCGTCATAGGGTAGCTGCGCGAGCTTCCCATTCTCAAGACAAGGTGTAATTCGCGCAAATAGAACATCGTTGGCGCGCGCACGAACGCCACTGCGTGCTCCGCGTAACTCATACGATTCCGGGTATCGAATTCCAACCTTGACCGAAGACATGGGGACAAATGGTGATTCTGGTGTAAGCGCGGGATCCTTCGGGCCGACCGTCGCGACATCACTGAGCTTTAAAGCACGCCAGCTCACGCGGCCAACTCCCGGTTCAACTCTTCAATAAGGTCGCCCGCGTTATCACCGAGGTCTCGGAGAGCGCCGTCGATGCCGCCGCGCTCATCGAAGGGCGCGTTCTCGAGATCGTCGGCGTCAAGACCCGCCGAGGAAGCGATGATCTGCATCATCTTGTCGAGCCACCAGCGCTGCACTTCGGTGAAGCTCACGCCAGCCTGATCCTGGCGAGCCAACCAGTTCTCATAGCGCACCTCAACCTGTTCGGCATACGGCACGAGGGCATCATCGACACCGGTCTCGAGACGCAATAGTGAGATGAGGTCTGTGGTCGTGTGCCGATCCCTGTTCTCAGGGCGGCCCCGGTACTCAATCTCCAAGGTAAGGTACGCATTCCAAATGAGGTCGACTGTCCAGTTGTGCGGTGGGCGGGCGATCCTCTCTTTTAACTCTTCTATCTGCGCGAATGAGATGCCTCGACCCCTCGCCTCAAACATCAGCTCGATTGCGCTGATCTCGGCACGGTTCGAGTTCAGATACTCACGCCAGGAATCGACGATTTCCTTCGCGCGGTCAAGTCGTTGCACGCCGTAGGCTTCGTGGAGCACGTCGACGCTGACCTCGTCGATGACCTGGTCCTTGAGTCGACGCAGTTCGAGAATACGAGTGCGCAGCTTGGGGTTCGCCGCGAGTGGCTCAATGGCTTGCTCAAGCATTTCTTCGATGACTTCAGCTGGCGTGCGGTCTGACTGTGCCGCAATCGCTTCGGCCTGCTTCTCCGGATCAACGGCGTCAACCAACGCGCGCACGATGGTGTGCATCGACGTGTGCGCAACCTCATCGAGCTCAGAGCGTTCCTCTGGTTTGAGTTGACGATCGAGTGCTGCCAGGCGACTCGCGAGAGTAGCAGTTTCGTCTTCGTTGAGATTCAATGTTGCGGCTTTGTCGAGCAGCTTCTTCAGGCTGATCGACTTGTCACGGTTGAGCGGTGGCTCCACGAAATCGTGCTCGGTGACTCCGATGGCATCGACTATGACGAATCGGGTTTTGGCTTCGGCATCGTCGGTAACAGCTTTGAGGTCTGCGGGCGCAATGGTTCGCGCACCGCGGCCTTTCATCTGCTCGAAGTATTGGCCGCTTCGCACATCCCGCATAAACATCACGCACTCGAGTGGCTTCACATCCGTACCGGTAGCGATCATGTCGACAGTGACTGCGATGCGCATTCCAGGGCTCGTGCGGAACGCCCTGAGATGCCCCTTCGGATCTTTCGCAGTGTAGGTGATCTTCGCAGCAAAGTCGTTGCCTTTGCCGAACACTTCACGGACAGTCTGCACGATCTCTTCTGCGTGGTTGTCGTCCTTGGCGAAGATGAGTGTCTTCGGGACCGTGTGGCGCCCGGGAAAGATCTCGCTGAAAAGCTTGTCGCGGAACGTCTCCAGTACAAGACGGATCTGGCTCTTCGCGGTAACAGCACGATCCAGTTGACCCGGCGTGTAATTGAGATCGGCGTCGAGTTTCACGAGTTTCTGCTCACGGGTGTCGCGATTGACCGTCGGCACGTAGGTGCCAGCCTCGATCGTCGACCCGTCGGCGGAGATCTCCGTCTTGATCCGGTAAATGTCGAAATCGACGTTCACTCCGTCTGCCACTGACTGATGGTAGGTGTACTCAGAAACGAGGTTCTGCTGGAAGAACCCGAAGGTCTGTTTGCCAGGCGTTGCGGTGAGCCCGACGATATGTGCGTCGAAGTATTCGAGCACACCCCGCCAGACGCCGTAGATGGAGCGGTGTGCCTCATCGACGATAACGAGATCGAAAGACTCCGGAGGTAGGTCAGAGTTGTATGCAACTGTTACCGGCTCATCCGGGGTGAAGTCATCGAGTCCAGGGTCGTCACCGTCGGGAACGTCTTCGTTCTTGATGGCTTTGAAGACGCGTTGGATTGTTGAGATTGCGACCTTCGTGGAATCCGGCATCCCGCCACGTGTGAGCTTCGCTACGTTATACAGTTCGGTGAAACGTCGATTGTCATCGGGCGTGCGGTAATTACTGAACTCGCCCATGGTCTGGTCGGCGAGATTATTGCGGTCTACGAGGAACAACACCCGTTTGAAACCGCCCCATTTTAGAAGCCGATACGCTTCGGTGACGGCGGTGAACGTCTTACCAGCACCGGTCGCCATTTGGATCAGCGAGCGTCCGTAGTGCTGCTCGGCGAGGCTGCGTTCGAGGCCCTTCACCGCGTCAACCTGGGCAGGCCGAAGACCAGACTCATCGAGAGTTGGAAGTCCTCGGACCCTGCCGCGCCAGGTCGGCGGCACATTCGGTTCATCGTGAGCCGCGCGGATAGTCGCGGAGAGGGTCTCTGGCTTGGGAAAGTTGAAGATACGGCGTGAACGTGGTGCCGGGTCGAAGCCATTAGTGAAGTGTGTTTCGGAACCCGAAGCTTCGAAGACGAACGGCAGGCGACCCTCCGGGTCGAGCGCTTTCTTGCGCACGTCGTCGGGGAGGCCGGTGGCATACATCGCTGACTGCCATTCCACGCCCGAGAGGGGAGTACCCATCGGTTTAGCCTCGATCACGCCAACGACCGTTTTGTCGACGTAAAGGAGGTAATCGACGCGCCCATGCCCAGGTTTCATGATGACTTCACGGACAGCGATGCCGCGCTGCGGGGCAAAGAGATTGAGGTGTTTTCGGTCTTGGACGGCCCAACCCGCAGCACTGAGCTGGCGGTCAATGACTACCCGTGCCTTCTGCTCCGCAGCCAGAAGGGTGGCCCCACTCTCATTCATTGCTTGAGAGTCTATCGGTGGCCTCGGACGCTGGCCGTAGGCTTCAGAGCCTGAGCTGCGGGCTCATTGCGTACTGCTCCGAATGTTGCCACGCGTCTTGCAGATCGAGGATTTGCGCCGCCGGGTGACCAGCTCCATTCCAATCCTCCCTTGCACTGAGGCCCACAGGCTTTCTTGGCCGGAGAAGCCCCTGCAATGATGTCATGTGTGGGTCGCGTTCAAACTTCAGTCACAGAAACCTGAGCGTCGAGAAGCACAAGCGCAGTGTCGAGGAGACGAGTGACATGTTGTTGTGTACGTTCGTTGCATTGTGCAGAGCTTGAAAGTGCTGCTTGAAGCCAACCGGGTCCCTTCTTCACAACAACTTCCGGCGCAAGCCTTTCGAGTTCGCCATTTCTCACAGGAACAATCCCGACGTGCTGCATAACCTTGAGCAGACACTCTAGTTCTGCTCGTGCTTGCCCGCGAAATGCATCAACTCCGTAACCCTTGACTTCGTTCCAAGCAGAGTCACGCGAGCGCGTCTGAGCGAGCAAGAGCTCTCTAATCTCACTCGTATATGCCTCGTCGGCTCGTTCAGAAAGCAAGGAATTGATCGATTCGAGGACTTGACCAACTTTTACCGTGTCACGAGGTTCTCTTTGCGCGGCAGTTGCGCGACGCCAAAGTGATTTACCGGTCGTCACCCAGTTGCCACCCAATGAATCGAAGAGTTGCTTGATTTCGTGTTCGTTCGCGAGCATATCGAGGTCTGGTGCTGCTACTACAGGAACCTCGATTGCTTTCAGCGCGGCCGCTACCTTATGCATGGCAGCCTTTCCACCTGTCGGGATGAACAGTACTTCGCTGGAAGGAATCAAGTGCAGCGGAGAGAAACGCACAGTCTCCTTCCGCCTCCGCGAGCACCACGATGCGGTGGAAGAGCCCATCTAATACGTTCGAATAGTGAAGGACTGGATCATTCCACAGCTCCCGCAACTGCGCCGCGTCAAGTTGGAACGCACGCGATTGACCAGAGCCCCGACTTGCCCGTACGACAGAGACCGCAACTTCTGAATCCAAGAGACCTGTCAACAGATTCCGGTCGTGAGTCGCGACCAGGATCTGAACTCCTCGTTCTACCGCTAGGCGTCCGAGCTGGACTCCTAGCGCGTGAGCTTGAGGCGGGTGAAGAAAGGCCTCTGGCTCATCTAAGACAATTAGAGGATATGTCGACGCCATTACAGGCAAGATTTGGCCGAAGAATCCACGCATTCCATCACCTTGTTCGTCGAGTGGTCTCAACGAAGCCAGAGTCTCCCTGTAGCCCCTTGGGATACTGTCAATCCGAGGCACCTCGGCGTCTATTTTCCCGACGCGAAGACGTATAGTGCGAGCTAATGTATCGAGAGTGAGTGGATGATGGAAGACGTCCTCTGAGAGTTGACTGATTCGTTCCGTGAGTTCTGGTGAATCCTGTAAGTAATGGACGGGATGGTTTGGAGGGTCATCAACGGATTCTCGCATTTCGGCAGACCCACCGATTGAGAATCGTCCCGCGGCGTTGCCGTAGAAACACAGAAAGGATGCGAGGCTACCTAACCCGGTATCTCGACCGTTCCAGTTGTGTGCAAGCATAGAAGGCTTTTCGAACCCTGCCATGGCGCGAGTGAACCCCAACGATTGACCCTGTAATGCAAACGTGGAGTTGCTGTGAAGCCATGCAAAGAGATCATTTGCCTCCCCATTTGTGGAAAGCTCGATACGGTTTAATGAAAGTTGCGGTGGAGCGGTTTGGTGAGGCTGTCGCTGAAGAGCTTCGACTAGTTCCCGCAAGATTGTGGACTTGCCTGCATTGTTTGCGCCAACGATCGCCGTTACACCCGCTGCTTGGGGTCGGATCACATCCCCGCTCTTGAGATGGATCTCTTCAACGTGGAACCGAAAGCTCTTTGCGGTTCCGCCTACCCACTCCGGGTTGCTTGACGAAAATGCTGATCCGAAATCATCGACACTCATTAGGCCCATAGCTGACAGTCTTCCACTAAGGTCCGGACTATCCGTATTTTTTAAATGCTCCTGCGGTGCCAATCAGTTAGGTGCCGGACCTCTCCGCGATCGTAGTGATGCTCTCGCCGGTGTGGCAGTCAGTTCTGATCGCGTTCGCTCCTTGGCCGGTCAAGGTGTTCGGGTTGAGTTCACGATGCCCATCAAATACCCATCTCAATCACCCGTGACGGACCGCCAACGACCAGGTAAACTAGTTCAAGGAGAGTCGTTCGATTCCCCGTACGACCAGGGAAAACTAGAGATTTTCGCAAGCTTTCGGTAGGGCTCAAAATCCTCCAAGGGGTCGCAAGTTCAAATCTTGTCAGCCCGACAATAAAAGCCCTGATGAGAGCGGTTTGCTCATCAGGGCTTCGTCGTCTCGGAAGCTCTACAGGCCTATCCGTGCAAGCAGCCGGAACAACGGGCCGAGAAGTGCGGTGGATGCGCCGGGCGGCTTCGGCTTGGCAGCGCGGGTGAGCGCGGCGACCGATTCGAGCCGTACCGACCTGCGCAGGGATCACTACCCGTGCGCTGTCGCGGCGTACACTTGTCGAGCGAGCGCCGCTAAGCCTCGAGCGTTTTGGGTTCACCTCGACACCGATCTGAACGGATGGCGCCACTCAAGATAGGACAGCTCCAGGGCTTGCCCTAAGCAGGGATGTGCAACTTGCCAGCAGAGATCATCCGACCGGCCGATTGTTTCGATCGCGCACTTTACAAGATTGACGGACCATCAACGGTCGGGTTGTGAGGACGACTGTCCGTTGGGTCGTTGGGCTGGTCGTGGTGTTGCACGGACTTATCCATCTCCTTGGTGCGGCGAAGGGGCTGGGCTGGGCCGAGGTGACCCAGTTGGCCGAGCCGATCAGCGCCGGGTTGGGCGCTGCCTGGCTCGTGGCCGCCGTGATTACAGTTGCCGCGGGGGTGCTGCTTCTGGCTCGCGTCCGTTGGTGGTGGATCTTGGGTGCACTCGCGGTCGCCAGCTCCCAACTGGTGATTGTTACCTCGTGGGCCGACGCGAACGTTGGCACGATCGTCAACGTCATCCTGCTCGTCGCTGTCGTCTACGGATGGGCATCGCAGGGTCCACTAAGCGCTCGCGCCGAATATCGTCGACGCACTACCGGAGCACTCAAAAATTCCCGTGCTGTTGGTCTCGTGACCGAGGCCGACCTCCAGCGACTTCCGGCTCTTGTAGCCGACTACATCCGGCAGTCTGGCGCAGTCGGGCAACCGTTTGTCCAGGCTTTCCAGGCCAAGTTCCATGGCCGCATCCGTAGCGGGCCGACCAAGCCGTGGATGACGTTCACGGGTGAGCAGGTCAACACCTACGGCCCGCAACCCAGCCGGCTGTTCTTCATGGACGCCGCGCTGTTTGGGGTTCCTGTCGAAGTCCTGCACGTGTTCGAGGCAGGGGCCGCCACAATGCGGGTAAGGGCATGCTCCCTGTTCACGATGGTCAACGCCAAGGGACCCGAGATGGATCGAGCAGAGACCGTCACCATCTTCAACGACCTGTGTATCCTCGCCCCAGCGGCGCTCATCCACGCTCCCACCATATGGCAGTCCATAGATGACAACCATGTTCGCGGTACGTACACGTACGGCGAGCACACCATCACTGCCGAACTGACCTTCAACGACAACCATGAACTCATCGATTTCGTCTCTGACGACCGCGCGGCCGTATCAAGCGATGGCAAGACCTTGACACCACAGCGCTGGTCAACACCAATTTCCGCCTACCAGCGAGTCGGTCACAGGCGCCTGGGTACCAATGGGGAGGCCCACTGGAATGCGCCGGACGGGGAGTTCGCCTACCTCCAGTACAACCTCGACGAGATGCTTGAACCGTGAGTTTCACGAATGCCGTGGTTTCGGGACCGTCGGGCCATGCTCGACCGGAGCAGAGCGGTGACCAGCGTTGGAGAAAACGAACCCACCGATGTCACCGTCAGGCGGGATCACCACGTGCCCACCTGAGCCTTTCTACCGCAGTGGACTACACGTCGTACGATGTGTCGTCGTCGCGCACGGGCTCCTGCAAACCTTTCGCCTAATCCTCGGGAACCAGCGCGAAGTGTGCCGATCATGCGCGGAGTGACTAACGGGGGAGGTTTGGCCATGTGCGCCGGCTGTGGCATCCGACGATAACCCAGGAAGGAGGCGATTTCGATGCAAAGAGCCCGTTTGATGGTCTCAGCGCCCCACATCGTCCGGGTCACCATAATCAGCTGGTATGACGGCATCGCGGACTCGCTCGCTATACTCGGAATTTCGGCCGTGCTTTCACCGTCATAGTTGTGACGGGGTCGTGGCGCGTAGCAGATCCGTTGAGTTTGGAAAGGTTCTGATGGACGCCGCCCGAGACGATGCGCAGGGTTCGGCTCCTCTTCCGACCATGTCGAGGAGGGCTCTGCTTGCCGCTGGGGCGGGTCTCAGCGCGGCGGGTTTGCTCGCTCTGGTCGGGCCACATCCAGTGTTTCCAGCATCGGGTCGCACTGGAGACGCCGCACTGCTGGCGCGGGCAGAGCCTCATCTGAGCGGACTCAATCGGGTTGCACTCGCCTACATCGACGGCGACACCACCAGGTATGCGGGCATTGGTGCCGACGAGCGGATGCTGTTTGGGATCGGCTCTCTGTCCAAGACGTTTTGTGGGGCGGTCCTGATGGACATGGTCGCGAAAGACGAGGTGAGGCTCGAAACGAGAGTCGGCGAGCTGATCGATGCGAACCAATCGGCTCTAACCAATGTGACGTTGCGGGAGCTTGCCTCGCACACTTCAGGTTTGCCTGACTTCACCGCAAGCGAGACCAACAGCCGCAACTTGTGGTTCGGCCTGCTCCACGCCGACGGCGCACGCCAGGACGCAGCGGACACCGTGGCCGACATCCTTGGCCAGCAATTGACTAACCGAGGGACATACTCATACTCAACGGATGGCATTGCCCTGCTCGCGCATTTGCTGGCCCGCCGAGCAGAAACGACCTATAAGGAGCTTCTTACTCAGCGGATTCTCACCCCTTTTGATCTGACAGGCACCTCCCTTCCCGTCACCCGGGCCGGCCTGCCTCACGGATGGGAGAAGGGACTACTGGGCGGACGCCCCGCCGAGCCGTGGACTCTGGACGGGCTGGCACCCGGCGGTGGCATGTGGTCTACCTGCGCGGACTTGGCCACTTGGATGCGCTTGACTCGTGATGGACGCCAGCCTGGAGCGGCCGGGCTTCAGCCGGTGGCACCAGCACCGCTTCTGCCATGGTTGCCCGACGCAAAGATCGCGATC
>NZ_QJHB01000014.1 GCF_003260275.1 Homoserinimonas sp. OAct 916 | reverse complement strand
GCCCTGGCGAAGAAGCCCGCCGCGGTCAAACCAGCCGTGAACCAGGCCTTCGTTCGGTGACCCCTCCGGAGGTTTCCATTTGAGGCAATGAATAACCTTCCCGGAGGTATTGACATGAGGCAATAGGGTGAGCACGGGGTCGGGGTGCGATAGCCCCTGTTCGCGCGGTGGTCGCACCTGGAGCGGTCAGGGCAATTCAGGAAGGGACGCAATGGTTGAATCGGTCACGCGCATCGTTGTGATCGGCGCCGGACAGGCTGGTCTCAGCGTGGCCTACTACCTGAAGCGCTTCGACCTCGTGCCTGATGTCGACTTCATTCTCGTCGATCGCGGTCCTGGCGCCGGAGGAGCGTGGCAATTCCGCTGGGAGGAGTTGCGGCTGGGTACAGCTCACAGGATCAGCGACCTGCCTGGGATGGATGCGTTGGGGGTGAGTTTTGATACGGCCGACCGAACAGTGCCCGCGCGTGATGTGGTCGCCGACTATTACCGCCGCTACGAGGACTACTACGACCTGCGGGTTCGCCGGCCGGCACGGGCGACCGGCGTGGCCAACCGTGACGCGGACCTGGCGGTCACGACGTCAGACGGGGACATTCGCACCCACTTCGTCGTGAATGCCACAGGAACCTGGGGCGCTCCGTTTATTCCGTACTATCCCGGCATGCGTTCATTTGCCGGCCGCCAGGTGCACACGGCCGACTATTCATCGGCGCAGGATTTCGCGGGGCAGCGGGTGATCGTCGTCGGCGCCGGCACATCGGCCGTGGGCTTTCTGATGGAGTTGGAGGGGGTTGCTGCCAGCACGCAGTGGGCGACTCGGAGTCCGGCCGACTTTCGAGACGAGATAGAGCTGAGCCCGGAAAGCTCGGCGGCCGCGGTGGCGATGCAGGACGACGCGGCGCGCGCCGGTCGTGCTCTGCCGAGCATCGTGAGCGGCACGGGGGTTCCACGCACCAGGCGTATTGCTGCGGCGATTGCCCGCGGGATCCTCACAGATCGGCGTATGTTCAGCCGGATCGAAGAACGCGGGGTGCGGTGGCCTGACGGTTCGTTCTCCCCGGCGGACACCATCATCTGGGCGACCGGGTTTCGTCCGGAGGCGCGACAGTTGGCGCCGCTGAAGCTACGCGAGAAAGCCGGGGGGTTGACTGTGGCCGGTGGCGCATCCTGGACGGACCCCCGCATCTTCTTTGCCGGCTACGGCCCGCAGGCCAGCACTGTCGGAGCCGGCCGGGCCGGACGAATGATCGCCCGCCAGATCGTCGCTGCGCTCGGTTGACCCAGGCGCAGCAGCCCTTGGCGTTTCGTCTGCCAGTACCGGTCTTTGTGCGTCTTGCGCATTTGCCCCACGTCGGCGAACATGGGCGAACATGGGTGAGAACATGGGCGACCGGCGCGGACGAGCGTAGTGTGTTGGGCATGGCTCACAACACACAGGGTGAGCCGGAACAGCGACCGGCTCACACCAAACAAAGATTTGTCGGATTCTTCGAAAAGTTGGACAACGCGATGAGGCCGATCTTCGGTCCACCGGCCACACCGCTCGATTACGACGTAGCCGACGGCATACCGGCAAACGTCAACTGTCCGGTGTGCGGGCACGGGATGATCATGCACACCGTCAACCGTGACGAGGCAAACCACATCCTCTATTGCCCGGCACACGCAGATGAGCCGCTTGAGGCTGATGACCGCAGGCTCAACGACCTCGGGATGATCAAGGCACCTCGCCCCGACTAGGAAATTCCTCGATCACGAGTTCAAGTGATTGAGCCAAATGGTTGAGCCCCAAATGGTTGAGCTTCATATTGTTGAGCTTCAGATTGTTGCTTCAGGTGGGTATAGGCGGCCTTGCGGACTGTCAGGCTGCTGGGAGGCCTGCTGAAAGTGGGTCAACTCTCGGTGAAGTCAGCTTTCGGTGAAGCGCAGTCAGCTTTCGGTGAAGGTGGGCCAGGTGTCTGGCTGGTCGGTGACGACCCGGCCGGTGGGGGGGTCCATTCCAGTACTCCCGGGGACACTTGTTTCACTCCCCACCCGCCGTGGTGTTTCAACGTGTGGTGGCCGCGGCAGAGGTGGGCGAGGTTGTCGGGCACGGTGGGGCCACCTACTTCGGCGGGGATGGTGTGGTCGATATCGCACCGGCCGGCAGACCGGATACAGCCCGGCTGTCGGCACCGGCCATCTCGCAACCGAAGGAACCGGCGAAGTTTCGCCGACGGCCTATACGTGTCGGCGGTCAAGGCCATCCCGGTGACCGGGTGGGTGAGCAGCCGGGTCAGCCTGGGTGCGTCGGCGGCCAACCGGCGGGCGGTGGCCGGGTCGATCGGACCCTTCCCCGCGAGCGTCGGTGGTTCCAGAGGAACTTTCCCGGGTCTCGTCCCAGTGCCAGTGCCAGTGCCAGCGCCAGCGTCAGTGTGGGGGCCAGTGCCAGTGCCAGTGCCAGTGCCAGTGCTGCCGCCGCCATCGCCGCCGGTGTCGGCGCCCGGGTCTGTGTGGAGGAGGGTGAGTGCGGGGATCACGACCGCGATCTCGGCGCGGATGCCGATGCCGGCGTGGTGGGGGGCGTCTTCGCAGCCGGTGGGTTGCCCGGTCAGTAACAGTTCGCAGGCCAGGTCGGTGCGCAACTGGTCATAGCTGCGTGGCTCACCGGTGACCAGGTCACCGTTGTCAGGGTCGAGGGTGCGGGGCCCGGCGGCGCCGGTGATGGCTTTGGCCTGCTGGGTGAGCCGGTCCAGGATGCCCTCCGCCAACACGGTCGGCACGGTCATACCCAGCTCGGACAGGCCGTCACCGATGTCCTGCACCCACACCCGGCGTTGCGTGTACGCCTGGTCGTACCGTTGCTGAAAAGTCACCTCGCCGCACGTCGCGGCCGCCCGTTGCGCGTACCGGCCGAGCCTGCCCGGGGTGGTGTCGACCGCTTTGTCCAACACCACCTGTTCGTAGACGGCCCGGGCGGTGTCGTCCTGGATGGGCAGGCCGTGGTCGGCGATCACCCGCATATGGCCGAGGTCGATGCGGCCGTCTTCGAGAGCGGCAACCGCTGCCGGGTAGTCGGTGACGAACCGTTCCGCGTCAGCGATGCGGCGGCCCATGGTGCGGTCAGAGACCCGGTGCGCCGCGGCGAGGTCGGCGACCAGGGACCGGTGCGCGATCGACGGGTCACAACCGTACAGTTCGGTGTTACCGGCCCGCACCCACACCGCCAGGGTCGCCAACTCGTGCAACTCCTGGGCCTGCAGGGCACCCATCTGCTGCCGGATCACCACGGTGCGGGCGATCGCAGCCGCCGCCATCTCATCACCGGCACCAAACAGGACAGCGTTCCCACCGACCGTGGATTCGTCGACCCCCGGTGGGTGGTCAGGCATTGCGTTCGGCACAGAGTCAACGGTGGGGGGTTCGCTGCGGCCGAACCTGTCACCATCATCAGATTCGAACATATGTTCCATGTACAGAGTCAACCATGACCCACCGACATTTCGACCGGAGAGTGACAGGCCTGTGGATAACTCCGATTTCCGCAAGGGGAAAGTGAGGTTGGGACGTTGAGGCCCCTGAGCCAAGTCGAAGAGTGAGGCTGCTGAGTTAGCTCACCGACTAGGTTCACTTATAAAGTGCATTCGGTTCGACTTGCTGTTCGACCTCAATTGGGGTCAGCCAGATCATCTCACGTGGCATCAGTCGAAGCGTCGTGGATCCGCTGCTCACCCCAAAGCCAGAATCCCCCAAATCAGAGCCTTCCCGAGCCACCAGATCCGGTAGCCGGTCCCCGGTCCCCGGGCGCCAGAGAACTCACCCGTTCAGTGACCCAACCCGTTCAGCACGTCTTCACGAACCTGTTCAAGTCGTTTCCGAAGATCGGTGACCGCTTCGGGCGAGACCCGACCGCGTGCCGCCTTCAGCCGAAAGTCGGTGTGTACCGTCTGTCGGAACTCATTCAACGCGTGCTCGGCCTCACGTACCGCGGCCATCGACGCGGAGCGCTCCGACTCCTCGTCGGTCGTCGTCGAATCTGGGGTCTTCTCCGAGTCGGTCTTGGCCTGCCTCGCCGCGGCGGCCAGGTCTGCACGAAGACTGCGCATGGCCTCCTTCACCTCGGCCCGCACCCCGTCTGCCAGGCGTCTGACCGAATCGTTCATACCGTCCTCGACATCGGCGAGGTCGGCCTGGCGGGCGGCGAGCTCGGCACGTCCGGCATCCGTGATCTGGTAAACGCTTTTGCGCCCATCGGCGACCTTGGTCACCAGCTTCTCGTCCTCCAGTTTCGCCAGGCGTGGATAGATCGTGCCCGCGCTGGGGCTGTAGGTGCCGCCGAAGCGTTCACTGAGCGACTGGATCAACTCGTAGCCGTGACGCGGTTGATCGGCGAGCAGGCTGAGCAGATAGAGCCGCAGGTGCCCGTGGGCGAATACCGGGGTGGTCATTTCGACTCCGCCGGGGCGGTGTCGGTGTGGGCTGTGTCGGCAGCGCGGGCTGCCGGATGGCGAATCACGGAGAGGTCGCCCGAGACTGAATTGGCCGCGATGTCGACCCAGGTTCCGTCGAGGGATCCGGTCGTGGAGTTGTAGCCGCGCCCGAATGTGCCCTTCACGGTGGTGCCGTCGAGCTGCAGTGTTCCCGAGACCGTGTTCACCCGATAGCGAGCGCCGATTCCCTCGGCCAGTCGCACCGTCAGGTCACCCGAGACGCTGTTGGTGTTGATCTCGTCTGGTGTTCCGGTGAGGTCGACGAACATATTGCCCGAGACGCTTTCGGCGTTGAACCGCCGAATTTCGCCGGAGGCGGTGATGTCGCCCGAGACCGTGCGTGCCCGGATGTTTCCGCTGTGCCGCTGGATCGAGAGCTCGCCGTTGACCGCGTTGAGGTCGATGTTGCCGGTGAGCTGGTCGATCACCACGTCACCGGAGACGGTGTTGATGCGAGCATCAGACACCAGTCCTGAGATCAGGGCACTCGAGGCGACAACACCGAACTTCAGTGCGACGTCGCGGGGCACCAGAATGCTGATGTCTGCCTGGGCGGTTCCGCGGAACGACGAGAACACGTCGATGAAGTTGTCCCAGCGCAGCTGAGGATGGTCGATCTCAAGCTTATCGCCGTCCATCGTGATCTTGAGGTCTTTGCCGCTGACCGAGTGCACTTCGACGCGCGCGCCCGGTTCGTCGTGGCCGATCACATCGACCTGGCCACGGATGAGGCTCACCTTGAGCGAGCGCACCAGTTCAAGGTCGATGACCTTGGGCCCGGTAACGAGCCATTTTTCGAGAGTCATAGGGGTGATCCTTTCTTGCGGGGCATCCCCGTGGACGCCTCACGACAAATCGCGATATATCGCGTCTTGCAGATATCACGATATATCGCGTTTTGTCTCTTCGCAAGCGTTCTCGGGAAATTGGGAGGAATCTGTTGCGGCCGGTCCGCCGCCGGGGAGGGAATCGTCCGCCCGGCCGGAAGATTGAGCAGCAACGGTGGGCAGAACCATCGGCGACACCGGTGGCGCGGTACGGGTAGCCTTGGGCACATGTCACCTGCGAATACACCCGCGACCGTGACCGTGACGGGCGCCGGCGGGCAGATTGGCTACGCGCTTCTCTTCCGGATCGCCTCGGGTCAGCTGCTCGGCCCCGATACGCCGATCAGGCTGCGCCTGCTCGATGTTCCGCAGGGGCTGGCCGCCGCCGAGGGCACCGCGCTGGAACTGGCAGACGGGGCGTTCGGGCTGGTGCACGAGGTCGAAGTGACTGGTGACGCGAGGAAGGCCTTCGATGGAGCCAACGTGGCCATTCTGGTGGGCTCGCAACCGCGCGGTCCCGGAATGGAGCGCGCCGATCTGCTGGAGGCCAACGGCCAGATCTTCAAATTTCAGGGTGCGGCTATCAACGCCGGCGCGGCATCCGATATTCGTGTGACGGTTGTGGGCAACCCGGCCAACACGAACGCCTTGATCGCCAGCGCCCATGCGCCCGATGTTCCAAGCGATCGGTTCACCGCGCTGACCCGGCTGGACCACAACCGCGCACTGTCACAGTTGGCCCACGATTTGAAAGTGCCGGTGGGTGACGTGCACAGTGTGAGCATCTGGGGAAACCATTCGACCACCATGTACCCGGATGTCTTCCACGCCGTCGCGGCCGGACGGCCTGTGGCCGAGTCGGTGGATCGCACCTGGCTGGCCGACGAGTTCATCCCCCGGGTGGCCAATCGCGGCGCGGAGATCATCGCCGCGCGCGGTGCGTCGTCTGCGGCATCCGCGGCCAGCGCCACCATCGATCACGTCCATGACTGGGTGAACGGGACCCACAACGGATGGACGTCGTCGGCCATTCGCTCGGATGGGTCCTACGGGGTGCCGGAGGGGCTCTTCTCGTCGTTCCCCGTGCACGCGGTCGACGGCGCCTGGAGAATAGTGCACGACCTTGAAATCAACCCCTTCTCGCGCTCACGTATCGACTCATCAGTCGCTGAGCTGCTCGCCGAGCGCGAGCAGGTTCAATCGCTCGGACTCCTGCCGGCCTGACGCAGGGATTGCGTGACGCCGAATACCGTCGCGGCCAAGGGCGCCCCCCCCAGAGGGTGAATTCGGGGGTGAATTTAGCTCACTTGTACGTAGTTTTCATTTCCTGAGCCCCCCGCTATCGCATAGTGGATGATCGTTCGACCGAAACAGCGTGCTGGGACGGTCGGCGCTTTTATGTGCTCTGAACCTTAACAGGGCACCTCCACTCGCAATGTCCCTTGGGGGGAAATCCGTATGCTACGTCCTGGCGTGAACAGATCCGTTCGCCGAATCGCTGCCGTGATAGCCACGGCCGGGCTCGTGTTCTCGGCCGTGTTCGTTATGCCGAGCGCTGCCCAGGCGGCTCCAAATCCGAATATCGTTGTCAGCGATGTCGTGCTGACCGGCGCGGTCGGTGGTGCGGTCACCATCGGAGACACGTTGACTGTGACGGGTACCTGGGACGCTTCTGAGGCAGACCCACACGAAGGCGATACCTTCACTATTGGTCTGCCGACCGAGCTCCGCTTCGACCTGGCCCTGCCGTTCAAGCTGCTGGGCGGGGACGGTACCGTGTGGGCTGAATGCCTTACTGATCCGATCACTGACATTGCCACGTGTGAGCTCACTGCCGCTGTGACCGAGAATCCTCTGGAAGTCAGGGGCGCTTTCGAGTTCGAGGCCGAAGCGGTGGCGACGACGACAGCAGAGCAAGTCGAGTTCAACCTCAACGGCAAGCTGACCATGGTTGACCTCCCCGGCGAAGGCGGCATCACAGATGGTGTCGTCATCCCGAGTGACTGGTCGAAGTCGGGCACGCTGAACAGCAACAAGTGGTCGATGACGTGGACCATTGATCTGCCCGGTGGCGGACTCGTCGGTCACGATGTGGTCAGTATTCAGGAAGCGCTGAGTGCCAATCACCGGTTGTGTGACCCGTCGAACCTGAGGGTTCAGACGGTGCGCGGTTCGACCGTGGTCGACGTGTCCGAGATCGCGTCGATTGCGCCCGGCGTGGATGACCAGCACTTCGTGATCGATCTGGCAGCTCCGGCTGCAGGTTTTGACTCTGCCGTAACGTACCGAGTCACGTTCGATACCTGCACCCTCGACAAGCAGATCGATGACAAGGGGACCGAATACACCAACGAGGCCACGATCGATATTCCCGGGTTCGGCAGTTCCGGTGTCATCGGGGTGACCCAGGACTGGGAGGTCACTGGACAGGTCAGCAAGAGTGGAAGTGTGCTCGGGGGTGCTGACCGCAACGGTGTCATCCAGTGGACTGTCACTGTCGCCGGTGATCACCTCATCAACCCGGATGGCACGCCCAAGGACGGTTTCACGCTCACAGAGACGTTGTCGGGGCAGCATGCGCTCTGCACCGATGGCGCCGGAGATTTCGTCGTTCGAGGCCTGAAGATTGATGAACGCTACGGGCCAAGCGAGACCCTCGTGAGGCAGATCGGTTCCGATCTGCTGGTACCGACCACAACCAGTGCGTCGGCGCAGGGATTCGAGATTGACTTCGACGTCGTCGCGGGTTCCGGCTTCACTTTCAAGCCGTCGAAGCATCTCTACCGAATCACGTACCAGACGTGCGCCACAATCGATGGACTACCGACAGCCGGCACGACGTTTGGCAACAGCGCGGCCGTGGACGGCACCATCGCAGGGAGCGAAGCCAGGGTTCCGGGACGATCAGAGAGCAAGAGTGGACGCATCAACACGACTCAGGTCGTGGTCGGTGGCGAGACCAACCTGCCCCAGACAACGCTCGGGTGGACGATCACCGTTCCCGGCGAACGCTTGGACGGCGTCGCAAGTGACCTGACCGTCACTGACGAACTCACCGCTGCCCACCAGGTCTGCGGGTCCGGTGACGACATCTCGGCGCGCCTCGGACTGAAGTTCGAAGCTCGTGACCAGATCAGCGGTGGTGGCTTGGCCACAGTGGATCTCACGGACAGTGTGACCTCAAAACTCGATGGCAACACCATCACGTTCACCGTTCCGCAACCGATTCTGCCCCTTCCGGGCGGCGGCACGGTCACAGGATTCAGTCCCGAGTACCAGTACGTGATCAACTACACGACCTGCACGACGAGTGGCGGTATGGACGCTCCGGGCACGACGTACGGCAACAGCGCAGACGTTGCAGGCATCACGTTCACTCAGACGGTCACTCAGAACAACCGCGGCAGCGGTACCGGGCAGGGCGTGTCCCGCGGCTCGATCGCCGTGTCGAAGGATCTCGCCGACACGATGGGCGCCCAGTTCGTGCCCACAGGCACGGTGTTTACCGTTCATGTGAAGGAGATCTCTCCAGACGGAAGCTTCACCCACGAGTATGACCTGCAGGTGCCGTTGGATGGTGCCCCGGTGAGTGGTCTGAACGCGCGCGGTAATGGCTGGACGGTCGAACTGTCCGAGCCGACGTTCCCTGCTGTTCCTGGTGTCACATTCGGCACCCCGGTGTTTGCAGGAGCGGGTGTCACAATTGGCTCGGACGGCACCGCGACGGTGCCGCTCACCCCGGGCACGAATGCGACAGTGTCGTTGACGAACTCGGCCGACCTCGGTTCGCTGGAGGTTATCAAGGTCGTCGATGGGCCGGCATCCGGACTCGTGGCTGCGGACCGGGAGTTCTCGGTCACGGCACAGGTCGACGTGAGTGCGCTGGGCGCGGCCTTCCCCGCTCAGCCGGATCGAGTCTTCACCATCGTTCAAAACCAGCCCACCGTGCTCGCAAACCTCCCGATCGGTTCGACGGTGTCGTTCTCCGAGACGCCGCCAGCTGATGACGACACCCTGACCTGGGGTGCGGCAGTGATCGACCCGGAGAGCATCGAGGTTCTCGCCGGACACGCTTCAGAGCCTTCGACGATCACGGTCACGAACCACGTGGAGCGCACTGTTGGCACTTTCTCCCTCGCGAAGAACATCGTTGGTGACGAAGCCGACAACCCGGCCGTGCCCGACGAGGTCACGGTCAACGCGACTTGGAACGAAGAGGGCACCCCGGGCGAGGCGACACTGAGCCTTCCGACGGATGGCACGTCGGTGCCGTTCGGGGAGAACCTGCTCATCGGCACAGAGGTGACGCTCACTGAGGTGGCGCTCGTCGACGGTTCCTCGATCGCGTGGGCCTCACCCACTTGGTCCGGCACCGGAGTGCGGATCGATGGCGACCGAGCGGTGGTCACCATCGGCCGCGACGGGGATGCCCGGGTCAGTCTGGACAATCACGCGGCAACCTCCACCGCGGGAATCAGCCTGCTGAAGAGCATTGCCGGCGAGGCCGCAGGCGAGGTTGACTCGGAAACCGAGTTTCCCGTGACCGCGACGTGGACGGATGCCTTCGGTGTGGAACACTCCAAAGAACTGTTCATCAATGCCGTGCAGCCGACACCGCTGGGCGAGGAACTGCCTGCGGGCACGGTCGTGACCGTGATCGAGGGTGAGCGTCCAGCGATCGCCACAGTGATCTGGGATTCGATCACGATCTCAGGATCCGGTGTGGAAGACAATGGTGACGGCAGCGCGACAGTCATCGTGTCGGACCAGCAGGATGATGTCACCCTGATCACCGTCACAAACGAGGCGACCTGGGCAACTGGGACGTTCTCGTTGACGAAGAACGTCACCGGTGTCCTGCTCGGACACCCCGACGTGCCCGCCACGGTCACCGTCACAGCCAGTTGGCTCGACGGTGAAGGGATCGAGCAGTCCGCAGAGTTGAGCGTTCCCACGGATGGCACCGTGGTGGCGTTCGGCCAGGAGCTGGCCCATTCCACGCAGGTGACTCTCAGCGAGGCGACCCCGGAAGGCTCGCAGAGCTTCAACTGGGACACCCCGGTCTGGGGTGGAGACAACGTCGCTGCAAGCGAAGACGGATCGGCCATCGTCACGGTCGGGGCGGCCACTACCGCGGCCGTGTCGTTGACGAACAATGTGACCGTGTCGTTGGGGAGCATCGAGCTGGTGAAAGAGGTGACCGGCACAGCGGACGTTCCAGCGGACACGGTGTATCCGGTGACCGCATCCTGGACCGACCTGATGGGTAACGTGCAGCAGAGGGCCGTGGAGGTCACGGTTGGCATGCCGGCCGTGATCGACAACCTGCCGCTCGGGGTTGCGGTGCACCTCACTGAGAACGAGGCCGCTCTGCCGGATGGCACGCGTTGGGAGGGCGTCATCTGGGCCGCGTTGAGTGACAATGTGACCGTTGAGGGTGAAGGCGCTGAAGCCGTCGTCACAGTCGTTGGCGAGAGTGGTTCGACCGTTTCGATCTCCATGACCAATGAGATTGCGGAACTCCCCGACCTTGACTCGACCGATAATGAGACGCCGACGGGTGACCAGACGCCGACGGGTGACCAGGGGCCGACGGGTGGTCTGGCATCGACGGGTGTGGATTTCGGTCCCTGGCAGCTGGGCGGGATCGTCGGTGTCGGCCTGTCACTTCTGGTGGCTGGAGCAGTACTCATCCTGGTGCGTCGTTCTCGCCGTGGCTGATGCACTACCGGTGAGCAACGCACGAAGCGGCGCCGTCATTCGGTGACCCTTCGGGCGTTGCACTGCTTCGCAGGCGGCGACGTCTGACAGGATGAGCGGGTAAATACTCTCGGGCCGGTGTCTTCACGGCACCGGCCCGAGTATCGTCACGGATGGCTCAGTGCTGGCACTCCTATTTCTTCTTCGCTTTGCGCGGAGACTTCTCCTTTGCGGGCTCCTGGCCGGAGGCGCGAAGTTCTGCGTAGTAGGCGCGCGCCTCGTCCTGGCGTTCCTGCTCGATGCCGCTGGTGATCGTCGCCCGCAGGTGGTCCTGCGTGTAGCCGAAGGCCGACACCAGGTCTTGCGCGTGCGGGCGAAGTCTCGCAACCAGGCGGTCGATGTACGCCGTCACCGCCTGTGCCCGTTGCGGGGAAAGACGGCCGTTGATCAGGTACCAGGCGGCGTGCTTCTCGACCAGGCCCAGACCGAACAGGTCGCGTAACCAGGTCAACACTGCAGCGGTGCACGGGTCGGTGACCTTATCCAACGCGTCGGTGAACGCCTCCCATTGGAGCAGTTCCGTGTGAGCCCTGGCCGCCTCGATCAATTCGTTCTGGTTCGCGTTGAACAGGGCCGCCGCATCCGCCTGGGATGCGTGCTGCGCCGACCGCAACCGGCCGGCGACCGTCGCCACCATTGCCTCGACCCGGTCGGTCAGGAGGGCGCGCTGCGCGATCGGGTGGCGCAGCTGTTCGACCGAACGTGCGGTCGATCCGAAGTCGGCCACCATCTGGCCGAAGCGACGCAATCCACTGCCGTGGTATGTGCGCTCCGCAGCCTGCTCGACGGCGTATTTGGCCAATTCGCCCGCATCCGCCTTGGCAAACTTGCGGCTGTAGTCGGTGAGCAGACGTTTGGCCACCAATTGCAGGAGCACCGTGTTGTCACCCTCGAAGGTGACATAGACGTCCATGTCGGCGCGCAGGCCCACCAGGCGATTCTCCGCCATGTACCCGGCGCCGCCGCAGGCCTCGCGTGACTCCTGCAGGGTCTCGAGCGCGTGCCACGTCGACAGTGCTTTGAAGCCCGCTGCCAGGGTCTCCAGATCTTGCCGGTCGGCATCCGTGTCGGTGGTGCCCGAGAACACCCCGTCGAAGGCGACGAGTAGCTGCTCGTGTGCGAATGAGGTTGCATAGGTGGTCGCCAGCAACGGGATCAGGCGACGCTGATGACGCTGGTAGTCCAGAAGCACCTGTTCGGTGTCATCGTCGGCCGTTGTGAACTGGCGGCGCTGATTGCCGTAGGTGATCGCGATCTGCAACGCGAGCTTCGACGCCGCAACCGCGGCCCCGTCGAGTGAGACCCGCCCCTGCACCAGGGTGCCGAGCATGGTGAAGAAGCGGCGCCCCGGGCTCGAGATCTCCGAGCTGTAGGTGCCGTCGACCGCCACATCGCCGTATCGGTTCAGTAGGTTCGTGCGGGGGATGCGCACGTGGTCGAAGTGCAGACGACCGTTGTCGATTCCGTTCAGCCCGCCCTTCAGCCCGTCATCCTCGCCTCCGATACCGGCCAGGAACTCCCCGTCGTCATCGCGCAGCGGCACGTAGAAGGCGTGCACGCCATGGTTCATGCCGGCAGTGATCAGTTGGGCGAAGACGACCGCGGCCTTGCCGTCCCTGGCGGCGTTGCCGAGATACTCCTTCCACGCGGCGCGGAATGGGGTGTGGATGACGAATTCTTGAGCTTCGGGGTCGTAGGTCGCGGTGGTGCCGATGGAGGCGACATCCGAACCGTGGCCGATCTCGGTCATCGCGAACGCCCCCGGAACCTTGAGGCTCATGATGTCGGGCAGAAGGTCATGGTGATGCTTCTCAGTGCCGAGGTGCACGACCGCGGAACCGAACAGGCCCCACTGCACCCCGGCCTTGATCTGCAGTGACGGGTCTGCCGTGACGAGTTCTTCGAATGAGGCGATGTTGCCGCCGTGATCGTCGTGTCCGCCGAGAAATGTGGGGAACGCACGGTGCACCGCTCCGTGCTTGACCAGGAGACCCAGTTGATCGAAGACGCGGGCGCGATGTTCGTCCATGGGGAGACCCTCGATGCGGTGCAGCGCGGGATCAGCGGCGAGTTCCCGGGCGGCCAGGCGCTCGTCGGCCCACGCGCCGAGCAAGTAGTTGTTCAGGTAGTCGACGTCGACCTTGGGGGTGTCCTGCTTGCTGGCGACCTGGTCGAGTTGAAGGTCGACCTCGGATACCACGGCATCCTGGTCGGGGAGGGCCGAGGTGACGGCCTTCGTCGGAATGGTGGTGGTAGTCGCCTTCTGGGCGGAGTGTGCGGTCTTGCGTGTGGCGTGTGCCATCGAATCCTCGTAACTGATCGGGGGAGCTCTTGATCTGCATCCACGTTACGATCCCGAGCCGGGGAGTGGAAACGTGCAGTGGTGCGGCTACAACCGCACCTAGCAATCGCACCCAGATCGGCTGTGGAAACCTACTAATACCGCCCCGGACCACCGTGGATAATCCACAAGATCGGGCCGGGCGACTCGTTCAGTCGGCCGGAGGAATCACCAGGCGCGGCTTGCGGCCGGCGAGCCAGGTGACCGCGGCGCCGGCGATCACGATCAGCACGATGCCCACGATCACCCCGAACGCCAGGGTTTGGCCGAGAATGACGACGCCTATGAGTGATCCGATGACGGGGTCGATCGAGAACAGGGTGGCCACGACGCGCGCCGAGACCAGTTTGACGGCGGTGAAATCCAACGTGAACGCGAGCGCGACACCGAGCAGCCCCGAGACCGCGAGGATAAACCACCCGCTGGGCTGCACCCGGCCGGCCGCTTCGGCGGAGAACGGCAACAATGCGACAGCGGCGATGGCGACGGCCAGAACCAGGCCATCGACACCTGTGCTGTGGCGGCCGACCCTCTCAGCGAGCACCGTGTACAGCCCGAACATGACGGCCGTTCCGATTCCGAACGCGAAGCCCAGGGCATCCATCTCGCCGCCCGGATTGCTGATCAGAATCACGCCGGTCAACGCGATCACCGGAAAGACCATCTCCCAGCGCCGGGTGACCCCGGTGACGGCGATCGCGAACGGTCCGAGGTATTCGAGGGTGACGGCCACGCCGAGAGGCAGCCGTTCGACCGTGAGATAGAACAGCACATTCATGGCGGCCATGGCCAGCCCGAAGGCGAGGATGTGCCCCCAGGCCCGCTTTGTGCGCCCGCGCAGTCGCGGGCGCACGATCGCGAACAACACAACGCCCGCGAACAGCATTCGCAGTCCGTTCACCCCGTAGGTGCCCACGGTCGCGAACAACGCGGTGACGATCGCCACCGAATACTGCACGCCGATCGAACCGCCGATCACGCAGAGCACGCCGACGACCGCACGGGCGGCCGGATGCTGCGGAAGGAGGCGACGTGGCACTCGGCTGCTACCCCTGACGTGCCAGTTGCTGGAGCAGCTCGGGCCCGCGACGCTCCAGTAGGGCGCCGCCGATACGGATCCCCGCCAAAAGCACACCGCCACCCAGCACAACGCCGACGGCAAGCGTGATCCACCCGAACGTCTGGCTCTGGAGCGTGAAACCGATGATCGCCAGCACCATTTCGGGCACGATGAGCACGAGCAGGATGCCCCAGGTGGCAAATGTGGTCAGTGAGGAGATCAGCCCCGCGCCCGGCGGCGACTTGAAGGGGCTGTCTCCGGCCGCGGGAACCGGGAACACGATCCGGGCGCTGGTGATGCTGGCCACGCCGAAACCGGTGAGCAGGATTCCGAGCGTCAGGCCGAGCAGGCCGG
Organism: Homoserinimonas sp. OAct 916; assembly: GCF_003260275.1. Classification (GTDB taxonomy): domain Bacteria; phylum Actinomycetota; class Actinomycetes; order Actinomycetales; family Microbacteriaceae; genus OACT-916. Next base: position 56,662 of record NZ_QJHB01000014.1, on the reverse strand, counting down.
GCAGGTGCAACCAACTGTTCGAGAGCCAGGCTGAGCCGACGGTGACAGCAATGACGATCGGCACGGCAAAGAGGGCGACAGCGAGGATGCGGCCGCTACGATCGGCCCGGCCGCGGATGCCTGTTGACAGGTGCAGCGCGAATGCGGTGCCGTCATAGGAGACATCGGTGAAGATCGACAGTGACAGCAGGAAGGCGATCACCGGCCCTGCCGCGTTGACAAGGCCCGGTGAGTCTGCGGTGCTGGCATAGAAGTACAGCAACACAGGGATGATCGGCACGAGGATCAACTGCTTGCCGTACCGCGGGTCGCGCACCCAATAGGTCAGTGAGCGTGCGGCGACCGCGCCCGTCGCGGTGTCCGGAAGAAGACGAAAGAAGCCGAGGGCCCCGCGTGCCACCCGCCTCGAAGCGCCGTGGGTCGGGCTGGACAGGGCGTGGTCGAGGGAGCGACGCCATACCAGGACCAACAGCACGGGCCAGGCCAGCGCGATCGCGAACTGGAGCGCTGCCACCGGGTGATTGCCGAGTGCGATCTGGGCCGGAACAGACCAGACGGCTCCCAGCGGGGTCCAGCCAAGCCCCGCGGCGACCTGGGGCAGAGCATCCACGGCACCCCGAACACCGGTGCCGAGAACGATGATGATCGGGCCGAGCAGAACCAGGGGTATGAACAGCAGCACCCCGCTGATCTCCCGGAAGCGGCGCCCCGAGACCAGACCGGTGGTCATCGCGGCAACCGTGCGCGCGCCGATGACACAACTGAGCGTGCCGACAACGGCACAGACCAGTGCGGCCACGGCAGCAGCCGGATGCTGCCACCAGGCGACCATGATCGCTCCGGTGGCCAGCAGGGTGAGGATCCCGGGGATGCCGAGCACCCCACCCACGGTGATCCCGGCCAACACCTGGCTTTTCGTCAGCGGGAACGGAGCCAATCGGGCCGGATCCAGCGTCTGGTCGATACCGACGGTGATCAGCGGGCCGACCATCCAGCCGATCACCAGGGCGGAGCCGGCCAGAACCAGTACCGTTCGGATGAAGAGCGTGTCGGTGCCGCCCAGGGCGACCATGCCGACGGTGATCAGGCCGAGCATGCCGAGGCCGTACGCCGCACCGAGAACAACGGCGACCAACTGCCAGGGGCTCCGCCTCCAGGAGTTGACGAGCAGCAGCAGGCGCAGTCTTACGAGATGCGCAACCACGCGGGGCCCTCTCCGTGGGTGCGGCCGCCGACGAGCTCGACGAAGCGGTCCTCGAGGGTGGAGCCCGCGCGCACATCATCCGTGGTGCCGGCAGCGACCACCCGGCCGGCATTGATGATCGCCACGTGGTCGCACATGCGCTGCACCAGGTCCATCGAGTGACTGGAGACGATGACGGTGCCCCCGCTTGCGACATAGCCCTCGAGCAGGTGGCGAATGTTCGCTGCCGAGACCGGGTCGACCGACTCGAACGGCTCATCGAGCACCAACAGGCGGGGAGCATGCACCAGGGCGCAGGCAATGGCAACCTTCTTGGTCATCCCGGCCGAGTAGTCGACCACCAGAGTCCCGGCGGCCTCCTCCAGGTCAAGCAGTTGAAGCAGATCGGCAACGCGCTCGCCGGCGGTCTGCCGGTCCATGCCGCTGAGCAGGCCCGAGTATGTGACCAGTTGCTCGCCCGTGAGTCGGTCGAAGAGTTTCACCCCGTCGGCAAGTACCCCGATCTGCCGTTTGGCCTCTGTCAGGTTGCGCCAGAGGTCGATGCCGTGAATCAACACCTGCCCGGCGTTCGGCCGGAGCAGCCCGGTGGACATAGAGAGAGTCGTCGTCTTGCCGGCGCCGTTAGGGCCGACCAGACCATAGAAGGAGCCTGTCGGAACATCGAGGTCGATGGCGTCGACCGCGACCTTGTCGCCATACCACTTGGTCAGACCGCGAATCGAGAGCGCTGCGCTCGGGTCGGCTGCGGCCCACGCGCCCGTTTCGCGAGCAGGTGGTTTCGACCCGGGGTTCTCCGGCGTGCGATCGTCGGGGGTGGGGATCTCTGGAATAGACATTCGCTCCGGCCTGGAAGGGGTTCGTCGATGGATTCCGGTTCAGTGGAGGTCGACTCCGTTGCTCGGGGATACAGCCTACGGGACGACGGGTGTCCATCGAAGATACCGGCAGTCGGAACCCACGCGCAGTAGCCTCATCACATGGCTCGATATGTGGCGCTGTTGCGCGGGGTGAACGTGGGCGGCGTGAACCTGAAGATGGCCGACGTACGGGCCGCGTTCACCGCCATCGGCTTCGGGAACGTCAGTACAGTGCTGGCCAGCGGCAACGTGATATTCGACGCCGAGGATGGGCCGGCCGCAACCAAACCGCGAATCGAACGGGCGCTCGCCGACACATTCGGCTACCCGGCGCGGGTGCACGTGCTCTCGCTGGCCGAGATCGAGAGAGTCATCACAGACTTTCCGTTCGACGCCGACCGGGAGGGCTGGCATCCATACGTGATCTTCCTGATGGGAGACGAACCGCGAGACGTGCTGCTTTCGGTCGACCTCGATGCCGACCTGGAGGCGGCCGCCCCCGGTGACGGCGTGATCTATTGGACCGTCGAGCGCGGGCACACCCTCACGAGCGCGATCGGAAAGGCGACCGCGCGTGCCCGCATCAAGGAGCTGACGACCACCCGCAACCTGCGCACCCTGAAGAAGCTGGTCGGGTGACCGGTCACGCTGGGTGCGCGGCGACCACTTCGAGCAGCATCGCCCCGTAGGATTCCAGTTTCTTGGCACCGATCCCGGTGATGGTGCTGAGGTCAGTCTCGGAGGCCGGGCGCTCCACCGCGACGGCGCGCAGTGTCGCGTCGCCGAACACGATGTAGGCCGGCACCGATTGCTCCCTGGCCTGCTCTGCCCGCCAGACGCGCAACTGCTCGAACAGTGACGCCGCAGACTCTGGGAGGTCTGCGGCTGCCTTCTTCGCCGCCTTCGTCGCTCGTGATCTGGTCGCCTTCTCGGGCTCTGCACGCAACATCACGCTCTCGCTGCCGGCCAGCACGGCAGCGCTTGCCTCGGTCGTGACCAGCGTGCCGTAGCCGTCGTCGTTCACCGCCAGCATCCCCTTTGCCAGCAGTTGCCGCACCACGCCGCGCCACTGCTGTTCGCCGAGCTCTTGGCCGATCCCCCACGTCGCCAGGCGTTCGTGCCCGTGCTGCAGAGTGCGCGGTGTTTCCTTTCCACGCAGGATGTCGATCAGCTGTCCGGCCCCGAACCGCTGCCCGCGCTCCCGCTGCAGCCGGACAACGGTCGACAGCAGCTTCTGAGCCGCGACCGTGCCGTCCCAGCCGGTGACCGGGTCGAGGCAGGTGTCGCAATTGCCGCACGGTGCGCTCGTCTGCCCGAAGTAGGCCAGAAGGTTCACACGGCGGCACTCGAGGGTTTCGCAGAGCGCGAGCATCGCGTCCAGGTGGGCAGACATGCGCCGACGGTGGGCCAGGTCGCCGGGGGACGAGTCGATCATCCGCCGTTGTTGCACCACGTCTTGCAGACCGTAGGTGAGCCACGCGGTGGACGGCTGCCCGTCACGTCCCGCCCGCCCGGTCTCCTGGTAGTAGCCCTCGACGGCCTTCGGCAGGTCGATGTGGGCGACGAAGCGCACATCCGGCTTGTCGATACCCATGCCGAACGCGATCGTCGCGACCACGACGACGCCGTCTTCGCGCAGAAACCGTGACTGGGTGCGGGCACGTGATGCCGAATCCATCCCCGCGTGGTAGGCAAGCGCGGTCACTCCGTGGCTACCCAGGAACTCGGCCGTCTGCTCCACCGATTTGCGGGAGAGGGCATACACGATGCCCGCATCCCCCGCGTGCTCGGCGCGGATGAAGTCGAGCAGCTGCTTGCGCGGTTCGTTCTTGGAAACGATGCGGTACTGGATGTTGGGGCGGTCGAAGTCGGAAACGAAATGGCGGGCGCGGCCCAGCTGCAGTCTGGCCGTGATGTCTTTGTGGGTGGCCTCGGTGGCGGTAGCAGTGAGGGCGATGCGGGGCACGTCGGGCCAGCGATCGGCGAGTTCGGAAAGGGCGAGGTAGTCGGGCCGGAAGTCGTGGCCCCACTGCGACACGCAGTGCGCCTCATCGATGGCGAACAGAGCGATCCGGCCGTTCGACAGGAAACGCTTGGTCTGCTCCTGGGAAAGCCGCTCCGGCGCCACGTACAGCAGGTCGAGCTCGCCGGCCAGATACGCCTGCTCCACCCGCGCCTGTTCTGCGGCATCCTGGGTCGAGTTCAGAAATGCCGCGCGCACCCCGACGGCGGTGAGGGCATCCACCTGGTCTTGCATCAGGGCTATCAGCGGTGAGATGACGACGCCCGTGCCGTCTCGCACGATCGACGGGATCTGGTAGCACAGGCTTTTGCCTGCACCGGTGGGCATGAGCACGACGGCATCGCCGCCGTCGATCACATGCTGGATGATCTCGTGCTGCTGCCCACGGAACGAGTCGTAGCCGAAGGTCTGCTCGAGAACGGAAAGTGCCGGGTTCATCCCCCCAGCGTAGGCGAGCCCGGAGACGTCGACGTGCGGGGCCGGCGACCCGTGCAGAACGCGCCGAGGCCCGGGCGATCACGGGCCGGTGACCTGCGGCGCCCACAGATCGCTGTGATAAGTTCGGTGCGGTTGAACTGGAGGTCGGCTGGGGAGAACCCGGCCAGCAGAACCCCGAACGGCAAGCGCCCCGGACAGACCGAAACCCGGACAGACAGCGGAGCAGACATGACCTCACGGCACGCGCGTGTGATGCGCGCGATGCTCGCGGCCGGATTCGCCACGTTCATGGCCGTGCTGTCACACTCGGTGGCAGCAGCCGAGGCGCCCGGCGCGCTCGCGGTTGTGCTTTCGGTGGTCTTCTCGGTGCTGGTGTGCCTTGCATTGACCGGTCGCCGACTCTCGCTCTGGCGGCTCTCGATCGCGGTGATCGCCAGCCAGGTGATCTACCACGGCCTCTTCACGCTCTTCGGCACCCCGTCGGCAGGGGCCGTCGGCGTGGCCGGCCGATCCGGCGGACTTTTCGCGCCGCACGACCACGCCGCCATGATGGCCCAGATCCAAGCGCTCTCGAGTGGGGTCCAGGCCTCGTCTCCAGAGCTGGTCGCCGCCGGCTGGATGCTCGCGGCACACGCTCTTGCGGCCGTCACGACCATTGCCGCGCTGCGCTACTTCGAGCGCGCTTTCTGGGGGATCGTTGAGGGAACACGGCTGCAGTTGCGGGCACTGCTCACGCCTGCGGTGCAGCCTGTCGAGGTCGTCGGCACCCCGGTGCGGACGGTGCGCGGGTGGAACGACGAATTTCGACAAAAACGTGAGCATCTGATCTCGTCGATGTGTCACCGCGGGCCCCCGTTAGCTGCTGCTGGGTAGTCGGCATCGACCCAGGCGGTCGACCGAACCTGTTCCTTGGCCAACTCCTGCCAGAACAGCCCGGGCACCTCAGCCCTTTCGCCGAATCAGCCGCGCTTCGCACCGGCCGAAACACTCGACGACACACCTCTCACGCAGGGGCACGCCTCGACCGGCGTCGCCCGCTTCTCAAAGGACAACGCGCATGAAACACGCTTCAAAAAAATCAGTTCGCTCCCTCGTCATCGGGGGCACGGCCATGACCGCCGCCGCCCTCATCGCCCTTGCCGCCCCGCTTGCCGCCCAGGCCCATGTGACGGTCGCACCGGGTCAGGCAGACGCGGGCTCCTGGACCACCCTCACCTTCAAGGTTCCGAATGAATCGGCGACCGCAGGAACCGTGGGGCTCGAGGTGATGCTGCCGACCGACACTCCGTTCACGTCGATCAGCTACCAGCCCGTGCCCGGCTGGAGCGCGCAGATCGAGACCGCGAAACTGCCCCAGCCGATCGAGGTGCACGGGGCCAGTATCACCGAGGCGCCCAGCAAGATCACCTGGACCGCCGATGAGGGCACGTCGATTACTGCCGGCCAGTTCCAGCAGTTCGTCATCTCGGCCGGGCCGGTGCCTGACACAGGGCATATCATCCTGCCGGCACACCAGACCTATTCGGATGGCTCCGTCGTCGTCTGGGATGAGGTTGCTGGGGCAGATGGCGCCGAACCCGCGCATCCGGCCCCGACACTATACGTGAATGACGAGCCTGCCGGCGACGGCCACAGTCATGACGACTCCGATGATATGGCCAGAGTGACCCCGTCTGCGCCGGTGGCTCCCGGGTCGGATGACAGCGAGTCAGCTGAGGGCGCAACGTCTGGCGACGTGCCGTCGGCCGAGTCCGCTGACACCGGCGTATCGCTCTGGGTGGCATTCGCCGGCCTCGGGCTCGGTGCCATTGCCCTTGTGGTGGCAGTCGCCGCCTTTGCCGGGCGCAATAAGCGCGACGGCGGCGTGGCGCACGGCGCTGCGCAAAACGGTGCTACGCAAAACGGTGCTACGCAAAACGGTGCTACGCCGAAAGGCGACGTGACGAAGTGACACGCTCACCTTTGGTGCGCCCCGCACGGTCGCGCAACACCATGGTGGTCGTGTTGGCCTTCGTCGCGTTGGTCACAATGGTCGGGCTGGGAGCGGGGCCGGCATCAGCCCACAACTACTTGGTCACCTCGACCCCGGCCCCGGGGAGCGTGGTGACCGAGCCGTTGGGCGCCGTCACCCTGGAATTCAACGATGTGGTGCTGAACCTGGTCACCAATACCTCGTTCGTCGAGGTCACAGACGCGCAGGGTGCCCACTTCGAGACCGCATGCCCGACGACCGCCGACCGCACGGTGACCGCTCCGATCGCGCTCGGTGCCGCCGGCGAGTACCGGATCGTCTGGCAGATCGTCTCCGCCGATGGGCACGTGGTCTCCGACCAGCAGGTGTTCACCTACGAGCCAGCAGCCGGGGTGCCCGAGGCTGCCGGTTCGGCCACGGCCCCGTGCCCCAGCGCGGATGCCGGGTCGGGGTCTGGGCCGGAGGAGGCGAACCTCGCTCCGACCGATGCCGACCAGCAAGCCAGCGGTTCGAACACGGCGTTGATCCTGTCGGTCGCGGGCGGGATCGTACTGCTCGCGCTGATCGGGGTCGGCGTGGTGATGTTTCTGGCGCGTTCGAAGAATCATGCCGGTACCGGCGAATAGGCGATAGCGCGGCTCACCCGAACTCGTCGGATCGGCGGTGGAGCGGAAGAAAGGGGGCCGCGGGAATCCCACGGCCCCCTTCCGGCGCCTTCCGGCGCCCGCCGGCGGAGCTGCTAACCCGAATAGCTGCTCGGCCGGGCCTGGTGAACGGGCGGCGCTCCCTGGCGGGAGCGTGCCCGTTCGCGACCGAATCGGCCGACTTCTGCCAGGGCAGACGTCGACCGAGGTCGCAAATCTTCATCTACTGTGCCACAGTTCCACGGCCACGTACGACTCCCACACGCCGTGTATCGAGCGAACGTCGCCCGACGTGAAACCTCGGGGCAAAAAAGTGGGACCGTGGCTTTCGCCCGGTCCCACTTGTCCGCCTTTCGGTGGTTCCCCCCACGCGAGCCGACTAACCCGAATAGTCGTCACGCCCGTTTGAATAAGTCAACGGTAACACTGGCTCATCAGCGATTCCTATACCCCACTTCAGGCGACATGACTGGTTGAACCGAGGAACACTCATAATATTGTCAGGAACTCGTCAACGGTTGAGTTCGCCGCACTGATCCTGCGTGAACGGATCGCTCCGGTGCAGATCGTGGGTCTCGTGGTTGCGATCGCTGCAGTGGGCCTGTTCGCAATCGGCTGAGCCGGTCCGACTGCCCTGGGTGGGCGGCGCCGGAGCGGCTCAGCCGCGTTGCCTAAAGTGCCGCCAACTCGTCCAATACGGTGTCGCCCGGAGCAACCTCACGGAAGCTCGCCGTGATTTCGGCCCGGTCGAGCAGTTCCTCCATGCGGCGGCGGCGGCCACGAGGGATCAGCGTCACGACAGTCCCCTGCTTGCCCGCGCGTCCGGTGCGCCCCGCACGGTGCAGATAGGCCTTGTACTCGTCGGGAGCATCCGCCTGGATCACCAGCGAGATGTCGTCGACGTGGATGCCGCGCGCAGCGACATCCGTCGCCACCAGCACGTTCACCCGGCCGCTGGTCAGTTGCGAGAGATTACGTGTGCGGCGCGACTGGTTGAGATCGCCGTGCAGGCTGGTGGCCGGGATGCCCTGGTCCTCGAGCTGGTCTGCGAGCTGCTCTGCAAAAGAGCGAGTGCGCGAGAAGATCAGGGTCTTGCCGGCGCCGTGGGCGAGTTGGGAGATGATCCTGGCCTTGTCGCGGTGCTCGATCAGGAACACCTTGTGGTCGATCGTCGACGACGCCTGATCTTCGCCGGCGACCTCGTGTACCGCGGGCTCCGGGAGGAACTCGTTCACCAGCTGGGCAACACCCTTGTCGAGGGTCGCCGAGAACAACAGCCGTTGGCCGTCGTCTGCGGTCTCCTTCAGGATGCGCTGCACCGGTTCGAGAAAACCGAGGTCGCACATGTGGTCTGCTTCGTCGAGCACGGTGATGGTCACCTCGCTGAGGTCGAGCCGGCCCTGCTCGATCAGGTCTTCCATGCGGCCCGGGGTGCCGATCACGATGTCGACTCCGCGCTGCAGAGCGCCGACCTGCCGGTACTGGGGCACACCGCCGTAGATCTGGGTGGTGAACAGTCCCACGCTGCGGGCTATCGGCTGTACGGTGCGGTCGATCTGCAACGCAAGCTCACGGGTGGGGGCGAGGATCAGCGCGCGCGGCTTGCGGCCGGGCTTGCGATTCTTGCCGCCGTCGTTCTCCATCAGTCGCTCCACCAGGGGGGCGCCGAAGGCAATGGTCTTGCCGCTGCCGGTCTTGCCGCGGCCGAGAACATTCTTTCCGGCAAGCACGTCAGGAATGGTGGCCGCCTGGATGGGGAACGGCTTGTCCGCGCCGAGCTCAGCGAGCTGGCGCACGATGTTGCCACCGAGGCCGAGGTCGGCGAAGGTCACGCCTTCAACTTCGGCCGCGGTGATCGCTTCGGCTGCGAGACGTCCCAGAACGACGTCTTCGACCGGCGCGTGGCCGTGCCCGCGCTGGTTAGATTCGGAGTGTGCCTGCTTCTCGGTGCTCGGGTAGAACTTGGAGGCGCTGCGCTCGGAGGCGTGAAAGCCGGGTCGATCGAAGTCACGCTTGGGCGGCCGGGTGTCGAAATCACGACGACGGGCCGGACGCTCTGGCGCGGCGGCGCGATCCGAGTAGGAGGCGCGGTCCTCACGGCGCGGACGGTCGTCGTGGGACGGCCGGTCTCCGTAGGCGGGGCGGTCACCGTACGACGGGCGGTCACCGTACGAGGGCCGTTCAGTGCGCTGCGGCCGTTCCGCCGAATGCCGTGGACGCTCGCCGTAGGTGGGGCGCTCGGTGTGCGGTGCCCTGTCGCCGTACGAGGGGCGTTCGCCGCGCTGCGGGCGATCGGCCGAGTAGCGAGGGCGTTCTCCCTGGCCGCTGCGCTCGCCGCCGCGGCCCGAGCGGTCGCCGTACGACGAGCGATCGTCGGTGCGGTTCGGCCGGTCGCCGTGGCCTGGGCGCTCGGAGCGTTGCGGGCGGTCTCCGTAGGAGGGACGGTTCGAGTCGCGGTTGGGGCGACTGTTGTAGTCGGGGCGTTCGGTGCGCTGCGGGCGGTCGCCGTAGGAGGGCCGTTCGGTGCGCTGCGGGCGGTCGCCGTAGGAGGGCCGTTCGGTGCGTTGGGGGCGGTCTCCGTAGGAGGGGCGGTTCGAGTCACGGTCGGGGCGACTGCTGTAGTCGGGGCGTTCGGTGCGTTGGGGGCGGTCGCCGTATGAAGGGCGCTCGGAGCGTTGCGGGCGGTCTCCGTAGGAGGGCCGCTCGGTGCGCTGGGCGCGGTCACCGTACGCGGGTCGCTCGGAGTGGCGCGCCTGGTCTGGGTATGAAGAACGGTTCGAGTCGCGGTTGGGGCGACTGCTGTAGTCGGGGCGTTCGGTGCGGGCCTGCCGGTCGCCATACGGGGCGCGATCGTTGTTGCGGCCCGCGCGGTCGCCATAGGACGAGCGCTCGGATGACGCGCCACGCGTGGGGCGAGCACCACCGTGGTTCGGTCGGTCGCCGTAGGCGGGGCGTGCGCCCTTACCCGTGGGCCGATTCTCTCGCGGCTCCCAGTTGGGGCGCTCGCCGGGTCGGCCGCTGGCGCGGGCGGCCCGTTCGTCGGCATTCCAGCGGGCCTTTTTGGGCGCACCGGAGGTCGCCTCGGAGGCGCGGTAGCCCCGATGACTCGGACTGTGGCCGCCGACTTTGGCCGGGCCGGAGCGAGGGGAGGACTTCTTGCCGTGAGACGGCTTCTTGTATTCAGACATAGTGCTTTCCGGGTTGTTTTCATTGCATGGCAGCACAGCGCTTAACGCGCTGAATTATTGCTGTAGAAACCCGGGCAATCAATGGCCGGGCCGTTCACATACGTGATCATTCCCAGTGGCCAGCGCGTCCATAACGCTGAAAGGGAAACCGGCCCAACTGACTTACAAACCCATCCGCGCATACGTGCGCGGTGTCAAGAGCCGACCTGCCTACGCTACACCACTGATCCCGGAATAGATAGGCTCGGCTCGGTTGCTCGGTTGCCGGGTGCCGGGTGGAGTCACGCCGCACACTGTCGAAAATTCAGGAGGTCAGCGCTTCGGACGCGTAGAGCCGGGCCGCACCCGCCTCATCCTGAACTCTTTGGTTCGGCGACGCCGGGGTTCGACGACGCCGGTTCGGTGACGCAAGGAGTGAGTGACGCCGAGAGCCCCTGAAACCGCGCTGAAACCGCGCTGAAGCCGCGCTGAAACCGAGCTGAAACAGCGCTGAAGCCCGCTGCGGTGGGGGCAGGTCGGCGCTGTGCGGGGCTGGCTGTGCGGAGAGCGGGTCAGAGCTCCAGAACCAGGCGCTTGCCCTTGCAGCGCGAGACACACACCATCATGGTCTCGTTCGAGGCGCGCTCCTCGTCGCTGAGCAATTGGTCGCGATGATCGGGAAAGCCCTCCAGAACGACCGTCTCGCACGTTCCGCAGATGCCCTCCTGGCACGAGTTCAGCACCGGGATGCCGACTCGCACCAGTGCGGTCAGGATGGTTTCATCGGCAGCCACCTCGATCTCGGTACCGTCGGACGTCTCCACGGTGAACGCGGTGTCGCCGGCCTGCGGTTCGGTCGCGGTTGCAGTGAACCGTTCCACGTGCAGTCGGTGCGCGCGTTCGTCGCTGCACCAACCGGCGAGGGCTTCGAGCATCCGCTCCGGCCCGCAGGCGTAGACCTCGGGGTCGTCGAGGCGGGTGGCGAGCAGCTCATCGAGGGCGCCCGACAGCATCATCGAGCCGAGGGTGGCGCTCGGATGCACCGTCACCCGATTGCCATAGTCGGCCAACTCCGGCAGAAAGCTCATGGCCTCCCGGCTGCGGCCCAGGTAGACCAGGTGCCAGTTGACCCCGGCCCTCGCCGCCGCGTGCACCATGGGCAGCATCGGGGTGATGCCGATCCCGCCGGCTACGAAGAGCAGGTCGGAGGCGCCCGGGCGATACCCGAAATTGTCCTTCGGTTGCGAGACCTGCACCATGTCACCCACCTGGATCTTCTCGTGCACGGCCACCGAGCCGCCGCGGCCGTCGGGCTCGTGCAACACGGCGATGCGCCACCGGGAGCGCTCGCCCGGGTCGGAGCAGAGCGAGTATTGGCGCAGGATGTCCCCGGGCAGGTGCAGGTCGATGTGACTGCCGGGCTGCCAATCCGGCAGGTCGCCCCCTTCCGGAAGGCCGAGAGTCAGGGCGCGCACGCGTTCGGCGACCGGCTCGATGCCGATGACGCACAGGTGAAGCAACTGGTGGGTGCTGGTCATTTCAGGTTCTCATTCTTCGGCTTGTTGGTGGCCTCGGTCCCCGCCAGCGCGGCGTTGACGTGCTCGACGACCGCGCCGGTGGAGACCAGAACACCAGCTGTGCGGATGCGCGGATAGAGCACGGTGTCTTGGGCCAGGTGCCCGATCGGGCGGCCGTCACTGGCCGGGGTGGCGCGCACGAGCTCCAGTGCAGCGCGGCCGGCAGTGCTCAGGGCGTCTTTGCCCACCCCGCGCTCGTTCATTCGCAATTCGAGTGCCTGCGCAGCCATGAGAAGCTCGACGGCCACCACCGACTGGATGTTCGTCACGATCTGGCGTGCGTGCCGGCCGGCGTTGTTCGCCATCGACACGTGGTCTTCTTGGTTGGCGCTGGTGGGGATCGAATCGACGCTGTCGGGATGCGCGAGGGTCTTGCAGTCGGACACCAGCGCCGCCGCGAGGTACTGCGGCATCATGTAGCCGCAATCGAGCCCCACCTTGGTGCTGGCCACCAACATGTCGGGCAGGCCGCGGTTAAGCGTGCCGTCGTCGAGGCGGAACAGGCGGCGCTCGGTGATGTTGCCGATCTCGGTGACCACGATCGAAATGAAGTCAGCGGCGAACGCCACGTATTCGGCGTGAAAGTTTCCGCCGGAGACCGCCTTCAACGTGCGCGAGCCCGGCAGGGACGGGAAGATCAGCGGGTTGTCGGTGGCCGCGTTGATCTCTGTCTCCAGGATCCCGGCCGCGAAGTCGAGGGTGTCGCTCACCGGGCCGAACACCTGCGGCACGCAGCGCAGCGAGTAGGCGTCCTGCGGCGGCTGCCGGACCGGGTCGGTGTCGCGGTCGCCGTTGATGAAGGTGCTGCCGGCGAGCAGTTCGCGAATGCGCGCGGCAACCTGGATCTGCCCCTTCTGGCCGCGGGCCTGGTGCAATTCGTCGATGAAGGCGTCGCCGAAGCCGGTCAACGCCTCGATCGACATGGCAGCCGTGATCTGCGCGGTCTCCAGCAGCACCCGCGCGTCCCAGAGGGCCAGTGCGGCCTGGGCGGCCGAGAACGAGGTGCCGTTGAGCAGGGCCAGCCCGTCTTTGGCGCTGACCGGAATGCGGGCAAGGCCCGCGTGCGCCATGGCCTCAACTCCGGAGACGATGTGGCCGTCGACGATCGCTTCGCCCGAGTCGAGTGGGTCATCCGCGCCGGTGGGCGGCCCGGTGAGTACCAGGGCGATGTGGGCGAGCGGGATGAGGTCGCCGCTGGCGCCGAGCGAGCCGTACTCGGGCACGGCTGGGTAGACGTCGTGGTTGAGCATGTCGACCAGCCCCTGCACCAGGTCAACACGGATGCCGGAATGCCCCTGCACCAGGCTGATCGCCCGAATGAGGATGGTGGCCCGCACGACCTCCTCGTCGACGTTCCTGCCCACCCCGGCGGCATCGGCGAGGATGACCCGGCGGCTGAGCTCGGCCGCATCCGCCGGGTCGTCGAATGCCTGCTTTCCGGCCAGTGAACCGAATCCGGTGTTGATGCTGTAGATCGGCTGGGTCTTCTCGCCGTCGGCCATGCGATCGAGGGTGCCCTGGATCCAGTCTCGGCTGGGCGCCATGCGCTCGGCGACTCCGGCCGCCAGGGACACCCGTCGCCTGTGCCGGGCAACGGCGACCAGATCTGCGAGGGTGGCGGGTGCGGCGCCGATCTCCAGTGTCGGCTCTGTCGGTGTCATGGCGTTTCCCCTGTCGGTGTCATGGCGTTTCCCCTGTCGGTGATGTTTCGGTCTGCGGCGTGTGAGTCTGCGGTGTGTGAGTCTGCGGTGTGTGGCTCGGTGGTACGAGCGAATGGGGCTGCGCGGGCGCGGTCGCGGCCCAGGTCTCGAGCGCGTCAGACAGGTCGGCGGCCGCCTCGAGCAGAATCCTCACCACGCGCTTCGCCCAGTCACGAGAGCCGCAGCGCGACTGGGGGCCGGCCACGTTGAGGGAGCAGACCACCTCGCCGCCGAAGAACACCGGCACCGCGATCGAGACTGATCCGGCATCGTACTCGCCGCGGGACACGGCCCAGCCGGTCTGCCGAACGATGGGGATGCTCTGCAGCAACTGCTCGCGACTGAGCGTCTTCTCGGTGTAGCGGGGCAGGTCGTGGTCGGGTGCGAGCAGGCGGTCGACCACCGCATCCGGGGCCCAAGAAAGCAGCACGCGCTGCCCGGCTCCCGCGTGCAGCGGCAACAATTCGTTCACGCCGAAGGTGTACCGGATCGCCTTGTCGGGTTCGACCCGGCGCAGGCAGAGGGCGCGGGTGCCGACCCGGATGACGAGAACGCAGGTCTCGCCGACCAGATCGACGATGGCGCCCAGCACCGCCGGGCCGATCTCGGCCAGATGCGACTGGGCGAAGTGCCGGCCGGTGAGGGCGAGCAGGGCGGGTCCCGGTTCGTAGCGGCTGCGGTCCTCCCGCACGAAACCCCGCTCGCGCAACGTGCGCAGGTAGCGATAGACGGTGCTCACCGGCAGCCCGGTCGCCTGGGCCAGGCTCGCCGGAGTGTGGTCGCTAACGGCGGCGATCTCCTCGAGGATCGCCAGGCCGCGCTCGAGCGAGGAGTCGGCCGGGGGACGTGCGGTGGTTTTCATCTGCGCTCATACTCCTGCGGCGACATCCAGGCTGACAACTGATGTTCTCATTCAGTGAGAATCAGACTAGCTGCCATTTTCGGTGATCGATAAGTTGAATTGTTTGCAGCCCCGCCACGATAAGGATCCTGATGCAGCACCCCGAGAACATCCAGCACTCCGAGCACTCGCAGCTCGCCGAGAACACAAAGCCCCCCGAGAAGATTGCCGTGATCGACGACGATCCGTATTCCGAGGAGAACCTGGCCAATCCGTACCCGTTGTTCGAGCGGATGCGTGCGGCCGGCCCCGCCGTCTGGCTGAGTCTTTATGACGTGTTGGCGTTCACCCACCATCAGGGTGTGCGCGACATCCTCGTCGACCACGAGGGGTTCATCTCCGGCGCCGGGGTGGGTCCGAAGAACCTGCACACCGAGCCGGCCTGGCGGCCGCAGGGCATCCTCGAATCTGACCCGCCGATCCACACGCCGATGCGCAAGGCAATGGCTGACGTGATCTCACCCCGCGGCGTGCGGGTGCTGCGGGCCCAGTTTCAGGAGTACGCCGATCAACTGGTCGACCAGCTGATCGCGAAGGGCGAGGTCGACGCGGTGCCCGAGATGGCCGAGCTGTTTCCGCTGCGGGCGTTCGGCGATGCCGTCGGCATCCCGCGCGAGGGGCGGGCCGAGCACCTGCTGCCGCACGGTGCGATGAACTTCAGTGCGTTCGGGCCGGTCAACGAGCGCTATCACAAGACGTTCGAGCGCGGTGAGCCCAGCCGGCCGTGGGTGGTCGCGATGTGCGCGCGCGAGAACCTGACGCCGGATGGCCTCGGGTCGCAGATCTGGGCGCACGCCGATGCGGGTGAGATCACGTCAGACCAGGCGGTGCTGCTCGTACGCGCGATGCTCTCGGCGGGGCTCGACAGCACCGTGCTCGCGATTGGCAACACGCTCGGCTGCCTCGTGGACAACCCCGACCAGTGGGAGAGGTTGCGTGAGAAGCCGATGCTGGCGAAGTTTGCGATCGATGAGGCGCTCCGGCTCGAGTCGCCGTTCCAGTCGTTCTTCCGCACCACCAGCCGCGCGATGACCTTCCACGGGATCGACCTCGCCGAGGGGCAGAAGGTGCTCGTGTTTCCCGGCTCGGCGAACCGCGACGCAGAGCAGTGGGGGCCAGAGGCTGACAGCTACCAGATCGAGCGGCAGGCCGGCGGGCACCTGGCCTTCGGCATGGGCATCCACCAGTGCGTCGGCCAGCCGATCTCCCGGCTCGAGATGGACGTGCTGTTCACCACGCTCGCCAAGCGGGTCGCCAGGATCGAGCCGGCGGGGGAATCGGCGCCATACATCCACAACACGCTGAAGGGCTACTCCTCGCTGCCGGTGCGCCTCATCGCCGCGTGACCGCGCAACTGTAGCGGCCGCGCGCCAAGGGGAACGCTTTGCCCCCGTTCAAACCGGGGCGATGTGTTCCGCTTGGCGCGAAGTGTTACGCATGCCGGGGCGCAGCGCCAGCGTAACCGCGGTCAGCGAAGGATCGACCTGAGGATCGCGGCGAGGTCGCGTGGATACACGGGTTCCACCGGTTTCGGCTCGGCCCCGTTCTGCGCCACCTCCTCGACCGACCACCAGCGGGCCTCGAGCATGATGTCGCGCTCCTGCTGGGTCCAGTCGGTACGGCTCAGCTCGAAATTGCTGACACGGGTGTAGAAGTACACCTGGTGTTGTCGGTACGCGTTGCCCACGAGGCTGTACTCGATCACCTCGGTGTGCACCGGGCCGTGCAGTTCTCGGGTGCTGAGGCCGGTTTCTTCGTGTAACTCGCGGCTGGCAGCCTCGCGTGGGGTCTCGCCTTTTTCGAGGCCTCCGCCAGGGGTGATCCACCAACTGCCTGCCTCGGGCTCGGCCGGATCCCAGCCGCGCAACAGCAACACCCGGTCGTGCTCGTCGAGCACGAGCACGCGGGCGGCGTCGCGCGGTTCGGCAGGTGGGGACGTCATGTCATCTTCCTCGCACCTGAGCCGAGCGTGGCATCGGCCTGCCACGCATCACCTGCGACGAGACCCGGGTGGCATCGGAGGTGCATCGGGCTACTCGATCGTGTCGAGAAACTCGATCACCCGCTGCATGAGAAGGGTGGCCGCGGCGTCATCGTAGGATGACAGGCTGCTGTCCGCGAAAAGGTGCTCATCTCCCGGGTAGACGAACAGTTCAGCGTGCTCGGTCTGGGCGACAAGTTCGCGGGCGGCTTCGATGTCGCCGTCACCTGCAAAGTACTCGTCGGCATCCTTCCCGTGAATCTGCACCGGAACACCCCGGGGCCATTCGGTGCCGAACTCCGACACCGGGAGGCAGGAGTACATCAACACTGCCCCCTTCGCCCCCGGCCTGGTCTGGGCGAACATCTGCGCGGGTACCACGCCGAGGGAGAAGCCGGCATAGACGACCTCGTTCGGCGCATCCGCAACCGACTGCCTTGCGCGCTCGAGGAGTGTGTCGAAGCCGACCTCGCTGGCATGGGCGACGCCCGCGTCAAGCGTGGCGAAGGTCTTCCCCTCATAGAGGTCGGGCGCGGTGACGGTGTGCCCGGCAGTGCGCAACTGTGCGGCGAATTCGTGCACGCCCGCGGTGAGGCCCTGGGCGTGGTGAAACAGAAAGATCTCGGTCATGACTCTCCTCAGTGGCGCGTGGGTCTGGTCATTTCGATACCAATGAACTGGTTTGAAATGCAGTGTAGACCCGGGTGCGAGCTGTCTGAAGATGCCCGAGGTGGCAACCGGCCCGGCACCAGGGCGCCGAGGGGGAGCCCAGGCCTCGGCACGGGAGTCGTCGAGCCAATATGCTGTGCCCTATGAGCTATGACGTTTCAGTGATCCGTGCCGCCTTTCCCGCACTTGACGCAGGATGCGCCCACTTCGATGGCCCCGGCGGAACCCAGACCCCGCGCCCGGTGATCGACGCTATCGCCGGCGCTCTCGCCGCGCCGCTCTCGAACCGCGGCACCACCACCGTGGGAGAGGCCAACGCGGAGAAGATCGTTCTGGAGGCGCGGGCGGCGATCGCCGATCTCGTGGGCGGTGACGCGGGCGGAGTGGTCTTCGGGCGCAGTGCCACCGCGCTCGCCTACGACTTCTCCCGCATGTTGAGCGCCACCTGGAATCCGGGCGACGAAGTGGTGGTCACCCGCCTCGACCACGACTCGAACATCCGGCCCTGGGTGCAGGCCGCTGAGCACGTCGGGGCGACCCTGCGCTGGGTCGACTTCGACCCGGCGACCGGGGAGCTCCCAGTCGGCAATGTTGTGTCCGAGCTGTCGGAGAATACCCGGCTGGTGGCGATCACTGCCGCATCCAACCTGATCGGAACCAAACCTCGCCTTGCCGAGATCGCGAGCCACGTGCACGCGGTGGGCGCCCTGCTCTACGTCGATGGCGTGCACTTCACCGCACACGAATTGCCGGATGTGGAGACCATCGGCGCTGACTTCTACACCTGCTCGCCCTACAAGTTCCTGGGGCCGCACCTGGGCGCGCTGGTGGCGGCACCGAGCCTGCTCGAAACTCTCATGCCCGACAAGTTGCTGCCATCGACGAACGACGTTCCGGAGCGTTTCGAGTTCGGCACGCTGCCGTATGAGATGCTCGCCGGGGTTACAGCCGCGGTCGACTACCTGGCTGATCTCGATCCGACTGCAACCGGGTCCAGGCGGCAGAGGTTGGAGCAGTCGTTCTCATTGCTGCACGTACACGAAGACATGTTGTTGGGCCGCTTGGAGGCGGGTCTGGCCGCGCATGAGCAGGTCACGGTCTATTCGCGCGCCGCTGAGCGCACTCCGACGATCCTCTTCACGGTTGACGGCCACGACGCGGTCGACGTGTACACGTTTCTCGCCAAGCGCGGCGTGGATGCCCCGGCCAGCAACTTCTATGCCTTGGAGGCCTCACGGGCGCTCGGCCTTGGTGACGAGGGTGGGGTGCGCGTCGGCCTGGCTCCGTATTCGAGCGAAGACGATATCGACCGGCTGCTGGCCGGGCTCGCCGAGCTGCTCGCCTAGCTAGCGATCGACGAGCGGCCAGCAGCATACCCGAATGCCCTCAATAGAACGCCTGGATCCCCGTCTGCGCGCGTCCGAGGATCAGGGCGTGAACGTCGTGGGTGCCCTCGTAGGTGTTCACGACCTCGAGGTTGACCAGGTGCCGGGCAACGGCGTACTCGTCGCTGATGCCGTTGCCGCCGAGCATGTCACGTGCGGCGCGGGCGACATCCAGTGCCTTGCCACAACTGTTGCGCTTCAGCAGCGACGTGATCTCGACCGCCGCGGTGCCCTCGTCCTTCATCCGGCCGAGGCGCAGGCAGCTCTGCAGCCCCAGCGTGATCTCGGTCTGCATGTCGGCCAGCTTCTTCTGCACGAGTTGGGTGGCCGCCAGCGGCCGGCCGAACTGGTTCCGGTCGAGCGTGTACTGCCTGGCGGTGTGCCAGCAGGCCTCTGCGGCGCCGAGCGCACCCCACGCGATGCCGTAGCGAGCAGAGTTGAGGCAGGTGAACGGGCCCTTCAGGCCGCGCACGTCGGGGAAGGCGTTCTCCTCGGGGCAGAACACATTGTCCATCACGATTTCACCGGTGATGGATGCGCGCAGCCCCACTTTGCCGTGGATCGTCGGTGCACTGAGCCCCTTCCAGTCCTTCTCCAGCACGAAGCCGCGAATCTCGCCCTCGTCATCCTTGGCCCAGACCACGAACACGTCGGCGATCGGGCTGTTCGTGATCCATGTCTTCGCGCCACTGAGCGAGTAGCCGCCGTCGACCTTCCGGGCGCGGCTGATCATCGAGCCGGGGTCAGAGCCGTGGTCGGGTTCGGTCAGGCCGAAGCAGCCGATGAGCTCGCCACTGGCGAGGGACGGCAGATATTTCTGTTTGGTCTCCTCGGTTCCGAACTCATTGATCGGGGTCATCACCAACGATGACTGCACGCTCATCATCGACCGGTAGCCGGAGTCGACCCGTTCGACCTCGCGGGCGATCAGGCCGTAGCTGACATAGTTCAGGCCGCTGCCGCCGTACTCCTCGGGGATCGTCGCGCCGAGCAGGCCGATCTCGCCCATCTCGCGAAAAATGTCGGGGTCGGTGTGTTCGTTGCGAAAGGCTTCCAGAACCCGCGGCTCCAACCGGCTCTGGGCGAACCCGGCGGCGGTGTCGCGGATGATTCGCTCCTCGTCGCTGAGCTGCTGGTCAAGCAGCAGCGGATCTTCCCAATTGAAACGTGCCTTGGCTGCCATGATCGAATCCCTATCGGTTGTGGGTGAGCGGTGTGCCCCGAGGGGCGAAGACTGTCGCCACCAAGTTTGCCAGAACCCGCGCCGATCTCCGTGACTGGGTATTCGCCGTACATCCGTTGTGCACGTGAGAGCGCAGTCAATCGTGGCGCGTAACGTTAGTTGTGGAGCGCATATGACGACAGCGGCAGTACACCGATCTTCTGGTCCACACGCAGACGACGCCTCATTGGGCGCCCGCGTGGAGCGCACCCCCAAACAGATCGGCCTGATCTTCGCCGGTTTGATGCTGGCGATGCTCCTGGCGGCACTGGACCAGACCATCGTGGCTACGGCATTGCCCACGATCGTCGGCGACCTTCACGGCCTCGACCACATCTCCTGGGTGATCACCGCCTACATCCTCGCAGCGACGATCGGGTTGCCGATCTACGGCAAGGCCGGTGACCTGTTCGGGCGCAAACGCCTGTTCGTGTTCGCGATCGTGGTCTTCCTTGTCGGATCGGTGCTCTCCGGGGCAGCCCAGGACATGACGCAGCTGATCGCTTTCCGTGCCCTGCAGGGAATCGGCGGCGGCGGCCTGATGATCGGTGTGCAGGCCATCATCGGTGAGATCGTCTCGCCCCGTGAACGTGGGCGCTACATGGGATTGATCGGGGCGGTCTTCGGGGTCGCCTCGATCAGCGGCCCCCTGCTCGGCGGCATCATCACCGACAACTGGAGTTGGCGCTGGGTCTTCTACATCAACATCCCGATCGGCATCCTGGCGCTCACGACGGTGGGCCTCTTCCTGCACCTGCACAAGCCGACCGGCCCGCGGCCCAAGCTCGACTACCTGGGTGCAACACTGTTGGCCATCACCAGCGCGGCGATCGTGTTGTTGAGCAGCTGGGGTGGCAACACCTACGCCTGGGGCAGCCCGATGATCATCGGCCTCGGCATCGTCACGGTGCTCGCCGGGGTTGCCTTCGTGTTCGCCGAGAAGCATGCCGTGGAGCCGATCATTCCCCTGTCCCTGTTCCGGATTCGCAACTTCGTGCTCACAGCCGGGGTCGGAATGACTGTCGGAATCGCGATGTTCGCCACCATCTCCTACCTGCCGACATTTCTGCAGATCGCCAACGGTGCTTCTGCCACCGCCTCCGGGCTGATGCTGCTGCCGATCACTGCTGGAATGCTGATCACAGTGATCGGCACCGGCCAGCTGATCTCCAAGACCGGGCGGTACAAGATCTACCCGATCCTCGGGACCATCACCATCCTCGTGGGACTTGTGCTGCTGTCGCAGATAACCGCCACCAGCCCGTACTGGTTCAGCGCACTCGGGATGCTCGCAATGGGGCTGGGCATCGGTGCGGTCATGCAGAACATGGTCGTGATCGTTCAGAACAGTGTGCCCTGGCGGCAACTGGGTACGGCGACCTCGGCGAACAACTACTTTCGCCAGATCGGGGCATCCTTCGGGATCGCACTTTTCGGTTCGATCTTCCTCAGCCGCCTCGACGATCACATCGCCTCGCTCGGGCCAGCCGCTGCCCATCTGGGCGGACAGACCATCAACTCCCTCAGCCCGGCCGCGCTGAAACTACTGCCGCCCGACGTGCAGACGCTGATCGGGCAGGCATTCGCCTACGCCCTGCCGCCGGTGTTTCTGCTGGGCCTGCCAATCGTGGCCGCTGGGCTGCTGATGGCGATCTTCATCAAGGAGATGCCGCTGTCGACCAATGTGGGCCCAGCACGGGAGGGCGCGGATGGTGACGGCACACGTGTGGACGCAGAGCCCTCACCCGTGCTCGTCTCGGCCGAGAGGGCTGGTTTCGCAGAAGGGCAGACCGTGAACGACAACGTGCAGAAAGCCAACAGCGATTCCGCAAACCGGGGCAGGCACGCCTCTTTTGCTCCGGGTACTGCCCCCGGTCGCGATGCGGCCCACGTGGAGCGACTGGGGCCGCATACTGTGTCTGGATCCGCTGCGCCTGATTCCGCGGCGCCCGGATCCGCGGTTCCCGGATCCGCGGCGGGTGGATCGGCCAAACACGCCTCGCACTCTGGCTCGACCACGTCCCGGCCGGTCGAGCCCCCGCCTTCAGCAGCGCCGACGCACGGCCGCCACGTGACCGCCGCACCGCCTCACGGCCTGCGACGAGGGGCATCCGGGGTCGAAGGGATCATCGGCTCCTCCGGCAACTGACGCCCGCGAATTCGGCGAGACAGCTCTGCGGCGGTGCGGGTGATCTCCGCGGCCAGCACAGGCCATTGGTCCTCGGCGATGTTCTCTTTCGGAAAGGTGACGGCGATGCCGGCTGCCGGCCAACCGACGTGATCGCGCACGGCCACCGCGACCGAGGCGAGGCCCTCGGTGACCTCTCCGTCTTCGACGGCGAAACCGACCCGGTGCACCTGCTCGAGCACGGTGCGCAGTTGCGCATACGACCGCGGGCCGGCACCCGAGCGTTCGGTGAATGCCGCCGCATTCGGGAACAACGCCCGAAGTTGGGCCTTGGGCAAGGTAGACAGCTGTGCCCGCCCGCTGGCCGTCAGATGCGCCGGCAGCCGCACCCCGACCTCGGTGACCAGCGACGGCCGACGCGGGGCGCGTTCTTCGACGATGTAGACCACATCCCGCCCGTGCAGCACCGCCAGATGCGCGCTCTCGCCGACCCGTTCGACCAGCCCGGCGAGCAGCGGGCGCCCGAGGAGGCTGAGCGGCTGCTGCCGGGAGAAGCCAGAACTGAGCTCGAACGAGGCCACACCGAGCCCATACCGCCTGGCCTCCGGAAAGTGCAGCACGAAGCCGCGGCGTTCGAGCACCGTGAGCAGGTGATACACCGTCGAACGCGGCAATTCCAGAACGGCGGCGATGGTGGCCGCGGCCACCGGGCCGCGCGCCGACGCCAGGTGGCTCAGAATGCGCAGGGTATTCTCTGCGGCCGGTACTCGTGACGACATGGGTGACTCTCCGGTGCGATCCTTTGGCTGAACCGGCCGCCGAAGGTGACGAGCGGGTTCAGGGGCTGTCTGGGACTCCAGACAGTATCGAGTGTAATCACGTTGTTTCACCGCCGACGAACGTGTGCAATCAAAGCATGAGCATATTTGCAGAGCAAACCGGTATCGCCCGCGAATCAGTGACCGTGGGGGTCGGCCCCCTCAGCATCGCCGACGTGGTGGCCGTCGCCCGCCATGATGCCCGGGTCGAACTCGACGCCGACGCGCTTGCCTCCGTCGACGACACCCGCACCGTGGTTGAGGCCCTCGCCGACGACCCGAACCCGCACTACGGGATCTCCACCGGCTTCGGTGCGCTAGCGACCACCTTCATCGACAAAGACCTGCGGGCGCAGTTGCAGCTCAACATCGTGCGCTCCCATGCCGCCGGCAGCGGCCCCGAGGTCGAACGTGAAGTCACCCGTGCGCTGATGCTTCTGCGCCTGTCAACGCTGATGACGGCGCGCACCGGTGTGCGCCGCATCACTGCCGAATCCTTCGCCGCCATGTTGAACGCAGGAATCACGCCTGTCGTGCACGAGTACGGCTCACTGGGCTGCTCCGGCGACCTCGCGCCGCTGTCGCACTGCACTCTCGCCGCCATGGGGGAGGGCGAGGTGCGTGATGGCGCCGGCAACCTCGTGGATGCGGCATCCGCGCTCGCCGATGCCGGCATCGAACCGCTGGCCCTCGCCGAGAAAGAGGGCCTCGCGATGATCAACAGCACCGACGGGATGCTGGGGATGCTCGCCCTTGCGCTCACCGACCTCGAAACCCTGATGGCGACGGCCGACATTGCCGCTGCGATGAGCGTGGAGGGCCTGCTCGGCACCGATGCCGTCTTCGCCGCTGACCTGCACGCGCTGCGCCCCCAGCCGGGGCAAGGTGTCTCGGCCGAGAACCTGCGGCGCTTGCTCGAAGACTCACCGATTGTCGCGAGCCACAGGGCTCCGCACCCCGGTGGGGTGCAGGATGCCTACTCGCTGCGTTGTGCACCGATCGTGCACGGGGCGGCCCGTGACACCGTCGCGCACGCCCGCCGCGTGGCCGAGTTCGAACTGGCCTCTGCGGTGGACAACCCGGTGGTCACCCTCGATGGCCGCGTGGAGTCGAACGGCAACTTCCACGGTGCCCCGATCGGATACGTGCTCGACTTTCTCGCGATCATCGCTGCCGATGTGGCCAGCATGTCTGAGCGTCGCACCGATCGGTTTCTCGACCCGGCCCGCAACCACGGCCTGCCGCCGTTCCTCGCGCACAACGCCGGGGTCGACTCCGGCCTGATGATCGCCCAGTACACCGCTGCCGGCATCGTGAGCGAGCTGAAAAGGTTGGCCGTGCCCGCATCGGTCGACTCGATCCCGTCGTCGGCGATGCAGGAGGACCACGTGTCGATGGGTTGGTCGGCGGCGCGCAAGCTGCGCCGATCGGTCGACGGGCTCACCCGTGTGCTCGCCATCGAGGTCATGACCGCGGCCCGCGGAATCGACCTGCGTGCTCCGCTCGCGCCGAGCCGGGCGACGGGTGCGGTGATCGGAGCGCTGCGCGAACAGGTGGCCGGCCCCGGCCCCGACCGTTTCCTGGCCCCCGAGATCGAGGCCACCCGGCAGCTGGTCGCCTCCGGCGCGGTGGCCGCTGCCGCCTCCGGAGTTGTCGGGGGGCTCCGGTGACTGCCGGGGGTCTCGAGACGGTCGCTTCGCGACCCCTCGACCAACGTAAAGATTCGCGGGTTGAGGGATTCCGAGGAACCAGGAATCGTCTCGAAACCGTGGCATGGAGTCCCGCGGGTTGAGGGATTCCGAGGAACGAGGAATCGTCTCGAAACCCCATGCGAATGAACGACTTGAACAGCCTGAACACACCGAACCGAAGGAACACACCATGACTGAGTACCCGCACCACAACATTCGCGCCCCTCGTGGCTCCACGCTCACTGCGAAGAGCTGGCAGACCGAGGGCCCGCTGCGCATGCTGATGAACAACCTCGACCCGGAGGTCGCCGAACACCCCGACGACCTTGTCGTCTACGGTGGCACCGGCAAGGCGGCCCGCAACTGGGATTGCTACGACGCAATCGTGCGCACGCTGACCACCCTGGAGAAGGACGAGACCCTGCTCGTGCAGTCGGGCAAGCCGGTCGGCGTCTTTCGCACCCACGAGTGGGCGCCGCGCGTGCTGATCGCCAACTCGAACTTGGTCGGCGACTGGGCGACGTGGCCCGAATTTCGCAAGCTGGAGCAGCAGGGCCTGATGATGTACGGCCAGATGACGGCCGGCAGCTGGATCTACATCGGCACCCAAGGCATTCTGCAGGGCACCTACGAGACCTTCGCGGCAATCGCGAAGAAGCTCGGGCGCGACTCCCTGGCCGGCACCCTCACCGTGACCGCCGGCTGCGGCGGCATGGGCGGAGCCCAGCCGTTGGCCGTCACCATGAACGAGGGCGTCGTGCTGATCATCGACGTCGACAAGACCCGGCTCGACCGCCGTGCCGAGAAGGGGTACCTCGACGAGGTCGCCACCGATCTGGACGATGGTATCGCCCGCGTCCTGGCCGCGAAGGAAGAAGGCCGCGCGCTCTCTGTCGGCGTGGAAGGCAACGCCGCGACCATCCTGCCCGACCTTCTGGCCCGCAAGGTGCCGGTTGACATCGTCACAGACCAGACCGCCGCGCACGACCCGCTCAGCTATCTGCCCGAGGGCGTGTCGGTCTCGGAATGGCATGCGCTCGCAGAATCCGACCCCGAAGGTTTCACCACGAGGGCGCGGGCGTCGATGGCCAAGCACGTCAAGGCAATGGTGGAGTTTCAGGATGCCGGTGCGGAAGTGTTCGACTACGGCAACTCGATCCGCGCCGAGGCGGTTCTCGGCGGCTACGACCGCGCGTTCGAGTTTCCCGGCTTCGTACCCGCCTACATCCGCCCCCTGTTCGCCGAGGGCAAGGGCCCGTTCCGCTGGGCCGCACTCTCCGGAGACCCCGCCGACATCGCGGCCACCGACAAGGCAATCCTCGAGCTGTTTCCGGATGATGCCCCACTGCACCGGTGGATCACCAAGGCCGGCGAGCAGATCCAATTCGAAGGCCTGCCCGCGCGCATCTGCTGGCTCGGCTACAAGGAACGTCACCTAGCCGGCCTGAAGTTCAACGAGATGGTCGCCTCCGGTGAACTCTCGGCTCCCGTCGTCATCGGCCGTGACCACCTCGACTCCGGTTCAGTCGCATCCCCGTACCGCGAGACCGAGTCCATGAAAGACGGATCAGACGCGATCGCCGACTGGCCTCTCTTGAACGCGCTGCTGAACACGGCGTCTGGGGCGACCTGGGTGTCGATTCACCACGGCGGCGGGGTCGGCATCGGTCGCTCCATCCACGCCGGGCAGGTGATTGTTGCCGACGGCACCCCCCTGGCCGCCGAGAAGATCGAACGCGTGCTCACCAATGACCCGGGCACCGGAGTCATGCGCCACGTCGACGCCGGCTACGAGCGCGCCGAGGAAGTGGCGCGCGAGCGTGGCCTGCGGGTGCCCATGTGGGAGAAATGATGAGCTCCCACCTGATCACCGGTATCGGCCAGCTGGTCACCAACGATCTCGAGCACGATGCCGCCGCCGGGGTGGAGCGGTTGGGTCTGCTTCACGACGCCGCGGTGCTGGTGGTCGACGGGCTGATCGACTGGGTGGGGCCGGCGGCCGATGCACCAGAGGCCGACTCCGTCACCGATGTGGGCGGCGCCGCGCTGATCCCCGGCTTCGTCGACAGCCACACCCACATCGTGTTCGGCGGAGACCGGTCCGCCGAGTTCGAGGCTCGAATGTCGGGGCAGGCATATTCCGCTGGCGGAATACGCAGCACGGTTGCGGCAACGCGGGCCGCCAGTGACGACGAGTTACGAACCCGGTTGGCCGGTTTCTTGACCGAGTTGTACGCGCAGGGCTCGACGACGATCGAGGTCAAGAGCGGCTACGGGCTGACAGTCGACGACGAGGCGCGAATGCTGCGCCTGGCCGCCGAGGTGACCGACGAGGTCACGTTCCTCGGTGCGCACGTGGTTCCTGCCGAGTTCGCCGGCCGCGGCGACGACTACGTCGACCTGGTGGTCGGCGACATGCTCGACGCCTGTGCCCCGCACGCAAAATGGGTCGATGTGTTCTGCGAGACCGGTGCGTTCACGCCGGAACAGAGCAGGCGGGTGCTCGAAGCCGGTGCCGCCCGTGGGCTCGGGGTGCGAGTGCACGCCAGCCAGCTCGGCCCGGGGGTCGGGGTGCAACTCGCCATCGAGCTGGGTGCTGCGGCGGTTGACCACTGCACCTTCCTGACCGACGACGACGTGACCGCGCTCGGCGCTTTTGACACGGTGGCGACCCTGTTGCCCGGTGTGGAGTTCTCGACCAAGCAGCCGTATCCGGATGCCCGACGTCTGCTCGAGGCCGGGGCAACCGTGGCGCTCGCCTCCGACTGCAACCCGGGCTCTTCGTTCACCTCGTCGATGCCGTTCTGCATCGCGGTTGCCGTGCGCGACATGGGGATGACCCCGGCCGAGGCGCTCTGGTCATCGACCGCTGGTGGCGCTCGCGCACTGCGGCGCACCGACGTCGGCCGCATCGTCGTGGGTGCGCGCGCCGACCTGGTTCTGCTGAAGGCGCCTTCGTATGTGCATCTGGCCTACCGGCCCGGCGTGCCGCTGGTCGACCGGGTCTGGAAAGGTGGCGTGCTCGTCAGCGGTTGAGCACCGGGCGCCCCCGTTCACGACCCCTGAACGGTGGCTTCCGCCGGCGCCGCATCTGCGCGTTCGGCCGCGGTGCGCGCGGCCAGGTCGCGCTCCTCGTTACGGTCGTGGCGGCGCTCACGGGCGCCCTCCACCAGCAGGTACAGCACCGGCAGCACGACGAGGGTGAGTGCGGTCGACGAGACCAGCCCGCCGATCACCACCAGTGCGAGCGGCTGCGAGATGAAGCCGCCCTGCCCTGTCCAGCCGACCGCCATCGGCACCAGCGCGAAGATCGTGGCCAGGGCCGTCATGAGGATGGGGCGAAGGCGCCGGGAAGCTCCGAGCACGAGGGCCTCGTGAACGCGCATCCCGCGTGCCCGGTACTGGTTCACCAGGTCGACCAGCACGATGGCGTTGGTCACCACGATGCCGATCAGCATGAGCACACCGATCAGCGACGGAACACCGAGCGGGATGCCGGAGATGACCTGCAACCCGATGGCGCCCGTGGCCGCGAACGGCACCGAGACCAGCAGCAGCAGTGGCTGCAGCAGGCTCTTGAACGTGGCCACCATCACGATGTACACGATCAGGATGGCGATCAACAGGGCGATTCCCAATTGTTGGAACGCGTCGTCCTGGTCGGCGGTCACCCCACCGAGGGAGGCGGTGGCCCCCGACGGCAGTGCAGCCGAATCCACGGCCGACTGCACCTCGCTGCTGGCCGTTCCCAGATCGTCGCTCATCGGAGTCACTGCAACAGTCGCGCTGCGCTGCCCGCGCACCGTCGTGATTGTGGAGGGGCCGTCGACCGTCTTCACCGTGGCGACGGTGTCCAGCGCGACCGGGCCGGTGCGCGTCGGCACCGTGAGGCCGGTCAACTCCGCCTCGGTCGCCGGTGGGTTCTTGGTGGCCAGGTAGATCTTGGTGGTGCGTTCGTCGATCACCACCTGGCCCACCTGCGTCGGCTGCATCGCCTGCGCGACGATGTTGCTGACCGCGACCTCGCTGAGTCCGGCATCCGCCGCCTTCTGGCGATCCACGGACACTGCCAGGTACGGCCGGGATTCGGACAGGTTACTGGTGGCCTGCGTGATCGAGTCGAGCTTCGAGACTGATGCGAGCACCGCATCCGACGCCTTCTTCAGATCGGCCTGGTTGGCGGCCCGCACGTCGATCTCGATGTCGGACGAGGCCCCGAAACCACTCGAGACACCCACTTCGATCTCGCCCGCGTCGGGCAGCGCGGCCAGGCGCTCGCGCACGTCGGCCTGCAGCGCATCCTGGTCGGCGGATTCGTCGGTGGTGATGGAGTACGTGATCGTTCCCTGGCCGCCGCCGCCGAACGCATCGCGCAGCGAGCTGCCCGAAGAGCCGATCGACAGCTGCACGGTCTCCACCCCGGCCACCGCGCGCAACTCCGACTCGACGGCTCTGGCCGCCGTGTCGAGCGCGTCGAGGCTGGAGGCGGCCGCCAGGGTCTGTGTGACGGTGAACGTGTTCTGGCCCGTGGAGCCGAGGAAGTTGGTCTTCATGCTGGGCACCAGCGCGATGGTTCCGCCGAGCACGAGCACCGCGAGGATGATCGTGGTCACGCCGTGCTTGAGCGTCCACGTGATGATGGGCAGGTATCCCCGCTGCAGTCGGGTCGGGTGAGCGAGACCTTCGTCGTCGACGGCGGATGCCGCCCGGCGCTGCCTGCGCGCCGGCAGCGGCTGTTCGTGCTCCGGCCCCGAAGCGCTGGCTCCCTGAGCAGAAACGTTCGCTGTCGCCGCGACGAGAACCGCGGGGCTCTCGTCAGCAGGTCGGCTCGCCGCGAGTCGTGCGAGGCGCTGCTTTCGGCGCTCGGTGAGAAACCAGTAGGCGAGCACCGGAACGATGGTCAGCGACACCACCAGCGACGCGAGCAGCGCCACGGTCACCGTCAGCGCGAACGGGCGGAACAGTTCGCCCGTGGTTCCCTGCACGAACGAGATCGGCAGGAACACCGCGACCGTGGTGATGGTGGAAGCCGTGATGGCGCCGGCCACCTCACGCACGGCTTCGACGATCACGCTCGCCCGAGTGTCTGCACGCTGTTTGACCGAGTCGGACAGGCGCGGCGGGTTCTGGCCCAGGTGGCGTTTGATGTTCTCGATGACTACGATCGAGTCGTCGACGACGCGGCCGATGGCGATCGTGAGCGCACCGAGGGTGATGATGTTCAATGAGTAGCCGAACGCCTGCAACCCGATGAAGGTGATCAGCACCGAGGTCGGTATCGAGATGGCGGTGACGAGCGTTGACCGCACCGACATCAGGAAGATCAGGATCACGATCACCGCGAACAGCAGGCCGAGCAGGCCCTCCTCGGTGAGGGCCGCGATCGACTGTTGAATATAGGGGGCCTGGTCGAAGACCGTGGTGAACACGGCGCCGTGGCCGAGTTCAGCCTGAAGTGCGGGCAGGATCTCCAGCACCGCCTGGGAGACCTCGACGGTGTTCGCCGCCGGAAGCTTCGTGATCGCGATCGTCAGAGCCGGCTCTCCGTTGACCCGAGAGATGCTCGTCTGCGGGTCGTCGGTGAGCGCGACAGTGCCGACGTCCCCGATGGTCAGGGGGGCGGATGCCACGGGTAGCCCCTCAAGGTCGACCTGCGGCATCGATGGGATCAGCGGAAGCGCGGCCACGTCGGCGACCGAACCCAGACGGGTTCCGGCTTGAACAGACAAGGTCTTTTCGTCTTCGGTGATCGTGCCTGCCGGGGTGAGGGCGCCGTTGGAGCCCAGGGCGGTGCGGATGTCGGTGGTCGAGAGCCCAGCCGCCGTCAGCTTCTTGGGGTCGGGGGTGATGGTGACGCGGCTGCCGACCGCGCCGATCAGGGCGGCCTCCCGCACACCGGCGACATGCTCGATCTCGCCCAGGGTCGACTGCCGCAGCTGGGCGGCCAGCTCGTTCTGGGCGGCATCACCGGTCACGGCCAGTTGCAGCACCGGAAGGTCGTCGATCGATCCGCTCACCACCTGCGGGTCGACCGTGTCGGGCAAGACCTGCTTGATGCGGTTGATCGCCTGATCGATCTTCTGCTCGGCGGTGCCGAGGTTGGTTCCGTAGACGAAGGTGACCGAGATCAGCGACAGGTTGGTGCTCGAGGTCGCCTGGGTCGACTCCACCCCGGGCACGCCCTGAATGGCCGTCTCGATCGGCGTGCTCACGTCGATGTTCACCACATCGGGAGAGGCCCCGGGGTAGTTGGTGAGCACCGCGAGCCTGGGAAACTGGATCGACGGCGCGAGCTCCTGCTGCAAACCGGTGAGTGCGAGCGAACCGAAGATGCCGACGACGATGGTGATGAGGGCGATCAGCGCCTTGTTCTTCATGCTCAGCACGGCGAATAGGTGCACGGGTTGTCCTCAGTTGATGACGGTCGAATGTCAGGGCGGGGCCGTTCGTCTCACGGTCGGGCCGGTGCCTCGGCCAGTATCCCAGATCCCACCCACGCCTACCTGCGTATTTGCTTGTGGTCGACCTTCTTCGGGCACGTGCGCTCACCGGTATTCGCCTCGAGTCCCGGCAGCCCGGCAGACCACGGGTGCGAGATCGGCAACGGGCGCGAGGCAGTAGATTGGAAGTACCGTCTCCGGGCACCGCGTCACCGTCGCACGCCTCATCCGCTCACCCACAGATCATCAGGACATCGTGTTTCGTCGTTACACTCAATTGCTCAGTGGGCTGCTCGCATATGGGATCGCGATCGCGATGATCGTGCGCGGCGAGATCGGTATCGCGCCGTGGGACGTCCTCGCCCAGGGCATCTCGTTCAAGACCAACCTCGATTTCGGTCTGATCACCGTCTTGATCGGCGCGGTCGTGTTACTGTTGTGGATTCCGTTGCGGGAGAAGCCCGGCATCGGCACGGTGCTGAACGTGCTCCTGGTCGGCCCTGCTGCCTCGCTCGGGCTGTTCCTCATTCCTCCGGGTCTCGACCTGTGGGTGCGGATCCTGCTGTTCGCGGGTGGGATCGTTCTGATGGGGCTCGCCACCGGCTTATATATAGGTGCTCGCTTCGGCACCGGTCCTCGAGACGGTCTGATGACCGGCCTCAGTCGCCGCACCGGCTGGCGTATCTGGATCGTGCGCAGCGGCATCGAACTCGTCGTGCTCGGCATCGGCTGGCTGCTCGGCGGCGATGTCGGCGTCGGCACGTTGTTGTTCGCCATGCTGATCGGCCCATCGTGCAACTTCTTCATGCCGAGGTTGCACATCCCACTGCCAGCCGATGCGCGGGTGCCCACGGGCGACACCGAGCCCATCGCCACGATCGACTCCCCGGCCCGGTAATCAGGGTGCCCTGCCAGAGCCCGCTCATGCCACAAGCCGGGTTCGCGCCATTGGGAACGCTTAGCCGCTGTTCGAGCAGGGGCGATGTGTTCCGGATGGCGCGCGGCCGTGCCGAGGCGCCGGCGACGGCTGTGTGGTGGGAGTTCAATGGCATCCCGAAGACTCGGATGCTGACCCGGCGGCGCTCGCAGCGCTGATGAGCGGGTTCGCGGCCGAGTGCGCCCTGCGCGCAGGCCAGATCGTTTCCGAGGTCGCCTGACCGCAGCGCAGCATTACAGCAGTGCTGATGGTTGCAGCCTGGTCAACCCGGGCACGCCATCGAAAGACCGGTCGGTCGAAACGATCGTCGGAATACCGTAGACAACTGCTGTTGCAGCGTGCACAGCTTCACGGCCGCGAATTTCCGGCCCCCGCTCGATCAGATGGAGCGCCATGTCGAGAACCTCTCGATCGAAGTTCAGGAGGGTGAGAAACGTACTCGCATCTCGGGCATCGGCGACCGCTCCCTGGCGGTCACCGGTACGTCTCAGTCGATGGTGCACCACTTCTTGGATCATTTCGACGCTGGCGTAGGCGCGAATCCGATCTTCAGCGACGAGCCCCAATAACGCTCGGCATTCGCGTTGGAGCGTGCTCGGCGAGCCGAGGGCATAGGCCACAATCGCGCTGTCGAGCAGAACGGCTGATTCCATCACGGAAGATCCGACGTGGTCTCGCGTTCGAATGACCTCTTCTCGCTCTCCCAGTCGATGGGGCCGGCATCGGGGTGGGAGTCGGCTCGGGCGAACAGGCGCTCAAGCGCTTCCTGCTTGCCCACCTTGCGCCGGTTGAGGCGGTCGTTCACCGATTCGCGGATGAGCGCCGCCACGCTGACCCGTTCCGCCGCGGCCTCAACCTCCAATGCGGCGTAGATCGCCGGGTCGAACAAGACCTGTACGCGCCTATCCAAGATGGCCATGCACATACTATAGCATGCACATGTTTGCGCCGAGAGGGTTGAATGAGGTATCGAGACGCGGCCCTGACGTGCGCATACCCCGGTCGCGTAGTCTCGAAGTGAAGGAGCCCTCATGTCACAGGATCAAACGCAACGCAGCATGAACATCTCTGTCCCCTCTGAAGTCGAGGTGGGTACGCCGGCTGATTTCGTCAGCGTCTGGCACACCCCCAACGCTTTCCTGATGGACTTCATCGTGCTGAAGAAACCACCGCAGACTGAAGTCAATGAGGAGACCGGTCAACGCACGGCCCGCGTCGATGCCGTCGTGTCGTCGCGGGTTCGCATCCCGCCCGAGCAGGTCTTCCCTCTGATCCAGGCGTTGCAGGCGCAGGGCAACATGTGGCTGCAGGAGACCGGTCGCTCCACCGAACCGACCAACTGGCTCGACGCCCACCACAACGCCAACAAGGACATGAACGACCCCACCGACCCGACGGAAAGCTGACCATGACCATCGAGGCGAATACCCGCACCATCGAGTCGGATGTGGTCACCGACTTCTCCAAGAAGATGAGCTACGGCTCCTACCTGCACCTTGACGAGCTGTTGTCGGCGCAGGTCACGATCAGCCAGCCCGTGCACCACGACGAGATGCTGTTCATCATTCAGCACCAGACCAGCGAACTGTGGTTGAAGCTGGTGCTGCACGAATTGCGCACGGTACGCGAATCGCTCATGCGTGATGACCTCGGCTTCGCGCTCAAGGGCATAGCCCGGGTCAAGCACATCCAGAAGTCGCTGACCGAGCAGTGGTCGGTGTTGGCCACGCTCACTCCGACGGAGTATTCGCAGTTTCGTGATTCGCTCGGAAATGCATCTGGGTTCCAGTCGTACCAGTACCGCGCCGTCGAGTTCATGCTCGGCAACAAGAACGCAGGCATGCTGCCGGTGTTCGCCAGCAACCCCGAGGCGCACGAGATGCTCGAGACGATCCTGAACCAGACGAGCATCTACGAGGAGTTCTTGCGCTTCATGGCACGGCAGGGGTTCGCCATTCCCGAGCGCATCTTCGAGCGAGATGTCAGCACGTCATGGACCCTCGACGAGGACCTGGTACTCGTGTTCAAAGAGGTCTACGAGAACGCCGACACGAACTGGCAGGTGTATGAGGCCTGCGAGGAACTGGTCGACCTGGAGGACAACTTTCAGCTGTGGCGCTTCCGACACCTGAAGACGGTGACGCGCATCATCGGCATGAAGCGCGGCACCGGCGGCTCCAGCGGTGCCGCATTCCTGCAGAAGGCGCTCGAGCTCACCTTCTTCCCCGAGCTCTTCGCCGTGCGGACGATCATTGGCCGCTGACACGCCGCCAATCCCGCGCCCTTCGCTCCCCGAAGGAGCGCGAAGCGATCAGGAGGTCCCGTTCCCTGAGGGATCGCGAAGCGGTCGGGAGGTTCCGCTCCCTGAGAGATCGCGGAGCGATCGTCTCGACGGGCGCCCTGCCGCGCCTCGCCACGACTCCCTGCACACAATCCTCGTCGACGACTATTGGGACGGGGCCTGGCGAGGGCCGAGCCTGCTCCATATGGCGGGCGCTCGTATCGAATCGGCCGAACCAGCCACCGCCTCCACGCGCGCGGACCGTCGGCTCCACGGAGCGGTCTTCCCCGGCATCGCGGACGCCCACGTACACCTCGGTCTCATCGACCCAGCGGTGCTGCTTGGCCGGGGCGTTTCCTGGGTGCGTGACCTCGGCGGCGACCCGCACCAGATCGCAGCCTGGAGTGCAGCCGACGCGCCCACCTGGCCGTCCGTCCACTTCGCAGGCTCCTACCTCACCTGCGCCGACGGTTACCCCTCTGACCGCGTCTGGGCGCCCGCAGCGTCAATTCGCCTCGTCAACGGCCCGGAGCACGCCGCACGGTGTGTCGCCGAGCAGGTGGTAGTCGGGGCATCCGTGATCAAGGTGATGCTCAACTCAGATGCCGGACCAACGCCCGATCTGGAGACTGTGCGCGCGATCGCCGTGGCCGCGCACGCTGCCGGTGTGACCGTGGTCGCTCATGCCCAGGGTGCCGGCGAGCCCGAAAAGGCGCTCGCCGCCGGAGTAGATGAGCTGGCGCACACGCCGTGGACCACAGAACTCCCCGATGACGTGCTCGGGGCGATGGCCGGTCGAATGAGCTGGGTCTCGACCCTCGATATCCACGGTTGGGGTCAGCGCGATGATGACTTCGGGCGTGCGGCCTCGAATGCCCGCCGTTTTGTCGCCGCCGGTGGCCGGCTGCGCTACGGCACCGACCTAGGCAACGGCCCCTTGCCGGTCGGCGTGAACGAGCGAGAACTGTTGGCCCTCACAGACATTGGACTTGCCGCCGATGACGTGGCCCGCTCATCCTTCGCCACGAACGCCGCGAGAAGACCTATGATGATCCTCGCATCCCGACCGAACGACCCCGCCGAGTTTGTTCGCTGGCTGACCCAGGCGTCGCCGCTCACCGAACTCAGCGGATCGTTTGCACCTCAGGTGTGAAGTTCTGCATCGAGTCGGTGGCCAATGCTTTCTTCAGCTCCGCGAGTTTGTCCCAGTCGACGTTCACGATCGACTGGCCGTCGTCAGACGTTCCCACGCCCGCGGTGGGCATGGTGAAGAAGGTGACGTCATTCGTGCGGAGGTCGCGCAACTCCCAGGCGAGCGATGTCAGGTAGCCAGAGTTCAGACCCTCGTCCACTGCCAGATAGGGCGTGACTGTGTCGATCAGGGAAGTGGCCTTGAACGGGTCGGCGAGCATCGCCTTGCTCATCACCTTCGCCATTATCGCCTTGATCACCAATTGCTGGTTGCGCACTCGTTGAAAGTCGCCGTCGGTGAACGCATACCGTTCGCGGGTGAACGCCAGTGCGTCGGTGCCGTTCAGGTGCTGTGCCCCAGCGGGAAAAACGCGGCCAGGTTGACTGGAAGAATCGAATGCGATGGGATTGTTGACTTCTACGCCGCCCAAAGCATCTGTTACTTCCTTGAAGCTCGCGAAGTCGACGATCGCGACGTGGTCGATGCGGGTGTCGAGCAGTTGTTCGACGGTCTGCACTGCGAGTGGCACGCCTCCCCACGAAAGGGCTGCGTTCACCTTTGCCTCACCGTGGCCGGGGATTTGCAGCCAACTGTCGCGCATGATCGACATCACATAGACGTGCTTTCGGTCAGCGGGGATGTGCACGATCATCATGGTGTCGGAACGCTGGCCGGAGATGTCGGTGATCGACCCACCGATCGACCCGCGGGTGTCGGAGCCGAGCAAGAGGATGTTCTGAGCAGTGGTCTTCGCCGCTGGCGCCTGGCTGGGACCTGTGGCGGGTGGCGGCGCGGTCGGACGAACGCTGTCGCTCGGAAAGGGGTCGGCAATCTTCACCGTCTGGTCATCAAACTTGTGGGTCAGATTCCACGCATAACCGCCGACGGTGCCCCCCGCCAGAAGTAGAACCACCCCGACGATGATCAGCAACTTGAGCGATCGGCGGTGCTTCTTTTTTGTTGGCTCCGGCGCACCCAGTTGCTCATGAGACATCAGGCCCCCTCCCGTGTCGGTGTTCGCTTTTCGTGGTGCTCAGGCCTCCACGCGGCTGTTGCCGGTTGCCGAAAGTAGGTCCAGGGCCTGCCTCAGCTTGGTGCTCGACGTGTGAACGGTGTAGGGGAAATAGACCACTTCGACTCCGACGGCTGCAAACTCTCTCTCCAGGCGACGGCCCTTGTCCGTGCCGCGCCAGTCGTCTCCCTTGAAGAAGACGTCGAAGTGCAGCGAGCGCCACGTGTCAAGCTTGTCGGGGAGCACTTCAGCGACAGCTTCATCCACGTAGGAGATGTGCCCGACGATCTCCAGCCGCTCGGCCAGGGGAACCACGGGGGCGCTGCCCTTCGACCGGATGAGCATCTCGTCGGAGACGACGCCCGCTATCAGATGGTCACACTGACTCTTCGCGTGGCGCAAAATATTCAGATGTCCGACGTGGAACAAGTCGAAGGCACCAGCGGCATAGCCAATTTTTCGGGTCAAAACACTGCACTTTTCACTCTGGCTGCGTGAAGCATTCGGGTCGCAGCGATCGGGTATGAGTTACTGAGAATCAGTCTACAGAAACCGGCACGGATGCCCTAGTGTCCTTTTTCTGCAGTCGAACACCTCATCCTCCAGCCGGTTTGGGTATACGAGCGTTCTAGGGCTATGACGCACCTTTCAGCAACACTCAGCACTTTAACCGGTTTGGGTGGGTGACTGCCATTGTGCCGGCACTACAGTCCTCCCCGAAGCCCTGATGAACCGCATGAAATGAACGCTTGTCGCTCTCCCGTTCGCCGCAACCCATGTGGGGTGCCCCCCGTTGGCGGACACCCAATAGAGGGCACAGGTGAGGCTTTTCCCTTGTTATGTGTTCGTTGGGTATGCCTATACTGGCTTCCGACGCTCGCGAGGTGACCCCCTAAGTGGGGGGCAACTTGCAGCGCGGCGCCACCCGAAGCGTTTCTTTGTCCGTGATATGAGGGCCACTTCCCGACACACCTCACCGTGTGGGCTCGAACATCGAAGCTTCGAGTGGAGATTTTTTGCTTCAGTACGATCAGAATACTTTTGAGCGCCGTGAGGCGAAACGGGAGAGCCAGGCGGAGCCTCGCCCCCGTCGTTCGACCCCACGCATGATCGCAATTGCCGTGGCAGCAGTTGTTGCAACCGCCGGATTGGTGGTCCCCGTCACCGCCGCATCGGCCGCCCCCAGCGTTGAACGCATCGCAGGGCCGGACCGCTACGCGACAGCCGTCGCCATTTCCAAATCAGCCTTCACGACGGCCCCAGTCGTGTACGTGGCCACGGGGGAGAGCTTTCCCGACGCGTTGTCCGCTGCCCCGGCAGCGGCGAAGCAGAACGGCCCCCTCCTCCTGACGCAGACGAAATCGTTGCCGGCGGCAGTCAAGAACGAGATCGCTCGTCTGAAGCCGAAGTCCATTGTGGTCGTTGGTGGCACGGGTGTGATCTCCGCCGCCGTCGAGGCGCAGCTGGGCAAGTTGGCGACAACCAAGCGAATCGGCGGCACCGACCGTTACGACACCTCGCGCAGGATTACCTCGCACGCCTTCCCGTCATCGACTACCGCATACATCGCCACCGGCAGGGACTATCCCGATGCACTCTCGGCCTCCGGCGCGGCCGGCTCGGCCAGCGCGCCCGTCGTGCTGGTTGATGGTAAGAGTGGCTCGGCGGGTTCGGCAACAACAGCGTTGCTGAAGAAGCTCGGGGTCAAGACGACCATCATTGCTGGCGGGACCGGTGTGGTCAGCGCTGGAGTTCAGGAATCGCTGACGCCTTATGGCGTGTCCCGCCAGTCCGGGTCGGACCGCTACCAGACCAGTGAGAAGCTCAACAAGAGCACTGCTAAGAAGGCCTCACACGCCTACCTGGCGACAGGAACCGCATTCCCTGACGCCCTCGCCGGAGCGGCCATTGCTGGCGCCAAGTCCAAGCCCCTATATGTCGTGCCCACCAACTGTGTGCCGGCCGGGACGAAGGCAGATATCTCCGGTTCAAGCGTGACGCTCTTGGGCGGCACCGGTGCACTGGGATCCGGAGTTGCAAAACTCACCTCGTGCTCACCGGCGAATCCGGGAACCACGAAGCCGGCGCCACCGGCCACTGAGCCGCCTGTAGTCGCGCCACCGGCGCAGTCAACTCGGCCCAATTCCAAAGAGCGTCCGTTCGCCGTACCCGGGCCGAACACGTCGTCGAAGAAGGTCTTCGCCCATTACTTCCCTCCCTACCCCATCTCGATGGACAACAAGCAACCAGACAGCGACTACTACACGGTCAACTACCTCAATCCGAATGGCGAGAAGGGGATCCACGCCGCATACGGAGGGTTGCTCCGGGATCGCCCAGTCAAGCAAGCGCCGGTCTCCGGTGATTGGAAGGCACTGAACCTCAAGAAAGAGGTTCAGCAGGCCGCGGACGCAGGAATCGACGGGTTCACTGTGGACATCATGAGCCTCACGGGCATGAACTGGGAGGCGACCGTGGGTCTGATGGACGCTGCCGCCAAATCCGGCCGGAACTTCACCGTCGTGCCGAACATCGATGTGACCGCGAGTGCGGGCAAAGCCACTCCCGCAGAGGTGGCCAAGAAGCTCGCCGAGTTGTACAAGTACTCGTCCGCACATAAGTTGCCGACGGGTGAGTACCTCCTGTCTTCGTTCAAGGCAGAGGGCCAGACCGTGGCCTGGTGGTCGAGCGTCATCAACACACTCTCCTCGACGTATAAGGTCAAGACGAAGTTCATTGCGGTTTTCCTGAATGCCAGCGACGCGAACATGAAGAGCTTCGCCCCGATCAGCTATGCATTCAGCAACTGGGGCGTGCGCACCCCGACGACCGTCCGTTCCACTCCGAACTATGTGGCGAAAGCCGCGGCATACGGGAAGAAGTGGATGGAACCGGTTGCGGTTCAGGATGCGCGTCCGCGCAACAGCATGTACGCCGAGTCCAACAATACGGAGACGTTGCGTGAGATGTGGAAGAGTGCCATTTCCAAGAATGCTGACTTCGTGCAGATGGTGACCTGGAACGACTACAGCGAGTCGACATCATTCGCCCCATCCGAGGCGCACGGTGGAGCATTTCTGGACATGAACGCGTTCTACGCGGCACAATACAAAACCGGCAACGCGACCAAGATCACTGGAGACGTTGTCTATGTGTCCCACCGCACGCACCCGCACGCTGCACGCCCTTCCCACGGAAACCAAGTCATGAAGCCGACATTGAGCGGGACGTCAACGTCGCCTCGTGACACGGTGGAAGTCATGACGATGTTGACCGCGCCAGCGACGGTGTCTGCTGTCATAGGCGGTAAGTCGTACACGGCCAACGCGCCGGCAGGAATCTCCACGGTGACCTTCCCGCTCGCAACGGGAACCGTGGCGGCAGACGTCATTCGCAGCGGTGTGAAGATTGCCAGTGTGAAATCGCCGCACAAGGTGGTGTCGAACCCCACGGTCCTCGACCTGCAGTACTTCGCCGCGAGCAGCCGCGAAGGCTAGGCCAGACCAGTAGTGAAGTGCGGCACCCCCACTCTGTTTGGGGGTGCCGTACTTGTCGCCCGGCGAAGTTTGTGGGCGTAGTGTTAGAGCCCTCTCCGGCGAAGGGCACTCGTGAATAGATCCACGCAGCCGAGTAAGGCCGCGACCCTGGTGAGACTCACCGCTGTCATCGTTGGGTTGATGATATTCGCCGGGATTTCCGGGTGCACCTCTTCGAAGGGTGAAATCGCTTCCGAGCACCGGGCAGAAATTGTTTCGTCGGATGAACTGCCGTTCGATCTTCCACCGATGGCTTCCGAGCAACCTCTGGTCTTTGCGCATTATTTTCCGCCGTATCCGATTTCGATCGACAACGAAGATCCAAAGTCGGACTATTACGAGCGGAACTATCTTCATCCGGACGGGGAGAGCGGCCAGCACAGTGAATACGGCGGCCTTCTCCGAGATCGGCCGGCAGCGCGATCGCCTCTGCCGGGTGACTGGCAACTGGCAGACATGGTCACCGAGATTCATCAGGCAGCGAGTATGGGAATCGACGGGTTCACCGTCGACATCTTGAGCCTGGACGGCTCCAATTGGGATCGCACGCTGCTGCTGATGAAAGCCGCAGTGGTTTCAGGAGAGAAATTCGTCGTCGTACCCAATCTCGATACCACGGCCAGTGCAGGCCGGGCAGATCCGGCGCTGATCGCTTCTCGCCTCGCAGAACTGTATTCAAGTTCGGCCGCGTACCGCCTTCCCTCAGGGGAGTATCTCCTGTCCTCTTTCAAAGCCGAGGGGCAGCCAGCGACTTGGTGGCAGGAGATTCAACAGATACTCGCGGAGAAGCACGGGGTCACAGTGGCGCTCATCGCAGTGTTCCTGAACGCAAGCGAGCAGAACATGGAGCAGTTTGCACCCATCAGCTATGCGTTTGGCAACTGGGGCCTGCGCACCGTCGACGGCATCCTGAGCGCACCGGATTACGCTGCTCAGGCGCACGAGTTAGGAAAGAAATGGATGGCCCCGGTGGCGATTCAGGATACTCGACCGCGCAACGGACTCTATGCCGAGGCAGACAACACTGAAACCCTCCGAGCCTCCTGGGACCGCGCAGTCACCGACAAGGCCGACATGGTGCAACTGATCACGTGGAACGATTACAGCGAGTCGACTTCATTCGCTCCGTCGATGGCGCATGGCTGGACTTTTCTCAAGCTGAACGCGTACTTCCTGGTTCAGTTCAAGACCGGTGAATACCCCGTCGTGAACCGAGACGCGGTATTCATCACGCACCGTATTCAGCCGTTCTCCGCCAACGGCGACGCCGCG
The DNA here is from genome assembly GCF_003260275.1 of Homoserinimonas sp. OAct 916. Taxonomy (GTDB): domain Bacteria; phylum Actinomycetota; class Actinomycetes; order Actinomycetales; family Microbacteriaceae; genus OACT-916. Next base: position 15,615 of record NZ_QJHB01000014.1, on the reverse strand, counting down.
ACGTTGCCCATGAGCCCGACTCTCGGGGGAGCGACCACCCCTCCTCGAGACCAGGTGGAGGTTTTGGCCATGCTGACGGCACCCGCAACCGCCACAGTCAAACTTGGAACTGAATTGCACACGATGCAATTGCCGGCCGGCGAGACTGTCACTCTGTTTCCCCTGCCGATCGGAAGCGTGACGGTCGAGATTGTCCGCGACGGAACCACCGTATTGAAACTCGATTCGCCCTACGCGATTGTCGCCACCCCCAAAGTGCAGGACCTTCAGTACTATGCAGTCGACGGTGTGGCCCGGTGACTTGGGCTCAGGGTGGTGGCCTGCCCGACCGTGACGAGTGCAGTGGTGATCGTCCGCAACGGGTCACGTAGAGTCTCCGCCATGCGGCGATAGCCGGCAGCAGGACCGCCCCATGGGTCCTCGACGTCATCGGCCGAGCCGATGGAAGGCCCCGCAACGCCGCGAACCGCCGCGCACGCACGGACAAGTTCTTGCACTCGAGTACGCGGAGAATCGTCGTCGGATGTTGCAGGCTGGGCCACCAGGGCGAGACGCGCGAACTGCCGAATCGTGAAGGTTCGCGAATGAGCTCGTGGCACCATCTGCACGACAGCTGAGCGATGATTCGCGGACGCGGTGAGAACCAGATCGGCAGTTTCGATCATGTCGGGATTCAGCGCCTGTGCTCGAAAGTCCGCACCGTTGATGCCGTGCTCTGCGAGTAGTGCGAGGACGTCTTCCGCGGCGCCTCGGTCGACGACTGCCCTGGTTCCGGCCGACAAAACGCGGATTCCCGAGGCATGCTTGAGGCGGAGGTTCTCTCGCAGCGAGTATTCGGCATACGGCGAACGACAGATGTTGCCGGTGCACACGAAAAGCACGCACGCGTCATCAGAAGGCTCAGGGAGAGCGTCAAATACCAAAGGTCTGCCTCCTATCGGGTGTCGAGCCAGACTTTCAGTGATTCTATCGGGTGGCCCCTTCTTTGGCGAGTGATTTCTTGCTTGGCCGCTTCGGTCCTCTTCGGCCTTCGTCGGCCTGCGCATAGATCCTCTGGTACCGCCCCTTCATGGTGACCGGTGCCATATTCGCGATAACACCGAGCACCGGGGAACCGCTGACGGATAGGGCATCCACCGAACGCCTGAGTTCTCGCAACTCGACCTTTCCACAGCCGACGACGAGAATGGCGCCGCCAAAAATGCTGGCGACGATCGCCGCGTCAGTCACGGGGATCAGCGGCGGACAGTCGATTATGAGCACGTCGAAGCGATTGCGAAGTGTGTTGAAGAGTTTCTTCAACTGCGGTGAGCCCAGTAACTCGCTCGGGTTGGGCGGAATCTGGCCGCTGAGCAGAACCCGAAGGTTGTCAGGCCCCCACGGTTGCAGGCAGTCATCGAGTGATGCATCCTTTGCGAGCACCGTGGTAAGGCCGATACCGCCCTCAAGGTCAAGATAGGTGCCCAGGCTGGGCTTGCGAAGGTCGGCCTCCACCAGACACACCGATGTTCCCGTCGCTGCAAGAGCCGCCGCAAGATTGGCTGACGTGGTGCTTTTGCCTTCGCCCGGAATCGACGACGTCACGACAAAAACTTTGTGGGACTGTCCCGCGTGCAGAAAACGTAGGTTCGTGCGTATCTCGCGAAACTCTTCAGCTCGCACCGACGGGCCGCTGGAGTGAGAGATCAGCGGGCGATTCGGCGTCGCACGATCGAACGCAACGGAGCCGAGGACGGTCAGTCCCATGAGCTGTTTGATCTGGTCGGGTGTTCGCACCTTCGCCCCGACCATCTCTCGGACCACTATGAATCCGACTCCGAATGCCAACCCGAGGATGAGCGCGAGCGCGATCACCATTCTCGGCTTCGGGGCAGTCGGGATGGTCGGTGGCGTTGCGGTCTGAATTGTTCCCAGCCGTACCGGAGAGGAGCCGTCGCTGCGCTTGGAAACGAGGTCGGGAATCGTATTGGTCAGGCTGGTCGCGATGGCGTTGGCCGTTGCTGCTGCCCTGGCGGGGGAGGTGTCGGTGACGGAGATCGAGATGAGCGAGGTGTTGAGCGGAACAGATGCGGAAACTCGGCGCGCAAGTGCTTTCGAGGTGGTCTCCAGCCCCAAAGCCTCGATCACCGGGTCGAGGACGATTTCCCGGGTCGCCACCACGGCATAGTTTCGGGCCTGCTGTTGGGAGAAGTTGCTTCCCTGAACAAGATCACTGGTGTTGTCCGCGCCGACGGCCGAAACGAACAGCTCTGCATCAGCGGTGTACTCCGGGGTCGCAGTCAGTACGTAGGCGGAGCCGATCAGAACACCCAGCAGACCGAACGCGACGACGGTCATCCATCGACGATGGAGGAGCGCCCAGAACTGGCGTTGCTCCATCGCCTGCCCCCTTGACTCATGTCATCACCGGTCACTGGGCAGGTCACGGATCGTTGTTGCGCCCATGCAACCCACGAACCGCCAGCGGCGCTTCCCGGTGTGTCATCATATTCAGATGGCATTCTATCGGAGAATTTCGAGATCCAGTGCGTGGAAGTACGTGGGACTTGGACTTCTTGCAGCCTCCAGCGTGGCGATCGCGGCATTCGCCCTCGCCTCGTCGCCTCAGTCCGCCCAGCCGGAGCAGGCCTGGCCCACCATCCGTCCAGCCACGACGCGCCCGCTGGCCGTCTTCGTCGGGGACTCCTATTCCGCGGGGGTCGGGGCATCCGAGCAGAGCAAGCGATGGACCTCAGTCGTCTCTGCGGAAGAGGATTGGGAAGAGATAAACCTGGCCAACGGAGGTACCGGATATCTGCGCACGGCGAAGGAGGCGGGTTGCGGTAAGGCCTTCTGCCCCAATTACCAAGATGTCGTCGCCGCAGTCGTCAGAAACAACCCGGACATCGTGGTCGTCGCCGGCGGCCAGAACGATGTGGGAATGGATCTGAATGACGTTCGATCGGCGATCGAATCCACCTTCCGAACGATTCGACAGGAACTCCCGAACGTGAAGATCATCGCCGTCGGTCCGAGCGCTCCCGTTGCGGGCGACGACATCACCGCTATCGACAGTGAAGTGCGAAAGGCCGCCGCCGCAGTGAAGGCGACGTACATCAGCCTGCTTGATCCGCCGGTCCTGTCCAAGAGCATGTTCCTCACTGACGGCGCCCATGTCGGCGACGAGGGACACCTGGCGATCGCCGCGCGGGTCACCGAGAACCTGAAGTAGGTCGTGACGGCCATCGGAAGCCGGCCGCCTCGGATCCCCCGGGGCGATGCGGCGCGTGCGGCAGACACCCCGACAGGTCGTGTTCCTCAACTGCTCGGAGTTCTGGCCATTGCCGTACTTCTGGCTGCTGTGGTGCCTGCAATGCTGGTTGCGCAGGTGGAAGACGTCGGCCGCAGCAGTGCGTGGCTGTTGACGCTCGCCCTCACGGCGTGGGCGGGAGTGCGGTTGTCTGTAGCGATCGTCTCTGGGCGGGCGCTCCTCTTCGACTTTTTCTTCTGGCTCTTCACTTATATATTCATGGGTCTGGCTCCGACTGTGCAGCTGCGCAGCGGGCTGATCTCGCGAACAACTCCCGGTATCGATGAGGCCCTTGATCTGTCGACAGCCGTGCTGGTGTGGGTCGGAGTGATCTGCTACGAGATCGGGCGGATCTTGGCGATAGCCCGTGAACGTCGTCGTCGTCGACCCGCCCAGGCCGAACGGTTCCCCGCCGCGGCCCAACCGAAGCACTCCGATCCCGTCACGGCGGTCAGTGCAGTAAGAACCACGCTCCTGATCGTCGCGGGAGTGGCGGCAAGCGCCTTCTTCGTCTCTCGAATGGGCTTCAGCGCACTCTTCGGCTCCCGTGAGCTGGCCCAGGCAACGCGAGCGGCTCTCTGGCCAGACCCCGCCACCAGATCCGTGATCTATTCCCTCGCCATCTACCCGCTGCTTGTCGGCATCGGGTCCCTGTCACAATTGCGCAAGAAGGCCAGCCGTTCTGTCTCACGATGGTATCTCGTGCTGATGATGGCGGCGACGGCTCTGTTGTTGATTGTGGTGAACCCGCTGAGCAGTGCGCGTTACAGCCTAGGCACCGTGCTCTTCGCCCTGGTCGTCTACGCCGGGGCGGTCGTCTCGCCTGGAAGGGTTCGAATAACGCTTGCGGCCGTCGTCGTCGCTTTCGTATTCCTTTTTCCGATCGCTGACGCATTTCGAGGAACCACAGTCCAATTGGGCCGAGACAGCTTCTTCGGTGAGTACAAGGGCAACCCTGACTATGACGCGTTCTGGCAGATCGCGAATGCCTATTCCTACGTGCTTGATGGCCTGGTCGAGCCGGGGCGCCAGGCACTGGGCGTCATCCTGTTCTGGGTGCCGCGAGGGATCTGGCCCGACAAGCCCGTGGACACCGGCATTCTTCTGGCACAGTACCGTGGATACTCTTTTGACAATCTTTCGGCGCCGCTCTGGGCAGAGTTCCTGGTGAATGGCGGCCCGATCGTCCTTGCCCTGGGGTTCATTCTGGTGGGGTACTTTCTGCGGGTCATGGACTCCAAACTGCTGCCCGCGATCCAGCGGGCTGGGCACTGGGCAATCGTCGGGGCGATCTTCCCCGTCTACATGACTATCCTTTTGCGAGGCTCACTACTGCAGGCGACGGGTGCCGTTGCCGTGACCATCTTCTGCCTGCTGATTGTCAGGCAGCGGGCCCGACCGATTGCCCCGCCTGACCCGATCAGCGCGAATAGGCCCGCTCCAGCTGATGGCCAACGGCCGTCATCCCAAGACGCTGACGAGTGACCCGTGCTCCGGTGGCGCCCAATTCTCGGGCACGATCAGGGTCGCGGAGCAGTGAGGTCACGGCGGCGACGAGGGAGCTGAGCGAATCGTCCACAACAACGCCGCACTTCTCGTCGTCGACCAAGGGCGCCAGACCACAGCTGTCTGTTATCACCACGGGGACGCCCAATGACATGGCTTCCAGTACTGACATCGGGAATGGCTCGTCCACCGAGGGCAGAACGTAGATCGTCGCACGGGAAATTCGCTCCACCGCGGCATCGGGACTGATCGCGCCCTCCCACTCGATATCGACTCCGTCGGAGTCGCGGATCGCTTCGGCGACTCGTGAACCCTGGCCTTCGTCGGGGCCGACAAGTCGAAAGCGCACGTCGGGAAACTCAGGACCAACACGTTTCGCCATCTCGACGAACTCAATCGGTCTCTTTCGCTCCGCAAGTCGGGCCAAATACAGGACCTCGACCCCCGGTGGGGTTGGGTACACCCGGGGGACGGGCACTCCGTTGCCGAGTTGTTCAAGCTTCAGCGCCGAACCGCCGACCTGGGGCAATTCATTCTTTTCTCGTTCAGTCAGGTAGAAGATCCTCTTCGCGTCACGGAGGACACGCCGAGTGAGCCACGCGTCCAGGGGGCGAGCCAGCATCCTTTCCGTCGGGGTGATCATCCCGTGTGTCTGCACCACGTAGGGGATTCCTCTGCGGCGCACCCAATCAGCAGCCGGCAATGTGACGAGGTCGCGAGCGGCGTGGATATGCACCACATCGACGTTGCGCGTGAGCCGAGCGAGTCGTCGATGAAGTCCGGGTGCGGCCAAGCCGGCGAAACCGATGCCCGGCAGCAGCGTTCGCGCCGGATACAGTGCTGCCGGAACTCCTTCGAGCTCGGTTGGTCGCCCAGCTTCGTATCCACGGGCGGAGCCGGCGAGCAACACTTCGTGGCCGAGCCGGCGAAGCTCGATGGCCTGATTGACGGCCACACGCACCGGCCCACCATATTCCCCCAAGGGACTGACCAGGGTCACGATCGAAAGGATGCGCACTCACCGCTCCGTTCGCGGCGGCCTGGAACTCGGACGGGGGGCGTGCATCACTGTTCCCGGGGGAATGATTCCAGCCACCAGCGTGCACGCTCCGATCACACTGTCGTGACCGACGGTGGAGCCACGCAATACGGTGGCCCGAGCGGCGATCCACGCGCCATCCTCGACGATTATCGGCCCATTGTCGAATTCAAAAGTGGGCGAGTGACGATCATGGCTTCCTGTGCAGAGCAGCACCTCCTGGGAGATGCAGACGTCACTGCCGATCGTGACCGGCTCCAGGTTGAGAATCCACGCTCCGTCACCAATCCATGTCCCGTCGCCAATACGGAGCTTCCACGGCCAATGGATTCGAACCCGCTGTCGGATCACCACATTCTTGCCGATCTCGGCGCCGAAGAATCGCAGGATGGTTGCCCTCACCCCGGGTGGACACCACCATCGAACGACGACGAGCCCGGAGATCAACTGCCAGGCGACCTGCCACAACGCGTTTCGGCCGCGGTCATACCCAGCTCCGCTAAATCCCGTCAGATCGCGACGCAGGAACGGTTTGTCTAGCGGCAGTTGGGCAGAAGCGGTCGTCTCAGGTGCGGGCGTGGCTTCAGGACCGGGGACTCCCATACACGTCAGTGTACGCATTCGCGCTCTGGGTCGTGAGCGAATGGGCAGCCCCGTCGAGTTCGTGCCCGCGAATGCTAGGTTGTTCGCATGAACGCCATGTCGGCAGCACCGTCACCCAGAAGCGGATGGTATCGATGCTGAGCGTTCCACGAGTACTTCGCCGAATCCCGCTCCGGCGTGCAGGTGCAGGCTTGGGCAAAGTCTTCGGATTCGGGCTTTCGATGCTCTTTCTGGCGGTCGCATCGCTTGCGACGATTCCGGCGATGGTGGCAGCCAGCGGACCGGCTGCATGGGGAATGATTGCCGCCGGTCAAGCGATCGGTAGTATCGCGGCGGTAGGTATCGCTTACGGCTGGGAATTGTCCGGGCCAGCGGTGATCGCCAGAGCTGACGCAGAAGGAAGGCTCCGCGAGTATGTCGAGTCGGTCATCTGCAAGCTCATCCTCTGTCTGCCGATCGCTGGGGTGGCTTTCGGATTGGCGTGGCTCATCGGTCGAGATCTTGCTCTCTTCGCCGGGGTCGGCGCGCTCTCGACGGCGAGCATCGGTCTCACATCGAGTTGGTTCTTTGTCGGGCGTGCCCGACCATTCGCGCTTCTCCTGTGTGAAACCCTCCCGCGGGTTACCGGAACCGCTGTGGGAATTGTTTTCATGCTCGCGGGCTCGAGCGCACTGATCGGGGTTTTATGGCAGCTGGCCGGAATGCTCGCCGCATTTGTCGTGAGTTTCTGTTGGATCGTCAGACCGTGGCGGATGCACGCGCTCCGGGCGGTTCGCCGCCGACCGATTTCTGCAGTCTTCTGGGCACAGCGGAACGGCCTGGCAACGAGTATCACGACCGCAACCTACGGGGCCGCCCCGATTGCCATTGTGACAATTTTCGCGCCCGGAGTGCAACCGATCTACGCAGTGCTCGACAAGGTGCAACGTCAGGTCAATGTGGGCCTCAGCCCGCTCACCGCAGTGATCCAGGGTTGGGTTCCCCGAGCACCTCGCGGACGATTGCCGGTGCGCGTTCGACAGGCGATCTCCTTCTCCGTCGTGTTCGGCGTGATTCTGAGTGTCGGAATGTTCATTGTCGCGCCGGAGCTGATCGGATGGCTGGGCAGCGGACAAATCCATCCGAGCCCGTTGGCATTGGCGCTCATGTCGGCCATCACCGGCATGGTCGTGATCGAGTCCACCGTGAGCAAGGCGTGCCTCTCTGCACTCGGTCGGCTCGACGTGGCAGCCCGCGCCACCGTCACGGGTCTCATTGTGGGACTGCCCCTGGTGGCACTGGGAGCTGTGCTCTGGGGTGCCGAAGGCGCATTGGCGGGGATCATCTCGGGATTGACTGTTCGGCTCGGGATCGAGATCATTTCGCTAGCGCGAAGCGGACTCTTCACTCGCGAAGATGCCGGATCTTCAACGATGCAAGTGGAGGAATCATGAACAGGCTGAGAGTTGGGGCCCAATCCCTGCTGTGGTTGTTGCCTTCGAGCAAGGTCAAGAACTGGCTGTTACGCCGGGTCGGGCACCGCATTCATCCGACCGCAATCGCACGAAGCTGTCTCGTGATCAACGTCAATATGTTCTCGATGGGGCCAGGAAGTCGAATCGGCGGTTGGAACGCGATAAAGAACCTTCACGAGGTCTCATTGGGAACTGATGCGACCATCGGACGCTTCAACACGATCACCGCAAACCAGGTTTTCGCCCGGCTCTACCAGGGCGGTGCAAGGTTGACTCTCGGTGCGCACTCATACGTGACGAGTCGGCACCGGCTCGACTGCTCTGGATCGGTTCATGTGGGTGAATACGCAAGTGTGGCCGGCCACTCCACGACGATTTTGACCCATAGTATCGACCTTCGTCGTGACGCCCAGGCGGCATATCCGGTCACTATCGGGGAACGCAGCTTTCTCGGCACCAGCTGTATTCTCCTGGGAGGCGCCGAAATGCCGGCGGATTCGGTTCTCGGAGCTGGTTCGGTTCTGACACGAAGCCGCGAGGTGCGTGCCCCCGGGCTATGGGCAGGAGTGCCAGCAACGCATCGGGGGCCGACGGAAGGGTCGTGGTTCACGCGCTCCGTGACCGGTACTCGCCGCGTGTACATCCCGGCAACAGGTGAGACTGTGGAAGACGCGTTCTGACTCAGTCATCCGCGGGTTTGATGATCGAGCGGAATGTATTCACCGCTTCATCTTCTGACAGGTATTGTTCCTTGAACAATCGACCGGCTTGTCCGTAGGAACGGCTCAAATCGCTATTACGGGCAAGCGCTGTGGCCGCATCCAGAAGGTCTTGTGGTTGCGCCGCATCCACCCTTACCCCGGCTGCCGCCCTTTCCAACTCTTCAGCGGTGATGCTCGACCTGTCCGTGGCCACGATGACCGGCAGCCCCGTATTGAAGTAGGAAGTCAATTTGCTCGGCACACACATTTCGGTGAGGCCCGGCCGCTCGTTCACCAACAGGATGTCGGCGGCCGCGAGCGTCTCCTCGAACTCGCCGTCAGGCAGGGGATCGATGAATTGAAGCCGGGAGTTCGCTCCCATGTCCTGTAGCGCGCGTCGTCGATTACCGTCACCGAGCAGGACAAAGCGAATGGGGGATTCAACTTCCGCGGCCAGCCGAGACGCATGCACCACATTTTCCAGACCCTGCTTCGCTCCCATGTTGCCCGCATGCAGCACTACAGTCTCGTGTGGCGTCCAGCCGTGCGAGTCGCGCACCTCTGAGCGATTTTCTCCGTTCGGGTCCGAGATGTGTGACCAGTTGCGTACCACGTGAACCTTGCTCGCATCGATCCCGAGTTCATCGACGAGGTATCGCTTGAATCGTTCATGGATCACAATGACGCCAGATGCCGAGCGCAGAGTGGTGCCTTCGATCAGGCGTAAGATACGCCCAGCAGCTTTGCCGCCGGTTCCTGACTCGGACACACCGAGACTGTAGATGTCCTGCACCCAGATGAACCCTCGGACGCGGAGAATTCGTGCTTTGAGCGCGGCCAAAGCAGTCGAGAACAAAGCCGGGCTCACCATCACCACGACATCTGCGCGTCCCCAGCGGGACACGATGGCGCGCATTCCGAAAACGAGTTCCATGAGCAGGCGATTCGCGAGTCCGGGCCGTGCCGGAACATAATGGCGAACCCGCCGAATGCGGACTCCAGCCAGGTTCTCCGTGATAGATGATCCCGAGTACCCCGGACTGATACGCCACTGGGGGTAGTGGGGAAACCCAGTGATCACTCGTACATGGTCGCCAGTGCGCACCAACCCCTCCGCCATTCCGGCGGTATAGGGGGCAATCCCCGTGGGTTCTGGGGCATAGTTGATGCCGATGAAAGTGATCTTCACTCTGGTCTCGCTCTCGGTCGCTCCGTGATTCCGCGCCAGGCGGGAGTGGACCCAGGCGGGCGCACAAACCCCCCGTGACCGTTTGTCATGTCCTGGAAAGGCCGTATTCAACGCTCGATCTCGGCGGTCCCACCGGAGTCTACAACCCTCGGGGAGAAAGACCCATCCCCCAAAAATGGTCTGATTCAGAGCTCATTCATGCTTATAGACTGTGGGGCGAACTGCGAGAATGCTCATTTTGGTGGCCTGAACGGGCTCAGGGGCGTCCAGTCCTTGTCAGTACCCGACCGGCAGGGATCGCAGCAGGAGGAGACTTTTCCCGATGTCGATTGAAACTGATTTTGTCCAAGCCAACCCGGAGTCGATCGAAGCCAGACCCCTGAAGAAGGCGTTCGACTTCGACGTGTGCATCATCGGGACAGGACGGGTCGGCCTTCCTCTGGGACTGTCCTTTCTCGGCGCTGGCCTCCGATCAGTCGGCATTGACGTTGACGAGCAGTTGCGCGAAGAGGTGAATCAGGGCCGGATGCCATTCTCTGAACCGGGATACGACGAGTTGGTTGCCAGGCGCGACTTCCAGGTGCTGGGCGATCCCTCAACAGTCTCTCGGTCCTCCGCGGTGATCATCACTGTGGGGACCCCATTGCACAATCACATCGAAACCGACCTTTCTCAGATCGAACGGGTGCTGGGGCAGATAGCCCCGCATCTGCGCGCCGGCCAACTGGTGTGTCTGCGTAGCACCGTGGCGCCGGGGACGACCGAGTTCGTGCGCAAATGGCTCGAGCGCCACACCGAGTTCCGTATCGGAGTCGATCTGTATCTGGCCTTCTGCCCGGAACGAATCGCCGAGGGGAAGGCGTACAAAGAGTTGCACAGCCTGCCGCAGATCGTCGGCTTCACCGACGACGAGAGCGGAATGCGGGCTATGGCGCTGTTTGGGCGATTGACCGAGGAGGTTCTGCCGACCGACTTCGTTACGGCAGAACTCGTAAAGCTCTTCAACAACATCCTTCGCTACGTTCATTTTGCGCTCGCCAATCAATTCACCATGATTGCTGACGACTTCGGTGCCAATATTTATGAGGCGCAACGACTTGCGAACTACAAGTACCCACGTTCTTTTCTGGCGTCTCCCGGATTCACCGCCGGGACCTGTCTGCGAAAAGACTTCGGCATGATCAATGAGTGGAGCGCCTACCCGGACATGCTCTTGTCCGCGTGGAAGCTGAACGAGTTCATGCCGGCGTTCCTGGTTGAGAACCTGTTGAAGAGAACGTCGTTGCATGACAAGCGGGTTGCAGTGCTCGGGTTCACTTTCAAGGCGGGCACCGATGACCTGCGCGACAGTCTTGCGCCCAAGCTCTGGCGATATATTCATCGGCAGTTGCCGTTGGAGATCCGAATCTCTGAACGCCATGTTCCCGACCCGATTCCGGAACCGAGTGTCGGATCCCCTCGTAATTGGAGCGTCGACGACGCGCTCGATGATGTCGACATCGTCTTCGTGGCCACCAACCACGACGGATACCGCGAGGCTTTGATCTCACTGGGCAAAAGATCTCCGGATACGTGGGTCGCGGATCTCTGGAATGTGGGCGAGGTCGACCAGATCTTCTACCAGGCCGGCCGACTGACCGAGGAGATCGCGAAATGAAGGTTCTGGTGACCGGCGGAAGCGGATTCGTCGGCGCCGCCCTGTGCGCTGACCTTGTGCAGCAGGGCCACCATGTTGTGGCATTTGACAACAATTCGCGCGGTCACGCACGGAGGCTGGCCGGTCTGGGCGACGGAATCGAGTTCATCCAAGGTGATGTTCGCGATGCTGACCAGGTTCGCGCCGCCACGAGGGGCTGCGAGGTGGTCTGGCACCTGGCCTACATCAACGGAACCCGGTTCTTCTATGAGCGACCGGATGAGGTGCTTGAGGTCGGCATCAAAGGTGCTTTGAACACGATCGACGCCGCGCTTTCTGAAGGGGTTCGTCGGTACGTCCTCGCTTCGACCAGCGAAACATATGTGGAACCGTCGAAGGTGCCCACGGACGAGTCCGAGATGTTGAAGATTCCTGACGTCACCAACCCTCGGTTCAGCTACGGCGGAGGCAAGATCACGAGCGAATTGCTGACGCTTCATCTAGCGGCCAAACGAGGTCTGGAAACAGTGATCTTCAGGCCGCACAATTTCTATGGCCCTGACATGGGCGTGGAACACGTCATCCCGGAGATAACTCGACGCATCGTGGAAATGAGCGATGGTTTGAAACTCCGAGCGGTTGACCTTCCCATTCAGGGCGATGGTTCCGACACCCGCTCGTTCTGTTTCATCTCCGATGGATCGCGCGGAGCACTGATTGCCGGAGACCGAGGCGCCAGTGGCGAGATCTATCACGTTGGTACCGATCATGAGGTCAAGATCGCGGACCTTGTACGGCTGATCGGCGAGAGCCTGGGAGTCACAGTGACTCTGGTTCCGGGGGTGAAGCCCCCTGGTGGAACTTCTCGGCGGTGCCCAGACATAACCAAATTGCGCGGCCTCGGCTTCGAGCCCGGCGTGAGCCTGGAGGATGGCGTCGGCCAGACTGCGAAGTGGTACGCAGACGACTTCCTCGGCAGCAATATCGCCGAAGTGGCGCATCGTGACTGAACCCGGTCTGTCCGGTCGCACCGTTCTTGTGACCGGTGGGCGCGGTTTCCTGGGTCGGCACGTGTGCCAGCAACTCGAGGCCGCCGGTGCAATAGTGGTTGCGATCGGCAGTGGTGACTACGATTTGACGGAGCAGAGTGAGGTTCGTCGGATGTTTTGCGAGGTGAATCCGTCGATCGTGGTCCATGCGGCGGCGGCGGTGGGAGGGATCGGCGCAAACGTGGCCAACCCCGGCTACTTCCTGTATGCCAATGCGCTGATGGGGCTCATGGTCCTCGAAGAGGCTCGCCTGCACGGCGTCGATCGGTTCGTGCTTGTCTCCACCACGTGCGCGTATCCTCGGGACGCGCCGCTGCCGCTGAGCGAGGACGACGTGTGGCTGGGGGCGCCCGTTGGGGCGACAGGGCCGTACGGAATGGCCAAGCGGTTGTTGCACGAGGCGTGCGCCACCTATCAAGCCCAGTACGGTTTCAGCAGCGTAGTGCTGATGCTGGCAAACCTCTATGGGCCCGAGGACAACTTCGACGATGACTCGAGTCACGTGATTCCGGCGCTCATCAAACGTTACGTGTCGGCAAACGGCGAGGGCTCCGCGGTGACCAACTGGGGGACTGGGCGCGCCACGCGTGAGTTCTTGCACGTGACGGATGCTGCACGCGCGATAGTCCTCGCCTGCACTGCCGACGTCGGCCCGCAACCCATGAATATCGGTACCGGCGTCGAAACTTCAGTGGCGCAGATCGCGCAGCATGTGCAGGACGCGGTCGGCTATACCGGGGAGGTCAGCTGGGACCACTCAAAGCCCGAGGGTCAGCCGAGGCGGTATCTGGACGTGACGCGTGCCCGAGACGGTCTCGGTTTTGAAGCTGCGGTGCCATTGAGCGAAGGGATTCCGGAAACAGTGAGCTGGTTCATCCGGTCCCAGAAGCAGTGATGCGCGCACTCACAGAGCGAACAGGTTTCCGGTCACCCGCGCAATTCGTGGAACCACTTGCGCAGGAGGAGAATCATGATCCCGATATTCGCCACGAGCAGCAAAGTGTAAACAGGTAGGTAGACAGGCGGCCAGGCAAAGAGCAGGAAGCTCACTGCGAGGATGCCGTAATCGGCTGGCAGCAACGCGATGGCCCGAACAATTGATGGCGGGCGGGGTTCCGGTGATGCAACTGTGGGCTGGGCCCTTTTGAGCAGGTCGACGAGGAGGCCGCCGGCGAAGATCACCGTTGCGACCACTTGGAACAGCAGAGGTGCCAGGTACCACCACGGCGAGGTGTCGACATACAGGAACAGCGCCACCAACACGCAGGCGTGCACCGAAACGTGTTTACCGGCATCCACCACGTGATCGAGCCATTCGCCGGCCGGTGATCCGCTCTTCGTGAGGCGTGCCACTTGGCCGTCGGCGGAGTCCAGGGCGAACCCGAGCACAAGCAGGAGCACAACACCGGCAGAACGTGCCACGGAGGGCGGCCCAGTCACCAAAAGGGCCAACCCGAGCAGAGTTACTATGGCTGAAGCCGCGGTCACCTGATTGGGCGACATCCCGACTGTGTGGCATGCGGCGGCCAGAAATCTGCCGAGCGGGCGGTTCACGTAGCGTGAATACAGGGAGACGCCGCGTTGCGGCTTCTGTGACGACTCCAGATCCTTCAATGCCTGCGTGAATACACTCATCTGCGCTTCCCCATCTCAGCCCGTGGTCGCTCCATCATCAACGATAGTTGAGAATTTCTTGTAACTCTTTCGGGGGGCTTGTGCGCGGGCGGGCAACTCAGTATCGTTCGTTCTGATCCATAGTATTTGGTAGTCCGGAATTCCCGTTCTGCGCTGCCAAGCCGTGGTCGATGACCGCATTTCGCTCGCAGTCGTTGTTCTCCTCACTTTGGAGAGGCTGCATACCCGAGAGATAGATCGCATGCGCAAAACAATGGTGGTTTTGGCGACCGCAGCAATGGTTTCCGGCCTCGTCCTCGCCGTCCCGACAGTGCAAGCCGCTTCGGCTATCTCGGAGGGGGTGCATTTCAGTGCCGATGACCTTCCCACGTGGCGCACCAACGGCACCGTCTGGGCGCTCGGTCAGGCCCATGGCAAGGTGGTCGCCGGTGGCACCTTCTCGCAGGTCCTGCCGCCGAACGGCGGTTCAGGCACCCCGCTCAACCTGAACGGGCTGGTGATCCTCGACGCCGACACGGGGGCGCCCTCCTCGTGCCAGATGTCGCTGGCCATGGTCGGGGGAACCCCCACAATCCGCACGGCCGTCACGTCACCAGACGGCAACACCGTTTACATCGGGGGCAATTTCAGCCACGTCAATGGCGTCGTGGCGCTGAGGGCCGCAGCCATCGACCCGGTGACCTGCACGGTGAAGCCGTTCAGGCCCAAGAACATCTCGTCGTTTGTCTACGGACTGTCCGTCACGGAGAACACGGTCTACATGTCCGGCTCGTTCACGTCGGTGGACGGGCAGCAGCGGCAGCGTTTTGCCGCGGTCAATGCGACAACGGGCGACCTGCTTCCGTGGGTTGCCGATGCGGACGCGACCGGTTGGGCGGTCCAGGCCTCGCCCGACCGGACGAAAGTGGCCATCGGTGGCGATTTCTTCTATGTCAACGGCCAGGACTCGCACTCCATTGCCGTTGTTGACGCCGTCACAGGTAACAACATCAGAAACTACCCGCTCGGGTTCATCACGAGAACTTCCATCACGAAGGTGATTTCCACTGATCAATCGGCATTCTATGTGGGCAATGAGGGCACGGGCGGCGGGGTGTTCGACGGCAGCTTCAAGGTGGACTGGAACACCCTGGACCAGGTGTGGCGGGACAACTGTCTCGGGGCGACCCAGGTGATCCTGCCTTACAAAGGAACACTGTACGAGGCACACCATCACCACGACTGCAACTCACAGAACGAGTTCCCAGACGGCAAGCGGATTTACCTCTCGGCCAATAATCCTGCAGATTCGCAGATGTATGGTTGGTTCCCCACGCTCAATGACGGGGTCGGCGAGCACATCGGACCGCGTGCCCTCGTCGTCTCCACCGGCAGGACGACGGGCAAGGACTATCTGTGGGTTGGTGGCGAGTACACGCTTGTGAATGGCAAGTCGCAGCAGAGCCTGACCCGCTTCGGACCCGACGACACCGGGTTGCCGCCCACGGTTCTGCCGGCGGCCGAGGCCATGTCGA
>NZ_QJHB01000013.1 GCF_003260275.1 Homoserinimonas sp. OAct 916 | reverse complement strand
AGTCGACGCCGGCACTCGGCGCTCGGCTACCGGCGCCCCAACGAAGTGCACTACGATTACCAAAAGCCAGCCACGGCAGCGTAAGAATTCAATCGAATCCGCTGTCCGAAATCACCGCAGCAGCCCACCGCGGCAGAGGTGGGCGAGGTTGTTGGGCACGGTGGGGCCACCGGTTTCGGCGGGGATGGTGTGGTCGATGTCGCACCGGCCGGCAGACCGGGTGCAGCCCGGCTGTCGGCACCGGCCGTCTCGCAATCGAAGGAACCGGCGAAGCTTCGCCGACGGCCTATACGTGTCGGCGGTCAAGGCCATCCCGGTGACCGGGTGGGTGAGCAGCCGTGTCAGCCTGGGTGCGTCGGCGGCCAACCGGCGGGCGGTGGCCGGGTCGATCGGGCCCTTCCCCGCGAGCGTCGGTGGTTCGAGCCGAACTTTCCCGGGTTTCGTCCCCGTACCAGTGCCTGTATCGCGGGCAGTGTTCGTGCCTGTGCTGGTATCGGCGCCGGTGTCTGTGTCTGTGGCGTCAGTGTCGGTGCCCGGGTCTGTGTTGAGGAGGGTGAGTGCGGGGATCACGACCGCGATCTCGGCGCGGATGCCGATGCCGGCGTGGTGGGGTGCGTCTTCGCAGCCGGTGGGTTGCCCGGTCAGTAACAGTTCGCAGGCCAGGTCGGTGCGCAACTGGTCATAGCTGCGTGGCTCACCGGTGACCAGGTCACCGGTGTCAGGGTCGAGGGTGCGGGCGCCGGCGGCGCCGGTGATGGCTTTGGCCTGTTGGGTGAGCCGGTCCAGGATGCCCTCCGCCAACACGGTCGGCACGGTCATACCCAGCTCGGACAGGCCGTCACCGATGTCGTGCACCCACACCCGGCGTTGCTTGTACGCCTGGTCGTACCGTTGCTGAAAAGTGACCTCGCCGCGCGTCGCGGCCGCCCGTTGCGCGTACCGGCCGAGCCTGCCCGGGGTGGTGTCGGCCGCTTTGTCCAACACCACCTGTTCGTAGACGGCCCGGGCGGTGTCGTCCTGGATGGGCAGGCCGTGGTCGGCGATCACCCGGACGTGGCCCAGGTCGATGCGGCCGTCTTCGAGAGCGGCAACCGCGGCCGGGTAGTCGGTGACGAACCGTTCCGCGTCAGCGAGGCGGCGACCCATGGTGCGGTCAGAGACCCGGTGGGCCGCGGCGAGATCGGCGACCAGGGACCGGTGCGCGATCGACGGGTCACAACCGTACAGTTCGGTGTTACCGGCCCGCACCCACACCGCCAGGGTCGCGAACTCGTGCAACTCCTGGGCCTGCAGGGCACCCATCTGCTGCCGGATCACCACGGTGCGGGCGATCGCAGCCGCCGCCTCCTCATCACCGGGACCAAACAGGACAGCGTTCCCAGCTACAGCGGAGTCGGCGGACCGGGTCGGGTTGGCCGGGATGGGCGACTGACCCGGCACCTTGTGGTCGGCTGGAACCCCCAGGAGGTGAGGACCTTCCCCTGCGCTAGGTTCGAACATATGTTCCATGCAAGTAGTCAACCATGACCCACCGACATTTCGACCGGCGAGTGACGGACCTGTGGATAACTCCAATTTTCTCACGTGAACGGTCACGTCTTTGGGCCAAATTTCTGAGTCAGGCCGCCGGGTCATCCCACCGACGCGGGCCACCGAGTCAGGCCGCTGAGTCCGCCCACCGGGTCAGGCCGCTGAGTCCGCCCACCGGGTCAGGCCACCGGGACAGTCCACCGACGCAGGCAACCGACGCAGGCAACCGACGCAGGCCACCGGCTCAGCTCCCCGAACATAATCTCCCGGATGGCGCCCGGCAGCACGCTTGCTAGTGGTCCTCCACCGGAGCCAGCCAGAGTGCTCCGAGCGGCGGCAGGCTGAGAGTCGCCGACGCCGGAAGGCCGTTCCAGCCGTGCGCCTCCGCCACCACTCCGCCGAAGTTGCCGACTCCTGAGCCGCCGAACTGCGCGGCGTCGGTGTTCACCAGTTCTTCCCAGCGGCCAGACCGTGGTAGTCCCACCCGATAGTCGTGATGCGGTTTGCCGGAGAAATTGACGATCACAGCAATCGGCCTGCCCTGGGCGTCCCAGCGCAGGAACGACACCACATTCTCTGCCGCCGCACCACCGTCGATCCACTGGAAACCGGCCGAATCATTGTCTTGTTCCCACAGGGCCGGGTGCTCCCGGTAGACGCGGTTCAGCGCTGCGACCAGTTCGAAGACTCCGCGGTGGGCGGGCTGGTCGAGAATCCACCAGTCGAGACCGTGCTGCTCGTTCCACTCCGACAACTGCGCGAACTCCTGCCCCATGAACAGCAGTTGCTTGCCCGGGTGACCCCACATGAACGCCAGGTAGGCGCGCACATTCGCCAATTGCTGCCAACGGTCACCGGGCATCTTCCTCGCCAGTGAACCCTTGCCATGCACCACTTCGTCATGGCTGATCGGAAGCATGAAGTTCTCACTGAACGCATACAGGAACGAGAAGGTCATGTCGTTGTGGTGGTGTGAGCGGTACATCGGGTCGATCTGCATGTAGCGCAGGGTGTCGTGCATCCAACCCATGTTCCACTTGATCCCGAAGCCAAGCCCACCCTCACTCGTGGGGGCGGTGACTCCGCCCCACGAGGTGGACTCCTCGGCGATCATCACTGTTCCCGGGTTGCGCCGATACGAGGTGGCGGTCGCCTCCTGCAAGAAGGCAATCGCCTCCAGGTTCTCGCGGCCACCGTACTTATTCGGCGCCCACTGGCCTTCCTCGCGTGAGTAGTCGAGATACAGCATCGACGCGACAGCATCGACGCGCAACCCGTCGACATGGAACTCCTCGAGCCAGAACAGCGCGTTGGCGACCAGGAAGTTGCGCACCTCAGTGCGGCCGAAGTCGAATACCAACGTTCCCCAGTCGAGTTGTTCACCACGCCGTGGGTCGGGGTGCTCGTAGACCGCCCGACCGTCGAAGCGTGCAAGCGCCCACTCGTCTTTCGGGAAATGGCCGGGTACCCAGTCCATCAGCACCCCGATTCCGGCCTGGTGCAACTTGTCGATCAGGTATTTGAGATCGTCTGGATGCCCGAACCGGCTGGTTGGGGCGTAATACGATGTGAC
Organism: Homoserinimonas sp. OAct 916; assembly: GCF_003260275.1. GTDB lineage: Bacteria > Actinomycetota > Actinomycetes > Actinomycetales > Microbacteriaceae > OACT-916. The sequence continues at coordinate 80,129 of NZ_QJHB01000013.1, read as the reverse complement.
CTGGTATCCCCAGGATCCACCGAACGGATGTTCCGACAACGGCATGAACTCGACGTGCGTGAACCCGAGTTCCTGCACGTATTCGATCAGATGTTCAGCGGCCTCACGATAACTCAGCCCCGGCCGCCACGACCCAAGGTGCACCTCGTACACGCTCATCGGGGCGTTGTGTGGGTCGCTCGTGGCGCGTGCGGTCATCCAGGCGTCGTCACCCCACTGGTGGTCGCTCGTGCCGACTATCGATGCGGTGGCCGGAGGCACCTCCGTGAAGCGGGCCATCGGATCGGCGCGTTTCAACCAATGGCCATCCGGTGACAATATCTCGAACTTATACGCATTGCCTGCTTCCACCCCGGGCACAAATAGTTCCCAGACTCCGGTTGAGCCCATCGTTCGCATGGCGTGGCCGACGCCGTCCCAGCCGTTGAAGTCGCCAGACACCCGAACAGCTTGGGCGTTCGGCGCCCAGACCGTGAACGAGCAGCCGGCAGGCGACTCATCCGTTTCGGCGTGCAGGTGGGCGCCGAGCACATCCCAGAGCCTCTCGTGACGCCCCTCGCCGATCAGATGCAGGTCGAGTTCGCCGATCCGTGGAAGGTGGCGGTACGGGTCATCGGCGCTCCAAACGGTGCCGTCGGCGTAGCGGGCCTCGACGGTATAGGGGCCGATGTCGAGGGCGCTCAATCCCTGCCAGATCCCATGGGCCAGGTGCCTGAGCTCCAGCCGCCCACCGTTGGTCATGACAACCACCACCTTCTCGGCCAACGGCCTGAGGGTTCGGATCACGGTGAGGTGGTCATCCGTTCCCTTGACGGTCACCGGATGCGCCCCCAACACGCCGTGCGGGTTGGGGTGCGCGCCGGCCGCCACCTTCTGCAACTCGTCGTCGCTGAAATCGGGCAGTCCGAGGGCGGCGTCTCCGTCACGTTTGATTGTGGGTGATAACATCGGGCGCCTTTCGGTCAGTGCCGCCTGGCGGCTGTGGCAGAAGTTGAGTCGTTGGCCCGCAGGCCGGTTTCGGGCTGGTTCACGTTCAGATCAACCCGCAACAGGTGCACCGGCTCGGTGTGGGGGTCGAGCCGCACATAGTTCTCGGAACCCCACAGCCAACGGGCGCCGGTGGCGGCGTCGGTCACTTGGAACGACGCATCGTGGGGGAGGCCCAGAGCAGTGAGATCCAGCTGTATCGTGGTCTCCCGCACTGCATACGGGTCGAGATTCGCCACAACGATGACCGCGTCTGCGCGTCCACTGGGCGAGAGTTCGGCCGGCAGAAACTTGCTGTAGACGAGCACGAAGTCGTCGTGGCTCGAGTGCAGATGCAGGTTGCGCAATTGGCCGAGGGACGGATGCTCGCGCCGCAGGTCGTTCAAAAGCCGAATGTACGGGGCGAGCGACCGGCCCTCGGCCTCTGCCGCCGCAAAATCGCGTGGTCGAAATTCGTACTTCTCGTTGTCGATGTTCTCCTCGGAGCCGGGGCGGGCCACATTCTCATACAGTTCGTATCCGGAGTAGACGCCCCAGATGGGTGCGGCGGTGGCGGCGAGCGCCGCGCGGATCTTGTAGGCCGGCGGGCCGCCGAACTGCAGAAACTCGGTGAGGATGTCGGGTGTGTTCACGAACAGGTTGGGCCGCAGGTAGTCGGCGGTCACCTCGGCGAGGTCGGTGAGGAACTCCTCCAACTCCTCCTTCGTGTTGCGCCAGGTGAAGTAGGTGTATGACTGCTGGAATCCGACTTTGGCGAGTGTCGTGAGCAGCGCCGGGCGGGTGAAGGCCTCGGCCAGGAACACGATTCCCGGGTCGATGGTGGCCACCTCGGCCAGCAGCCGCTCCCAGAATGCAACCGGCTTTGTGTGGGGGTTGTCCACACGGAAGATGCGCACGCCGAGATTCATCCAGTGTGTGACGACGCGCAACACCTCGGCGTAGATGCCCTCTGGGTCGTTGTCGAAGTTGATCGGGTAGATGTCTTGGTACTTCTTCGGCGGGTTCTCTGCATAGGCGATGCTGCCGTCGGGCAGTGTGGTGAACCACTCGGGATGTGCCGTCACCCAGGGGTGGTCCGGGGAGGCCTGCAGGGCCAGGTCGAGGGCGATCTCCAACCCGTGTTGGGCGGCCTTCTTGCTGAAGAAGAGGAAGTCTTTCTCGCTGCCGAGATCGGGGTGAATACTGTCGTGCCCGCCCTCGGCGGAACCGATCGCCCAAGGTGAGCCCGGGTCGTTCTCTCCGGCGTTCAGCGAGTTGTTCGGACCTTTGCGAAAAGCCCGTCCGATCGGATGGATCGGCGGCAGGTACACGACGTCGAAGCCCATTGCAGCGATCTCCGGCAGGCGTGTGGCTGCCGTGCGGAAGGTTCCACTCTTCCATGACCCATCGGGCTCTCGCACGGCACCGACTGAGCGCGGAAAGAATTCGTACCAGGCGCCGCGACCGGCGCGTTCGCGCTCCACGATCACAACGTGTGACTCGGACTCGGTCTCCAACGCGCTGATCGGTCGAACCTGCAGGCCGGCCAGCAGCCTCGGTTCGGCAACGGCATCCAGCCATCCGCCGCGTCGATCGGGGTCGGCCAGTAGGGCGGCCGTCGCCCTCAGAAGCGTGCGTTCGGCGGCTGGGCGAGCCGTGTCCTTCGCGGCGCCGGCCAGGAGGCCGTAACCGATCTGGAACATCAGGTCGACGTCGACCTCGGCTTCGATCTTGATGATGGCGTCGTGCAGCCAGGTGTTGAACAGGTCTGCGTAGGCGCGCACCCGAAACGTCCATTTCCCGGTGACGTCGAGCGCCCGGGTGGCCTGCCAGCGATCGAGCCCGGGTTCTATCGAAACCATCGGATGCTCGCTCTGGCCACCCTGCGGGTCGGTCAGCAGTAGCGTGACCCCGATCAGGTCGTGCCCCTCACGGAACGCCGTCGCTCGAAACGGAACTGCTTCACCGGCGAACGCGGTGGCGGGCCACGCGCCATCATCGACGCGCGGGGTGAGGTCGAGAATGGGTATGCGGCCGAGGCGAACCGGTCGCGCGACCGGTGGCGTTGGCGCCGGAGACGGCATCGGCGCTTTCGCTGGTGTTGGCTTTTTCGCGCGTGCCGCTGGCTTGCGTGCGGGAGCGGACGCTTTCGGGCTTTCATCCTTGGTCGTCACACTTCGACGGTACCGCAATACCGTCAGCGGTTCATCGACAAACTTCAGGCATACTTTCTGGAACTGTGGTCCTGCGGCACGATGTCGGGGCAGACTGAAGCAACAGCCGGTGACAGGTCACGTCGGTGGTTCATCCGAGGCATCGGAACGGAAGGCACCCGACTGGACCTTTCCAGGTGCCACGTCCGGTCGGAAGAGCCGCCCGAGACTCCCTTATTGATTCGCGACGATCCGCTCTGCTGACTGGATCACGGCTTCGACGCCGAGATCGAAGAGCACCCGCTCCTCAAGATTGGAGAGTTGCTTCGACAACCGGATGATGTGCGGGTGCTGCTGCGGGTTTGTCAGGAGCGGGCCTTCAAGCCACCGTTCAGTGCCCTCCGGTCCCCTGATCTCCTGGGTGCGTGCTCGGGCGATCCCGGCCGCACTGCCCAGTACATGAAAGGCGAACAACCCGTAGTGGCGCACAACTTCGTCATCGCAGAGACCTGCCACTGAAAAGGCATCCAGCATGAACTCGATGGCGTCCAATTCTCCGGGCCCCTGGGTCGTCACGGTGACCGCGTCCGCTCCGATCACCGGGTACTTCTCAAACTGTTCGAGTGTTCGTGCCGCCAGTTGTCGAAGCCGTTGTCGCCACTGGTCGCTGTCGGCGCTCACACCGGCGATGCTGCGGATGAAGACAGCATCGAGTAACTCTTGCATGAGGTGATCTTTGCTGCGGAAGTGGCGGTAGATCGCGGTCGGATCGCTGCCGAGATGTGCGCCGAGCTCCCGCACCGAGATCACGGATCTGCCCGGTGCCGATGCCAGCTCGAGTCCAGCAGTGATGATGCGCTCACGGCTGAGTCGTGCCTTGGCCGGTCCGCGAGGAGGGCCACTATCGCCAACAAATTCTGACATTGTGACCGAGCACCTTTCTGTGTGCCGCTTTCTGTGTGCCACCCGACCAGCTTTTCAGTGTGGTTCAGATCGGCGGTGTTCATCGGAGGCCCACACGCACGCGGCTCATCATATCCACAGGATGCGAGGTGTCGCTAGCAATGTTGCCTACAGTGTGGACAAGGCCGTTGACATGATTATTGGAGGATGTCTGAGCTCCTGGGATCAGATTCGTTCGGAGGGGCCACGCGGTTCACCGATAAACTCCCGGCATGCGCTTTGGAATCGTGATCTTGCCGCAGGATGCCTGGGTGGACGGGAAACACAAGTGGGTGCGTGCGGAGGAACTCGGCTTCGACCACGCGTGGACCTACGATCACCTGTCGTGGCGAACCCTTGCCGACCAACGCTGGCACGCCACTGTCCCCACGCTGACCGCGGCAGCCACGGTGACCCGGAACATCCGCCTGGGCACTTTCGTGTCGTCGCCGAACTACCGGCATCCGGTGCCGTTCGCGAAGGAGGTGGCCACCGTCGACGACATCTCGGGCGGACGCTTCATCCTCGGCATCGGGTCAGGTGGCACCGGCTTCGACGCGACGGTACTCGGCCAGGATGGTCTCAGCCCCGCCCAGCGTCATGCGCGGTTCGCCGAGTTCGTCACCGGGCTCGACGTTCTGCTCCGTCACGAAACGGGCACTGACCGCGCAGGCATCTCATTCGACGGAGTCTGGTTCCATGCCGTCGGCGCCCGCATGGTTGGATCCCCGGCCCAGCTACCCCGGATGCCGTTTGTGATCGCCGCGAACGGGCCCAAGGGACTGGATCTGGTGGTGCAGCACGGCGCCGGCTGGGTGACCACCGGGCCCGATGGGGTTGTCGGCGACGAATGGTGGACGGCGGTCGCTGACTCCAACCGGCGGCTGACTGACCGAGCCCTCGCGGCGGGCCGAGACCCGGGCACGATCGAGCGTCACCTCTCCCTGGACAGTGGTGCGCAGTACTCCTTGGCAAGCGTGACGGCGTTCGAGGACGCGGTGGGCAGGGCATCCGACCTCGGCTTCACCGACGTCATCAGCCACTGGCCGCGCGCAGACGGTATCTATGCCGGCTCCGAAAAAGTGCTCGACGACGTGGCCGACCTGATCGCCGGGTACTGACAGGCACTGTTTCGTTCGGCGCTGAGGTCTGGGGATTCGCCAGGATGGGGTGAGTCGAGTGAGATGCCGTCCAAAGACTAGGCTCGTGGGCGTGAAAGCTATCCAGAAATTTACCGTCCGCACCGTTCTGCCGGACAACCTCAGCGCCCTTCCCGAACTCGCTGCCAACCTTCGCTGGTCCTGGGACGCGCCCACCCGTGAGTTGTTCGCACACATCGCGCCCGAATTGTGGGAGGAGAGCAAGAACCCTTCCACCCTCTTGGGCGAGGTGAGCACTGCGCGGATCAACGAACTCGCCGCCGATCAGAGTTTCGTCGACTGGGCGGAGAGGCTGCGCTTCGATCTGCGTGACTATCTGGAGCAGCCTCGCTGGTACCAGCAACTGCCCGCCGGCGCCCCCGAGTGCATCGCCTACTTCTCGCCCGAGTTCGGTGTGGCGGCCGCACTGCCCCAGTATTCCGGCGGGTTGGGGATCCTGGCCGGCGACCACCTGAAGAGCGCCTCAGACCTGGGGTTGCCTCTGGTCGGTGTCGGCCTGTTCTACCACGCCGGTTATTTCTCACAATCGATTTCGGCAGACGGGTGGCAGCAGGAGACCTACCCGGTGTTCAACCCGGAGGGCCTGCCGCTCAGCCTGCTGCGCACCATTGAGGGCGTTCCCGCGATCGTCTCATTGGCGCTGCCCGACGGTGACACGCTGCGCGCCCGCATCTGGCAGGCCGCCGTGGGCAGGGTCACACTGCTGATGCTCGACACCGACGTGCCCGAGAACGATCCGCATCTGCGACAGGTCACCGACAGGCTGTACGGCGGGGTCGGCGAGCACCGACTGTTGCAGGAGCTGTTGCTCGGCATCGGAGGGGTGCGCGCGTTGCGTGTCTGGTCGGAGTTGACGGGCGCACCGGCCCCCCAGGTGTTCCACACCAACGAGGGCCACGCCGGATTCCTCGGCCTGGAGCGCATTTCCGAACTGATCGGCGGCGGCCTCAGCTTCGACGAAGCTCTGCAGATGGTGCGTGCCGGCACCGTGTTCACCACGCACACTCCAGTGCCGGCAGGGATCGACCGGTTCGAGGCATCGCTGGTGAAGCGGTACCTCGATTCCGACCTTCTGCCCGGGGTCGATACCGGACAGGTGTTGGCGCTCGGCGATGAGGCCAGTGGTGACGCACCCGGCAACGTCTTCAACATGGCGGTGATGGGCCTCAGACTGGGACAGCACGCCAACGGAGTCTCGCAGTTGCATGGCAACGTCTCGCGCGGCATGTTCTCCTCCCTCTGGCCGGGCTTCGACATCGACGAGGTGCCGATCTCCTCGGTCACCAACGGCGTGCACGCCCCGAGCTGGACAGACGCAGTTCTGAAGAACCTGGCCCGGGAGAAATTCGGCACCGATGACACCACCGCCGTCGACTGGGCCTCCGACGCGGTCAGCGACGAAGAGCTCTGGAACGCCCGCCGCGAGATGAGGCAGGCGACAGTCACGGATGCCCGGCGGCGCGTGGTCGCCGCCTGGCAACGAGCACACACCTCCGGCACCGCGCCGACGTGGATGAGCTCGATTCTCGACCCCGACGTGCTGACGATCGGCTTCGCCCGCCGGGTTCCGACCTACAAGCGGTTGACCCTGATGCTGCACGACCGCGACCGGCTGCGGTCGATCCTGTTGCACCCCGAACGTCCGGTGCAGATCATCATCGCGGGTAAATCGCACCCGGCTGACGACGCCGGCAAACACATGATCCAGGAGATCGTGCAGTTCGCCTCAGCACCCGAGCTGCGGGGGAGGATGGTGTTCCTGCCCGACTACGACATCGACATGGCCAGCCGAATGTACCCCGGCACCGACGTCTGGTTGAACAATCCGCTGCGCCCGCTCGAGGCATGCGGCACCTCGGGAATGAAAGTTGCTCTGAACGGTGGGCTCAACCTGTCGATCCTCGACGGCTGGTGGGACGAGTTCTTCGACGGCGAAAACGGTTGGGCAATTCCTTCGGCATCAGATTCCCACGATCCGAACGAGCGTGACGCCATGGAGGCCAACGCCATGTACGACCTGTTGGAGAATCAGATCACGCATAGGTTCTACGACCAGGACGAACGCGGCATCCCGCTGGGTTGGGTTCGATCGATGCGGCACACCCTGTCGACCCTGTCGGCACCCCTCAGCGCCGACCGCATGGTGAAGGAGTACACCGAGAGGTTCTACCTGGAGGCGAGCCGCGCCGAGGAGAAACTGGCAAGCGACCAGTATCAGGGCGCGCGGCAGCTCTCAGCCTGGAAGCAGCGCGTACGTGCCGCGTGGGGCGGTGTCTCGGTGGTCAACGTCGAATCCGGCGGTCTCGATACTGTTCCGCAGGTCGGCGACAGTCTGCAGGTGCGCGCACTCGTCGACCTCGGCGATTTGACTCCGGAAGACGTCTCGGTCGAGGTGGTCTACGGTTCGAGCTCCGGCGACGACCTCACCAACGTCGTCATCCAGGAACTCGAACCGACAGAGGCCGCCCTGGCCGGAGGATCCACCGACTATGCGGGCTCAGTGAGGCTCGAGCGCTCAGGGGCGTTCGGATTCACCGTGCGCATCGTGCCCAAGCACCCCCTGTTGGGATCTCGCGCCGAGCTCGGGCTCGTCGCCCTGGCGTGACGCTCCCGCGCGGTCGGCCGGGATCGGCCGGCGATGTGAAACCCCGCCTGAGCCGGGACGTGATCGTTCTCGGGCTGATCGCGTTCTTCGTGATGCTCGGCTTCGGAGTGGTCATACCGGTGCTCCCTGTATACGTGCGCGACTTCGGGGTCGGCTACGTCGAGGTCGGTGCGGTGGTTTCGGCGTTTGCGCTGATGCGTCTGCTCGCCAGCCCGTTCGTCGGCCGGATGATCGATTGGGCGGGGGAGCGTACCATCCTCACCGTGGGGATCGGAATTGTCGCCGCCTCGAGCGCCCTGCTCGGACTGGCGCAGTCCTACCCCGAGGCGCTGATCTGGCGCGGGGTCGGCGGCATCGGCTCGGCCATGTTCAGCGTCTCGGCGATGACGTTGTTGCTCGGCTCCACCCCACAGGCGATGCGCGGCCGTTCTGTCGGCTTCTACCAGGGCGGGTTTTTGATCGGCGGGATGGCCGGCCCCGCGCTCGGTGGGCTGCTGGCAGGCATCTCGTTGACGGCCCCGTTCTTCTTCTACGCCGGCACGCTGGTGTTGGCGGGGCTCGTCGGTGTTGTGCTGTTGAAACCGAAACGAGTGCAGCAGGTTGCGGAGGCGGTCGAGCAGGCGCATGTGCCGTTCCGCACGGTGTTGCGGGATGTTCGGTTCCAGGCCGCCTGCCTGGCCAACTTCTCTGCGGGCTGGGCGTCCATGGGGGTGCGCAGCGCCCTGATCCCCATCCTGGTCGTCGAGGTGCTGCGCGGGCCGGCTGCGTGGACGGGGATCGCCTTCGCGGTGGCGGCGGTCGCTCAGACCGCCATGCTCGCCCCCGCCGGGCGTTTCGTTGACACGGTCGGACGCAGACCGGCCATCATCGGGGCGTTTGCCGTGGCCGGGGCGACCATCTTTCTGATCCCATTCGCTCCGAACATCTGGATCCTGATCATCATTCTGTGTGTCTATGGCGCCGCGGCCGCGTTCATGGGCACAGCGCCGGCTGCCGCGGTGGGAGATGCCGCCGGAGCAAAGAGCGGCAACCCGGTCGCGGTCTTCTCGATGATGAGTGACCTCGGAGCCATCATCGGTCCGCTCGCAGCGGGCCTTCTGGTCGATATGTTCTCCTACCAGGCGGCGTTCGGCAGCGCCACCGTGCTGCTGGTGGCGGCCTCGCTGTTCGCCCTGCGGATGCCCCGCTTACGACGAGCGACCCCGGAGGTGGCGGCCTGAGGTGCGCCGACGGCGCGGAGAGTTCCCGGCGCAGGCACCCGCGCATTTGACTTGGACAGTTGACCCACACGTATTTCACGAATGCCCTGGTCTCTTCCGGTCGACCCCAACGCCGGGGCCGCCGACGGTAACCGCACGACTATGACGGGCCAGAGTTCGACTGTCCCGACTACAAGCAGGTCACCGAGACGCCCATAACCGGCGGAGGAACGCTCCGGGCTCGGGCCGCAAGGGGATGCAGGGCCACAGGAGTGGCGGCCCTAGAGTGCGCGGTAGAGCCTCATCGACGTGGCGGTGATCTCGGCAGACTCACCGGGTGCGGCCACAGCCGGATGGGTGGCCCCGTCGACCGCGCTGTCCCAGAGCAATTCGTACGCGGCCACTCCGGCGGCGTTCGGCAACACCACCTGAGTGTCGCGCTCGACCCCGTGCACGACCAGCAGGATTCGGTTGGTCTCGCCCGGCAGGTCACTGGTCGCGAGGTACTGCAGGGTGCGGTTTGCGGGGCTGTGCCAGTCGTGGTCAGACATCGTGTGCCCGTCGGCGTTGAACCAGTCCATATGGCTCGCGCCAGCGCCGAAGCCGTCGTCACCGTCGTGACCGTCACGTCCGAAGCGGGTAGGTGTGAGTGCACGGTTCTCACGCCGCAACTGCAGAAGTCGCGCGGTCAGCGCCCGCAATTCATCCTGCCAGGGGGCCAACTCCCAGTTCAGCCAGGTCAGTTCGCTGTCTCGACAGTACGGGTTGTTGTTGCCCTGTTGGCTTCGCCCCATCTCGTCACCGGCGGTGAGCATCGGAACGCCGGCGCTGAACAGGAGGGTGCCGAGCAGATTGCGCATCGCCTTGCGGCGCGTGGCAAGCAGAGCTGCCTCGGTCGACGGGCCCTCCACACCGTGGTTGAACGAGCGGTTGTCGTTGGTGCCGTCGCGATTGTCCTCACCGTTTCCGACATTGTGCTTAGTGTTGTACGTCGTCAGGTCGGCCAGGGTGAAGCCGTCGTGGGCGGTCACAAAGTTGATCGAGGCCAGGGGCCCGCGCTCTTTGCCGAACACGCTTTCTGATCCGGTCAGATAGCCGGCAAGGTCGCCGACCCCATTGCGCGCGTCGCCGTGACGGGCGTGGCCGATGTCAGCCAGCCAGAAGTCGCGCACCGCGTTGCGGTAGCGGTCATTCCACTCGCTGAACCCGGCAGGAAAACTGCCGGTCTGCCAGCCGTGGTCCCCAAGATCCCAAGGTTCGGCGATCATCTTCACCTTGGCGAAGGCGGGATCGTCGGCAATGGCCATAAGAAGCGGATGCTGCGGGTCGAAATGTCCCCGGTGATCCCGCCCCAGTGTGGCGGCAAGGTCGAAGCGAAATCCGTCGATCTGTACTTCGTCTACCCAGTACTTGAGTGAATCGAGAACCAGTTGCACCGCGGCCTCAGTGCCGAAGTCGACGGTGTTGCCGCAACCGGTCATGTCGACATAGGCCCCGGTGGCGTCATGGCGGTAATACGTGGCGTTGTCGAGCCCGCGAAAACTCACCCGCGGTCCGTTCACGCCGGCTTCGGCGGTGTGGTTGTAGACCACATCGAGGATGACTTCGAGGCCGGCCTCGTGCAACAGTTTCACCATGCCCTTGAACTCGCGAAGGATGGCGCCCGGCCCCTGTTCCTGCGCCTTCTTGGTGGCCCAGCCAGCGTGCGGACTGAAGAAGTTGAGGGTGTTGTAGCCCCAGTAGTTGTTCAGACCCTGCACGATCAGGTGCTCTTCCGAGATGAAGGCCTGCACGGGAAGAAGCTGAATGGCAGTCACACCGAGGCTTTTCAGGTGCCCGATCGTCGCCGGGTGGGCCAGACCTGCGTAGGTGCCACGCAACCGGGCCGGCACTTCCGGGTGCAACCTGGTGAGGCCCTTCGCGTGCGCTTCATAGATGACGGTCTGCGCCATCGGGGTGTTCGGTTTGGTGGCACCGGCCCAATCGAAGCCCTCGTCGAGCACCTGCGAACGCCACTGTCCCTCGCCCACCCGCACGATTCCCCGGGAGTACGGATCAGTGACCACATGCTCCGGGTCGAAAAGATGGCCGGGGCCAGTCGGGCCCGAAACTCGAAACCCGTATCGGGCGCCGGGCACGAGGCGCGGCGAGACGCCGCTGAACACTCCGTGATCGTCACGGCTGAGGGTGGTGGTCTCGGTCGCCCAGGAGGGGTCGGCCTCTCCAAAGACCTGTAATTGAATCTCGGTGGCGTGCGCGGAGAACACCCGCACCTCGCCGCCGTCAGCGCACGGGGTCACGCCAAGCCTGCTCAGCGCGGTGTGCGCCTGGTGCTGGTCGGGCGTTGTGGGCGAGTGGGTCTCGTCCGGATGTGTGAGAATCGTCACGCGTCCCACAGTAATCGTGCCAGCGAATCATTGCTGGCAGGACACCGGGAATGAGCGTGACCTGTTCGGTGGCCACTGCGCTTTCCGGTAAGTGATTTTTTCGAGAGTGTTTTTGTGGGCGCTTGTTTGTGAGTGCTCGTCTGTGAGTGTTTGTATGTGAGTGCTGGTTTCAGGTCGGTGATGTCAGCATCGTGAAGGAGGGTGATCGTGAGCGTCTACCTCGACCATGCGGCGACCACCCCGATGTTGCCCGCTGCTATCGACGCCTACGCCCGGGCGATGACTGTGGTCGGAAACCCGGCATCCATCCATAGCCAGGGGCAGCATGCCCGGCGGATGCTGGAAGAGGCTCGGGAGCAGATCGCCTGGACGCTTGGCGCCGATCCGATCGAGGTCGTGTTCACCTCAGGTGGCACCGAGGCCATCAACCTGGCCCTCAAGGGCCTGTATTGGCGTAGGCAACGTGACGTGGCCCGGCCCCGCATCCTGGTGCCGGGCGGAGAGCACCACGCCACCCTGGACAGCGTCGAATGGCTGGCAGAGGCCGCCAACGCGCAGCTTTCCTGGGTCGAGCTGGATGGGCTCGGACGGGCTACCGCTGACGCGTTCCTCGTGGCCCTGGAACAGGGCCACGAGGCGCACCGCAGGAGGGATGACGCCACATTCGCTACGGCGTCCGGCCTGGGCTTCGACCCGGCTTCGGAGACCGCGCTCGGCACTGTGCTCTGGGCGAACAATGAAGTCGGAACGATCTCGCCGATCGAGCAGATCGGTTCTGTTCTGGCTGCGCGGGGTATTCCGCTGCACGTCGATGCGGTCTCCGCCTACGGACACCTGCCGATCAACTTTCGCGCCCTGCACGAGGTGGGCGTCTCGGCGCTGAGCGTGTCTGCGCACAAGGTTGGTGGGCCGGTCGGCATCGGCGCCCTGGTGCTGCCGCGCACGGTCGACGTGGTGCCCCTCATCCACGGCGGCGGCCAACAGCGCCAGGTGCGCTCGGGCACCCAGGATGTCGCGGCTGCCGTATCGTTCGCGGTTGCAGCCGTCAACGTCGCCGAGACCCTGGCGGCGGAGTCGGTCCGGTTGGCGGGGCTGCGCGACGCCCTGATTGCCGGAGTTCGGGCGGTCGTTCCCGATGCGTTGCTCAACGGGCCGGACCCGATCGGCGCTGCGTCGATCGGTGCCGAATCGAACGGTGAAAGCGCCGCCCGGCTGGCCTCGAACGCGCACTTCACCTTTCCCGGCTGTGAGGGCGACTCGTTGCTGTTTCTGCTCGACGTCGCCGGGGTGTCGGTCTCGACAGGGTCGGCATGCCAAGCCGGCATTCCCGAGCCTTCGCACGTGCTGCGAGCGATGGGCCGGAGTGAGACTGAGGCTCGTGGTGCGCTCCGCCTGAGTCTGGGGCGCACGAGCACCGCCGCCGACGTCGACGCGTTCATTGCCGCGCTGCCCGGAGCGTTCGTCCAGGCGTCACGCGCCGGGTTCGCCGACCGCGACGTGTCCCGGGGCTAGGGCGTCACCGTTGGCGATCAGGTATTGGCTCGGGGTGATGCATCGCGAGAACGTGCGCTTCGGCCGCGAATCCGGTTTTGCGCAGGCCAGTCGTGACACGAGGGAAGTGTTTCAGGGCATGGGAGACGCCGACGGTCTGGTCTATTACTCTCCGCGAACAGACTTCGAGGGTGACCCGCTGAAGGAGTTCACCGCGATCGGCTATCTGGCCGACGGGCACGTCTACCAGGAGTCGGGGCAGGCGTGGCGGCCATGGCGACGCCGGGTTGATTTCGACCGGCAGGCGGTGGAGACCTCGATCCGCCCGCTGGTGAAGTTGCTCGAGTTCAGCCGCGACGACCCCGAGTGGGGTTACCAGCTGCGGCGCGGCCTGTTCGAAATCTCCCGGCACGACTTCGATCTGATCCGCGAGCAGATGCGCCGCCCCGCCCTGTGACTGCCGCCCCGTCACTCCCGCCCCGTCACTGCTGCCCCGTGGTCGGCCGCTCAGCGGCATCGCCCACCCTCAAAACTTCAGGATATGAGCTCGGCCGAGGCGCCTGAGAGGCCGGCCCACCTCTGCTCCTGAACTTTTGAATGAGAGCTGCAGAATGTTTCGAAAGCGCGGCCGCGCATTAGGTGCAATAGGCGGAAAACGCGGAATAGGATGGCGAACATGCTTGGCGAACTGTGGTGGGTGCCCTCGCTTGTCGTTCTGGCGGTAGCCACGGCAGCGGTTGTCGCACTGGTACTGGGGCTGCGCCGCCGCGGTCGCACGCTCGCGGCAGGGGAGCAGGATGCAGTGGCCGAGATCGTCAAGAAGGCCGCGATCAGCCTGGTGCGGGCCGATGATGCTGTGCAGGAGACCGCCGACGAGGTGGGCTTCGCGGTCGCCCAGTTCGGCGAGTCGGCCGCCCGCGAATTCGCTGAGGCACTTGAGACGTCCAGGCGTCAACTGCGCGATGCCTTTGCCCTGCAGCAGAAGCTCGATGATGCGTTCGTCGACACCCCTGCCGAGCGGAAGCGCTGGAGCACCCAGATCATCGCGCTCGCCGATGAGGCCACGAACCGGCTCGCCCTGAAGGGCCGAGAGTTCGACACCTTGCGGGGCGTCGAACGTGATGCGCTTCACCAGCTCGACCGAGTGCAACACGTGCTCACACAGGCCACCGAACGCATAGCGGCCGCAGAGGATTCGATCCGCGCGCTCGGTGCCGAATACGCGACATCGGCGCTGGCTCCGATGGCGGCTGACCTCGCCAGAGCGCAGACGTCGATCGAACAGGCGCACCGGGCGGCCACCGACGTGCAGGCTCGCCTCGACGCAGGAACTCCCGGCCCGGTCGGTGACCTGCTGAACACCGCCGACCAGGAGAGCTTTCGGGCCACCCAGTTGCTGGACACGATCGAGGCCGCCCAATCCGGCCTGCTCACCGGGGCGACCACGCTGCAGACGGCAGTGACCGCCGCAGAGCGTTCTCTTGCCGAATCCCGCGAACTGCGTGACCGGCACGAGGAGTCAGACGCCCGCGACTTGGTCAACCAAGGCATCAGCGAGGCCGACGCCGTACTGGCCGAGCTTCGCCAACCGAACCGGCTGATCGACCCGGTCGCCGACCTGACCCGGTTGCAGCGGGTGATGGACCGCGTGGATGTCACCACGTCCGACGCCCGCAACCGGCAGCTGCGCCTGGAGAACGCTCGAGATGCGCTGGGCGGCGCCCTGCTGACCGCCCGAAGCCAGATCACGGTGACCCGGGACTACATCACCGCCAACCGCAGTAGGGTCGGAGCCTCGGCCCGCACCCGGTTGGCAGAGGCCCAGCGGCAGTTGTCACTGGCAGAAGCTGAGGCCGACCCGGTTACGGCGTTGGACACGGCGCGGCAGGCGATGACTCACGCCACCGATGCCGACGCTCTCGCCCGCTACGACCTGCTCTGACCGTTTCTGACCGTTCAGGCAAGAACGGCAACGCTGAAGATCACGATGACAATCCCATAGAGCCACCCCCGTGGTGCCAACACCGGGGATCACCCCGGGCACGGTCAGAAACCCTGTTTAGACTGGTTGCGGTGTAGAACGCAGGTGAGATCGCGTTCGTACATTCCAGGATCAAGGAAGGCGCAGGAGTATGAAGGTTGTGGCGGCGATGAGCGGCGGAGTCGATTCTGCCGTGGCGGCCGCGCGGGCGGTCGAAGCCGGGCACGACGTGGTCGGGGTTCACCTGGCCCTCAGTCGCATGCCGGGCACTGTGCGAACCGGTGCTCGCGGTTGCTGCACCATCGAAGACTCCATGGATGCCCGCCGCGCAGCCGACATCATCGGCATCCCGTTCTACGTCTGGGACTTCTCCGAACGCTTCAAGCTCGACGTGGTCGACGACTTCAAGGCCGAATACGCCGCCGGTCGTACGCCCAACCCGTGCATGCGCTGCAATGAACGCATCAAGTTCGCGGCCCTGCTTGAGAAGGCGCTCGACCTCGGCTTCGACGGGCTAGTCACCGGCCACTACGCGACGGTGACGAAGGATGCCGACGGCAACCACGAACTGCACCGAGCCGCAGCCTGGGCCAAGGACCAGTCCTACGTGCTGGGCGTCCTCACCGCCCAGCAACTCGCGCACGCCATCTTTCCGTTGGGTGCCACCCCGAGCAAGGCCGAGGTGCGGGCAGAGGCCGCCGCCCGCGGGTTCTCTGTGGCAAGCAAGCCCGACTCCCACGACATCTGTTTCATTCCCGACGGTGACACCCGAGGCTGGCTGAAGGATGCGATCGGGGCCACCCCCGGTGACATCGTCGACTCCGACGGCACCAAACTGGGCGAGCACGAGGGCGCGCTGGCGTTCACGGTCGGCCAACGCCGTGGCATCAACGTGGGAATCCCGGCCGCCGACGGTCGTCGCCGGTTCGTGCTTGACATTCGCCCGGTCACCAACACCGTGGTGGTCGGCCCGAAAGAGGCGCTGGCGATCACCGAGATGGGTGGGTCGAAGTTCAGTTGGGCCGGGCAGCCCCCTGCGCATCCAGAGACGGCATTCGATTGTGAGGTGCAGATTCGCGCCCACGCCGACCCGGTGCCCGCGGTCTGTGTGCTGGCGGTGTGCGATGGCGAACCAGAGCTTGTCATCACCCCGACCGACCCGATAATCGGCCTCTCGACCGGCCAGACGGCCGTTGTCTACGTGGGCACGCGCGTGCTCGGCCAGATGACGATCGACCGCACCGTGAGCGCCGTACCCGTCGCCGTCCAGGCCTAGGTCGCCGCCGAGCCCCAGACGGGCCGACAGCTCCGCGATGCGCGGTACCCGCCTAAACTTGGTGGGTGGCTGAAACTGTGACCCAGACCGAGTCGGATGCCGCGCATGCCGAGGCCGAACAGCTGACGGCGCGCATCCTGGAACTGCGCGACGCGTACTACGAGCGCGACGAAGTGCTCGTCGACGATGCCGAGTACGACACCATGATGCGTCGGTTGGAGGAGCTGGAACGCCTCTTCCCTGAACTGCAGTCGCAGGACAGTCCCACCCAGACAGTTGGAGGACGGGCCCAGACCACCCTGTTCGACCCCGTCACGCACGCCGAGCGGATGCTCAGCCTCGACAACGTCTTCTCGATCGACGAATTTCGGGCCTGGGCCGAAAAGACCGAACGCGACTCCGGCCGCGCGATCGCCTACCTGTGCGAGCTCAAGATCGACGGGCTCGCCATCAACCTGCGGTATGAGCACGGACGCCTGGTCACCGCGGCAACCCGTGGCGACGGGGTGGTGGGTGAAGACGTGACCGAAAACGTGCGGCTGATTCCTCAGATTCCCACCCGGTTGACCGGCACCGGGCATCCCGATCTCGTGGAAGTGCGCGGTGAGGTGTTCTTTCCGGTCGCCGCATTTCGCGAGTTGAACGCCGAGCAGGCCGAGAACGGCGAGCGGATCTTCGCGAACCCCCGCAACGCCGCCAGCGGTTCGCTGCGCCAGAAGGCGGAGGGCAAGTCGTCGGTGCAGTTGCAGATGATGACCGCCCGGCTGGGCAGGCTGAACATGCTCGTGCACGGGATTGGAGCATGGCCGTCGCCGCCGGTGGCCGCTCAGTCCGAGGTGTACGACCTGTTGGCCGGATGGGGTCTGCCGACATCCAGTCATTACAAGGTGGTGCATTCGGCAGAACACGTCTCTGACTACATCGCCTATTACGGCGAGAACCGCAGCAGCGTGGAGCACGAGATCGATGGCATCGTCGTGAAGGTCGACGAGTTGGCACTGCACGCCGAACTCGGGGCGACCAGCCGGGCGCCACGCTGGGCGATCGCCTACAAATATCCGCCCGAACAGGTCAACACAAAACTGCTCGACATCGTGGTGAGCGTTGGGCGCACGGGGAGGGCCACCCCGTTCGGTGTGATGGAGAAGGTGCGCGTGGCCGGCAGCGAAGTACGTCAGGCGACACTGCACAATCAAGACGTGGTCAAGGCCAAAGGCGTGCTGATCGGCGATACTGTCGTTCTGCGAAAAGCGGGAGACGTGATTCCCGAGATTCTCGGCCCGGTCGTCGAACTGCGCGACGGCACCGAGCGCGAGTTCGTGATGCCCACCCACTGCCCGGAATGCGGCACCAGGCTCGCTCCGGCCAAAGAGGGCGACATCGACCTGCGTTGCCCGAACGCGCGCAGTTGCCCGGCCCAGGTGCGCGGCCGGGTGGAGCATATCGGCAGTCGCGGAGCGCTCGACATCGAGGTGCTCGGCGAAGTGGCTGCTGCGGCGCTCACCCAGCCGCTTGTGCCTGCTGAGCCACCTTTGGCGACTGAGGCCGGACTGTTCTCGCTGACGATGGACCAACTGATTCCGATCGAGGCGGTGGTGCGTGATGCCGAGACCGGGCTTCCGAAGCTCGAAGACGACGGCACCGAGCGCCGACGGGCACCGTTTCAGAGGGTGACCCTGGAGTACCCTCCTGAAGCCGCGGGTATGGACGCGGCCGAACGGCGCAAAGCGGGCTTCACGAAGAATCACAGAGTGATCCATTCGTCGGCATCGGCCGTGACCCTGCTCGAGGAGTTGGAGAAAGCCAAGACCAAGCCGCTGTGGCGCATTCTGGTGTCACTCAACATCCGGCACGTTGGCCCGGTCGCGGCCCGTGCACTCGCGGACCATTATGGCTCATTGGACGCCATCCGGGCTGCTTCCCGCGAAGATCTGGCCACCGTCGACGGTGTGGGGGAGATCATTGCCGACTCGGTGCTCGACTGGTTCCAAGTGGACTGGCACGTCGACATCATCGAGCAGTGGGCCGCAGCGGGCGTGCAGTTCACCACGCCCGGACATCCAGGCCCCGGAGCTGCAGGTGCCGCGGGCGGGGTTCTCGCGGGCCTCACCGTGGTCGCCACCGGGTCGCTCGACGGCTACACGCGAGATGGCGCCCAAGAAGCCATCATTCAGGCGGGTGGCAAGGCGGCGTCGAGCGTGTCGAAGAAGACCGATTTCGTGGCCGCCGGCCCCGGTGCCGGCTCGAAACTGACCCGGGCCGAAGAATTGGGCATCCGCATCATCGACGCCGCGCAGTTCACGCTTCTGGTCGAGCAGGGCCCATCCGCCCTTGGCCCCTCGCCGAGCGAGAGCGACGAGGTCGAGTGATCGGAGCGTGCGGGTAGATTTCGGTCGGACGACGATCGCTCGATGCATACTGCACCAGAGATCCGCTTGAATGAATCAGCTAGTAAACTGTTTTGTCGGCGCACCGTTCGAGACGCTCGTTCCTCAGCTCGTCAGGGGCAGAGGTGTGGGGCCCTCGTTCCCCAAGGGCGGGATGCGCAAACAATTTTCCCCGCACGACTCAGACGGAGACGCATGTCCACACAGCCTGTTGAATCAACCGAGCCCGGGGAATCCCCTGAACCCGGCGTGATCACCGCCGCGCAGGTCGCACACCTGGCGAGTCTCGCCCGGATCGATCTCACCGATGACGAGATCGCGAGCCTCACTCCCGAGCTGCAGCAGATCGTCGACGCGGTCGCCCTGGTCAGCTCAGTGGCCACCCCTGATGTTCCGGCCACCAGCCACCCCATGCCGCTGACCAACGTGTTCCGCGACGATGTGCCCGTGCCGTCGCTCACGGTGGAGCAGGCCCTCGCCGGCGCTCCCGCCCGAGACGGCGACAAGTTCCGCGTGCCCGCGATCCTGGATGAGGACTAGACCATGACCGACCTGACCCGAATCTCTGCCGCCGAACTCTCAGGGCTGCTCGCCGACGGCAGCGTCTCCTCGGTGGAGGCGACCCGCGTTCACCTGGAGCGCATCGCGGCCGTTGACGGCGACGTGCACGCCTTCCTGCACGTGGCCGCCGAGACCGCCCTCGCCACGGCTGCCGACGTCGACCGCAGGCGTGCAGCCGGCGACCGGCTTGGCCCGTTGGCCGGCGTGCCGGTCGCGATCAAAGATGTGTTGGTCACCGCCGACATGCCCACCACCGCCGGGTCTAAAATTCTCGAGGGTTGGATGCCGCCGTACGACGCGACCGTCGTGCGCAAACTGCGCGAATCCGATCTGGTGCCGCTCGGCAAGACCAACATGGACGAGTTCGCGATGGGCTCATCCACGGAACACTCCGCCTACGGACCAACTCACAACCCGTGGGACCTGGAGCGCATCCCCGGTGGCTCCGGTGGAGGTTCCGCCGCCGCCGTGGCCGCTTTCGAAGCACCGCTCGCCCTCGGCAGCGACACCGGAGGCTCCATCCGCCAGCCGGCAGCCGTCACCGGTTCAGTCGGTTTCAAACCCACATACGGCGGGGTATCCCGCTACGGCGCGATCGCCATGGCCTCCTCGCTCGACCAGGTCGGCCCGGTGGCCCGCACGGTGATGGACACCGCTCTGCTGCACGACGTCATTGCCGGGCACGACCAGATGGATGCCACCAGCCTGGCCACCGACTGGCCGTCGATGGCGGCCGCCGCAACGGCTGGGCTTGCCGACGGCGCGCTGAAGGGTGTGCGGGTCGGAGTCATCCAAGAACTCGCCGGCAACGCCGACGGCTTCCAAGCGGGCGTCAAACAGCGTTTCGACGAAACTCTCGCGCTGCTTTCTGCTGCCGGCGCCGAGGTCATCGGGGTCAGCTGCCCCAACTTCGAGTACTCCATCGCCGCCTACTACCTGATTCACCCGGCCGAGGCCTCGAGCAACCTCGCCCGATTCGATTCGGTGCGTTTCGGGCTGCGGGAGAACCCCGCAGACGGGCCGATCACCAGCGAACGCGTGATGTCGGCCACCCGCGGTGCCGGCT
The DNA here is from genome assembly GCF_003260275.1 of Homoserinimonas sp. OAct 916. GTDB lineage: Bacteria > Actinomycetota > Actinomycetes > Actinomycetales > Microbacteriaceae > OACT-916. The sequence goes on along the minus strand of NZ_QJHB01000013.1, from coordinate 59,955 downwards.
TCGGCCCCGAGGTCAAGCGCCGCATCATCCTCGGCACCTACGCCCTGAGCGCCGGCTACTATGACGCCTACTACGGCAGTGCGCAGAAAGTGCGCACGCTGATCCAACGCGATTTCCAGGCGGCGTTCGAGAAGGTGGATGTCCTGGTCAGCCCGAGCGCGCCGACCACCGCATTCAAGATCGGCGAGAAGATCGACGACCTGCTCGCCATGTACATCAACGACATCACGACCATCCCGGCAAACCTGGCCGGCGTGCCCGGCCTAGGCCTGCCGATGGGGCTCGCCCCCGAAGACGGCCTTCCCACCGGGCTGCAGCTGATGGCGCCCGCGATGCAGGATGCCCGCCTCTACACTCTGGGCGCTGCCATCGAGCAGCTGCTCGAAGCCAGCTGGGGCCACACGCTGATCAGCCAGGCGCCCGAACTACGCACCGGGAATACACGCTCTGCCGAAGGGAACAACTGATGGCCAAGGCAAACCTGATGGACTACGACAAGGCCCTCGAACTGTTCGAACCGGTGCTCGGCTTCGAGGTGCACGTCGAACTGAATACGGCCACGAAGATGTTCTGCGGCTGCGCGAACGAATTCGGCCAGGGCGCCAACACGAACACCTGCCCGACCTGCCTGGGGCTTCCCGGTGGGCTGCCACAGGTGAACGGCAAGGCCATCGAGTCGAGCATCCGGCTCGGACTCGCCCTCGGCTGCGAGATCGCCGAGACCTGCCGGTTCGCTCGCAAGAACTACTTCTACCCCGACACAGCGAAGAACTTTCAGACCTCGCAGTACGACGAACCGATCGCGTACGAGGGTTCCCTCACGATCGAGCTCGAGAGCGGACGGCAGGTCACCGTGGCGATCGAGCGCGCCCACATGGAGGAAGACGCCGGCAAGCTCACCCACAAGGGCGGAGCATCCGGCCGCATCCAGGGCGCCGACTATTCGCTGGTCGACTACAACCGCGGTGGTGTGCCGCTGGTCGAGATCGTCACCCACATGATCGAGGGCGCCGAAGCGGATGCCCCCGAGATCGGCCGAACCTACGTTGCCGCTGTGCGCGAGATTGTGAAGGCGCTCGGCGTCTCCAACGCCCGCATGGAGGAGGGCAACGTGCGTTGCGACGCGAACGTGTCGTTGCGCCCGCGCGGTTCCGACACGCTCGGCACCCGCACCGAGACCAAGAACGTGAACTCGTTGCGCTCGGTCGAACGGGCGATCCGGTACGAGATCCAGCGGCAGGCACAGGTTCTGTCAGCGGGTGGCACGATCGTGCAGGAGACCAGGCACTGGCATGAGGACACGGGCACCACATCGCCCGGCCGCCCCAAGTCAGACGCCGACGACTATCGATACTTTCCGGAGCCTGACCTGGTTCCGGTCGCGCCTTCCCGGGAATGGGTGGAAGAACTGCGGGCCACGCTGCCCGAACCCCCCGCGGAGCGCCGCAAGCGTTTGCAGGCGGAGTGGGAGTTCTCTGCTCTCGAGTTCCAGGACGTGGTGAACTCCGAGCTGCTCGACCAGGTGGAGGCCACCGTCGCCGCCGGCGCATCCGCACAGTCGGCTCGAAAGTGGTGGACAGGCGAGATTGCCCGGTTGGCCAATGTCGACGGTGTCTCACCCGAGACGTTGGTCTCGCCCGGTCAGGTGGCAGAACTGGTCGCCCTGATCGACTCCGGCACCCTCACCGACCGGCTGGGTCGCCAGGTGCTCGAAGGGGTCATCGCGGGGGAGGGCAACCCGGCCCAGGTGGTTGAGGCTCGCGGCCTCGCTGTCGTCTCCGATGACGGCGCCCTGATCGCGGCCATCGACGATGCGCTCGCGTCGCAGCCCGACGTGCTGGCCAAGATCCGCGATGGCAAGGTGCAGGCCGCAGGCGCTGTGATCGGCGCGGTCATGAAGGCCATGCGCGGCCAGGCCGACGCTGCCCGCGTGCGAGAGCTGGTGCTGGAGCGCGCCGCGGAGTGATTTCAACGGGGCGCGCACGGCACAGTCTTCATCGAGTGATGCTCGTGAGGTCGAGTGGGAGTCGCGTGCGGGCATCCTGGGGCGGACGGCTGACGTTCAATCCAATGACTTCTGCGCTCGCCGCCGGATGATGCCGGGTAGTCTGGGTGCCACGAGGAAGGGATCCGATGCGCTGGCTCGATAAACGCGTGGCCACCGTGATGGCGGTGCTCTTCACCGTGTTTGTCATCGTTCAACCGGATCCGTCGACAGTGGTTCTCGCGGGGGTCGCGGCCTGCGCGATCGGGTTGGCCCTCGCCGCTGTGCACAGCGTGACACTCAACGATGCGACAGTGACCACGACCGGCCAGCCGGCGCGCCAACACCGGCAAGCGCCGAGAGCCGAACCCGCCCCGCTGCATCCCGACTCGGCCGGGCGCCCCCGCACCCGAGCACCCTCGCAGTCACTCCCGGTCGCGTAGGCTCCTTTCGCCGTCGGCGGATGCCGCGTGACCCACACGTCACCTCATCCGCTCCAACTGCAAGGGATACCTTTCGTGAACCTCTACTCTCTTCCGCCCATCGCCGCCGCTCTTGATGGCGCTTATTCAGTTGTCACCGCTCTAGCCTCATTGTTGAACCCGCTGTTCGGCGACGCCGCCGCCGCGTTGATCGTGGTGCTCGTCACCCTGCTGGTTCGTGCGGCACTCATTCCCGTCGGTGTCTCCCGTGTGCGAGCAGAACTGACGCGTCGCCGCCTTACTCCCCAACTCGCAGAACTCACACGGAAATACGGTAAGAATCGTGAGCTGCTGCAACGCAAGACGAGGGAGTTATATGCCCGCGAGAAGGCATCGCCGGTCGCGGGATGCCTGCCGACCCTCGTTCAGTTGCCCGTTGTTTCCACCGTCTACGGGCTGTTCTCGCTCGCGATGATCAACGGGCACTCGAATCTTCTCCTGGTGCAACAATTGGCCGGGGTGAACCTCGGCACATCGCTTCTTGCGCTGCTCGGCAGCGGCGGCGCCTGGCCAGGAGGGCTGATGTTCCTAGCGCTGCTGGGCGTGATCGGCGGGGTGACCTGGCTGTCTCGAAGAATGGCCGTCGCGGAGGCCCGAACCGCAGGCGCCAGCGTGCCACCACGAACCGCAGGCCCCGCCGTGCCGGCGGCTGGTGTTCCGAGTCCCACAGGCATGTTGAGTTGGTTGCCGTTCATCACCGTCGGTGTTGCTGCGATCGTTCCGCTGGCGGCCGCCCTGTACCTCACCGTCTCAACATCCTGGACCCTGATCGAGCGAATCGTGGTGCGACGCATTCTCGATCCAGGACTCGCTGCCGCACAGTGACGACAGTGCGTGCCGGAGGTATTCCCGGTACTCCGTTGTTCACGCACCGCGGCCTGGTTCGCTGTTCTGGGATGGCTCGGTCAGCGTCCGAGCCCGAGCAGCTGATCGCTGTCGCGTCGAAACAGTTGCCACCCACCGTCACAGCGAAGCGCCCTTCGGGGTGTCGCACGCCACGCACGGAGTCGACAGGGGGTTCGCATGTCGCCAGTGTGAGCGTCTGAGGACGTGCGCATCGGGTTCTGGAGAAGGTGATCGCCTCGGCACCCTCCACGACATCGCAACCATCGATATCAGGGAAATCCGCGGCTACCCATTGCGCATCGAGGGCCGTACGGCGATGCTGTAGGCATGGTACTCAGCAGACCGAAACAGGGGCGGATGATCGCTGGTGTGTGCGCGGGCGTCGCTCAGCGATTCGGCTGGTATCCGTCTACCGTACGGTTGCTCACCCTGCTCAGCCTCCTGTTGCCCGGCCCCCAGATCGTCGCCTATATCTTTCTGTGGATTCTTATTCCCGAAGAACAGGCCTAACGTCTGCAGCGGGCTCGGTCGGTCTTGGCGTGCCGCAGAGCTGGGCGTAGCTTGAGAGTTGTCGGGACAGCGCAGATCGTGCCGACGGCGGTAGGGGTGCCACGTCATCGGCGGTAGGCCTGCCACTGGTTGCCCGACTCACGGCCCTGGAGGGCCCAGATCATGTCCGCAACCAATTCTGCGCATCGCGCCGAGCAACCAATGCAAACGTCCAACACGCTGGCGCCTCCACGCGATGCTGGCTCAGCCATCGCCAACCCGGCCGCACTCGGACTCGGCGCCTTCGCCATGACCACCTTCGTTCTGAGCGTCACCAACGCAGGACTCGTCGACAAGACTGCCGGCCCGATCGTTCTTGCCCTGGCACTGTTCTATGGCGGGTTGGCGCAACTGCTCGCCGGCATGTGGGAGTTTCGCAAGGGCAACACCTTCGGCGCACTCGCGTTCAGCTCCTTCGGAGCTTTCTGGCTGTCGTACTTCTACTACGTGTCGTTCGTCGCCGGAGGGTTGGCGGCGATCCACGAGGCCGGACCGGCAACGGGCTTGTTCCTATTGGCCTGGACGATCTTCACCGGCTACATGATGGTTGCCGCATTCCGCGAGAGTATTGCCGTGTTGGGGGTGTTCGTCTTCCTGTTTCTCACCTTCGTCGCGTTGACCATCGGCGCATTTGCCGACAACTCGGCGTTCAACATGATCGGGGGCTGGCTCGGCATTGTCACCGCGTTGATCGCCTGGTACACCTCGTTTGCGATCGTGATCAACTCGACCTTCAAGCGCACCGTGCTGGCTCTCGGACCGCTGAGCAAATAGCCGATGCACGGATCGCGCCGATCCGGCCGGTGTGCTGGAACTGCCGAACCCCCGAACCGCCGCGAGACGAAAACCACCAAGACACCAAAGGAAAGAGACCATGACCATCAGCCCCGAACTATCAGTCCTGCTGCATGAGAACCGCCAGTTCGACCCACCCGCCGACCTCGCCGCGAATGCCAATGCACAGCCAGAGATCTACGAGCGAGCCGCCGCCGACCGACTCGGTTTTTGGTCAGAACAGGCCGAGTTCCTCACCTGGGATCGGCACTGGGACGAAGTACTGGAGTGGGAGGCGCCGCACTCCAAATGGTTTGTCGGCGGAACCCTGAACGCTTCGGTGAACTGCGTCGACCGGCATGTGGACGCAGGAAACGGCGGCCGGGTCGCCTTCCACTGGGTCGGTGAACCGGAAGGGGACACCCGCGCGACCACCTACGCCCAGTTGAAGGATCAAGTCTGCCAGGCGGCGAACGCCCTCACCGATCTCGGGGTCAAGAAAGGCGATCGGGTCGCCATCTACATGCCGATGATCCCTGAAACCGTGGTCGCCATGCTCGCCTGTGCCCGGCTCGGTGCGCCACACATGGTGGTGTTTGCCGGTTATTCATCAGAAGCGTTGAGTACCCGCATCATCGACTGTGGAGCGCAGGTGGTCATCACCGCCGATGGAAGCTGGCGCAAAGGAGTCATCAATGAGTTGAAGCCCGCCGTCGACGTCGCCATGGACAGCTGCCCCGATGTGCGGCACGTATTGGTGGTCAAGCGCACCGGGCAGGAAGTGGACTGGAGAACCGGCCGCGACGTCTGGTGGCACGACACGGTGGAAAAAGCGAGCACCGATCACACGCCCGAGATGTTCGACTCCGAGCACCCGCTCTACATCATGTACACCTCAGGCACCACCGGCACGCCAAAAGGGGTTTTGCACACCACCGGCGGCTATCTCACCCACGTGTCGTCGACCTCGCGGCTGATCTTCGACATGAAGCCCGAAACCGACGTGTTCTGGACTGCCGCCGACATCGGCTGGGTCACCGGGCACAGTTATATCGTCTATGGGCCTCTCGCGAATGGCGTGACCTCGGTCATGTATGAGGGCGCACCGGATGCCGGCGGCAAGGACCGGTGGTGGAAGATCATCGAACATTATGGTGTGACAATCCTGTACACGGCACCGACGACGATCCGCACCTTCATGAAGTGGGGCGAGGAGTATCCGAAGATGCACGACCTGTCGAGCCTGCGCATCATCGGCTCGGTCGGAGAACCGATCAACCCGGAGGCGTGGATCTGGTATCACTCGAACATCGGCGGCAACACCGCGGCGGTGGTCGACACCTGGTGGCAAACCGAGAACGGCGGCATCCTGATCACTCCGCTGCCGGGGATCACCGCGACGAAGCCGGGTGCTGCGATGAAACCATTCCCCGGAATCAGCGCCGAGGTCTTCGGCAATGACGGCAAGCCGGTCGGGCGTGGCGAAGGCGGGTTTCTGGTGGTCACCGAGCCGTGGCCGGGCATGCTGCGCACCGTCTGGGGTGACGACGAGCGGTACCAGAGAACCTATTGGTCGAAGTTCCCCGGCGTGTATCTCAGCGGTGACGGCGCCAAGAAAGATGATGACGGCGACTTCTGGGTGCTCGGCCGGCTCGACGATGTGATGAACATCTCCGGGCACCGTATCTCCACGACCGAGGTGGAGCACGCGATCGTCTCCGACCTCAAGGTGGCTGAGGCCGCCGTCGTCGGCGCGAGCGACCCGATCACAGGTACGGCCATTGTGGCATTCGTCACGATCAAGGCATCGGTTGACACCGAAGGCGAGGCGGGGGTGCGGCTCGTCGCTGAACTGCGAGACACGGTGGCCGAGCGCATCGGCAAGCTTGCCCGGCCCCGCCAGATCTTGTTGACTCCGGAACTGCCGAAGACGCGTTCGGGCAAGATCATGCGCCGACTTCTGCGGGATGTCGCAGAGCATCGGGAGTTGGGCGACGTCACCACATTGGCAGACTCCACCGTTGTCGACATGATCGCCGAGCTGATGGCCGACGCCCCCGCAGAAGCAGAGGACACCACGAATGGCTCGGCCGCTTCCGGAGTTGCCGACAGCACTACGGCAGAGGAAGCTGGAGGGCATGCCTGAAGGCCACGACGCGACCCCTACATCCCCGGTTGACGTGCTGCGACGCTGGGAAGACTCCGGTGCCACCTGGAGGGTGGTCTCCCGCAGCGGCACGGAGCTTCGGATAGCGCTGATCACCTGCACCGGGGATGAAGAGATGGACAGGTTGATCTCCGCCGACCCGGCATTAGTCGAGTTCGTCGCAGACCGCACCAGCAGCGAAGACTGAACGCTCGTACCAACCTTCTACGGCTCGAGCAGCACCTCGATGGCCCGCTACGCGCGCGAAGGCGGAGACACCGTTTTTGCTGGGTCCCGTTCGGGAAGCGAGCCGAGCGCGTCATCGATGCGCGCCAGCACACTGTCGTCCAGTTCCACTCCCGAAGCCAGTGCATTCGACTCCACCTGCTCCGGCCGGGACGCCCCGATGATGGCCGCCGACACATTGGGGTTGCGCAACACCCAGGCCAACGCGAGCTGGGCCATGGTGATCCCAAGGTCATCCGCGATCGGCTGCAGTTTCTGCACGCCGGTCAACAGCTCATCAGTCAACCGGTCGTGAAGAACATTTGCCCCTCCCTTGTCGTCTGTGGCACGGCTGCCGGTCGGGAGCGGTTCGCCCGGCTTGTATTTGCCGGTCAGGATGCCCTGCGCGACCGGCGACCAGACGATCTGCGACATTCCCAGTTCGATTGACGTCGGAATGACCTCCGCTTCGATCACCCGCCACAGCATGGAGTACTGGGGCTGGTTCGAAACAAGTTGCACTCGCAGTTCGGTCGCCAGTTCATGACCGGCACGCAACTGGTCCGCATTCCACTCGCTGACGCCGATGTAGAGCGCCTTGCCCGCCCTGACGACGTCGGCGAACGCCTGCATGGTCTCTTCCAAGGGAGTGTCCACGTCATACCGGTGCGCCTGATACACGTCGACATAGTCGGTCTTCAGCCGCGTGAGTGAACCATCGATCGATTCCAGGATGTGCTTGCGTGACAGGCCAACGTCATTGTGCCCCTTGGGACCGGTTGGCCAGAACACCTTCGTCAAGATCTCCAGCGATTCGCGCCGCTGCCCGGCAAGGGCGTCGCCCAACACGACTTCCGCAGCCGTATTCGCATACACGTCGGCGGTGTCGAAGGTGGTGACCCCGACATCCAATGCCGCCTGCACACAGCGGGTCGCCACCTCGTTCTCGACCTGGGAGCCGTGGGTGAGCCAATTGCCGTAGATGAGTTCTGAAACTTTGAGACCACTGTTTCCAAGATGTTTGTATTTCATAGTTCGAGGCTACGCCCGAAGCCGTGACGGTCGGCATAAAAGGGCACGACAGGGCCCCGTGTGAACCGACGACGCGGACCAGACGAGATGATCGGCGAGTGCTGACCGGTCTACGGCTTGAGCAGCACCTTGATGGCGCGTCGCTCATCCATCGCCGCGTAGGCGGCTGGCGCCTCTGCGAGCGGGAGGGTCAGGTCGAAGACGAGCCCCGGGTTGATCGTGCCCGCGAGCACGTCGTCGAGAAGCTCGGGAATGTAGGCGCGGGCCGGGGCGACGCCGCCTCCGACATGGATGTTGTTGGAGAACAGGTAGCCGATCGGTAACTCCGGTCCGCCGACGGGAGCACCCACATAACCCACCGAGCCACCGGGCCTTGCGGAGTGCAACGCCTGGTGCATCGAATCCTTCATGCCGACCGCTTCCAGCACGCAGTCGGCCCCCTGCCCGTCGAGCAACTCATGCACCTTCGCGATGCCCTCGTCACCGCGCTCGGCGACGATGTCGGTCGCACCGAAATCCCGTGCGAGCTTCTGCCGGCTCTCGTGGCGACTCATCGCGATGATCCGTTCGGCACCCAGGCGATGCGCGGCGAGCACCGCGCACAGGCCAACCGCGCCGTCACCGACCACCACTACTGTGGAGCCCTCCTCGACCCCGGCGGATTCGGCGGCGTGATGCCCGGTACTCATCACATCTGACAGCGCGAGCAGGCTCGGAACGAGTGCCTCATCTACGTCGCCGGGCACGCGCACCAGGGTGCCGTCGGCGAAGGGCACACGCACGTATTCACCCTGGGCGCCAGCCAGCGGCTCGCCGTTGCGGTCTTTGGCGCCGTAGTTCGATCCGTTGACGCAGGCGGAGTGAATGTTGTTCAGGCAGGCCGGGCAGGTTCCGTCACTCGTGGTGAACGGCGAGATCACAAAGTCGCCGACCGAGAGGGTCGACACCGCATCACCGATCTCATCCACTATCCCCACGAACTCGTGGCCGATCGGGCGCGGCCCGCCGGTGAGTGGCATCAGGCCACGGTATCCCCAGAGATCTGACCCGCACACGCAGGCCGCCGTCACTCTCACCACGGCATCGGTGCCCGTGAGAACCCGTGGACGCGGGCGCTCCTCGACGCGGATGTCGCGCTCGCCGTAGATCATTGTTCCCAGCATGTCTGGCTCCTTCAGTCTGAATCGAATGGGTGCTCACTCCATTCTGTTCCTGCTCCATTTCGTGCGGAAAGCACTCTGTGCAAACTCACGCCGTCTGCACGGGCAAGGGTGAGACACTGGAGCAATGTTTCTGCGCCACCCGATCCTCAGCCTGGTCACGCTCGGCTACCTGGGCTTTGTCGGCTGGATCACGCTGGGCCCGGCGCCCTACGACGATCGCACCGCGGGGATTCTCGCCCGGGTTCTCGAGTTGTTCAGCCGTCACGCGTCGACCGAGTGGATCACGTTCAACCTGATCGAGTTCGTCGCCAACATCGCCATGTTCGTGCCGGTCGGGGTCTTTTTCGTGTTGCTCTTCGGCCGCCGACAGTGGTGGCTTGCCATCGTTTTCGGGGTGCTTGTCTCGGTGGGGATCGAATTGGCACAGCACTTCTGGTTGCCGACCCGGGTCGCCGACGTGCGCGACGTGATCGCGAACGGTGCAGGCACCATGATTGGTGTGATCTTCGTCGAACTCTTCACCTGGCCGAAGGCGCACCGTCTCAAGCGAGAGCGCGAACGAGAAGAACGCTTCGCCCGGGAACGCGACGCACTGCTGGCCCGGCTCAGAGCCCCGATCGCACGCTGAAATTCTGTTGCCGCTCTGGCGTTAGACCGAGGCGGGCGCGAGCGAGGCTGGTGACGCTTGCGTCGCTGGCACGGTCCATCTCAGAGCGAGTGTCACGATCGCGGCGAGGAGGCCGAGTTCGACAGCGCTCGCAAACAAGTAGTATCCCCACTCACCTATCGCGGCACCCACAATTGTCACCGCGAAGATGAGCGCGACGACAAGGTTCGTGATGCGATTCGCCTGATACGGCAGCAGAGTGCAGAGCACGATCATCAGGGTCGGAACGATCACGTACGCCACAATGGCGAGCATGAAGACTTGATCGATCTCGAAGTCCAGTACCCGGCCTGCTTCGATCTGCTCCCTGATGTCGTGCCGGTAGAACCCGAAGATGTCGACGAAGGCCACGATGAGCATGGTTGCTGTCCACAATGCGGCAAGGCGAATACGAGCATCCAGAGGAGCCAGGGGGAGCGAGGCGTTGGTCATGGGAAAAGACCTTTCGGGTTTGCGGCAGCGAGGGATTTCTCAAAGTGTAACCTTACGGATGTAAGGGGCGCAAGGATAGGTTGATGGCGGTAAAACGAAAGCTGAGTCGACAGCGAATAGTGGCGGCAGCGGCTGCCGTCGCAGATCGACGGGGTCTCACCGGTGTCAGCATGCGAAGCGTAGGTGCGCAGCTCGGCGTTGAAGCGATGTCGCTGTACCACCATGTCTCCAACAAGGAGACGTTGCTCGACGAGTTGGCTGAATGGGCGTTCGTTCAGATCGAACTGCCCCAAGTGAGTGATCCTTGGCGCGAAGCGATGATTCTGCGCGCCGAGTCGGCTAGGCACGTGTTCCGAGAACACCCCTGGGCGCTTGGGATGCTCGAGTCTCGGCCCACGCCAGGTCCAGCTCTCCTCAGCCATCACGATCGCGTTCTGGGCTGCCTCTTGACCCAGGGTTTCTCTGCAGCGCTCGCGACCCACGCATTCTCGACAATCGACGCATTCGTGTACGGCTTCGCACTGACGGAATCTGGGTTGCCGTTTGCCCCGGGAGAAGGCGCCGAGGCCGCCTTCGCATCTGAAGTTGCGCCGTCTGCAGAGGACTACCCCTACCTCGCGCGCTCGCTCGCCGAGTTGCTTGGAGAGGGAGTGTACGCATTTGAGAATGAATTTCGGAATGGCCTCGAGCTCATCCTGGACGGGCTTCAGCTTCAACTTCATCGCGATGCGACGCACTGATCCCACTGTGCGGCGATGGTACTGAGCGGCTGCACCTTGCTCATCCCCCAGGACCTCGGACTTGGCGTACCTGTCGCAGAAGAGGGAGGCGACGGAACGTGGGAACTCATCAACTCATCAGAGATCTCGCCGGAATCCACGACGCTTCGTTTGGGCGTGACCCGTGTGGCTTGCGCCGGCGGGGTTACGGGCACAGTCCGCCACGGAAGTGAATGTTCCGACGCCACTACCGCGCATACTCTTGCAGCGCGCTGTCACCTTTCTATTTGATTAGGAGTTGCCCCGAGGTGGTAGTTGGGCTGGCCTCGTCAAAAGGGTTTTCAGTGCGGACGTCCGGAACGGGATCCTCACCCGATGCGCAAAGGGATCGCTCTGCGGGCACCCAGGTACGTCAGTTGCCCTCGAATACGCAACGTCGATTCAGAGGAATTGATAGAGGCAAGGTGAAGCCGACCTGCGTCGCGACCGGGTTCAGGCGATCCAGAACCCGACTGTGCAGAGCAGCCGCGTCTCATCGTCGGCATCGGCCGGTGGATCAATTGCGGGCGGGAACACCCCGAACCCACGCCATTCCTCTGCGTTGGGCACGACGTGTTCGTTCATCCCGGCAATGATCTCCGGGGACAAGTGGAACGGAATTGAAAGGTGCTTGGCGATGAGCCACGCTTGAAAACCGCGATACATTGCCAGATGTGCGAAGCCTTCCTTTGCCGGATAGTCGCCATACTGAAAACGGAAAATGGCCTCCGGATCGACGCCCGCTCGAACGGCCACTGTCGCGGCGTCGTTGAGCGTGTCATAGGCAGCAATCGGATCGTCACCAAGCAGATCGCGGTCGCGCAGCTCGTCACCGTCGGCAGCCGAAGCACCGGAAAGCACTCTGGGAACCCAGGCCTCGTCGTAGGCGTGCGCGCTCAGGATGTCGCGGATGGTGGGGTTGGGGGTCTGCGACCACGCGGCGGGAACCGGCTTGTCGAAATCCTCTGGAGTGATGCGGTCTATGACGCTTCGAAGTGCGGCGTCTGTCGCGAGGAACAGCTGATCGGTTTCCATGTGGGGAGCGTACTCTGCTGCGGGGATGTTTGCCATGAGAATGTTCTTACTCCTCGCGCGTTCTCGGAAACCTGCTCGGGGGTGTAGTCACGGGGCGACTGCTCTCCGCCAGCCCGAAATCACTGTCACCGGGATCAACTTGCGGCGATCGGTGGATCAGCCACGCAATACTTCCGCAGCCACAATGCGCAACGCTGATCCCAATGGGGTGTCTGATTGAGTGCGATTGACTCCGGCGACATGACGCAGTTGCGGTATCCGGATCGGTCGGCTGGAGAGGTGGCCCCTGGATGTCCACTGCTGCCACTGCCTCCAGGGCGTCGCCGGCCGGCTCCAGCATTTGATGCATTTGATGCCCGCCACGCGCTGATCGGCATCGGTGTGCCGCGCATCCTCCCCGGCGCAGCGCTGACTGATCGCCTGGCCGCTCGTCATTCGCTGTTTGCGCGTCATACGATAGTGGGGCAGGGCCAGCGGGTTTTCCGCATGGTGTGGTCGCGGTGATCCGTCTACCAGGGGTGTCAGTCCCACACCATGAAATGGGATCACTCGGACCGGGTGACGATCTGACCAAGGGACCCCATTGTGAAGCTTCTTCTCTCTTCAGCGGGCATCAAGAACGCGCGCATCCACGACGCACTAGTGGATCTCCTGGGCAAACCGATCGCTGAGTCCAATGCTCTCTGCATTCCAACCGCGTCATACGCCAATCCCGACGGTGCCGGCAATGCTTGGCGGTTCATCAGCGGGAGAGAACCCAGAACCCCCATGTGCGAGCTGGGCTGGAAATCATTGGGAGTGCTGGAGCTCACAGCGCTGCCCAGCATCGAGAAGGAGCGTTGGATCCCTGTGTTGCAGGGGACTGACGCCCTGCTGGTGGGAGGCGGTGATCCGCTCTATCTCCACTACTGGATGTGCCAGTCCGGACTGGCAGACCTCTTGCCGTCGCTGCGCGATGTTGTCTACGTGGGCTTGAGCGCAGGGAGCATGGTAGCGGCGCCCAGAATCGGTAAGCCCTTCGTTGGCTGGAAGCCGCCCACTGGTGCCGACGAAACGTTGGGGCTGGTCAATTTTTCGATCTTTCCGCATCTTGATAACGAGGACTTGCCAGACAACACCATTTCCAATGCAGAGAAATGGGCCGCCGGCATATCGGCGCCGTGTTACGCAATTGATGATGAGACCGCTATCAAAGTCACCGGGGATGCCGTCGAAGTCGTCTCCGAGGGGCACTGGAGATTGTTCAGCGCATAGCTGAGTGGGTAAATGCCTATGATCTGTTGCGACGCGGATCCCGCTTGCCGACGGTCAACTTCGCGGATACAGCCGGTCTTCCAGCTACGTGTGGGAAGTTGCCGGGCGTAAAGTGGCAGATCATGACCGAATTGCCGGTGTTCGACTTCGCAGCGTTCTTTTCCGCGTTCGATGAAAAGCGCCGCGAACATGGGCTGGGATGGTACGAATTCGCTGACGAGCTATGGGAGTTGTCATCGACGCTCAATGCCGAGCGTATGGACAGTCCACTCTGCGGCGGAGCCGTCTCACGGTTGGGGGTACGCGGCGAAACCTCGTGTCAATATGCTCTGTTCTTGCTGCGCTGGCTCGACCGGGCACCCGAGGAATTTCTTATCGGCTCGGTCGTCGACGTCGGCGACGTTCGGTTGCCGCGACCAGGGCCAGAACATAGGCTCCGGTGGAATTTGAATCAGCTTCACACCGCACTCAATGAGCAGCGCCAGAAGAGTAGGTCCACGTGGGCTCAGCTGGCGCAAGAAATCGGTTGCACACCCAGCCGGCTGACCAATCTTCGGACGGCGCAGATGGCAGATATGGCACTGACCATGCGAATCACGCAGTGGCTCCGCAAGCCAGCTGCGGAATTCATTCACGCCACTTCGTAGTGAGCGCAGGGCTCGCGGGCGCGCCCCGGGCAGAACCCGTTATGCCATCGGCTAGCCTCGACGGGTGATGAACGACCGTTATGACACTGACCCGTTGGCCACGAACTGGCGCCACCCGGCCGTCGCCCCCGTTCGCAGCGTTGAGGCGGTTCCCGGCCTCGTCGTCGAAGAGCTGCGCACTGACTTCTGCGGCGCCGTGATTCGCACCGAAGTGGGTACCGTCTCACTCGAAGACCGCTTCGGCAAGGTGCGCGTCTTCCCGCTGGGCGGCGGGTTCTTGTTGGAGGGGGAGCCCGTGACTCTGATCCGGGCGAGAACGACGCCGCAGGGGAGAGCTCGCACGGCCTCGGGGTCATTGGCCGTGGCTGATACCCGCGCCCGCGTGGCTCGGGCAAGTCGCATCTTCGTTGAGGGACGGCACGACGCCGAACTGGTCGAGAAGGTGTGGGGCGCCGACCTGCGCATCGAGGGTGTCGTCGTCGAATACCTGGGCGGCATCGACGACCTGGCGGCGCTGATCGCAGAATTCAACCCCGGTCCCGGCCGCAGGGTTGGCGTTCTCGTGGATCATCTGGTGCCCGGGTCAAAGGAGACCCGAATCGCAGAGCACGTCGCACGGGGCCCATTCGGGGCCAACGTTTTGGTGGTCGGGCATCCGTACGTCGACGTCTGGCAGGCGGTGAAGCCAGCCAGGCTCGGCTTGGAGCAGTGGCCGGCCATTCCACGGAGTATTGAGTGGAAGCGTGGCATCTGCCAGGCTCTCGGGTGGCCGGGGGAGTCTCAGACCGATATCGCGCACGCCTGGCAGCGCATCCTGAGTCGCGTCGACACCTTCGCCGATCTGGAGCCGGCGTTGCTCGGCCGGGTCGAGCAGTTGATCGACTTCGTCACGGAGTAGCCCGTCTTCGCCCGCCCGCAATCTTTCGCCCGACTACACGTCTCCACCGAGCGGGCAGTTAATGCGGTTATCAGACACAATTTCCCTCGTCTACTGCACTTTCGCGCGGTGCAGCGAGGTGGAGCGAGGCGTCTCGGCGAGTAGAGTGCACTGGTGGACCTCATCCTTCGAAAACTTGACACTGCCGACCTGCCCGAACTGGTGCGGCTCAACAATGCCGCGGCTCCTGCCGTACCCGTGTCGGCAGAGGCTGATATCGCCCGGCTGCTCGACGTTGCCACCGTCGCCGTCGCCGCCGTGGCTTCGGAAGACCCAGATCGCATGCTCGGCTTCATGATCGCGATCGAACCCGGCCAACCGTACGACAGTGAGAACTATCTCTGGTTCGAGGCGCGCGGAATAGACCACCTGTATGTCGATCGAATCGTGGTGGCCGACGATGCTCGAGGCGCCGGTATCGGCCGAGTACTGTACGACCAGGTGTTCGAGGTGGCGCGGGCCGCCGGGCGCGCCGAGGTCACCTGTGAGGTGAACGTTGAACCGCCGAACCCCGGCTCGTTGCTCTTCCACGGCCGGCTGGGCTTCACCGAGGCCGGCCGGCAGGAGACCAAGGGCGGTTCGGTTGTGGTGGCTCTGCTGACCGCGCCCGTGCGCGGCTGAACGAAGGCCGTATTCAGCAGACCGTGGCCCGCCTCGCCCCAGGGGATGGACGCGTTCGCTCGGACGGTGGTCGGGGCGAGTCCTTGCTCCTCTTCAATCCCTCGACCAAGGAGGTCAGGCGAAGAAGCTGGCGATCAGGTTGATCAGGGTGGCCAGGATCACGGTGCCGAACAAGTACGACAGCAAGCCATGCCGCAACGCCGTGCCCCGCACGACGCTTGACTGCAGATTGGTGTCAGAGACCTGAAAAGTCATCCCGAGAGTGAATGACAAGTAGGCGAAGTCGCTGTAACGCGGCGGTTCGACCTGGTTGAATTCGACCCCGCCAGGGTGGCTGCCCCCGTAGTAGAGGGAGGCGTAGCGAAGAGTGAACAGCGTATGCACGAGACCCCAGGACAGCGCAACACTGAGCACGGCCAGAGCAGCCAGCAGCACACGGCCCACTCCGTCGGACGTGTGAGCCTGCACGAGCAGCACGGCCACTGCAGCCAGGCTGGCAACGCTGGCCAAGAGAATCAGGAGCTCGACGGTGGTGCGAGATGGGTCTTCCCTGGTGGCACTTTCGGCGGTGGCGCGCGCGTCCATCCGTCCGATGATGCTCCACACCCAGATGATGTAGGTGCTCGCAGCTGCGGCCCAGCCCACGGCGGGAGCATACTTCCACACGCCGAAGGCGAGGCAGAACCCGGCCGCAATCAAGCCGACGACGATCATGGCCGCAAACCGCACCCGCGACCGATGCACCGAGGGGCCGGCGGGCTGGGTCATTGGGGATCCAACAGCGCCTGTCGCACTTCGCGTCGTAGAACCTTTCCGATCAGTGAGCGCGGGAGCTCGTCGACCGCGACCACCGTGCGCGGCACCTTGTACGCCGACAACTCCGTGCGGCAGAAGGTGCGGATTGCCTCCTGGTCGAGGGATGCCCCCTTTTCCAACACGACCGCAGCGACCACTGTCTCTCCCCCCGAGTCGGAGGGGAGCCCGACCACTGCTACATCGGCGACCCCTGGCGCGTGGCGCACCACTTCCTCCACCTCCGAGGGCGCCACATTGAACCCACCGGTGATGATCAACTCCTTGATGCGATCGACCACTGTGACGAATCCGTCAGCCGTCATGGTGACGATGTCGCCGGTGCGCAACCAGCCGTCGGGGAGAAGTGTGGCGTTGGTCGCATCGGCGTTGCTCCAGTAGCCGTGGAAGACCTGCGGCCCCTTGATCAGAAGTTCACCGGCTTCACCCGGTGCCCGATCGTGCTCGACATTCTCCGGATCGACCACCCGCACCCATGTGCTCGGGAATGGCACCCCGACGGTGCCATGGCGTCGGCCGGGTCCGGCCGGGTTGCCCAGGGCGACCGGTGAGGCTTCGGTGAGACCGTATCCTTCGATCAACAGGCCTCCGGTCGTTTCCTCCCATAACTGGGCGATGCGTTCGGGCAGCCCCATGGCTCCGGAGATCGCAAGTTTCATTCCGCGGAGGTCGATGCCGCGCTCGCGCGCCCCGTTGGCGACACTTTCATAGATAGGCGGCACCGCCGGAAACACGGTGGGCGGATGGGTTCGTGCGGCATCCAGTACGAGGTTTGCGTCGAATTTCGGAAACAGCACCAGGCGGGCGCCGATACTCATCGCAAAGGTCAGGCAAAGGGTCATCCCGTAGGCGTGGAACATGGGCAGAACGGCATAGACCACCTCTTTGCCATCGGCTATCTCGGGCAGCCACGCCCGCCCCTGCGCCGAGTTGGACAGCAGGTTGGTGTGGCTGAGCATGGCACCCTTGGGCTTGCCGGTGGTGCCACTGGTGTACTGCAGCACGGCGATATCCTGCGCGTCTGGTCGTTTGCCGTGGCGCTTGCGGATGGGCCGCTTCTCGAGCAGTTTCTCCCACCGGATGGTGTCGCGCACGGCCCCAGTGAGGGCATGCCGGGCACGCCTGGCCCTGGGGACGGGCAGGCGAAGGGCCAGCCGCTTCGACAACGGCATCGCCCGGGTCAGGTCGACCGAGACCACTGTGGTGATCTGCAGGTCATCGGGCAGGTCTTGGATGAGCGGGCAGACCTTGTCCCAGGCGATCACGGTGCGTGCACCGTGATCTTCGAACTGGTGTCGCAACTCGCGCGCCGTGTACAGCGGGTTGTGCTCGACCACGATTGCGCCGAGCCGCAGGGCGGCGTAGAACGCGACAACGTGCTGCGGGCAGTTGGGTAACACGATGGCTACCCGGTCACCCTTTTTCACCCCGAGGAACCTGAGCCCCTCGGCGACCCTGTTGATCTGGTTGCCGAGTTCCGCATAGGTGGTGGTCGCCCCGAAGAACTCCAGCGCGACCTCGCGCCCAAACCGGTGCACGGCGTCGAACACCATGTCGACGAGGCTGCCTGTGGGTATATCGATGTCGGCGGGAACACCGTCGACGTAGCTGCTCAACCACGGGCGTGCTGCATTGCTGCTCATGAATTGGGGACCCTCCTCATTCGTTCTCTCCCATTATCGTCGGTTGCCCGGGCGAACGAATCGAGAGCACCGGAATCGAGGCTGCCTGCGGCCGTAAGCTGTGATCCATGTTCATCGACTTAGCTGAAGCAGAACTCCGTGATTACCGCAGCAGTCAGGCCGACCCTGCCGATTTTGATTCGTTCTGGGCGACGACTCTCGCCGAGACGCGGCTGCACTCATTGCACGTCACGGTCGACCGGGTGGCTTCGGGGCTACTCACTCTCGACGTGTTCGATGTGACGTTTCCCGGGTTCGGCGGGCAGCCGATCAAAGCATGGCTGCGGGTTCCGGCGGGCGCGGCAGGGCCTCTGCCCACATTGGTGCAGTACCACGGCTACGGCCGAGGGCGAGGACAGGCCTACGAGAACCTGCTCTGGGCATCGGCCGGATTCGCACACTTCGAGATGGACACGCGCGGACAGGGCTGGTGGGGCAGCACTGCCGCCACGGGTGACGAGGCAGGCAGCGGGCCGCACGCGCCCGGGTTTCTGACTCGCGGAATCGATTCGCGCGAAACCTACTACTACCGAAGGGTCTTCGCCGACGCGGTTCGCGCGATTGACGCCGCCCGAAGCCTGGATCTGGTCGATGGCAACCGGATCGGCGTGATGGGAACAAGCCAGGGCGGCGGGATCGCGCTCGCCGCAGCCGGCCTCGTGCCCGATATCGCGGCAGCGGTTGCTCGAGTGCCATTCTTGTGCGACTTTCCGCGCGCGACGGTCATCACCGACGAGATGCCGTACAAGGAGATCGGGGGGTTCCTCGCGACCAACCGCGATCGGGCGACGCAGGTGCAGGAGACGTTGGCATATTTCGACGGGGTGAACTTCGCCCGCCGGGCCTCCGCGCCCCTGACCATGACTGTCGCGCTGATGGATGCGACCTGCCCTCCATCGACGGTCTTCGGTGCCTTCAACGCGTATGCCGGACCAAAGAAGATCACAGTGTGGCCATACAACGGGCATGAAGGCGGCGCCTGGGAAGATGACGCGTTGGCGCTGAATACGTTCCGCGCGCATCTGGTCTGAAACAACCGCGCCACGTTGACTGGGCGCAGCCTGGGCCGGTTGGCGACTACGGGATATCGTTGAGCGTCTTCTCGACGGCGCCGAGCCGGTGGTCAATGCCCTCCATCTTGGCGAGCAGGGCTCTGTTGGTCGCGGCGTTCTCCTCGATGGCTTTGGCGAGGTCGTCGGATTTCTTACCGCGGCCGGAGCCGAAAGTCCCGACAATCACTGTGATGCCCCAGACGACAATTCCAACTATCGCGATCCACGCGAACCACGGGATGTAGGCGAACCACGGGGTGTAGGCGTCCATGTCATTTCTCACTTTCGTTGGTCGCGGCGACCGCTGCGGTCACCGCAGCTTGGTCGATTGTCAGACTGAACGGCACGATCTGAAATATCTTGAGGGCTTTGCCATCCTCGGAGAGTTCGAGGTGCCCCGCCACATAGCCGGCCTCCTCGAGCTTGGTCAGGTGCATATAGAGGAGAGCTCTGCTCATGCCCACGCGGCGGGCCAACTCGCTGACGTGCACCGTGCCTGCCGCGAGGTTCGCAAGAATCCGAAGGCGCTGTACGCTCGCGATAGCCGTGAGGCGTTTCGCCAGCTCTTCTGCATCCATCGCTTCTCCTTGCACCTGTCAGAAGAATATAACACATGAAGTGTTGATGCGATAAATTTGAGATTCTGATCGCGGCGCGCGGTCAGTGCGGTGAGAACCAGCGTGGGGTGGCGAGACGCGAGATGGGCTCACCGGGGCCCCTCGCCGGCATTGGTGGTGCGGCGTTCCGCGGTGAGGAAGAATACTCCTATGGCTGGTTCTCCCGGAGGCTTCGAATATCAGGTGATCGGCAGCGATGTGGTGATTCGCCACCACGGTCGTCGAGCGACAACGCTCCGAGCAGCCGCGGCAGAGTGCTTCCTGGCCGATGTCGAAACGCACGAGGCGCAATCGCTCATGGCCCGCGTCACGGGCAACTACCAGCGTGGGAACGAGCGTGTTGCCCGCAATCATCCTCGGAACTCGGACGTCTGACCCTTTGATGATCAACTTGCGTGCGGAGCGCCGCAGATGTGGCTGGAGGACTTTCTCAGCCTCTGATCCAACCCCGAACAAGCATTCGCCAGTACAGCATAAAGCACCGCTTGAACCCACGGGTCAGCATGCGGGAAGTCCTCGAGAAATGCCCTGTAGTCTGCTTCACGTTGAACAGTGAAATCCGGCCTGGTGGCGGATCGGCCTGCACAAGAATTTGGTAAGAACCTATGGAACTACTTGCCCGAAACGGTGCGAGAACGCTGCAGGAACGGAACGGGCCAGGCACCTAATGCGAGCACGGCGAAGATTATTTGAATTAGCCCGGTGGTGAAGTATATGCCGTGGAGTGGGGACCACACGAGCATAATGGCGAGTTCCACGAAGATCCAGATCATCATCACCAGCCCGGCCGCGGCGTGCAGTCCCCACGCAAGTGCGAACCTGCCGTACTGGGCGATGACCGCGAGCACCTGGATACCACCGACAACCACGCCGAGGATGATGCCGGGCCAGAAGTACGACGTGAAGATACTTCCCTCGATCCATTCCAACGGGATGCCGAGTCCGCCGCCCAGGGTGAGTCCAGCCATTCCGGCCAGCGCCGAGAGAAGGTTGAACCATGCCACCACAAACAATGCGATACGAATTGGGCGCGACGGGATCATCAGTGGTCTCATGGCGCCACTCTACTTCCCGCCGCTGGCGCAACCGGCGCTTCACGAAGGAGGTCAGCGTGGCCATTGTGCCTGGCCGTCTCTTCACTGAGATGGGTCAAGATCCAACGCAGGTTCCACCGCCGTCCGTCACGGTTGACGCCAACCGAGAGATCCAACTTGGCCTCCGCCAGCGCGTGACGACTGCGGCTGCATGCAGCCCGATACAGGGCGCGCAGCTCATCGGGATCGTCGTGCACTACGGTGTGGAACTCCCAGTCCCGGTCTTGTTCGACGACCTCGGTAACTGGACCGAGCCTCTTGGCAACTGACGCTGGTGGAGGTTCTGACCATCATTGCCGCCGTGGCCGTGGCCGTGGCAAGGAATCAGGCCTGCCGCCGTGGGGTGGCACAGGCCAGACTGGGGGAGTCGCCGGTGAGGAGGCTCCCGTGGAAGCAACAGAGATACTGAACGACGGATTCGAGCGCGTGCAGCAATCGGTGCACCACTCGGTTCGGGGGTTGAGCGCGGAACAACTGCGGTGGCGTGCCTATGCTCGGGGCAACACCATCGCATGGCTCATTTGGCATCTGACCCGGGTGCAGGACGATCACGTGGCCGATGCGTTCGACCTGCCGCAACTCTGGCTGGACGACGGATGGTACACACGGTTTGGTCTGCCATTCGAGAAGCTGGCAACCGGCTATGGCCACAGCGCCGATGAGGTGACCCGGGTACAGGTGCAGTCAGCCCAACTGCTGCTCGATTATCACGACGCAGTTACGGAGCGCACGGTGCGCCAGGTGGCTGCACTCGACTCGGGTGATCTGGATCGTGTGGTGGACGAGGGGTGGAACCCGCCGGTCACGCTTGGAGTGCGCCTTGTCAGTGTCATCTCCGATGACCTGCAGCACGCGGGGCAGGCCGCCTACCTGCGTGGTCAGCTTCTCGAGGAGTGACCTCCCAGAGGCACGCCATTCTCATACGGGCGCAGGGCAGGTGCAGGCGTTAGCCTGAACAGGTGAGCAAGCAGGACGGCAGTGCCAGGCAGGTGAGTGCGGCATCCGTCGACAGCTCCACGGCAACAATCCTGCACGTTGATCTCGACGCCTTCTTCGCATCGGTCGAATTGCTTGAGCATCCGCACCTTGTTGACCGGCCGGTGGCGGTCGCCGGGCGATCCGCGCGATCGGTGGTGACCGCGGCAAACTACCCGGCCCGCAAGTTCGGTGTGCGGTCGGCGATGCCGCTCGCCCAGGCGCTCAGGCGGTGCCCGAATCTGATCGTGTTGGAGCCGCATTTCGAGAAGTACCGGATGCTTTCGGCGAAGGTGATGGCGATCTTCGACGAGATGACCCCAATGGTGGAACGTCTGGGAATTGATGAGGCGTTTCTTGACGTCGCCGGTGCGGGTGGCGTTCACGGCACCCCCGCCGACATCGGCGAGCTGATCCGCAGCCGGGTGCGCGTCGAGACCGGGCTGGCGTGCTCTGTTGGGGCCGCGTCGACGAAATTCGTGGCGAAGCTCGCTTCTGGGCGAGCCAAGCCGGACGGGATGCTCGTGATCCCCGACGAACAGACCTTGGCGTTTCTTCACCCGCTGCCTGTGGGCGCACTCTGGGGGGTGGGAGCGGCCACCGAGTCGAGTCTGCTCGCCCGCGGACTGCGCACCATCGGTGACGTCGCGGCGACCCCCGTCTCCGTTCTGCAGCGCACGGTCGGTGCGGCGGCGGGAAACAAGATGCACGAGCTCGCCAACGGCATCGATCCGCGACCGGTAACGGTCGGCAATCCGGAGAAGAGCATCGGACACGAGGTGACCTTCGAGGTGGACCAACGGGATTCAGAGCTGTTGTTGCGTGAACTGCTGCGGCAGTCCAATCAGGTCGCGGTGCGTTTGCGCGAGGCTGGGGTCACTGCGCGCACGGTCGTTCTGAAGCTGCGCTACGACGACTTCTCGACCCTGACCCGATCGCGCACACTGGCCGAACCAACAGACCTGGGTCGCCGCATTCACGAGGAGGTCAGCGCCAGCTATCGGGCGTTGGGCGCCCATCCACCCGTGCGGCTGATCGGGGTGCGGGTGGAACAGCTCTCTTCCGGAGGCAGCGGCCAGATCGGCCTGTGGGATGAGGATGACAGCTGGCGCGATGCGGAGCGCACCATCGACGACGTGAGTTCGCGCTTCGGTCGCGGGCTGCTCGGGCCGGCGTCGCTGCTGCGCCGGGCTGATGTGGTGGCAGACCCGCGTCAGCAGCCGGAGAAGTAGCCCGCACTCCGCACGTTCATGCGCCGTTCACGCACGCCCCGTCGCTTCGCGGGCCACTTCATCAGGCCGAGTCAGTCCGCGGAATCTCGGGCGAGGAAGGCCACCGATGCCTCCGCAGAGTCGGCGGGCGGGCCGGCAGGTTCCCCCTTCAACACACGCAGTACGGTCATAGATCGACCGGCTACGGGATGCCGTGCCCCAGCGGGTCGGGGAACCGTGTCGGCCCCGCTTCCGGCGGTGTCGATCACGATCTCCCACTCGGCGCCGTATTCCTCGCCGGGGATCGTGAACTCGACCTCGTTCTCGTCCGCGTTGAAATAGAGCAGGAAGTTCACATCGACCACCGGGATTCCGCGCGAATCCACCTCGCGGATGCCCTGGCCATTCAGGAAGACCCCGACCGAGCGCTCCAGCGACACATCCCAGTTCTCCGGTTCCATCGGTTCACCGTCGAAGGTCAGCCAGACGATGTCGGGTAACGGTTCGCCCTCCCCGCGGTGCACCGGACGCCCGTCGAAGAATCGACTGCGCCGAAAGGTCGGGTGGGCACTGCGTAACGCCGCCACCATGGAGG
The DNA here is from genome assembly GCF_003260275.1 of Homoserinimonas sp. OAct 916. GTDB lineage: Bacteria > Actinomycetota > Actinomycetes > Actinomycetales > Microbacteriaceae > OACT-916. The sequence continues at coordinate 36,364 of NZ_QJHB01000013.1, read as the reverse complement.
TGAACTCCGACAGCGGTTCGTCGGCGGCATCCCAATTGATCCAGCTCAGCTCCGAATCCTGTGCATAAGTATTGTTGTTACCCGATTGGGTGCGGCCCAACTCATCGCCGTGCAACAACATCGGCACCCCTTGAGAGAGCAACAGTGTGGCGATGAAGTTGCGCTGGGCACGAGCCCTGCGGCCGAGGATGACGGGGTCGTCGGTCGGCCCCTCCACCCCCATGTTCCACGACCGGTTGAACGATTCGCCGTCCTTGTTGTTCTCGCCGTTGGCCTCATTGTGCTTCTCGTTGTAGGAGACCAGGTCGCGCAGGGTGAACCCGTCGTGCGCGGTCACGAAGTTGATCGACGCGACCGGCCGGCGCCCCGAATGCTCGTACAGGTCGGAAGACCCGGTCAACCGCGAGGCGAACTCGCCGAGCGTCGACGGTTCACCGCGCCAGAAGTCGCGCACCGTGTCTCGGTACTTCCCGTTCCACTCAGACCACAATGACGGGAAGTTGCCAACCTGGTAACCGCCGGGCCCGACATCCCACGGCTCGGCGATGAGCTTCACCTGGGAGACCACCGGGTCCTGCTGAACCAGCTCGAAGAAGGTCGACAATCTATCCACGTCGTAGAACTCGCGGGCGAGGGTCGAGGCGAGGTCGAATCGGAACCCGTCGACGTGCATCTCCACCACCCAGTAACGCAGCGAGTCCATGATCAGTTGCAACGCATGGGGATGGCGCACGTTCAAGGTGTTTCCGGTGCCGGTGTAGTCGACATAGTGCCGCGGGTCATCCTCGTCCAGGCGGTAGTACGCGGAGTTGTCGATGCCTCGGAAGGACAGTGTGGGCCCCATGTGGTTGCCTTCGGCGGTGTGGTTGTAAACCACATCGAGGATCACTTCGATACCCGCAACGTGGAGGGCACGCACCATGGTCTTGAACTCTTGCACCTGCTGGCCGGGGTTGTCTCCCGAGTAGTACTCCCGATGCGGTGCAAGAAACGCGATCGTGTTGTACCCCCAGTAGTTGGTCAGGCCATTTTCAATCAGAGTCTTGTCATGCACGAACTGATGAACTGGCATCAACTCGATTGCGGTGACCCCCAGTTTCACCAGATGGTCGATGACCGCTGGATGCCCGAGGGCGGCGTAGGTTCCGCGCAGCGGTTCGGGCACGTCCGGGTGCAACGCGGTCATCCCCTTCACATGCGCCTCGTAGATGAACGTTTCGCTATACGGCGTCTTCGGGTGCCGGTCGCCCTCCCAATCGAAATAGGGATTGATGACGACCCCGAGCATCATGTGTGGTGCCGAATCTTCGTCGTTACGGGAATCTGGATCACCGAACTCGTAGGAGAACAGCGACTGATTCCAGTCGATGTCGCCATCGGTCGCTTTCGCATACGGGTCGAGCAGCAATTTACTGGGATTGGCCCGGTGCCCGTTCGCGGGATCGTATGCGCCGTGCACCCGATAGCCGTAGCGTTGCCCTGGCTGCACAGAGGGAAGAAAACAATGCCAGACGAACCCGTCGACTTCGTGCATCTCGACCCGGGTTTCGACCCGGTCGTCGTCGAAGAGGCAGAGTTCCACGCGTTCGGCGCACTCGCTGAACAAGCTGAAGTTCGTGCCGCTGCCGGTGAAGGTGGCGCCGAGCGGGTAGGGGGTTCCAGGCCAGATTTCCATGTGTCCTCCATCGGGGGCGGTGATGAGTTAACCGTAACCGCATCGGCCGTAAATGACTGTGCGTTGAAAAGTAAGAAGGCACGTCGGCTGGTTTCGCTCGCCGTGCACGGGTACCGTTGGGTTATGACGAATCTCGCTGTGCAACTGGCCGACGCTGTCAAGAGTCTGGGAATGGGAACCGTCTACGGTGACCCGATCGAGGTGGAAGGCGTCACCCTCGTGCCGGTTTCGCTGGCCTACTACGGTTTCGGCGGCGGCAGCGATGCCTCCGATGAGCCGGACGGTTCAGTGGCGGGCGGCGGCGGTGGCGGTGGAATGTCGATTCCGGTCGGCGCGTACATCAAAGACATCGACGGGTTGCGGTTCCGGCCCAACCTGGTCACGTTGATGGCTGTGTCGATACCGATGATCTGTGTCTCCGGGTGGGCGATGGCCCGCGTCATCCGCGCCCTGAAGAAATAGCCGTCAGGGCCGGTTCAGCTGCGGCACGACTTCGCTCGCGATCAGCTCGAGGTGGTCCAGGTCGCCGAGGTCGAGCACCTGCAGGTAGACCCGCTCGACGCCCAACTCTTGGAGTCGACTGAGCCTGTCGACCGCTTCTGGGACGGTGCCCGCCACCGCGTGGGTGCGCAGCTCCGCACCCTCGCGGCCAATGGCAGCCGCACGGGACTGGAACTCCGGCTCGGAACCGCCGACCGCAACTGCCAGAGCCACCGAGTAGACGAGTTCATCGGCAGAGCGCTCGATGGCCTCGCACGCGTCTCGCACGCCGCGGAACAGCCCGGGAATCGCTTCGAACTCCGGGAACGACGCGTTGTACTCGTCGGCGAATCGCGCGGCAAGGGCGGGCGTGCGCTTCGGACCCTTGCCGCCGACGATGATCGGGGGCGGGGACTGGATCGGTTTCGGCAGAGCGGGCGAATCGACCAGGGTGTGGTGCTCACCCGCGAACGAGAACGTCTCACCGAGCGGTGTGTTCCACAGGCCGGTGACGATGGCCAGTTGCTCCTCGAGCAGGTCGAACCGATTGGAGGGGAAGGGAATGCCGTAGGCCTCGTGCTCGCGAGCGAACCAGCCCGCACCGAGGCCCAATTCAACCCGGCCGCGCGACATCTGGTCGACCTGGGCGACTTGGATCGCCAAGATGCCCGGGTGGCGATAGGTGACTGAGGAGACCAGGGTGCCGAGTCTGATGGTGGTGGTCTCGCGGGCAACGCCGGCAAGGGTTGTCCACGCATCGGTCGGCCCCGGCAACGGATTGCCGTCACCCATGCGCAAATAGTGGTCGGAACGGAAGAAACCGTCGAACCCGAGTCGTTCCGCGGCTTGGGCGACCGCGAGCAGTTCGTCGTAGTCGGCACCCTGCTGAGGTTCGGTGAAAATACGAAAGTCCATGCCTGCGAGTCTTTCATGAAGCGCACCGGGGGTGTGTGGGTTAGGCTTGAGACATAAACACGGGAGTCCGGTGAGCCGGGCTGAGAGGAAGATTCTCAATCTTCGACCGTCGAACCTGATCTGGATAATGCCAGCGCAGGGAGGCAGCTTCTCTTGCGTTCAGGCACCGTCTGAACGCAAACCCGTGCCCAGTTATCGTCTGACGAGAGGGCACGACATGGTGCACACAACAAAAACGACGGAAACCGAATCCACCCCCGATGTGGCCGTCGCCACCGGCAAACCGAAGCGCAGTTTTCGCTGGCGCGTGGTTGACATCGTCATCGCGGCCGTCATCGGAGTCGCGGCCGGGGTGCTGTTCTGGGCGTGGGGCATCGCCTACGAGGGTTTCAGCGGGCCGCTCAAGGCGGCACTGCCCGGTCTGCAGGGGATCTTCGGCGGCGGCTGGCTGTTCGCCGGAGTCATCGGCGGGTTAATCATTCGCAAGCCTGGGGCAGCCCTGTTCACCGAGGTGATCGCCGCCGCCGTCTCGGCGGCGATCGGCACGAGCTGGGGGGTGACGACCATCATCTCCGGGCTTCTGCAGGGACTGGGTGCCGAACTCGTGTTCGCGCTGTTCCTCTATGCGAACTGGCGCATCTACGTCGCGATCCTGGCGGGTATGGCGGCGGGTATGGCGGCTGGGGTGAACGACCTGATCGTTTGGTATCCGGGCGTGACCTGGGCGTTCAGGATCACGTATTTCGTGTCTGTCGCCGTGTCCGGGGCGGTCATCGCGGGAGCACTTTCCTGGTTCGCCGTGCGGGGAATCGCCCGAACCGGCGCGCTCGGGCGGTTTGCGGCCGGCCGGGAAGTGACGGCCGACGTCTGATGTCTGCGCCGTACCGCGATCTGGGCGGTGACCCGGTGCGTGGCAGCCGGGTGACGGCCAGCGGCTGGGGTTGGCGACATGCCGGCCGCAGGGCGTGGGCAGTGCGCGACCTCGACCTCGACATCGAGCCGGGGGAGAAGGTGCTTCTGCTCGGGCCCTCCGGTGCCGGGAAGTCCACCCTCGTGCACGCCCTCGCCGGGGTGTTGGGTGATTCCGATGACGGAGATGACAACGGACGACTGCTGGTCGACGGGTTGCCGCCCGCGGCGGTGCGCGGCCGGGTCGGTCTGGTCTTGCAGGATCCCGATTCGCAGGTGACCCTGGCGCGGGTGGGTGACGATGTCGCGTTCGGCTGCGAAAACCTCGGAGTCGAACGCGATGAGATCTGGCGACGCGTGGGCCAGGCGTTGGATGCGGTGGGCCTGGACCTGCCGCTTGATCACTCCACCTCCCGGCTGTCCGGGGGGCAGAAGCAGCGATTGGCACTGGCCGGGGTGCTCGCAATGCGGCCCGGGCTGGTGCTTCTCGACGAGCCGACCGCCAACCTCGACCCCGTGGGGGTCGCAGAGGTACGGGACGCTGTGGCCCGGATGCTCGAGCACACCAAAGCGACCCTGATCGTGATCGAACACCGGGTGGGGGTCTGGCTTCCCCTGGTCGACCGGGTGATCGTGCTCGACCCCGGCGGTGGCCTGCTGGCCGATGGGCACCCGGAGCAGGTACTCGCTGAAGAAGGGGCCCGTCTGGCCGCGCAGGGTGTGTGGGTTCCGGGGTTTCCGCCTGCCCACCCTGAGCGCCGACGCGCCGTGAGCTCCGTCGGCCCGAACGATGCTTCGAGCACAGACGTCTTGCTGTGTGCTGACGACCTTTCGGTGGCGCGAATCCCGGGCACCGTGGTCGCCTCGGGTGTGCGGCTCACGGTGAACTCCGGGCAGGCCCTCGCGGTGACCGGGCCGAACGGCTCTGGCAAATCGACCCTCGCCCTGACACTTGCCGGCCTGTTGCCCACCGCGGGCGGTGACCTTCGAGCCACCGACAGATTGGCCCAAGGCGCTGGGAGTAAACCGTTTCGTTGGAAATCACGGCAGTTGCTCACCCGAATCGGCACCGTCTTTCAAGACCCGGAACACCAGTTTCTTACGGCCACTGTTCGTAAAGAGTTGGAGCTCGGGCCGCGCACCCTCGCGCTTTCTGGGGCAAAAATTCAGGCTTTGGTAGACGAGTTACTGCAGCGCCTGCGGTTGGATCATCTGGCCCTGGCAAACCCATTCACCCTCTCCGGGGGTGAGAAGCGCCGGCTTTCGGTGGCCACGGCGCTGGCCACGAACCCCCAGGTGTTGGTCTTGGACGAGCCCACTTTCGGGCAGGATGCGCAGACCTGGCAAGAACTGGTGGCACTGCTCGCGGGTCTTCTTGATGGCGGAACCGCATTGGTCGCTGTCACTCACGATCGAGAGTTCGTCGAAGCACTCGCCGACCATACACATGAGCTCACCTCGCCGCTTCCCGTCGGGCCGGTGCGGTGATGACCCGCACGACTGCCACACCCACCGGTCCCGCACTCCGAACCAGCAAGGGCACCCGACCGATCCACCGGGTGAACCCGGTCACGAAACTGGCGGCGGCGTTCATTATCAGTCTCACCCTGATCGCCAGCGTCGACTGGGTATCAGCCGGGGTGGTACTGGTTCTGGAAGCCGCGCTTTTCGGGTGGGCGGGCATACGGCTGTCAGTGTTCCTCAAGCGCAGTTGGCCAATACTGCTCGCCGCGCCGCTCGCCGGGTTGACCACCCTGCTCTACGGTGAGCCGTCGGGCCAGAGCTACTGGCAGTTTCTGTTCGTGCACATCACCGACGGCTCGATCTACCTGGGTGTTGCAACTGGCCTGCGCATTCTCGCGATCGGGTTGGCGGGCATGGTCATGTTTCTGACGATCGACCCGACCGACCTCGCCGATGGTCTCGCCCAAGTGGTGCGGCTACCCGCCCGATTCGTGTTGGGGGCGCTGGCAGCGATGCGGCTCGCCGGGCTCCTCGTCGACGACTGGCGCTCGCTCGGTCTGGCCCGCCGAGCCCGCGGGGTGGGTGACTCGCAGGGATTCATGGGCAAGCTGCGGCTCTGGTTGAACCAGGCGTTCTCGCTTCTGGTGTTGGCTCTACGGCGCGGCAGCAAACTGGCGACCGCGATGGAGGCCCGCGGTTTCGGCGCCGACACGCAACGGAGTTGGGCCAGGGAGTCGGTGTTCGTCGGCCGGGACTGGTTCTTGGTCATGATCGCCGTGTTGGTCGCGGCGACCGCCGTTGGCATCTCGGTCTGGTCCGGTCACTGGAACTTCATCTTCGGATGACACCCACGAATCCGATGAATGAGGCCACCGGGAACTACGATCACGGGGGGCAGGATCTCGCGGGTCTGCTCGCACCGATCCGCGAACGATTGCGCGCCTCGTCGCCGAACCCGGTGATCTTGATAGACGGGCCCAGCGGCGCCGGAAAGACCACACTCGCCGACGCCCTTGCGTGCGCGCTCCCGCGCAGCGTCGTCGTGCACCTCGACGACCTCTACCTCGGCTGGAGCGGGCTTGACCACGGCAGCCGCCAGGTCGTGGAACAGTTGTTGGTGCCCCGCGCTGCGGGTCTCCCAGGGCGCTGGCAGCGCTACGACTGGAAGACGGGCGAACTAGCCGAATGGCACCGGGTGGATGCCGGGTATCCGCTGATCATCGAGGGCTGCGGTGCGCTGAGCCGTGCCGGCGCCGCACTCGCCGACCTACGAATCTGGCTGGTGGCCGATGATGACGAGCGCAAGGTGCGCGCGTTGGCTCGCAGTGAGGGCTTCGACGCCTTCTGGGAGGCGTGGGAGCAACAGTTCGCCGCGTTCGTGGCCAAGGAGAAACCCCAACAGTCAGCCGACCTGATCCTCGATGCGTGTGGTGTGAGCCGCGGCGAATTCGGAAGTGATGGCCGCGCGCCTCGCTAGGGAGAACCGGTGGGCGATGATGACGGGGCGCTACTTGGCCCGGCAGTGTCGCGCGGTGCCTGGAACGGGGGATGCGCGAACCACTCCTGGATCAGCGGCACCGGGTGGAGCACCCGCCAGACGAGGCTGGGGCTGTCGATCGTCTCATCCAGCTCGAGCGGAGCCGTCACTGTTCCGCGAGAACCCGCAACCTCGACACTGCCCACGAGGGCACCTCGAGGATTCGTGCTGAACTCGACGGTTTCGATGGTGCTGGTCGGCTTCTGCTGCAGCCAGCCCAATTCGGTGCGGTCGAGCATGGCCACTCCGTCGGCCGTGTCTCCCCACACAGTGGTGAACCTGGCGTAGCTGTCACCGGTGGTGACGAGTGGCTGCTGCTGGATTCCGGCTTCGGCGCTGTCCATCAGAGCCGCGGCGGCCGCATCGAGGGTGTCCCAGTCGGGTTGCCCGATGAACACCCCATAAAACGTGAACGTGTCGTCGCCGGCAGGGACGGTCGCGGAAAACAGCAGACAGATTCCCGCAGTCTCGGTGTAGCTGCGAGAGATTCCGGTCACTCCCCGTTCGGGCAGGTACTGAGTGCGGTTGTTGAAACCGCGGCCGTGCGAGTTGAGGTCGTCGACGGAGCCGAGCAGTTCGGCGATGGTCGGGTCCGTTGCGGCGATCGCGGCCAACGTGGCGAGATCGGTCGCGGTGGACACGTCGTCTTCGGACAACCCGGTGGAGTCGGCCAGGCGGGTCGAGGTGAGTGCGTGCTTCAGCAGCCAGCTGTCGGCGGCTTCCAGATAGGCGGCGCCCGAACCGAATGCCCACCGGGCCAGGGACTCCGCGTGGTTATTGCTCGAACCGAGCAGCATTGCCTGCATCATCTCGCGTTGGGTCCAGGTCTCGCCGGGCAGAACGGTGACCGTGGCGTTACCGGCGTTTGTGTTGTCGATGTAAGAACGGTAATCCTCGATACCGATCGTGATTGCTGGCCCGTTTCGGCCGGCCTCCAGCGGTTTCTCATCGAGCACGACCAACGCCGTGATCACCTTGGCGATGCCGGCTATCGGCAGTGGGCCTGAATTGCCGGCCACAGCCAACGGGGCCTCGGTGGCCGCTCCGGTGATGGCGCTGGCGCCGGTTTCGGGCAAAACCGGTGGGTTCACGACCGTTTCCGGTGCGGGCGGGGTGAGCACCTGCGCATCGACCTGGGGGAGCGGACCGAGCAGGGTGGCCGGTCCGTAGACGCCCAGAGCCAGAATCACCAGGGCACCGATCGTGACTCCGACGATGCGGCGTGGGTGGGTTCTGCGGGACATGTCCTCAGAGTAAATGCAGTCGCCTCAGTATTCGGATGCCCGGGCCGGAGTGTGGGCAAGTTGTGATGCGATGGGGTGTCTGTCGGATGAGGTCGATCGCAGCAATCCCCTTCGCACGGCCTCCGGCTGCTGACACATCGTTGAGTGCCGGCGATGTGGGCTCACTCTCGGCGCCGCGTGGTCTCGCGGCGGTTTCAGGCCCAGCCGAGTTCGTGCAGTTTCTCGTCATCGATGCCGTAGAAATGGGCGATCTCGTGCACCAGGGTGACGTGAATCTCCTCCTTGAGCTCCTCCAGCGACTCACACATCGTGAGCAACGGCTCGCGGAACAGGATGATGCGGTCGGGCATCTCGCCATAGCCGTATTGGCCACGCTCGGTCAGGGCGATCCCATCGTACAGACCGAGCAGGTCGAGGGAACCGTCTTCTGGTCGATCCTCGACGACGAAGATGACGTTGTCGATGCCGTCGACCATGTCATCGGGTAGTGCGTCGAGTGCGGCGACGAAGAGCTCCTCGAACTCGTCCTCGGTCATCTCGAGCACGGCACAGCCTTCCACGCTCGGGGCACGACGTGCCCGCTGCTATGAAACTTTCTTGGGGTGGACGACGGGACTTGAACCCGCGGCATCCGGCTCCACAAGCCAGCGCTCTACCAACTGAGCTACGCCCACCATGTGTGCCAGCCACGATTTTGTCAGCGGCCAACACAACCTCTTCATACTATTACATCTGGGCGGCGTGTGAAGACACCACGCTCGCGGCGACGTCTTTCGCCTGCACCGAGCTGGGGCCCGGCTCAGGAACGAACACCGCCCTGCGGTAGTAATCGAGCTCGCGAATGGACTCGAGAATGTCGGCGAGGGCACGATGGCCGCCGTTCTTTTCAGGAGCTGCGAAGTACACGCGCGGATACCAGCGCCGAGACAGCTCCTTGATCGAGGAGACGTCAACGCTGCGATAGTGCAGTTGGCCGTCGAGCGTCGGCATGAATTTGGCCAGGAAAGCACGATCCGTTCCTATCGTGTTGCCGGCGAGCGGTGGCCTCTGCCCCTCGGGGATGTACTTCGAGAGGTACTCCAACGTCTGGCGTTCCGCATCGGCAACACTCACCCCATGGGGGATCTCATCGATCAGCCCCGACTCGGTGTGCATCTCGCGCACGAAGTCACCCATCTGCTCCAGCGCATCGTCGTCGGCCGCGATCACGATGTCGAGGCCCGGGTCGACGAGGTTGAGGTCGTAGTCGGTGACGACTACCGCGATCTCGACCAACTGGTCCTTCTCGAGGTCGAGTCCGGTCATCTCGCAGTCGATCCAGACGAGTCGATCTGTGGCTGTTGTCATGCCGAAAGTCTAGTGTCGGCCGCCGACAGCCGGCCTCGGCCGTAGACTGGTGGGGATGAATCAACTCCCTGAGCTGCTGCTTTTCACGTCTGCTTTCTGTGACCCGTGCATGCTGACGAGGGAGGTGCTCGCCGAGGTGAAACGCCTCGTTCCGGCCATCAACGTGCGCGAGTTCGATATTGTGCGGCACGAGCCGCAGGCCGCCGCATTCGACATCCTCACCACTCCCACCGTCGTGCTTGCAAACGCGAGCGGCACCGAGATCTTTCGGGCATCCGGGGTGCCGACGATCAACCAGGTGTTGACGGCAGTCGCGGGGGCGATGGCACCGTAGCACGCTGGATGAGCCGGCACCCGGCGCGCCGAAGTCACCCGTTTCGCAACTGCTCGGCGATCTCGACTGCGTCGCCCTCAGGCAGGCTGAGGTTGCGGCCGGGGCGCACGATGGCCATATAGATCAGGCCGGTGCCGACCACGAGGACAAGACCGATGAGCACGATCCAGTCAGACAGGAACTCGCCGCTGGTGCCCGGCCAGGCCAGCAGGAACATCGCGGTGATGCCGTAGGCGAGGGCGACGATGTTCACAACGAGACCCCACGCACCGAGGCTGAATTGCCCAGCCGGCTTCCAGCCCTTGAACCGAGCCAGCAGCGAGGCCAGCACCACCGACTGGAACGACACGTAGATTCCGAGCACCGCGAACGCTGTCACCTGATTGATGAGACCCTCAGGCCCGAAGTAGATGATCAGGCAGATCAAGATCGGCACCAGGCAGGCGACGATCAACGCATTGCGGGGCACCTTCTTCGCGGAGACCTCGGCCAACCACTTGTGGCCGGGCATCATCCCGTCGCGGCCGAACGAGTACAGCAGTCGACTGCCGGCCGCCTGCAGGCTGAGCACGCAGGAGAGGAATGCGGTGAGCGCGATCACGAGGAAGATCTTTCCTCCCACTGTTCCGAGCGTGGCCTCCAAGATGCCGGCAATCGGATCGGCGTTCTCGCCGCTGACGATTGCTGCCAGATCCGGTGCGGCCAAGATGTAGCCGGCGAATGCGATGAGTCCGGATACGCCGCCGACGAGGATGGTCATGATCATGGCTCTCGGAATCTCTTTGCCCGGGTTCGCCACCTCCTCGGCGACCTCCCCGCAGGCTTCGAAACCATAGAACAGGAACAAGCCGGTCAGCGCGGCACCGATGAACACCGGGAGGTAGCTGCCGTCGCCGGCGGTTCCCATGGTGTCGAAGAAGACCGAGAAGTCGTTCTTGCGCTGGAAGATCATCAGATAGATCCCCACCCCGACCACCCCGATCAGCTCCGCACCGAGACCGATCTTGGCGGCGCGAGCGAGGTTCTTGGTGCCGCTCAGGTTGATGACCAGGGCCACCAGGAGCAGGGCGACTGCCAGAGCCAGCGATATCTCTTTTGTTTGCGGCAGGCCGAACAGGCTGGCAAGAAACCCGGTGCCATACTCGGCCACCGACGTGACGGTGACGATGATGGCCCAGATGTAGATCCACGCCGCCATCCAAGCGAAGTAGCGGCCAGAGAGCCGCCTCACCCAGGGATAGATGCCGCCGGCAATGGGATACTGCGAGACGACCTCGCCGAAGACCAGGGCAACGAGCAACTGGCCGCAACCGACGATGACCAGCCAGAAGATGACCGGCGGGCCGCCCAGTGAGACGCCGAAGGCGAATAAGGAGTAGACCCCGACAAGGGGGGAGAGGTAGGTGAAGCCGAGGGCGAACGTGCCCCACAGCGACATCGACCGGTCGAATCGGCCCTCGTAACCGAGTTTGCGGAGGTGTTCCTCATCGCTGAGGAAATTTCGCGTTTTATTATCGGGAATGGACATGGTCACCTTTCCATTGTCGGCCGTGCCGAAATGGAGAGTACGGATCGTCAACCCAGCAACTCGCCGCACCACATCCACTGGGGCGCATTGGGCACAGCATAATGCGGGTGTGCGCCGCCTCCCAGCATTCAGCAACGTCTTGTCTTTTCGTGTCGCGCGCGCTGGTCGAAGTTCCGGCCACCCCCTGCGGTATCGTGTTACAGGTACCCATGCCTCCGTAGCTCAGGGGATAGAGCAGGAGCCTTCTAATCTCTTGGTCGCAGGTTCGAATCCTGCCGGGGGCACGCGGGCCTGTGGCTCCTTGAGCTTTGGCCGGATCGACGCCACTTGGGCCTCGCGAACACCCGTGTGGTTCCGACGGTCCGTCGACAGGTCTCGGTAGAGCCGTCGACGCGCAGGCCTGGAGGATTCCCGTCTCATGACCATCGTCGCCATCGCGATCTTCGTCGTCACCCTGGTGCTTGTCATCTGGCAACCGCGCGGCCTCGGGATCGGCTGGTCGGCCCTCGGGGGAGCGGTTCTTGCGCTGATCACGACTGTTGTCAGCCTTTCAGACATTCCGACGGTCTGGAACATCGTCTGGAACGCCACGTTCGCATTCGTAGCCATCGTGTTGATCTCGCTGCTCCTTGACGAGTCGGGCCTTTTCGAATGGGCCGCACTTCACGTCGCCCGCTGGGGGCGCGGCAATGGCCGACTCCTGTTCGTTCTCATCGTTTTGCTTGGTGCTGCGATCGCAGCACTGTTCGCGAACGACGGTGCCGCCCTCATCCTGACCCCGATCGTCATTCAGATTCTGCTGGCGCTGAAATTTTCAGCCAAAGCATCCCTCGGCTTCGTGATCGCCTGCGGCTTCATCGCCGACGCCGGAAGCCTGCCACTGGTCGTGTCCAACCTCGTCAACATCATCTCCGCAGACTACTTCGACATCGGATTCGGTCGGTATGCCTTGATCATGGTGCCCGTCGGCATTGTGACGGTGGTGGCGAGCATGGGAGTGTTGATGCTTTATTTCCGAAAGTCGATCCCGACCCGTTACGACCCCTCCGGGCTTGTCCCACCGCGCACTGCAATCCATGATCCGCTGACCTTTCGCGTGGGCTGGGTCGTGCTCGCCCTGCTCCTTGTCGGCTACTTCGTGGCCGACCCCCTGAACATCCCGCTCTCAGTGATCGCGGGGTCGGGGGCCGCGACGCTGTGCGTTGTTGCCGCGCGCAGGCCCACGTTTCTCTTCAGCCATGCGAAAGCACTCACATCCCGGTCAGCCGTCACCGACACCGCCGCAGACGGCGTGGCTCGGGACACCGTGCTCACTCACCGTGATCTCGAAGCTCCCGGAGCAGCAGACCGCGGCTCCGACGCCATGGGTTCGCTCGCGGCTGCAACCGAGAGGGTCGGTGGGCTTCGACGGGTCTCGGTCACAAAGGTCTTCAGGGAAGCCCCGTGGCAGATAGTGCTTTTCTCGATCGGAATGTATCTCGTCGTCTACGGGTTGCGCAACCAGGGCATTACAGACAACCTTGCCGGAGTGTTCTCTGCCATCGGCAACAACGGCACACTTGTCACCGCGCTCGGCGTGGGCGTGATCGTCGCCGGACTCGCCTCGATCATGAACAACATGCCCGCGGTGCTGATCGCAGCGCTCGCCATCGCGTCTGCCGGGGCGACCGGGCTCACCCATGAAGTCATGATCTATGCCAACGTCATCGGCTCTGACCTCGGGCCCAAGATCACCCCGATCGGCAGCCTTGCCACCTTGCTCTGGCTGCATGTCCTCGATCGCAAAGGTATCCATATCGGGTGGGGACAGTACTTTCGAACCGGAATCGTGCTCACCATTCCCGTCCTGTTGATCTCTCTCACCGCGCTGGCGGGTTGGCTCATCATCCTCGGTTGAGAATGGGCAAGCCGTTCATCGATGCGCATATTCGAGCCCACCCAGTTCAGCCATGGCGCCGAGGTCCGTCGAATTCCTGGGGCCCAGACGGCCCCCGTGCGACACCTCAACCCGCTGGGGTGGCGATCAGCGCTGGTTGTGGTTCAGTGCGCCGAGGTCGTCGAAGAACTGCTCGCTGGGCGTCGAGAACGGCACTGTCGGTGCCTGATCGGGCGCGAATTGCGGCGTCGGTGCAGGTGGGAATGGCTGAGTGGGCGTTGCAGCTTGCGCGGCCGCTGGTTGGGCCGCGAACGGTTGGGCGACCGGTTGGGCAGCGACCGGCTGGGGGACCTGCGGAACCGGAGCCGCGGAGGCCCGCTGGATCGGCGTGTTGGCCGCCGAGTCACTGTAACGCTCCTGATGCTGCTGAGCGACCCAGGCTTCTTGCTCTGCGAGCAGCTTGCGTTCCGACTCGCTGGAGGCCTGTTGCCAGGCATCGAGGTCGGCCTCAAAAATGCGCTTGGCCTTGTTGGGCCGATCGCACCAGTAGAGCAGACGCTCCCTGAACGCCAGAACCACCGGGTCGAGCAGGTAGCCGAATGTGGCGGAGTTGCGCTTCATCTCGTTCAATTGGTGGGAAGCCCAATTGGCGGCAATGTCTGAGCCGTTCAGCGGAAGGAGCCTGATCTGGGCATCCGCTCTGCCGATCGTGCGATTCGCGAGCATCTGCTCCTGCGGCGACAGCGAATTCCACACCGAGGCCTCCGTGGCCGCCTCGATGAGGGCCAGCACTGCGGCGTCGCGTAAACCGCGGTCGTACCGGCGAAGCAAGCCTCGGATTCCCATTCTGGTGACCCATCCGGCGAGCACGGCGCCTATGAGCAGCGCGAGCAGGAACAGAAACCCAACGCGCACGGATTCTTGCCCGCGGTCGGTGACGAGCCAGTCCAAAAAGTCGCTCAACCATTCCATGCTGGCACCCTACAGCGACGGGCGCCGGATCGGCCGTCGCCGGGCCGCCGTGTTGCCGATCAGCCGCAGCGCGCGTCAGGCGGAGCTGAAACTCTCCTCTGCATCATCGAGCCGCCAGAACAGCCCCAGTGGCAGTGTGGCCGCAGGCAATGCCCCGGGCGCGGCCCGCATGAGGCGCCGGGCGCTGTAGCGGTCACCGGCGGGGTCGAGAAGTCGCTCGATGTGACCGACGATGTGACCGTCGCGGCCGCAAACCCGCCACAGGTCATCACGCACCGCGGTGAGAGTATGCCGCCTGTTCGCTGCAACGGCATGTGGTGCCGGCATGGCCATTTCGGTTGCTGTGTCGCGCATGTTGTCCCCTTACCTCTGCCGGCCTCGAATGTTGTGAATGCCAGACTAAGGTGGGCCACCGACATCGCCGGGGCAGCTGTTAGTCGGGAACGTCGACTGGGTCGCTGGGGCGCACGTCGATGACCGTGATCGCACCGGTCGACAGAAGCACGTCCTGCGCCTCCAGATCTGGCCCAACCAGCTTGTGCACGCGCGCCGTCTGGGCGAGCAAGATTCCGGCCAGCACGATCGCGATGCCGATGATCTGGTTGAGCGCGAGTGCCTCGCCGAGCCAGAGCCAGGCAACGATGAAAGCGAAGATCACCTCGGAGGAAGAGATGATGCCGGCCGCTGTCGCAGTGAGATGTTTGAGGGCAAGGAACGAGAGAAAGAAGGGGGCGAAAGATCCGAGCACGATGTTCCAGAGCATGGGCAGCCACAGGGGCAGGATCACCTCGCTCAGTGTCCCCGACATCGAGACTTCGGTCTGAAATGCGTCGAGCGGAATCCGCCACCATTGGCTGAAGATAGCCCAGAACGCTGCGGCGAAGAGCATCGACCAGAACGCCACGGCGAGGGCGGATGTCTGTGCAACCAGCCGTTCGCCGAGTAGCAGGTAGATCGTCAATGAGAGCGCTGCGAGCAGGCCCATCATCACACCGAGTGGGTCCAGGGTGCTGGCCCAGATCTGTGCCACGAACGCCAGGCCGATGATGACGCAGACAATGGCCCACCACAGCCTGGCCTTCACCTGCTCCTTGAAGATCCCCCAAGCGATGACTGCCACGAGGATGATCGCCATGTACTCCAGCAGAAGCGCGATCCCGACTGGAACCAGGCTCAGCGCGGAGGCGTAGAACCATTGCACCATCGCCACACCGGTGATCCCGAGGATCACCATGACGCCCAACCTTCTCAGAGGGAGACGAAACGCGTTTCGATCCAGAAAGAGCAAGACAATGCCGGAGATCGCGGCAACGCCGGCGACGCGAAAAAAGGTGACCTGGGCCGGGGAGATGCCGGTTTCGACCAAGACCTTGATGACGCTGCCGTTCGCGGCAAAAAGCAGCGCGGAAAGCAGCGCGTAGATGTAGCCCATACCGGTTAGCCTTCGCGGGGCATAACAGTGACATGGGCGCTCATGGCTCCACTCTATGGGCAACTCTCCTCGCCGCCGTGCGTTGCATCTGGGAGAGGACTAAAGGCTTTACACCAGTGCCCTTATCGATGACAGTACTGGTATGGATCAAGACAGCAGGCTCGCGGAACCGCGGCGAGGCATTCTCGAGCCCGGATGGGTCGCCGCTCGGTAGTCGCTGGCCAGGGAGTACTCCGCGGCAAGCCGTAATTCCGCCGTGTCGTCACGGCATCACATGCTCTCCGTTTTTTTGAAAGTCCGGTCCTCCACACCCGCCCTAACCGCCTGACTTTGCTCAATTTTGGATCTTCGTCCCGTTCGCATCACGGGGCGAGTGAGCATGGATGCACGCCTCGGGGCGACCGAAACCGGCACGAGTGTCACCCCGAGGCGTATCCATCCGGCTACACGTAAGGAAGACAGATGTCAGACATCATCACAATCACTGGGCGGGTCGGCACAGAACCAACGGTCATCACAACTGGCGAAGGCGTCATGATCCACAAGTTCCGGCTGGTATCGAAGCAGGGCTGGTTCGACCGAAAGAAGCAACTCTGGGCGGAAGGGAGCCCCAACTGGTACACGGTGACATCGTTTCGACACCTGGCCGAGAACGTTCAGCACTCGGTGCGCAAGGGCGACCTCGTGGTCGTGACTGGCAAGCTGAGGGTGCGGGAGTGGGAGAGGGATGAACGTCGGGGGATCGACGTCGAGGTTGAGGCGGACACGATAGGGCACGATTTGGCCTGGGGCCGCTCGGTCTTCACGTACATCGCGCGCAACGGAGCCGGCACCGGTGCGATGGGCGACCAGGCGGGCCCCGGCGGGAATGCCTGGGCATCGTCGCAAGAAACCGAGATTTCAGGGGAAGGCGTGGCCGTAGCGGCCGCACAGGTGAGCAACCGGCCAACTGATTATGCATCCAATCTGCAGCAACCGTTCCTGCCCGACGAGAGTTCCGGTACGCGGGCATCGTAGACTCTCCTTTCGCGGCGAGACACAGCCGCATTCGCAGAACGAGAGGAAACGTTGATGGAGCCGGAGCACCGACTGACGTGCTCGCGAAACAGCCGGGATCAGGCCACCGCGCAGACACGGAACCCGCGCGCGAGTTTCGCAATGCGGCTCAAGCATCAGCGGTTCGCTACTGGGGTGCTCGGCGCGGCAGCGCTCGCCGGGGCACTCACCGTTGGACTGGCCGCCTGCACGACTGCGCCCGATGCCCCGGCGACAAGTGCCGGCACATCGGCGAAGCCCGCACCAGGCCTGCCCACGCTGGAGCCCGGCCCCCCTCCTGAGTTCACCCCCGAGGGGACCGCGCCCGAAAACCTCCCCTTCTTCGACTACACGAACATCATGGTGATCCTCGGCGGTGACGATATTGGCGGCCGCGACATCATCGACGGGCTGGCCGCGGCCGGTTTCGACAAATCGCAAATGGAGGTCAGCCGGGACGTCACGCCGACCGGGCTCCGGGCCGATTCCATCCAATTCTCCGTCATGTTCCACGACGAATGCCTCATCGGCCAGTGGGGAGCAGGCACCGGCTATCACAGCATGGTCGCGGCGCCGCTCGCAACCGACCAGTGCCTGGTCGGAGCCACTCGGCCGATCGACTGGTAACAACCACGCATGATTCCCGTGGCTGGTTTCGGCGCCCAGCCTCGCGCGTCCGGTTCGCGCGTCCGGTTCCCGCGTCCGGTTCGCGCGTCCGGTTCCCGCGTCCGGTTCCCGCGTCCGGTTCGCGCGCCCGGTTCCCGTCTCCCGGTTTCCGGCCGCGGCGGCGACCAATAGACTTGATGGTTATGGCTGAATTCATTTATACGATGGTGCGTGCGCGCAAAGCGGTTGGCGACAAGGTCATCCTCGACGACGTCACCATGTCATTCTTTCCCGGTGCGAAGATCGGAGTGGTCGGGCCCAACGGTGCCGGTAAGTCGACCATCCTCAAGATCATGGCTGGGCTCGACACCCCCTCGAACGGAGAGGCGCGGCTGAGCCCCGGCTACAGCGTCGGCATCCTGATGCAGGAGCCGGAACTCGACGAGTCGAAGACCGTGCTCGAGAATGTGCAAGAGGGCGTCGGCCCGATCATGGGCAAGATCGAGCGATTCAACGAGATCAGTGCCGAGTTGGCCGAACCCGACGCCGACTTCGACACCCTCTTGGACGAGATGGGCAAGCTTCAGGAGGAGATCGACGCACAGAACGCCTGGGATCTCGACGCCCAGCTGGAGCAGGCGATGGACGCCCTGCGCACTCCGCCCGGTGACTGGCCGGTCTCCGACCTTTCTGGCGGTGAGAAGCGTCGCGTGGCACTGTGCAAACTGCTCCTGCAGAAGCCCGACCTACTGCTGCTGGATGAGCCGACCAACCACCTCGATGCCGAGAGCGTGCTCTGGCTGGAGCAGCACCTGGCCGCGTATCCCGGCGCAGTGCTCGCCGTCACCCACGACCGGTACTTTCTCGACCACGTCGCCGAGTGGATCGCCGAGGTCGACCGCGGCAAGCTTTACCCATACGAGGGCAATTACTCCACCTACCTGGAGAAGAAGCAGGAACGCCTGCAGGTGCAGGGCAAGAAGGACGCCAAGCTGGCTCGCCGCCTCGCCAGCGAACTCGAGTGGGTGCGCAGCAACGCAAAGGGCCGCCAGACCAAGTCGAAGGCACGCCTGGCACGTTACGACGAGATGCTGAAGGAGGCAGAGAGCGGCCGCAAGCTTGACTTTGAGGAGATCGTGATCCCGGTTGGGCCACGCCTCGGCTCCCAGGTCATCGATGCGAAGAACTTGAAGAAGGGCTTCGGCGACCGGGTGCTGATCGACGACCTGAGTTTCTCCCTGCCCCGCAACGGCATCGTCGGCATCATCGGTCCGAACGGTGTGGGCAAGACCACGCTGTTCAAGACGATCGTAGGTCTGGAGGAGCTCGACTCGGGTGAACTCACGATCGGTGACACGGTTCAGATGTCGTACGTCGACCAGAGTCGTGGCGGGATTGACCCCGAGAAGAGCCTGTGGGAGGTTGTCTCAGACGGCCAGGACTATATCCAGGTGGGCAAGACCGAGATTCCGTCTCGCGCGTACGTCTCGACCTTCGGGTTCAAGGGGCCCGACCAGCAGAAGAAGGCCGGGGTGCTCTCCGGGGGTGAGCGCAACCGGTTGAACCTGGCGCTGACCCTCAAGCAGGGCGGCAACCTGCTGCTCTTGGACGAGCCCACCAACGACCTCGACGTGGAGACCCTGTCGAGCCTTGAGAACGCGCTTCTCGAGTTCCCTGGTTGCGCTGTCGTGATCACACACGATCGCTGGTTCCTCGACCGCATTGCCACTCACATCCTCGCGTGGGAGGGCACCGCCGAGAACCCAGCCCAGTGGTACTGGTTCGAGGGCAACTTCAACTCGTACGAGGAGAACAAGGTGGAGCGGCTCGGGCCGGAGGCGGCGAAGCCACACCGCTCCGCGTACCGCAAGCTCACGCGGGACTGACGCGACGTGCGGATACACGTTCCGACGCGCCTCCGCTGGTCAGACTTCGACGCGTATGGCCATGTCAACAACGCGGAGATGCTGCACCTCCTGGAGGAGGCGCGCATCTACGCGTTCTGGGAGTCAGATGAGCCTGATGTGCCGACGTCGCCGTTGGGGTCGCCGCTGGCGACCCGCATGCTCGACGGCAAGGCCGGCGGGTCGACAATTTCGCTGATCGCTCGCCAGGAAGTCGAGTACCTGGCGCCCGTGCCCTACCACAGGCAACCGATTGACATCCAACTCTGGATAGGGGAGATCGGGGGCGCGAGCCTTGAAATCTGTTACGAGGTCTGGACGCCGAAGGGCCTTGAACCCGCGCAACTCTACGCACGGGCGAGCACAACGCTGGTCCTAGTGGATTCCGACACCGATCGCCCCAGGCGAATCAGTGCAGCGGAGCGGGCAGCGTGGGAGCCGTACCTCGGCGAACCGGTGCAGTTCCGAAGGCGCGGGTAGTTACTTCTCTCACCACCTGGTGCAACTTCAGTGTTCCCCACCGGCCCATGTTTGAACGTTTTGTGCAACAATATATTACATGCGCCCCTATCTGGCGGTCTTACTCGCGGCACTGCTCTTCGGAACGACCGGGACAAGCCAAGCGCTCGGTGCAACCGACGCCACACCCGCCTCGATCGGTGCTGCGCGCATCCTGATCGGCGGGGGAGCGTTGGCGTTGATCGCCGCACTCGTGGTGTACCGCGATCACCGCGCGTCCGCGATTCGCGGCGCCGAAAGGTCACAACTTCTGGGGAAAGCGATGCTGGTACCGCCGGTTGGGCGGGTGCGTGGTCGATTCGGGTTGCCATCCTGGGCCATCGTTCTGCTCGGGGCGTGTGGTGTGCTCGCCTATCAGCCGACCTTCTTCGCGGGTACGAGCCAGAACGGGGTGGCGGTGGGCACAATTGTGGCGCTCGGCTCGGCCCCAATCATCACCGGCGCCTGCGACTGGGCGTTGCGGCGCCGATTTCCCGGTGTCATCTGGCTGGTAGCGACCGTTCTGGCCACCGTCGGGGTGGTGTTGCTGAGCGGGTTGACCGACGCGGGGCAGACGACGATCACCCTTTCCGGGATCCTGAGTTCGCTGTCTGCCGGCGCCTCGTACGCGGTGTACACGCTTTCGGGTAAGGCGCTGCTAGAGCGGGGCTGGAGCCCAACCGCCGCGATGGGTGGAGTGTTCGGTCTTGCAGCGTTGTTCTCCATTCCGCTGCTGGCGGCAACGAACACCGCATGGCTGGCGACGGTCGATGGATTGGCGATGGCCCTCTGGCTGGGGCTTGTCACCACCACGCTCGCCTACGTATTGTTCGGTTGGGGGTTGAAACGGCTGGCAGCACCGACGGTTTCAACGCTCACTCTGGGGGAGCCCGTGACAGCGACGGTGCTTGGAATTCTGATCCTCGGAGAACAACTGAGCGCAACCTCTGTGGTCGGGCTGGTGGTTTTGGCGGCGGGGATTGCGGTTTTGACCGTACCGGCGAGACTACTGCCGACTGGCCGAATGCAACGGAGGTTCACGTGATCGAGAAGATCCCCACCCGCCGCACCGTCTCCGTCGATCTGGCGTCGATCCTGCGCGACCGGATCCTCACCGGGGCACTAGCGCCCGGTGAGCCTCTCCGGGAAACGCATCTGGCCGATGAATTCGGAGTCTCCCGGCACACCGTGCGGTCGGCACTCGCGCAACTCACCTCGGAGCGGTTGGTCAAGAACCAGCCTTATGTCGGGATCCGGGTGACCGACCACAACAACGCCGATCTCATTGCACTTCAGCACCTGCGCTGTGCGCTCGAGTCTGAAGCGGTGCGCATGTTGCGTGAAAAATACGGAAACTCGTGGCCTGATGAGGTGATCGAGACATTGGAAGCCCCGCTCGACGCGATGCTGCAGGCGTCGGTTGACCTGCGTGAGGGCTGGGCAGAGATGGAAGGGGCGCACTCGCGTTTCCACACCGCGGTGGTCGAGGCCTGCAACAGTCCACGAATGATCGAGAGTTATCGGCAGTTGGAGGCGGAGGTGCAATTGCTCATGCTTCACGTTCGGCCGCTCTACGGACCAAACATGCTTCTGGCGGACCACGTGCAATACCTGGCCGACATCCAGCAGTACGGTGTGGAAAGCGTGCGCGAGCACATCGATTCGTTCACCGCCATGGTCACCGGCGCCCGCGAGGCCGAGGCTCAGCAGACTTCGTAGGCACAGTCGAAGTGAGGGGCTGGTTCATCCGCCCGGTGGCGCGAGTGCGTCGGCGGGCAGGTTGTTGAGCCTGGGGCGCAGATTGGCACACTCCTGGAGCAGGATGGCAACCGCGGCCGGGTCGCCGGGGGCGGCCTCCCGCAGTTGCTGTTCCAGCGCATCCAATTGTTCCTTCAGACCAGTCCCGATCCCGAACCCGCCCGAGGTGTAGGTCAGGTCGGAAAGTACCTGCAGAAACCGTTTGACAAGCTGGGGGTCTGTCGCGCCATAGTGTCTGATCTGCGAGAGTGCCAGGCGCAACAACTCGGTTTCTGACCGTGGATCGGTCACGATCCGCAACTGCCCCGCTGCGTCTGCAATGCCCTTCGGAAGCTGAGGCATGCCGATTGTTCGCGTGAGGATGGCCCCCAAATGCCCAAGCACGTTTGAGGCCGTTGTGGGGTCGTTGATGCCGGGAGACAGGGCACGCAACGCGATATCGACCAGTTGTTGCACACCGTAATCAACGTCTTGGGCCGCGGTGCGCTCGTAGGAGATGTGTATCGAGCGCTGAACCACGTCTTCCACCTCAGCAGCATCGACAGCGCCGTCGCTATCACCCGATTCGCCGGTTGAGACCCACCATCTGGCGAGCGGCGTACCCGTGACCACATTGTCCCCGATGCGCGCCAGTTCCTCGACCACGATCGAACGGGAGGTGGCAAAGGCGAGCAGGGTTCCCCGGTCACGACTGGTGAGGAACCCGCTTGATGGGCTGAGGACGTGCGTCGTCGATTCCGGGCGAACGACCGGTGAGGCGAACGCGGTGAGCGAGGCGTTGCTGTCGCTGACCAGTCGGATTGTCTGCTCGGTGTCGGTGTGGATCTCCCGCATGATGGTTTCGACACGCAACTGGGTGGCGAGGTGTGCAAGGAAG
Organism: Homoserinimonas sp. OAct 916; assembly: GCF_003260275.1. GTDB lineage: Bacteria > Actinomycetota > Actinomycetes > Actinomycetales > Microbacteriaceae > OACT-916. The sequence continues at coordinate 13,973 of NZ_QJHB01000013.1, read as the reverse complement.
AAGACCAGCACCACAACGCTCACTAAGGTCAGAAGGAATCCCATGGTGACGGTGATCCGTGGAACGAACTCGACCACTTGCTGGTCGGCCGAGCGTACCGAGCGCAACGCTGTGATCGAGTACGCGAACGTGCCGAGAAACACAGCCAGTGTGCGATGTACGTGGCCGTCGCGCGCGAACAGACGCATGACGCGGGGTGAGGCCTGGCTGCTGGCCAGTTGAAGCGCAACCACGGTCAGCGAGAACGTCAGGGAGGTGGCGGTGATCAGCGAGCCGGCGATCGAAGACAGCACCGCGCGTGCCGTGTCGGCGCCGCCGTTGAAGATCAAGGAATCAATCGAGTCAGGCAGTGAACCGTCGACCTGCAGGTCGATTCGAGGCAGCAGGATCCCAGCCATGACGGCGACCACCACTGCGGCAACAGGGATGGGCCAGAGCCGGGACTCAAACGATTCCGAGATTCTCGCCAGTCGCTCCCTGGCTCGCATCAGGCGGGGCTGGCTGCGCAGTGCTGCGGTCACGCTTTGTCTCCTCGGTCGGGATCCTCGATCAGCGGGTGTCGCGCGTGCCTTCAGGCGGTGGGTTCACTGCTCTTGACTCGTACCATGCCTTCTTGCGCAACACTGGCGAGCAACGTACCGGTGCGGCTGTAGATGCGCGCGATGGAAAGACCCCGACCGCCCGAGGCACTCGGCGACTCCTGCACGTACAGCATCCAGTCGTCGACCCGTCCGAACCGGTGCCACCACATGGCGTGATCCAGACTGGCTGTTCGAAGTCCCGGCGTGGCCCAGGCGATGCCGTGGCGGCGGTAGATGGGTTCCAGAATGGTGTAGTCGCTGGCGTACGCCAGCGCGGCCCGGTGCAGCATGGGATCGTCGGGCAGGCGCTCGAAGGATTTCATCCAGATCGCCTGGTGCGCGACGTGCGCGCCGTCGACTCTCATGTAGATCGGGGAATCGATGTGACGAATGTCGAAGGGTCGTTGAGTTGCCCAGTATCGTCCGACCGGATGATCGAATGCGGCAAGAGCCGTTGCGGCATCTGGCAGCGACTCGGGGTCGGGCAGGTCGGCTGGCATATCCATCTGGTGGTCCAGCCCCGTGTCCTCGGTCTGGAAGGAGGCGATCATCGACAGGATCGGCACTCCGTTCTGGTAGGCCTGAGTGCGCCTGGTCGTGAAGGAATTGCCGTCATGAATGCGATCCACCGAGAAAGTGAACGGGAGTTTCACATCACCCGGGCGAAGGAAGTATCCGTGCATCGAGTGCACGGGCCGGTCTTCTGGAACGGTTTTGCCGGCAGCAACCAGGGACTGGGCGAGCACTTGACCGCCGAACACCCGCCCCAGGGGCATCCACTGCGACGGCCCGGTGAAGATGTCCTCGTTGGTGCGGGCGCCCGTGTCGGTCAGGTCGAGGGCGGCCAGCAGGTCGGCGAGGGATTCGTTCATGCTCACTCCAGAGTCGGTGCGGGGCCACCCCGCAGGCGCCAAGATGAAACCTCGGCCTTGCTCAGATAGTTTAGACAGCAGATGACCAACTCCTTTGCATTAGCTGATTCCCTGGCAGTTTCAGACCTCCGGGTGTACTTGTCGCGCGCAGCCCGAGTCGAAGACGGCTCCGTGCGCCTGATCGCCGGCTCCGGGGTGCTCGCCGTCTACTCCGCGATCTTCTACCCGCGTGGGTTACTCGACCGCTCCGATACAGTGCTGGGCCTTCGTACGTGGGCGATTGATATCGGCATCAATTTCGATTCGGTCGTGCCGATCCGCTCGCTGCTCGAACGGCTGCCCGAGGTGGGCCCCGGGATCGAGATATCGGATTCGCCCGTCACTGTGCGGCTGCCGCATCCGGTGTCGACGGTCACCTGGTCGGGCATTTCGCCGCCGCGCGGAGGTTGGGTGAAACTCGAGCCGATCGCCGCGACTGTTCTCGAGCAGGCCGCACAGGCAGGCATCGCTGAAGTAGCCCAGACAGTGCCGGAAGCGGTGGGGGAGCAGATTGTGACCCGGGTGCGACAAGAGGTGTGGGGCCGCCCGATTGCCGGCGCGGAATATCTGGGCGCCGGGTCGGCTTTCGGGGCGCTCAGTCTGGGCTTCCTGATCCAGGCCAACAGTGTGGCGGTGTTCCAGTCGGGGCCGTGGACGCGGCTCACGACCGCCCGCGGGCACATCCTGGTGCGCCGCCAGCCCTGGACGCTCAAGGCATAGCTCAAACGGTAGATCCAGCTCCTGCCCGGAAAGTCCCGCCCAAGTCGTGCACTGTTCCCTCCTCACCGACAATGGGGGCGCTCGTGGGACCTCTCACGTTCGCTGTTCGCTAGAGAGCGGCGACGGCCCGGCCCGCCACGCGGCCGGTGAACAGGCATCCGCCCAGAAATGTGCCCTCGAGCGACCGGTAGCCGTGCACGCCGCCGCCGCCGAAGCCAGCGACCTCACCGGCGGCGTACAGCCCCGTGATCGGGGTGCCGTCGGAGCCCAACGCCTGCGATTTCAGGTTGGTCTGGATGCCACCCAGCGACTTTCTGGTCAGAATATGCAGTTTGACCGCGATCAGCGGCCCGGCTTTCTCGTCGAGCAGTTTGTGCGGTGACGCCACCCGGATCAGCTTGTCGCCGCGGGAGGACCGAGCACCGCGCAGCGCCGTGATCTGGGCATCCTTGGTGAAGTCGTTGTCCATCTCGCGGTCACGGGCACGCACCTCGCGCTCCACCTGTTCGAGGTCGATGGTCGCCTCGGGGGAGAGCTGCTGCATGCCGACGAGCAATTCGGCCAGCGACGAGGCCACAATGAAATCCTCGCCCTTGTCCTTGAACGCCTCCACCGGGCCGGGGGCACCGGGACCGACTCGTTTTACGAGTAATTTCAGGTCCTTGCCGGTCAGATCGGGGTTCTGCTCGCTGCCCGAGAGCGCGAATTCCTTCTCGATGATCTTCTGGGTGAGAATGAACCAGCTGTGCTCATATCCCGTTCTCAGAATATATTCCAGCGTTCCCAGGGTGTCGAAACCGGGGAAGAGCGGCACCGGCAGGCGTTTTCCGGTGGCATCCAGCCAGAGCGGCGACGGCCCAGGCAGGATACGAACGCCATGCTTTGCCCACACCGGTGCCCAATTCTTGATGCCCTCGACGTAATGCCACATACGGTCTTTGTTGACCAGCCGAGCGCCAGCGGCCTCAGCGATGGCGAGCATCCGGCCGTCAACGTGTTCGGGAACACCAGAGAGCATCGAAGCCGGGGCCTCGCCGAAACGTTCCGGCCAGTTCTCCCGCACCAGGTCGTGGTTGCCGCCGATCCCGCCGGTGGCAACGATCACCGCGGGTGCTTGCAACTCGAAGTCACCGACCTCATCCCGCGAGCTGCCCTCACCGCGGGCCACATCGCTGGATGCCAATTGGCGCCCCCGTACTCCGACAACTGCGCCGGCGTCGACGATCAACTCGTCGACCCTGTGCCGGTGATGCACGGTCACCAGACCGGCCAGGGCACCCTCCTGCACCTTTTTGATGAATGGGGCGAGGATGCCGGGGCCCGTTCCCCAGACGATGTGGAACCGGGGCACCGAGTTGCCCGGCCCGGTCGCGGTGTAGCCGCCGCGCTCCGCCCACCCGACCACGGGGAAGAACCGCACCCCCATCTCGTGCAACCAGGAGCGTTTCTCCCCAGCGGCGAAGTCGAGGTAGGCATCAGCCCACTTGCGACCCCACTCGTCCTCGTCCCGATCGAACCCAGCGGTGCCGTCCCAGTCCTGCCGGGCCAAATCGATACTGTCCTTGATGCCCATCCGGCGCTGCTCGGGGGAGTCGACCAGAAACAACCCTCCGAAAGACCACCACGCCTGGCCGCCCAATGATGCGTCCGGCTCCTGTTCAACAATGGTGACCCGCTTGCCCGCGGTGACGAGCTCTGCCGCAGCCACCAGGCCGGCGAGTCCGGCTCCGACGACGATCGCGTCAGACTGGGGCGTCGCATTCGGCGCTGGAGTGGACGACATTGGCTCTCCTCAGGGTTTGTCTTCGCTCTGTGGGACCAGAGTACTGTGGAGAAGTCGGTGCTCGTGCTGTCCCCCTCGGCGCGCAGCGCCGATGGACCTATCGGATGGCGACGTGCACCGACTCTGCAGAAGTTGAACCCCTCGTGAAATAGAGTCCTCCGGCAGTATCGGTTGCTGGGATTTCATAGACCACGTTCCCGGTGTAATAGTCGCTGATCTGCAGGTTTTCCAGATAGAGTCCGGGCTCCGGCGCCAGTGAGCCGTTCTTGACCGGAGGGAGCAACCGGCTCGGAGCGTTGTACTTGAGATCGACCTGCCCATAAGTGAGGTTGCCATTGCCCTCGCCCGTGTAGAACACAGTCGCATTGACGAGGGCGTACTGCTTGCCTTCTTTCGGTGGCCTGTTCTCCGGCACAGCCTGCAACACTTCGTCGGTGGCATTGAGGGTGAAACTGTTGATGACGATGTCCCACTCCTCGCCGACGATACGGGTGCCCATCAGGTGCGGGTCGTCCTCGGTGCCCGACGCGGTGGAGATCGGGGCATCAACCGGTTCGGCCAGCGGGGAATCGAGGACGCCATCGTCTTCGTCCGAATCGAAGAAGCCTTCGTCGCCGTCTAGATCGAAGAAGTCATCGCCGTCCACTTCGAAGATCCCCTCGCCCTCGAGCTGTTCCGGGTCGACCACGACGCCGGGCTCTGCCACCTCGAAACTCCCACCGCTTGACTCGTCCAATTGACTGAGCTCGTTCAACAGATTGCCGCCGAGGGCGCCAATCGTGAAGGTGATGACGAGGGAAGTTACGGTGGCGAGCACACCGAGCACAAGTCCTGTGACCGCGAATGGCTTCGATTGCTTCCTGGCCAGCGCGATCGCGCCGAGAACGACGGCCGCGACACCGATCACAGCACCGATGATCGGAGCCCAGCCGGCGAGCGCGGCCACAATCCCGACCACAAGGGCGGCGATCGCCAGGCCGCGTCGTGTCGCGACTTGGCGCTGCCCCGGCTGAGGTCGCGGTTCCAAGGTCCGGGTCTGGCTCCGGGGCTGACCAGGGTGCGCGGGGTGGGCGTCTATTGGTGGCGGTCGCTGGCCCGCATCGTCAGGGATCGTCATACCCCTGATCGTGGCAGGTTTCTGATCGAAATTCTCACCCCCGTCCGAGGCGTCGCTCAAACGTCACGCACCAGTGCGGGCCGGAAAGAGATCGTGAACCGTCACGTGCCGGATGAATCGCGCCTGAGCAATGGCTCCATTCGAAACTCGATCAGTTCGCTCATCGCGAGTGCCGTGTCGGCGCGCTCAACTCCGTCGCAGGCAAGGATCGCTTTGCTGAGGCGGAACAGATCTTCGGCGTCACGGCAGACCACCCGTACCTGTAGGTCGGCCGAACCGCTGAGGCCGTGTGCCTGGATGATCTCCGGAATCTCGGCCAATTGCTCGACGATGGCGCCCAGTTTCTGCTGTTGAATGTGCACCGAGATGAACGCCATCAACGGGTAACCCAGAGCGACCGGGTTCAGGCGGCGTTCGAAAGAGAGGAACAGGTGGCGCTTCTCCAACTGTGCCAGACGAGACTGCACCGTGTTGCGCGAGACCCCCAACTCCAGCGCCAACGCGACGACAGTTGCTCGTGGGTCGTCGGCCAGAGCAAGTAGCAGGTTCGTGTCTAGGCTATCGATAGGGTGCATAATGCGAACTTACAGCACAAACTTTCTATGGCTCTAGAGCAAAGTGCTCAAGCAGATCGCGCGTGGTTGCGCTCATTGTTGAACGATGGGTATTGTCGGAACAGCAGGAGGCAATGATGCCGAAGTTTGGCGCGAGGCCAACAGCCGCAGCCAAAGAGCGAGGCGACGAGACCCGTCGTAAGACAAGCGAAGGACGCGTGCGAGCATGTCCACAATTCAACCTGAAACGTCACTGAGCAATCATCTGCACGATGAACGGGCGATTCCGACCGAGCCCATGGTCGACGGGACTTCCGTCCCACCAGGCGAGGCCTCAGCAGATTTTCTCCAACTTCTGACGCCGGATGGGCACCGCACGCCCAATGCCGACTATGACCCGTGGGTCGCTGATGTCGACGTTGCCAGTCTCGTGCGACTCTATGAGGATCATGTCGTCGTGCGTCGTATCGACACCGAGGCCATGCACCTACAGCGCCAGGGCCAGCTCGGGTTGTGGGCACCGTTACTCGGGCAGGAGGCCGCCCAGATTGGTTCCGCCCGCAGCCTCCGGTCTGACGACTTCGTCTTCTCCAGTTATCGCGAGAACGCGGTGGCGTACTGCCGGGGCGTCGACTTCACCGATCTGATGCGGGTCTGGCGAGGCAACTCCCACTCCGGTTGGGATCCCTATGAGATCAACATGGCCATCCCCAGTGTGATCATCGGCACCCAGGCGCTACACGCGACCGGTTACGCCATGGGCTGCCAGTTCGACGGCGGCGACCAGGTCGCCATCGCCTACTTCGGCGACGGGGCGACCAGCCAGGGCGACATCAGTGAGGCCATGGTCTTCGCGGCCAGGTTCCAAGCACCGGTCGTCTTCTTCTGCCAGAACAACCAATGGGCGATCTCCGAACCTGTAGAGCGACAAGCGCGCATCGCGATCGCGAACCGGGCTCCAGGATTCGGCATCCCGAGTATTCGCGTCGACGGTAACGACGTGCTCGCCGTGATGGCGGTCACTCGGCGGGCGATCGAACGTGCGCGGACGGGTGGAGGCCCGACGTTCATCGAGGCGGTTACCTATCGTATGGGGCCGCACACGACCAGTGACGACCCCACCCGCTACCGCAACAAGGAAGAACTCGACGAGTGGTCGGTGAAAGACCCGATCAAGCGGCTCGAGGCTCACTTGAGCAGCATGGGCGCGCTGACCGATGAGGTGCGCGCCGAGGTGCAGGCCAAGGCGGACAGCGTGGCCGCTGAGGTGCGCGCCGGAACCCTCGGGCTCACCGACCCGGAGAGCTTGAGCATCTTCGACCACGTGCTGAGCACCGAGAGTTCGTGGTTGGAGCGACAGAAGAGCCAGTACTCCGCATATCTGGACATGTTTGAAGGCGGTGCGCGATGACCCAGCTCACACTGTCCAAAGCGATCAATGCCGGGCTCAGGCGCGCCCTCGAAGTAGATGAGAAGGTCGTGTTGATGGGCGAAGACATCGGCAAGCTCGGCGGTGTCTTTCGTGTGACCGACGGTTTGCAGGCAGACTTCGGCCCGAATCGAGTGATTGATGCCCCGCTCGCCGAGTCCGGCATGCTCGGCACCGCGATCGGGTTGGCCTATCGTGGCTACCGCCCGGTGGTGGAGATCCAGTTCGACGGATTCATCTTTCCGGCCTTCAACCAGATCATCACCCAGATCTCCAAGATGCACGCCCGAACCCGTGGTGCGGTGAAACTGCCGATCACGATCCGAGTGCCGTTTGGCGGCGGAATCGGCTCGGTGGAGCACCACTCCGAATCACCTGAAGCGTATTTCGCCCATACTCCGGGGCTCCGGGTGGTCAGTTGTTCCAACTCGCAGGATGCCTACACGATGATCCAACAGGCGATCGCATCCGACGACCCGGTGCTGTTCTTCGAACCGAAAAGACGCTACTGGAGCAAGGGCGAGGTGGATCAGTTGGCCGAAACCGAGCAGCCATCGATGGAGCGTGCCCAGGTTGTCAATTCCGGCACCGATGTGACCCTGGTAACCTACGGGCCGCTGGTAATGACCGCGAAGGATGCAGCGTTGGCTGCAGCCGACGACGGAGTCTCGGTGGAAGTCATCGACCTGCGCTCGCTGTCACCGATCGACTTTGACACGGTGGCTGCCTCGGTGCGCAAGACCGGCCGGCTCGTGATCACCCACGAGGCACAGCAGTTCTTAGGGCTGGGTGCCGAGATCGCGGCCAGCATCACCGAGCGTTGCTTCGACTACCTTGAGGCGGCCCCGGCGCGGGTTACAGGTTTTGATGTGCCCTACCCGGCGGCGAAGCTCGAGGAGCATTACCTGCCCAACCTCGACCGCATGCTCGATGCCGTCGACCGTGTACTCGGGCGCCGCAATTCACTCAGTGACTGGAGCCACGCATCATGAGCACGAAGACCTTCAACCTGCCCGACCTCGGGGAGGGGCTCACCGAATCAGACATAGTTGCCTGGAAGGTTGCGGTGGGTGACACGGTCGAGCTCAACCAGATCATCGCAGAGGTCGAAACGGCGAAAGCGCTGGTCGAACTGCCCAGCCCGTACGCCGGCGTGGTCAAGAAGCTCTATGAAGAGGCCGGGTCGACCGTTCGGGTCGGTGCGCCGATCGTCGCCATCGACGTGCCCGACGGTGCGCCTGATGGTGCGGATGGCCCGAATGGAGACGACAATAGCGGAACCGATCAGAAGCGCGAGGTTGCCGAACGCAACCCCGTTCTGGTCGGCTACGGGGCCCCGGTCGATTCGACGGATCGCCCGCGTCGCCGGGCACGGGCCGCCGGATTCGACGCCGTTGCGCGGCAGGCACACCGGCCAGTATCCGCAGAGCCTGCCATGGATCCCGCGGTGGAATCCGAGGAGGCCCACGCCGATCGTGCCGAGCAGAAGCGCGCCGAACCGGTTCTGGAGCGGCCGCGCTCGACACCGCCCGTGCGCAAACTCGCACGGGACGAGGGCGTCGATCTGACCAAGGTTACCGGCACCGGTGAGCGCGGGCTGATCACCAGGCAGGACGTACTGGACCACCTGCAGGTGAGCCCCACCATGGAACCCGATATCACCATCGGAGACCCCGCCGCTATTCGAGAGGTTCGAACCCCGATCCGCGGGGTGCGCAAGCACACGGCACAGGCCATGGTGGCCAGTGCTTTCACGGCACCGCATGTCACCGAGTTTCTGACCATCGACGTGACGCCGACGATGGAGCTCGTGGACCGATTGCGTGCGTCACGCGATTTCGCCGGCAGCCGGCCCGGCCTGCTCGCCGTGGTGGCGAAAGCGATGTGTATCGCCGCCGCTCGCACTCCTTCGGTGAACACTCGCTGGGACGATAAGGCACAGGAGATCATACAGTTCAACTATGTCAACCTCGGTATCGCTGTGGCCTCCGAACGCGGCTTGGTGGTGCCGAACATCAAAGACGCGGAACGAATGAGCCTTCGCGAGCTCGTTGACGCTCTGGCCGTACTTACCGAGACGTCACGTGCGGGCAGGGCCACGCCGCGCCAGCTAACCGGCGGAACAATCTCGATCACGAACGTGGGTGTGTTCGGCGTCGATGCCGGCACGCCGGTGCTGAACCCCGGCGAAGCCGCCATTCTCGCGATCGGTGCCGTGCGCAGGATGCCCTGGGAACACAGGGGCGAGGTCGCCCTGCGCCAAGTGATGACGTTGAGCCTGTCGTTTGACCACCGGCTGGTCGACGGCGAGCAGGGTTCGCGTTTCCTCACCGACGTCGGGACGATCCTGAGTGACCCCGCCCGCGTGCTCACGATGGTGTGATGGTAGCAACGTGCCGCGGGTGTCAACCACCGAATAGGCCGTCGGTGAGGGCCCAGACCAGATAGGCGACTGCGGCGAGCAGTTGCACGCCGGCCAGAATCAGGCCGATTCTGCCGAGTACGCGGTCGGTGCCTGCATTGCGGAGAGCATAGATACCGCAGACCACCGCCCCGATGAACAGGGCAAAGACGACCAGATTGAAGGGCATGAGAAAGAGCACGATCACAGGAACCCAGGCTGCAGCCTCCGGTCCTCCGGTGATCACCGTCAGCACCACCCAGGCCGGTGTGATGGCACCGGAAATCAGCGCGGTGACTCCGAGAAACGGCAAGGACAATCGCCCAGCTGAGCCGGTGTTTGCGCCACTTTTTCGGTTCTCGGTCATACAGAATGCCCCTATCTCAATGTGTTGGGATTAGGGCGTGGATCCCGCACCGTCACGATTGCCCAGATTGCATGAGCCGGAAGTCGGCTGTTGCTCTCACTCTAGTTCGGGCAAACCGACAGATCGTGACTTGCATTAACGCCCGCAGTTGTGGCGCCGAATTGGTGTTGCGCTTGGCGCGCGTTCATCGGGCAATTATTCGGGACACCTCTACGGGCATCGCTGGGATCTCCGACGCGTCGATCCCCGTAACGGTGCGGGAAGCACCACAAGTGGGCCCCTCTACGGGTAAGGACTGTTCCATAGTTGGGCTGTGAGAGCACTCTAGTCGTCGCGTACTGCGGACTGTCGTTGAACAGTTCGGTAGACGGTTGAGCGAGCGACATTGAACAACTCGGCGAGTTCGGCGGTGGAATGCGTTCCCGCCTGATGGACTTCCATCAAGTGACGTTGCTGCGCCACCGACAGCTTGGGTTGCTTACCCCGCAGGTGGCCCTTTGCTTTGGCCACCAGCATTCCTTCTCTCGTTCGTGCGCGGATGAGATCGGACTCGAACTCTGCGACCATCGCAAGCACGTTGAACAGGAGGCGACCGACCGGGTCGGTTGGGTCGTGCACCGAACCGCCGATGCTGAGCTTGACTCCTTTGATCGTGAGCTCGTCGATTATGTCCCGCGCATCCTTGAGGGAACGGGCCAATCGGTCGAGTTTGGAGATGACGAGAGTGTCACCGTTTCGGCAGGCGGCAAGAGCCTCTCGTAGTCCGGGGCGCGCCCGGTTTGTGCCGGTGAGGCCATGGTCGGTATAGATCAAGTTTGATCTGACGCCGAGGGCTTCCAGGGCGTTGCGTTGTGCGGTGAGATCCTGCTCGTTTGTGGATACGCGCGCGTACCCGATGTGTAATTCATTCATATTCTGAACTGTGCGCCATCATCGAGGACTGGGCAATAGTGATCCTTCAAGCGGAAATTGCTTCGCGTCCCTGCCCAACCAAACACTGGTGACGATCAGCCGCAACGGATAGTAGTCTGTGGTGTCCACAGCAGGACCGTCTAACGGGCGACAGCAGCCCTATCCATGACTCGCTACATCCCCAGCGGCCCATGAAGACTTGCGCTGCCTCGTGTCGCTGGGGGCGTTGCTCAAACGGTGGTGCTGCAGAGTGATCTGCGCCCGAGACTAGGCTTCGGCTATGGGGGAATCATGCCAGACAGGGTGATCTGCGGCGTTGCCCGAGCAAGAGTCGGCACAGCATGGGGGCGTAGATTCGCCGCAATCGGCATCGCGGTCGCGATCACGGCCACGCTCGCCGGGTGCTTCCCGGCCGCCAAGGACAGCACCGCGCAAGTGACGCACAGCCCGTCCCCCCAGGCCACGGCACCCGCGTCCGCTTCACCCACCCCACGGCCGTCGGCCTCGACTGCGGATCCGGCAAACCCCCAGCCAGCGACCCCTGAGCCGGTCAACACACCGGTACCCAAACCCGAGCTGATCCCCGTTCCGGAGGGAACGGTCGTCGCCGAGGGGGACGTGGCCTCCCCGAAGGGGAGCATCTACTTTCACTATCGGATGATCTCGAACGGTGACAACACTTACTCCGCGCAGTATTCGGGCTTCACTTCGACGGTGCCGGTGCCGGTGTCGGTCACGCTCATCGACGTTCCGCCCGAGGTTGGCGACGGTCTCACCTACCACGGGATCGGCGACCATCAGCTCGGCGGTCCAACGACCACGGCTGCACCTGCCTCATCGGTATCACTGGGCTCCGAAGGGCAACCCTCCTACCTGGGCACTCTTGTGACCTATTCATCGGCAAGCTCCGGTGACGGCGTCCCGATCGAGCTCGGACCGAACAAGATCCTCGCCGTCGACACCGTGCGCTGGGACATCCCGGCCCGGCAGTCCAATGTCCAGCCGGCCGACGACGGGCCACGCGCCTATGCCGCGGGCGAGGTGACGGCGAGCACGGCCAGCGGCGCCCCGAAACAGTACCTCGTCGCCCCGGGCGATATCACCTCTGTCGTGGCGGATCGTTTCGGGGTTTCGATCGAGGGCCTCATCTGGCTGAACGCGGGTCTTGAAGTATTCGGGAACCAGCAGTACCTATACGAGGGCACGACACTGAATCTGGACCCCGACAGTCTCTGACGGGCCCTGCGACCGGCCGGAGGGTACAGCGTGCCGATGGCTGCTGGCCGATCAGAAACCTGCACGATGATGTCAGGTCCCGACATCCGGCGCACAGCACTCTGCGTGCGTGCGGTAAGTTGTCCCGCTCCGCTCAGTTAAACCCGGGAGGAGTCACCGGGCACGCCTGCTCGATGGCCGACCCTTCGGGGGTGCCCATGATTTCGAGGCTAGGGCCGGGGAACCAGTTTTGCTGCGGCCAGTTCTCGATGAAGAACTCGCGCGTCGGTGCGGCGGGTTGCGGATTGCCGTGCGCTTCCAGGCACGGCGCCGTGAACCCCTCCAGGTAATCGAAGAGGTAGCCGAGCTGCTCCGCAGTCAGCGGCGGCCACGGCCGTACGGGAAACTGTACTCTGCACTCAAAGTGAGAGACCGCATCGGCTTGCTCCTGCTCGGGCGGCGAAGACGACGAGACTTCGTTCCCTGACAGGGACAGCTCTGCGTCCACGCCGCGGTCGACCAGGCAATCCACCATCACCTGCGCGCGTTCATCGTCGGCCAGGTAGCGGATAAACGCGACATCCGGCCGTTGAGCATCCGGGAACCGCTCAAGGACGTTCTCCCACTCGCCCTCGACCTGCGCGCGCCGTGCCTCCTCGACTTGCTCCTCGCTGAAGGAGGCTGGCTTTGGTGCCGGGCCGAGCTCGCGCAGCACATCGTCAACAGCAGGATACGAGTCTGCCGGCGCCCCTGTCGGTGGCGACGGGGCGTCGGAGGTCGCGGAACCAGGCCCCGGCGCGTTGGGTGTGGGGGCTGAGCACCCGGTGAGGGCCAACACACAGACGGCGAATGCGCCGGTTATCACCGGCCACAGCGCCCGCCGGGAACCAGAGCCCGTTTTGCTCACACTGTCCTGCTTAAACTTCGGCATCCGCGCCTCCTGTCGTCCCCGAAACCCTACCAACGAACTGCGTCCCCACTCCCGCTGACGCGGAAAGTCCTCGTTCCAGGCGCCCACACGGCTGCGCCTTCGAGCCGTCGTCGAGCGCCCTCACCTGGTTGGCTAGCGGACCACGCCGGAGTGCCTCTATTTTTCGAGTGGGCCGATCAGGCATGCAGCACTTGTCGGCCCCGAAGAGGTCTTATAGGGCTGAGATTCCCAACGGGACCAACCACGAGAATACAATCGCTGCGGCGACAACTGCCGTCCGGCGCCCGGAAATTCGTTTGCGTGCTGGGAGAAGAATGAAGGCCAGGGCTAAGGCGAGGTGGGGCAAGAAGAGTACGAGAGATCGCGCCGCGGCAATGCCAAGAACAACGCCGCAGGATTCACGGAAGCTGCCGATTTGCTGGTTCCACGGCAAGAGGGTTAACCCGTAGAGGGGAACCAGTAGAACGGCTAAGACGATCAGGGCGATCCAGCTCCCGGTGACAAAGTTTCGCAGATTCGCGGGTTGGGCAAGTGCTCTGGCGGTGCCCCAAAGCACCGTGGCCAGCGCTATCAGAAGCGCCGCGATCGCGAGTTGAGAAGGAGTTTCCGGCGAGGCACGGTTGCAATTGAGCCAACGGATAGTCGGCAGGAGTATGAAGAAAGGTGCGATTACTAGGAGCAGGAAGGCGAGAATTACGCTAATCGCGGCCCAGATGTTACTGCGGAATCGTGTGACTATCTGACCGTCCAATCCTTGGCTCCCTCGATTCTGGCTCGCATTCGATCAATCAGTCATCATCTCATTCATGGCCGGTTCGCAAGCGTCGACCGTCGGATGCCCAAAGAACGTTGACGCTCATCTCTGAGCAGCACGAAAGCGGCATCAGCAGCCCATCGGCTACCGGCGGACTTTCTGTAGCGTTCGCGGATCCGCTTCCGCACGCCACCGGCGTTTGCAGTGGGCAGGTATCCGCGTACGTCCTCGTTTGCGTAACGAGACTTCTGCGCCTACCGGTAGATCTCGCGGCGGTGGCCGGCATCAACGATGATGA
>NZ_QJHB01000138.1 GCF_003260275.1 Homoserinimonas sp. OAct 916 | reverse complement strand
TTTCTACCATTGGTTGGTGCGTCCGCAGTCGGCTACGGCGGCCCGCAGGGAAGCGTTGACGGCCAGGGTTCATCATTTCTTCGAAGAATCCGAAGGGACCTACGGGTATCGGCGTGTCCACTTCGACCTAGCCGAGGAAGGTACGGAGTGCTCTGCGGAGTTGGTGCGGCAGATCATGCGCGATCAGGGCCTGATCGCGTGTCAGCCGCGCCCGTTCCGGGTCACGACCGAGGCAGATGCCGGGGCTGCCG
>NZ_QJHB01000137.1 GCF_003260275.1 Homoserinimonas sp. OAct 916 | reverse complement strand
ATCAGCCGCAGCCGTGACGTGCCCACCATCGGCGGGGCGCCACCGACCGTGTTGGTCAGTGTGCGGGCCGAAGACCTCGACACCAACCCGGATGCCCGGCGGGCCGCCGGGGGTGCCGGGCAGGGTGTGGCCTGCCGAGGAGTTCTCGGACAGTGGGCCCTCTTAAAATGAGGGTGCTACTGAAAGAGAGAGCAGCATGTCCGCATCGCGTAGACGATTCACCCAAGAGTTCAAAGACGAGTTGTGCCGTGAG
>NZ_QJHB01000136.1 GCF_003260275.1 Homoserinimonas sp. OAct 916 | reverse complement strand
AGTCGACGCCGGCACTCGGCGCTCGGCTACCGGCGCCCCAACGAAGTGCACTACGATTACCAAAAGCCAGCCACGGCAGCGTAAGAATTCAATCGAATCCGCTGTCCGAAATCACCGCAGCAGCCCAGTCGAAGTGGACACGCCGATACCCGTAGGTCCCTTCGGATTCTTCGAAGAAATGATGAACCCTGGCCGTCAACGCTTCCCTGCGGGCCGCCGTAGCCGACTGCGGACGCACCAACCAATGGTAGAAA
>NZ_QJHB01000135.1 GCF_003260275.1 Homoserinimonas sp. OAct 916 | reverse complement strand
CCTCACGGCACAACTCGTCTTTGAACTCTTGGGTGAATCGTCTACGCGATGCGGACATGCTGCTCTCTCTTTCAGTAGCACCCTCATTTTAAGAGGGCCCACTGTCCGAGAACTCCTCGGCAGGCCAGACCTAGCCGAGGAAGGTACGGAGTGCTCTGCGGAGTTGGTGCGGCAGATCATGCGCGATCAGGGCCTGATCGCGTGTCAGCCGCGCCCGTTCCGGGTCACGACCGAGGCAGATGCCGGGGCTGCCG
>NZ_QJHB01000134.1 GCF_003260275.1 Homoserinimonas sp. OAct 916 | reverse complement strand
CCGCCTATGCCAGCCGGCCCAAGGCCACACCACGTGGCTCCAGCGCCGGCGAACACAACCGGATCCGCCACGACTCCGTCGACAACAACGGAAAACTCACCCTGCGACACAACGGAAAGCTGCACCATATAGGCATCGGGTGGCCTTGCCCCCGGTTGGTGGACACGGGTTAAGCGGCGAGTTGAACTTCCGCGGTCTGTGATGAGTATTGCAGTTCGAAGTCGGCGGGGCTGACATTCCCGATCGAGGAGTGTCTGCGATGCCGGT
>NZ_QJHB01000133.1 GCF_003260275.1 Homoserinimonas sp. OAct 916 | reverse complement strand
CAACTGTGACCCGAAACCCTGCCGGCCCGTGTGACGGGGGCGACGTGGTCTGGGATCACACCTGGTGGTGTGTGTTCGTTCTCGACCGTACATCGAGAACCACAAAGTGGACGCAAACAATAGCAATAGGTGTTATCCGAAGATAACGGTGTTATCAAGTCTTCGACTTATTAGTACAGGTCAGCTCCATGAGTCTTTAGTCCTCACTTCCACATCCTGCCTATCAACCCGGTGGTCTAGCCGGGAGTCTCTCACCCTCAAAGGGGCATGGAAAT
>NZ_QJHB01000132.1 GCF_003260275.1 Homoserinimonas sp. OAct 916 | reverse complement strand
TCCAATTCTTCTTCTAACTTTTTTAACCCCTCAAATGTTAAAAAAACATCTTTTTCAACCATAGATTATTCTCTCCTTTTTTATATTATAATTTCTGTTATTTATTTAAACAAATTAAAGTTTTTTCGTTCATGTATCTTGACTATTATAGCCAAGGGGTACTAAAATGTCAAGCAATTACAATTTACCCTTCTTTTTAATCTTTAAATTCATAAATTCTTCTAATGTATAAATTTGTCCCCCTGCATATATACCATAAAAATCTTCTGCCTTTGGTTC
>NZ_QJHB01000131.1 GCF_003260275.1 Homoserinimonas sp. OAct 916 | reverse complement strand
GCGCATCGCGAGCCAACAGGAGCGCCACGCGTGAGCACCCGACGCCCGACCGATACGATCACTACCCTTGCCACGCGCGCCGGCTTCGAGGTCGAGTGGCAGGATGCGCACCATACGACGCAGCATGTACCGGAGAGCACGCTCGCCGTGCTGCTCGAACGGATGGGCTTGCCCTGCGCCAACGCCACGCAGATCCGGCACAGCGCGGCCACGCTCGACGCCGAACTGTCCGGGCGCAAATTGCCGCCGTTGATGACCGCGGAGGTCGACCGCGGCATC
>NZ_QJHB01000130.1 GCF_003260275.1 Homoserinimonas sp. OAct 916 | reverse complement strand
GTGATAGCGTTCCTTCTGTTGCTCACGGGGGCGGCGCTCAACGACCAACACGGTTTAGAGAGCATGTACTTCGGCAACTACTACTGCTACGTGGTGAAACCCGGGGTCTTTGCTGTTGGCGCTGTCCTGTCTCTCATGAGCTTGTCGCTTGGGGTTTTCTATTACCTCACGGTGACTTCGGCAAAGGACGGTAACAGCCTGTGGGGCGGGTCGGTTCCAAATCAGGGAGGCATAGCCATGGGACAACCCCAGCTCCAACCACAGAGCAGTCAGGACCCG
>NZ_QJHB01000129.1 GCF_003260275.1 Homoserinimonas sp. OAct 916 | reverse complement strand
ATCAGGCTGGTGGATTTGTTCCCCAGCAAGATGGAGCTGGAGATGGCACCCCGGATGTTTTTGAGATTGAAGTAACGGGCGGAAGCAGCTCATATGGTAGACAGGGTTATAGTGAGTTTTTTGCACATCTATTGAGGGCATCCTCAAAGATTCCACAACTTGATGGGCCTATTCCTGATCCTTACGATGATGTGCTTTCTACTCCCAATATATACAACCACCAAGGAGTTTTCAACGAAGACTACAACATCGCCAATACACCTGCTCCTGACATTC
This sequence comes from Homoserinimonas sp. OAct 916, assembly GCF_003260275.1. GTDB lineage: Bacteria > Actinomycetota > Actinomycetes > Actinomycetales > Microbacteriaceae > OACT-916. The sequence continues at coordinate 3 of NZ_QJHB01000129.1, read as the reverse complement.
CAG
>NZ_QJHB01000012.1 GCF_003260275.1 Homoserinimonas sp. OAct 916 | reverse complement strand
GCCGCACCAGACACGGACGCGCCGGCGCACACCAGATCAACGAACTCGGTCCGCGTATTCGCCGGAAACAACTTGACCAATAGACACTCCATCACTCAGAGCGTTGCTACGACCATATGACTCTGCCAAGCGGATAACCTCATCTACTGAACGCTCGGCGGGATCAGACGCGGTCGGGGACGCTCTTTCGGCCGTGCGTTCGTGTCGCCTCGATGCGGGCGACGGCGGTGCCGCTCATCCAGAGAGCGAGCGGGCTGCGCCACACGGCCACGGCCAGCGCGGCGAATGAGGCGAGATAGAGCAGTCCGGAGGCCAGGCTCGCCCACGAGGTGAGGCCGGTGCCGACGAACTCGACCAGGATGAAACCCCAGAGGGTGTACGGCACCCAGCGCGGACCGGCCTTGGCCCTCATCAGGCCGATCCCGAAGAACAGCAGCCCGAGGGCCGTCCCGACGGTGCCAGCGAGCATCATCACCATGAGCGGCCAGGGCAACGCACCCGCCAACAGCCCGGCATACACCTCCACGTTGGCGGTGTCGGCGGCCATTCCCACCTGCACCAGCTGCACCCCACCGAACACGGCATGGCCGAATCCGCCGAGAACGGCCAGTGACGCCCCGATCGTGGCAAGAACGGGGGCGCGGTCAGCGATGAAGTGGGCAATGCCCAGCGCGGCCAACAGGAACGGCAATTGGGCGAGCACGAACGCGGCAGTCGATGCCGTGGCCAGTCCCGGCGCATCGGCGATCGCCGCCAGCTGGCCAGCCGGTGACCCGTCGGCGACCGGGCGCAGCACCACCCAGACAATGCTCAAGACAGCGGCCAGCACAAGACTGACGGCGACGCCGATACGGCGCATGGCGGCGATCTGAATCATGATTCTCCTTCGTTGGTGACCGGGGGCAGGTGTCGCACGGCCCCGTCGTGGCATCGACGTTACGAGCCGGCCGGGGCGTGTGTCATCAGCCCAGAGTTGATCATCCGATCAACTTCAGGGCGATTCGCCCGCCAGCACCGCTGGATAGGCTGGCGGTGTGAACCGACGGATGCTTCGCCACGGGATCGACGCCGCACTGGCGGTGAGTCTGGCTGCCATCGCCCTCGTCGAGATCTGGGTGCCTCTGCCCTCGGCTGTTGGTGACGGTTCACCCGCGGTCAGCACCGTCGTCGCGGTGATCGCATGTCTGGCCCTCGCGCTCCGTCGCCGTTGGCCGTTGGCAACCGCACTCGTGGTGATGCTCGCCTGGCCGGTCGCCTTCATGATCCAGCCGATTCTGATTCTGTTCTGGGGGCAGCTGGTGCCCATCGTGGTAGCCACGTACTCGGTCGCGCGCTACGCGTCACGCCGCGGCGGTTTGATCGGCCTGGCCGTCGCTGCCGCCTGCATGCTCTTCTTCGACCTGCGGGTGGCTGAGCTCCAGGACGTGGGCGAGATCGTGTTCCACTGGCTTGCGATCATGCTCGCCTGGCTGATCGGGCTCCTCGTGCATAGCTCCGAACGGCGAGCCGCCGCCAGCCGGTTGCGGGCGATCGAAGTCGAGGCAGAGAGCCGCACCCGGGTGATCACCGCGATTGCCGATGAGAGAGCGCGGATCGCGCGAGAACTGCACGACATTGTCGCGCACGCGGTGACCGTCATGATCGTGCAGGCGGGAGCCGCGGAGCAGGTGGTCGGCGACGACCCTGACCATGTGCGTGGGGCGTTGGCAACGATCAGGTCGACCGGAGCGGATGCGCTGGCTGAGATGCGCCGGCTGGTGGCCATGCTGCGCGAGGACGAGGACAATGCCACCGCAGACTTGGTCACCGGTGGCGAGGCAGCGGGAGGGGCTCGGTTGAAGCTACGACCGCAACCGGGCCTGGGCGAGTTGGCGGCGCTGGTCGAAGATGCCCGCGGTGCCGGGCTCGACGTGCGATTGACCGTTGAAGGCGAAATCGTCAACCTGCCCGCAGGTGTCGACCTGGCCGCCTACCGCATTGTGCAGGAGGCGCTGACGAACGTGCGCCGGCATGCATCTGCGACCCGCGTCGACGTGCACGTTCACCGTTCCGAAGACGCCGTGCGGGTGACGGTCGCCGATGACGGAAACGGTGGTGACTCAAACGGTGGTGACGCAAACGGTGGTGACTCAAACGGTGGTGAAAACCAGCGTGCCGGTGGCCACGGGCTGATCGGAATGCGGGAGCGCGCGGCGCTGTACGGAGGCGAAATGCACGCGGCGGGTACTGCCGCCGGGTTCACCGTGCACGCCACCCTGCCGGTTGGAGTGTCATGACCCGGGTGATCGTCGTTGATGACCAGGAACTGGTGCGTGGAGGCTTCCGACTCATTCTCGAGCGGGCCGGGATCGACGTGGTGGCCGAGGCCGCAAACGGCGCGGAGGCGGTGCGCGTCGCGGCCGAGTTGGCGCCCGACGTTGTGTTGATGGACATTCGGATGCCGGTGATGGACGGTGTCGAAGCGACAGCCGCCATCATGGCCGGGCCGGAACCCAGACCTCGTGTGCTTGCCCTGACCACTTTTGATCTCGATGAGTACGTCTATCGCGCGGTCAAGGCTGGCGCCAGCGGGTTTCTCCTCAAAGACGTCTCGCCCGGAAATCTCGTGCACGCCGTTCACCAGGTTGCCCGCGGGGATACCCTGCTGGCGTCAGCGGTGACCAGACGTCTGCTCGAACAGTTCGCGCGGCATCCGCTGGCAGGTGAACTGCCACCCGAGGTGGCCGCGCTCGCCGAACGGGAGCTGGAGGTGGTGCGCCTGGTGGCGCGTGGGCTGTCGAACGCTGACATTGGCCGTGAGCTGTTTCTCAGCGAGGCGACGGTGAAGACCTACGTGTCCAGGCTGCTCGCCAAACTGGCTCTGCGTGACCGGGTGCAGGTCGCCGTGCTCGCCTACGAGTCGGGGCTGGTGCGCCCTGGGGAGAGTTGACTGCGGCTATTGACGGGCTGCTGGCTCTGGTTCGGACAGCGTGAACCGGAGCGTACGTGACGTCATCCGAGCAGAACAGCCGTAGGGCCGGAATGAGGCGTGTCAGTGGTCGCGGTGCAGGTCTGGCCCGTCACTCTCGCTGATGTTGATTGCATCATCGTCTGGGCCATCGGCCCCCCGTGCCCCGTGCTCACCCTCATCGAAGTCGGGCAGGGCCTCGTTGCCGTCAGCGGCGTCGTACTCAGCGAGATTCTCCGGCGCATTCCCTCCCGGAAAACCCAACTGGTCCAGCCAGCCATCCGTTTCAACGTCCTGTGCTTCGATCATGTCTTTGAATGAGCGCAGATCGCGGTCAATTGCGATGTCGTCTGCCTGCAGCAGCGCGCCCGCTTTTTCCACGAAGCCGTCAGGAGCCCAATCGATGCGCACGCTGACGCGTGTCTCGTCTTCACTGAGCCGGTGAAAAGTCACCACACCGGCATGGGTGCTGCCGTCGACGCTCTTCCAAGAAACGCGCTCATCGGGAATGAGCTCCGTGATCACCGCATCGAACTCTCGTTCAACCCCCGCGACTTTCACCCGCCAATGCAACTCGGTGTCGCTGGTTTGCGTGATCTCCTTGACGGAGTCCATGAACGTGGGGAACGACTCGAACTGCGTCCACACGGTGTAGGCAACACTGATCGGAACCCTGACGTTGACGTCGCTTTCAACAGTGCTCATCCGAGCCTTCTCACGATAGGTTTGACTGCTTATGTCAGAGGCTACGCCCGAGTAACGCCGTGTTCAAGTGATGTATGCGGCCCCCGGCCACGCGCCTCGACCCGGGCGGCCGGCGAACTGCCTAGAGTGAATCATGACCATTTCTGACACCCTGCCGCCGGCACCCGGCCCCAGCGCACCCGGAGTGCCGATCGTCACCCTCACCGTGAACCCGGCGCTCGATGTGAGCACCGCAACGCCCCAGGTGGTGAGCGAACATAAACTTCGTTGCGGCCCCAGTCGCCTCGATCCCGGCGGCGGCGGGGTGAACGTGGCCCGGGTCATCCACCGGCTCGGCGGTCAGGTGATCGCCATCTACGCCGTGGGCGGCCTGACCGGTGGCATGTACCGGCAATTACTCGAAGCCGAGAGTCTGCCCACCCTCAGCGTGCCGATCAGTGGCACAACCAGAGAGAGTTTCACCGTCGACGAGGCGAAGACCGGCGAGCAGTTTCGTTTCGTCCTGCAGGGGCCCGAGCTCTCCGAGCCCGAATGGCAGGCGTGCCTCGCGGCGTTGGAGCGTTCCGTGCCACGCGGCGGCTACGTTGTGGCGAGCGGCAGCCTGCCGCCGGGCGTGCCGGTCGATTTCTATGCCAGGGCCGCGCGCATCGCCCACGCGAACGACGCGCGTTGTGTGGTCGATGCATCCGGTGATGCCCTCGCAGCCGCGCTCGACGAAGGGGTGTTCCTGGTCAAGCCCTCCCGTCGTGAGCTTGGCGAGTTGATCGGTCAGTCGCTGGACACGCCCAAAGCCCAGGTGGATGCCGCCCAGGAGCTGGTCGCCCGGGGAGCATCCCAACTGGTGGCGTTGACCTTGGGCGGATCGGGCGCGGTGCTCGCTTCGGGCGAGGACGTACTGCGTCTGGCCACACCGATGGTGCAGGTGCAGAGCACCGTCGGCGCCGGTGACTCCTTTCTGGGCGCCTTCGTGTTGCGAATGTCAGAGGGGCGCACCCTCGCCGACTCGTTCCGTTGGGCGGTGGCTGCCGGCAGTGCCACCGCGATGACACCGGGCACCGACCTGTGCTACCCAGCGGACGTGGAACGGTTGGAGGCGCAACTCGCTGCTCAGGCAGCGAATCCATGATCGGTGGAGATACTTTGGTGAGTGCAGAAATATTCCGTCGCAACGGTGGAGGCGTGAGACTAATGTTGGCACATGTCGACAAAGACACCCACTGATCCGATATTTCCTGCAACGCAGAAACGTGCGTCGTCGGTGAAGCGTTGGGTGTTCTGGCCCGCCGCCGTGATCGTACTCACCTTCAGCCTTTTCGCGATGCTTGTCCCACACCTGGCGGAGGCCGCGTTCGGCGCGATCCAGTCATCAATCGTCAACGCATTCAACTGGTACTACGTCCTTATCGCTGCGTTCTTCGTCGCCTTCGCACTGTTCATGGGATTCAGCAGATTCGGTGACATCCGACTCGGGGCGGACGCGGACAAACCAGAATTCTCCTTGGGTTCCTGGTTTTCACTGCTCTTCGCCGCCGGCATGGGAATCGGCCTCGTATTCTACGGAGTGAGCGAGCCACTCAGCCATTTCGTCACACCCCGTCCGGGCGTGTCCGGCACTCCCGAGCAACTCGCGCAGGCGGCGCTCAGCCAGACCTACCTGCATTGGGGAGTGCAGGCGTGGTCGATCTACGTCGTTGTCGGGCTGGGCCTTGCCTACGCCATCCATCGGCGCAAGCGACCCATCTCCATTCGCTGGGCACTGGAGCCCCTGCTGGGCAAGCGCGTCAAGGGCGGTTGGGGAAACGCGATCGACGTGGTCGCGCTGGTCGGCACCATTTTCGGAGTCGCCACCTCATTGGGCCTCGGTGTTCTCCAGATCAGCGCGGGCCTCGACTTCGCAGGGATAGTCTCACCTTCCTCAGTAGGTCAGGTCGTCATAATCGCGGTGATCACCGTGTTCGTGCTGTTCTCTGTGCTCTCGGGCGTGACAAAGGGCATGAAGTGGCTTTCGCTGATCAACCTCACCCTGGCCGGACTTTTCGTGCTCTACCTGCTGATTTTCGGGCCGACAGAGTTCCTGCTCCGAGAATGGGTGCAGTCGATCGGCAACTACATCCAGAACTACGTCGGGCTCTCATTCACGGTCAGTGCTTTTCAGGGCGCAGACGGCGAGGCCTGGCAAGCGGCGTGGACATCGTTCTATTGGGGCTGGTGGATATCGTGGTCACCATTCGTGGGAATCTTCATCGCCCGCATCTCAAAAGGCCGCACGGTGCGCCAGTTCGCCATGGGTGTGATCCTCGTTCCGACACTGATCACGATCTTGTGGTTTGCGGTTCTCGGCGGCTCGGCACTTTTCATCGAGCTCAACCAGCCGGGAGCGCTCACCCAGGCCGACGGAACAGTGAATGTGAACACCGCGCTGTTCCAGATGCTCGCCTATTTTCCCGGCACCACAGTGCTCACCTTTGGTGCACTCCTGCTGATCACGATTTTCTTCATCACCTCATCCGACTCCGGCGCCTTGGTGATGGGAATGATCGCCAGCGGTGGACAGATCAACCCGCGCAGATGGGTACGAGTCTTCTTCACCCTTGTCACCGCGGTGCTGGCAATTTCGCTTCTGCTGACCGGGGGCCTCAAGTCGCTGCAAACCGCCGCGATCATCATCGCCCTACCTTTCAGCATTATCCTGCTGCTCGTCTGCTGGGCGACCGTTGTCGCGTTCAGTCGTGAGCGTCGGGCCTACGACAGAGCTGCACGTGCGCAACTGGTCGACCAGATCGGTGAATATTACGGGCTCGAGGTTGAAGGTCCGATCGAGAGGGGCATCGTGATCCGGCGGCCCAAATGGCTACGAAATCGCACGCGTCGTACCAGCACGCGTCCGGATGCTGAGACAAAGTCGCTCGATGTGGTTGAGGCCCCGCTGCGCCCCGTGCTCACCCGGGTCGACGGCGACCTGCCCCCGCAACACGCCACGACCGAAGCACTTGATGCGACCAACGCCGGGCCCGGCGGCGTTCCCACCGGCGACGTCGACTATGTCGTCGACCGTGACCCCCGAGCGCGCAGCGACTCACCGGACGTACCCGATCGCACGAGCGACGACGACGGCCACGATCCACTAACGGGCGGCCGCTGAACAGGGCCCAGTCGGGTTGGAGACAGACAGACCACGTCTGGAAACCCCGGATCCGCCATCGCGAAGTACGATCGGGTGGTGCCCCCACGTTCGCCGCTCCCGCAACGACACGGACTCGACGCCGCGTGGATGCGCACTCCCGACCGTGACCCCGCACATCCGGCGCCCTGGCCGACCATGGGGCACTGGCTCGACCAGCGCCTGTCGGAGTTCATCGACGTGCCCTCGTTTCTGGCAGACGGCCGGATCGTCTATGGCTCCGGTGTGCCGGTGAGTGGCGATGACAGCTACCAACCGAATACTTTTGTCTGGTTCCACCGCGATCTCGCCGACGAGACGGTCGTTCCCGGGCGCATCCGCATCATCCACCGCGACGAACGTCTTGTCGTGATCGACAAACCGGCTTTTCTCTCCACGATTCCGCGTGGCCGGCACGTGCAGCAGAGCGTGGTGGTGCGGCTGCGCGCCGAACTGGGACTCCCCGAACTGTCACCGCTGCACAGGCTTGACCGGGTGACATCCGGTGTACTGATTCTGGCGACCGAGAAACGCTGGCGAGGCTGCTATCAGACCCTGTTTCAGCGTGGCGAAATCACCAAGACCTATCGTGCCGTTGCCCCGCTGCGGCCCGGGCTGCAACTTCCGGTCACGGTGCGCAATCACCTGGTCAAGCAGCGCGGCCGCATGCAGGCCGAGGTGCGGCCGGGGGAGCCCGCGAACTCCGAGTCACTGATCGATCTTGAAACCGAGCTCGGCGGCAACAGCATCTATCGGCTGACACCACGAACCGGGCGCACCCACCAATTGCGGATGCACATGTGGGGGTTGGGCATCCCGATCAGTGGTGACCCGCTGTACCCGTCGGTTCAGGATGTCGCCATCGACGACTTCTCCACCCCGCTGCAGCTGCTGTCGAGCGAACTGAGATTTCGTGATCCGCTCGATGGGAGCCCGCGTCACTTCGCCAGCGAGCGCACGCTTCCGCTGCGCCCAGTGGGCGCTGCCGAACAACGCTCTCAGCCGGCGAGCCCGCACTCGTAGGCGAGCACCACGGCCTGCACCCGGTCGCGCAGGCGCAACTTGGCCAAGATGTGGGTGACGTGGGTCTTCACGGTTGCTTCGCCCAGGAACAGGTCGCGGCCGATCTCCGCATTGGACAACCCGCGGGCCATCACCCGAAACACCTCGAGTTCGCGTTCGGTGAGCTCGGCCAGTTGCGGCGGCACCCCGTCGCCGACCGGGGGCCGTCGCACATACGCCTCCACCAGACGACGGGTGACACTCGGCGCGAACAGCAGTTCTCCGCTGTGGCTGGCCCGGATCGCCGCCGCCAGCTCGGCGGGCGGCGTGGTCTTCAACAGAAACCCGCTGGCGCCGGCCTGCAACGCCTGAAAGATGTACTCGTCGAGGTCGAAGGTGGTGAGCATCAGGGCGCGGGCATCGGGCCGGGATCTGCCGAGCAGCCGCACACCCTCGATGCCGTCTGCGCCGGGCATCTGCACGTCCATCAACACGATGTCAGCCTGTTCGGATGCCGCCACCCGCGCCGCGGCGGCGCCGTCGGCTGCCTCGCCGACCACCTCAAGATCGGATTCGGCGTCGAGAATCGCCTTCAGGCCGCCACGGATCAGGTCATGGTCGTCGGCAATCACCACCCGGATCACGGTGTCTCCATTCGCTTGACGTGATGGTCCACGATATCGAAGTCGTCGTGGCCGAACGCGGCGAACCATGCTGCGGATGTCGTTTCAACCTGCGGCGCGGCCTCCTCCTGGCAGCGGATCTTCGCGGACACCGCAAAACCCCCACCCGGGCGCGGACCGGCGGTGAAGTGACCGCCGCCGGCCCGCACGCGTTCGGTCAGGCCGGCGAGGCCGAAGCCGGCGCTCGCGACCCCCGGATCGAATCCGGCACCGTCGTCGTCGACCTGCACCTGGATCTCGTTGGCGGTGTGCGTCACACGCACACGCACGGCCGCCGCGGGCGAGTGCCGAGCAACGTTGGTCAGAGCCTCCTGCACCACCCGATACGCGATCGCGGCCGGTTCTTCAGCGACACAGTCCCCGTTCCCGGTGGTTGTGCGGGTCTGTTCTTCCTGCTGCGGTCGGGATTCGGCAAAGTCGATCGTCATCCCGGCTGACCGCATCCGCTCGACCAGGTCGCCGAGCGGCTCCACGGGGGCCCCGGCCAGCCCCGGTCCGCCGATGGCGCCCGCATCGAGCAGGTCGAACAGCAATGTGATCTCAGCGAGGACTTTGGCACCGACGTTTTCGACCGTGACGAGCGCGCGGCGGGCTGCTTCGGCGTCAGTGTGCTTCAACGTGTCGGCGGCCGCCGCCTGCAAAACCATCACCCCAACCGCGTGGCTGGTCACGTCGTGCAGTTCGCGGGCGAGCCGCAACCGCTCGGCACGCACCGCACGTTCGACCCGGCGGTCGATCTCACCCTGCAGCGCCGCGGCGCGTTCCTCGGCACGGCACCGTTCCCGGTCGCGCGCACTCCACTGGTGCCCCGCGAACGCAGGAATCACGAAGATGGCGAGGAGCATGGGCACATTGCCGGGTTCGGCGACAAGCACCGGCAGGGTCGCCGCGATCACCAGACCTGTGAATGACAGCCAGTCGAGGCGTCGCCCGCTCACCGCCGCCGACCAGGCCAGCAGGCTCACACTGACCATGGAGCCGATACCGAACCCGATGAACAGCGGTGTGCCGCTGAGGGTGACTGCGGCGAAGATCACGGCGGCGGCCAGGCAACTCCAGGCCGGGTAGCGCCGGCGAAGGATGATCGTGGCCGGCAGGGCGAGCAGCAGCACCCAGCCGATTGCCGAGACCCGCGGCTGCTCGGGAAGGTGCGCGTCGAGGATCGTCAGCATAATCAGCACGGCCGCAACGCCGGCGTCGGTGACCTGATTCAGTCGGCGGCGAGACGGTGCCCGTGCGTCGGGTTCGGCCTCGGTGCGGAGCAGTCCGAGCATCCAGCGCAACTCGGTGATCGCCGCGCGCCCGCGTTCCGCGATGCGTGCGATCAGCGCCGGGTCGAGGGTGATCATGGCGGCCGCGGCGTCGGTGCGCATCGCGTCGACCGAACCACGCACCACGTGGAGCGCCTGACCGCCCAACCGGGCCCGCTCATCGGCAACGACACGGGCGGTGTGACCGGCGAGGTTCGTCTCCTCCAACGCATTCGCGGTGTGGCGCGCCCGGTGGGCCCGGTCGGTGCGGCGTCGCACGAGCACCCCGAAGGTGAACACACCGCCGATGATCACCGTGACGAAACCGACCGTGCCCACCGAGAAATCCAGAACCAGGAACGACAGGAGGTAGACCGAAGCGGTGACGATTGCCCAACCCAGCCGACTGCTCCGGCCAAGAGTGTAGGTCGCGATCAACATGGACGCGAGTGGCGCCGGGTTCTCGGGGTCCACGTCCAGCGGGAGCATGGCCAGTTGCAGCGCGGCCAATGCCAGAGCCGCGGGAATGGGCCGTTGCCTGATGTACAGCACGGCCAGGGCAGACAGCGGGGCGATCACGCCGGCCCACGCCGTTGCGGGCACGAGGTAGAACAGCATCGACGCGAGCACCAACAACGCCAACAACCAGTCGCTGAGTCGCGGCGCCGTGAGCCTCATGGCTTCAGGCTAATGGGGGTGTGCCCCGACCGCATCCGCCAAAGGTCGGAGCCGGTATCCACCCCGACCGCCTTCGGGCGCCCGACCCGCGGGGGACACGATCGGTGCGCCGGTGCGGATGCCGGCGGCTGGGCCCGCTCCGAAGATGGAGGCATACGGAACAACCCGTTGCAGCATCCACTACTCGCGGCCGCCGACTATCGGGTCGCAGCAAGGAGACATCATGAAACTTCTTCCACTTGCCGGCGTCGCCGGCGCCGCAACCCTCTCCACCATCGCCATCACCGACGCGCTCTGGAAAGGGTTTCAGAACAACGCGCCGCCGCCGTGGAACTTTACGGACGGCTACCCGTGGATGATCGCCGGCATCAACTTCGGTCACGCACTGCCCTATCTCCTGCTGATGGTGGTCCTGATCCAGGTCGGGCCAAGGCTCGACACCGGAGGCTACGTGCGCTGGGTGCGCCGGTTGTTGATCGTCGCGTTCGCGCTGTTCGCGGCGATGGCGATCTGGGGGCTGTTCACCGGCGCTAACGAGAGTGCGCTCGGGATCTTCGAGATCGTTCCGACCATTGTGTTCTTCGCTCTGCTTCTGCTGCCGGTGATGTTGGGAGTGCCGCTGTTGCGCCGCCGCGCCCTTCGTCTGCCCGCGATCTTGCTGGCCGGATCTCTGCTCGCGGTGATCGGGGCGTTCGCGATCAGTGCATCCCCGTTCGCCCACCCGGCCTATGCCGAGGCGATGGCGCTGTTCGGCGTGGCGCTGCTGCCATTCGCGCTGGACGACGAATCGTCGCCGCGGCCGGCACGGTCGATGCGTGGTGAGGCACTCGTGGGCGCAAAACAGTAACGGCGCGACCCGCGTGAGGGCTGCGATAGCCGGCGAAAGGTGACCCGAACACTTTTCGCCGGCTGTCGCTGACGTTAGCGTCGGCCGACCGCCGATCGCCGGGGACACGCCGAAGGGCCAGCCGGGAGCGCGCGGGTCCGCGCGCGCCGAATCGTTGGCCGCGATACCCTTCGAGCGTGCGAAACTCGCGTGAGTCTCGCGCAGACAATGAGCGAGATGAGGGCAGGCGTGGCCGGTGAATATCTCCACCTCAACCGGGCGAACTGGGACGAGCGGGCGCCCGCGCATGTCGCCTCCGCCGATTACTCGGTCGCCCGGTTTCTGGCCGAACCAGACTTTTTGAGCGGCGTCGTTCGCTTCGACCGGCCCCGGTTGGGCGACATCGCGGGGCTTGACGGAGTGCACCTGCAATGCCACATCGGCACCGACACCCTCTCCCTCGCCCGGCTCGGCGCACAGATGACCGGGCTCGACTTCTCGCCGGCCTCGCTCGTGCAGGCACGGGCGCTCGCCGAGGCATCCGGGGCCACGATCCCCTTTGTCGAAGCCGACGTCTACCGGGCCGCCGACGTGCTCGGCGCCGAGCGGTTTGACTTGGTCTACACCGGGATCGGGGCGATCATGTGGTTGCCCAGCATCGAGCGCTGGGCGCACACCGCGGCCGCACTGTTGAAGCCGGGCGGGCGGTTGTTCATCCGCGACGCCCATCCCGTGCTGATGGCAGTCGACGAGAAGCGGCCGGACGCGCTCACCCTTCGCTACCCGTATTTCGAACGGCCCGAGCCACTGGTCTGGGAGGATGATGGCACCTACGTCGACACCGACGTGCGCATTCAGTCGACCGTGACCCACGAATGGAACCACGGCCTCGGCGAGATGATCACCGCCCTGCTCGCCCACGGGATGACTCTCACCGGGCTGGAAGAACACGTGAGCGTTCCGTGGGAGGCCCTTCCTGGGCGGATGGAGCGCGACGACGACGGGGAATGGCGGATGCTCGAAGACCCGTGGCGGCTTCCGCTCAGTTTCACCCTGCAGGCGACGAAGAACGCGTAGGCGACGTGGCGGACGGCCACGCTTTGCCGGTCAGCCGACGGGGGAGAGCACCCCGATCATGCCGAACAGGTCTTTCGGGTCGTCGGGGTTGGCCACCAGGTCGATGTCGTCGGAGTAGTCCGGGTTGTCGCCGATCTGGTCGCGCACGTAGCGCAGCGCCGAGAAGTCTTCGATGGCGAAGCCGACCGAGTCGTACACGGTGATCTGTTCGGGTGAGGTGCGCCCGGGCTTGCGGCCGGCCATGACCTCCCAGATCTCGGTCACCGGAAAGTCAGCGGGCACGTCTTGGATCTCACCCTCGATGCGGGTCTGCGGTGTGTACTCGACGAAGACATCGCCGCGGTAGAGGATGGCGGTGTCGAGCTCCGTCTTACCGGGGCAGTCGCCGCCGATGCCGTTGATGTGCACGCCCGCGCCGACCATGTCGGAGGTGAGCACGGTGGCGTGGGTCTTGTCGGCGGTGCAGGTGGTGATCACGTCGGCGCCGGTGACCGCGTCGAGGCCGCTCGTGGCGACGTGGATGTCGAAGCCGTGCGGCGTCATGTTGCGCACAAATTTCTCCACCGCGGCCGGGTCGGTGTCCCACATGCGCAGTGAGTTGATCCCGAGCGCGGTGCGAAAGGCCAGGGCCTGGAACTCGGCCTGGCTGCCGGCGCCGATCATGCCCATCGTTGTCGAGTCGGGCCGGGCGAGCACCTTGGCCACCATGGCGCTGGTGGCGGCCGTTCGAAACGCGGTCAGCACGGTCATCTCGGCCAGGAATGTGGGGTAGCCGTTGCTCACGCTGGCGAGCACACCGAACGCCGTGACGGTCTGGTAGCCGCGGGCCGGGTTCGACGGGTGGCCGTTGACGTATTTGAAGCCGTAGGTCTCATGGTCGCTGGTGGGCATCAACTCGATCACACCGAACGGGGTGTGACTGGCCACGCGGGGGGTCTTGTCGAACACCTCCCACTTGCCGAAGTCCTCCTCGAGGTAGCCGATCAGACCGGCGAGGATCTTCTCCGGGCCCTGTTCGCCGGCCCAGCGCACCATGTTTCGCACGTCTACGAATCGCGTCATAAAAGGCACCATCAACTCTCACTGAAGATCCGAGCGCCGTGGCGCTGGAGAAAACTGTTATCACCCTCAACTCTACGCGGATGCTGTCCCAGTCCAGATCGGCGTTGAGCTAGCGTGCATCGCATAGTAGTATGCAATGCATGAGAGCTGATGTCGGCGCCCAATTGCGCAAGGGGGTAGTCGAGTACTGTGTGCTCGGCCTGCTCGCGCGCGAGCCGATGTATGGTTGGCAGCTCTCCGAAACGCTGGTCACCCGCGGGCTGATCGCGAGTATCGGCACGCTGTATCCGATGCTCACCCGGTTGCGCACGCAGGGACTGGTCTCAAGCTTCGACGAGGAATCCGACGCTGGCCCGGTGCGCAAGTATTACCGCCTGACCGATGCCGGCATTCGCGAACTCGCAGAGTTTCGGCTGCAGTGGGCACCGTTCAGTCGTACTGTCGACGAACTCATCGAGGAGGAGCATCGTGTCGAAGAGCACCACGCCAAGGAACGCAATGTCGAGGAGGATCACCATGCCTGACCCCGTTCAGCCCCAGGTTGTGCGCAGCTACCTGTCCGAGCTTCAGGCTGCGCTGATCGGCGTGCCGACCGAGGTCTCCGACGAGATCGTCGCCGGAATCGCCGAAGAGCTCTCCGGGCTGGATGCCGCCACGGCGGCGACCCGCATCGAGGGGCTCGGTGATCCGATGTTCATTGCCGCCGAGGCCCGGACAGAGGCCGGGGTGCCAGCCGCGGCGGGCCAAGGCGCAGGGGCTTCTGGCGTCGGCGCGGCAGCTGGCGGCGCGGCGGCTGGCGGCACTGTGATCGGCGGCGCCGCGGGGACGCAGACTGCGGCAGACCCCCGCTGGTACACCGTGGTGGCGAGCCTGTTCGTTGCGCTCGGCGGGGTGGTCATCCCGGTCCTCGGTTGGATCGTCGGCATCGCCATGGTGTGGCTGTCGAAGAGCTGGCGCACGTGGGAGAAGTGGGTGGCGACTGTGCTGCCCTTCACGGTGGTACTGGTGGCGTGGCTGGGGGGCGCGTTGGTGGACCTGTTGAGCCAGGGCGGTTCGCCTGAATCGGGTGGGCTCTACGAGCCGCAATTCGGCAACGTTTCCCCGATGTCGAGCCTCTTTCTGATCGTCCTGATCAATGTGATCGTCGGCATCTGGCTGCTCTGGCGCGCACTCCGGCGCTGAGGTCAGCATCACCCGAGGGCGCAATCGTGATCGTGACCGGGGCACCGTCAGGAATCGGCGAGGCCACCGCCCGCGCCCTGCACGCCGCGGGCGCGCACCCGGTTCTCACGGCCCGCTGGATCGACAGGTTGCGCACACTGTCGAACGAGCTCGGCGGAGCCCTGGCTGTTCGCGCCGACATGAACGCGGCAGCCGATGTGGCCGCAATCGTGAGCACGACCCTCGAACGATTCCGCCGGATCGACGGACTGGTGAACAATGCCGGGGCGAGCCTGCATGGGGCCCTCGAAAGCATTGCTCCCGATGTTTTTCGTCGTGGACTCGAGTTGAACCTGATCGGGCCCGCGACGTTGATGCAGCGGGTCATCCCGATCATGCGCGAGCTGGGTGGCGGGTCGATCGTGAATATCAGTTCCGGCACGGCCGTGCATCTCACTCTCGGCACGGGAGCCTACGCGGCGACGAAGTCGGCGATCAACACACTGAGCGCGGTAACTCGTCTCGAACTCGCCGGCAGCGGTGTCGACGTATCGGTGGTGCTGCCGTTCATCACTGCGACCGAGTTCAACGGCGGCCGCTTCCTGGCGCCCGGCGCGAGCGTGCACGGGTTGCGCCCGCACAGCGCCGAATTCATTGCGCGGGTCATTCTCCGCGCCCTTCAGACCGGGGAGGAGCGGATCGTGATCCCGGCTGGGGCGGAATCCGAAGACCTGACGCGATTGCCGTTAGGTGTGGAGCAACTGCGGCGACGCCTCTTTGAGGTTGGGATTTCGAGACGATTTCTCGTTCCTCGAAATCCCTCAATCCGCGGGGCTGTGCGCCGCGGTTTCAAGTCGATCCTCGTTGCTCGGATTTCTCAACTCCCGTGGCGGGTCGCCGGCGGACGCTACCGCGGGGGTTCAGGCGCCGACCGCGGCGATGGCTGCAGTGAGTTCGGCCCCGAGATTCGGAATGGCGAGGTGCACGCCACTGGCCACCACCGGTGTTCCGCCCACGACCACGTCGGTCACGTCACCGGCACCAGCGGCGAAGACGACGGTCTCGAGCAGCGACTGCGGGGCCCAGCCCGCGGTGCGCACCGAGTCGAGCCGGATCGTCACGAAGTCGGCGAGGGCGCCGACATCGAGCATCCCGGCCTCCGACCAGCCGAGCGAGGCCGCCCCGTGGACCGTGGCCGCTTCCAGCAGTTCGGATGCCCGGAAGTGCCCGCGCTTGTGGCTGGCCACCCGCTCGGTCATTTCGATTCCGCGGGTCTCTTCGAACGGGTCGATCACTGCGTGGCTGTCGCTGCCGATTGTCAGTCGCACCCCGTGTTCAACGAGTTCCGCGGCCGGCCCCAGGCCGTCGGCGAGGTCGCGTTCGGTGGTCACGCAGAAGCAGGCGAACGCGTCTCGGGCAGACATGGCGGCGATGTCGTCGTCGGTCAGGTGTGTGGCGTGCACCGCCGAGGCGAGGCAGTCGAGCACGCCGTGCGCCGCCAAGTGTTCGGTGGGGGTGACGCCGTAGACGCGCAGGCAGTCGTCGTTCTCGGCCACCTGCTCCGATACATGCGCGTGGATGGGCGTCTCATGGCGGTGCGCCCATTCGGCGACCGTGGCCAACTGGTCTGCCGGCACTGCGCGCACCGAGTGCACGGCGGCGCCCACGCGCACGGTGTCGCCGGTCACCCGATCCCGGGTGCGGGTCGCCCGTTCGGCCCAGCGGGCCGCGGTGCCGTCGCCGAACCGGCTCTGCGCCTCGGACAACGGGACATGTGCGTCGCTGTCGCGAGCAAATCCCGGACCGAAGCCTCCCGCGAGGTAACAGGTGTCGAGCAGTGTGAGCCGGATGCCGGCATCTCTGGCGGCTCGTGCGATCGCCTCACCCATCGCCGAAGGCTCGGGATACGGCACGCCGCCGACATCGTGGTGCACGTAGTGAAACTCGCCCACGCAGGTCATCCCGGCCAGCACCATCTCGGCGAATGTCGCACGGGCGAGCCGGTAGTAGTTGTCTGGTTGCAAACGGGCGGCGACCGCGTACATGCGCTCGCGCCAGGTCCAGAAGCTGCCGCGCTCGGCCTGCGTGTGCCCACGCAGCGCCCGGTGAAAGGCGTGCGAGTGCGCGTTCACGAACCCGGGAACGGTGATGCCGCGAAGCACGGTCGCTCCCGCAGGCGCCTCGACCACGTCACGCTCGATGCGGCTGATCCGGTCGCCCGTGACTTCGATCAGAACGCCGGTTTCAGCGCTGTCGCCACCCAACCAGGCGTGCTCGGCCCACCAGGTTGAAACCCTCTCGTGCGGACCGTCTGGTGCCGCCTCGTCAGCCGCGGTTCCGGTGCTCGCGATTTTGTCGCTCACTGTCCCGCCGTAACGGTTTCGGCCGGCGACGTGAGCAGGTCGGTGAGCACCGCGGCCAGCGCGATCACCCCGTCGACGCAGTCGACCTCTTCTGCATATTCACGGGGGCTGTGGCTGACTCCGGTCGGGTTGCGCACGAAGAGCATGGCGGTCGGAACCGCGTTCGAGAGAATTCCGGCGTCATGCCCGGCTCCGGTCGGCAGCACCGGTGCACTGATGCCGGCGGTATCCAGGGTCGCAACCAGCCGGTCGCGCAGCGGCCGGTGAAAGTCGATCACCGGGGTCCACGACTCCTGGCTCACTTCCACCTCCACTCCGTGGGCGGTGCCGGCGGCGGATGCCTCGGCAGACAGGTCGCGCACGACCCCCGAGACAGACGCCTCATCGGCGGCCCGGGTGTCGAGCCACGCGTCGACACGCGCGGGGATGGCATTGGTGCCGTTCGGATCGACCCGTACCCGCCCGAACGTGCTGACGGCATCGTGGGTCTCGGCGATACTGCGCGCGGCGAGGATGGTCGTCGCGAACGGCAGCATCGGGTCGCGGCGGTCGACGAGCGCGGTGGTGCCGGCGTGGTTGCCCTCGCCGGTGAAGGTGAAGCGCCAGCGGCCGTGCGGCCAGATCGCGCTGGCCACACCCACCGACGCATTCTGGTCCACCAGGTTCTTGCCCTGCTCGACGTGCAACTCGACGAAGACTCCGATCTTCGCCAGGGCATCCGCGTCGTGCCCCATGTCTTGGGCCCGGATGCCGGCGGCGTCGGCTGCGTCGGCAAGGGAGATGCCGTCGTTATCGGTGAGGGCGCGTGCCGTGTCGGGATTGGTCTGGCCGGTCATCAGCCGAGAGCCGAGGCAGGCCAGCCCGAACCGGGAACCCTCCTCTTCGAAGAAGTTGATGATCACCAGCGGTCGCACCGGGGTGACGCCGGCCGCTCGCAGGGCGTCCAAGGCGAGAAAGGAGCTGACCACGCCGAGCGGGCCGTCGAACGCACCGCCACCTGGGACACTGTCGAGATGGCTGCCGGTGGCCACCGCACCCGATGTCGGGGTTCCCCACCACGCCCACTGGTTGCCGTTGCGGTCGACCTCCACGTCGAGGCCGCGCTTCGTTGCCTCTGCTGTGAACCACTCCCTGAGGCTCAGGTCGACGGCGGTGAATGGAAACCTGTTGTAGCCGCCAGATACCCGGTCGCGCCCGATGGGGCTGAGGGTTGCCCAGGTGTGGTCAAAGCTTCGGCGGATTGCCGCCGGGTCAGCAGACAGGTTGGTGGTCGAACCGTTCGGCGAGGTCATCGGTACATGCTTTCTTCACGACAAGGGGGTTGCTGCGGCTCCTTTGAATGTACTGCACCCGCCGGAACGGAACGCTGAGGGCTACGGGATAGCGGTCTGGTCACGCAGACAGATCGGCTCTCGTTTGAGTGCCGCAACAATACCGCGCAGGCCTAGACTCTCTTCACCGCGACCGAATTCGGAGCCGACCGCAAGGAGCTGACGATGACTGCTACGCCACCACTTCGCGGCCGAAAGGTTCTTTACCTCGACCTTGACGACACCATGGTGGACTTCGCCAGCGGTGTGCGGCGACTGAACCACGTCGAGACGGTCGAATACGCCGGTCGATACGACCAGGCGCCGGGAATCTTCTCGCTCATGGATCCGATGCCCGGTGCGCTTACAGCGCTCCATCTGCTGGCACAGCACTTCGACACGTACCTTTTGTCGACCGCGCCGTGGTTGAATCCGAGCGCGTGGACCGACAAGCTGCTCTGGGTGCAGCAGCAGTTCGGCATCGAGGAAGGCACCGATGCCTACAAACGGTTGGTGCTCTCACACCACAAGAATCTCAACCGTGGCGACTTTCTGGTTGACGACAGCCCTGCCCACGGTGCCAGCGAGTTCGTGGGGGAGTGGCTGCGCTTTGGCCCGGATGCGGCCTTCAGCACCTGGCAGCAGGTCACCGACTACCTGGTGCCTCTGGCCGCCGGGCCAACCCTGGGCGAGGCGATTGAGATTGCGCGTGATGCCCACGCCGGGCAGGTCGACCGACTCGGGGTGCCCTACATCAAGCATCCCCTCGAGGTGATGCGTCGGGTGAGCACGGAGGAGCAGAAGATCGTCGCGATCCTGCACGATGTCGTGGAAGACAGCCCGGTGACCGTCGCCGACCTGACTGCCCTCGGCTTCTCCGCACGGGTCACCGCCGCGGTGGCTGCCATCACGAAGATCCCCGGCGAACCGCTGGAAACATCGATGGCGCGAGTGGCCGCCGATCCGCTCGCAACGGTGGTGAAGATGGCCGACCTCTCCCACAACGCCGATCCGGATCGGATTGCGCTTCTCCCCGCCGAAAAGCGTGCCGAACTCCAAACACGCTATGAGGAATCGGCGCGCTTGATCGGCTCCGATCTCGACGCGATCCTCTTCGAGGCGCAGGATGCCCGCTTCGGCGAACACCGCTGACGATTCGCGTGCCCGATACGCCGCGCGGATCCGGCCGGCCGCGCGCAGAGGTGCTTGAACCGGGCGGTTCTGGCACAGTGGAGGGATGGTCATTCCCTACCGTCGCATCGTGATTCTCACCGGGGCAGGAGTCTCCGCCGAGTCGGGTATCCGTACTTTTCGGGCTTCTGATGGTCTCTGGGAGGAGCACAGGGTCGAAGATGTGGCCACTCCCGAGGGCTACGCCGCCGACCCGGTCCTGGTGCAGCGCTTCTACAACGAGCGGCGCCGGCAACTGGTGGGTGGTATCGTGCGACCGAACGCCGCGCACGAGGCATTGGCGCGCCTGGAGGCAGAGTTTCCCGGTGAGTTCCTGCTGGTGACACAGAACATCGACGACCTGCACGAGCGGGCGGGATCCCGTGGGGTGATCCACATGCACGGGGAACTGTTGAAGGTGCGCTGCGAACACTGCGGGCGCCTCACCGAGACCCGGGCCGACGTGAGCGTCGACGACATCTGCGCCCATTGCGGCACTGGGGGCCTCCGCCCCCACGTGGTCTGGTTCGGAGAGATGCCGCTACGGATGCCCGAGATCGACGACGCCTTGCAGCGCTGCGACCTGTTCGCGGCGATCGGCACCAGCGGCAACGTGTATCCGGCGGCAGGCTACGTGCGGCAGGCGGCCCGCGCAGGTGCGCACACCGTGCAGATCAATCTGGAGCCGACCGCGATCAACTCCGATTTCGACGAGATCCGGCTGGGACCGGCCGGTGAACAGGTGCCCGCCTGGGTCGACGAGCTGCTTGGCTCCTGACTCAAGCCGGCCGGGTCGAGTCAGCGTTCCTCGTCCGGCGCCAGCGCCGAGATGATCTCGTAGGCGACATGCGCCGCGGCCACACCGGTGAGCTGGGCGTGGTCGTAGGCGGGAGCAACTTCTACAATGTCGGCACCGACCAGGTTGACGTTGCGCAACTCGCGCAGCATGGCCAAAAGTTCCCGACTGGTCATCCCGCCGGCCTCGGGTGTGCCGGTGCCCGGCGCGTGGGCCGGGTCGAGCACGTCGATGTCAACGGAGAGGTAGACGGGTCGGTCGCCGAGCCGTGTGAGCATCCGGTCGATTGCCGATTGCAGCCCTTCGCGCTCGATCTCGTGGCTCGCGATGATGGCGAACCCGAGTCGCTCGTCGTCGCGCAGGTCCTGACGGTCGTACAGCGGGCCGCGGATGCCCACGTGCAGGCTGTGTTCCATATCGATCAGGCCCTCTTCGGAGGCGCGTCTGAACGGCGTGCCGTGCGTGATCGGGGCTCCGAAGTAGGTGTCCCAGGTGTCAAGGTGGGCGTCGAAGTGCAGAACCGCGACCGGGCCGTGTTGTTCCGCAGCGACCCGGAGCAGGGGGAGTGCGATGGTGTGATCGCCGCCGATGACCACCAACTTGGTGCCGTCGGTGCTCAGGTGGCGGGCGCCGGCCTCGATCTGGCCGACCGCCTCGTCAATGTTGAACGGGTTGGCCGCGATGTCGCCGGCGTCGGCCACTTGCTGGTGCGCGAACGGGGAGACATCCTGCACCGGGTTGTAGGGGCGCAGCAGGCGGGAGGACTCCCGCACGTGGGCGGGGCCGAACCGGGCGCCGGGGCGATAACTGACGCCGCTGTCGAACGGCACACCCACCACGGCGATGTCGGCGCGGGCGACCTCATCCAGCCGCGGAAGCCGGGCAAAGGTCGCGATGCCGGCGAACCGGGGAACCACACTCGCGTCGACCGGACCAATGGGTTCTTGACTGTTTTCCATGGGGTGCTCCTCACACTGATGTGCCTGGTCACACGCTAACAGAGGCGGGTGTGACGGCGTCGCGTGCCAGGCCGCTGACACGGAGGCCCGTCACGGCACGAGCAAGATCTTGCCAATGTGCTCTGACGACTCCATGCGGCGGTGGGCGGCGGCGGCGTCTTCGAACGAGAATCGACTGTCGATGATGGGACGATAGCGGCCGGATTGGACCCAACCCCAGGCGTCCTCGTGCAGGCCGGCGATGATTGCCGCCTTCTCAGCGTGCGGGCGGGAGCGGAGCGTTGTGCCGGAGTAGTGTCCGCGCTTCTGCATCAGGAAGAACGGGTTGAAGGCGGTCTTCTCCCCGCTCTGGTTCGCAATGACCATGATGCGCCCGTCGGTGGCGAGCGCGGCGATGTTTCGGGCAGCGTACGCGCCCCCGACCATGTCGAGGATCACGTCGGCGCCCTGATCCTCGGTGGCTGCCTTCAGTTCGGCCACGAAATCCTGTTCGCGATAATTGATCAGGATGTCTGCGCCGAGGCTCCGGCAGGCCTCGAGCTTTTCAGAGGTGCCAGCGGTCACCGCGATGCGGGCGCCGGCGAGGTGGGCCAACTGGATTGCGGTGGTGCCGATGCCGCTGCTGCCGCCGTGCACGAGCAGTGTTTCGCCCGCTCGCAAACCGGCGCCCGCGATCGGTGCACCGCTCATGAACACGTTCGACCACACCGTCGCCAAAGTCTCCGGCAGGGCGGCAGCATCGATGAGATCGACGGAATCAGGGACCGGAAGCACCAGATCCTCGTGCACCACGGCTTCGGTGGCGTAGCCGCCGCCGGCGAGAAGCGCGCAGACCCGATCACCGGTTCTGAACCGGGTCACCTCCGGTCCGATCTCGGTCACCGTTCCTGAAACTTCGAGCCCCGGCCACTCGGGAGCGCCCGCCGGAGCCGGATAGTTGCCCAGGCGTTGGGCCACATCTGCCCGGTTCACACCGGCGGCCGCAACAGCGATACGGATGTCGCGGGGCCCGATGGGCAGTTCGGGCACGGTGGTGAGAGTGAGGGCATCCGGTCCACCCGGTGTGCTGATAAGAATTGCGCGCATGCCTTGATCCGACGAGGGGATCGCGCGCTCACTGAAGAGAGTCCGTTGTTCGCCTACTCCGCACGAAGGGGATCGCTTCGCGACCCCTCTGACAGCGTTGAAGAAGAGCTGCTCAGCGCAGCGCCTTCTCAGTTATTGCATCAACCACAAAGGTGCTGCCCCATCAGCGTGCGGTCGGGCCAAGAACCTCGTCAGGCTCGCTCCCTGCCGGTGCAGGCTCCTTGAGCTCAACGAAGATGCAACGCGTATCGGTCTCGCCGACGTTTTCGCCGCTGTGGCGTTGCGCCGTCAGCCACCGGGCGGTTTCCGCCGGCATCTCGACGTCGATGCTCTTCTCTCCGGCCACCAGCCGACGCCGAAACGCTGTGAGGGTGATCATCACGCTGTCTGGGTGGTCGTGGGGCACGGTGGCCTGCCCAGGGCTGTCCGCGTACTGCAGAACACGCACCCTCTCGTTCTCGAAGACCACAGAGTAGAGCCCGGGGTTGCTGATGACAGGGTCAGACTTCATGCCTAGAAGGTACGCCCGCCGAAAGTGCAGCACAAGGGTCGAATCCGACACTTCCGGCGTCCCTCAGTGCGCGGCTACGATTCGTAGCATGAACCTGCCCGAGGTGTGCGTCTGTTATCTGCTGCGTGAAAAGCCGACCGGCATCGAGGTTCTTCTGGGTCGCAAGAAAGGGGGCCTTGGGGAGGGGAAGTTGGTCGGCCCGGGCGGCAAGCTGGAACCCGGCGAGAGCGCTGTGGAAGCGGCTGTTCGCGAGGTACACGAAGAGGTCGGTGTCACCGTTCTTCCGCAGTCGCTGACGTTGATCGGGGAACTCAGCTACCCGTTCACCCATCATCCGCAGTGGAGTCAGAAGTCCTGGGCGTTCATCTGCCGGGACTTTGCGGGATCCCCGGCGGAGTCAGAAGAATTGGCACCGTCGTGGTTTCCTCTCGCTGAAATGCCCTACGACCGAATGTGGGACGATGCCAAACACTGGCTTCCCCGGGCCCTCGGCGGCCAGTTCGTGCGGGCCACCTTCACTTTCGGGGAGGATGCCCGAACAGTGGAGTCGACTGACTACCGCAGGTGAATCTGCGGTGTCGGTACGATGGGCGAATGTCTTCCACCACTGGTTTCGTCATCCCCTCCGCCTGGAGTCTCGCCGGGCGCACCACACTCATCACCGGTGCCGGCAGCGCATCAGGAATCGGCTTTGCCGCTGCGCGGATGCTCGGTGAACTCGGCGCCCGGGTCATCGTCACCTCGACCACCGACCGGATCTCGGATCGGGTGGCAGAACTGACTGACCTGGGAATCAGCGCCACGGGGATCGCGTGCACACTCGACACCGAGGCAGGGGCGCAGGTCTTGGCCGAGCAACTGGCCTCGAGCGGTCTGGAACCGACAATCCTCGTCAACAATGCCGGCATGGTCGCGGTCGGCGACGCGGAGATGCCGCACGGTGATATCAACACGAGTGCGGCGGAGTGGGATCACGGGCTGGCAATCAACCTGTCAACAGCCTTCCATGCCACCCGAACCGTGATCGGGAACATGAGGAAGGCGCAGTGGGGCCGAATCGTGACCGTATCCAGTGTCAGCGGACCGTTCATGGCCTCACGTGGCGACATCGCCTACGCGAGTGCCAAGGCCGGACTGGTCGGGCTCACCCGGGCGCTCGCCGTCGATGAGGCACGCAACGGCATCACCGCGAACGCGGTCGCCCCGGGCTGGATCGCCACCGGTTCACAACTCGCGAGCGAAGAGATCGAGGGCGGCCTCGTGCCCGCTGGCCGCAGCGGCACGCCGGATGAGGTGGCGTCCGTGGTCGCCTGGCTCGCATCTCCGGGCGCCTCCTATGTGACCGGTCAGACCATCGCCGTCGACGGTGGCAACACCGTGGGCGAAGAGCGCCGCTGAGGTAGGGCACACTCTCTGGATAAAGTAGTGATGATCGATCACATCTTGGTCGCATTGCTGCATTTTTGAGGAGATGGCCCTGACTGTTTATGACTTCTTCGACGGGCAGGAACTGACCCGACCCGACGTGACGCCAGCTGAGGCCGAGGCAATGGCGGCCAAACTATTCGGCATCGTCGGCACGGCACGGGAACTGGGGAGCCACCAGGACCGCAACTTCCGGATCGACACCAACGGCTCGTCCGGAGCCACAAGTTACCTTCTCAAGGTCGACAACAGTGCGTTCTCGGCCCAGGAGCTAGAGGCGCAAGACGCGGCGATGACGCACCTGAGCGCGCGAGGTCTGCGTGTGCCCGCTCCCATTCGCGGGCTGGACGGCCGCACTCGGCAGACCTGGCCGACCGACCGGGCGTCGCTCTCGGTGCGCCTGCTGACCTTTTTGGCCGGCACCCCGTTGACCGACCAGCGCACGTTCGGCCCCACAACAATCAGTGCACTGGGTGCCTTGTGCGGCTCTGTCGTCCGGGGCCTGGCAGACTTTGACTGCGAGGGGCTCGACCGTTCCTTGCAATGGGATCTGCGCAGCGGCGGGCGAGTCGTCGACCGCTTGATCGGTTATGTCTCCAGCGCAGAGCGCCAAGGCATCGTCACGGCGGCCACCGCGTCAGCGCTTGAGCGGCTCGCTCCGGTCATAGGTGAGCTGCGGGTGCAACCGATCCACGGCGACATCACCGACGACAACGTGCTCGGTGATGAGACCGGCGGTGCCCTGGTGCCGACCGCGGTGATCGACTTCGGTGACCTGGGCTTCGGCTGGCTGGTCGCCGAGATCGCTGTCACCGTTTCGTCGATCCTTCATCATGTGCCCGGCAACCCCGCAGCGGCGATTGCCGCAATCACAGCATTTGACCAGCAGATCGCGCTGACCGACGACGAGATCGCCGCCCTTTGGCCCCTGGTCGTCCTGCGCGGCGCCGTGCTCGTTGTCAGCGGGGAGTACCAAGTCAGGATCGACGGCGGCAACGACTATGCGGCCGAGCGCACCGATCACGAATGGCGACTCTTCGAAGACTCACTCACCCTCGGCTGGGACCAGGCCGAATCGTTGATCCGCACTGCGCTCGGCAGGTCCGGGCCCCGGGCTCAACCTGTCGGCGAATGGATCCTTGCCGGCCTCCGCTCGTCTGACGTGGCGAGCCTTGACCTGTCGGTCACCGCCGCCGGCTTGAACGATGGGCG
Source organism: Homoserinimonas sp. OAct 916 (assembly GCF_003260275.1). Taxonomy (GTDB): domain Bacteria; phylum Actinomycetota; class Actinomycetes; order Actinomycetales; family Microbacteriaceae; genus OACT-916. The sequence goes on along the minus strand of NZ_QJHB01000012.1, from coordinate 115,334 downwards.
TTGGTTGGAAGAAGACGCTGAATGGAAGCTTGCCCGGCAGGGTCTGGAGCACTCCGCCGTGCTGGCCGCGCCCTATGGGCACTATCGGATGACTCGGTCGGTGCCCAACAGCTCAGCGCAGCCGCACACCCTTTCGTTGGTGTGGGATCTTTTCGTCGCCGCTGGTACCCCGGTCTGTGCCCCCATCGACGCGCGAGTTGTTGCGGTGACAGCCGAGGCAGTGCATCTGCGGTCGGGGGAGATTCAGCTACGCCTGGGCGGTCTGGTACCGGCGGCCTCCGTGGGCGACTCGCTGGCGGCCGGGGCGACCGTCGGGGTCATCTCCGAGCAGAGACCCGGGATCGGTCGGCTCCGAGTGCAGCGCGTCGCCACGGGCACCGGCGAGGTGCCGGCGTTCTCGACGCCGGCCGAAGCGGCGCACTGGATGGCGCTGACCACAGACCCAGCTGAAGTCATCGGCCTCCAGCCAGCACCGAACCCATTCGATCCCGAGCGTGAGCTCGAGCGTCGCTCACACATCTTCGCCAGCGCCCAGGAGCGCTACTACGTTGAGCCACCGCAGATCGAGCGCGGCTGGAAAGAGTTTCTGGTGGCATCTGACGGGCGAGTGCTGCTCGACATGGTCAACAACGTGAGCGGCATCGGTCACGCCCATCCGCGCCAGGTCGAGGCGGTCGCCGCGCAGATGGCCCTGCTCAACACCAACTCGCGCTTTCTGTACCGTGCTCTCGCCGACCTGAGTGAACGTCTGGTGGCGATGGCGCCCGACCCGTCCCTCGACACCGTGCTGCTTGTGAACAGTGGCACCGAAGCGGTCGACCTTGGCCTGCGTCTTGCCCAGGTGTTCACCGGCCGCCGCCCGATCGTGGCGTTGAGGGAGGCCTATCACGGCTGGTCGATGGGGGCGGATGCCATCACCACGTCCGCTTACGACAACCCGTCTGCGCTGTCGAATCGTCCGGAGTGGGTGGAGATTGCGGACGTACCCAACCCGTATCGTGGGCAATACCGTGGCGCAGACAGCGCCGAGCGCTATCTGGTCGACCTGCGCGCTCAGCTCGACGCCATGATCGCAGACGGGCGGCACCCGGCCGGCTTCATCTGTGAACCGATCCTGGGCAACGCCGGGGGTGTGCTCATGCCCGACGGCTACCTGGCGGGCGCATACAAGGAGATTCGAGAACGCGGCGGGCTCTGCATCGCCGACGAGGTGCAGGTCGGCTACGGTCGCCTCGGCTCACACCTGTGGGGCGTGCAGCAGCAGGGTGCCGTGCCCGACATCGTCACGATCGCCAAGGCGATGGGCAACGGTTATCCCCTGGGAGCCGTGATCACCCGCACGGAGATCGCCGAGTCGCTGTCGCGGGAGGGGAGCTTCTTCTCCTCCGCCGGGGGCAGCCCGGTCAGCTGCGTCGCCGGCCTCGCGGTGCTCGATGTCATGCGTGACGAGAAGCTGCAGGAGAACGCGGAAGTGGTCGGCCGGCACCTGGTCGCCCGGTTGGAGCAATTGGCGACGCGGCATCAGATCATCGGCGCCGTGCATGGCATGGGGCTGTACCTGGGCGTCGAATTGGTGCGTGACCGGCAGACACTGACGCCTGCGACCGAGGAGACCGCGGCGGTCTGTGAGCGTCTGCTCGAACTCGGCGTGGTCATGCAGCCCACCTCCGAACGGCAGAACGTGCTGAAAGTGAAGCCGCCGCTGTGCCTGAGCCTGGCTAGCGCCGACTTCTTCGTGGATGCCCTCGACCGGGCGCTCGGCGAACTCTGAGCCGGTGCATCGCAGTGGCTCGCCCGGCGTGACGCGTCTGCACGTGCTAGCCGAACTGGTGGAGAATGACTGCTACCGCACTGGAATCTGCGTCGCTGAGAGTCGGAGCCGCCAACTGACCAGCGCCAGATCAAGTGCCGTTCGGCGCTCACGGTTGTTGAGATCGAGTCCATCGAGAAGCTCACCGATGCGTTCGAGCCGCGCGTAGAGGGTCTGCCGGCGGATTGCGAGTACCGCAGCGGCCCGGGTCTTGGACAAACCAGCGGCGAGATACGTGTCGAGCGTGACCACCAGATTGGCCCCGGTGCGGGCGTCATGGGCGAGGAGCGCGCCAAGCTGATTATTCACGAATTGCTGGAGTGCTTCGTCATCGACCAGCGAAATGAGCAGCTGATACAGCGCGAAGTCTGCGGCTAATACGACGGTGGATGAAGGCGCAAGCCTCACGGCCAATCGGGCGGTCTCGCGTGCGCTGGCCAATGCCTGGACGAGCGACCGCGCATCGTCGACGGGGGATCCGGCGCTCACGATCACACTGTCGCGCAAGAAAGCGGGAAGCCCTCGCACGAGTTCGTCCGCGAACCGAGCCAGCGTTGAGCGCATGTTCGATGAATCCGTGACAGCTCCGATCAGAATGTCGCCCTCATGCTCCGCCACCAGACTGGCCCCATAGACGCGGCTTGCCACCTCCCGGGCGGGAGCGAGAGCACTCGCCGCCGAGGTGCCTGCGACGCGTGCGCGGATGCACAGGGCAATAATCTGCTGGCCAGGAGACGCCACAAGTCCGGCACCCAGGGCTCGCGAGGTCAATTCGCCGCTTGAGAGGTGCCGATCAGAGGCCATGTCGCGCAGCAGCTCAGCACCCGCGTGCATCCGACTCAGCCCGGCGGCGCCGGTGCGCAGTACTTCCGCCGCCATCAGCGGTGCTGCAGCCGACAAGACGCTGCGTCGCCACTGGACTGCTGCTTTCCGAGCCGCCGACCCTCCAAGTGCAGCCCCACCGCCAACACGAGCACCATCAACGTTCGCCACCGAGTCGTCCGCGCCCAGAACCAGCTGCCCCCACAGCTCACCCGCGACCAGGATCGGCGCGGACAAATCCGCGTCGGCCACGTCGTCATCGGTGGCCGTCCCTGCAACCAGCTCGCCAGTGGCGGAGTACAAGGCGACGTGGCATGCGGCAATCTCACTGATGGCGCCGGTGAACGCGACCAGCCCATTGCTCTGGCCGTAGGCATGCAGGACTTTGTCTCCCACGCCAGAAGTCATCCGAAACGCCGCGAGCTCGTCGCCCAGAATGCGTGTCTGCGCAGCCTCCGTCACCTCGATGAACGGAACCACCCCGTGCAGCACGATAAGCGGCAAACCCGCCTTCCGGGCTTCCGAAACCAGCTCATCCGGCACCGACACGAATGTGCGGCTCAACTCGAGCACCAGCGCAACCACGCCCACTTGCGCGAGAGCGACAATATAGGCCCGCCGAGCACTGGGCGTCACACCGATCAATCCGAGACCGGTGGTCAGAAGCACTTCCCCGCCTTTGAGCAACGGCGAAATATCGTAGATCTCGCTCGTGTGCACCCAGCGAACCGGCAATTGGTCGAGCGCTTCGCCGTAGAGGATTTCGGCACGGGCACGCTTGAGTGCAGGCAGGGCAAGCATGTCGGCTACAGAGAAAGTCATGCCCTCACCGTACAGAGTGTGCGGTTATTGCGGCTGCCACGTGTCAAAACGTCCCTATGGCATTTACCTACTCGCCCCGTAGTCTCAGAGGTATTGCAGCGCACCACAACAGAAAGCAGACTCAATGATGAGCAGCCGTCGTTCCCGCACCTCTTCACGCTCACTCGCGCGACTTCTGGGCGCAGCAAGTCTGGCAACAGTGCTCGCGTTCGCCGTCACCGGTTGCGGCGGAACAACCGGCAACGAACCGGCCGCTGTCCCCAACGCCTCCGGCGGGCCATCGGCCGCCGCTGACGTGCCATTCGTGTTCGGTGCCTTCGCCACTCCGCTGGAGGAGCCGTGGGATGGTGCGGTGCACGCCGCGCTGCAAAGCGCTGCTGACGACGGGCTGATCAAATACCAGCACGTCGACAACCTGAGCACCGCCGACGAGATGGAGCGCGCGTTGCGGGACATCATCGCCAGCGAGAAGCCCGATGTCATCTTCGGGGACGCGTTCGCCGCGGAGGATGCGGTGCGAGCGGTCGCCAAGGACTTCCCGGACACCAAATTCGCGTTCGGTTCAGGCGGTGCGGAGCAGGCGCCGAACTTGAGCGTTTTCGATAACTGGCTGCAAGACCCGGCATATCTGGCCGGGATGCTTGCCGGAGGTCTCACGACGAGCAACACCATCGGCGTCGTGGCCGCAATGCCCATCCCAGAGGTGAACCGCATCGTCAACGGCTTCATAGAGGGCGTCACCGAAACGAACCCTTCGGCTACCGTCACCGTGTCGTTCATCAACTCGTTCTTCGACCCGGCGACTGCCAAGCAGGCAGCCGAAGCGGCCATCGCCGGAGGGGCCGACGTGTTGTTCGCGGAACGGGATGGCGTCATCGCCGCGGCGAGCGAGCACAAATTACCCGCCTTTGGGATGATGGTCGATCAGCAGGGCCAGGCACCGGACTACGTCGTGACGTCGTTGCTGTGGAACATGCGGCCGACCGTCGACCAGGTGGTCGCGGAGGTGACCGGTGGCAAGTTCACGGCGAGCAACCTCGGCAAGTACTCCTACATGGTCAATGGCGGCAGCTCGATCGCGCCCATCAACACCGGCACGGCGTTCCCGATTCCCAGTGATCTGCTGAAGAAGGTGCAGGCCAAGCACGACGAAATCACATCCGGTGCGTTCGCCACGCCGATCAACGAGGAAGCTCCGGCCGGATCAACCACAGTCGGCAAGTGACCGGCGTTCGTCCGCCGTTGGCGGAGCTTCGCGCAATCACGAAGACCTTCGGCGCTCTGGTCGCGAATGACAGCATTGACCTGGTGGTTCAGCCGGGGGAGGTGCATGCCCTGCTCGGCGAGAATGGGGCAGGCAAGAGCACGCTGACGCGCATCCTCTACGGGCTGAGCCAACCAGACAGCGGCGAAATCAGCATCGAAGGCACCGTGCGCAAAATGTCGTCCCCGGCGGATGCCATGGCGGCGGGGATCGGCATGGTCACGCAGGAATTCTCCCTCGTCGGAACGATGACGGTGACCGAGAACCTGATGCTCGCCGGTGTCGGCATTGGCCGGATCAACCGGGTTGCCGCCCGCACCCGGGCGCTGGAGGCAGCTGCCCGGATCGGCGTGTCCATCAATCCCGACGCCGTCGTCGAAACGCTCTCGGTTGGCGAACGGCAACGCGTCGAGATCGTGAAGGCCTTGTTCCACGACTGCCGACTTCTCATCCTCGACGAACCGACCGCGGTACTGGTGCCGCAAGATGTCGGCATGCTGTTCGACTCGATCCGGCGGCTGACCGCCGACGGCATGGGCGTCATCTTCATCTCCCACAAGCTGCACGAGGTGGTCGAAATCGCCGGCCGAGTCAGCATTCTGCGCCGCGGCAAGATCGTCGCCAGTGTTCCGGCGGCGGGTCTCGAACCGCGGCAGATCGCGGCGATGATGGTGGGGGCGGAGGTCGTAGCTCACGGGGGCATCACCGAAGCTGTCAGTACGGTCGAAGCTGACGCGCTTGCCACGAGCATCGGGCTCGAACCGTCCGCGGTCTCCACAGCCCTGGTCGCACCTGCAGGCGATCGGCCGCCGGGCGTCGGCCGCGCCACCACCGTGTCGAGTGCCACCCCGGCGGCAACCGCGTCGACCGCAGTTGCCGCAACTTCCGGCCGAGCGAACACCGCGTCCGTCCCCGCCCTGGCCATCCGAGATCTCACGTTGCGTGGTTCCGGGGCGCCGTTGCTCGACACGGTTTCGATCACTGTCGCGCCCGGTGAGATCGTCGGAGTCGCCGGAGTGTCCGGAAACGGTCAGACCGAGTTGGTGAGTGTTCTGTGCGGCATGGCCGAGCCGACCAGCGGCTCCATCCAGATCGGGCGAGTCGACATCACCGCGCTCGGCGTGGTCGAACGCATCCGTGCCGGGCTCGGACGTCTGACCGAGGACCGCCGGGGTAGTGTCATCCCGAATCTGAGCGTGGAGCAGAATCTTGTGCTCGAAGATCTCGATACGTTTCGGCGCGGCCCATTCCTCAGCCGCACGCGCATGCGCACGCATGTGCATCAGCTGATGCAGCGATTCGATATTCGCGCGAACGCCACCGATCCGATCCGCAGCCTGTCGGGCGGAAACATGCAGAAAGTGTTGCTGGCCCGCGCCCTCTCCCGCAACCCGCGGGCCCTTGTCGCCTCTCAACCGACCCGCGGGCTTGACGTTGGCGCCTGTGAGTATGTGTACTCCCAATTGCGCGGGTTGCGCGATGATGGTGCCGGCGTGCTCGTGATCTCCGAAGATCTGGACGAGCTGCTGGGGTTATGCGATCGCATCGTCGTGCTCTTTTCAGGCCGGATCATCGGTGATGTGATGGCGGCCGACGCGTCACGCGAGGAACTGGGTCTGCTGATGACGGGACAGGCCGCATGAAGCTCCTGTTACGCGCCCACGAGTCACGGTGGCTGGCACCTGCGGCGATCGGTGTGGCCGTGCTGGTCACACTGCTGTTGACGGCGGGTCCGATCCGGCTGGCCGGCGCCAATCCGCTCGCCGCGTACGAACGGTACGTCATCACCCCGCTCACCTCGTTCGGCGGGATCGGTGAGGTGCTGCTGGCATCCACCCCGCTGATCTTCACCGGTCTGGCGGTGGCGATCGCGTTCCGGGTCGGCTACTTCAATATCGGCGCGGAGGGTCAATATCTGGCTGGGGCGATCGCGGCCACCATTCCGGGGCTGTACCTGCCGGGCCTGCCGGCCCTACTCGCCCTCCCGCTCGCTCTGGCGGCGGGAGCCCTCGGCGGCACAGCCTGGGCTCTGCTTCCGGCGTGGTTGAAACGACGCGCGCACATCGACGAAGTGGTGACTACATTGCTGCTGAACCCGGTCGCTCTGCTGCTGGTGCAGGGACTGCTCAACGGTCCCTGGCGCAATTCCCAGACCGGCTTTCCCGACTCGGACAGCTTCGGGGCCGGCTACACCCTGCCGGCGATCGTGGACGGCTCCCGTGTGCATTGGGGGCTGATCATTGCGTTGCTGCTCGTGGTGGCCACCTGGATCGTGATGTCGTTCACCCCGCTCGGTTTGCGATTGCGGGCGGCCGGGCAGGCGGGTGCTGCGGCCCGATTCTCCGGCATCCATGTGTCCAGCCTGCAGTGGCGCAGCGCCCTGGTGTCTGGTGCTGTCGCCGGTCTTGGCGGAGCCAGCCAGGTGCTCGGTGTCCAACATCAGCTCACCGCGAGCATTGCGGTCGGGTACGGGTACACCGGTGTGGTCGTGGCAACGTTGGGGGCACTCTCCGCCGGTGGAGTGCTGTTGGCCGCACTGCTTCTCGGAACAATTGCGGTCGGGGCGCAGAACGCGTCCGTTGTCCTGCACGTGCCGTCACAGATGGGCGCGATTGTCAGCTCCACATTGCTGTTGACCGTGGTTTCAGCGATGGTCGCCCGGCACTACCGCATTGTGTTCGGGCACGGACGAGTTGCTGGTACCCGCACCGAAGACGATATCGAAGCCCTCGGCCAACCGATACGCGCACCCGAAGCAGACCCAGCGCGAACGTCCGACACCGGGCATGAATCAGAGAAGGTGCAGTGATGGATTTTCCCCTGCTCGCTGTTCTCGCGGCAACATTGACGATCGCCACCCCCCTGGTCTGGGCGGCGCTCGGCGCGATCCTGAACGAGCGCACCGGCATCATGAACCTGGGGATCGAGGGAACCATGTACGCGGGAGCGTTCGTCGGCTTTCTCACCGCGGCGTATACCGATTCCGCCCTGCTGGGGATTGCGGCAGCGATCGTCGCCGGCCTCGTTGCGGGCTTGCTGATGGCTGTGCTCACCGTCACGCTCGGCGTGAACCAGCACGTCGCCGGCATCGGCACCACTCTCCTGTTGGTGGCAGCCAGTGATTTTACGAACCGTCTGCTGTTCAGCGGCGGCTCGCAAACTGTTACAGCCAAGTTCGACCGCTGGTTCCCCGGCACAGGGGTTTTCGCCCAGTATCCGATGACGTATGTCGCGTTCCTGATCCTTGCGCCGGCGCTGTGGTGGGTGTTGCGGTCCAGCGGTTTCGGGCTGCGGTTGCGCGCCGTTGGCGAGAATCCTGAAGCGGCGGATGCTGCCGGTATTCCTGTGGCGAGCACCAGGTATGCCGCGCTCATGTTCGGCGGGGCGTTCATGGCCATCGGAGGAGCGTTTCTCACGCTGAGTCTGCTCGGCAGTTTCACACTGGATATCGTCAGCGGTCGAGGCTGGATCTGCATCGCGTTGGTCATTTTCGGGCGGTGGCGAGTCTGGCCCGTGGTCGCCGGAGCACTTCTGTTCGGTTTCGCCGACGCATTGCAGCTGCAGTTGGCGATCTCGCCCATGTTCAGCGCCGTGCCCAACGAGCTGTTGATCGCGTTCCCGTACATCGTCGTGATCGCGGCACTTGCCATCTGGGGTCGCGGCGTGCGTTATCCGGGTTCCTACCTGACCCCCTATCGGCGCGCGTGACCACATGATCAACCCCCATTGAATGGAGAAGAAAATGGCATTGACCGATTCAGAACAGCTCGCTTTTGCCGTCGCGGAAGCCAAGGCAGGCCGAGCGAAAGGCGGAATTCCGATCGGCGCCGCTTTGATCGTCGACGGTGAGGTACTCGCGACCGGTCACAATCAGCGAGTGCAATTGGGCAGTGCGATTCACCATGGTGAAACCAATTGCCTGGAGAACGCTGGTCGGTTGCCGGCAAGCGTGTACGAACGAGCAACGATGGTGACGACGTTGTCGCCATGCGACATGTGCACCGGCGCCATCCTGCTGTACAAGATTCCCCGGGTGATCATCGGCGAGAACTCCACCTTTTACGGTGGAGAGGACTACCTTCGGTCGCGCGGTGTCGATGTCGTCGTGCTCGACGATGACGAATGCATCCAGATGATGTCTGACTTCATCGCCGCGGAGCCAGCACTGTGGAACGAGGACATCGGCGAATCCGACTGAGCCGAGGATGGCTCGGCTGAGGCTGACTTCGTTCGGTCGCGGTCACCCGTCGGCGACGAACGAGGTCACAGGGTGTTGACGGTGGATCGCTCAGCGTGACGAGTGTGGGCGATGCGCTTCACGATCCACTCGGCGTCACGACCCACGCCGCCGATGAGGCCCGATGTGAGCCCGAACTGGAACGGCATCCCGACGAGGAACAGCCCCGGGACATCCGTGACCTCACCGCGCACGGAAGTGGGGTACCCGCCGGGGCCGAGCGGCAGATCGGGGAGCCAGGACAAGTCGGGAGTGAAGCCCGTCGCCCAAATGATGGTCGTGGGTGCGGACGACTCTGCGTCGGCGGCTCCCATCAATCGGGGTTTGCGTGAGACCCCGGCTGACTCCACCTGCTTCATCGAAATACGGATCAGCGGCGCACCGCTGGCGTGGAACGCCTTGGCCACCCGGCGACCGATTGGTGTCTTCACGGTGAGGACGGAGGAGATGAACGCCCAATATGCGGCGCCCGCATAGGTGAATACCGGATCGGGAATATGAGCGGTCGGCCGGCCCGCCAGGGTCACCCGATGGGTTGCCGCAAGCTCGAGGGCGATTTCGGCCCCCGAGGTTCCCGCACCGACCACCAGCACGTTGCCGTCGGGGATCGAAGCCGGGTCGACGTATTCGGAAGAATGAAGCTGGGTGATCGACGGGTCAATGGTCGCGGCAAACGCGGGAATGTGGGGGAGTGCATTCGGCCCAGTGGCCAATACGACGTTGTGCGCATTGATCGAGCCGGCGGATGTCACGACCTCGAACCCGTCAGCCGTTCGGGTGAGTCGCTCAACCCTCACCCCCAACCGCACCGGCAACTCGAACTGGGATGCGTACTCTTCGAGATAGTCGGCGAACTCGTCCTTGCGCAGGTAGCCCTTATCCGAGTGTGAATTCGAGTGCGACATTCCGGGAAGGGCGCTGTACTGGACCGGCGTGAACAGTCGCAACGATTTCCATCGGTCACGCCAGCTTTGCCCGATGCGTTGACCGGCCTCGAGGATCTCGAATGAGATGCCCTGTTTGGCCAGATGGTGGCCGGTTGCGAGACCGGCTTGGCCGGCCCCGATCACAATAGTGTCCACGCTCATGGCGGGCCTCCCTTCATCCCCATTAGAATACCATTCTACTCAATAGAGCACAATGCTAATCTGACGTTAGACTTGGACTTATGGACACCCCTGCGCCGCGAACTGCAGACACAATCACTCCTGTCGTCAGGGCAGTCGAAACTGCGGCATCCAATACCAGCGGTGTCGCCGACCGACGCCCTCCGACTCTGCGCGAGGAACAGGTTGCTCTCACCCGGGGGAAGGTCGTGCGGGCCGCGCGACGATTGTTTCTGAGCCGTGGCTACGTGGATACGTCAATCGCCGCGATCGCAACCGAAGCGAACGTGGCGGTGCAGACGATCTACAACTCGGTCGGCAACAAGGTGGCCCTTCTGTCCGCGATGCTCGATGACGCTGCGTCGGGCCCAAATTCTCCGATGCCGGTGCGAGATCTCATGCGGGAGCGAACGGACGCCTCCCAGGACGTGTCTGGTGTGCTCGACGTTCTCGCCGACTGGTTCGTCGAGGTGGGAGAGCGCACGGTCGACGTGTGGGCGGTGATCCAGCAGGCTGCAGCCGTTGATCCCGAGGCAGCCGACCTCGCACGCCGTCGGGGCGAGCAGCGGCTGAGCAATTACGGCCTCGCGGCCGCCACACTGCGCGAGCGTGGTGGGCTGACGCAGGTCACCGACATCGAAGCGGCTGCCACGATCTGGTCGATCGGGCACCCGAACGTCTACCTGACCCTGGTACGCGACCTGGGCTGGTCGGCGGTGAACTACCGCAGTTGGGTGCACAAGTCGCTCTCGGGGGCACTGCGCTGACCAGCTGCTGACCAGCTGCTGACCAGCTCCTGACCAGCTCCTGACCAGCTTCGTGAGAGTGCAAAAAAGTGCCTTCCGATCGAACGGGAAGGCACTCTTGTGCGCCCTCACGGGTGCGAGCACGGGCAGCGAAAGTGGGCTACAGGCCTACCAGAACACCGCGATCACGACGTCGGCGAGTGCCAGCAGGCCGATGGTCGGCACGATCCAGGAGGCGACCCTGTCTTTCTTGCGGTTGAGGAATGCAAGCACCGTGATCACGACGAGGATGAGAAGCTTCACGCCGATCTTCATGTTGTTGATGTCGCCGAGGTCGGCGGCCTCGATGATGCCCACCAGCGCCACGCCGGAGATCAGCTGCAACCAAGCGCCGTGCATAATCGCCGGAACGACCCGGGCGGTGCCGGTCTTGAACTTCGACATCTGCGTCATGACGCCGCCAATGATCGCCGCGAGCCCGATGAAGTGCAGAACCAGAAGAACGTTTCTCAGAATTTCCATGCTTCGAGCCTAACTGGACGCCTAGTGTGAAAAAGCTGTGTGACCGGGAAGAACACCGGCCCCCAGAACAGCCCGCGGGTGCGAGTTTTGACGACTACGGGACGGTTCCGGGCGGGGACGGGAACGGAGCCACCGACTCGAAGGCGAAGGCCGCACTCAGCAGCAGCGCGTCGGAGTAACGGGGCCCCACCACCTGCATCCCAACCGGTAGCCCACCCTTCGTGAGGCCACACGGCACCGAGATGGCCGGCTGCTGGGTGAGGTTGAACGGATGCGTGAACGGCGTCCATTCGGCCCACCGGGTCAGTCCCGAACCGGTCGGCACCTCTTCGCCGATGTCGAAGGCCGCAATCGGGATGGTCGGGGTGACCAGCACGTCGTATTTCACGTGGAACGCTCCCATGCGCCGGCCGAGGTCGGCGCGCACCTGGTTGGCGTCGAGGAGCTCCATCGCCGTCATTTCGCGCCCTGCCAGCGCGATTTCGAGCAGCCCGGGATCCAACTCGTTCCAGCGCGCGCGAGGGTAGGACTCGATCACCTTGCCCGCTCCCGCGAACCAGAGCGTGTGGTACGCCTCGATCGGGTCGCTGAAGTCCGGGTCGACCTCTTCGACGATCGCGCCCAGTTCGGCCAACACGCGAACGGCCGCATCCACCGACGCCGCGATCTCTGGATCGACAGCCACATACCCGAGATCACGGCTGTACGCGATGCGCAGCCCACGGATTCCGTCGCGCAGGCCGCCCAGATGCGACGAGAGAGGGGGCGCCAGAGCCGACCAGTCGCGGGAGTCGAACTTCGTGAGCACGTCCATCATCAGTGCGGCGTCCTCGACGGTGCGGGTCATCGGGCCGACATGGGAGAGAGTGCCGAACGGGCTGGTCGGATACACCGGGATGGCGCCATAGGTCGGCTTCACCCCGACGATGCCGCAGAAGGCCGCCGGGATGCGCACCGACCCGCCCCCGTCGGTGCCGACCGAGAGCGGCCCCATTCCGTAGGCGACGGCGGCTGCCGAGCCGCCGCTGGAGCCGCCGCTGGTCTTGGTCACGTCCCACGGGTTGCCGGTATTGCCGGTGAGGGTGTTGTCGGTCACGCCCTTCCAGCCGAACTCAGGGGTGGTCGTCTTTCCGACAAAGACGGCACCAGCCTCGCGCAGGCGCGCCACCGATGGCGCATCTTCGGTCCATTCCTGATCGGGCGAGACCAGGCGCGATCCGCGCAGGGTCGGCCAGCCGCGGGTCAGCAGCAGATCTTTGATGCTGGTGGGCACGCCGTCGAGTTCTCCCCGCGGGCTGCCTGCCTGCCACCGCTGTTCGGACCCCCTCGCCTGTTGCAGAGCGCACTCCTCGTCGACGAGGCAGAACGCGTTCACTCCGGCATCCAGTCGGGCGATCTGGTCAAGTGCTGCACGGGTGACTTCTACCGGGGAAAGCTCCCGGCTTTGGTACGCCGCCAGGAGGTCGGTTGCTGAAAAAGTGGCGAGATCATCCATTTCGACAGTTTGGTATGCCGTGATTCGCATTGTCAACAATAGGCTTGGCTTGTATGCTCAAATGTATTATTGTTGACAATCTGCAGTTGTAAAGTCCGCCTACGAATCGAGGACCACAGATGACAGCGCTCAGTCCGTTGTTGAAGCAAGCCACCCCGGTCATCGTCGACCGGGCTCTGGGCAGTTGGATCTACGGCACCGACGGCGAGACCTATCTGGATTTCACGACGGGCATTGGCGTCACCAGCACCGGACACTGCCACCCGCGCGTGGTCGAGGCGGCCCGTGAGCAGACCGGTGTCATCATCCACGCGCAATACACGACGGTGATGCACAAGCCGTTGCTCGAGCTCACCGAAGCGCTCGGAGAGGTACTGCCTAGTGGGCTCGACAGCGTGTTTTATGCGAACTCCGGCTCTGAAGCGGTCGAAGCCTCCATTCGCCTCGCCCGCATGGCAACCGGCCGCCCGAATATCATCGCCTTTCACGGCGGTTTTCACGGCCGCACCGTCGCCGCCGCTTCGCTGACCACAGCAGGCACCCGGTTCCGGTCCGGTTTCTCCCCGCTCATGGGCGGAGTGCACATCGCCCCGTTCCCGTATGCCCTGCGCTACGGATGGGACATGGAAACCGCGATCGATTTCGCGCTGAAGGAGCTCGACTACCTCCTGCAGACAGTCTCGTCGCCGGCCGACACCGCCGGGTTCATCATCGAGCCGGTTCTCGGTGACGGTGGCTACCTGCCCACCCCTCCCCGGTTTCTCGAGGGATTGCGCGAACGCGCCGACAGGCACGGCATCGTGCTCATCGTCGACGAGGTGCAGACCGGAGTCGGCCGCACAGGTGAGTTCTGGGGCCACCAGCACAGCTCCATCAGCCCGGATGTGCTGATCACCGCCAAGGGCCTGGCCAGCGGGTTTCCGATCTCGGCGATCGCCGCATCCACTGAAATGATGAGCAAGGCGTGGCCGGGCTCGCAGGGCGGCACCTACGGCGGCAACGCCGTGGCGGCAGCCGCAGCGGTCGCAACCCTGGCCGTCGTGCGCGACGAGAACCTGGTCGCCAATGCGCGCGTGCGCGGCGAGGAACTGCAGCAGGGTCTCGTGCACCTGGCGGCGCAGAACCCGTTGATGGCCGATGTTCGAGGCCTCGGCCTGATGCAGGCAGTGGAGTTCCGCACCGATGAAGGTGAACCGAACCCTGAACTGGCGGCTGCCGTGCAGCAGGCCGCGATCAAGGAAAACCTGCTGTTGCTCACCTGCGGTGGGTTCGGCAACGTGGTGCGCATCATCCCCGCGTTGACGGTCAGCCCTGACGAGATCGCCACCGGGCTCGACCGGTTCGCTGCCGCACTCACCGCCGCGCACGCCGAACTCGTGAACAGCTAGCCACGCCATGTCCCTCACCGCCCCGGAGCCGCCAGTCACGGAGCCGCTGCTCGCCTGGTTACGCGGGCTCGGCATTGAGGTCGAAACCGACAGCCGCCGACTGGCAGAGTACTCCTACGACGCCTCGAACTACCGCATCGAACCGCTGGGCGTCGTCTTTCCGCGCACAGTGCAGGACGTGGTCGACGTGGTGCGAGCCTGCTCCGGCACAGGCACGCCGTTGACAAGCCGCGGCGGCGGCACGTCGATGGCCGGCGGTGCCGTAGGCCGGGGCATCGTGCTCGATTTCTCTCGCCACATGGACGCGGTGATCGCCATTGACGAGAAGGCCCGCACCGCCACCGCGCAGCCCGGCATCGTGCTCAGCGCCCTGCAGAAGGCCGCGAAGGATGCCACCGGCGGCGCTTTGACATTCGCGCCCGACCCGTCGAGCCAGACCCGGGCGACCCTGGGTGGCGCGATCGGCAACGACGCCTGCGGCAACCACTCCGTGCGCTACGGGCGCACCTCTGACCATGTCATCGCCCTCGACCTTGTCACCGCTGACGGTCACCGAGTGACCGCCACCCAAAGTGGCATCGACGCGACCGACCCGAACGACGCGGATGCGGCGGCGAGGGCGGCGACGCTCAGCAATGAGTTGCGGGCGCTCGCCGACGAGAACCTCAGCGACTTTCGGCTGGAACTCGGCCGCATACCGCGCCAGGTCTCCGGCTTTCACCTGGCCAACCTGCTGCCCGAGAACGGGTTCGCCATCGCTCGCGCACTGGTCGGCAGCGAGGGAACCTGCGCGATCGTGGTCGGCGCCACGGTGAAACTGGTTCCGGTGCCCCAAGCGGCCCTTCTGATCGCGCTCGGGTACGACGACATCGTGGCCGCCGCCGAAGACGTGATGACCATTCTCGAGTTCTCACCGGCGGCCATCGAAGGCATCGACGAGGCCATCGTCGACACCATGAAACAGCGTCGCGGAAAGGATTCGGTGGCCGGGCTGCCCGAAGGCACGGCGTGGCTCTACGTCGACCTCGACGGCGACGCCATGGATGCCGTGGCGGCCCAGGCCGAGCAGCTGCTCGTGCGCCTTCGTGAGAACGGGCGCCTCGTCGACGGCCGAGTGGTCGGCGACCTCACCGAACGCGGGCTGCTGTGGCGGGTGCGCGAAGACGGTGCCGGGCTGTCGGCCCGACTTCACACGGGAGGGGAATCCTGGCCCGGCTGGGAAGACTCCGCGGTCGCGCCTGAGAACCTGGCGGCCTACCTCGCTGAGTTTCGTGACCTGCTGGCCCGGTTCGACCTCACCGGCGTGATGTACGGCCACCTCGGTGCCGGTTGCATGCACGTGCGCATCACCTTCGACCTCCGGTCAGATGCCGGCCGCAGCGTGATGGAAGACTTCATGCGGGCCGCGGCGACCCTGGTCGTCGCGCACGGCGGGTCCCTGTCCGGTGAACACGGCGACGGCCGTGCCCGCAGCGAGTTGCTGCCGATCATGTACTCCCCGGCCATTCTCGAGTCGTTCCGGCGGTTCAAGACCATCTGGGACCCAGCAGGAGTTCTGAACCCCGGCATCCTCGTCGCTCCAGAACCTCTCGGCGCGAACCTCGCCCTGGCCGGTGTTCCCGAGCGCGAATGGCGCACCAGCTTCGACCTGACCCCCAGGGTGAAGCCCGCCGGAACCGATGTCGACCCGTTCGTTCGGGCAATGCAGGGCTGCGTCGGAATCGGCCGTTGCCGCACCACCAGCGGCGGTGTCATGTGCCCGAGCTTCCGGGCCACCGGCGACGAGAAGGACTCCACCCGGGGTCGGGCCCGCGTGCTGCAGGACATGGTGCGCGGGGCCTCGAGCGTCGAGGAGGGCTGGCGCTCCGACGATGTGCGCGAGGCGCTCGACCTGTGCCTGTCGTGCAAGGCGTGTTCCACCGACTGCCCGGTGGGCGTCGACATGGCCACCTACAAGTCGGAGTTCTTCGACCACTACTACAGGGGGCGCTTGCGTCCCCTCTCGCACTACACACTCGGTTGGCTGCCCACCTGGTTGAAGATCACCACGCGCATCGCCCCGCTCGTGAACGCCGTGCTGTCTTCGCCGCTCGGCAAAGTCGTCTCCTTCCTCGGCGGTCTCACCACCAAGCGAACCCTGCCTCGGTTCGCGAGCGCTGGTGCGCTGCGCGCCGAGCTGAGCGGTACACCGAACGGTGATGACAGGCGCAGCGATGCCCAGAACACCGGAGTACCGGATGTGACCCTGGTGGTCGACACTTTCACCAAGGGGTTCCGGCCCGAAGTGGCCGGGGCAGCCCAGCGGGTGCTGCGCCAGGCCGGGCGCACCGTGGAATGCAACGCCGACGTGTGCTGCGGGCTGACCCTCATCTCCACCGGTCAGCTCGGCGCTGCCAAGAAGCGCTTGGCTCGCGCCGCCGCAGTTCTCGACGACGGTAGCGACCGGCCGATCGTGGTC
This sequence comes from Homoserinimonas sp. OAct 916, assembly GCF_003260275.1. Lineage (GTDB taxonomy): Bacteria > Actinomycetota > Actinomycetes > Actinomycetales > Microbacteriaceae > OACT-916. The sequence continues at coordinate 98,664 of NZ_QJHB01000012.1, read as the reverse complement.
ATCGAACCCAGTTGCGCGGCGGCCTTCAAGAAAGACCTGCCCGAGCTCATCCACACGGATGCCGCCAAGCGGGTCTCTGCGCGCATCCGCAGTTTCGCCGGCATGGTCACGGAACTGACCCAGTCCGGCTGGCAGCCCGAGTGGCCAGATGGGGCGCCACCCGAGGTGACCGTGCAGACGCATTGCCACGAATACTCCGTGTTCGGTGCCCGCGCCCAGACCCAGGCGTTGCACGCGGTCGGGGTGGCCGGGGTGCGCGAGGCCACCGGCTGCTGCGGAGTCGCCGGCAACTTCGGCTTCGAACCCAGCCACTACGACATCAGCATGGACGTGGCCGAGCAGGCCCTCATCCCGGCTCTCCGAGACAGTGCGGCCACTACCCCGGTGCTGGCCGACGGGTTCAGCTGCCAGATGCAACTCATGCAAGTGGCCCCCGAGCGCGCCGGTCTGCATTTGGCCCAACTGCTGGATGTCGCTCCCACAGATCGACAGACCGAACAATCCTTCAGGAACGACCGATCTTTCAACAACGACCGATCCCTCAAGAACGACCGATCCGTTAAAAACGACCGATCCGTCAAAAACGACCGATCCGTCAAAAACGACCGATCCGTCAAAAACGACCATTAGTAACGACCATTAGTAAAGGACAAACAATGACGACAATTGCCGCGGAGAAGAACTCCACCCTCCCCGACCTCGAGACTCGGCTATACCTGAACGGGCAGTGGGTCGACGCAGAAGGCGCCAAGAGGTTCCCGGTCGAGAACCCGGCGACCGGGGAGATCATCGCCCACGTTGCCGATGGCTCGGTTGCTGACGCTGAGCGTGCCATCGAGGCCGCCGGCAACGCTCAGGCCGACTGGGCCAAGATACCGCCGCGCGAACGCAGCGAGATCCTGCGTCGCGCGTACGAACTCATCATCGAACGCACCGATGAGCTGGCCGCGATCATGACGGCCGAGATGGGCAAACCACTGGCCGAGGCCCGCGGCGAGGTGGCTTACGGCGCCGAGTTCTTTCGATGGTTCTCCGAGGAGGCTGTGCGCATCTCGGGCGACTACAGCACCACGGGCGACGGCAAGAACCGCATCCTCGTCACTCGCGTTCCGGTCGGGCCGTGCGTGTTGGTCACCCCGTGGAACTTTCCGCTGGCGATGGGCACCCGCAAGATCGGCCCGGCGATCGCGGCCGGGTGCACCATGGTGTTCAAGCCGGCGAGCCAGACCCCGCTGACCTCCCTCGCCCTGGTACAGATCCTGCACGAGGCCGGCCTGCCCTCCGGGGTGTTGAACGTGGTGACCACGTCGAGCTCCTCGAAGGTCGTCGGAAGCTGGATGTCGAGCGGCATCGCTCGCAAGGTGAGCTTCACCGGCTCCACCGAGGTGGGAAAGATCCTGCTCACGCAGGCCGCCGAGAATGTGATGCGATCGTCGATGGAACTCGGCGGAAACGCCCCTTTCATCGTCTGCGCCGACGCCGACATCGACCGGGCGGTCGAGGGCGCGATGCTCGCAAAACTGCGCAATATGGGAGAGGCCTGCACCGCGGCGAACCGGTTCCTCGTGCACCGCTCGGTGGCCGACGAATTCACCGAGAAGCTCGCTGCCCGCATGGCTGCGCTCACCGTCGGCGACGGCAGCCTGGCGGGCACCGATATCGGACCGATGGTGGATGCCGCCGGTCGCGACAAGGTGCAGGAACTCGTCGACGACGCGGTCGCGCTCGGCGCCCGCGTGGTCGTCGGCGGCGACTGCCCGGACGGCCCCGGCTACTTCTACAACCCCACAGTGCTGGCCGATGTGAGCGCCGAGTCCTTGCTGATGAGCAACGAGATCTTCGGCCCCGTGGCCCCGGTCATCCCGTTCGATGACGAAGACGACGCCATCCGCATCGCCAACGACACCCAGTGGGGTCTCGTGGGATACCTTTTCACTCAAGACATCGACCGTGCGCTCCGGCTCGGCGACGAACTCGAGGTGGGTATGGTCGGGCTCAACTCCGGCCTGGTCTCGAACCCGGCTGCGCCGTTCGGCGGGGTGAAACAGTCGGGCCTCGGCCGCGAGGGCGGTCGGGTCGGCATCGACGAGTTCTTGGAACACAAATACCTTTCAATTCCGCGCCGATGACCGGCGTGGCCTCAACAAGGAGAAGACATGGCGGGTGAAGACGGGCTGTCGGCGCTGGAAGGGCGCCCGACGTCGGTGTTGATCGCAGACCAGTTGCGCGAACGCATCATTGACGGTTCGTTCCGTCCGGGAGAGCAGATCCGTGAAGCCGCCCTGGTCGACAAGCTGCGGGTCTCCCGCGGCCCCGTGCGCGAAGCGCTGCAGCGGCTGAGCCAGGAGGGGCTGTTGGTCAGCCACCGCAACCGCGGCATGTTCGTGCTTGAGCTGGAGATCACTGATATCGAGGAGATCTACGCGGCCCGGCAGGCCATCGAGATCGGTGCTGCTGCGGCCATCAGCAAGCAGGACCGTCCGACGATCGAGAAGACGGTCAAGTCGCTGGAGAAGATCATCGCGAGGATGGAGCCTCTGGTCGAACAGCGGGACTGGTTGCGCCTGGCCGAGCTTGACCTGTCGTTCCACATGGCGTTCGTGGCCAGCGCCGGTAATTCGCGGCTGTCGAAGATCTACTCCACGCTGGCCGCAGAGTCCCGCATCTGCATCGTCAACCTCGAAGGATCGTACCCCCACGCCGAGGCCCTTGTCGCCGAACACCAGGCGTTGATCGACCAACTGGTGGCCGCAGACTGGCCCGGGCTGGAAACGGCGATCGCTGCCCACATGGCTGCCGGCGTCACCGACCTCAGGGCTTCGCTGCTGGCACGCGATTCAACGAAATCCTGAGGGTTCTCGGGTCTTGCTTTGCGAGGCGCACAAAGATATTCTGATTGTCAACAATCTACCAAAGTAGTTAGGTGTTAAAGATGCCCATATCCCGCGAGGAGTACGCTGCGCGGCTCCATAATGTGCGCGCACGGATGACCGAGCAGAATCTGGCCGCGATACTGGTCTCTGACCCGGCCAATCTCTACTATCTGATCGGCTACAACGCGTGGTCGTTCTACACCCCGCAGTTCTTGTTCGTACCGGCATCTGGGGATATGATCTTCTATTCCCGCGCCATGGATGCCTTCGGGGCGTTCCGCACCGCCTGGCTGCCCCCCGAGAACATCGTCGGGTATCCGGAACACTATGTGCACCACGGCGAGATTCACCCGTTCGACTGGGTGGCAGGCGACCTGAGGGAGCGCGGCCTGGTCTCCCCGATCGCGGGGGAACAGGTGGGTCTCGATCTCGACGCGCACTTCTTCTCGCCGAAGGCCTACCGCTCGTTGGTGCAGGGGCTGCCGGAATGGGATTTCGTCGACAGCCACGAGCTGGTCAACTGGGTTCGACTGATCAAGTCACCGGCCGAGATCGACCTGATGCGGGCGGCATCCAGGGTGTGCACCGAGGCGATGAACGCGGCCATCGAGCATGTGCGCGTCGGTGCCAGGCAGTGCGACGTGGCCGCAGAGATCAGCCGCGCCCAGGCCGCGGGAACGGCGGAATTCGGTGGGGACTACCCCGCCATCGTCCCGATGATGCCCACCGGGCAGGCGGCCGACACGCCACACCTCACCTGGAACTCTGAACCCTTCGAGGATCATCAGGCGGTCATAGTCGAACTCGCCGGCGCGCACAAGAGATACCACACCCCGCTCGCGCGCACGATCATGCTCGGCAAGCCGTCGAAGAGGCTGCAGAAGGTTGCCGGTGCTGTGGGCGAGGGACTTGAGGCTGTTCTTGATCTGGTACGCCCCGGAATCCTCGCTACCGAACTGTCCGAGGCATGGGACATCACGCTGGCCAAACACGGCTACCAGAAGCCGTCTCGCCTCGGCTATTCGATCGGAATCGGCTACCCGCCCGACTGGGGCGAGCGAACGGTCAGTCTGCGCAGCGGCGAACAGACCGAGCTCCAGGAGAACATGACCTTCCATCTGATCTGCGGAATGTGGATGGACAACTACGGCTACGAGGTCTCCGAGCCCTTTCGGGTGTCGGCCGACGGTGTGGAGACGTTCACGGACTTTCCGCGTGAGCTCATCCAGAAAGGAAATGAATGAGAACCCAAGTACTTCCACTCGCGCATCGGGCCTCGCGGCTGACGGGGTCGGTAATCGACTCGAGCACCTCGCTGCTCGCCGCACAGACGCACGACATCGTGCGATTCGCGATGGGATCGCCGGCCGATGAGGCGGTGCCGCTCGACGAATTTCGCGACATCTCAGCGGCCACTCTCGACCATCACAGCCTCACCTATGGGGCGACCGAGGGTGAGCCCGAACTGCTCCACCAGCTGCTTGCATACCTCGCCGCATCCGGCCAACCCACCAGCCGTGACCGCCTGACGATCACCTCAGGCGGCATGCAGGGGCTCGACCTCGCCTTCAAGCTCTTCGTCGACCCGGGCGACCTCGTGATCGTCGAGAGCCCGACCTACACCAACGGTAGCGCGACGGCCGCCAGCTATGGCGCCCGGATTCTTGAGGCGCCGATGGATGACAATGGGCTCATCGTGGAGGCGTTGCCGTCCCTGGTGGAGAAGGCCGGCCGCATCCCCAAGGCCATCTACGTCATCCCCAACTTTCAGAACCCGACCGGAACCACCCTGTCCCTTGGACGCCGCGAACGATTGATCGAATTGGCGCATGAGTGGAACGCGGTGATCGTCGACGACGACCCCTACGAATTGCTGCGCTTCTCCGGTGAGCACCTGCCCGGCTTCCAGGAGCTCAGCCCGGACGACCCGCTGATCTTCTCGGTGCGCACCTTCTCGAAGATTCTCGCGCCCGGCATCCGAGTCGGCTGGGTCGACACCGACCCGGCGGTGCGTGAACTCGTGATCAAGGCCAAGCAGGCTATGGACACCTGCACGAATGTGCCGGCCCAGCACCTGGTGGCCGAATTCATTCGCCGGGGTGGGCTGGCCAACCATATCGAGCGCATCAGGGCCACATACCACGAGCGCAAACTCGCGATGGTCGCAAGCCTGACCGACCACCTGGGCGAACGCATCACCATGACCGACCCCGACGGCGGGTTCTTCCTGTGGCTGACCCTCCAGGGGGCCGACGCCAGCACCTCGACGTCTGACCTGTTCGAGACGGCGCTCGCCGAGGGCGTCGCGTTCATTCCGGGGCCCGCACTGTCGGCGGCCGGGCATTTCGACGACGCCCTGCGACTGTGTTTCGCATCGTCGTCACCCGAGCGCATCGAAGAGGGAGTGCAGCGCCTGACGCGCGCGCTGGACATCGCACGGGATGCGCGATGAGCCGCGATGTTGCCCTGCCGTCCGGCCTGACCGAGGCTGAGGCGGCGGTGACGGAGCAGATCGACGTCGAGGAGATCGTCGAACTCACCTCCACGCTGATCGCTGCAGCGGGCGAGAACCCCGGCTCCACCGAGGAGGCAACGGTCGCGGCACTGTCCGCCGCCTGCAGCCGGCTTGGTTTCGAATTGGAACTGTTCGATGTGGCGCCTGGAAGGCAGAACTTTGTGGCGACGCTGGCAGGCGGCAGAGAGCCGGGGCTCATGTTTCTCGGCCACTCAGACGTGGTGCCTGCCGGTGACGGCTGGCTGCACGATCCGTTCCTACCCGCTGAGAAGGATGGTCGGCTGTACGGTCGAGGCTCGACCGATATGAAGGGCGGTCTGGCAGCGGTCATTCTCGCCATGGCGGCGATCAGCCGGGCCGGTTTCTCGTTGCGCGGCCCGGTGCAACTAGTGTGCACCGTTGATGAAGAAGACCTGGGGTTGGGTATCCGCGCGTACGCGCCGATCGCACCCCGAGGCAGGTTTCAAGCTTGTGTGGTGGCCGAACCCACCGATTTGAAGACGGTGATCGGATGCCGCGGTGACAGCTATCTCAGGCTCGGCGTCACCGGCGTCGCCGCACATTCGGGCCGCCCAGACGACGGGCGCAACGCGATTGCGGCTGCCGCGCGGGTTTTCGAGCTGATCCGCGCCGATCATGAGAAGCACCGCCAATCACCCGACCCGCTGCTCGGCGCCCCGACCTGGAGCCTGGGTACCATCGTCGGCGGAACCGGCACGTCAATCGTCGCCGCGGAGTGTGTGGCCTCGATCGACCGGCGCCTGATGCCGGGGGAAGACGCCCGTGAGGTTGCCGACGACATGCTGCAGCGGGTTCGCGATGCTGGCATCGACGGCGACGGGATCCACATCACCCTCGATGTGGAGATGGAGATGCCCGGGTTTCGCACCGATCCGGGGCATCCGCTCGTGTCAGCCGCCGTCGACGCCATCGATGATGCGGGCGGCGGCCGGCTCGAGGTGGGCGGTTGGACCGCGGCCTGCGACGGCGGGTTCATCTCGCGCGACGTGGGCATCACGACCATCGTGCTCGGGCCGGGTGGCCTGAACGACCAGGCCCACCAGGCCAACGAATCGGTGGGCATCGACGAACTCGTGATCGCCGCCCGGGCCTATGCGCTGATGGCGCTACGCCTGCTCGGTGTGACAGATGACAGCGGTGCAACAGAGAACCTCGGTGCAAAAGAGAGCAAGGAGTGAACGTGGCAGGGTCGAAGTCACCGGTGGTCGTCGTGTTGCATGGCAAAGACCTTCCTGCAGGAATGGACGAGGTCGAGGCCGTCGCCGAGGTGCGCTATGTGAAGGCTGACGGGCTGGCTGCCGCGCTGCCCGGTGCAGACGTGCTCTTCCTCTGGGACTTCTTCTCGTCAGCGGTCGAGACGGTCTGGGAGCACGCGGATTCGCTCAAGTGGATCCACGTGGCCGCGGCCGGGGTGGACAAGCTGCTGTTCGATGAGCTCAACGAATCCGACGTCGTGGTCACGAACGCCCGCGGTATCTTCGACCGCCCGATCGCGGAGTTCGTGCTGGCCAGCATTCTGGCGATCGCCAAGGACATCCCGGGTTCGCTTCGCCGCCAGGAGAAGCGCCAGTGGGAGCACCGTGAGACCGAGCGCATCGACGGCACCAAGGCGCTGATCGTCGGCACCGGGGCGATCGGTCGGGCGACCGCGCGCATGCTGACCGCGATGGAACTCACGGTGGTCGGCGTCGGGCGCACCGACCGCGTCGACCCCGACTTCGGTGTGGTGCACGCCTCCGACCGCCTTGCCGACGTGGTTGCCGATGCCGACTGGCTGGTGCTGATCGCACCACTGACGGATGCCACCCGCAACATGGTCGACAAGGCGGTGCTTGATGCGCTGAAGCCCACCGCCCGGGTGATCAACGTGGGCCGCGGTGAGCTGATCGACGACGACGCGCTTGTTGATGCGCTTGCCTCCGGGGGGATTGCCGGGGCCGCGCTCGACGTGTTCAGCACCGAACCGCTGCCCGACTCCAGCCCGCTGTGGGCTATGGAGAACGTGCTCATCTCGTCTCACCTGAGCGGTGACGCCGTGGGCTGGCTCGAGCGGCTCTCAGACTTGTTCCGCGAGAACTTTGACCGCTACGTGCGCGGCGCCGACCTCGTGAACGTGGTCGACAAGCAACTTGGCTTCGTGCCCAACTGACCCCCGTGCGCGCTGTGCGCGGAGCGAACGCTGGGCTATTCTCGCGTGCGCACCAGTTGGAACGCTTCGCTCAAGTTCGAACAGGTGCGAAGCGTTCCGCGTGGCGCGAAGCATTCGCGGGCTGGGTGCCTCAGCGAAAGAGGGTGCCGAGGCCGTCCAGCTTCAGCGGACGGCCGGCGATTCGCAGGCCCTCCCACACCGTGACCTGGTTGGCGGTGAGCACGATCTTGCCGAGCTCTCGCTCGAGATCGTCGATCCACCGCAGCGAGTGCATCGCGGTGTCGGGGATGAGAACGGCCTGTGCGTCTGGATGATCCGCAGCCTTCGCCATCGCAATCACCTCGTCCCTGCCGAGCAACCCCACCTCGCCCGCTGTGGCTATGTCGTTGCTGGTGAACGACAGTACCTCGATGCCGAAGCCGCAGTCGTCGAGAAACCTCCGGAAGTGTTGCGCCAGGTCGTCGGGGTAACTCGCCGCGACCGCCACCGAAGTCACGTTCAGGGCGCGGCACGCCTCGGCGAACGCGATCGAGGTGGATGATGCGGGCACTCCGGCTGCCTCGGCCACCTCGTCAGCCTGAACGTGAGCCCCGGCCCAGCCGTACACGAAACTCCCGGAGGTGCAGGCCCACATCACGGCATCGGGATGTAACGATTGGAGCTCACTTACTCCGGCGAGTAGATTCTCGGTTCCACCGACAGCCAGCAGCTCATCGACGAGGTGCGCGACATCGCCGCCAGCGGTGCGAACAAGGGGGAGACTGAGCAACCCGGGGTGGGCACTTTCCAAGTAGGGAAAGTCGTCGTCAGCGCCCAATCCGGGGTAGAGAAGGCCGATATTTAGCGGAAGTGGCATTTGCAACCCCTCGGGTGACTGTGGCAAGGTAGCTCCCTTGTATAGAGAAATATTTGACCCGATTCCTAAATGTTATTCGTTGATTGTTGACAATCCTATAGAGAATCAATAAGTTCGACTAAAGCACGAACGCGCTGTTTCGTACAGTTGAACAGCAGGAGTCATACATGGCCCAAGGTCGGGCCCCAACGAGATCGGACACCAAGAATGAACCGAAATCCTCAACGTCGATTGATGATGCGCACGATCGGTGCCGTCGCTGCGGGACTGCTTTTTGCCGGCAGCCTTGCTGCCTGCTCGTCGGCATCCGGCGGCGCAGACGGCGGCGCAAGCGACGGTGCCTCCAGCGCCGGCAACACGCTTGAGCGGGGAAAGGCTGACGGCTACCTTCGCGTTGGTATCGCCAACGAGCCGCCATACACGGAGGTCACAGCGAGCGGTGAGGTGCACGGGGCTGAGCCAGACGTGCTTCGCGCCGTTCTGAAGACCATGGGCATCGACGACATCCAAGGTGTCATCACTCCCTACGACGCTATGGTCCCTGGGCTGAACGCTGACCGCTGGGACGTGATCGCCGCCGGGCTGTTCATGAAGCAGTCACGCTGTGACGCAGTGGCATACTCCGAGCCGGTTATCGTCTCGACTGAGTCATTCGGTACCCCCGTGGGCAACCCGAAGAACATCACCACGATCAAAGACGTTCTCGACAACAAAGACTTAAAGGTCGCGGTGCTCACCGGTGCGTTCGAGCAGGGAATTCTTGACTCCGCAGGCGTTCCCGAAGGGCAGATGGTTCTCGTGAAGGACAGCCGAAGCGGCATGGAGGCGGTCACCGCCAAGCGTGCAGACGCATTCCTGCTGCCGACACTGTCGCTGCGTTCACTCGTGGAGCAAGACGCGAGCATCGAAGTGACTGCACCAATCGAGGATGCCCCGCGCACAGGCTCGGGCGCTGCATTCCGCAAGGGTGACACCGAGCTGCTCGCCGCCTACAACGAGGCACTCGCCGCGTTCAAGAAGACTCCCGAGTTTGCCGCGATCCTCACCCAGTGGGGCTTCGACCCCGACGTGGTTGAGGGCGTCACCGCCGCGGAGCTCTGCAAGACCGAGGGCTAGTTTCCTCCGGGCGGGGCACAGTTGCCGTGCACACAGCAGCTGTGCCCCGTCTCATTTCGCTCGCCGCCAAGGAAGGCTGGTAAAGCTTGAGTGCGATAATCGACTTCTTCCCGCTCATGATGCAGGGCCTCGGGGTCACCATCCTGGTCACCGTTCTCGGGATATTCTTCACCCTGATCGTCGCTTTCATCGCAGGATTGACCGGGCTCTCGAAGCGCTGGTACTTGCGTTGGCCATCAACAGTCTTCGTGGAAGTGTTCCGCGGCTCCGGCCTGCTGGTACAGATGTTCTGGTTCTTCTACGCCCTCCCCGTGCTCTTTGACATCCGGCTCGAACCGCTGGTCGCCGGTGTGCTCGCACTCGCACTCAATGAGGGCGCCTATGCCGCCGAGATCGTTCGCGGCACCATCCGATCAAGACCCAAGGGCCAGACCGAAGCGGCCATCGCGCTGGGAATGAGCCCGGGCCTTCGCATGCGACGCATTCTGATCCCGCAATCGATTCCCGCAATGCTTCCCGCGTTCGGCAACGTGATGGTCGATCTCTTGAAGAACACATCGTTGGTGTCTCTCGTCACGGTTTCGGATCTCACGTGGCGCGCGATGAACGAACGCACTGTCACCGGCAACACGGTGGAACTCTTCCTCACGATCCTGGTTCTCTACTACCTACTTTCGTTGCTTCTCGGCTGGCTCACCCGCTGGCTGGAGAAGAGATTCGCGCTCGACCGTAAATCGCTGGCCAAGGCGCGACCGCGCAAGGCCGTGCTGGTGGGAGGGAGGCTCTGATGAACGTCTGGGACAACGAATTCGCGATCTCGATCATGCCCGCCCTGCTCAAGGGGTTCTGGCTCACCATACAGATCACTTTCGTAAGCTTTGCGATCAGCTTGGCCGTCGGGTTGCTGGTGGCCATCGTGCGCTTCCTGAAGATCCCCGTGGTGTCGAAGCTCTTCGACTTCTACGTGTCGTTCGTGCGCGGTACCCCGTTGCTCGTTCAGGCGTACATCGCGTTCTTCGTGCTGCCACTGTGGGGGATGGGGTTCGACGCCCTGCCGACCGGGATCGTGGTGCTCGGCATCAACTACAGCGCTTACTGCGCGGAGGTCTACCGGTCGGGTATCGAGCAGGTGCCCACAGGGCAGTGGGAGGCGTCGCGTGCGTTGAGCCTGCCGCCTGCGCGCACCTGGTTCAGAATCGTCGTGCCGCAAGCGGTACGACCGATCGTGCCTGTCATGGGCAACTACCTGATCATGATGTTCAAAGACTCCGCGATCCTGTCGTCGATCACCATCCTCGAGTTGATGGGCACCTCACTGCAGATCGGTGGCAACTACTACATGTACCTGGAACCGATGACGATCGCTGGGTTGCTGTATCTGGCGATCAGCTTCCCGTCATCACTTTTGATTCGCCGATTGGAGCGACGCCTTGTCCCCGCATACTGACATTCTGCACACCCTGAATTCCCCGGAGCCCAGCTCTGACATTGAGATCTCCTTCGCCGGAGTCGACAAGGCGTGGGGCGATAATCACGTTCTGCGCGGCCTCGACTTCGAGGTGAAGGCCGGCGAGAAGGTTTCGATCATTGGACCATCCGGTTCGGGCAAAACCACTATTCTGCGCATCCTGATGACGCTTGAGACTCCGGATGTGGGGCTCGTGACGGTTGGCGGCGATACCCTCTGGAACGTGAAGCCGGGCGAAAAGGCCAGGGAGACCAAGCAGACGATCGCCACTCGCCGCAAGGTGGGCATGGTCTTTCAGCAGTTCAACCTGTTTCCGCACATGACGGTGCTGGAGAACGTGATCGAGGCACCCATCCACGTGCTGGGGCTTTCCAAAAAGGATGCGACCGAACGTGCGGTCGACCTGCTGGAGCTGGTGGGCCTCAAGGAGCACATGAAGCACACCCCGCCGGAGCTCTCTGGGGGCCAGCAGCAGCGTGTGGCGATCGCGCGAGCGTTGGCGATGCGCCCGCGTGTCATGCTCTTCGACGAGCCGACCTCGGCGCTTGACCCCGAGCTGATCGGGGAAGTGCTGAACGTGATCCGTCGCCTGGCGACCACCACCGACATGACCATGCTGCTGGTCACCCATGAGATGCGGTTCGCCCAGGAGATCTCCGATCGGGTGGTCATGTTCGACAAGGGTGTCGTAGTCGAGGCGGGCCCTCCCGACCAGATCTTCAAGAGCCCCGAGCACGACCGCACGCGCAAGTTTCTGGAAGCCGTCAACCCCTACTGATCCCCGCGTCACCCTCGACCAGCGTGAATTTACGCGGGTTGAGGGATCCTGAGGAACGAAGGATCGTCTCGAAACCCATAACACCAGGACTTCAGCCTCAGCGCTGCAGCGTCGCCTCCAGCAGCCGCTGGCCGGGGCCCACCGCCTCCAGCCCGACCGCGCGCAACACCGCCCACATGGTGGCCTGGTTCGCGCTGACGATCGGTTTGCCGAGTTCCGCTTCCAGCGGGGAGATCAGGTCGTAGGTGGGCAGGTTCGTGCAGGAGACGACGATCGCCTGGGCATCAGGAGTGTTCGCCTGCCGGATCAGCTCGGCGGTGCGCCGGTACGGCACCGCCCAGATCTCGGAGTCGAGCCCCAGGTGAGCGGCGCCGGTCACATCGATCTCGTGCTCGGCCAGAAACCGGGCCAGCTTCGCAGTGATCTCCGCGTCGTACGGGGTGGCGATGGCGACGGCACCTGCGCCCAGCGCGGCCAGGGCGGCGACGACGGCACCAGAGGTGGTCACCGCCGGGGCGCCGCCGGCCTCGGCCATGGCGGTCGCGATTGCGCGTTCCCCATCGCGGCCGTTCACGAAACTGCCCGAGGTGCAGGCGAATGCATACGCGGCCGGTGAGATCATCTTCAGTTGTTCGGTTGTGGCGCGGAGTGCCGCTTCGTCGCCGAGTAATCTGACCATCTCCAGAGTCACCGGGAGCGCCTCGTACGGGGTGCGGGCGAAGAGCAGGGCAGCGGTGTCCGGAACCCATCGCCACAGCTCGGAGTCGAGGGCCATGTCGTAGGGGGCGACGATCCCGACCGGGATGCGCCAGGCCGGGCCGTCCGGGATGCCCGACGGTGATGCGTCTGGAAAGTCGGGGGCGACCGGGCCCGGAACGCTGGCGTCTGGAACGCGCCTGGGCGGTGGCGGGGTGAGGTTCATAACGGGACTCCAAGGGGACGAACCGGGTGCCATCGGCCTCGGTGACAATACGAGAGTAATTGTTGACAATCCTACGTTATGGGTCGTAGTCTCAGGGAAGATATTCGTCGGTGATTTTACGCCGGATCAAAGGAGTTTCTGCCATGGCGCGTTACATCACGGTGACTCTCGAGAAGCGCGGCGTCAGTTGCCTCGCCCGACTGCTTGACGACGAAGCACCGCGCACAGCTTCGGCGGTGTGGAATGCCCTGCCGCTGTCGTCTCAGGTCTTCCACGGCAAGTATGCGCGCAACGAGATCTACAACCTGGTGCCCGCCTTCGCAGAGGTGGAGCCGGGTAAGGAGAACACGACCGTCACGCCGATCCCCGGCGACCTCTGCTACTTTCAGTTCGACTCCGACGTGCTGGTCACTCCGTCGCACGGCTACGGCGGCGGCGAGGTGCCGACCGAAAAGCGCGACATCATCGACCTGGCCCTGTTCTACGGCCGCAACAACCTGCTGATCAACGGCGACCAGGGCTGGGTGCCCGGCAATGTGTTCGGCACGGTCGTCGAGGGGCTCGACGAGATGGCGGCCGCCTGCCAGGACATCTGGATGGGCGGAGCCCGCGGCGAGACGCTGACATTCGCCCGCAGCGCACGCTCCTGACGGCTGGCACATTCTTTTCGCCCTGGCCTGCGAAGTGGTTCGTCGTTTCGTGAAAGCGGGCGGCATCCACGCACGGGAGAGATGTTCGGTCGGCCGCCGGCCTTGTGCTGGTTGTGTTCGGCATGCTGCAGACGAAGACCTAGGGATGGGTTCTGCCGCTGTTTCCGCCCACCATCAACGGTGCCCCGATCACCCCGTTGGGCCTCTCCTTGGTGCCCTATTTCATCGTGGCCGGGCTGCTGCTCTGGTGGTTCTTTCGTCGGCAGAGCACCCTCGAACGCCACGGTCGGGTGCCACTGCTTCACGTTTCGATGCTCTCCATCCGCCGGCTTCGCAGCGGCCTGAGCGTCGTGGCGGCACAATACGCTTTCACCGCCGGGTTGTTCTTCATGGTTCCGATCTACCTGCAGATGACTCTGGGTCTCAATGCGCTTGATACCGGCATCCGCATCTTTCCACTCTCGATTGCGCTCATCCTCTTTTCGATGGTAGGCACCTGGCTCAACCGGAGTTGGTCGCCGAAGTTCATTGTGCGCATCGGCCAATTGGTTCTGATTGCCAGCAGTCTCGTGTTGGTCGCGTCGGTGTCTGCAAACCTGAAGAGCGTCGCCTTCGGGGTCGGAATGTTCTTCGCCGGCGCTGCGCTCGGTCTTCTCGCCTCACAACTCGGCAACGTGAACATGTCGAGCGTTCCTGAGAAGCAGTCGAGTGAGGCCGGCGGGCTGCAGGGAGTGTTCCAGAATCTCGGATCTTCGTTGGGCACCGCCCTGATCGGTTCGATTCTGATCGCCTCGCTCGGGTCGATCTTCCTGGCCGGGGTGAACCCCAGCTCACTGCCCCAATCGGCGAAGACGACGGTGGTGCAGTCAACGGACTCCGGTGTTGCCATCGTGCCGGCCTCGTCCGTGCCACAGATCGCCGAAAAAGCGGGCCTCAGCTCCTCGGACAGCAGCGAACTGATGGGCCTTTACCAGGATGCACAGGTGAGCTCGCTGCGCATCTCCTTCTTCGCGCTCGCCCTGATCAGTGGCCTCTCCCTGATGCTCTCCCGCAACATCCCCGACACGGTGCTGACCGATGTGCGTAACGACGAGAACGAAAAAGAAGAAGAGGAAGAAGAAGAGGAAGAAGATAAAGGCGTACCGGCGCCCTGACCAGAGCGCCGGTCATTGGCTTCCGGTCGCGGAAGAGGTCACCCAGAACGGAGAACACGGCCAACAGGTAAGCGGTGAACGCGAAAGTCCGAAATAGCATGCAGAAGACGTTTCAGAAACGTCTTGGCCGGGCCCTTGCCGGCTGGGGTGCCCGTGGGCGACAGGGGCTATCGTGCTGATTACGAACGCTCAGGCCGAGACGGGGGGAGCCTCGGCCACGCCGCCGTAGAGTTCGGGGCGGCGGTCGGTCTGAACATTGTTGTTCTCGCTGATCTGCTTCTCCAGCGCATCCGTCAGGTCGAGAGAGGCGTAGGCGATCATCTCCGCCCCGAGACGGATCTGGGTGACCGGAAACCCGTCGGCATCGACGATGACCGAACCGCCCACCCAGTCCTGCCCGCGCTCAGTGCCGACCCGATCGGCTGCAGCGATGAACATTCGGTTGGAGGTGGCGTTCGCCTGTACCTTCACGATCTCACTCGGCCGCTCGCCGTCAGGCCGAGGGTACTCCGGCCAGTTCACCGGCGAACACAGCAACTGGGTGCCGGCCAGCGCGAGCAGGCGCATCCACTCCGGAAACTCCAGGTCGTAACAGATGGCGATGCCGATCCGCCCGACGGCAGTGTCTACCACCGGGGGAGTCTCCGAACCTGGAGTGAACTTGTTCTTCTCGAAGTTCCACAGGTGTGCCTTGCGGTACTTCGCGAGAACCCCGCTCGCATCGACCGCGACGGCGGCGTTGTAGACGTTGCCGTCGTCACCGGCTTCGACGAACCCGCCCACAATTATCAGGTCGCGCTCACGGGCCAATTCTGCCCACTCGGTGACGGTCGGCCCGTCGACGGTCTCGGCTGCGGGCCGCAGCTCGTCGAGGTCGGTGAACATGTAGCCGGTGTTGCACAACTCCGGCAGCACGATGACTTTGGCGCCGACATCCGCCGCCTCGATGATCGCGGCGCGCGCCTTGGCGCGGTTACCGGCAATGTCGCCAACGGCCAGGGCGAGCTGGCAGCAGGCGACGGTGGTCTTGGCGTTCGCTGTGATCGCTGTGTCTGTCGTGTCTGTTGTGGATGTTGCGGGGGACTCCAAGAGTGTCTCCTGTCGTTGAAGGCGGCGTGCCGCACCCTCGCGGGCGGGGCCACCCTTTGATCGTACGTGCAGTTCGACTGTTGGCGTGGTCGACCCTGGTCAGTGGGCCGAGCCTTCCAACTGCAACCGGCTGAGGCGGCGGGCCTCGGCCTCGGCCGTCAGGTCAAGGTTGCGGGAGAAAATGTAGTACAACACGGCGGAGACCGCCAGACCCACGATGAACGACATGTCTGCACCGCCCAGCGCTTGGGCCACCGGGCCCTCGTAGAAGGTGGTCGAGAAGAACGGGATCATCGCGACGAAGCCGATCAGGTACGCGGTGACGCCACGCCACGCCCACCGGCCGTAAATGCCTTTCGGGTTGAAGATCTCGGTGATGGCGTACTTTCCGTGCCGCACCAGGTAGAAGTCGACCAGGTTGACGGCGGTCCACGGCACCAAGAAATACAGCATCAGAATGACGAAGTCGTTGAAGCTGCCGAGGTAGTTCTCCGGGATCGCGAGCGCGACGATGAGCGTGACGATGCCGACCAGAACCAGGCCGACCACCCGCAGGCGCACGGTGGGACGCACCTGTCGGAAGCCGTCGACCGCGCTGGAACCGGTGAGCATTGCGCCGTAGGCGTTCACCCCCATGATCGAGACCAGGGCGACGCAGGAGACCAGCACGGCGAACGTGCCGAACCCGGGAAACAGGTTGTCGCCGACGCGCTTGATCGCCCCGATCGCGTCGGCGTTGGGAATCTGGCTGGCAAGGATCCCGCCGAGTGACATCAGCCAGACGGCCGATCCGGCGGCCCCGGCGTAGACCCAGCTGATCAGTTTCGGGGCCGACACGTTCTCGGGGAGGTAGCGCGTGTAATCCGAGACGTACACGGCGTAGCTGATGTTGTACCCGGCCGCTAGGGAGAACTGCACCAGGAACGCTGTTGGATCCCACCCGGCAGTGGCTGCGGGGGCGGCGGGGTCTCCGCCGAGGGTCGTGATCGCGAGGATGGTGATGATCACGAACACGACGATCAACAGGTACGTGAGCCAGCGCTGCACGAAATGCAGCAGGTCGTGGCCGACCACGGCGATCACGATGGAGATCGCGATCAGCACGGTGTACCAGAAGAAGTTGTTGCCGGGAAGAACCAACTGCAACCCCTGCGTGGCCAGGATCGTGTCGAAGACCATGAACCCGATGTAGACGAACACGGTTGCCGCGAACGGGAAGATGATTCCCTGGGCACCGAACTGGGCGCGGGACTGAATCATCTGCGGCAACCCCATGCGTGGCCCCTGGTTCGCGTGGAACGCCATGAAGAATGTGCCGAAGCACGCACCCAGGGTGACCGCGAGAATGGTCCAGCCCACGCTGAGCCCCATCACCGGGCCGATGAAGCCGGTCACCATGGTGGGCAGCACGAAGTTGCCGGTGAACCAGAACGGTCCCTGGTGCCAGACCTTGCCCCCACGTTCGGCGAGTGGGATGTAGTCGATGGAATGTCTCTCGATGACCCCTTCGCGTGTGCGCGGCGGGGAGGTCGGTGGGTTATTCGGTGCCGCGTTCATCGTCATCCTTTTCGGCGGGGACGGATCGTTCGCGGGGTGCGAGCGATGAGATGATCTCGTAGGCCACGTGGGCGGCGGCGATGCCGGTGATCTGGGCGTGGTCGTAGGCGGGGGCGACCTCGACGATGTCGGCGCCGACCAGGTTCACGTGCTGCAGTTCGCGCAGCATGGCCAGCAGTTCCCTGCTGGTCATCCCGCCGGCCTCCGGGGTACCGGTGCCGGGCGCGTGCGCCGGGTCGAGCACATCGATGTCGACCGACAGATACACGGCGCGGTCGCCGAGGCGGGCGAGCATCCGATCGATCGCCGACTGCAGGCCTTCGAGTTGGATCTCGTGACTGGCGATGATCGCGAAGCCCAACCGTTTGTCATCGCGCAGGTCCTCACGGTCGTACAACGGCCCGCGGATGCCGACGTGCAGGCTGTGCTGCAGATCGATGAGGCCCTCTTCGGAGGCGCGGCGGAACGGGGTGCCGTGCGTGATCGGTGCCCCGAAGTAGGTGTCCCAGGTGTCGAGGTGGGCGTCGAAGTGCAGCACGGCGATCGGGCCGTGTTGGGCGTGCGCGACCCGCAGCAGCGGCAGGGCGATGGTGTGGTCGCCGCCGATGGTGACCAGTTTCGTTCCCCCCGTGGCCAGGTGGCGGGCGCCGGCTTCGATCTGGTCGACGGCTTCGAGGATGTTGAACGGGTTCACGGCGATGTCGCCGGCATCGGCCACCTGTTGCGAGGCGAACGGGGAGACGTCCTGCACCGGGTTGTAGGGGCGCAGCAACCGCGAGGATTCGCGCACATGGGAGGGGCCGAAGCGGGCCCCGGGCCGGTAGCTGACACCGCTGTCGAACGGCACCCCGACGATCGCGATATCGGCGCGCGGCACCTGGTCCAACCGCGGCAGCCGGGCAAACGTGGCGATCCCGGCGAACCGGGGCACCACACTCGCATCGACCGGGCCGATGGGAACGCTTTCACTGGTCATGAGAATCCCTGCCTGTGCCGAGAAGAGTCGTGCACAATTTGAGTTTCCGCCCGTGCGGTCAGTGTGGCAAGGGCGTGTTCGCGGGCCTCAGGAGGGTGTCGGCGCGCGAGTCTCAGCGTTGAAGAACTGATAACCTGAACTGACGTTCAATACCTGCGTGATGTATCCGCACAGTTTCGACCGTGGACTGGGAATATGCTTCGGCGTGCCCGGTCGAGGACAGGAATTGAAGAGTCTCTCAGCCCGAATGCGCCACAGCAGAGTGACACGGTCCGCGCGCCGCGGCCGGGCTCGCCACAATCGGCGGCGCGTTCTGCAGAAACCCAATTATTAGGAGTGTTGTTGAAAAACCGTATTCTCATCGCGGCGGGCCTTGCCGTTGCGTCCAGCCTGTTCCTTGCCGGCTGCAACCCTGCCGTGCCCGACGGTTCGCCGGCCGACACAGGCACGACCGATGGTTCCCCGGTGAATGTGAGCATCGCCACCCAACCGTGGATCGGCTACGGACCCTGGCAGATCGCGGTGGAGAAGGGCTTCGACACCGACCACGGTGTGAAGCTCGACCTGATCACCTTCAACACCGACTCCGACATGATCTCTGCGTTCGGATCGGGCCGAGTTCCGCTGGCGGATGCGGCGCTCAACACCTCCGCCGTCTACTCGACGGCCGGTCAGGATGTCAGCAACGTGCTCATCCAAGCCGTCACCACGACCGCCGACGCCGTGATGGCCGGCCCCGGGCTCGACACTGCTGAGTCGTTGCGTGGAAAGCGCGTCGCCTTCGAGGAGGGCGCCACCAGCGACATCCTCATCCGCGACTACCTGGCCACGGCCGGCATGACCCTCGACGACATCACCGTCGTCGGCACGCCCGCCTCCTCGGCGGGAGCCGCACTGCTCTCCGGCGGGGTGGATGCCGCGGTCACCTACGAGCCCTACCTCTCGGCCACCCTCGGCGAGGGCAGCGACCTGCAGGTGGTACACACGGCTGCCGAGACGTTCGGCCTGATCACCGACGCCCTGCTGGTGAACCCCGACTGGGCGAAGGAGAACTCCGAGACTCTGGAGAACGTGTTGCTCGCCTGGAACGACGCGGTGGAGTTCTTCGAACAGAATCCCACCGAGGGCCAGACCATTATCACCACCGCGATCGGTGCCGACCCGGCCGAATTCGCCGAGACCTTCAAGGGGATTCAGCTGATGACCCTGACCGCGTCGAACGAGTTCTTCGCCGACGACTACGGCCCCGTTGCCGACGTGCTGAAGAACCTCTGGCAGACCAGCGGCGATGCAGCACTTGCGGAGGTCGACCTTGCCGGGATCGCCGACCCGTCGTTTGGTGAAGCTGCTCTCGCCAGAAGATGAGACGCGACTCACGGCGCGGACTCTTCCACCAGGTCAGCGCCCGCGACTACTGGGTGTGGGGCGGTTCGGCGCTGGCAGCGCTGTTCGCACTCTGGTGGACTGTCACAGCCCTGCAGCTGGTCAGCCCGTACTTTCTGCCGTCACCGGCTGCCGTTCTCGGGGCGTTCACCGAGCTCTGGGGTGATGGCACCCTGCAGGGCGACCTGGCCATAAGCCTGCAACGAATCGCGATCGGGTTCAGCATTGCGACCCTGTTCGCCCTGCCGGTCGGCATCCTGATGGGAACCGTGTGGCGGTTCGAGGCCGCGGTCGAGCCGATTGTCGACTTCATCCGGTACATGCCCGCCGTCTCGTTCGTGCCGCTGACCATCGTCTGGTTGGGTGTGGGCGAAGGCCAGAAGTACTCGATCCTGTTCATCGGAACCTTCTTTCAGCAGGCGCTGATGGTGATGGACAATGTGAAGCGCACCCCGCGCGAATATGTGCAGGTCGGGCAGACCCTCGGAATGAAAACGCTGCCGCTGCTGGGCCGCATCGTGCTGCCCTACTCGGCGCCAGCGATCTGGGACACCATTCGGATCACCCTCGGTTGGGGCTGGACCTGGCTGGTGATCGCCGAACTCGTCGCCGCCGAGAGCGGTCTCGGGCATCGCATCATCGTCGCGCAACGCTACTTTCACACCGACCGCATCTTCATGATCATCATCCTGATCGGTGTGATCGGCCTCGTCATCGACCAGGCCATGCGGGCCATCGACCGCGCCTGGTTCGGCTGGTCCAGAGGAGGAGCCCGATGAACGCAGTCGCGGAGTTCGCTAACGTCTCCAAGACGTTCGCCACCAAGAAGGGCGAGGTGCAGGCGCTCGCACCGGTCTCTTTTCAACTGCACGCCGACGAGTTCACGACACTGCTGGGCACCTCCGGTTGTGGCAAGAGCACCCTGCTGCACATCGCTGCCGGGCTGGAGACTGCCAGCAGCGGCGAGGTTCTGGTCGACGGCGTGCGGGTGGACGGCCCTGGCCGAGACCGCGGCATGGTGTTCCAGTCGTATTCGCTCTTCCCGTGGCTGACGGCGGCCGAGAACGTGGAATTCGCGTTGAAAGGGCTCGGGCTCAGCCGCGCGGAGCGCCGGGAGATCGCCCACGAACAGCTGCGCCTGGTCGGCCTGGAGAAGTTCGCCGATGCCAAGCCGGCCGAACTCTCGGGAGGTATGCGCCAGCGGGTCGGCATCGCCCGTGTGCTCTCCTACCGGCCGAAGATCCTGCTGATGGATGAGCCGTTCGGCGCCCTGGACGCGCAGACCCGAATCGAGATGCAGGAGTTGTTGACCGAGGTGTGGGAGAGTCACCGGCTGTGTGTGCTGTTCGTCACGCACGACATCGAGGAGGCGATCTACCTCTCCGACCGCATCCTCGTGATGAGCGCGCGGCCGGGGCGAATCAAAGACGATGTGCGCATCGAGATTCCGCGCCCGCGCGGCCCCGAGGTGCTCACCTCGCCGGCCCTGATGGAATACAAGGAGTCATTGACCGCGTCAGTGCGGGCCGAAGCCCTGGCCTGAAACGTAAAGTCGTGTGTGAAGCCGAACGGCCGCGGCGGTGCGAGGCACCGGCGCGGCCGCTCCTGGTGAGCTGTGACCCGGGGTCAGCCCTGGCTGAGTGCGGCGAACCGGAACCGCAGTGAGGCGTCGAGGGCCGAGTCGATGCCCTGGATGCTCTTCTTTGCGATCACGATGTCTGAGCCCTGGAACAGTGGGATTGTGGGCAGGTAGGAGGCTGCGATTTCTTGAGCCTGCTCCATCACCTTCGTGCGCTCGTCGGGGTCTGCCGTGACCCGCTCCTTCTCGATCAGCGCGTTCAGTTCCGGGTTCTCGGTGTGGGCGCCCAGGATCGACGGGAATTCCGGGGTTCCGTACCAGACGTTGATGTAGTTGTCGGTGTCGGGAAAGTCGGAGAACCAGCCCAGCTGGTAGGCGGGGTAGTCGGTTTCCGAGTCGGTGACGTACTGGGTCCACTCGGTCGATTGCAGGTCAATCGCGAACAGGCCGCTCGAGTCCAGCTGCTCCTTGATCGCGGCGTACTCTTCGGAGGAGGAGGAGCCGTAGTGGTCGGTGTTGTACTGCAGGTTCAACGCCACCGGGGTGCTCACACCGGCATCCGCCAGCCGCTTCGTGGCCTTGGCCACGTCGGGGCCACCGTTGCCATCGCCGTAGAGGCGCTTCAGGGCATCCGTCGATCCGTCGAGGCCGCTCGGAACCTGGGTGTAGGCGGGTGCGTACGTGCCCTTGAACACCTGGTCGGCGATTGGCTCGCGGTCGATCAGGTCGGCGACGGCCTGGCGCACTGCGAGAGCCTTGGCCGGGTCGGCGTCAGGCAGCTTGTTGCCGAACGGCGCGATGTCGAAGTTGAAGACGATGTAGCGCATCTCGCCGCCGGGGCCGGTGTGCACAGCAAGCGCGTCATCCTTCTCCAGGTCAGCGACAGCGGTCGGGCCGAGGGTGCGGTAGACGACGTCGATGTTGCCCTGCTGCAGGTCGAGCTTCAGGTTGTTGTCATCGCTGTAGTATTTCATCACCAATGACGGCGTCGCAGCCTGGTCAAGGATCCCGTTGTAGGTCTCGTTCTTCTGCAGGGTGAGCAGGCTGTTCTTCTCATAGGTGCTGATCGTGAACTGACCGTCGAACGCGTTGGCTTTCACGATGGCGTTGTCGTCGGCCAGGGCGTCGGCGGGGAATGTGTCTTCATCGACGATGATCGCGGCCGGGCTGGTGAGCAGCTGCGGCCAGAGAATATTGTTCGGCGATGACAGCTCGAAGACCACTGTGCTGTCGCCGTCGACGGTGACCTTCTTGAGGTCGGACAGCAACTGGGAGGGGCCGTTCGCGTCGGCGATCGCGACCATGCGGTCGAAGCTGAACTTCACATCGGACGCCGTCAGCGGGTTGCCGTTCGCGAACGTGAGCCCGTCTTTCATGGTGACGGTGAACTCGGTGTCGGAGGTGAACTCGGCCGTTTCGGCCAGGTCGGGCACCGGCTGGGTGTCACCGGGCTCGGAGGTGAGCAGCCAGCGGTACACCTGGTTGTGCAGGGTGGCCGAACCGAGGTCCCAGGCGCCGGCCGGGTCGAGCGAGACCACCTTGTCGGTGGTGCCGATGATCATCGGCTCACCGGCGGCTGGCGCATCCGAGCCCGAGGTGGTTCCGGCGTTGGCGCAGGAGGCCAAGAGGCCGACGGTCGCGACTGAAGCGAGAACCGTCAGTAGTTTGTTCGTTTTCGTCATGCCGGCATACTCCTTTGATGGGGCGTGGTGTGGTGCGGTGGCGCGCTCAGGCACAGGGTGGCCTGTCGCGCGGGGCTCAGGACAGGATGGACGCTATGCGGTCGCCCTCGAATGCGGCGATCACAGACTCCTCGGTGGAGAACTGGTCGGGTGCGGTGCGGTCGAGGCGAAAGGGGTGCGGGTCGACGAACGGCTCGGCGCCAACGATCAATTCGCTGACCAGGCGCCCCATGGCCGGGCCGTGGGTGACGCCCGACTCGTTGTCGCCGGCCAGCACCCAGATGCCCGCGCAGTCGGGAACCGGCCCGACGTAGAAGTTACCGTCGACCGTGTACACCGGGATGCCTTGGATGATCTCCGCAGGAGTCGTGCCGCGCAGTTTCGGAAACACCTTCTCCAACGAGGCCTGGCACTCGCGTTGGGCCTGGATCAGCTGCTCCACGACCGGGCGGTCGCGGCCGATGGTCACGCCATCCTTCTCCAGCGCGCTGACGCTGCGGTAGGCGGGGCCGAGACCCCACGAGAAGGCGCCGTGCAACTCGCGCAGCCACAACTCGAAGTCGAGGCATTGAACGGTGGGCATGGTCGATGGCAGGCCGCAGTCGTCGGTGACGAACCGGGTCGCCACCACCGGCACCAGCGGCAGCGGCCAGCCGAGGTCGGCGAGCAGGTCGGCCGACCAGGCACCGCAGGCGAGCACGACGCGCGCCGCGGGGATGTGCCCGGTGTCGGTCTCGACGCCGGTGACCGCGTCGTCGGTGCGGGTGAAACCGGTCACGCGTTCGTTGAAGCGGAATGTCACTCCGGCGGTCTCCAAATCGGCGAGCACCGCGAGAAGGGCGAGCCGTGTGGTCAACTGGATGCCCTCGGCCAGGTAGACGCCGCCGAGCACGGCATCCGGGTCGATGGTGCCGCCGCTGATCTCGCCGATCTCGGCTGGCGTCAATTCACGGGTGCCGGGCAGTTTGTCGGGGTGGTCGAGAATGCCCGTGCGAATGCGCTCCAGGGTCTTCTCGGTGGTGGCCAGCACGAGGTTGCCGTTCGCGGCGAACTCGATCTCGTGGCCCGCATCCCGCAGGCCCTTGTAGAACTCGATGCTGTATTGGGCCATGGCGATCGCGGCCCGGTCGAACCGGCGCCCCGAGTCGGCGGCGAAGGCTGCGACGAACCCGGCTCCGGCCTCGGTGGTGCCTCCGAGCGGTTCGACCGCGTCGACAATGGTGACGTCGGTCGCGCCCGCGCGCACCAGATGCAGCGCGGCGGATGCACCCAGAATGCCGGCTCCGACAACGCAGATGGGCTCGGAAAGCTGGTGGGAATCAAGGGGCATAACTCACTCTAGTCAGGCGTGATGGGGGTGCGGATACGGACGATTGGAAGAAATCAACCGCTCCCGTTTCGACATATGTCGGAGCCCACCCGATGGGTGTCTGACCTGATCGGTGCCTCATCCGCTCGGGTGAGCGGGCCCGATCAGGTGAGCAGCCCGGTCAGGCGGGCCATCCTCAGCCCGAGGTCGAGCTGGAAGCGGTCGTCGCCGTCGGCAGGGGAGAGGCCGCAGATCTCGGTGATGCGGCTGAGCCGGTAATAGAGGCTGGCGCGGTGGATGTGCAGTTCGTCGCTGACCGCCTTCGGTGAGCCTCCGCTTCGCAGATACGACTCCAGAGTCGCCACGAGTTGGCCGGTCGAGTCTGCGTCGATCAGTCGTCGCACCCGCGGGTCGACCAAGTCGCTCGGGCCGTTGTCCAGCGGCAGTTGCAACAAGACGTGGTAGGCGCCGAGGTCAGACCAGGCGACCACGGTTCCGAACCCGGGCATGCGGTCGGCCAGGTGCAGGCAGAGCCTCGCCCGGTCGACGCTCGTGCGAATGTCGTCCAATTCCTCCACCCGCGGGCCGACGCCGGCGCACCACACCGGGGCGCCGGTGGCCGGATTCAGCTTGTGCAAAGCGGCGGATGCGCGCGACAGCACATCGTGGGCGAATGTGCCCGACATGCCGGTATTGGCGACAAGAAGCACGGTCTCGGTCTCGGTCACGTCGGCGGCCAGAGTCTTCAACCCGTCGAACGTTCGGGTGAGGGCCGAGGTCAGCTGGTCATGGTCGGCCCCGGCGGCGGCGGTGAATACGACACCGAGCACAGGCGCGGAGGCCCAGCCCTCCTCGACCACGAGCCGGGCAGCCTCTCGGTCGGTCGGGTCGTCGGAGAGCAGCCGCGTCACGACCCAGCGGTCATCGGTGATCTGGGTGCCGTCGCCATGCGTGGTGGCGTACAGGGAGGCAGACAGTGCGCGCGCACCACTGGAGAGCGCGTCGTACTGCCACTGCTGCAGGGAGTCGTCATTGTCGATCACCCAGAGGTATCCCAGACGCACCGCCCCCACGACCAGTGGCACGCAGACGCGCGCGTCGTAGCCGATGCTCTCGTTTGCGGGCAGTCGCACCGGCTCGGTCGCGGTGTCGATGCCGTACGAGATGCCGTGTGCGATGGCGGCCTCGGCGGTACGCCGGTAGAGGATCGATTCCACCCGGGTGCCGTCCTCCCGGCCGTCGCCGGCGGTGTGGGCGATCAGAACGAAGTCGGTGTCGTCGACGGCGAGAGCGCGTTGAACACGTCTGCTGAACCGCTCGAGTTCACTTTGAAACGAAGACATGACCGATCTCACCGTCGATTGCGACACGGTGCCGCCCCTGTGTCTTTCGACAAATGTATATGACGTGCCTGTAAATCCTCAACGAACAGCCATGACGGTGGGCGGATGCCGCTGGATAGGGTCAGAGGATGGCAGATGAGACAGCGGCCCGTCACCCCTCCGATTCGGGGAACGAGCGCGCCCGGAATCAGTTCCGCGGCTCGGCCGAGGAGAGGGCACTCGACTGGTTGCATCGAACCCAGTCGCCGGCATTCGGTGCTGTCAGCACCCTCGAACTGGTGCAGGTGGATCCGAGCGGCCGATTCGTCGCTGGTATCGGCACGATTCTTTCGAGCCTGAAGGTGGCGGCCCGGAGCGTCGTTGTCGTGGTCACCGTCGCCAGCGGGGAGTTGAGCATCCTGCCGGGGTCGCCCACTGCTTTTTGTTGGTTCGGTGACCGCATTGCTGTCGTCAGTGGCCGGCGCGTGCGATTGTGGGACCCAGCCGAGGGCGTGCCGGCGGGACTCGGTGAAGATGCCGGCACCAAGCCTGGCCTCGATCCCGGCCTCAACGGCGGGCGGATTGCCGGTCTGGCGGGCAGTGATGTCGGTAACCAGGCCAGTGAGCACGTTGGCAACCAGGCGCATGATCACTCAGACGGCGACGGCGTCGATGACCGCGTCGATCTCGGCGGAGCAGCCGAGTTTCTGGCCACCTCGCCCGGAGGTGGCCGTCTGCTGGCGGTGGTGGCCGTTCCGCAGCCCGACAACTACGACGCCAGCGAGCAGCTGCTGCCCGAGGCCGGGCAGGTCGAACCGCTGGTGTTCACCGGGGTGCCGGAGCAGCCGCGCCGCCTGGTGATCGTCGACCCCACTGCTGGCACGGCGAACGTGGTGCCGACCGACGTGAACGTGTGGGAGGCATGCTGGCTCGACGACAACCGTATTCTGGCGGTTGCCTCCGAGACGGCTGGGGAGACCGGCTGGTACCACTCAGCCCTGGTCGTTCTCGACGCGGCTACCGGAACAGTCACCGAGCTCTATCGGCCGGTGGAGGGAGTGCAACTGGCGCTTCCGCTCGTGCATGACGGCCATTGCCTGGCCGTCGAGGCGATTTGCAGCGACCGCGGTGTGGTCGCCGGCGACGTGGTCATCGTCGACCCGGCCGGCGACATCCACAAGCCCACGCTCGGCGCAGATGTGACCTGCCTCACCTCGGCCGGAATCGGCGCGATCGGCTTCACCGGGCTGCGCGGGCTCGAAACAGTGGTCGGACTGATCGACCCCGACTCCCACACGGGCCGAATCGTCTGGAGCACACCGGAAACGTTCTACGGCAGCTCCCCGCAGGTCACAATCGATGCGGCCGGCACGTTCTACGGGGTGTTGGAATCCTACGACCGCTACCCGCAGCTGGTCTCGCTCAGGGGCGACTCGGTGACGACGATCGTCGATTTCGCGCATCCGGGCAGCGTCGAGATCCGGCGCACCGGTGGGGTGATGCGACAGATCTCATGGACTGCCCCAGACGGGCGCACCGTCGAGGGGCTGTTCGTCAGTCCTGATTCGCCCGGCCCGCATTCTCTGTTGTTGAACGTTCACGGCGGGCCGGTGGCCGCCTGGCGCAACCGGTGGGGGATCGCCAACCACGACCGGCATCCGTATGTCGGCCTGCTCGCCGAGAACGGCATCGCGTCGTTGTATGTGAACCCGCGCGGCAGCCACGGTCGCGGCCAGGAGTTCACCGGCCTGATTCACGGCGACATGGCCGGTGCCGACATGAACGACCTGCTCAGCGGCATCGACCACCTGATTGCCGAGGGCCTGGTCGATCCGGCAGCGCTTGCCGTCACCGGCAACAGCTACGGTGCCCAGATGTCGGCCTGGTTGGTCACGCAGACCGACCGCTTTGCCGCCGCGATCTGCACCTCACCGGTGGTCGATTTCACCACCCAGCACCATTCGTCGAACATTCCTGACTTCGACCGCATCTTTCTTGACGCCGAGGTCGAATCGGATTCCAGCGCCTATGTCACCCGCAGCCCGCTGCGCTACGTGTCGCGGGTGACCACACCGACGATGCTGACTGCTGGCCTGATGGACAAGTGCACCCCGCCCGCGCAGGCGGTGCCGTTCCACCAGGCGCTCAGGCGCAACGGTGTGCCCACCGAACTGGTGTTGTATCCGCGGCAGGGGCACGGCATCACCGGGTTTCCCGAGACGGCCGACTTTCTGGGTCGACTTCTCGGCTGGTTGGAGCGGCACCTGCCGGCAGAGCGTCCGGCAATGGAGCACGCCGGTCATGGACACCGCGGTGAACGACCACGCGGTGATGAACACGGCGGCGAGGCGCACAGATGCAGTGCGCCCGGCGGCAGATGAATGACTGGAGTGTAGACATGCCCGAAATCGAATATGACGGCGTCATCGTCGTCGGCCTGGGCGGGTTCGGCTCGGCCGCCGCCTACCATTTGGCCGCCCGCGGCGAGACGGTGCTCGGCTTCGACCCCCGACTTCCCGGCCACACCGACGGTTCGTCCCACGGGCGCACCCGTATGGTGCGACAGGCCTACTTCGAGGATGCCGCCTATGTGCCCCTGGCCCGCCGCGCGTGGCAGCTCTGGCACGAGCTGGAAGACGCGGCCGGGGAACACCTGCTGACGGCATCCGGCGTGGTCGGAATCGGCCGAATCGGCGACCCGGTCGCGATCGTGCACGACACCCTCGACGCGGGCCAGCAGTACGGCCTGCCGCTCGACCACCTGTCGGCCAACCAGATCAGGGCCCAGTTTCCGGCGATCACGGTCGGTGACGATTACGAGGCGGTATTCGAAGCCGACGCCGGATTCGTCGATCCGCAACTGACGGTCGCCGCGCACCACCGGTTGGCGAAAGAGCACGGCGCGGTATTCGAGCAGAGGGTGGTGCTCGGCGTCGAGCACGATCCGGTGCTGCGGGTGATCACCGCCGATGCCGTCTACCGGCCGCGTGCGGTGGTCATGGCCGTAGGTCCCTGGGCTCCAGAACTTCTGGCCGGCCTGGAACTGCCGATCCGGACCAGGCGCAAGGTGGTCGCCCATTTCACGCCTTTGGATGACACGCAACTGACCGCCGACACCTTCCCCGCGTTCTTCGTCACCCACAACGACGAGGAGTACTACGGCTTTCCGGTGCTCGACGGCCAAGGGCTGAAGATCGCCCGGCATTCCAGCGGTGAATGGTGCACCCCCGACACGATCGATCGCACGGTGCACCCGCACGAAGTCGAAGAACTGCACGCCGTGCTGCGCGAGTTCATCCCGGCGGGGGCCGGCGACGTGCGCGACTCCTACACCTGCATGTACACGATGAGCACCGATGAGGATTTCATCATCGGAGCACTGCCCGAGGCGCCGGGGCTCATTGTCGCCACCGGATGCTCGGGCCACGCGTTCAAGTTCGTGCCCGTGATCGGCGAGATCCTGGCCGACCTCGCGACCGGGCGCCCGCCGCAGGTCGACCCCACATTCTTGTCGCCCGCGCGCTTCACTGCCGCAGCGGCATCCGACGTAGCCCCGGCGGCCGGCCGCACCCGCGGGTTCGAGCTCGCCTGAGCTGATTCCATGCCTTCGTTGCCTGAAGGTGGCGCGCTGAGAGCGCACAACAGCGCCTTCGCGCTGAGACCGCACAACAGCGCCTTCGCGCTGCTTCGGAAGGCTCCCTTTTGCTCCCTCACCGCCTTGGCCAGCGGTTGCGGTGATGTGGCTGGCTCGTGTCAGGCGTGAGTCTGCCACGATGGAGGCATGTGGATCGGCTGGATCGAATTCGATGTGCTGCTCGGTGACGTGCAGAGCCTGAAGCAGAAGCGCTCCGTGGTGCGCCCGCTGATCGCCGAGGTGCGGCGCCGGTTTCAGCTCAGCGTCGCCGAGGTCGGCCACCTCGACCTGCACCGCCGCAGCCTGGTGGGCGTTGCGGTCGTGTCGTCCACGAGCCAGCACGCGGTGGAGGTGCTCGACGAGGTGGAGCGGTTCGTCGCCGACCGGCCCGAGATCGAGTTGCTCTCGGCGAGGCGTCGGCTCGTGTCGTCGAGCGATGACGACTAGCGCCAGAAGAGGCTGCGAGCTCCCGCGGGTCATGGGCCACGATCTCAAGCAGCGATGCGAAGTGGGGGCCGCAGCGAGCCCCGGGGCCGTGACCGGAAGGCGCCGCCGGGACGGTGAACGAGTGCCGTGGCGGCTCGGAAGCCTTGAGGGAAAGCGTGATCCGGGGTCATGGCCGGGCGACGGTGAGACCGGGCCACGGGCATCCTCGGCCGTGATCAGGCAAAGGGGTTAGCGTGTGAGGTATGGGCACGACCCGTGGCTTCGACAGGCTGGTGTTCTTCACCGACGCGGTCACCGCAATCGCGTTGACCGTACTCATCCTGCCGCTGGTCGACCTAGTGGTCAGTGCCGCCGACAGCCGGGTGTCGGCGACGCAGTTCCTGGGGCAACATTTCGAAGAGTTGATCGCGTTCCTGATCAGCTTCGCCGTGATTGCGCGGCTGTGGCTCGCCCATCACTCGGTCTTCGAACACATCCGGTCGTACTCGGGCCGGTTGGTGTTTCTCAACATGCTCTGGCTTTTGACGATCGTCGTGCTGCCCCTGCCGACCGCTATGACCGCCGAGTTTCCGACGACCCGATTTACGATCGCGTTCTACATCGGCACGATGACGCTCAGCAGCCTCTGCCTGACCGCGATCGCATTTCTCATCCGGCGAAGCCCCGACCTCGAATCGACCGACAACCCGTTGACCTCCCGGTTCATGTCGGGGAGCATCACGATCACGTCAGGCTTTTTCGTCGCTTTGCTGGTTGGGGTCGTATTTCCATCGATCGGCTATTGGGCGTTGCTGGTTTTGTTCCTTTCAATTCCGGTTGACGCGCTTGTCAAACACCGGGCGGCGGTGCAGGCAGAGCGCCGCGCCCGCGTCGCGGGACGTAGCCGTGGGGCGGATTGAGTGCGCAGATCAGCCGCTCAGCTGTGTGCACGGCACGAGCTCAAAACGCCGGATGCGTTTCGCCTCGCAGCGGCACAACTTTCCGGCTGTGATCAATTGTGGACGAACGACACCCGGCTTGCGGTCGCGTCCTAGGGCTTGGCCGTCGACTGCTGCTGACCGGCACGATTTTCGACAAATGGCCACAATGCGGCTTCAAGCGCTCCTCAGGAAACGTCAGGGCACCGGCCGACAATGTCGAACCGGTGCCCCAACGTTTTTGCGATCCTGTCACGCCTGAATTCGCTGCACCGGAATCCAGCAGTCGAAGGTTCGTTACAGGCGCACGACCTTCTTGTTCATGAACTCCTCCATGCCCAGCGGGCCGAGTTCGCGGCCGACACCCGACGCCTTGATGCCGCCGAACGGCAAGTCGGCCTGAGAGCCGCCGGCCTGGTTCACGTAGACCATTCCGGCGTCGATGCGTGACCCGACTCGAGCGGCACGTTCACGGTCGGTGCTGAAGACGCTGGAGCCGAGACCGAACGGGGTGTCATTGGCGATGCGGATGGCGTCGTCCTCCGACTCTGCCCGGAATGCGATCGCCACCGGACCAAAGAGTTCGTCGTGGTAGGCCTTCATGCCCGGCTTCACATCGGTCAAGAGGGCCGGCTGCACGTACGCCCCCGGACCGTCATGAAGCTGCCCGCCGGTGTGAAGGGTCGCCCCGTCGTTCACCGCACCCTGGATCTGGCCGACCAGATCCTCGGCCGCTTTCCTTGAAGAAAGCGGCGCCAAGGTTGTCTTCGGGTCTGCTGGGTCGCCGGGCGTGAAGCGCTCCAGACGTTTGGCGAACTTCTCGACGAACTCGTCGTAGAGGTCAGACATGATGATCATGCGCTTGGGAGCGTTGCAGGCCTGCCCCGTGTTGCCCATACGCGAATCCACCGCGATTTTGACCGTCTTGTCGAGGTCGTCCGAATCCAGGATGACCATCGGGTCGGACCCGCCAAGCTCGAGCACCATCTTCTTGAGGTTTGCGCCCGCAATCGCGGCCACGGCACGTCCGGCCCGCTCGCTTCCGGTCAGGGAGACACCCTGCACGCGGGGGTCGGCGAGCACCCATTCGATCTGGCTACTCGACGCGTAAACGTTGATGTAGGCGTCCCGGGGCACACCCGCATCCTGCAGCACTTTCTCGATGGCCGCGGCGGAGCGTGGGCAACTGGAGGCGTGCTTGAGCAGGATGGTGTTGCCCAACACCAGGTTCGGCGCGGCGAACCGGGCAACCTGGTAATAGGGGTAGTTCCACGGCATGATGCCGAGGATGACCCCGATCGGCCGCTTCTGCACGACCGCCTTGCCGCCGACGATGTCCATCGGCTCGTCGGCGGTCAGCTGCTCGGCGTTGTCGGCGTAGTAGCGGAAGATCTCGTTCGTGATGCCGAGCTCGCCGCGGGCCTCGTCGATCCGTTTTCCCATTTCGAGAGTGATGATCGCGGCAAGCTCGTCTGCTCGTTCGGCGAAGAGCTCCGCGGCGCGGTGCACGATGGCGGCGCGCTCGGCGACCGTTCGGTTCTTCCACGAGTGATATTCGACGTCGGCCCGCTCGATTGCGTCGCGCAGGTTCTCGTCGGAAATGATCGGGAACTCCTCGACGACGGTTCCATCGGCGGGGTTCGTGACCTTATACATTGTGATTCTCCTTCGTTGATACCGGTAGTTGTGAGTGCGCAGCCCCTACAGGAGTGCGCGGTTCTTCAGGTTCGAGACGAGCGCCCAGATTCCGAACTCCCAGCGCGGCGCCGTCTCGGAATGCATGACCGTGTTCACCAGCGTTCCAAGTTGCGGAGTCGAGATTCGCACGATGTCGCCGAGAACATGGGTGAAGCCGGCCTTCGGGGCGAGGCGATCGGTGGTCGGTGAGAACAGGGTGCCGGTGTACAACACGAAACCATCCGGGTACTGGTGGTGGTCACCGATCGCGTGGCCGATCAGCTCGAGCGGGTCGCGGCTGATCTTGCGCATCGAACTCGTACCCTCCATCGTGAACCCATCCTGGCCGTCCACCCTCAACTCGATATCGAGCGTGCGCGCATCGTCCATGGTGAATTGATCGTCGAAGAGCCGCACGAACGGCCCGATCGCCGACGACGCATTGTTGTCTTTGGCCTCACCCAACAGCAGAGCGCTTCGCCCCTCGACATCGCGAAGGTTGACGTCATTGCCGAGGGTCACCCCGACGGCGTGGCCGTCGGAACGTACGGCGAAGACGACCTCTGGCTCCGGGTTGTTCCATGACGATTCGGAGTGCACACCGATCGCCTGTCCTGAGCCCACGGAGGACAGCACGGGTGCTTTGGTGAAGATCTCCGGGTCGGGCCCGATCCCGACCTCGAGGTATTGTGACCACAGGTTCTCCTTCTGCAGGACCTCTTTCACCCGGGCCGCCTCTTCACTGCCCGGTTTGACCTCGGAGATGGCCCCGCCGATGACCTCGGCGAGCTTCTCTCGGAGGGCGGCAGCCCTCGCTGAGTCGCCGCCGGCCCGCTCCTCAATCACGCGCTCGATCATCGAGGCCACGAAGGTGACGCCGGCGGCCTTCACGACCTGCAAGTCGATCGGGGCCAAAAGATGAGGAACCTCAGGGTTCCGTTCTTCCCCGAATGCGCTCACGAGGCTCGCCAACTCCCAGCGCTTTCGGTCGGCGCTCTCTGCGCGACCACGGGCCACCACCGCCAGCAGGTCGTCTCGCTCGAAGAGTGTCGAAACCGTCGGACTGAGGTCGGTGATGTCAACGGCAAAGCCGGAATCAACGACGACCACGCATGGTCCGCCGGCTTCAGGGTCGAACACCCGGCCCACCAACGTGGCTTTTTCTGCATCGGCGGGGAGGAGCTCGGCGAGCGTAATGGAGTTCAGGGTCACTGTGCTGGGTTCCTCAGCGTTCATTTCGTATCTACGGATGTCGTAGTAGCGCCGGTCGCGGGGACGACGCCGGGCATGCCGCCTGTATTCCACGCGAAGTATTCCCACAGTTCACCAGAGGGTCCTGAAAAGTAAAGACAGCGGGCGTTCCACGGGTAGTCTGCGGGCGGGGAGTACACCTCGACGCCCTTGGCCAGTAGCGCCTGGTAGGTCTCATCGATGGCGGCGGGGGAGTCCAGTTCGCAGGCGAGCATGACTCCGTGGCCAGAGGACTCGGTGAGTTGACCCGGGACGCCCGTGGTTTCAGTGAGCTTTCGCGCGTCCCACAGGGCCAGGATCAGTCCGGGGCCCTCAAAGTCGGCGAAGCCGGGCATCCGGCTGCGCGGAGTGAACCCCAGCTTTTCGGTATAGAAGGTCACACTCTCGTCAAGCGTGCGGGTGATCAGGCAGACATCGGTGATGTTCGGTTTGGGGGACAAATCAGTTCTCCTCAATCGTTGTTCTGGTCGGGGCAGGGCTGGTTGGCGCGGTGTGGTCAGGGATTGGAGACCGTGGGGTTCTGCGGGTCGCTCACGGACCAGTCGTTCTCCTGCGGAAACATCCAAGGCAACGGCATCAGGTCGCGGGAGGCGACAACTTGCGGCGTGCCGCGTACGTCGACGATCACTTCGGCGTCCTGACAGTAGGTGCCCATGAGCTCCCGGCAGAACCCGCATGGGTTGGTCACAACGATGCGACCCTCCTCGTTCTTGCAGACCGCCACCATCGATACGATCTGCGTGTCATTTGCCATCTGCGCGTTCGCGAGTGCCGACGATTCGGCGCAGATGTTGATTCGCCGCGACCCCATGTGCAACCCCAGGAAGACAGACCCGCGTGCAGTCTGCACCGCCGCGGCCACCTGATGGAGTTCGGGATGGTGCGCGCGCTGCAGCAGATCTTTGGCTCGCTCGAACAGGTCGACGTCTGCGGCGGTCAGTTCACGTGTCTTCATGTCAGTCCATCACCGGTGTCGCGATGCGCGTGGAGCCCTGTTTCGACGTGCGGGCGAGAACCACCAACCCGATGAACGCGACCACATATGGAATCATCTGGGCGAATTGGGGCGGCATGACCGAGTCATCGATCACGATGGAGGCGGCCGACGAGAACCCGAAGCCGACACACATGAGTGCCAGCAGGAGCACACGTCCCCGGCTGAAGATCACGGCGGCCAGTGCGACGAACCCGAGACCGCTGGTCATCCCCTCAGTGAACAGGGTGAGCTGCCCCATGCTCAGTTGCACGCCGGCCAGGGCGCAGAGAACGAAGCACCAGACCTGAGCGAGGATGCGCATGCGAACCACGCTGCCGCCGGCCGAGATGAGCGCGGCCGGATGCTCGCCGGCAGCCTTCAGGTGCCGCACCAGCACGGTTCGGCGGGCCGCGATGAAGACCAGCACCACGAGCACCCAGCTGACATAGGTCAACACTGTGTGGCCGGAGAAGAGGGGGCCGAGCACCGGTACGTTTGAAATCCCGGGGATCACGACTTTGGCCACGCCCGGAATGCCGTCATCGCTCAGAGTACCCTTCACCCCGAACATGGACCGCAACAGATACACCGTCGCCCCGGCCGCGAAGATGTTCAACACGATGCCGGCGACGAAGACGTTGACCTTGAGCACGGTGATCAGATAGCCGAAAACCAATCCGGCGATTGCCGCCAGAACCAGCGTGTAGATGATGGCCAGACCGACCGACCCGGTGGTCAATCCGATCACCACGCCGAGGAACGCGCCAAAGAGCATGACCCCTTCGAGGCCAACGTTGAGGTCTTTCGTCCAGATCGTGGTCAGACAGCCGAGGCCTGCGAGCAGGATTGGGGTGGTGAACCGGATTCCGGAGGCGAGGAACGCATCGATGAGATCCATGACCTACCGTCCTTTCGTGCTGCTGAAGCGGGTATGCAGGGCGGCGATGCGGGCGAACAGGCCTGACTTGGCCGCGGCGGCGATGATGATCACCGAGATGAGGATGAGGGACAACTCCGACGGCACGGTCGAGACCTGCTCGATTCCGCGGGCGGTGGCACGCATCACACAGTAAATGGTCACCCAGACGATCGTCGGGATCGGGCGGGCGCGGGCGATCAGTGCGATCAGCACGGCGTCCCAGCCGATGCCGGAGCCGATCTCCGTCCAGAACCTGCCCTGGGAAGCGGTGACTAGAAGTGATCCGCCGATGCCCGCGAGAGCACCGCTGGTCATCATGGCCAGAATGCGGGACCGCTTGACATTGATGCCCACAGCCGTTGCAAATCCGGGGCTCTCCCCGGTCATGCGCCATCGGTAGCCGACGATGGTGCGTTCGCTGAGCCACCAGGTGCCGACGCAGGCGAGCAACACTACAACGATGGCCCAGGTCAGGCCGGTTCTGGGCATGATCTCTGTGAAGCGCGCGGAGTTGAAGATCTCCCTCGTGGTTCCACTTTGTCGGCCCGGGTCACGCAGGGGACCGGTGGCAAGGTACGTGCAGAAGAGGATGATGATGTAGTTCGACAGGAGGGTGGAGAGCACTTCGTCGACGTCCCACGCCGCGCGTAGCCAGCCCAAACCGGCCGCGATGGCACCACCGACGATGGCGGCTGCTGCGGTAGTGATCACCAGGTGCAGGCCCGTGAACATCGGGCCCAGGTACGCGCCGGCGAGTGCCGCCGCCAAGGCACCGGCGTAGACCTGGCCTTCGGCTCCGATGTTGAACATTCCCGATCGGAACGCGATCGCGACTCCCAGCGCCGCCACGTAAAGCGGTAGTCCCCACGCCAGAGTGCGCGCGATGCTGGTGCCCGAGCCGAGCGCGTACTGCAGGCCGGCACCGATGGTGCCGAATGCCTCATACCCTTGTACTTGGATGAGAATGACGGCGGTGACCAGTGCAACCGCGATGATGAACACACTGGTGACGACTGTGCGGCCGGTCGACGTTGCCAACCAGGTGCGCAGGCCGGTGGCCTGGGCCACCTTGATCGGCCGAGTCTGCATGAAACTCACGATGCGGCTCCCGTCGTTATTCCGGTCATGTGCATGCCGAGCTGTTCGGCGGTGGTTTCAGTGGCGATCTCCTCAGCCACGATCTTGCCGTCATACATGACGATCACGCGGTCGGCGAAACGGAGGATCTCGTCGAGGTCGGCCGAGATCAGCAACACGGCACATCCGCGCCTTGTCGCCTCCGCCACCTGTTCGTACATGAACTCGATGGCACCGAGGTCGACCCCGCGCGTGGGCTGGGCGAGGATGAGCAACTTGGGCAGTTCCTCCAATTCCCGGGCGAGCACAACCTTCTGTTGGTTTCCGCCCGAGAGAGTGCTGCAGCGGGCGTCGATGCCGGCAGTCTTGACCGAGTAGCGATCCACCAGCTCGGAGGCCCAGGCGCGCATGGCAGGCGGAAAGGCGTTGCCGAACGACTGCACCGCGTTGCGGGCACGAAGACGCCCGGCTGCGAGGCCTTCGAGTACCGTTCCGTTGATCGGAATGCCTTCCAAGTGACGGTCTTCGGGAACGTAGGAGACGCCGCGTTCGCGCCGTTCGGAGACCCCGTTGGTGGCCATATCCTCGCCGTCGAGTAGAATCGAGCCTTCACTCGGCTGGATGGTGCCGATCAGTGTTTCAGCGAGTACGGACTGGCCGTTGCCCTCCACGCCGGCGACTGCCAGAATCTCCCCAGCCCGGATCTGGAAGCCGACACCCTCCAACGAGGCGTCGTGGCCCTGCGGGCCGGTCGACAGCCCAGCGACCTCGAGCACGACCGGTGCATTGGTGTCGTTGGTGTGCTCCATTCGGCCGAGGCTGACATTCTTGCGGCCGGTCATGGCTGCGACCACCTCGGCGGCGGTTGTTTCGGTGGCCACCTGAGTGATCACGGTCTTTCCATTGCGCAGCACAGTGATGCGATCGGCAATGGCGAAGACCTCACGGAGCTTGTGCGAGATGAAGATGATCGACGAGCCGTCATCGGCGAGCTTTCGCAGCAGGATGAACAGTTCTTCCGTCTCCTGCGGTGTGAGAACCGCGGTGGGTTCGTCGAGGATGATGATGCGAGCGCCTCGGTAGAGCACTTTCATGATCTCGAGCTTCTGCTGGGTGGCGACGTTCAGGTCACCCACGATTGCCTTCGGGTCGAGTCGGATGCCCAGGCGCGCCATCGGGTCGGCCAGGGACTCCGCGGCGGCCGCGTGGCTGTACCAGCCGCCACGCCCCGGCTCCGCACCGAGCGTCACGTTCTCGGCCACGGTGAAACTGGGCACGAGCATGAAGTGCTGGTGAACCATCCCAATGCCATGCCTGATCGAATCCATCGGTTTGGCGAACCGTACCGTTGCACCATCTATGGCAATCGAGCCTGCATCCGGCTGGTACATTCCGTACAGAATGCGCATCAGAGTGGTCTTTCCGGCGCCGTTCTCGCCGACCAGGGCATGGATCTCACCCTTGTGCAGGTCGAAGTTCACGTTCTGGTTCGCGGTGACGGAGCCGAATCGCTTGGTGACACCGTTGACCTTCAGCACCGTGGCGCCGGTGGCCGATTTGGCACCGGCGCCAGCCGGGCTACTTTGCGGTGACGGTGAGTGAGCCACTGGTGATCTGCTCCTGAATGTCTGCCAGAGTGGCCAGTTGGTCACTGCTCAGCAGGGTGTCGTCGTAGACCATTGCCCAGCCGCCTTCGGCAAAACCGTAACTGGTGGACTCGCCCTTGGTGAGCTCGTTAGAGACGAACTTCTGGGTGGTGGCGAGAATCACCTTGTCGACGCCCATGGTGAGGCTGCCGGGAACCTTTCCGGGGGCCAGGCTGCTCTTGTCGGCCACAACGCCGATCGGCGCGATGTCGGCACCCGACTTGGCGGCGTCGAAGGCACCAGCGCCTGAAAGGCCCGCGTACGCGAACATGGAGAATGCACCCTTGTTGGCGAGTGCGGTCGCGATCTCGCTGCCCTTCGCGGGGTCGACGAACGATCCGACATACTGCGACGAGACAGTCTGTGAACTGTCTGCCTGGGCGACGCCCTGTTCGTAGCCGCTCTGGCAGTTCTCGATCACTGGGGCATTCACGCCGCCGATGAATCCGGCTACCGACTTGCCGGCACCCTGATTGTTGACTGCGGCGAGAGCCCCGGCCATGAAACACCCCTCAGCCGTGCGGAACTCGGCAGAAACAATTGCCGGGTTGTCGACGACGCCGTCGACGAAGACGAAGGTGGTGTCGGGGTTGCTGTCCGCAGTCTTGATCATGGCGTCGATTGCTTCGAAACCGAGCACGAAAACCAACTCGTTGGCGTCGGCCGCGTCTTGCAGGAGGGGTTCGAAGTTCTGCGCCTGAAGCTGGCCCTCATATGTCTTGACCGAAGCGTTGAACTCGCTGGCGAGGGTGGCCTCTGCTCCGGCGGCCTGGTCGAAGAAGTCGCCGTCTCCGAACGCGTTGTCGACGAAGATGCCGATCGTCGGTCCGTCTGCAGATGTACCGACGGCATCTGGGGCCTTACCGGAACAACCGACCAGGGTGAGGCTCAGTGCAGCGACGGCTGCGATGGCGGCGCGAGTGGCGTAGCGGGGAAGGCGGGAGCCTTTGGTGTGGTTGGTGAAGTCTTGATCGTTCACTGCTGTACCCTTCTCGGCTTTGAAAAGGGGAAGACCGGATGGTTCCCCTGCGGCATGATGAACTATAACACAGCAAACATCAGATGATAGGATCAACCGATGTTCGAGGTTTTGGGCATGATGTCGTGAATGGGTTCAGAGGAGATCACCGATGCAACAACGAGTCGTTGTCACCGATCATGCGTTTCAGAACGTGGTGCAGGAAGCCGCCATGGCGCGTGCGCTGAACGCAGACTTCGCCGAGTTCTCCTGTGCTTCGGAGGCGGAAACGGTAGCCGCGGTGACCGGTGCCGATGTTGCGTTCGTGAATTTTGCGCCAGTCAACCACGCAGTTCTCAGCGCGCTGAACCCGGGAGCCACCGTCGTTCGGTACGGCATCGGCTATGACAATGTCGACATTGAAACCGCCGACGAGCTTGGGGTCCAGGTGGCAAATGTGCCCGACTACGGCATCCAGACCGTTGCCGACCACGCTAGTGCCGGGCTGCTGACCCTGGCCAGGCGAATCCCGATGTTCAATCACGAGATTCGTGCGCGAGGTTGGATCGCACCGGCTGGGCTCGGACCGATCCGCAGCTTCCGCTCGATGACGGTGGGTCTGGTTGGTCTGGGAAAGATCGCGCAAGAGGTCGTTGCACGACTGCGCCCCTTCGGATTCCAATTCGTTGCGTATGACCCGTACTGCCCCCGTGATGTCGCCGATTCACTCGGCGTTCAAATCGTCGAGATCAACGAACTGGCGCAACGTTCGCACGCGATCAGCCTGCATGCCCCGAGCACGTCGGAGACCCATCGAATCATCAACGCGGAGTTCCTGTCGAAGGTTCCTGAAGGGGCGGTGATCGTGAACACGGCTCGCGGTAGCCTGATCGACGAGGCTGCCCTTGTTGAAGCGATACGCAGCGGTCGGGTGGCCGGCGCGGCTCTCGACGTCACCGACCCGGAGCCGGTTCCGTCCGACTCCCCGTTGCGAGAGTTGCCAGGCGTCGTCTTCACCCCCCACGCCGCCTTCTATGACGAACAGTCCCTTCATCGGTTGCAGCAATTGGCGAGCGAAGAGGGTGCCAGGGCGCTTCGCGGCGAGCCATTGCGGTGCAAGGTGGTATGACTGGTGAACAGGCAGTGTGACAATCTCTCAAGAAATGGGCCACCAAGATGACGATTGATTCGCTCGACTCGCCCGCCGTTGGCTTGAGACCGGATCGGCGGGCCAAGCGCCAATCTTTGTCTGATCAGGTGGCGGAGTCAATCACCGACAAGCTCATCGCCGACGGACTCAAAGCTGGCGACAAGCTGCCAACCGAGCCGGAACTGGCCGAATATTACGGCGTGAGTCGCAGTGTGATCCGCGAGGCCGGCCGCATTCTCACCGAACGTGGGCTGGTCGACATTCGCCCGGGTCGGGGAATGACCGTCGCCGACTTTGACGGCGCCGCCATATCTCGTCAGTTCGGGCTGGTCCTCGATATGCAGCACGGAACGTTTCGGCAGCTGATGGAGATGCGGCTGGTCATGGAGGTCGGTATGACTGAATACGCGGCGCTTCGGCACACTGCTGAAGACATGGCGCTCATCCGAACGGCGCTGGCGGCATTCGGCGCGAACCAGGGTCAGAACGAGACGTTGCAGGCAGACATTGATTTTCACGCGGCCGTCGCGGCAGCATCTCACAACCCGTTCTTCGTTCATCTGGTCAACCCGGTCAACGACTACCTGCGCAAGGCATATGACGAGAGTCGCGGTTATGTGGCAGCGCAGAGCCAGACCTACGCCGAACACGCCAAGATTGCCGATGCGATCGAGTCGCGGGATCCGACACTGGCCGCAGCCGCAGCACGTGAACATCTTCAGCGTGTTCTCGACGCGAGCGAAGACTTGATCACAAAATCGGCAGTGAGTAGTTGACGTCGCGGTGCGGCAGATAAGGAAGATGAGATCGTTGGATGAGAACGTTCGTGGTGGAGCAACAGAGGCCCTGGCGGGTATCGCCATGCCGTCGGAAGACTATCGACTCACCGGTCGCCACATCGTGGTCACCGGCGGTGGCCGCGGGTTGGGGCAGGGCATAGCGGCGTCGGCTGCGATTGCCGGAGCATTGGTCACGATCATCGCCCGTTCAGGTGCCCAACTCGACGAGACGGCTCAGCTGATTGCTGAGGCCGGTGGCCTCGCCCGGCCGTACCCGCTCGATCTGAGCGACACGTCGGCGTTTCGCAAGCACCTCGAGGTGATCGTGGAGCGAAACGGGCCTATCGACGGCGTGGTGCATGCCGCCGGCGTTCAGGTGCGCAAGAAGGCGGTGGAGTTGACCGTCGACGACTGGCGATTCGTGCAGACCATGAACCTTGAGGCTCCGTTTTTTCTCAGCCAGGAGATCGCGCGGATGCAACTGGACGAGAAGCGCGCTGGGTCGCACGTCTTCATCGGCTCATTGAACAGCACCATTGGATTGGCCGGGGTGGCCCCCTACGCGGCGTCGAAGACTGGTCTGCTTGGCGCGGCCCGCTCGCTGTCGACGGAGTGGTCAGGGCGAGGTGTTCGAGCGAACGTGATCGGTCCGGGGTACTTTCACACGGCTATGACCGACGGGTTGCTGAGCCAGGCGAGCGACCATGAGCGAATCCTCGGGCGTATTCCTATGGGGCGTCTCGGCGACCCGGCCGACGTGGGGGGATTGGCTGTCTTTCTGCTCTCCGATGCCTCACGCTACATCACCGGTCAGCTGATCAACGTGGATGGCGGCTGGCTGGCCTCCTGAGCGTTGGCTTGGGAGGTTCGGATCAGCAGGTTCGGATCAGCAGTTTCGGATCAGCAGGTTCGGCTCAGCACACACGGCCGGCTCAACAGGCCGGCTCAGCAGGCCCGGCCCAGCACGCCCGGCTCAGCGGCCTGGCTCTCCAGGCCCGGCTCAGCGTCCCCCGGCCGCCACCCTGATCGCGCCGTTCACCGTCTCGGCGGTGATCGTGTGCGTGGCGGTGGGGTCGGTGGGCACGCTCGCGGTGTCGACCCGGCCGAGCACGGTGCTGGCGGTCACCGCGTAGCGGGTGCCATCGTCCGGAACGCGCACCGTGATGGCGCCGTTTGTGCTGGTCGCGCTGATGTCTTCTGGGGCGGCGATGAAGCCGAGCTCGACGGAGCCGTTGATGGTCTCCGCGTGCACCGCGGCAGACGTGGCCTCCTGGACCCGGACGCTGCCGTTGGTCGTGATCAGCCCCAGAGACCCGCTTGTGCCGGTCGCCTCGATGCTGCCGTTTGTGGTCTCGAGGCGGATGTCCCCGGCCAGGTCGCTCACGGTGATTCGCCCGTTGATGCCGTGCGCGGCGACATTCAGGCTCGCGGGGAGGGCAACGGTGACGGTCACGTCACAGCGGGAGAAGAACCAGAACCGCGGGCACTCGGCGTCGATCTGAGCAACCGTGCCCGCCACCTCTGCTTTGAGGGTGGGAGCCTGGCCGGTATGGCTGCCGGTCATCGTCACGTGAACCTGGCCGTCGGTGCTCGCGAGCAGATTCAGGGTGGCGTTCGGGGCGTCGATCGACACGCTTTGGGCGCCCTCCAGCGTCGCACTCCTGTCCACGGCTTTGGCCGGGGCAAAACTGAACCACGCGAAAATGAGCGCCGCGATGATCGCAAGCAGCAGGATGACTCCGACCGGGATTCCGATGGCCAACCACAGGATCGTCGAGCGCTTGACGGCGCCGGGAGCGGGCGGTTGCGGGGAGGGATGTCCGGGCTGAGCCGCTGGCGAAGGATTCGGTGTGTACGTCATACGTCAGGGAGTCTCGTTCTCGCGTTGTCGCGGGCTGGGGATGCCGCTATCTGTCGGCGGCCTCGCCTCGTAATGCACTCTCCAGCGTAGCCCCGCTACCGGCAACCGAAAACGCTGGTATGGGGTTAGTTCTGGCCCGGGGAAACGATGTGTGCCGAGCTTCGCCGGATGGCCTGAATGGTGATGGGGCCCGGATGAGCCCGAACTAGTTGATTTTGCTGTCTGCTGCGACTTCGCTGATGCTGTAGATGCTGTAGATGCTGTAGATGCTGTAGATGCTGTAGATGCTGTAGATGCTGTAGATGCCGCTGATGCCGCTGACTTCAATCGACCAGAGGACACCGGTGAGCCCAGGTGTAGCCGCGATTTACTGTGCAGGGGGATAGGTCGCTGGGCGGGGTCTTCGGTCACCGGCGGGACCAGCTGGTATTCGGCGTTGCCCACCCGGGTGATCTTCCACTTCTTGTTGTGCAGGAGCAGGTGATGTCGTTTGCAGAGCAGGATCCCGAGACCGATATCGGTTCTGCCCCGATCCCGTTTCCACTCTTCGATGTGGTGTGACTCGGTCCATGACGGTGGTCGGTCGCAGTCGGGCCACATGCAGCCGCCGTCGCGCGCGGCGAGCCCCTGTCGTTGCCTCTGGTTGAACAGTCGCAACAGCCGGCCGACGTTCAGGCATTGGCCGTCGTCATCGAACATGATGGGTACCGCTCCAGTAGCGCACAGTTCCCGTTCGAACGTCTCGATCGGGACCACGTCGGGGTGCCCCTCGATGAAACCGTGCCCGGTGTCGGAATTGGCGCGAGTGCCGGTGCCAGTCCCAGTGCCGGAGCCGGCCACCTCCAGCGAAGTCTCCTTGACGATCAGTCTGACTCCGGGCCGGGCACCGCC
This sequence comes from Homoserinimonas sp. OAct 916, assembly GCF_003260275.1. Taxonomy (GTDB): domain Bacteria; phylum Actinomycetota; class Actinomycetes; order Actinomycetales; family Microbacteriaceae; genus OACT-916. The sequence continues at coordinate 55,082 of NZ_QJHB01000012.1, read as the reverse complement.
GTAGATCGTGCCCGGGTCGGCGTTCACCGCCACGTGCAGCAGCTCGATGAGCCCTTCGGCGGCGATGCGCTCGGTGCTGCGCGGATCGTGCAGCACGCGCTCGTACCACTTCTTGCGGGGTTCTTTCACGAATCGTGGCCCGCCGGTGCGCGGGGAGATCATTTGATCGACGACGTCTTTGAGGAACATGCCATTCTCGGGGTCGAGCAGGAACCTGCCGGCGACCATGCCGTCGGTCTGCACCCACACCGTCAGTGACTGTCGTTCGCGTTTGCTCTCGGCGCGGGCAGCGATGCCGGCCGCGTCGATCTGGTCGCGTGCCCAGCGGGCCTCCTTGTGCGCCTGGTCGGCGTTCAGGTGAGCACACTCGGCGATCAGGCCCACCAGCGCCTCGGCCAGCATCTCACCGCTCACCCCGATTGCCGGTTCGCCGAGGCCTTGACGGATCGAATGCGCGGTCTCGGCGCCGATCACCCCGCCCGCCACGGCTATACCCAGTGGAGAATGCCACACCTGGCCGGCGGCCGCCAACCGGGCTAACCCGTCATCGTCGGGGTTCTGCGCGGACTGGACGGCCAAGTCGTGGGCAGCTTCGGCCTCGGCGACCATGGTGCCCACTTTCAAGCGGCGGCGCGTGGCCTGTTTACCGTCGCCGGTCAGGCTCTGCAACATTGCTTCGGTATTGACGTGCCCCTTGCGCCACGCCAGGCCGTCTTGGCCGAGTGTTCGATTCGAACGGCGGTCGATCTCCGCGGCCGATAGCGACGCGCCCCGTTCGGCGGCACGCATGAGTTCGGTGGCGGCGACGTGTGCCGCCGTCAGCTCATCGTCGGACAGGCCGGTGTAGGAGGCGGCGCGGAGTCCCGCGGCCTGCACCTGGGCGACCAACCCATCGAATAGGTTTTCGATCTCTGACATGCTTCAATGGTATTTGGAGCCACTGACATTCGGATATAATGCCGCTAATCTGGGGGTAACATCTCGAATGATTGCCTGTAGAGGAGGCGCCCGACGGCCGGGCATCCGCACGGAGCGCCTGCCCTGATCATCCCTTCAGCGCGTCGCGACGCCCCTCAGCGGGCCCACCAGGCGCCCCCGGCGCCATCGGAGGCGCCGCTGAAGGCCCCCTGGACGCGCCCCCGAACATGCCCTTGGACGCCCCCGAACGCAATTGGACGCGCGATTGGATACGCCCCCGGATGTCACCCGCACGCCGCCGGGCGCCCAAACCGCAGGAAGCTGCGCCGACAGGAGCGGATTCTTGGCGCCGAAATATTCGAGTGCGGGAGACCGGGAGCAGGTGACACCGCGGGTCCAGGTCGAATGAATATCGGTGAGTCGCGCCGGGATCCGCTGCCTACTTTCCAGAACACGGTGTGCACCGATCGGGGAATACCCGTTGGTGAAGGCAACGGATAGCATCGAAGAGTTGATCCTGGGGTTTCTGTGACGGCTGCTCGTCCTCCGTTGTACGAGGTTCTCCGAGTCGACCCTTCCGTGACTCAACTTGAGCTGAAGCGCGCCTACCGCAGAAAACAACATTCCGCTCATCCGGATACCGGTGGCAGCGCGGAACAGTTCCACGCCGTGCAGGCTGCCTGGGCGATCCGGGGGAGCCGCGTCGGCGCGCTGAGTACGACCGCTCACAGCAAGAGAAAATGAGCGCCACCGGTGCCCAGAATTCAAGATGGGCGCCGAGCCGACGCCCAGAACCGTTCTCGTCGAACCCGCAAGACGAGCGCACGGGCCAACCGAGGCCGACACGCAGACCCGGGCCGACGCACAGGTCAGGGCCGACCCCCAGACCTAACCGAGTAGACAGTTGCGGGCATCCGGGCGGTAGCGCTCGGCAAAGCTACCTAGAGCATTTGGGCAACTGGGCAACGAACCCGCGACCTCCGGCGCCCCCAACGCGCCTCCGGAAAGGTGGACCTGTTCGGCCCATCCGTGGTGTCTGCCTCCGTGCATGGTTTCGGCTGTGCCTGAAGATGTCAATCGACTTTGCCGTGGTTGGCGCGATAGTTTCCCTGGTGACCGGGTGGCGGCTGGGCCGCCTGAGCTCTGAGACCGCAACCTTTTGGCCGGTCGTCGCACTGGCCGCGGGAGCAGCCGCTCTGCCCGGGATAGTGAGTTCTATCCCGATCTCCCTGCTTCGACATTGGCGCGACCCGTATTGGCGTGAACTTGTGTGGTTCAAAAAGGAGAAAAAGCGCCAACACGAAGTCGAGAACGCAGCATTTCGTGCCGCGAAACGCGTGTACGAGGAGAATTTTCGGTCTCTGGCCCCAATGCACTGCCCGCATCCCCATTTTCGGCCGAGGCCCTACGCGTGGTGCCGGCGATCATTCGACGGTGGCTTGACAAGGCCCACGCCCAAGAGGAGACCGCGCGCGTGTTGGCCCGCCTCAACGCGAACTTTTCGGTTTGGCATGACCTGCGCATCGGCGTAATGGCCGGTGGCCAGCTTGCGGGGATCGACCATATCGTCGTGGGCCACCAAGGGGTCGTCCTCGTCGAATCGATCGAGGAGAAAGATCCGATCATTGTGCGAAACAGGCGGCTGACAAAGGGCGGGGAATCCACGTGGGTGGAGTTGATCCGACCCCGGATGCTAGCGGCCAGCCGGATATTCCCTGATGTTTCGGCGATTCTTCTCGTCTTTGCAGATGCAGCGTTGGTCGACCCTGGGCATCAACGCATTGACGGCTTTCCGGTGCCCGCGTTCGCGGTCGGATCTTCCCGGCTGGCCGACACCCTCCTGAACGGGCTGCCGGGCATGGCCCAGGTTTCACGCGGGCGGCACGGACGGTTGCGGGATAGTGCGGCTGGCGTTGCCCGGTTCGCCTGAACGCGCTGGTTCTTTTGGATGCGTCCGTCGCGACTCATGCAACGAAACGCGTTCGAGGTGGACGCCGGAGGACAAGCGGTAGCTCGGCGTGAAGAATTTACGATTCGAGGAACGACTCAAACCGCTCAAATCGGTGTTCCCAATTGCCTCAAGGCGCTTGTCATCAAATCTGCAGCGCATCTTATCTATCAACGGGATCGCAAGCGACACCTCGATGATGGACCGACTCTGCTCGCGGCGATAAGTGCAGTCAGTAAACCGCCGTTAGATGTGCTGAGTAAGAATGATCACCGTCGCCTGAATCGCCTCCCGGACTCCCTCGATGATGCCAACGACGACTCGTGGTTAGTCCTCGATGACGTTGAACGCTCCCGAGGCAGCTGAATGCGAAACGACTCAGGTTGGCACCATGATTGCTGGCACTGTCGGCATACCGGGTGCGAGGTACAGTCGGCACGAGTTCCAGCGGATCAAGCCCAGCACGACGCCGACTAGGAAGTGCTATCTACTCGCCCAGTTCTGCTTCACGAGAAGCTTGTTCTTGAGTTAAGTCGTCTACGCCAGTCTCATAGCCGTCACAACTTGTTGTGGTGTTTGCGTCAAGGCCAAGTTGGTACCGGATCTCTTGGCCTGCGGCCGCTTGCTCAGGAGTAGCCTCTACCCAAGTTGCGTAATAGGCATCCCTAAAAGTTGCAGTGTTCGCGATAGCGTTCAAGGTCGAAAGCTCTGCCATATACGAGTTGCGTATGTGCCCAATATGGTCGCGGACGGCCACTGGCCAAACGAAGTACTCGTCGTCGAGTAATGCAATCGTCGCCCTATTGAGGTCGACGCGCTTCTGCGCGGCAACTTTGACCGGAGTCGGATCTGGGTCGCCGCCGTCAAACAACTCACTCTCGCCCGAGTCGAACGAGGCAATGAGTTCGGCGATTGCAATGTTGTTGGGGCAGACCAAGTTCAAGAATCGTTCCGACGCATCGGTGTCAGTAAGCTTCACCGGCCCCGGGTCCCTCGTTGGAGTTGGAATTGGACTGGCAGTGGGACTTGTTTCTGTAATTGAATTTGCTGGCTTGATTTCGTCCGACTCGGTCTGAACCTCGCCTGCGCAGCCGACCAACGTCAGAGTAATCGCAACCACAGCAGTTACCGGAATGATGAATTTCATAGTCTCCCACTATTTATTTTGAGTAAGTCCTAGGCAAGCTTGGCGGACGAAGCGATCGCGTGATAGCCACCGTTCGGGGGACGCCATCTTGGGAAATTGGTAAAGCTGAGCTCTTGCCGACGGCTAAGGCCCGGCTGTCTCTTCTCGGCGCGGCGGTCTGAGGTCGAGCGTCGCAACTGTTGAATCGCTGATACCTCTGCGCCGCAAGATTTCGAGCATGTCTTCCTGCCGAGGTTGGCCGAGAGTCAATCGATAGAGAGCGAGCGATTCTTTTAACCGGTCAGTTCTGGCCAGATCCCGACTAAGTGGGAACGACACGAGCTGCCGTTCAACTTTTGCCTCTCCGGGGTAGATCCAGAACGGGGAGAACTCGCCGAGTTCCTTGTGACTGTCGGCGGCTGCCGCGAACGCCGCCCTCCAAGGGTTGGGATCGCTTGACGCGAACACCTGTTCACGATGCGCGGCTGCAATGTTTTTGCGCACCGCATGACCAGCAAAGCGATTGACGCGGCCCTCCCGTTGCTCGAAATCCACTGGGTTTGATGGCACATTCCAATGCAAGACTGCGTGACTCCACCAGTGAAAATCGATTCCTTCCTGCCCGACACTGGTTGAGGCGAGCACAAACGGCCAGAACGGGCTGTTGAATGCGTGACGAATCTCGGGCTGCCTTGCGCTCTCTTCGTTCTGGTCTTTGCCCCCGTAACGCAAGGCAAACCGTGCTGTCAGTGGAATATGAGCGTCTTCGGCGTCGAAATCCCGCGCTCGATAGGTCGAGGGCCGCATTGTCATGGCCTGCACCATCCGCTCCGCGATGTTCATAAGCATCTCGTCAGTGAGTGCGGTTCCGGCGGCTTCGCTGCGCAATTGGAACGCGTATTCATCGAGCGATGCCTGAAGGTTCCCGTCTGCGCAGTAGTCGAGAACCACTTGCCAATACGATTCCTCATCGGCTTGCTTGATCTGGTCGAGCAACAACATCGAGTTGGCCCTATTGAACAGGCTTCTCAGCCCGTTCCCCAACATTGCAGCGGCCCGCCACTGGCCGGCGTCGCTCGTGGCGTCATCCTCTTCTCGGAGACGACCGAGAGCGCGAAACCCAATATTCCCAGGCGCATGCAGTGCGAGCCGGGCGAGCTCGGGATGTGCCGTGGGCGACTGTGCCGCTTCGATCGTCTCCATTGCTTGAACGATATGGGCGGTGTGAGCAGTGTGCCTGCTGCCCGCGGTTTGTTCATCTTGTTCGTCAGTGCCGTCGCGCGGGTGAGCCCTTAGAAGTTGCGTCAACTCGGCAGGATTCTCTGTGAGACCGGTAGGAATCGCCCCAGGAGCTGCGAAGAATGCCTCCCATGCAAAGCCAACGTCTTCTCCCGTAGCCAGCACTTTCGCGAGCGTGACCTCGGCCTCACTTGCGGGGATGTTCGCCTTCGCTCCACGCACCAGCCGCAGTGGGTCACCAACTTTGGCAAGCCCCGGATGCGGCCAGAACAGCGCGAGCGTCGACATGCTTGCGGGCTTCTCGGTGTCGGTTGAGAGGCTGTAGATGAGCCGCCCCCGGATCGATTTGCGAGCAGTGGCCGAGTTGTCCGTCAGACGGGAGCCTTTGGCGGTCCGCCGGTCGGCTTCGTAGCTCAGCAGGCTTGCGATTGCCGTGGGGGTTGCTGACCAGGCAGAGAACACCACTCGTTTGGTCACGCTGCCGGATGCGACCGAATCATAGACGTTTCCGGGGTTGAAGTAGGGCAGAGACGGTGGCATCCACAAAAGCTTCCACCAGCCCTGATCGATGGTTTCTGCGGCAAGCGCGCGCAGGTGGCTATTGCCTAGATCGATCTCCGAAAAACTCTCGATGGCGTCGGCGTTCAGTCGTTGCAGGGCGTTAATGTGGGTTTCGAGGTCTCCGGGAGATTCGGCCAGCCGCCTGTCGAGCGCTTTGGATACCTTGTAGTTGTCCATGAAACTGGCGAAGTACGGAATCGACTTCCAGTATTCGATACCGGTGGGTGCTTCGAGCTCTGTCGAGAGTTCTTCGAGGGCGATGTAACCGGCAAGATCCTCTGCTTCTGGAGCCGCAGATTCGAGTCTGCGTTCACGGAGCATGTCTCCAGCACCGATTTGCGGTCGCTCAGTTCTGCTCATGACTGTGAGCAGCCTGTCGCGCAGTAGGTCAATGGAGCTGTTGACCACGTGATTGTTGACCACTTGGTCACGGTACTCGGCGAAACCCCCACGAATATCGGCCAGCGACACATCTGAGCCGTCAATGAGAAAGTTCAATGTCGCCATGAGGTCGGCGTAGTGATCATCACCGGTATCGTCGCTTGCCTGAGTGAATGGTTTGTACGGGGTGGCTGATAACAGGAGCACCTTGGCAGATGAATAGTTGAAAAGGGCGTGCGCGAGCTCTGCTGCATCACTGCCCTGATCGACATCGAGAAGGTGCCGGAATCGTTGAAACTCGTCGAGAATTATGAGATCAGGGGTCAGCGTGTCGACGCTGGCCGCGGCTAAGGCACCGCGGAGCTTCGAGGTGAGATGCCACACATGGTTGGTCACGCCAGCCGGGATGGTGCTCTTGAAGGCGAAACTCCTGATCGTCGTAAGGTAGTCGTCCTGCAGGCCTGATTCGGTGATGCTCTTTTGAAACGCAGCAACGATATTCGGGTCGACTGGGCCCTTCAATTCGTAAAGCATGTTGCGAATACGCCAATCAAAGGCACTTTTCGTGCGGATGGTCCCTTGGAAGAACATCCGTGAGGCTCTCTGTTCAGGGCGCGAAAGTTCTAGCATGTCGGTCAAAATGAGATGAAGTAGGGCCCGTTCATCTCCAGTGCCCGTGCGCCACCCCATCTCGAATGAGGTGCCAGGGGTGAATGAGACAAGATTAATCGGCTTGCCATGTGCGGAAGTTGCTTCGTTGAGGCGCCGCGATTCGCGGGCGAGCAAAGTTAACCTGCTGGTGAGACCAATATGCGGATCACCCGTGACATTGAGCCGGCGCAGGTTCTGCGAGGCCAGATCTTGGTTCGAACAGATGTAGACGATATCTATTCGTTTGACGGTGTCATCGTGTTGCAGCCTCTCAATAGTTCGGGCGATCACCCCGCGCGCAACAACACTCTTTCCCAGCCCCGTTTCATCGGCGACCAGGAATCGACCGCTCGAGTTGGGGTCACCGAAAAATCGGTGAATTACGTGCTCGACCGCATCGCGCTGGAAATCTTTCAGCTCGGCAAGGACCGGTTCCGCAGAGAAGCCATTCATGAGCGCACCCCCGACTGTGCCACGCGGGCCTGCCAGATAGGCTCCCAGACTTCGTCGAAGCCGTGCGGCAACACCGTCGCAGTCCCCTCTTGGGCGCGCATGCGTTCGATGAGTTTCGCAAGATCGTCTAGTCCGCGAGGATTCTTGGCCAATGCGTGCACGAGGCTTTCGAAGACTCCAGACCCATCGCCGGTCCAGGAGCCGAAAGTGCCACCTGAGCCCACGACCGATTGTGCACTGGTGCTGGTTGCCCCGCCGAGACTGAGCATGAGAAACAGAAAGCGCAAAAACTTTTCCGGCGTGTCAATCTGCCGGGCGAGTACGGTGTCACGTCGGTGGGCAACGTCGCCGATTAGCTCGGCGCACACGATTGTGCTCCGAGCCTCACCTCGGCTATCGGTCGCACGGATGATGACAAAGGGAGTGATATCGGTGAGTTCGATACCCTCGAACCGGGCTGCGTTCTCGACCGGGAATGCACGTGTGTTCGCCGGTCGTGTCAACAGCCGAATCTCCGTCACTATGTCGCTCGGAGGAGAGTGCGACTCGATCGACTCGACCGTCAGTGCGAAGCTATCCGCTCCATCTTGCTCCACAACGTTCCGGAGCCGAACACACGCTAGGGAGCGGATCGCGACCTCCAGCGCCCGGTCAGCTTTCTCGGTCTCGGACTCCTCAGCCCCGCCTGTTGCTGTGTACGGGACGGTGAGGTTTCGAAGCGCTGATTTCTCTCCGAAGGTTGCGTGCACGCCGACCCGGGGTTGTGGCCCCACCATTTCGATGAGAAATTCGATGTTGCCGCCGAACGCCGCGCTGGTGGCGTTCGCAGAACCGATGATCGCTCGTGAGCCCGACTTTCGGTCGAGAAAGTATGCCTTGGCGTGCAGCCCGACAAGCGGGTCGTCGTCAGCCTCGTCGCTGTCACGTACTGCATCGTCCAGCACATGTGCTTCGATGAGCGTCAGTGTCTTCGGCTGAAGCCGTTCGAAGCTGTCCGCGCGAGAGATAACTTGTGCCCGCTCCTGGCTCCACAGGGAGGTACGGTTGATTCCTTCATCGGAGAGAAACGGCGAAATGATCAGGTGGCGTGCACCACCGAAGTCAATGTTTGTGGGGCGACCAAGGCCCAAAGCATGAAACGTCAGATCACGAATGTCGTCGGGGTACTCCCACTCGACCGCCCCGACACGTTCGGCCAGATCTTCAATCCTTCGCGCGCGCTCGGTAGGCAAAGCTGTCACGGCAAGAGAGGGAAGCGCGCGAACCAGTTCGCTGAGCGGTTCGTTCTGCTCCCTCGTGTGGCCGCCGGCGCTCATCGTGCCATCCAGGCGCACCACAAGATCCCAGCTGCGGTCGGCCGTGATGTTGCGACTTGAGCAGAGCAGCCGAAAGCTGCGGTGCTCGCCGCGGGCGTATTCGAGCAGCCAAACTTTGGGGTGAAACAAAGTTCCAGGCCGACGGGGTCCGACTGGGTGCACCATAGGCTCCAAGAACGCGACGAGATCGGATGCCTCTCTCGGCACCGCGATCTGGCCGGCTTGCCCGAAGATATCGACGAGATCGGCTGCCCGTCGAACAGCATCGAGAATTGCCACCGGATCGTCAGATTCGCTTACCTGGTGGCCGGCGAAGGCGAGCGGGATCGCCAGAGCACTGGTGAGATCGAGGGTGAACGTGGTTCCAACGGCGTGCAGCAGTTCGTATCCGGTGGGTGGTCGCAGTTGTTCGGTGAGCGCGGCGCGCACGTCGGGTTCAAGCATCGTCTCGCTCCAGCCCATCGTGCAGGTCGGTCAAGATTCCTCGTACTTGCCCCCAGCGGTACGTCAGACGACCGGTTCCGGCGGCCCCCGACCAACTCTGCAGGAGGCGTGCATTGCGCAGCCTCGCCTGCGCGCCCTTGCGGCGCTCGCGGTTAGCAATGAGCGAACGCAGGTCCGTATCGTCGGCCAGGTCAAGGGGGCCATCAGTAAGCACTCTGTCCAACCACTCATTCATAAATCGCATGGATCCGGCCATGCGCGAGTTCTTCTTTTGCACGAGCTCCCAAAAGTCATCGCGATCCCAGCTGTGGAGATCGCCGGCGAGGTTCTCGCGTTCACGCTCCCACTCCGAGAGGCGCAGTCGGTAGTCGTCGACACGGCCGTCGACACGATCGAAATCGGAAGCATCGTAGGCTTCGGCTAACAGCAAGTTGTAGAGCAACGAGGCTCCGTTCACCGTGAATGAGAACAACCGAGCGTGACGCAATTGCTCGCGAACGGCAGTGGGTGCTGACAAAGTTGCCGGATCCGACCACGGGTGGTCGCTTGTCGGTTGGGGCCGGTGGCCGAGCAGATGTGCGAGGAGAGAACCTTCTGCGCCCTCAAGAATACGGTCACGCAACCACTCGGCTTCCGGCCGGCTCAGGTCGAAACCGGTGTCGGTGTTTTCGGGAAAGTCTTTTGGCGCCGGTGGGAGCGTGGGTGACCAGGCCCCCGGCACATACGGTTGGTCTTCTTCGGTGGCAGGTGTACCGATGCCGGTCGCGATGACATCAGATCGGGTCATGCTCGGAACGCGAAGGATCCCATATTGGCGAAGGGCCACCCAGTAGAAGTTTGACGGCAGCGTCTTTAGCGCTGCTCCTGCCTCTTTGCCAATGAGGCCAACACCATCACTTTGTTGAAGGAGCGTCGAGATCAGGGTGCGTTCACTCTTGTCGACGCGCGCGGCAATTTTATTTGTTTCCTGGCCGGGCCTATGGGCGGTGACGAAGACCCACGGGACGAAAAGCATGTAGCGTGCGCGAGTGAACAGGGTGGACGTGCCCGGGAAGAGCGTGTCGCTCAGGGCATCCCGGATCTGGCCGATGCCCAATTCGTCTCGGCTGTCACGGTCGCTGAAGAGGTTCACGATTTCGCGCATGCGGCGCTGCTGCTCGCTCGACGCGTCGAGCCACGCTACAAGTGCCGCCATTAAGTTCCCCCTGTGCGTTCCGTTCATGGTTTTCCTTGGCAATTTCAACCCTATCGGCGGGTGCAGACACTCAGTCCTGGGAACCCGTCGTTTGCTCATACGGGCACCCGAATGCCATCAGTTGCGCGCAGGGCATGTGTGTCCGCGGCCTCCAGCACCCCGTTTTGGGACATGCTGCTTCTGGCCCGTGACTAATAGCATCGGAAATGGCTCGTGGAGCCAGGAGCTTGACCGATGAAGGAGCGTCATACGTCGTGGTAACCATGATCCCGCCCTACCCGCGCGCCGGAGCGAACCGTTCCGAGAAGCAGATCTTCAGTGCACTCGAAGGCATCCTCGATCGGCCCGAGTGGGTGGTGATCCATTCCCTGACGGTGGCACAGAATCTAGGTGCGCTCATGGGCGAAACAGACTTCGTCGTGATTGCTCCGGGCAAGGGCATCCTGCTGATTGAGGCGAAGTCGCCCAAATATGTCGAGTACAAGGCGGGGGACTGGTATCTCGATCGCACGCCGCAACCGCACAAAGATCCGCTGAGACAGTTGGACAGCGCGCGGCGCAGCATCCGGGGGTTCTTACGAGAACGCGACCTGCTGCGCGGGGATGAACCCATCGCACGGCTCCTGTGGTTCACCTCGCTCGGGCGCCACCAGTTCGAGAACAAGTCACCCGGTGACCTCCAGTTCTTCGAATGGGAACTCGGCTGGCACGACGACCTGCAAAAGCCGACCTGGCTGGTGGAGAAGGTGCTCGACGAACACAACAACTGGTTTCGCGAGGTTGATGAAGTTCAACTCGACCCCACTGCGCTGACCGCCAGCTACGCGCAGGCGATCACGGGTGCGCTCGTCAGCGACTTCAAGGCGCAGCAGTCACGCGCGGAACAACTCAAAGAGCGACGCACTCAGGAGGAGCGCCTGCTTGCGGAGCAGAAGTTCGTGCTGGAATTGGTGGAGACCAACGACCATGTCTACTTCGACGGGCCGGCCGGCACCGGGAAGAGTTTCCTCCTAGCCCGGGCGGCGCGCAGCTTCGCCAAGCAAGGGAAACGAGTGCTGGTCACCTGCTGGAACCTGCTGATGGCCGACGAGCTGCGGGCTCTCGTAGGCACGCACGCCACCGAAATTGAAGTTGCCGATCTCAATTCCGTCATGCTGAGCATCTGTGGTCTGCCAACCAACCCGTCAGGCGCCGAGAGCGGCTGGTATCAGGATGAACTTCCGCGCATGACCTTGGAGCGATTGCGGGAGAAGCCCTACCTGGGCTCCTACGAAGCCATTTGCGTCGATGAGTTTCAGGATGTCGCCGGCAACCCTCTCCTCTTGGATGTGCTGTTCGCGCTTTCGGGAACCGGTGGCCCCGACGGAACCCAGCTCGTGTTCGCGGGGGATGATAAGCAACAGATCTTGCGCACGGCCGCTGAGCGGGTCAACGCCTATGCGATCGCGCGGCAGCGGATCGGGGACCTGGTTCACGTGCGGGTGCGGCGAAACTGTCGCACGGTGCCTGCGGTCATCGACGGCGCCGAGAAGACGCTCGGCCACAATCTGGGTTTTACCGGCCACAAGGTTTCACGAAGTGTCCCCGGCGGCTTTGACGTGGTGGCGGTCGAGCCCGGTGGTGAGACGAAGGCGCTCGCCGCGGCCCTGCGTGGACTGCTCGAGCATCACGATGCAGAAGACATCGTGGTGCTGAGTCCCTTCGGCGAGAACACATCGACGGTCGGACAGCTCCTGAAGCGCCCCGAGAAGAGCAAGGACGAGAGGTGGTTGCGCAAGCAACTGCAACATGAGGGCTCGCCTGGGAAGATCCGCTGGCGCTCAATCTTCAAGTTCAAAGGGCTCGAAGCGGATGCCGTAGTAATCTGCGACCTCAACGATGAGGCCAAGGCGTTCATCGACGGCACCGACCTCAACTGGGAGGACCTGCTTTATGTGGGGCTCACCCGCGCGAAGTATCGGTGTGTAGTGCTCGACGGGGCTGGGGCACCCTAATCGTGAGGAGCAAAAACCAGATTGACTCGGGTCGCGCTTTGCGTAAATGAAACTAATGGGAGCATCAATGTCTAATACCGGATTCGCCGTCGTCGACGTAGAGACCACCGGACTCTTTCCGGGCGGCCACGATCGCATTGTTGAGATCGCCGTTGTGCACGTGGACGCGAATGGCATCGTCGAGGGGCAGTGGGACACGTTAGTGAACCCGGGCCGCGATCTGGGACCGCAACGGGTTCATCGGGTGCGAGCCGCTGACGTGATGCACGCGCCGACCTTCGCGCAAATCGCCCCACGGTTAGCGGGGCTATTGAGCGGCCGCGTGCTGGTCGCCCACAACGCCAGTTTCGACACACGATTCTTGCTCGCCGAATTCGAACGCAGCGAGGTCGTACCCAGCATGGTGTCCCTGTGCACGATGCGGTTGGCCCGGGACTTCCTGCCGGGCGCGGGGCGCGCCCTGGCTGATCGCTGTGCCGCATTCGACATTGATCTGGTCGACGCGCACCGGGCATCCGCCGACGCGCTTGCGACCGCACAACTTCTGTGCGCGTATATGAAAATTGGAGGCGACCCGAGCTTCTGGCAATGGCACATCGACACGGCCGCAGCCCAGCCATGGCCCGCGTTGACCGGAGAAGAGAGCCAGTGGCTCCCTCGGGAAAGTGCTCCAAGTTGGGCGACTCCGGAAACGACAGCTGCATCCTTTTTGGAAAGGATCACCGTCAAACTGCCGGAGTATTCAGGGCCGGTCGAACGGCTCGACTACCTGGCTCTCCTTGACCGATGCCTCCTGGACCGCTCCATCTCGGCTCACGAGGCCCAGGGGCTGGTCGCTTTGGCTGAGGAGTCCGGTCTGGGCCGCGATGATTGCGAAGAACTGCACCTGCAGTACTTCAACGAGCTGGTTCGGGTCGCGTGGTCCGACGGCATCCTGACGCCCGACGAGATGGCGGATATCTCGAAGGTGGGTGACCTCCTTGCCATTCCGTCCGGTCTCATTAGCGAGACTTTGGGGAAACCGATTGATGTGGCGACTGCTAATGCTGGGCACGCCGCCGTTGAGGCTTTTACCCTTGTTCCGGGAGATCTCGTAGTGCTTACGGGTGAAATGGCCCGGGTGCGTTCGGAGTGGGAGGCCGAGCTGAGTGCACTCGGTTTCGTCCCGTGGAGCGGAGTCACCAAGACGGTGAAGCTGCTCGTCGCCGCCGACCCGGACTCACTCTCGGGCAAGGCACGTAAGGCGCGAGACTACAACATTCCGGTGGTGGACGAAACAGGGTTGCGAAGACTCCTGGCCGCGTAGTCGCACTCTGCGGCCCGTTCGGGGACTCCCTCGAGTTGCCCGTGGCTCGGTACCGTGGGGAGAGCCCTGAGGAGCCACATGACCGCGAGCCTAGACACGACGACTCAACCTGCTGAGAGCACGGCCAACGCCGCTGTCTTCTCCATGCGTAACCGCGTCCCCGCGCAATCAGTCCTTGAAGAACTCGTGCAGCATCAGGCCGGCACGCCGCCTCGATCGCTGTGGGCCCGCTTCTTCGGCCGCTCGCCGCTCACCGCCGACAGCGCGGCCTGGTATCAGGGCGCCCGCGGTGAAATCGCGGTCGGCGCCATCCTTGCCAGGCTGCCCGAAAACTGGACCGCCTTCCACGCACTCCCAGTCGGAACCAAAGGCTCCGACATCGACCACCTCGTCGTCGGACCGGCCGGCGTCTTCACCATCAACACGAAACACCACAGCGGCAAATCGATCTGGGTTGCACCGCGCACCTTCATGGTCAACGGTCAAAAAATGCCGTACATCCGCAATTCAGAACATGAAGCCGCACGAGTTACCAAAATTCTCCAGAGGCGGATGCCGCAACTAGCGCCCGCACAATCCGTGATCACTCTCGTCGACCCGAAGAAACTCACCATCAAACAAAAACCTCAGCAGGTGCAGGTACTTGACGCCCGACACCTGCGGCGCTGGCTGATGAAACGACCGGTGGCGCTCACCGCCGCCGACTTGGATCAACTTGTCGAGATCATCGACGACCCTGCAACTTGGAGCCCGGCGCCCGCAGCGGATGCCAGTGTGTTGATGGCGCAGTTCAATAACCTTCACGCGGAAGTTAAATCTGCACGTTTTGGGCGTAGCCTGTGGGCACTCCTGTTCACCGCTGCTTTCATCGGTGCTGGTATCGCGGCCTTTCCGCTGCTGATCGACTTCTTCATGACGCTGGCATCGTCGCTAATCAAATGACCTGACGCCGTCGCCCCACGAAATCATCGTGCTCAGGGCGAGATTGATTGGCCTCGTTCGGAATGAAGGCGGAGTTGGCGCCACACGGGTTCATTCCCACGGCCGGGTCACCAAAAGGTGTAAGTGGCGTCGCCGCAAACCCGGTTTAACTTTCGGGCATGGCGCGAATTGCGCGTGAGTTACTGTCCACTCGATGGGGTCATGAGGTACTCGTAAAGGCTCGACTCGATGGGGCTCTTCATATCGAGCTTCATGGTCACGACATCGAGGGCCTTGCCGTGCTCGTCGGGCATTTGCTCTTGACGTGCGCCTTGGGACTTGGCTTCGCCGAGATAGTAGAAGTCGGTACCTTCCGCATCGTCTTTTTTCGCAAAGAGGTGCAACGGGAAGCGGTTCTCGACAATCGCCTGCACTTCGCCGCTTTTCAGCGTGCGTCTGCTTCGCGTGTACCAATTCAGGGTTGACGGGCTGAGGAATTCGTCCTCGTACTTTGTGCTCGCTGAGACCTCGTCGTCCTTGTGATACGTGACAAAAATGGGGCAGCTGCTGGAGTAATAATCCACCTTGTACCCATAGATAGTGCTTTGCTGGTTCGTTTCCCAATTGAGCAGACGACAGACGTCTTTGCGTGAGTATCGGCGACCGACCTCAAGTTCACTGCTCCAGTTGTGACGGTGTCTGGCGAGGTACAAGCCGGTCTCGATGACATCCCGCACCTGTTCTTGGAACAGGTGACTCTTTCGCCAGTGCCCCAAGAATTGGTCTCCGAGGTGGTAGCCCTCGTCGCCAAGTTCAACTATTGGCTTGGCCCCGTACTTGGTGGCCTCTGCTTCTGTGAAGAATTCTAGGTTGAGCACTCGCTGCACGGATTCAATTGTTGCTGTGTCATTCGCGAGACTGTTCTTAGCGAGAATCTCGATAAAGCTTTCTGCAGAAACCGATGAAGTCTGGTCCAAGAGCTCCTCAAGAAGCAGGAGTTCATGGGGACGTTTACCGTTGAGCAGCTCGCCTGACAAATACGTCAATACCGCATCTTCATAGGCGCCGGCCACAGCATCCACACGCTTCAGCTTGTTGAGAAACTTCCAGTAGTTGCCCTCCTTGGTGGCCAGCACGACGGCATCGACAGTGTCGAACCGAGCGAAGTCCATCAGTCGTGGAGGATGGCCGAGCCTGCTCTCAAGCTCGACGAAGGCTCGCTTGAGGTTCTGCATGCTGTCCAACTTGGTCGACGCCAGCGACTTGAAGATCCTCTCCTTTGAGATCATGTCGAAGTTGACGCTGGAGAGGCCCGAAATCGCGCCCGCCTCTTGGGCATCGATGATGTTCTTGCGAATCGAGTCTTTGTTGAGTGAGTTGTCGCCGAACAGCGCGATCGGAATCAGGTAGTTGTTGGCGTAGTTGCCAATGAAGTCGATCACGACCAGATGATCTTTGCCGAGGTTCTTGCGAAGCCCTCGACCCAGTTGTTGCGTGAAGACGATGCTGGATTGGGTCTGCCGGAGCATTACGACTTGATTCACCGAAGGAATATCAATTCCCTCATTGAAAATGTCTACAGTGACGATGTACTCAAGCTCGCCGCGCTCCAGCATTCGCACCACAGCTTCACGCTCGCCGATGGAGTCGTCGCCGGTCAGCGCTCTGGTGCGAAGCAGGCGTCCGTGCATTTCACGTTGGTTCAGTAACGCGGAAAGCGCGCTCGCCTCGTCTTTTCTGCTGCAGAAGATTAGGCCACGTACCGGCGCACCCGCATGCCCGTACTTCTTGACCGCGGAGAGGAGATAGTCCACCCGCTCGGAATCAACGAGTTTGCTGAGCTCCGCTGTTTCATCAATGACTTCCCCGTCGGATGCCACAAAATCAGTCACCCCGTAATAATGAAACGGTGCCAGCATCTCCGCCTCGAGTGCCTTTTGGAGGCGAATCTCGTAGGGCACGTTGTAGTCGAAGAGCTCGAACACGTTGAAGTCATCGGTGCGCTCGGGAGTGGCGGTCATGCCGAGAAGAAACTCGGGGCGGAGCCACTCGATTACCCGGAGGTAGCTCGCGGCACCCGCTCGGTGCACTTCGTCGATGAGAACGTAGTCAAACGCGTCGGGAGAGATCAACTGGAGATTGTCGGGCCGAGAAAGCGATTGAATGGTCGCGAAGACGTAGCGACGATTGATCTCTTTGCTGGAGCCGGCAAATTTGCCAAAGTCGCTGTCAGGGGCATTGAGCACGCGCTTGAATTCGTAAATGGCCCGATCGATGATTTGCTCGCGGTGAACGATGAATAGCATGCGCTTGGGGGCGACGGCGCGCACGTCGAGGGCGGCAAGGATTGTCTTCCCGGTGCCCGTGGCAGAAATAACTACGGCTCGGCTCTCCCCGGAATCCCGTGCTTTCTTAATCTCCGCCAGTGCGTCGATCTGCATAACATTTGGCTGGATGGTCGCATTCGCCGAGATATCCCCGAAGGGCACCGCGGGATCAGGCATGAGTAAGGCAGCCCGCGCTTGTGGAACCCAGGTGGCTTCATAAGCCGCAATCCACTCAGGGGTCAGCGGTGATGCCGCATCGATATGCGCCTGAACGGCATGATTGAGTTGCTGAACGATGTCGCCATCGGGGAGGGCGGAGAAGCGCAAGTTCCACTCGTGGTTTTTCAGTAATGCGAACTCGGTCAGGTTTGAGCTGCCGATAATCGCGGTCGTGCTCTCATCCTGCTCAAAGATGTAACCCTTGGCGTGGAATCCCGCTGCCACGTCAGGGTAGATATGTACATCGACATTCTCGAGATTGAGAAGTTCCCGAAACGCTGACGGGGAGTTGAATCCCAGGTAGGTGGAGGTGACGATCGTCCCCGGCCCGCCAAAATCGACGAGAGCTTGTTTGAGTAAGGCGATCGCGCTCGGCGTGACAAAGGCAACAGAAAATATGAAGCGCCGCGAACGCTTAAGCTCATCTCGGACAGCTCGGAGCATGGTGTTCTTGCCCGTGTTGGAAACAAGGACGGGCTGAAAGAGCTGTTCGGTGGGTGTCTGCGCGTCCAGGAATCCGAACGTGATATCAAGCGTCAGCTGACTTCGGGTTGAGCTCACTATTGGAAGTCCTTCATGACACGTTCTACCGCAGGAATATCAGCGGGCGCCCATTCAAGTTGATCCAGGTCAGCCGCCGGCACCCACCGAATCTCAGAGTGCTCGGTCAGCCGCGGCTCGTCACCAAGAAGTGAACAGTAAAACGTAGTAAGAATGACGGTCCCGAAGTCGTATTCATATGCCGTCGTCTCGATCTGGTCACCGATTTCGACTTCACAATGGAGCTCTTCGATGAGCTCACGCCGAAGCGCTTTTTCAGGTGATTCTCTGGGCTCTATCTTGCCACCAGGAAATTCCCACATGTTAGGCAGCGACATTTCTGAACTTCTCTTGGCCGCAAAAACTGTCGTGCCCCGCGTCAGAACCGCACCCACCACGTTGATTTGTTTCTTCACTTCCGCCCCATTTGCATTAACGCGAACACAGGGCAAGCTTAGCGAGGGAGGGCCGAGCCACAACGAAACTTGTTGACGGTCCTGAACGTACCGACCTAACAGAGAGTCAATGGACTGCGCGCTCAAAGCTTTGTCAGCCCGATCGGACATTGTGACTGCGTTTGGGATGGTCAGTCGCTGACCCTACTGAGCGACCAGAGGCTGATCGTGCTCCGTTAACGTTTCCGTTTGTCAACGTTGCGGCGAGGACGACCACTTATGCGCGTCCGACGGTTCTGTCGTCTCAAGTGCTCCGTATGGCGGAGCGTTCTGGCCCGAATCTTTCTGGTGATGTAAATACGCTGCCAGGTCCGCTACCGAATTGAAGGCGGCGCGGGAGCGTGAGGAGACATGGCGGTGGTAGCTCTTGTGGCTGTGCGCCAAGAGCGGAATCATCAGATAACCTTTTGACGGATGGCATACGTTCCCGTCTGATCACCAGCGATGACGCGCGAACAGGAAATAGTGCATGTTGAAGAAAAATGAACAGGGGGAGTGTATAGCCGAGCATGACACTGAGGACAGACATTTCGACCTGCGAGATGTGGCCGAGGGCATATTCGGCCGGATAGGCAGGAGCGACATGCGGCAGTCGGCACAAATGCTGGTGAGGCCATGACACTCCTCAAGGTAGTCGCGGTTCTGACAGTGATCTTCGCGGTGCTCGTTGCTTCCGTCTTCAGCTGGAACTTCTTCGCTGTGCTCGGCGTCTTAATCCTCGCCTGGGCGGCGCCTATCGGCCTGGTAGCAATCTGGTGGTACGGCACTGGGTGGTTGGTTTCGCAGGTCGCAGAGTTGATACAGAAACACGATGACTGGGGGAAGGCTAAATGATGCAGAAATGCATTCGACGCATCGGCTTGACGGCAAAGATGATTCCGGCTGTCCGGAGAGGCCAGCAATTGGGATTATCGGTAGAGTTCGCTGCGCGAGTAGGTGAAACTTCCTAAGTCAGGCAGACATTGCGGCCGGCATTTTCTCGATTGCCTGGAACTCGATCGGGTTGACCTAATAAGGGCCCGAGTTTCATGACCCTATTTTGTTGGCTATTTCTACTTGGAAGTAATTAGTTCGCCGTCTCGCCTTTGTCTCGAGCACGTAACTGAGCTTAATCGGCGGTCATTGACACTTCGGCCATTTGGGTACGCTCGTCACCGTGCGGCTGTGCAGATAAAGCAAGGTCGTATTTGCGAAGGGGACGTACGATGGCGGATTCAAGCATTTCGAGTGCAAGTGAGGCGCTGCTTCGGCCGGAGCGATGGGTCTCGAGAGACGAGACGCTCAGTCGAATGGTGCTACCCAGAGCCTCCGGAATCTACGCCTGGTATTTCGACGAAGTCTCACCAGGAGTTCCGACGACCGGGGTACACCGCGTCGGAGACAGAGTGCTGCTTTACGCCGGCATCTCACCGAAAGAGCCACGACGAAGTGACGGCAAGTAGAGTAGCGGGACGCTCCGAACGCGCATCCGCAGCCATTACCGGGGGAACGCCTCGCAGTCCACCTTGCGTCTCACTCTCGGCTCGCTCTTAAATGAAGTGTTGGATATTGGGCTTGAGCAGAGCAATTCGGGGCGGCTCACATTCAGCGTGGGCGAGAACGCGCTGTCGGAATGGATGGCCGGGCATTCGCGAGTCTGCTGGACGCAGCATCCGGCGCCATGGCTTGTCGAACGTGCGCTCATCGCCTCAGTGCCGCTCCCGCTCAATCTCGACCAGAACAAGGGCAGTGATTTCCACGCCAAACTGACCAAGGCGCGAGCAGAGCAGCGGGCTTGGGCCCTGTGAGCAGGGTGGGAATCTTGACGATGAAAGCTGGGTCACGACGAGGCGAATGGCGCGGGAGGAGTTTCGGCTTCATCAGGAAACAGATCGTTATGCCGAGCACATTCGGCCGGTCAGCGAGCTAGGCGATGCTATTCGAAACCGGGACGGCCTCGGGCGAATGCCGCATGTCGCGTCTCCTCATGTGACGTGGGCGCTGCAGTGCTCAGCGTGTTGCGAGCCCTGGCTAGAAGACGCCGGATGGGGCGGGGTCCGGGTTTCTGCATCGAAAATGACGACCCGACAGCAGCGCGTCAGGCTGAGCGATTCGAGAGCGTGGGCATCTGGATGCCGTGTAAGCGGAGGTGGCGTGCGTAATTGGGGCGCGGCCCGGGCGATTGCTGCGGATTTGCTGGCGGCTTAGCCCTAGGAAATTGGTGACCCCCAGGCAGGGGCTGCCCTTGAGCTGGTCGAATTGGGATGCTTCTTGATATGGAACCCGCAAGCAACCTTTTCCAACTCGCCGTCTCTGTTGGTCTGCCGTTAGGAATTGCGATCGTCGGGGCATTCACCACCTACGGCGTCGCACGCATGCAGATACGTTCCCGGGACTTTGAACGACGGGCGGAACGACGCGAACGTGAAAAAGAATTGTTGCGTAAGGAAGCGCGTGAAGCTTTTGTCGATCGGGCGACAGTGATCGAAGGTATAGCATCCGCGATCGCAGAGTACACGGATGTTGCGGCGAGGAATCCCGGGACGGAGAGTGACTTTATGATTCGGGCGCAGCTAGTCAAGCTGACGACTCGGGGCGACGCTGAACACCTCTCGCGATTATGCGTTGGATACCTCCAAGATTCACGCCAGTCGCTGCAACCGGAAACCACACTCGAGACACTCGATGACATCCAGCGAAGGCTCGAAGGCTGGCACCTCGGGCATCTTTCGCTGTCACAGGTGCTTGGCCATATCGAAGATGGGCATAAGGGAGTACGAGACTTCTTACAATTCCACGGAATCAATCCCGTCGCGCCGCACACCCAATCGACATAGGGCATCTCATGATAAATAGGGCCGTCCCGAAGTCGACTCATGCTTCGTGGTCTCGATCTGGTTAACGATTTCGACCGCACAGTGAAGCTCGTCAATGAGTTCTCGTCGAAGGGCTTGTTCTGGTGATTCTCCTGGCTCGATCCATCCTTCAAAGGCCACCTTCTGAAGACCTCACGTAAACGTCTGCACCACTTACCCCTTTTCGGGGTACTTCACCCGCCAGTGTTCATCCGGGCACTACTTACATCAGTAGGCTCGACGAGGGGGACTTCCCGAGCGGGGTTAGTCCGCCGCGGAACTGTTGCCGGGCTTTGGAATTCCAACGGAGGAGCGTATGCGTGGACGCATTTAAGGTTCATCGTGACCTCATCGAGGACTATCGCGCGTTCACAGAGGGATTCGTAGACGTTCACGATCCACGCATTCTCGACCACCTCAACAAGGCGAGCGCCGACGGGGCCCAATGGCCTGATCCGTGGCTTTCCCTAAACCCGTCGTTCGAATCGGGCGGATCGATTGAAGAGCTCGTCTCCGAAGGGATCCTGCACCCGACAGCTGAATTGATCTTTCGTCCGAAAGAGGATCCCGCCGATAGGGGCACTTCGGGTTTAGTGCTGCACAAGCACCAACGCCAAGCGATCGAGACTGCGCGTAGAGGCAAAAATTATGTGCTCACTACTGGCACCGGATCCGGAAAGTCGCTTGCCTACATCGTGCCGATCGTCGACCACGTACTTCGAAACGGCAGCGGTAAAGGGATTCAGGCGATCATCGTCTACCCGATGAATGCGCTCGCGAACAGCCAGGTCGAAGAACTCAACAAGTTCCTCGAGTTTGGCTTCGAAGGGAAACCGCCGGTCACTTTCAAGCGATACACCGGTCAGGAATCACAGGAGGAGCGCGCCGAGATCCTAAAAAATCCGCCCGATATCTTGCTCACGAACTACGTCATGCTCGAACTGGTGCTCACGCGTCCCAACGAGCGGATGTCCCTGATCAAGGCAGCCAAGGGCCTACGATTTCTCGTGCTCGACGAGCTCCACACGTATCGCGGGCGCCAGGGCGCTGACGTCAGCATGCTTGTGCGACGTGTACGCGAGGCATGCGATGCGACAGAGACGCTTCAATGCGTCGGCACTTCCGCAACGATGTCAAGCGGGGGGACCATCGCCCACCAGCGCCATGATGTCGCTCAAGTCGCGACTCGGATCTTCGGAAGTACCGTTGAACCCAGCTCCGTCATTACCGAGTCACTCATACGTGCAGGCGCCGAGGTGGTTGCGGACGCGGCATTCCTCGCGCCAATTCTGAATGAGCGTGGCCACACTGAGTCTGCGAAAGTCGTCCTTGACGCTACCCAACTAGCGAAAGATCCGCTTGCCTGCTGGATCGAGCAAGAGTTCGGCGTTTACCCCGAGGCCGAGTCGGGAGCGCTCGTTCGCAAGCCTCCGATGACGGTTAAAAACGCGAGTGTCACACTCGCCGAGGCCGCGGGAGTGCGCGCGGAAGTTGCTGCAAACGCCATCCGGGCAACGCTGCTTGCCGGCTCTCAAGCCAAGAACTCCATTGGCCGACCATTCTTCGCATTTAGACTTCACCAGTTTCTCTCGAAGGGTGGCTCGATCTTCACTACTGCGGAAAGTGAAGCGACCCGCGAGATCACGACGGCGTTCCAACTCGTTCTTCCCGGAAAACCAGAACGCAGGCTGTATCCGCTGGCCTTCTGTCGAGAATGTGGTCAGGACTATCTGATAGTCCATCGGCGGGCCACAGCTGAGCCTGCCCTCGCCACAGCACGGCACCAGCTACGAATTACAGAAAAGGGGGACGGATACCTTTTCCTTTCAGATTCTCTTCCCTGGCCGCAGAACCCTATCGCGGAGGGAAGGCTCCCCGGATCGTGGCTGTTGCAGGGGCCAACCGGAACGGTGGTCACCAAGACCCGTGCTGGCGACGTGCCGGCACGGGTAGGGATATCCCCGGACGGAATGGTCACACCATTAACGGGAGGAGAGCCAGCCGAGGGCGAGACGCTTGCCACCTGGATACCCGGAACCTTCCGCTTCTGCTTGCGCTGCGGCGTTTCATACGAAGCGGTCCGCACTTCTGAGTACACCAAGCTCGCTACCCTCGACCGCGAAGGTCGTAGTAGCGCGATGACAGTGCTCGCGACTTCGATCATCACGTCGCTCAAGGATCTGCCCGATGATGAGCTCGACTCGCGCGCTCGTAAGCTCCTTACTTTCGTTGACAATCGACAGGATGCCTCGCTTCAGGCAGGACATTTGAATGACTTCGTTCAGGTGGTACAACTGCGCGGTGCCCAGTACCGCGCGCTGCAGCAAGCCCCCGACGGACTCGATCTCCTTGACATTGGTGCCGAGTTGTTTGTGGCTCTCGAGCTCGACCCCCAAGACTTCCTCGCTGCACCGGAGGGGCTCAATAAGCGAGCGTCGCTGCGGGCAATGCGCAACGTGCTTGAGTTGCGGGCCCTCGCCGACCTGCAGCGCGGCTGGCGGGTAACACTCCCAAACCTTGAGCAGACAGGCCTACTCGTCATCGAGTACCCAGAGCTCGAGATGCTCGCCACCATGGATGAGCGCTGGGCCGACGCCCATCCGCTTCTAGATCAAGCTGGTCCCGAGCAACGTCTCGAAATCGCCAAGGTCATGCTCGATGAGTTCCGGCGCGTTCTCGCTATCGACGCGGAGGCGCTAAGCCCGGATAATTTCGACCGGCTGAAACGGGAGAGCCGCGAGCATCTCTCAGGGCTGTGGGCGATCGGTGAAATGGAACCAGCACCAGTCGTCGGGTTCGCCATTCCAGAAGCAGGGGCGAAGGGTGGTGCGCGCTCCATCCTGACGCTCACCGGTCGCGGTGCGTATGGCAAATGGCTGCGTGACAAAGACCGCTTTGGCCAGATCATTAACGTGGATACGGCGAACGACGTCATTGCCTCGCTCCTTGAGGTTCTTGAGCGAGCGGGGATCGTCACGAAGGTTGCCGATCAAGGTACCGTCGGTTACCGATTGAAGTCGTCGGCAATGCTGCTCCGTCACGGCGATGGGATGACTGGGGCACCTGATCCGGTGCGCCGCCGGTTCGAGTCAGAGCGTCGCCCACGCGTGATCGAGTACTTTCGAGATCTTTACCGTGATACGAGTGCAGAGCTCACCGGCATCACCGCCGCTGAACACACCGCTCAGGTGCCCGCGGATGTTCGCATGGAGCGTGAAGACGCTTTCCGCTCGGGGGCACTTCCGTTGCTGTTCTGTTCTCCGACGATGGAGCTCGGGGTCGACATCGCGGCGTTGAACGCTGTAGCCATGCGGAATGTGCCTCCAACGCCAGCGAATTATGCCCAGCGCAGTGGACGGGCAGGCCGCTCCGGTCAACCCGCGATTGTCGTCACGTATTGCTCCTCCGGCAACGCTCATGACTCCTACTATTTTGAGCGCTCCCACCTCATGGTGGCTGGCCAGGTGCACCCTCCTCGACTCGACCTGGCCAACGAGGACCTGGTTCGCTCGCACGTGCACGCCATCTGGGTCGCCGAGGTGCTAGCCCCAACGCACACGGGGCTTGGCAGCTCGATGCGCGACGTGCTCTCGCTTGCCGAGCCCGAGGCACGCTATCCGCTCGCTCCGTCATTGCTATCAAAGCTCGAAAGCCCAGAGCCTGCGCGGCGAGCGGCGATCGCCGCTAGAGAAGTGCTGGCACCGCTAGAGCCAGAGTTGTCCGCATCGACGTGGTGGTCTGAGAATTGGATCGATGACGTGATCGCGGGCGCCGTGTCATCGTTCGATGCCGCTTGTGACCGATGGCGCAACCTCTACTCCACCGCTCGTCGTGAGCAAGACGCAGCGTTCAAACAGACCACCAATGTTGCCGCAGGTCGCAAAGACCGTGAGGAAGCAGAGCGCCGGCAGCGCGAGGCCCGTCAACGAATCGACCTTCTCCTCAACGATGCGTCAGACTCGGGCTACAGCCAGTCCGACTTCTATACGTACCGGTACCTGGCGTCAGAGGGCTTCTTGCCAGGTTATTCGTTCCCTCGGCTCCCGCTCGCCGCCTTCATCCCGGGCTGGGGCAACAAGGCGAGCAGCTGGTTGCAACGCCCGCGCTTTCTGGCGATCACCGAATTTGGGCCCGGCTCACTCATCTACCACGAGGGCGCGCGCTACCAGGTGACCCGCATCAGCCTCCCGCGCCAGGAAGGCGGGGAGGGTGCCGGTGAGGTCACGTTGACAGAGGCCAAAGTGTGTGAGGCGTGCGGGACTCATCACCTGGATGCGCAGGCTTTCGACGTTTGCGAGTCGTGCGGCACAACTTTGCCGACGGCGTGGAAGCAGCTTCTTCAGCTCCAGACGGTAATCACCCGTCGGCGTGAGCGAATTTCAGCCGACGAAGAGGAGCGCAACCGCGTCGGTTATGAAGTTCGTACGACCTATAGATTCGTGCCAAAGGCTGGACACCCGGGGAAATTGACAGCATCCGCAGTGACACCCGAGGGTGACTCGATCCTCGAACTCTCCTACGGTGACTCGGCCGAGATTCGAGTAACGAACCTCGGTCGTCGAACACGTAAGGAAGTTGATCGTCACGGCTTCTGGCTCGACTTGGTGAAGGGCCGTTGGCTGAGCGAAAAAGATGCCAGAGACAGCGATGAAGACACCGACGAGTTCGATATGCCCCTACCCAAGGACGTCAAGACCAAGGCAATCGTCACTCCCTATGTTGAGGATCGTCGCAACATCGCAGTTGTGCGTTGGGATGAACCACTCACTGAAGAGCAGGCAGTAACACTCCAGTTTGCGCTTGAGCGTGGTATCGAAGCGCGGTTTCAGCTTGAAGATTCTGAACTGGTTAGTGAGCTGCTTCCGGATTCGGATGAGCGAGGCAGGCTGCTGCTAATTGAGGCTGCAGAGGGTGGTGCGGGGGTGCTTCGTCGATTGCAGGCAGAACCAGTTGCGCTCGCTGAGGCTGCCATGGAGGCGCTGCGTATCATCCACGTTGATCTCGACACCGGAGTAGATGACAAAGACTCTTGCGTCCGCGGTTGCTACCGATGCCTACTGTCGTACTCAAACCAAAACATGCATGAGAAGATCGACCGTCGAGAAGCAGTACCTTTCCTGCAGCAACTCGCTCGCGCTCAAACGATTGCCGCCTCTACCGGCGTTGAGGGACCATCCAAACTTATTGTGCCCAAAGCCACAAATGGGCTCGACGCGGGTGCTGGCGACAATCCCAGCTCTGCGACCGCTCGCGCATTTCTCGCTAGGCTCCAGGAGCTTGGCGCTCGCTTACCCTCACGGTACGGGAACGAGGTCGGTGGCTTCCAGGTGGACTTCGTTTATGACCAAATAGACAAAGCGGTGGTCATCGTCCATGACGGCGTTGTCAACGTCGATGCTTCGCCGCTTGTCTTTGATGGATGGAATGTGGTGACCGTGCCTGTTGATGCTGAGTTCGATGAAGTCATTGCGGCAAATGAAAGTGTCTTCGGAAAGGTGGCCCCATGACGTCGACCGAGTTCGCCGTTGGGTCCCTCGTGGCCGCGCGCGGCCGTGAGTGGGTCGTACTTCCAGGTTCTGAGCCCGACTTCGTTATCGCTCGGCCCCTCGGCGCTACAGACGCTGAAGTCGCCGGTCTCATCCCAGGCGTGGAGGAAGTAGTCGCGGCCACTTTCCCACCGCCATCGCCCCAGGACCGCGGCGACTATCGTAGCGGGCGAATGCTGCGTGACGCACTACGCATCGGATTCCGCTCGAGTGCTGGCCCGTTTCGTTCGCTTGCCGGCCTCAACGTCGACCCGCGCCCTTACCAACTCGTGCCGCTCTTGTTGGCGCTTCGTCAGGAGACTGTGCGCCTCCTCATCGCTGACGACGTTGGAATAGGCAAGACAATCGAGGCTGGGCTCATCGCCAGTGAACTTCTTGCACAGGGTACGGTGTCGCGACTGGCCGTACTCTGTCCACCGAGCCTGGCTGAACAGTGGCGGCTGGAGCTGGCTGAGAAGTTCGGCCTCGAAGCACAACTGGTGCTCCCGAGTACCATCACTGCTCTCGAGCGCGGGCTCCGTATGGACGAGTCAGTGTTCGAGCGCTATCCGATCACGATAGTTTCGCTTGACTTCATCAAAGCCGAAAAACGGCGACACGAGTTCCAGCGCACAGCGCCGGAGCTGATCATCGTTGACGAGGCCCACAGCGTCTCCGCTGACGATTCCGGCAAGGGCAACAGCGGGCGCACGCAGAGGTATCAACTCGTTCGATCACTTGCCGACGATGCTGATCGACACCTGATCCTGACAACGGCAACCCCGCACAGCGGCAATGAGGGAGCCTTCCGCAACTTGATTGGGCTCCTGGATAACCAGCTCAAGACAGTGGAGCTCGACACGGATCGGGGCCGTCGTCTACTGGCCGAGCACATGGTTCAACGCCGTCGTGCGGATATCCGGGCTTATCTAGGGCAGGATACGTTCTTCCCGAAAGACCGGGAGACAAGCGAGCTCAGCTATTCGTTGACTGACGACCACGCCAGTCTCTTTGATGACGTGCTTGCCTACGCTCGTGGCCAAGTGCAAGACGCCTCGGGTACAAGGCTCCAGCAACGCGTGCGCTGGTGGTCTGCGCTCGCGCTGCTCCGCGCTATGGCTTCTTCGCCAGCGGCCGCAGCCGCGACGCTCCGAACACGTGCCGCCACCACAGCGTCGGACGACGTGCAAGAAGTAGACGCGGTCGGGGCCGCTGAGGTGCTGGACCAGCTCGAGGATGAGAACGCCGACGCAGCGGACGTCGTTCCCGGAGCCGCGCACGAGCCCACCGAGTCGGCAACGTTGATGGCCTTCGCCACTCGGGCAGAAGAGCTCGCCGGTGACCGTGCCAACGACGCAAAGCTAACTCTTGTCGTGCAACAGGTGAAGGGATTGCTTCGAGACGGGTACAGTCCGATCGTTTTCTGCCGGTTCATCCAAACTGCACACTACGTGAAGGCGCATCTTGCGGACGAGCTCCGTCGTGTGGAGGTGGAGATCGTGACGGGTGAGCTGCCGTCAGAGGAGAGAGCTGCTCGGATCGCTGCACTTGCCGATCGCACCGTCGGCAGCCAGCGGGTGCTCGTTGCTACCGACTGCTTGTCCGAGGGTGTAAATCTGCAAGATGACTTCCAGGCGGTCGTTCATTACGACCTGGCCTGGAACCCGACGCGGCACGAGCAGCGCGAGGGCCGCGTCGACCGTTTTGGGCAACGCAGAGAGATTGTACGGGCACTTACCCTTTACGGCGGCGATAATGGGATCGACGGTATCGTGCTCGACGTTCTGATTCGAAAGCATGAACGCATCCGCCGCGACCTCGGCGTTAGTGTTCCCGTACCTCCGCAGAGCAACCAGGTTTTGGCGGCACTCGTGGAGGGTGCGCTTCTTCGAGGCCGCCGTGGTCAACAGCTCGAATTTGATCTGGGTCTCGATGACGGCGCGGTTGAGGCATTAGAAGTCGAGTGGGACAGCAGCGCTGCGCGCGAGAAGCTGAGTCGCACGCGATTTGCGCAGGCGTCCATCCACCCCGATGAGGTCATGGACGCAATGGCCGCTGCCCGACAGAGCCTGGGAGACCCTGGTGACGTGAGGGATTTCGTGCAGGATGCTTTCCTGGAGCTGGGCGGGCTGATCTCCAAGACTAAAGATGGATTCACTATCGATCTCTCGCAGACCCCTGTTGCTCTGCGTGATGCTTTGAGTAGCGCGACCGGTGTGATCTCCGAAGAGTACGTGAGAGACCTTCCCGCCCCGAAAGGCGCTGCGGTACTTCACCGTGTGGACCCCTCCGTGACCGCCCTGGCTAATTACGTTCTAAACAATGCTCTAGATTCGCACCTCCCAGACAAGGAGCGACCGGCCCGACGCGCAGGTGTGATCAAAACAGCGGATGTTTCGGAGACCACCGTCGCACTCCTCGTTCGATTCCGCACCCATCTCTCGCTGCCGGCTCGCTCGGGTGAACGCTCGAGTCTGGCTGAAGAAGCACGTATCGTGGCTTTCACCGGTCGGCCAGAGAACCCCAGATGGATGGATGATGAAGCGGTCGAGTTGCTTTTACAAGCCGTGCCTACTGGAAACACTCCCGCCGACGCGGCAGCAAACGTGCTGAGCTACGTGGTCAAGACGATTCCGCAGCTCACCGAGGCGCTCTCTGGCAAGGCGAGCGAGCTCGCCGCGAAGCTGCGCGACGACCACATCGCCGTCCGGCGTGCGGCGCGAGGTGAACGCGCGGGGGAACTCGCGGTGCGAGGACTCAGCGTGCGACCGCAATTGCCGCCCGATATCTTGGGCATCTACGTTTA
The DNA here is from genome assembly GCF_003260275.1 of Homoserinimonas sp. OAct 916. Taxonomy (GTDB): domain Bacteria; phylum Actinomycetota; class Actinomycetes; order Actinomycetales; family Microbacteriaceae; genus OACT-916. The sequence goes on along the minus strand of NZ_QJHB01000012.1, from coordinate 25,923 downwards.
CCGACCGGGGGAGGGTTCGTGACTGGCGAACTGCAAGCCATCAAGCTCGTAGGTGGTGTTCTGCCTGCATCTTTGCTTGGCAGAATACAAAGCGGCGAGCTGAACGATCGGGATAGCATTTCGCCCCAGTCCTATTTCCTCGTTGGCAGCGAACAGCCGCGTGATGCAGCGTCGCGCGCATGGTCCTATCTTCGAGGTGCCTGGGCAGCATGGCGGGCGGCAAATGTCAAGGACGCCACGTCTTCCGGCACCGGATTGGCCCGCGATAAGTGGCTACTCGTGCTGCTCGGCGAGTTGGGGTTTGGGCGCCTTCCTGCTTCTGCCGAGGCGGAGCACATCGACGGAGTCGACTATCCCATTTCCCACCGATGGAATCACGTTCCGGTTCACTTGCTCGGTCCTCGTATCGACCTCGATAAACGCAACAAGGGCGTGGCTGGAGCTGCTCGTGCGCCACAGGCCATGTTGCAGGAATACCTCAACCGGGTTGACGAAAATCTGTGGGGCATTCTGAGTAACGGAATCCGGTTGCGACTCCTGCGAGACTCGACCGCGCTGGCCGGGTCGGCCTACGTCGAATTCGATCTCGAAGCGATATTCGACGGCGAGCTATACGCGGAGTTCCTCTTGCTCTGGCAGATTTGCCATGTGTCTCGGGTGGCGAAACGTAGCGGAGCCGACGCCGGCCCCGAAGACTGCTGGCTCGAGGCCTGGCGAGCGGAGGCGGTTGATGCCGGTGCTCGGGCCTTGGACCGTCTCCGTGAGGGTGTTGAAGCAGCAATTATAGAGCTCGGGTCCGGTTTCCTGGCGTCTAATGGTTGGCTCCGAGCGGCGCTCTTTGACGGCTCGCTAACTGAGCGTGACTATCACAAGGCGCTCCTGCGTTTGATCTACCGGCTGTTGTTCGCCTTCGTCGCAGAGGATCGAGGCGCGCTCTTGGCACCCGATGCCTCAGTCGAGGCCAAGGCAAGGTATGTCGAGTACTTCTCTACGTCGCGCCTGCGCAAGCTTTCCCGCCTGCGCAGCGGCGGTAAGCATCCCGATCTCTGGCGATCACAGCGAATGATACTTCTGGCTCTCGGTGGAGATGGACTGGCGCCGGTTGCGATTCCCGCTTTGGGTGGACTGTTCGACCCGGACCGGCGTGCGCCCATCATCGCGAGCGCGCCGCACAGAGACCTGCTTCTTGGTGCTGAACTAACAAACCTGCAACTACTCTCCGCGATCCGTCACCTCGCGTGGATCAAGGTCAAAAATGAGCGTCTTCAGCCCATCGACTATCGCCACTTAGGGGCAGAGGAACTCGGTAGTGTTTACGAGTCGCTTCTCGAGCTCGTGCCGAGCGTCGACGTCGAAGGTCGCGAGTTCACCCTCAAGCACCTCTCCGGTAACGAGCGGAAGACAACTGGCTCCTACTACACGCCACCCAGTTTGGTATCCGCCCTGCTTGACTCTGCACTCGATCCAGTCTTGGACGAGGCAATCGACTCCGGGGCGGATGCTGAGGCGAAGGAACGCAACCTACTTGCGCTAACTGTCTGCGACCCGGCTAGCGGCTCCGGGGGGTTCTTAGTGGCTGCGGCGCGGCGAATCGCGAGGCGCGTCGCTCAGGTGCGCTCGGGCGAAGATGAGCCGACGCCCGCAGCGGTGCAGTCGGCACTTCATGACGTCGTTGCCCGCTGCATTTATGGCGTCGACATGAATGATCTTGCCGCAGAACTCGCGAAGGTGTCACTCTGGTTAGAGGCGCTAGAACCGGGCAAGCCGCTCGGCTTCCTCGACGCGCGAATCCGCATCGGAAACAGTCTCTTTGGCGCAACCCCGGCACTGTTGAACGCAGGTGTCCCCGACGATGCCTTCAAGGAGATTGACGGAGACGACAAGAAAGTTGCGGCGTCCGTGCGCAAGCGCAATCGCATTGAGCAACAAGGACAGGGCCTCTTCGGGGGCTCGACCGACTCGGCGGCCGCGGCTGCATATGCGTCCGCGCGGCGCCAGCTCACCGCGCCGACCGACGATCTCGCACGCATCCGTGCCCGTGGCGCCAAATGGGAAGCACTGATGAATTCTCCCGAGAGGCGTGCCCTTCAGCTTCATGCGGATGCGTGGGCGGCTGCATTCGTCTGGCCGCTGAGCACGGGAGGAATAGAACCGCCCACGACCGGGGTCGTTAACAGTCTTTCTCAACCTGGCGGCGCGGAACTGTATCCCGACACGTCCGCGCAGATTGATCGACTCGCTCGCGACTCCCAGTTCTTCCACTGGCATCTCGAGTTCCCTGAAGTGTTTGACGATCCCTACGGAAACGATGCCGGCCCCGACGGGTGGTCGGGGGGCTTTTCCTGCATGCTCGGCAATCCGCCATGGGAACGTGTGAAGCTCCAGGAGCAGGAATTCTTCGCATCACGCGATGAAGAAATCGCAAAGGCTCCGAATGCGGCTGCGCGAAAGCGCCTCATCACCGCGCTCAAGAACGGGAGTGAGGTGGATCGTCGGCTTCACGTTGATTTCCTCATCGAGCGCCGGCGCTCGGAAGGGGTGAGTGCGTTCCTTAGAAGATCGGGCCGCTACCCCCTAAACGGTCGGGGCGACGTTAATACGTATGCGATCTTTGCGGAACTATTCCGGAGCCTCACGGCGCCAGGCGGACGATCAGGGGTCATTGTGCCGACCGGGATTGCAACGGACGCCACCACACAGTACTTCTTTAGGGATCTGGTCGAGACGGAGACGATCGCAGCGCTCTACGATTTCGAGAACTCGAATGCTTTGTTCGACGGCGTGCACCGCAGCTTTAAATTCTGTATCCTCTCGACGGCTGGAAGGAAGCTAGCAGTGAAGACTGCGTACTTTGCTTTCTTCCTCACCAGCCCATTGCAGGTGGAATCATCGCGATTCACTCTGACACCCTCTGAGATCATTCTCCTCAATCCGAACACTGGAACCGTTCCCATCTTCCGCACGCGTCGGGACGCGGAGATTACTCTGGACATCTATCGACGGATGCCCGTGTTGATCAACGAGAACGACCCGGCGAATGGTAATCCGTGGGGCCTCTCGTTCTTGCGCATGTTTGATATGTCTACCGATTCTCACCTCTTTTATACTGGCGAGGAACTCGAAGAAGACGGCTGGACTCCAAAGGGCAACACGTTTAGTCGTGAAAGGAAAGCAGCGGGGGAAGGAACAGAACGTATGCTGCCGCTCTACGAGGCCAAGATGCTCCACCAGTTTGACCATCGCTGGTCGACGTATGCGGGCGGGATGTTTCGGGATGCGTCAGTTGAAGAGAAGTCTGACCCGGAATTCGTCGTGTTGCCACGATATTGGGTTGAAGAGGCCGAAGTTGTCACCCGTGCTGGTGGACAAAGGGGCTGGCTTGCAGGTTGGCGTAATATCGCTCGAGCCACTGATGTTCGGACGACTGTCGCAAGCGCATTCCCCTTCGCCGGCGTTGGCCATTCAGAACCGACAATGCTCGGCCTGAGCGATCCCTCCTTGGTGGCGATCCTGAACTCTTTCGCTTCCGACTACGTGGCGCGCCAGAAGGTAGGGGGCGTCAATTTCACGTACCATCTCTTCCAACAGCTGGCTATCCCGACGCCGAGTAGAGTTCAGTCCCCCCTGCTAGGAGTTGATTCGTTCCACGACTTTAGCGCGCCGCGCATCGGTGAGCTTTCATATGTAAGTTGGGATTCTTTCGAACTAGGCGGCCCCGGCCGAATCGATGACGCTCCCTTTCGATGGGACAATCATCGGCGGTCGGTGATCCGTGCCGAGCTCGATGCGGCCACTTTTCTATTGTTCGGTGTGGGACGCGACGATGCGGACTACATCATGGACACTTTCCCGATTGTTGAACGACACGACATCTCCGATTTCGGCGAGTACCGAACCAAACGTCTAATCCTTGAAAACTACGACGCGATGAAGGTGTGCATCGATCGCGGCACAAACTTCGTTTCGACACTTGACCCCGCGCCCGGGTTTGGTCCGCGGCATCCGGAAAGGAACGCTACATGACTGAGTTGACTATGCGTGGAATCGGGCCATCCGCAACCGTCGAGGACGCCGCCTGGTTTCTTCTACAGCCATCACTCACCGTGGGTGATTCTCCGATCCTCGGTCGACCAACCTGGACGGTAGAGAACGCGAGACTACTTCCCGCACTCGTTACCGGTGAAAACGCCGACATGGGCGATCGCGGATTCCTCGACAAGCTCAAAGATCAGCTGCAAGGGCAAAGCGATGACCTAATCGCCTTCACTGCAGAGCTACTGTATGTGCACGCACTGCCGCTTGTGAATATCAGGGCGGAGACGAAGATCGATCGCGTCGAGCGGGTGCTGTCGTGGTCGCCTAGCGGCCGCCGTCTCCCCGATGCTATGCGGAGTGGTCTGGAGCTTGGCGGGGTGTTTAGCGGCGGCACGGGCTTCAATATGCTCATCTGGCAGCAGATGCTGTGGCTCTGCCGATTTGTAGAGACGTGGCAGACAGCCGACGAAGGCACGCGTGAAGCGGCTCTCGCGGATCCGTGGGCCTTCGGAGCGCTCGCTGCCTCAACGCCGGAAGACCAGCCTGCCATTCGCGCCTCGCTGTGCTACATGGTGTGGCCGGGATACTTCGAAGCGGTCGTCAACCTGCGCGATCGTAAACGCATCCGCGACACGTTTGCCCATGAGATCAGTGGCGCGACCGGTTCGACAGAAGAAGCTGTCGATCGAGATCTGCTCGCTATCCGCGAACGTATCGACGCTAAAACGGGTGATCGTATCGACTGGTACGACGAACCGTTCAGGAAAGAGTGGTCGCCGAGATCCTCACGGTCAACGGCCGGGACGCGTGCATGGCTGGTGCGATCGAAGCAAGGGGGTGCAGCGCTAACGCAGGCGTGGTTGGAGGAGGGGTTCATCTCACTGCCGGCGAGCAACCTCAACCTTGACATCGATTCGGCGACAGCAGAAGACGTGCGACAGTCCGTTGAGTCAGGCTATGCACACCTCACCTACGCTCAGCGGCTCACAATGATCCGCGAATACACCGATTTTGTCCTGCGCATGCACGTCGACGACGTTGTCGTCGGCATGCTCGATGACTCGCTCATCGTGGGAACCATAATTGATTCCCCTGAGCTCGTAGAAAAAGGGAACTCGCGCCTGAGGCGCGGGGTCGCGTGGTCTTCATCTCGACTTTCGCGTGGCGAACTTCCGGAGCCTCTTCCCGGGCTCCTTGACGGGCAAGGCGTCGTCGTTGACTTCACGAGCGCACTTGGCGTTCTCGAAAAGTTCCTGGTCGATGCGATCGAGCCCGACACGAGCGATGAGGATGACCTGGTCGCCATTCCGCCGGCCGTAGCCTCGGTTCCAGACTTGCCTCCAGCGACAGACACGCTTGCCGCGTCGTTGTACATACCGCGGGACGATTTGCAGGAGATCCTCGACCTTCTACAGCGGCGGCAGCAGGCAGTTTTTTACGGGCCTCCTGGCACCGGCAAGACGTTCATCGCGCAAGCCCTTGGACGCCACATGGTTGGAACAGACACAAGTCGAGTTCGCATCGTGCAGTTTCATCCGTCGTACGCCTATGAAGACTTCTTCGAGGGCTTGCGCCCTGAGGCAACCGACACGGGCGTGACATTCGGTCTGCGTCCGGGGCCGCTGCGAGTAATTGCAGATGAGGCAGCCCTCGCGGAGAATGCGGCATACCCATACGTGCTGATCATTGATGAAATGAACCGTGGCAATCTCGCGAAGGTGTTCGGCGAACTTTACTACCTCCTCGAATATCGAAATGACGGCATCCGCCTCCAGTACAGCGGAAACGAGGAGGAATTCCGGCTGCCAAAGAACCTCTTCATCATCGGAACGATGAACACAGTCGATCGCTCAATCTCCCTGGTCGATGCGGCGATTCGCCGACGTTTTCCGTTCGTAGAGCTTCACCCGAGTGTCGAGCCGATACGGAGCGTTCTGGATAAGTACCTCTCTGCTCAGCATCAAGATCCGCTTCGAGCGCGCCTTCTCGAAACGCTCAACGCACGTATCGATGAGCGCGACCTTCAGATCGGCCCGTCGTACCTTATGAAAAGTGAAGCAGCCACGCGCAGTGGACTCGACATGATCTGGAAGTACGACATATTGCCTCTTCTGGAGGATCACTACTATGGGCAGCGTTCGCCTGAGTCCATCCGCGAGTTTTTCGGACTCGACGCACTTCTGAGCGAGATAGGAACGGCCGAGAGTGGGATCGGTCCTGCTGACGTGAGCGCCCCAGGTCACATTGTCGCGGACTTAGCCGGCCTCGCTGTCACAGACGCATCAGAAAGTGCTGAGGTCTAGTGGCGCCACTCCTTCGCATCACGCTTGCAGAGACCTCAATGGAGGGTGAGCGGCATTTGCTGCCGACCGAGATCGCCGCCATGCTTTCGGCATCTCGACTGGTCGAGATGCGCCCCGAGCGCAACGGGTGGTGGCGTGTGGTACCGACCGGGCTGGTCGGCGCCGTGCGAGTGGGAGACGTGCAAGTAGAGGTCTGGCCCAAGGAGAAGGTAGAACTCACACACCTCATGTTCATGCTCGGCTACGCGAGCAACCCTGGTTTTCTACCAACAGACGTAGCGGCCGAACAATACGATGAACTTTGGCCGGCTCTCGCAGAAAGCCTTGCGCGACAGGCAGAGCGTGCCCTGCTTCATGGTGTGCTGCAGGGATACCAGACCGTCGACGAGTCGTCGATGGTGGTGCGAGGCCGGATACGGGTTGGCGACCAGCTGCGTCGGCAAACAGGGCTGCCTTTCCCGTTAGAGATTACGTATGACGAATACCTCACTGATATTGCCGAGAACCGAATTTTGCGCACGGCCCTTCGGCGTATGCAGGCCGTTCCGCGGATCCCGGCAGACGTGAAGGCTAGGCTCTCGCACCTGGATAATCGACTAACTGGGGTAGGGATTCTCAGGGCTGGTGTGGCCCGGCCGCCGTGGATGGCAACACGCCTCAACTCTCGTTATCATGCTGCATTGCGGCTCTCCGAAATCATTCTTGCCAATGCCTCGGCACAGGCGGGGCCGGGCAGCACCAACGTTGCAGCGTTCGTTGTCTCGATGTGGAAGGTGTTTGAGGACTTTGTGACCACCGCTTTGCGGGAGTCGCTCTCGCGACGTGGTGAGAGGTCTGAGATGCAGTACCCTGCTTTTCTCGATGAGCCGCGCCTGGATGGGCGCGCTCGAGTGAAGATGAACGTCGACCTCGTGCATTTCGCAGGGCGGCGTCCCGCCACCGTGTTTGACGCGAAGTACAAGGCTCTGAACTCTTCGAGCAGTTCTCCCAATGCCGACCAATACCAGATGTTCGCCTACTGCACGGCGCTCGAAGTCAAGCGGGCGGTTCTGGTGTACGCGGGCAAGGCCCAGCCAATTACCCGTCGAGTTGCCTTCACCGATATCGATGTGACCGAGCATCCACTCGACCTCTCACAAACGCCCGCGGAGATGCTGGGCGCCCTCGACCTGCTCGCGGCATCCTTTACGTCGGCATGACGAGAGGCCGCCAGATAAACCGGCTGCACGTCGTCGCTGAGAGCATAGTTGGCGCCAGGGCGCAGTTCGTCGAGGCGATGGAACGCGACCCCGCTGACCGTGGCCTCGACCACGCCACCCACGCTGCGCGAGAAGCGGTGCGGGGCATTATCAAAGACGGGCCGATGCAGCGCGTCGGCGAAGTGCTCGCCAGGCTTGACCAGGAAGCGCAGCGTGCCGAGTGGCAGGCGGAACGGTGGGAGCAGACCGCCAATCGGTTCGACGTCCAACGCGCGATGCACCGGGCCCAGGATGACGAGACCACCGCCGTGCTCCGCCACGCCGAAGAGGAGGCCGCGCGGGTACGCGCTGAGGTCGCCACACCGCTCGCTGCCGAGGCCGAGCGCGAGGGTGCGGCCTACCTCGCCACCGTCGAGGCGGAGACGACCGCGAATGCACGCCTCGCGACCGTCGGACAGTTCGGGAAACGGAAGGCACGCGACGCGCACCGCACCGCAACCGAACAGGCGCAGGCCGCACGATCACACCTCCGCCAGGCTTGGGAAGCTGAACCACCACGTACTCCCGAATCACTACCCGCCTGGGTTGGACAGATCTCAGCTCAATGGGCAGAGAACGAACCCCGCGTAAGTGACGCCAACCAAATCGTCGAAACTGCCCGCGCTAAGCGAGCAGCAACATGACAGCGCCACCGGATCGAGCGCATGGCGTTGCTCGCGCGCGAGTACGGAACTGAGAACGCACGCGCCCACCAGCTCGGGATGCGCGCACTCAACCCAAGCCGCATCGCCCGCGATGCCCGCACACGCACGGCACTGCTTCGAACCGAGAGCGAAGAACTCCGCAGCCTCTCGGCAGACGATGCCGCCAGGCTCATCGAGACCAAGCGTGCAGAACGAGAGCTCGCGCAACGGCGGACAGAACAGCGCCAACGGCGACTCTTGTCTCTCGCCCTGTCACCGCATCGCAGTCCAGTCCAAATTCGCAGCCAGAACGCGGCATCGGACTCTGACGCCATAACCTCTTACGGCATGGCTGTATCCGAAGTGATCGGGAAAACGCGGTTGGAGGCGGTGGACCGGGGGCCGCGGTAGGCCCCCCGCCGTGTGACTCCTACGGGCTCAGGGCCAGACGACAAGAAACTGGGAGAAGCAGCCCTAAGAGGTGGTGCCCCGAATCAGGGCACTGAGCGCTTCGAGGGACGGCCTAGCTTCTGCCCGCACCAATTCGGACAGATCTGCGTTCTGGACAGCATCAGCAACCGTGCGTTTCGCATCATCAAGCGTGGTCGGAGTAACAACTATTCCCAGCGTGGTTGCCGCGGTCTCAAAGTTGTCAGCCCACTTTCGAGATCTGTTCTTGAAGTGAGCGTCTGTGAAGACTCGCCCAAAAGTGGCCCTTAGAGCACTCAGATACACAGCTGGCTCGACTAGATCCTCAAGTTCAGATTGCTTCCTAAGCCCGTCACTGAGTGCAAAAATGTTGCGGGAAGGCAGGAGCTTTTCATCGATAACCTTTGCGGCCTCCTGTTTCCCCGGCGCGTCTCCGTCCACTACGACAAAGATCTGACAAAGCGTCGATTTTTCTCGCTGAACGTGAGACTTGAGCTTCCCCACACCCTTGGTCGCTTTCAGCACCACTCGTCCAGACGTAACGAACTCACGCCAGCCGCGGTCGACTGCCTCTAGTAAGAACGGCAAGGCAGCCACGTCAGTCAGCCCCTCAACCAACACGATCTTCTCGGCCGAATCGAGATTGTCATGGAGTTGAACGCCGATAGCCTCGCGAATCTGGTCGACGTTTAGCGCGGGTTTGGCATCGTTCGCGCGCACGAGAATGTTCGAGCGTACCTCCTCGCGGTTCACAAAGATCGGATTGTGCGTAGCAAGAATGACCTGTTGCGATCCAGACATCTGCGTGAACAGCGATTGCAGCTCATGAACCGATGCGGAATGGAGGTGGGCCTCGGGCTCGTCCACCGCGAGAATGATGTTCTGTTGCCCGGCCCGTTCACTCGCCAACTGTTGCAGGAGCGCCATCGAGACAAGCGATTTGATCCCGTCTCCCTTGCTGTCGATCGAGGTTGATGCCCCATCATCTATTACAAGGTCCGCGACAGCATCGGAAGTCGAGATATCAACAGTCTCAATGTCAATGGCATCCACGGCTGGCAGATACCGTTTGACGGATTGAGTCAATTCGTCAGCAATCTCATTCACTGCTGCCCGACGCAACGCGTTGATCTCTTCGGCGAGCTGTCTGTACTCTTCAGACCGGGCTACCGTCTGAAGTCGAATTCGCGCCAGGTCGTTTACTAGTGATTGCGCCTGTCGACTAGTCCTAATCGCTGGAATTGAGACGAAAGCGACACCCTCGGAGATGAACTTTGCGATTTCACGTGCTTTCGCCTTATGCGAAGCGGCCCCGCGACCTGGCTTCACGATGCCCAACGATACGCTTCCACGACTAAGCTTCAGTTCAATCGGGAGTATTCCGTTGTTTCGGAGACTGGTTGCGTCGAAAAGCCGAGAAACCTCGGCGTCGTCAAGCTCGAACGAAAATCGAAGCGTGGTCGGTTGTGCGCCTTTGATGGTCTGCTTTTGAAGAGGGTAGTCACGTGACCAGTTGAACCCATGCGCCTCTTCTTCCGACCGGCCGCTGCGTGGCATTCGTCCGCGACCAAGGAACGATACAGCATCGATGCCGGTGAGTTCTTCCTTACCGGCAAGGCGGTCCGGTAGAGCGCTCCACCGCTGAATCAGCTGCATTCCAATCCCAAGAGCACGCAACAAGTTCGACTTGCCCTCGTTGTTAGGGCCGATAAGAGTCGTTAAGTCCCCGACCGCAAATCGGGTTTGTCTCGCGATGGATCGATAGTTACTTACAGATACTTCTTTGAGTTTCACGTGCGCTCCATCCCGGGGTCACGCTCATGCTATCGATCAAACCGTCCAGCTACAGGCACCATAGGGCTACTCGCCGTGCTGAAGTTGCCAGGTCGATCGCTCTGGTCGCGATGTCGTTGTGTCAGGCAGCCAGCGCTTGTAAGGTCACACCCGCGGATGCGGCGACCAGTTCAAGTCATACGCTGCGAAGGGCGCGGTTACGAAGCTATGCGACCGTGGCATCGCGCATGATTACAGGTGAGTGTGTTTGGGGCACCTCGGCTACGCAGTTACCTCTACTTCCGCGCGCGAGGCCTCACGGCGCCCACCGAGCGGTGCAAAGTCGACACGGTGGCGAAGGCCGCTCGCATGCAGGAGACGGCGGATAGCCAGCTCGGGACCGGTATCGCGGCCCCGATTCGCCATCATCGACCGGCGAACGCCTTCTGGAGATGCTCACGATGTCGCACCCATGATGCAACACTACTTCTGCAATGCTTTCGGCATCGGAGGTTTCCCGTCAGGCGACCGGCCGTCAGCGCCGGTGTTTGCAACGATTCATTGCGCTCGACGGTCGCGGCGGAGGGGGCGCGATAGCGGTGAGTACAGTTCAAGAAGTGACTCAATCGGCGAAGGCGCTCAAGCGTGTTCCTTCGGGAGAGTATAAAAGCGAACAGCCTAGAGTGCCCGGAGAATTCATGACTGAGTATTTTGTGACGCGAGTACCGCGACCTGAGTGGCTGGACAGCCATAATGACAATTCGGGGCTAGAACGAGCCCTGGGAGGGCAGCCTGAGTGGTTCTGGTCAATCCCTGGAGTCTTTCGGGCTCTGGCGTCGCCGAGAACGGGTGAGGCCGTCCCGGTATTGCCGAGGGAGATCCGTGATGTGCGCGATTCTCTCAGCTACTGGACTTCATTGCAGTACCTCCTTCTTTACCGGCTGGGTTGGACCAGGCCGGACCGAGGTCTGCGGTGGTGGTACGACGAGGAAAAGCCTGTCGACGATCCAACCTTGAAGTTGATTTCTAAGGTGTGGGATCGCGACGGCCAACTCGATCACTATCTGGGCTGGTTATTGGAAGGGCGCCCCAGGTTCGATATTTCGAACGCAGTAAGTTGGGCCGACGTCATGGACGAGGGCGAGAAGCTACGGGAGCCCTTGTCGGACGAATGGGAGCAATGGAAGCGCTCTCATGGCGCACGCGAGCGCGAGGAGCATCCATTCGCTGGGGGAACGGACCCATTTCACTTGACTGGGCACACGGGGCAGACCATTTGGGCCGACTCAAGTGCCACCATCGCTGTTGTTTCATTGGAAGAGCGGCGCGCCGTTCTACTCGCGGACAACATGGCCGGTTGGTATCTTGAACTCGGAAAGCTGGGAGCGGGCCTTCCTGATATCGGAGCGTCATCCTGGTACGTGGATGTCTTCGTCAAGACCGTTGGGTATCTGGGTACTTACCGAAAATCTCGGGAGACCGGGCTCTGGTTCTCTGGGCGGCACCGGCTTCACGTTGCTGGCAACGACGGAAAATTCTCCGCAGGCAATCACTGAAGTTCGCGATGCATTCCGCGGCGATCGTGGCAATCCGCTCTCGGGTTCGCGTTATAACGCGGCCTTCACCTCGTTGGTTCCCGGGTAAACAGTCGCGCCGGCTTCCCGACGGTGCCGATAGCGAATTCGCCGATTGGCGACAGCTCCGGCTCCATGGTTCGGCGGAACGTGTCGCGCATCAGCGGCTCGCCAGCTACTGCCTCGTGCAGCTGTTGTAGCTGGCGCAGCGTGAATGGTGGCTCCAGAAGATGAGCCGGATCGGGGGAAGCACGGTAACGCTCTCGCAATGAGCCCACGGCCAGATCAATGATCTGATTGTGGCCGTAGGGGAGTTCCCGGACCTCCGTCACCGAGGTTACTCGCGCGAGTGACTCGTCGATCGTCAGCCGCGACCAGGGGACCGCGTCGACGTGGGCGACCGAGAGCACCCAGCCGCGGTCGTCGCGACTCGGGTCATCGAACACGTGCAACTGCGTGGGGGCGAGACCGGACACGCCGGCCTTCACCCGCAGCGACCGGAGCACGGCATCCGCCAGCCGTTCCCCCTCATGCAGGAACGTGCCGGGCAGGCGCCAGCCATCGCCAGTTCGCACCAGCAGCACGCCGAGGGTCTCCTTGTCAGGGATGACTGCCAGCACAGCCGTGTCGACTGCCACCGACGGGCGCGGGTAGTCGGTGAGGGAGCGTCCGGACGAATCGCGATAGACAGGCATGGCATCGATTATCGCAGATCTGCCCTAAATGTCGGTGGCTCTCCATACTCTGTAATTGCGCAGGATCGCGCAAACAGATCGGAGCCTGATATGACCCAGGAACTGCCACAACTGCACGTGGGGCACGGCACCCACATCGGCGCACTCAGCGTCTTCCCCGTCTGGATCGACGCGCCCCGCGTCACCGGCATCGGCTGGGATGCGGGGAGCCTTCGGATCGACGAACGCGAGGGCTCACCGGTCGTCGGCGAACTCGTCCTGACCAACAGCGTGCCTCGCCCGACCGTCGCTCTGGAGGGGGACCTGTTGCGCGGAGGCTGGCAGGATCGGATGCTCGCATCGAGCATCCTTCTCGCCCCTGGCGACGCCCGCGTCGTCGACGTGTTCTGCGTCGAGCAGGGCCGCTGGCATGGCGGCTCCTTCGGCGCCCACCGCGCCCAGGGCCGCCGGAGCGCGATGAGCGTGAGACACGGCAACGCTTCCGGCAGCGGACAGGGCGAAGTGTGGCGCCGGATCGGCCGCTACGAAACTGCTCTTGGCCGCACCGATAGTTCGTCGATGCTCGACCATCTCGACCGCAACGGGCCCATCCAGTTGCGTCGCCTCGAGGGGCAGCGCGGGGTGATCATCGGGATCAGCGGGAGAGTGGTGGGCGCTGAACTGTTCGGCAGTACCAGCGGCCTGCGGGCCAGGTGGCAGGGGATCGTGGACGCCGCCGCCCTCGACGCCCGGCTCGCGCAGCCAATCCGTACCCAAGCCGAACGGGCCAGGAGCTTTGCCCGCCACCTGATGGCCACGACCCTCGAAGACGGTGGAGACGCCGGGCTTGCGCGGCACATACGCTCAGGATCAGGACGGCTGCGGGCATCCGGAATCGCGGTCGGGCGTGACGACCTCTTCCCAGCCGCGGACTTCGAACGCATCATCCACCTGACCGTTTTTGACAACGCCCACCCTCTGCTGGTGGACGCGTGACCCGCAACCATGTTGACCGAGACAGCCGGACACCGCTGTCGACCCCATGCGGTGCGACACCCGTCGCACCGGGACAGGAGCCTCACATGAAAACTCTCTACATCGACCTCGACAACACGCTGGTGGACTTCCCCAGCGGCATCAACCGGCTGCCTGCCCACGCGCTGGCCCGCTACGAGGGGCACTACGACGATGCTCCCGGCATCTTCGCCCTGATGGAACCGCTGCCGGGTGCCCTGGACGCGTACCGGATGTTGGCAGAGCACTTCGACACCTACATCTTGTCGACCGCGCCGTGGGACAACCCGAGCGCATGGCACGACAAGATCGAGTGGGTGCACGAACACCTCGGCCACGAGACGGGCACGCCCGCCTACAAACGGCTGATCCTCTCGCACCACAAACATCTCAACCGCGGCCATTACCTTGTCGACGATCGCACCGAGAACGGCGCCGACCGTTTCAAGGGCGAACTGGTGCAGTTCGGCACGGAGCCGTTTCTCACCTGGCCGGATGTCACCGCCTACCTGCTTGCCCGCAACTGACGGAAGGCGAGCGACTGTCGCGCGCCGACCGTGCCGCTCCCTCACCCCCGACTTGTTCCATTTTCTTCCCCATTGGAGGCACCATGACCACTAATAAACTCAACTTCGACCGCGCCGCCGGCACCCTGCTCGGCTTGGCCTGCGGTGACGCCCTCGGCGCAGGCTACGAGTTCGGCCCGCCGCTTGAACCGGCGACCCCGGTCACCATGAAGGGCGGCGGTGGCTTCGGCTGGGCCCCCGCCGAATGGACCGACGACACCTCGATGGCGGTGCCGATCGCCCGCGCCGCCGCCGAGGGCCTCGACCTGCAAGAGGAGGCCGTGCTCGACCGGATCGTCGCCGACTGGGCTGCTTGGGTGGCGGATGCCCCGGATGTCGGCATCCAGACCCGCGGGGTTCTCCGCGGTCTCGGTGCCGACACGTCCGCGGTAGCGGCCCGGGCGGCGGCCCGGCGGGCCCACGACGCCCACGGCCGCAGTGGCGGCAATGGCTCGCTGATGCGCACCGCGCCCGTCGCCCTCGCCTACCTGGGCGACCCCGACGGCCTGGTCGAGGCCGCCTGCGCGGTCAGCGACCTCACCCACTTCGAACCCGACAACGGCGACGCCTGCGTGCTCTGGTGCCTGGCCATCCGGCACGCGGTGCGCGGCGGCGGCCTCGACGTGCGGGTCGGCCTCGATCGGCTGCCGGCAGACCGACGCGTGCTCTGGGAGGAGCGCATCGCCGAGGCCGAGCAGAAGCGGCCGCGCGACTTCGACCGCAACGGCTGGGTGGTGCAGGCGTTCCAGGCGGCCTGGTCGGCGATCGTGCACACCGATCAGACGGATGCCAGCCACTTTCGCCTCGCCCTCGAGGCGGCCGTGCGCGGCGGGCGCGACGCCGACACGGTGGCGGCGATCGCCGGCTCCCTGCTGGGCGCCCACTGGGGCGCGTCGGCGGTGCCGGCGGCCTGGAGCCGAATCCTGCAGGGCTGGCCCGGACTGCGCGCCGACGACCTCGTGCGGCTCGCGGTGCTGTGTGCAACCGGTGGGAAATCCGACCAGCAGAACTGGCCGGCGGGGGAGCGGCTCGACTACTCCGGCTACGGTGACATCGGGGTGCTGGCCAGGCATCCGCACGACGACGGTGTCTGGTTGGGCGCGGTTGGTGTGCTCGACGATCTGCCCGCCGAGGTGGACGCTGTCGTATCGCTGTGCCGGTTGGGGAGTGGCCAGGTGCCCGAGCGCATCCGTGACAAAGTCTCAGTCTGGCTGATCGACGCGTCGCATCCGGCGAAGAATCCGAATCTCGACTTTCTGCTGACCGATGCCGCCGACGCGGTCGCGGCGCTGCGGGGGGAGGGGCGCACGGTGTTGCTGCACTGTGTGCAGGCGCAGAGCCGCACGCCCACGGTGGCGGCGCTGTATTCGGTGAGGCACCTGCGGGTTTCTGCGGAGAAGGCTCTCTCCGATGTCAAGCGTGCGTTGCCGCGGTCGCGCCCCCAAGACATTTTCAACGAGGCGGTGCGGGCGCAGGGCCGATCGGGCCTGTGAGGCGCCTGGGCCAATCAATCGAGGGCGGACACGAGGAGACGAATCATGAGTGGTGAAGCATCAAACAGTTCTGGAAATAACTTCACGAACAACGACGACGAGGATGACGGAGGCGACGGCTTCGAGGAGTATCTGCCGCCGGCCGACCGGTTTCTGACGGCGCAGATGTGGTGGATCGCGAGCGAGCTGGTTCGCCGGCATCCGCACCTGCGTATCTCGGGGGTGGAGCCCGACGACGGCGGCCGGCTGCTGATCGTGCATGACGAGCAAGACGGCATGAGCATCCAGTGGGATCTCGTCGGCGGCTGCAAGTACCTGGTGAACGGCGAGGTGCACCAGATCAGTTGGATTCAGATGATGGCCGCCACGAGCCCGCACGAGACGGTGAAGCGCATCGAGGTGGCGACTGGCCTCGGTGTCCCGAAGGTCACGCCGGCGACCACGCCGCGGTCGCTCGCCTACCGGGTGATCGCGAACGTGCTGGGCATGGCGGTCGACTCCCGTCATTCGTGGTTCGCGGTGCCGGCACGGATGCTGCACGGCGAGGCCTGCGACTACTTCGACTACTTTCCCACGGCGGTCGCCGCGCGCGAAGCGTATGAGGATGCCGCCGAGGAAGAGTTGGAGGCCGGTCGCGGCGTCTACTTCTTCCAGCCCTTCTGGGCGGTGCTGCGCGATCTGGAGCCGGTCGCAATCGTTGATGCTGTCGGCGTCATCCACTACATCCAGGGGGAGAGGGAGCTGATGCCGATCTACGAGAACATCCACCGCAACTTGACCCTCACCACGGCCCAGCTGCTCGGCCCCTACCTGCCGTAAGGAGAACTAATGACGCACGAAATACACGAATACCCACCGACCATTACAGAGCGATCGATGTTGGAAATCGCCGTCGACTTGGCCCGGTCCGCACACGTTGGTCAGGCGGACAAGCTGGGCGTCGACTACATCCAGCACCCGCTCGCGGTGATGGGCCGAGTGAGCACCGAAGACGAGAATATCGTCGCCGTGCTGCACGATAGGGCCTTCACTAGAGAAAGCCCCGCCCAACTGACCCTGGCTCAATCAGAGCAGCATGCAATATCGCGGCACTAAGCACGACGCTATCCGCGCCCACACTACCGAGCGATAGATGAATATGATCACGGCCGCTCGTTTTCTTGGAGAATGCAGACCCACGGGCTACGGAGATGCCTTGCGCCGCTAAGGAGACCAACGCGTCCTGTTCAGAACGGACAGGTATCCAGAGGCTGAGGCCCGCATTTGACTCAATATCGACGCCAGCATCTATGAAGCGGTCTTGAAAGATGATCCTTCGTCGGGCATACTCTTCACGCGCGAGCCGGATTCCAACGTGCACTCGGGGATCATTCAAACAAACATCTAGCACCGCCTTATTGATTGAGCTGACCCATCCACCGCCCGCTCTCCAGACAGAAACCCTATCGAGCACCGTCGCGGGTCCTGCGACACAACCCACGCGCACGTCGGGATGGACATCCTTAGAAAAAGAACTGAGCAACACTACTCGCTCCGGGGCGAAGCCACCTAGGCGTTCTGCATTTTGCGGGACGAGCTCACCATGATGGTCAATTTCAATGGCCGTTGCATCATGAGTGCGGAGGAGTTGTGCGATTGCTTCCAGGTTTTCTGTCGGCACGGCCAGTCCGGTTGGGTTGTGGACTCTAGTTTGCAGGAGAAGTACGCGTACCCCTGAGGAAAGATATTTCGCAACGATGTCCAGGTCGTAGCCGCCGGTATCAAACGGAATTGGGACCGGAGTCAGGCCTCCCTGTCTCAAAATGATCGAGTAAAGGGGAAAGTCTGGATCGCCGATCCCTACTTCCGATCCCCGATGGCTAACCGCTTGTAAAACTCTCGGGATTGTACCGAGAACGTCGGTTTCGAGCATCAGTGCATGCGGTTCGTAGCCGATTCTTTTGATGAGGGACGCTCGAAGTGATTCTGAAATGTGATCTTTGCCGGGGTAGCCTAAAAACTCTCCTC
Organism: Homoserinimonas sp. OAct 916; assembly: GCF_003260275.1. Lineage (GTDB taxonomy): Bacteria > Actinomycetota > Actinomycetes > Actinomycetales > Microbacteriaceae > OACT-916. The sequence continues at coordinate 8,173 of NZ_QJHB01000012.1, read as the reverse complement.
GCTGGGCGACGATCGAAAGTATTCTGCTGAGGTCGATTTGAAGCGAGGGGTCCGGGTAGCCTGCCGCCAGCGAGTATTTAAAATTTCCTTCGTGTGTCCCGGCGGAGCGATACGCGGTTGGCTGCACAGGGTGGGCGATCGTTGAGCCACCTCGACGCCTAGTTTCGATGGCACCCATTTGCCGAAGATTGCCCCACGCTCGGCTAACTGTTGACGATGAGATGGAAAGTGCCTCTGCGAGGGCTGCAATCGTAGGCAATCTAGTCCCAGGTGGCAGCGAGCCGTCTCTTGAAACCAGCAAGACGGCATCGACCAATGAGTCCGCGTCGAACTTGGTCATGGATTCTTGGAGAAGCCTTGTGATCTTAATTTTATCATTCATAGGATAACCTTATTCATCTTATATAAAGAATATTGTAGCTTGGGGATATTGGTTTCCAACGGAGGAGAAAGATCAATGTTAAATTTTAGAAACTCGCGTATAGGTGTGGCCACGATTGTAGCTGTCATGGCGCTTGGCGTCACCGCATGCACCTCAACTAATGAGTCAGCAGAAGGCGAACAGGCCCCAGTCTCGTCGGGACTCAATTTGGTGAACGATGGTGTTCTGACCGTTTGTATTTCGAAGAACGCTTACCCACCCATGTACTGGAACGAGGGGGGCGAACTCACTGGGTTCGATGTGGAGTCACTCAGAAAGATCGGCGAAGCTCTCGACCTCGAGGTCAAGTTCAGCGAGATGGCCTTCGATGGCTTGCTCCCTGCACTAACTTCAGGACGTTGCGATGTCCTTCGTTCTGGCATGTACATCAATGAGGAGCGTCAAGAAAAGGCAGACACAATTGCCTACTTGCAAACCGGACCTGCTCTCATCGTGCCCTCAGGGAATCCACTGAAGATCAGCGGTGTGGATGACCTTGCCGGCGTTCGGATCGCGGTCCAAGCGGCATCAGCCAATGAGAAGACCCTTCAGCGGATCAGCGAAGACTTGGTGGCGCGGGGATTAGAAGGAATTACACTTTCTAGCTACCCAGAGCTTCCCGAGACTGTGGCTGCGCTCACCAACGGGCGGGTTGACGCGACAATTGAAACCGACGTCGCCGCTAACGAGGTTGCTGAGACTCTGGGTGAAGGCTATGAGGTTCTCGGTGACCTTTTTGAAGCTGAAACTGAGTTTGGAATGTTCTTGCAGAAGGGTAGCGACCTTACTGAGACAATCCGTGCAACAGCATCTACCCTGACAGAAGACGGTACTTTTGCGGCGGTAGCAGAGTCGTTCAAGCTCATGCCCTCACGCGTGATCGCACCGTAAGCGAGTCGCGTTCATGAGTTTCGATCCAAGTCTTTACTTTGAAGCCCTGTTCTCTAAGAGCTACCTCAAAGGAGCGGTGACGGCGATTACTCTCGCGGTTCTTGTGCAGGTGGCCGCAGTGATTCTAGGCTTCTTCCTTGCACTTGGGAGGGAGAGTAAGAATACGCTGGTTCGCGGGTTGAGTGCAGCGTACGTGTGGTTGTTCCGCGCCGTCCCAGCCCTACTTATCCTTATTCTCATCTGGAACGCTTTGCCACAGTTGTTGCCCGTTATGAAAGAGGCCTGGTTCAGTCCGTATATCGCAGCTTTCCTTGGGCTGACGTTATTGGAGACTGCGCTCATGGCTGAGATCATCCGATCGGCATTAGCTTCAATTCCTAGCGGACAGCTGCTAGCGGCAAGGGCTCTTGGGCTAAAGCCGTGGAGTGCCATTTGGCACGTACAAATTCCACAAATGATTCGCGTAGCAATCCCCCCGACTGGAAATCAGTTCATCAATATGGTGAAGATGACTAGCCTCGCATCGGTCATCTCGCTCCAAGAGCTGCTTTACACCGCGGCACAGGACGTATCACGAACGTTCAGCTATGCGGAGTATTACTCAGCAGCTGCAACTTATTACCTTGTACTGGTCTCGCTCTTCATGGTCGCCCAGTCCTGGGCAGAACGGAAGTACTCATGGGACAGCTCTACCTCAAAGAGGTTGTCACGTGTTTCGCGCGGGAGAAAGGAGACCCAGAATGCATGAGACTGCGCCGCTATTGCAAGCGACCAATGTGACTAAGAAGTACCACGGTGAGGCCGTGGTAAAGAATATCTCCTTTGAGACAAACACAGGCCAGGTCACCGCAATACTTGGCCCGTCAGGCTCTGGGAAGTCGACGTTCCTTCGCGCATTGGCTCTTCTCGAACCGATCGATGGTGGGGAGATTCGCTTTGAAGGACAACTCGTCGGCCAGATCCAGAAGCGAGGCCGAAGAGTTAATGCGTCAGAGCGCCAACTTGCAAGCCATCGAGCCGCGATCGGCATGGTTTTTCAGAGTTTTAATCTGTTTCCACATATGTCCGTAGAGCAAAATATTACGTTGGCGCTCAAAGTTCACCGCCGCGGTACCACGTCTGAGAATCGCCACACCGCTGACAGCATCCTTCAAAAGGTTGGCCTCTCTGGGTTCTCGACAAAGTTTCCGAGCGAGCTATCCGGCGGCCAGCAACAACGGGTCGCCATCGCACGGGCTCTAGCCCTTGGGCCGAAGATCATGCTCTTCGATGAGCCAACCTCCGCACTCGATCCTGAATTAGTGCGAGAGGTTCTGAAAGTGATGGAGTCGCTCGCCGAGCAGGGAATGACCATGATAGTGGTCACCCACGAGGTCGGCTTCGCCAAGAACGTCGCATCGAGAGCGATTCTGTTTGATCGTGGAGAGATCGTCGAGGATCTTCCCCCCGAGCAATTTTTTTCACCAGGCAATTCTGAACGAACTCGTACGTTCCTAGAACATGTCCTGTAAGACATCAACACCAGAAGAAGAAAGGTAAGCAAGTGGCTATCGGAGAATTTTACGGACCTGCAGAGAACTACTTCCACAAGCTACTCGGACCGGAAGCTGAGCCGGGTTTCAGCGATCCAGAGGAATTGGAGCGCAACTGGGGCAGACGCTGGGGTAGGGCTGACGAAACCAGCACCCTACGCATGGCGATAGTTCGCCGCCCCAACCCGGGTATGGCGGATATTAGGGCCGATGCATGGAGCGAAGAGGCACAAGCGCTCGTTGATCCAGATCGAAACTGGTATTACAAGCGTGCTACCCCGCCAGACATGGACAAAGTCATGGATCAACACAAGCAACTTGTCGATGCTCTCGAAGCTGAGGGTGTTGAGGTAATAGTTGCTCCAGAGCTCCCGCGCACCTTTACAAAGTCTGTCTATGCACGTGACCCGCTATTGACCGTCCCGGGCGGAGCGATCATTGGTCGTCTTGCCCCAAGAATGCGCAGGGGCGAAGAAGCGAGTATCACTCAAGCTGTTGCCGCATTGGGAATGCCGATTCTTGGGACGATCACGGGAACTGGACTAGTCGAGGGCGGATCTTTCGCCATGCTGCGCAAAGATATCGCTCTTTACGGCACCTCGATTCGTTGCAACGAAGAAGGCGCTCGCCAGCTCGAGACTATGTTGGAGCCGCTGAACATCGAGCTAATCAAAATCCCGCTGCCGGGCTACACCATTCACATCGATGGGCAGTTCATGATTCTTGATGACAAGACCGTGATGGCGAACGTGCATCGTCTGCCTTACCAGTTCCTTGCGACTCTTGAAGAGCTTGGTTTTGAAATAATACATCCCCACGTCGATGAGCAGAACGCCTGTAACTCATTGATGGTTCGTCCAGGTCGGATGATCATGGCCTCGATTTTCCCGAATACTGCAGAAATGCTCCGGAAGCGTGGTTTCGAAGTTGTGGTGATCGATTACGACGAGATCATTAACAACGGTGGAAATATTCATTGCTCAGTGACTGAACTGGTGCGGGATTGGGAGTAGAAGTTAAGTCGATCGGCTGGGGCGAGGGATCTTTATGTCCGAACAAGTAAAGTCTGAATCCACAAGCCTTGGAGCATATGCAGCGGCGTGTTTACGAGAAAACGGAGTCGAGGTCGTATTCGGTATTCCGGGTACTCACAATATCGAAATCTATCGAGGCCTAACAAGGCACGAAATTAGACATGTGCTCACTCGGCATGAGCAAGGGGCCGTCTATGCTGCAGACGGATACGCGCGTGCCTCCGGTCGGCCAGGGGTCGTGATCGCAACAAGCGGGCCAGGCGTGACCAACTGTATAACAGGAATCGCAAATGCTTATGCAGACAGTGTGCCAATGCTGGTATTGTCTCCGGGCGCGCCAGTTGGGCAAGAACGGCGTGACCTGGGGTTTTTGCACGAAGTAAAGGATCAGCGTTCTGGAATCGCACAGTTTGCTGCTGCGAGCATAAGGGTGGAATCCCGTGGAGCACTTGAGCAGGCGATCAACGGAGCGTTTTTGTCTTGGCGGACTGGCCGTTGCAGGCCGGTACACATTGAGATTCCAAGCGACTTGATGGGAAGCCCCACTAAGGGCGTGGTGGCTCCCGCATGGCTCGGAAGTGCGCCCGTTGCTCCTGAAGGGCAGATCGGCGCCGTTCTTGCTGCAATTCAGAATGCGAGGCGCCCGCTGATAGTCGCTGGTGGCGGATGCGTCGAGTCCGCCGCCGAGCTGCGGAGGCTAGTCGAGGCGACCGGGATCCCTGTGGTCACCACGATGGCAGGGAAAGGCTCTCTGAGCGAGAGTCACCCTTTGTCCTGCGGAGCTCTGGCGGGTAGCTCGACGGAATTTCCCCCGATTGCGTCAGCAGACTTGATTCTCGCACTGGGTACCGAGCTGAAAAGTGCACCGATTGGTCACGAGACAATAGTTGCACGGTTCGATCTTGATCCAACCCAGTTGAATAAGCACCATCGTGCCGCAATTCCCGTGCTTGGTGAACTCAGTTCGAACTTGCGGAGCTTGCTCACCACGCTGCCAGGTACGAGGCGGGCAGACCCTGATTGGCAGAAACGAGCGCTTGATTCAGCGCAGGACTGCCGGAGAAGCGCTGAGGACAAATGGGCAGTTTTCCATGAAGCAATTGCCCTAGGGGCAAAGAATTCTGCACCTGGCAAAGAGTTGATCATTACCGGGGATAGTTCCCAAGTTTCGTATCAAGGTACTTTGCAGGCCGCAGTCATTGAGTCGCCACGACGATTTCTCACGACCGATGGATATGCCACCCTCGGCTACGCAGTACCGGCGGCGATCGGCGCGTCGCTCGCTTCAAAAGGCATTCCAGTAGTCGCAGTTCTTGGTGATGGTGCATTTATGTTCAGTGTGCAGGAACTCGCCACTGCGAGTGAACTCGGGCTTCCGCTACCGATCGTCATTTACGACAATGGTGGCTATGCCGAAATAGAACAGAATATGGAAGAAGCGGGGATTGCCCCATTCGCGATAAAGCTGAACCGTCCTGACTACTTCGCTTTGGCGAGCGCATTTCACTGTGAGTACTACAGCGCCGCAACGCCGACCGAATTGGAAGCTGCGATTGGGGACGCCCTGACGGACGTTCGTCCGAGCCTAATAGTGGTTTGTGAGGCCGACCACCAAAATACGAGCTGGAGGTAGACGTGAATGCGCTGAGTAAGCTCTAGTTTCGCATTACAGGTTCTGATTCAGCGCCACTGTTTCGAATGGGCCCGGGCGAAACCTGAAGTCCCTCAAATTGAGTAGTCAGCATTGACTCATGCAGATCAGGTTATTTTTGGGTGAGCGCTCAACTCCTTCTTTGTTCGCCCTGCCGTCAAGGGCGAGTAGGATAAATGAATCGTTGGAGGACTCGACGCGCTGATTTCGTTGCTGCTGCCTGATATTGAGCCACTGCGGTCGATCACGAGTAGCATCTTGGTGCAGCTGGGGATGGTCGTGGAAGCCTCCTTCGTCGGGTGGTGCTTCCGGCCGCGTCGGAACGGTTCGCCGACTCCCGCGCGGTGGGAGGAGATTACGGTGACAGGAGCCACCGACATTTCAGGCCCTGAAGCTTGCAATGGCCCGTTTTCTCGCGCGCAACGTTCTCATTTTTCCGGAGCGGCCGGCACGTCAAGTAACCTGCCGCACCTACCGTCTCGTTCTGGGACTCGCGGAGTCCTGCGCCAACTGGATACGGTCGAATCACGCCGACAAAGGAGCCCAGTGACAATCGTTTCACACACCATGCGGGAGCGAATTGCCGCTCAATCTGTGATGGAAGAACTTGTCCGCCACCAAAGCAGTGTGCCTAAGCGCTCGGGGGTCGCCCGTTTCTTCGGGGTTTCTCCGCTCGGCTCAGACAGCGAGGCCTGGTACCAGGGGACGAGGGGTGAGATTGCGGTGGGTGCCATCCTCGCCAAACTTCCGCCAGACTGGTCGGTCTTTCATGCCCTCCCCATCGGTACCAAAGACTCCGACATCGATCACCTGGTCGTCGGTCCCGGTGGGGTGTTCACGATCAACACGAAGCATCACCGCGGCAAGGCGATCTGGGTCGCGCAGCGCACGTTCATGGTCAATGGGCAAAAGCAGCCCCACATCCGAAACTCGGAGTTCGAGGCCGACAGGGTCACCAAACTCATCAGGGAGCGGATGCCGCTCCTGAAACCCGCGCAACCCGTGATCGCCCTCGTGGATCCGAAACAGATCACCTTCAAGGTGAAGCCCGACCGGGTGAAGATCATCGACGCCCGAGACTTGCGACGCTGGCTGATGAAGCGACCAGTGCTTCTGGATGGCGTGAACCTCGATCAACTGGTCACACTCATTGATGATCCGTTGACCTGGCGGGCTCTTGAGCCGACTCGACCCGAAGCCCTGATGGCCAAGTTCAACGCTATCGATCGCGCGGTTCGAAACGCCCGCGCCCGGCGTCGACTCTGGGCTGCCCTCATCTCTCTTGGCATGATTGCAGGACTGATCATTTCTTTTCCTGAGCTTGTGAACCTATCAATGGCAGTCGTCACGCCTCTGTTCGGATGAGCAGCATCAATCGTTCCCACCGGATGAGTTCAACAACCTGATAATCGCGGCATCCTCCTGTCACCTTGAAGCCGCACGTGAGGCGATCAGATGCCAGCCGGATCCACCACCACGGGCACACGGCCGCATGCGGATGCGAAGGTGGTGAATTGCTCCCAAGTCAATCCGATGCTTTCGGTGTGGATCATCGGATGGAAATTCAACTGCTCGACACCTTCCAGCGCATGGTCGACCACCAGCGTGACGGCCCCGGCGGCGTCATTGAACAAGGCCAGCGGTGTTGCTGTCCCGGGAGTTACGTGGAGCAAATCGATCATCGTGTCCCGTGTGGCAAACCCCAGCCGTCCTCGTGCGCCTATCTTGGTGTGCAGCGTCTTGAGATCGATGTCAGTGTCTTCGTGCGCGGTGACGAAGAACAATGCATGTTTCTTGTCTTTCAGCAGCAGGTTCTTGGTGAAAACGCCGGGCAGATCTCCGCGGAGCCGCTTACCCTCCTCGACAGTGGTGTGCGCCGGATAGGGCACGATGGTCGCGTGGATCCCGGCACCAGCGAGGAATTCGAGCAGCCGGTCCCGCTCCCCGGCTTCATCGATACCTGCGAGATGCCCGGCGGTCACGAAGTGACCATGTCGAGTGCCTGGTGCAGGTCTGCCCTGAGGTCGGCCGTGCCTTCCGGCCCCACCAATGAGCGGATCATGGAGTTCGTGATGCAGCGGCGCTCCCGTTCATCGGTGGAGAGGCCACGGTGGGTCGTGGTGACCGGTTGAGTCGTCAGGTTCTCCGCACCACCCCGGCCGGATGCCGGCGAGAGAGGCCGCAATCGGCCGGCGACCAGCGAGGTCGTATCCCCGCCGACGACGTCGAGGAGTGCTTCGGTGTTCTTGAACGCGAACGCAGCGGTGTTGTACATCGGCGAATGTGGGACACCGTGGGCGTTCTTCAGGTCCGAATCGTGAATAAATCGGGTGGATTGTTCTCGCGGATGTGGCATCGTCGTGGGTCCTTTGCCTTTCGTTTATCCTGAATCAATCGCTTTTGCGGGGCTACGGCCGGCGTTGTAGCTGGGAGGTGTCACGCTGATCAGGGGAAATAGGCTTGCGCAGGGTTGATCGTGGACCGATTCAGTAAACTGAGTATTTGATGCCTTGGGATCCACTCGATCGTGCGGTTCAGAGCCAGTGATCGTGCGGAAGAGAGCCAGCGGTGGTGTTGTTGGGAGCCACTGGCTCTCGGCCCGATCGTTAGGCGCTGGTGAGGGCGGTTTGCTCCCTCATGTTGT
>NZ_QJHB01000128.1 GCF_003260275.1 Homoserinimonas sp. OAct 916 | reverse complement strand
CCCGTCGTGCGGCAAGCCCGCGCGCCGCGAGACCGACACGATGGATACCTTCATCGATTCGTGCTGGTACTACATGCGCTACACGTGCCCGGACGGCGCCACGATGGTCGACGCCCGCAACGATTACTGGATGCCGATGGACCAGTACATCGGCGGCATCGAACACGCGATCCTGCACCTGCTGTACGCGCGCTTCTGGACCAAGGTCATGCGTGACCTGGGCCTTGTCAAGTTCGACGAGCCGTTCACCAACCTGCTCACGCAGGGCATGGTGCTCAA
>NZ_QJHB01000127.1 GCF_003260275.1 Homoserinimonas sp. OAct 916 | reverse complement strand
TCCGACACAAAATACCAAAGAACCCAAAAAACAACTTCCAATCCAAACTATTATAGCATTGCACAATTGAAGCACCAATGCAGCCAACACTTCCGAGCAACAGAGCCAAACCAACCTAAGCGCGCTCGCCGCGGATCCGCCTCGCGAGCTGGATGTCCTTCGGCATGATGGTCACGCGCTTCGCGTGGATCGCGCAGAGGTTGGTGTCCTCAAAAAGCCCGACGAGGTAAGCCTCCGCCGCCTCCTGGAGTGCCAGAACAGCGTGGCTCTGGAAACGCA
>NZ_QJHB01000126.1 GCF_003260275.1 Homoserinimonas sp. OAct 916 | reverse complement strand
AACCAGCGCTTGGGCCTGGCCGGTTGCCGGCGAACGTCGGTTGCGGTTTCCATCATGGCTATTCGACGGAGGCCGCCGGGAAGCGCGCGCGCCGCTCGAGATCGTCCAGATCGATGGTGTTGCGCATGTACTGGGTGCTGGCGTCGAACGTCGGCTGGTGATCCCAGGGCGTGACCCTACCCTTCATGAGCGCACGGGAGACCAGCTTGCGCCGCCGCTGGCTGGCGATCACCTCAGCGTGCAGCCGTACATAGTCCCAGCGGCTGGCGACCTCGTCGC
>NZ_QJHB01000125.1 GCF_003260275.1 Homoserinimonas sp. OAct 916 | reverse complement strand
TCGACGCCGGCACTCGGCGCTCGGCTACCGGCGCCCCAACGAAGTGCACTACGATTACCAAAAGCCAGCCACGGCAGCGTAAGAATTCAATCGAATCCGCTGTCCGAAATCACCGCAGCAGCCCAGTGGCGGTGGCGGTGGCCGGCGGGCTGCCGGGCACGGTGGTGGTGGTCTCGGGCGCGGTGGTGGTGTCGGTCATATCGACGGGCTGGGTATCCCGATGTCGTTGCGCACGGTGAAACAATACGCCTGCACCGGCGGCACCCAACAGGTGCTGATC
>NZ_QJHB01000124.1 GCF_003260275.1 Homoserinimonas sp. OAct 916 | reverse complement strand
GCAATTCCATAAAAGTTACCAGCAACCTCATGGATGTATTATTTAAATGCATTGATGCATTAAGTTCAATGACAGGAATTATATCTGAAAGTGGAAACGATTCATATGACATTGAAAATTTAATTGAATTATTAGGAACAAATAATACAAAAGAAGAAGTGGCAGCGACGAATAGCGAAAACTCCAAATCTCTAGACAACAACAATATAAATGTATATGAAAAAGACATAATAGAAAAAGCTGCATCTCAAGGCTATAAAACTTACAGCATAGAAGTGGT
>NZ_QJHB01000123.1 GCF_003260275.1 Homoserinimonas sp. OAct 916 | reverse complement strand
CACGATGTAGCGTGGCGCCAAAGCGGTGAGCAGTATCACCAGCAGGTAGCCGCCGATGATGTAATGGTGGATGGAATCGCCGACGATGATGCGGTGCACGCCGATGGTGATGCCGATGGCTACCCCCAGGGCGACCAACAGGCGAATGACGTTGCCCTGGATCTTACCGGCGGCGGCTTCCTCAGCCTGCTGACCCACGGCGATCAGTGCCGGTTCGGCCATGGTGGTGGCAAAGCCGATGCAGAAGGCGAACAGGTAGACCCACAACCAAGTATCGAAG
>NZ_QJHB01000122.1 GCF_003260275.1 Homoserinimonas sp. OAct 916 | reverse complement strand
TTTACGTCTTGAATGGCGTTGGATTGTTCCTGGGTTGGTTGATTGCAAGGGTTATTTTGTTCATTTACTTCTTCACACACATGGCCAACCATTTTGATGAGGTTAAGACAATTTTTCCGTTGGGCTTCTACAGCTTGCTTACGGTGCCGCCTATATTAGCAGCGATGAATCTGTTTTGGTTTTGGAAGATTGCCAAAGGTTTGGTAAAGACTCTTACTAAGGCGAAGAAACACAGCGAGTGACACGACCATTCGAACTCGTTATTTCATATTTGACTCGG
>NZ_QJHB01000121.1 GCF_003260275.1 Homoserinimonas sp. OAct 916 | reverse complement strand
CGCCTTCAGCTCTTTCACCAGCGTCTGGCGCATCGATATAATGCGGGTACGCATCGCGTCGACTTCCGCCAGCCAGCTCGCTTTTAACGCCTCATCGCCCAGGACCGTAGCGACCACCTGAGCGCCGAAACACGGCGGACTGGAGTAAATTCGGCGCACCGTCGCTTTTAGCTGTCCCAGAACCCGCGCGGCGATTTCGGCATCTTCACACACCACCGACAGGCCGCCGACGCGCTCGCCGTACAGCGAGAAAATCTTCGAAAAAGAATTACTGACTAAC
>NZ_QJHB01000120.1 GCF_003260275.1 Homoserinimonas sp. OAct 916 | reverse complement strand
TGGATTAGGAACAAAACGGGAACATAAATCATTTGTGACGACATCAGGTCGTGCTTTTTTACCCCACGAACCGAAAGGATTCAGTGAATAATGACGGCTGCCCGCGAGCACGTCATATCGGACCTTCGTACCCGCATCGCCGCCCTCGAGCGGCATGTCGGACGTAAAGCAGACCATTTGCCCTTCGGAGTTCCCGAGATCGACGCCGTTCTTCCCGGCGGCGGCCTTGCCTATGGAGCTCTGCACGAGTTCGCCGGCGGTGGGGCAGGCGTCGTCGATG
>NZ_QJHB01000119.1 GCF_003260275.1 Homoserinimonas sp. OAct 916 | reverse complement strand
GCGATGCGCTGCAGCGTGCCGCGCACGCCAGACACGTCGAGGTCTTCGGGGTCGAAGCCGGTGGTGGCCGTCCAGTCGTCGCGGGCGATGTCCTGCAGGCCGTTGGCCATCTCGAACTGCAACGACGCGCCAAAGCCCTTCTGCAACGAGTGCGAGCCGAGCAGGTATTCCGCTGTCAGGAAGCCGCGCAGCCGCGTCCAGAACGCCAGCGAGCTGATATTGCCGCTCTTGAGCGCGTGGCTCGGGGCGACTTCCCAGCTGTGGTCGAGCAGTTTGTTGA
>NZ_QJHB01000011.1 GCF_003260275.1 Homoserinimonas sp. OAct 916 | reverse complement strand
GCATCCGAACCGCGGACTGTGAGTTCACCACGCAACCGGAGGATCAGTTCCACGGTGCTGGCTGAGATCGCCTGCGGGGAATGATGTGGGCGACGAGAGTGCGGCTCGAACGCCGCCTGCCCCTCTATTCGGTAGCGGGCGACCAGCTTGCTCACCCACCCTTTGGAAACGCCATAACTGCGGGCGACATCAGCCTGTGAGCGACCCTCAAGAACAACAGCGGTGATGCCAAGACGAGCAATCGACATCCACCACTGTGACCGATGCGGAAGTTTCCTATGTCGCGAGACAGGGGTTTCCTATGTCCTGAACCACAACACCCCCTCGCGCACAGTGGGTGTTTCGCGAAATCAGGTGTACCGGGTTCGCGAAATACCGAGAAGAAGGCCGATCAGGGAGTGATTCCCGGGTCGGCCTTCAACTTTTCGTGCCGCAATCGGGCTCTGTAGCTGATTCTGCAATGTTTGCGCCGATTAACTAGCGAAAGCCTCCTATTTAGGCAGTCTGATGCTGTGCGGGATGCGGGGAGCAATAAGAAAATAGGGCGTGGGCTGGACTGATGCCGGTGGCGAGTGGTGCCCGGCTCGGTTGAACGCCAGGATGAGGTTGTCCGTGCGTCTCGAGGCCCGAATCTTGACCTTCCGTAGGTGGGTATTCAACAGGTCTCGGATGAAGGTGTGTATTTTGCGCAGGTTCATCGACACGAGGGCCAGCGTTGTGGCGAGGTAGGCGAAGGTGAAGCCGCGGCCTTGGCGGCGGTCTGGGTCGGCGATGCCTTCCTTGGCTCGGGCCCAAGAAGCACCGAAAGAAATGCCGATCGGAGATGGTATCTTCGGTTGGCATTTCGTTTTACTCAGATTGTGACCGGAGACCGCGCCTTGCGGTGCGCGGTTCATGAGCTCATGCGGCCACCCGTCGGATTGTAGGAGGGCCTTCGGGACACCGTCACGGGGACGCGTCGGCCCGAATCGCACTCGATTTTGCTCTCACGGCAGTAACTACCTCCCACGATGCCGTTGTGAACAGATCCAGGCCAGAGAGTTTGACCGGTGCTAAGAGCAACCACTTAGGTGAGACTGGGACTCGGCACTCGATGTTGGCGCGCGCGTTCTCGGGAACACGCTCCCATTCACCGGGCTTTCACCGGGCAGCCGGCGGCTTCATCCTGGCCCAATCGTCGAAAGGATTCTCATGTCGAGCATTCGCGTTGCCGTGATCGGCAGTGGCGTCGCCGGAGCCAGCACGGCATTCGCGCTGGCCAACATGGGAGCGGGGGTGACCATTATTGAGGCTGGCCTTGACGGCATGGCGACGGCAGCAGGTGCTGGAATCGTTCAACCGTGGAGCTCCAGCAGTGAAGGCCCCTACTACGACCTCTATGCCGCGGGGGCTGCGTATTACCCGACGTTGATGGGACGGCTCAGAGACACCGGCGTTGACGACATCGGCTACCGGATCACCGGTTCACTGGTCGTGAATGCAGACGAGCACAGGCTTGCACTCGTTGAGCGCCGGGTGCGTGAGCGTGCGCTCAACGCAGCGGGTGTCGGCACCGTTTCCGCAGTCACGCCCACCGAAGCGAAACGACTTTTTCCGCCCTTGGCCAGCGACCTTGGCGGCCTTCATATTTCGGGCGGTGCTCGGGTCGACGGCCGGGCTCTACGAAACGGACTGTTGAAGGCCGCGGAGTCACTGGGTGCAACCATGGCCACGGGGCGAGCGCGACTGGAGCCAGTTGATGGGCGGATGCCGCGGCTGAGCGTCGATTCCAGAACGATCATGGCCGATGCGATAGTCGTCGCGGCTGGAGCCTGGACCAACGACCTTCTTGCGCCCCTCGGGCGACGAATCGGCCTCAGCGCCCAACGCGGTCAGATCACACACCTGCGCATCGAAGGGATTGAGACAGCACACTGGCCCTCGGTGCTTCCGATGACCGACCACTACTTGGTGGCGTTCGACGATTCGCGCATCGTCGCCGGTGCCACCAGGGAAGGGGACTCCGGATTCGATCCGCGAGTGACGGCGGGCGGGCAGCGCGAGGTGCTGAAAGCGGCGCTCGCCGTGGCTCCGGGGCTGGCGAACGCGACGATAATCGAGACTCGTGTCGGTCTGCGGCCTGTGGCCGCCGGTGCATTGCCGCATCTCGGCGCGATCGAGGGTATTCCTGGCCTGTTCGTGAACGCCGGGTTCGGGTCCGGTGGACTCACAATGGGACCATACGCTGGACACTTGCTCGCCGAGCGGGTGCTTGGCGTTGACAATCACGCCGAGGTGCTTGCCCCATTCGCGCCTGTATTTGACGTGGATCGGATGTCGTAGCCGTCTCACCGTTCGGCAGTTGGCGCCGGGTGCTTTGCTCGGTGACCGTGTCGAGGTGCTGTCACCCTCGGCCGGGGAATCACGTCACCAGAATGAATGCGAGAAGCGATAACGGGAACTTGGATAGGGTGTCTGAGGGCCGCGCATCGTCCCACTTGAACCGAGAGTATCGTCGTCCCTCTGATGAAATCGGTGGTGAGAAAGGTTGCGGCTGACCTGGTGGATTCGATCACTAGCGCCCCAACGGCCCAGGGATGGGCCCCTATCGACCTTCTCGTGAGGCGAGGAGAGTGTCTCCCTGTCCGGCTGACTGAAGCTGGAAGTCCCAATCAAGGAAAGGCAGAAATGCAAACGCCAGAAGCAATCATCCAGGCTGAAGCCAACGTCGATCTCGGCGAGTTCAAAACAAAGCCAGGCGCATTGACCGAGGGAGTGGTGGAGCGCTCCGCGAGCATCTGGAAGAACGAAAAGATCGACACTGGCGATTGGGAAGCGAGCCCCGGTTCGTTCCCCGGCAAGCGAGATGGGTACTCGGAAGTCGCCTTCATCACCGCCGGGCGTGCCACGATCGAGGTTGAGGGGCAGGAGAGCAGGGAACTGGTTGCGGGCGATGTCTTCGTCACCCCGTCCGGCTGGGCAGGTGTGTGGCATGTGCACGAACCCATCCGCAAGCACTACGTCATCATCAACAGCTAGATCGGTACGGATGCTCCACGGGCCCGCGCGGGCGAGCAGGCCCATGGAGCCACAAGTACGGCGGGCAGAAGTAGTGGTCGACGCCGGAGAGCGTCGCAACTACTGAGCCCAAGGCTTAGTGGATTAACCTATGAACTAGGCGTGCGCAGGCGCAGTGTTATCGCCAACCGGAGTCGGCGGGCTGCAAATCCAAAAGACCTCTGCCGGCTCGATCGAATCGTTGATGACCCGGTGGGGGACGGAGCTCAGAAACTCGATCGAGTCATCCTTGTTCAATCGGAACTCATCCGTATCCAGCTCAAGGATCACCGAACCGGATGTGACGATCAGGAATTCTTGCCCGTTGCCATGTGCGTAGCGAGCAGGTCCTGTACTGCCCCCGGGATCGAAGCTCCCCGCGTAGACCTCTAGGTTGCGAAGCGGTGGAAGCGAAATCACATGTTTCTGGGCGCCGTCCAGCTGAATCGTGGGCCGGTTTGCAGCACGAAGGACACCCCGCGTGTGGACCGTTCCCGCGTCGAGCAGTTGCGCTGGGCTCACGCCGAGCGCGGTCGCGATCTTGCGCAAAGAGGCGACGCTAGCGTTCGTGTGACCGTTTTCAAGCTGGCTCAGGAAGCTCGAGCTTACGCCGGCTGATTTTGCGAGCGCCCGAAGACTCATGCCGCGTAGCTGGCGGAAGGTTGCTACGCGAAGCCCTAGGTCGGCGATTTCATCGGTGAATGTGCTCGCGCCGCTGCTCATGGACGCTCCCCCCGGTCGAATATTCGACCCTCGTCACACTGTTCGAGTCATTGAACAGTATGTTCAGTAAATCTGACTCTACTATCGACGTTACTCAAGCACAAGGACATCCAGGCGTAATTGGGGTACTCCTAACCGAGATCCGCACGATTTTGCCGTGGGCGCTCCTTCACGCGGGGAGTTAGGGACCCGCAGCCGCAACATTCATGCGAGTTCGGGTGCGAACGCCTCGAGGTTGGGCTTGTGCTTTGCGTTCGGTCTATGTAACGTAACAGCCAACTTAGTAAACAACATGTTCAGTAAAATGTTGTGTTCATGCAGTTCTGACGTAAAGGAGCGTCGTGGCCCTTAAGCATAATCTTCGCAAACCGCGTGCCTCCAACCCCGCGGTGCAGTACTTTGCCTGCACTGAAGATCCACTTGCGCAGAACGATCTGTTTCGTTTCGAAAACAGCACGAGCACAGCCCGCAAAGCCTTTCATCCGAGCAGCAGGTCGAAACCGCGTCGCCTTTGCCTCCGGCTCTCGGACTATCCACCCACATCAAGTTTCTTCACGCCTCACCACATCTAAGAGGAGAAAATCATGGACACAAACTCACCATTCCAGCTTCCTAACGTCTCGCGTCGTACTCTCCTCCGTGTGGGCGCCAGCGGTCTCGCGGCATTCGGCCTCGCCAGCCTCGCGGGGTGCGCCACAGACGGCGGTGCTCTCGTCTCGCCATCGAACGGTGCCTCCGATCTCATACCGAAGCGCGGCGGCGTGCTGAAGATCGGTCTCATCGGCGGGGGTTCGGGAGAGGTGATGAGCCCGTACACCGGCGCGACCATGGCCGACCACGCACGTACCCCGCAGGTCTGGGACACGCTGGTAACACTCTCGCCAGACCTCGGCACCGTGGAACCGAGCCTCGCCGAAGAGTTCTCCATGAGTGATGACTTCCTGACCATGACGCTCAAACTGCGCGAAGACGTGGTCTTCCACAATGGTAAAGAGCTCACCGCAGAAGACGTGGTGAAGAACTTCCGCGCATGGACAGAGCCCGATAACCGAAACTACTCAACGTTTGGTAAAAAGTATGATGCGGACTCGGTTGTCGCCGTCGATAAATACACCGTTCAGGCGACGTTCAACCAGCCGTGGGCTCGTCCCTTCACGGGCCTGGCTTGGGCGAGCTACAGCATCTGGACAATGGACGCCGGTGACTTCATCGGAACGGGCCCGTTCATCCTCGAGTCATTCAACCCTGGCAAGTCGAGCGTCATGGTCGCGAATCCCAACTACTGGCAGGAGGGGCTTCCGTACCTCGACCGACTGGAGATCCTCTCCTTCAACGACAACGACTCGCTCATCAACGCGGTGCGCTCCGGAGAGGTCCAGGGGATGGCACAGGTTCCGTTCGCACAGGTGCCTGCGTTCGAAGCCGACTCGACCTTCAATGTGATCAAGGCAAAGTCGCCGAACAACAGTTGTTTCCTCGTCCGCACGGATGAAGGTCCGTTCGAGGATGTGCGTGCGCGGAAGGCTCTAAAACTCCTGGCCGACCGCCAACAGCTCATCGACGTTGCGCTGCTGGGCAATGGGGAACTCGGGAACGACCTTTTCGGGCCCGGACTGCAGTTCTTCGATGACTCGGTGCCGGTGCCCGGGCAGGATGTCGACGAGGCGCGGAGCCTTTTCAAGGCCGCAGGCATCCTCAACCAAGAGGTGAGCCTGCAAACTGCGGACGTGTCCGCGGGAATGGTCGAGTCTGCAGTGCTGTTCGCAGAGCAGATCAATAACACCGGGTTGCTCAAGGTGAACGTGAAGAAAGTGGACCCCGGTGCGTTCTACGACCCGACGCAGCTGTGGATGAAGTCTCACTTTACTCAGACGGACTGCGCCCCGGTGCCCTCGTTGCCAGCGGTTTATCAAGGACGCACCGTGGTCTTCAACGAAACGCATTGGGAGGGGCCCAAACGCGAGGAGTTCGACCGGCTTCTCAACAGTGCCGATGGTGTGGACGTCGGTCTCGCCCAGGACATGTGGATTGATGCGCAGACGATCTGGCGTGAGGAGAACGGCTACTTGGCGTGGAACTCGCTGAACCTCATCGATGTCGTCACGCAGCAGGTCAAGGGAATCGTCCCGCACTCTGCGGAACCGCTCGGTAGCTACCGATTCCTCAACGTCTGGCTTCAGGGCTGACGGTGTCCATTCAGCAAAATCAAACTGTTTCGGTTCTGATCGCTGAGGAGGAGTCCCCGGGAAAGAAAGACGCAAGCGACGCAGCGGTAATGCTCCGCTACATCGGGATCCGCTTGTTCTCCGCGCTACTGACGGTGTTCTTGATCTCCGTCCTGGTGTTCCTGGCGATATCGTTTCTCGGCGGGGACAGCGCGTCGGTGCTCTTGGGACGCGAGGCGACTCCTGAGGTCTTGTCGTCAGCTCGCCAAAAGCTGGGATTGGATCGGCCTCTATACGAGCGCTACTTCTCCTGGGTGATCGCGTTCGTGCAGGGCGATTTCGGAGCAACATCCGCGAGCATACTGGCGGGTAGTCCGACCCTGGTCCGGGAACTGATTGCGGCCCCGTTGCTGAACAGTGTGATCCTCGCGACACTGACTTTCTCGCTCACCGCTATCGTGGCCGTTTGGCTTGGGCAGCGGGCGGGCCGGAAGCCGGGAAGCAGGACGGACCGAACGATCTCGAGTATCACCATGGCGCTCGCTTCCCTGCCCGAGTTCGTTGCCGCCACTCTGCTCATATTCATCTTCTTCTACATGCTCCGGCTACTGCCGCCCGTGTCGCTTGTGCCGGCGGGAACCTCACCGTTCGAAAGGCCTGTGATTCTGGTGCTTCCAGTCCTCTCGCTCTCACTCGGACTTTTGGCCGTGACGGCGCGCCAGGTTCGAGCTGCGGTCATCGACGTGAGCCAGTTGCCCTACGTGCAGGCCGCCAGATTGAACGGATACCCGGAGGGCGCCGTCACGCGGTCGTTTGTAATGAGAAACTCAATGGCTCCGACAGTGCAAGTGCTCGCGCTTGTATTCATCTATCTCTTCGGCGGGGTAATTGTCATCGAGCAGGTCTTCGCATATCCGGGAATCGGCAACCTGCTGATCCGGGCGGTGACAGACCGCGAAGTCGTGATCCTCCAAGCGATCACCATGATTGTCGCAATCGTCAGCGTGAGCCTTTCTCTGGTCGCGGATATTCTCGTACTCTTCTTGGTTCCGAAATTGAGGACTTCTCGATGATCAAATGGATCGGACGTCAGCTATCCGCCGGGGGAGTCAGCCTCATCCTGCTCCTCCTGCTGATCGCACTCGTGATATTCGGGCCGCTGATCGCGCCATATTCTCCGACTGAGTCAGCGGGTGTGCCGCTCAGCCGCCCTTCAGGTGCCCACCTGTTTGGCACGGACACTCTTGGCCGAGATGTGCTGAGCCGCATCCTGCTCGGGGGGCAGCTGCTGCTGATCATGTCCTTGGCCTCGACGGTGCTGACCTACCTCATCGCGATCCCGATTGGCATGATCGCCGCGGTGAACAAGGGCGTGGTTGACGACATTCTGATGCGAGGCGTCGACGTGCTCATAGCGCTGCCCGCGATGCTCGTGCTCCTGGTCGTGCTCAGCGCTGCGGGCAGCGGCATTCCCATCATCATCATCGGGACGGCAATCGTGCGGATCCCGCTCGTCTCAAGGGTGACTCGGGCCGCGACGCTCGAAGTTTTCTCCAGCGAATATGTAGAGTCCGCACTCACGCGGGGTGAACGAATCTGGTCGATCTTCATCCGCGAGGTCATGCCGAACATCAAGGAGGCCGTGTTCTCGACGGTCGGGCTGAGCTTCACAGCGGCGGTACTCATCATGTCAAGCCTGAATTTCTTGGGCGTAGGGCTGCAACCGCCCTCCCCAGACTGGGGGATCATGATCTCCGAAAACCGCAGCATCTTCGAGATGAACCCGTATGCGGTCCTTGTCCCGACGCTGCTTCTTGCCATACTCACCGTCTCGATCAGCGGAACGTGGGATTCGTTCGAGCGGCGAAGCGGCGCGAAGCGCACAAAGACTCCTGTGGTGCCCAAAGTGAGAGCGAGCGCGCGATGACAGCAGCACGAACTGTCGCCCTCTCCCTGGACGACATCACAGTGACGACCAGGTCCGGCGACTCGATTGTCCAGAACGTCTCGATCGACATCCCAGCCGGCAGCATCGTCGGAATTGTTGGCGAGTCGGGCGCCGGGAAGTCCACGGTTGCGCTCTCCACTCTCGGCTATGAGCAGGCAGGGACGGCAATCAGCTCCGGTCGGATGCACCTCGGCGACCGCGAGGTGACGTTCCCCGCGAAAGCGTTCGTCTCGGATATCCGGGGCAAGCGCATAGCTTATGTTCCGCAAGAACCGGCGGTGTCCCTGAACCCGTCAACCCGGGTTGCTGCGAGCCTGATCTCGATGCGCAGACTTCACGGCATGGATGCGGACATCTCGTACATCAGACAGATCCTGCGGTCGGTGCACCTGCCGTCTGATCCGGGCTTTCTCCGACGCTATCCGCACCAGCTGTCGGGCGGACAGCAACAGCGGCTCTGCCTCGCGCTCGGTCTCGCGTGCGAACCCGAAGTGCTTGTCCTGGACGAGATCACGACAGGGCTAGACGTCGTCACTCAGGAGGCGATCCTCGACGAGGTTCGACGGCTCGCTACCGAGCGGCAGATCGGGGTCATCTACATCACCCACGATTTGGCGGTCGTCGCAGAGCTTGCCGACCGGCTCGTGGTCATGTATGCCGGTGAGATCGTCGAGAGTGGACCAACAAGTGAGGTCATCCGCCGCCCGGCCCATCCCTACACCAAGGCGCTCATCGAAGCAGCACCCAGCCATCGCCGCCCATCGCGCGTGCGCCCGCTTGACGGGATCGTTCCCGCGATCGATGCGAGACCGAGCGGTTGCTTCTTCGCTCCGAGATGCCCGCTCGCGACTGAGATTTGCCGCACAGAACACCCCGAGCTCGGCGACCTGAGCGACAAGCACTCGGTGCGCTGCTTTCACACGGAGAAGGTAGAGCCGGTGCTAGAACCTCAACTGCGGGAGACAGGCATCCTCGTCGAGGACCCAAAGGTTCTGCTCGCTATTGACGAGCTCACGGCGAGCCACAAGACAAAAAACGGTCGCCTCACCGTCGCCGAGTCGATCTCGCTGCAGATCACGGAGGGCGAGTGCGTTGCCCTCGTCGGCGAGTCGGGAAGCGGGAAGACGACGATTGCGCGCTCGATCATCGGCCTCCACACTTTTGACTCCGGGACCGTCAGCCTCGGGGGTGAGCCCATCAACCCGGCCGTGCGCTCGCGCACACGGGACCAGCGGAGGAGGATGCAGTTCATCTTCCAGAACCCACGCGGCTCTCTGAATCCGAAGCAGACCATTCAGGAGATCGTGACGCGACCTCTCACGCAATTGCGAGGCCTCGGGCGCGTGGATGCAGAACGGGAATTCTTCTCGCTGCTCGACGAGGTGCGGCTACCGACGTCCACTGCAGGCAAGCTCCCTAGGGAGCTGTCCGGTGGCGAGAGACAACGAATCGGGATCGCTCGGGCGCTCGCCGCGCAACCTGACCTGCTCATTTGCGATGAAGTCACCTCCTCGCTGGATGTGTCCGTGCAGGCGGCAGTTCTCGAATTGCTGCGGGAGCTCGGCCGAGACCGCGGCCTCGGGATGCTTTTTATCACGCACGACCTCGGCGTCGTCGCATCAATCGCTCACGAGGTCCTCGTACTGCTGAAGGGCAGAATCTGTGAGCGCGGTTCAGTGAGCGATGTGCTCTCCAAGCCGTCGCATGACTATACGAAATCGCTCTTGTTCTCGGCACCCAGCCTTCAGCGTGCCGCGGATCGAATAGGAATACTCAAAGGAGATGAAGATGAAGACCGCACCAGAACGATATAGCTTCTCCCACAACGTGGAGTTGCGGGCACATAACAAGGAGGTCGTAACGAACTGGTTCAGCGACCATTTCGCCGCTGTACCCAAAGCCGGCGACGCCGCGGACCGCTATCAGCCGTACGTGCGCTACCAAAGGAATTTTCTTCCCGAAGGGCGACGCGAGTACACCGGTATCGACTCCGTGACCGCTCAGCTCCATGCTGAGTCCGGAAGAGTCACCGATTGGGAGTGGACCGACCTGGAGATCCTCACGACGGAGTATCCGCAGGTTGTCTGGGTGCTGGCGGAATCCAGCTACCGGCTGGCGGAGACCGGAAAATCATCCGGCAACAGCTACGCCTTCGCCTTCGTTCTCGAGAACGGAAAGATCCGCCTTATCAAGGAATGGCTTAACCCGCTGCCACTGCTTGAGGAGCGCGGCGTCACCGTCCCTAACTCCAAAGACATTTGAGCGAGACCCCGACTAGGCCGAAAGAACGGAGCGAATTGTGAGAACCGACAGCAATATCGAACAAGAGCGCGCGAAGAACCGCGCAACGGTGGATAAGTGGGCGAGCCTACTCTTCTGGGATGAGGGACAGGCTGATCTCGTTGCCGATGATGCAGTCCTTGAGTTCAAGTTTCCCTCTGATCTAAGACCCGGCGGTGACCAGACCTCGCTGAAGGCCGCCACGAGCAGTCTCGATGGAGTGTTCAAGGAATGGCTCGAGACCCCCATCGAGGTGTTTGACACCGACGACCCGACGAGATTCATCATCTGGTTCCGAGCCGGATACGGCCGCCTCGGAGATAGCGACGAATCGCTGCACGAGAGTGAGTTCGTGCTGCTCTACATCGTCGAAGACGGGTTGATCAAGCTCATCCGCGAATATTTCAACCCCCTCCAAATTTTGGAGGCGCAGGGCATCGGCGTTGACGACGTGGTGCTCCTCAAAGACGAAGTTGAGCCCGAGTTTCCGTTCTATTGAAGTGTGAGGAATACCCCATCATGAACAAGACATACACACCGAAGCGTTTCCGCTTCGAGGAGAACACCGAGTTGCGCGCTGCCAACAAGAGCGTGGTCGAGCGATGGTTTCAGGCCGACCTGGCCACGAAGGAGGGCGCCGCGAAAATGCACGAGCTCTTCGCCGAGTTCGGGAGGAAGGAGCTCCGCTATCGCCTCGAAGGTACTCAAGAGCTCAACGGTTCCGAGCTGCTGGATCACCACCGGGAGCTGAGCGGCTCTGTTGCGAGTTGGGTTTGGGAGGACCTAAAAATCACGGGAACCCAGTTTCCGGCGGTGTTCTGGGCTTTCTCGTCCGGGCGCGGGATGCTCGACGGCTCCGAAGAGGAGTACTTCAATCGCTTCGTTCACTTGTTCGTCGTGGAGAAAGGAAAGATTCGGCTGCTCCGCGAATGGGTCGATCCGGCGCTCGACCTTGCCCGAAGCGGCAAGACTGTGCCGTACCTGTGAGTTTGATCGAATCTTGAGATAGGGAATAACCAATGGGCACTACTGAGACACGTGATATCAACCGAGCTGCACTTTACGAGTGGATCTCTCGGCGATGGTGGGACAAGGAACAGCACACGCTTCTGCCGGAGAGCGGCGGCACGCTCCGTTTCGTCTTCGCTGCGGAAGCTGACGAGTTCGAGAAGGACCGCAACATGGCGGAGCAGATCGACAACTTGGAGGATTCCTACCTGAACTGGTTCGAGACGCCGATCGAGGTGTTCGATACCGAGGATCCGAGCGAGTTCATGGTCTATTTCCGGCACGGCTACGGACAGACTGCGTCGGGCGAGTTCCACGAAAGCGAGTTCCTGCTCCTTTACCGCCTGGAGGACGGTCTCGTCGTGCACATCGACGAGTACTTCCAGCCGCTCGAGATCATGAAAACTCTGGGGAGGGATGTTTCTCCCGCCGTGCTGCTGCGCGACAGCTCACTGCCAGAACCTCCATTTTGGTGACTCGCGCCCGGGCGCCCGAAGAAATCGTTCCACCGAGTCCAGGGAGCATGATGCCCGTACCCGAGAGGAAGGCTGCGCGTCCGCTTGTCGTGTTCATGTTCTTGAGTGTGGCCTTTCTGCTGGGCATGCTGATGGCCCTACAGGCACGGATCAACGGGCAACTCGGGCTTGCCATCGGCAACAAGGTGCAGGCGTCGCTCATCTCCTTCAGCGTCGGGCTGGTGGCTCTGATCGTCCTCTTCATGATTGTGCCGAGCATGAGGGGAGGGTTGAGAAGGCTTCCAGCGCTCCTCAGGGAACGGACTCTCCTCCCCTGGCATCTCCTCGGCGGCATAGCGGGAGCGTGTTTCATTCTCGCTCAAGTTCATACGGTGCCGCTGATAGGCGTAGCCCTGTTCACGGTTGTTGGTGTTGCCGCGGAGTCGATCACAGCGTTGATCATCGACCGATTCGGTCTCAGCCCAGCCGGAAAATACGGACTCTCCTTCACCCGGGTGGCCGCCGCCGTGTTGGTGATCCTAGCAGTAATCCTCGCGAGCTTCGACGAGTTCGATGTATTGAGTGTGTCAATCCTGGCACTGGGCGCGGTGTTCCTCGCGAGGATCGGAACGACGATTCAAGTCACTTTCAATGCGAAGGTCGCGTTTGAAACGAACTCATATCTCGCTGCGACTCTGGTGAGCTTCCTTGTCGGCACCATCTTTCTGTTCATCATCTTCCTGATTTCGACGGGCAGCGGGACTGCTCTTGCGTTCGAGTGGCAGCCGTGGTGGCTATATTTGGGGGGGATCTTCGGCCTCCTCGCCATTGCGGGCGGAACGGTGTGCATTCCTAAGGTCGGGGTTCTCCTCTACGGGCTCGCGGGGGTCGGCGGATCGATCATCGGGTCGCTGCTCATCGACGTCGCCCTGCCATTCGCGAATGCGCAGCTCTCCGTGCTCACACTGTTCGGAAGCGTGCTCGCGCTAGTCGGGATCGTGGCCGCCACTGAACCAATCAAGTATTTGCGTCTCGTCACGAGCGCGAGTCAGAAAAGGAGGAGAGTTGGAGTTCCGCGGGCTTGAGGCCTCAGATTACGAAGCATGGTACGCGCTGTTCCGGGGATACCGTGAGTTCCATCACATCCCGGAATCAGCAGAGAATATCGATCGAGTCTGGGGGTGGCTGCGTGATCCGTTGCACCCGA
Organism: Homoserinimonas sp. OAct 916; assembly: GCF_003260275.1. Lineage (GTDB taxonomy): Bacteria > Actinomycetota > Actinomycetes > Actinomycetales > Microbacteriaceae > OACT-916. The sequence goes on along the minus strand of NZ_QJHB01000011.1, from coordinate 157,993 downwards.
GCACCACGATTCTCGCGATCGAGGAAAGAAGCATTCTCGGATTCGCGAATTTTCGCATTCGCCCACGCTCGATCGTGGGCGACCATGTAATCGATCTCGACGACCTATACACGGATCCCAATACTAGGGGGCGGGGGGTCGCCAGCAGCCTCATCCGAGAGCTCGAGTTCTGGGCGCGCGACCACGGTTGTTCGGAGATCCATTTGCAAACCAACGACTGGAACACCAACGCGCGGGAGTTCTATCGAAAAATTGCTGAAGAGATGCCGTGGATAACAATCGTAAAGAAGGTCGGCGACTCTTGAACTTTGACAACCGCTCGATGAGCGCTTTGCATTCTGCACTCACCGAAGCGGGGCACCGTCATCGCCGAGGAATGCGCGCCGCCACTACAGTGCGCCGGTGCAGCCCATTCTTGACACCACTGTGAGCTGACACAGATACGATCACGAGAATTGTGGCCAGACGGTTTGGCGGACGACAGATCCCCCTTTTTCGCCCCTCGCGGACGGAGATTCCCTATGAAGCAGGAGAGAGCATGATCAACGGAAGTGTGTCGCACTGGTGGCAGGACATCGGGTTGCCGAAGGCCCGGCCGGAGCTTCCCGGGAATATCGAGGCGGACGTGGCGATCGTCGGCGCCGGCTACACCGGGATGTGGACGGCGTACTACCTGAAGCGGGCACAACCGGGCCTGCGGGTCGTCGTGGTCGAGCAGAATCACGTGGGTTACGGGGCGTCGGGCCGCAACGGGGGCTGGCTGACCAACTCCATCACCGGAGGCCGGGAGCAGTACGTGAAGTCGCACGGACGCGACGAGGCGGAACGGTTCCAACGCGCCATGAACGATGCCGTCGACGAGGTGATCCGGGTCGCCGAGGCAGAGGGTATCGATGCTGACATCAAGAAGGGTGGCGAATTCAACGTCGCCTATACCCCCGCGCAGGAAGCGCGACTGCGAGAGTTCGCGGCCGCAGAGCAGGCCTGGAAGTCCACTGACCTCGAACTGTTAGAGGCCGACGCCGCGAAGAGCACGATCAATGTGGCTGGCACGCGCGCGGCTGTGTGGCATCCGCACAGTGCGCGGATCCACCCGGCAAAGCTCTCTGCCGGGCTCGCCGATGTGATCGAGGGTCTCGGGGTCAAGATCTACGAGCGCACGAGGGCCACCGAGATCGTCCCGCACGAGGTGCGGACCGCCCACGGCAGCATCCGCGCTGAGTTCGTGGTGCGGGCGACCGAAGGCTTCACCGCGAGCCTGAAGGGGCTGCGCCGGTTGTGGCTGCCGATGAACTCATCGCTGATCGCGACCGAGCCGCTTACTGCCGAGGTGTGGGACGAGCTGAACTGGGGTCGCGGCGAAGTGCTCGGCGACTTCGCGCACGTCTACATGTATGCCCAGCGTACCCACGACGACCGCATCGCGATCGGCGGCCGCGGTGTGCCCTACAAATACGGGTCGAAGACCGACTTCGACGGCCGGACGCCGCCGGCGACTGCGGACAGCCTGGCCGAGATCCTGCACCGGTTCTTCCCGGCGACCAGGGGCGCCGCGATCGACCATGTGTGGTCGGGGGTGCTCGGTGTGCCCCGTGACTGGGCGGCGACCGTCGGCCTTGACCGTGCGGCCGGTATGGCGTGGGGAGGCGGTTACGTCGGTACCGGTGTGACCTCGACCAACCTAGCTGGCCGCACCCTCACCGATCTCATCCTGGGCCGCGACACCGACATCGCGAGGCTCCCCTGGGTGAATCACCGGGTGCGTAAGTGGGAGCCCGAACCGTTGCGGTGGATCGCGACCAAGGGCCTCTACGCCGCCTACGGGATGGCCGACCGGGCCGAGCTCGGCGGCCGCACCAAGACCTCACCCATCGCCCATATCGCAGACGTGATCACGGGCCGCGGCTAGACACGCCGCAGAAAGGACACCAATGTCACACGTCAAAACCAGTTCAGCTCACCAGACCGACGAGGTAGCGCTCGGCGCGCACGTCGCGAAGCCCACCGCCACCACTGAGGGGCTCACCGAGGCCAGCCTCGCGGTGTGGTCTGACGGCCGCGTCGATACGGGATTGTGGGAGTGCACCGCGGGCAGCTTCACCGCGGTACGCGAGGGCTACACCGAGATCTGTACCATCCTCTCCGGCCGTGTCACGATCGAGGTCGACGGGTCAGAGCCCGAAGATTTCGGGCCAGGCGACATCATGGTGATGCCGTCTGGGTGGGCCGGCATCTGGCATGTGCATGAGCCCCTGCGAAAGCACTTCACCATCGTCCACGACGTCGCCGACGAGGTGCAGGGATAGTCTCATTGGGTTCGTGTCCAAACCGTCACAAGCTCACCGTCGCCGGCAGGCTGCCCAGCAGCAGATAGTTTCGGGGCCGATCGATTCGCCAGGCGTGTACCGATGACTCGTTCCAGGGCCGGGCGGATATGAATGAGCAGGCCAGGGGGTACGGTTACTGGTCGCGGTGGACTGCTGGCTGAAAATTCGCAGGATTCCGCGGAACGGTTGTTGTGGAAAATCTTGGCGCTTAAATTGGAAACCAATTGGGGTCGCACGAAAAGTGCCCAGCAATGGCGCGACCAATCAATTTCGCGAACGACCCACAGTGGGTGTTTCGCGAAATCGGGTGTACCGGGTTTGCGAAATACCAAGAAGAAGGCCGATCTGGGAGTGACTCCCGGGTCGACTTTCGGCCTTTCCTGGCGCTTCACGTTCCGGCTTGCGCCGATGTCCTGACTTGGAACTGTCGCCAATATCCTCGGGCGTGACGGCGTTCTCGGATGGCACCGTGCGCGCGATTCAACCTCTACTATTCCTGAAATTGCAACCCCTAGCATCGATTTCTGCGACGAACGAGGATGTACTCACGGGCCGAAGCAGTAGGAGCAGCACCACAATAGGTGCCTTTGCCCGATTAGGAACGACTAGTCAACAAGGAGAAAACGCATGACTCAGATTATCGAGACGATCGACGTGGCCGTTCCAATCACAGTGGCCTACAACCAATGGACCCAGTTCGAAAGCTTTCCTGATTTTCTCGACGAGGTTGTATCCATCACGCAGACCGATGACACGCACACACATTGGGTGGTGAAGGTGGGCGGCGCAACTCGGGAGTTTGACGCCACAATCACCGAGCAGCACCCAGACGAGCGAGTGGCATGGAACAGCACGGGCGGAGACACCAACCATGCCGGAGTCGTGACATTCCACAAACTCGACGAAGGCACGACTCGAGTCACAGTGCAGATCGACTGGGAGCCGGAGGGCCTCCTCGAGAAGGCCGGCGCGGTGCTGGGTGCGGGCAGTCACGCGGTTAAAAAGGACCTGAAGAACTTCAAGCAGATGATGGAGAGCAGGCAGAACGAAACCGGAGCTTGGCGAGGCGACGTCGCGAATTAAGCCACCCCCGATGTTCTCTATATCCCGATCAGGCGAACTAGAGGCATCGGATCACGCCGTGGCGGTCCGATACCAGCGGGTAAAGTCGTGGCCTTGACCCAGGTTCGTGGACACGGGTTTCGCGGCGCGCGGCGCTGAAATAACATTCTGATCCCTGGCTGGGAACTAATTCCGGGATGGTCGGACACTGTCATCCCGGGTGTGGCAAATCTCTTTCGCGACCCTGTAACCCTACAAAGGGTGTGCCGCGCAAGCAGGTGTGACGGTTTCGCCATATATGTAAGCAGAAGGCCGATCCGAGTGGGATTCCCGGGTCGGCCTTCTGCTGTTCGAGGTGAACAGGGGCATGGCCACGCTCCGATTGTCGTCAAGCCGGCTGCCACGGTGCGGGACCAATTGACCGGTGTTGCCCGCGAATCGGCGCCGACCCGCTTGCAGCTTGAATCCTCACGCCCCGAAGTCGACGCGCCTGGCCGGAACCAGCACCATCGGTTCGAGGTGGTCCTCGACCGGACGCCCCTCCAGAAGCTCGATGAGGGATCGTGCGCAAAGCGCGCCCGACGCCACCGGATCGAGGTTCAGATACGCGGCGCGTTCCTCGGAGCCGACGCTGTACGCGCTTCCGGCGACCGAGATCTGCAGGTCGGTCGGAATTGCCAGACCCAGTTCAGCGGCGGCCGCTGTCGCTGCACTGCAGTACGTCTCGTTCAGGCAGTGAACGGCGTTGAGTTCCCTCGGGCCCCTCGCCAGGAGGGCGCGAGCGGCATCGAGCGGTGGTTGATCGTGCCCGAGGGTGGCCACGATGGGCTCCAAACCGCGCATTTCGCACCAGGATTGATAGGCGTTCGTGGTGTCGGTCGTGTAGCTGTCGAGACGAGGGCCGGTGAACAGCGCGGGTCGAAACGGGCGGTTCTCGCCACTTTGGTCGCTGGCTTCCCCGCCGCTCTCCCCCTGTTTGTTGCCAGCATTCCCGTGGGCCCGGGCGACATGCTGGTCCCAGAGGTGGTCGAGCACTGTCGGGATCCCCTGTGCCACGTCGGCACGCACGCTCACCATCCGGGCGCCGTCCGTCGCCGGCGAATATCCACCGTCAATCACGACCGCGAGGCCGCGAGCCATGCATTGTTCGACGACCGGATCGTTCGGGATCGGGTCGACCACGATCACGCCATCGAGTGGCAGTCGCGTCTCGATCTCTCCATCCTCAGTGCTCGGCGCCGCCGAAATCGAGTAGCCATGATCGACCGCTTCTATTGCCGCGCCGGCGATGATGCTCTGGTAGTACGGCATGTAGGTCTGCTGCCAGACGGCGGACTCCCGATAGCTCACCACCACACCGATGACGCGTGACCGGCCCGAGCGCAACGCCTGTCCGACTGGGTTGGGTCGGTATCCCAGACGATCGCCGACGGAGAGCACGCGTTCACGGGTGGCAGCGGACGCCTCACCCTTGTGGTTGAAGACCTGCGACACCGTTGCCGGTGAGACTCCGGCCGCGGCCGCGACCTCACGAATGCCGACAGCGGTCTTCTTGGAAAAAGATTGCCGCTTCGACGCGGCCTCTGCTGGACCCTTTGCCTTACCAGGGCGATCCTGCTTACCAGGGCGGTCCTGCTTCACTGGGCGATCCTGCCCCACCGATTGAGCCCGCCTCGGAAAGTCGCTCACTGAAGGCACACCTTGTCCCCCGGTTGGCTGATCGTCTGGGGCTGATGATCCGGTAATTGTTGTCCCCTCGTCCGCGGCGATCTGTCCTGCGGATTCTACTGCGTTCCTCGCGCGGCTCCAGGAGGAGAAGCAAAGGGGAGACCTGTGCGGGTTGTGAAAAGACGTGTGGTCCAAGTCTCGGAGCTTGACATCCGAACTGGTTTTTTCAATACTATAGCGAAAGACCTAAAACGATTTAGGCACTACCCAGCCTCCAAAGAAGGATTCATTGCAATGAAGCAGAAAGCACTAATTTTCGTGCCCATCGCGTTGGCGTCGGCACTCGTGATGGCCGGCTGTTCGGCATCGGGGGGCAGTAATGAGCCGCAGGCCAACGGCAACCCCGCGTCGTATGGAGACTGCGAGGTCACCGGCGAGGCGGGTCAGTACACGCTCACGACCATCAAGGAGGACACTCTGCTGATGAAGGCCGACCTGCCCAGCCCCGGTTGGTACAACGGCGACACCGTCGAAGACATTCGAAGCGGCTTCGACTTCTGCCTGCTGGTCAACATCGCCCACCGTGCCGGCATCAACAACGTGAAGCTCGAGATGGCGTCCTTCGACGGGCTCGTGGCGGGCAAGGCGGGAAACATGGACCTCTCCCTCAACCAGATCACCATCACTGACGAGCGCACGCAGGTGATGGACTTCTCCGATCCCTACTTCCAGTCCACCGCCGGAATCCTGGCGAAGACGGGGGCGGATGTCACCGCCGATAACCTGCGGGACATGAAACTCGGCGTCAAGCAGGGAACGGTCGGCCAGATCCTCGTGAACGACCTGATCAAGCCGACCAACCCGCCCGCGGTATTCCCCGGCGACTCGGAGATGCAGGCCGCCGTCGCAGCAGGCAACATCGATGCCGGCATCCAGGACCTGAGCATCGTGCTGGGCGCCGCCACCCAGTCGGGAGACAAGCTCGCCGTCGTCGGTCAGATCGAGACCGACGAGGCCTACGGCGTCATGATGGAGAAGGGGTCGCCGAACCGTGACACGATCAACAAGATCCTCGCTGATCTGAAAGCAGACGGCACGCTCGACGCGATGAGTGCCGCGTACCTGACCGATGCCTACGGCGTCGACCCGGCGAGCATTCCGGTGTGGAACGTACAGTGACCTCGGATTCCATTTCGGTTGCGCAGCCCGCCCGGGCTGCGCAACCGGCGCCCGTCGGCAGCGCGCAGAACACCCTGCTCGCAGGATTTCTGTTCTCACTCGTCACCGTTGGTCTCGCGGTCTACGCCTGCTACCTGACGATCATCGTCGCCGAGACCGGCATCTGGACGCTGGTGCTTGGTGCCGCGACCGGAATTGTCGTACTGCTCGCTATCGGAACCTTCGTCCCGCTGATCCGTGGAGTGAAGCAACAGGCGCGCAGCACCAGGGCTGCGGCCAATGGTGACGTGGTTGAAGCCCGAACCTACCGGTCGCGAGCAGCCCACTCCGCCTGGGTTGCGCTTGGCTCGTGCCTGCCGATTGTGTTCATCGCGGTGTTCACCCTGTTTCTGCTCGCGAACGACCACGCGGTGCAGACCACCTTCTTCGACGCCTCGTTCATGGCGAAGAGCGTACGAGACGTCACGATTGCCTTCGGCGAGAACATCAAGATAGCCCTGCTCGCGGAGATCCTTGTGCTCGGCTGGGCGCTGTTCATCGCTCTCGCCCGTCTGATGCCAACGGATGCCGGTCGCCCCATCCGCTGGTTGGCGACGGCCTACGTCGATGTGTTCCGGGCCATCCCATCGATCATTGTCATCTATCTGGTCGGTTTCGGGCTGCCGCTGGCTGGGGTTCCCCTGCTCAGTGATCTCGGTCCCACCTGGTCGGCGGTGCTCGCCCTCACCCTCACCTACGGCGCCTATGTCGCCGAGGTGTATCGCGCGGGTATTGAGGGAATCCATTGGTCACAGGTCTCGGCAGCCCGATCACTTGGCCTCTCCTACGGGAAGACCATGCGTTTCGTGATCGTGCCGCAGGCGGTGCGCAAGGTGACCCCTCCGTTGCTGAACGACTTCATCGGTCTGCAGAAAGACACGGCGCTGGTGACCGTCATCGGCACTGTCGATGCGTTCACGCAGGCGAAGATCTACTCGAGCAACTACTTCAACCTGTCATCGGTCACAGTCGTGGCCATTCTTTTCATCATCATCACCATCCCGCAGACGCGGTTCGTCGACCGGCTTCTCGCCCGTGACGCCCGGCGCCAGATGAGTAAGGGGTAACCCGTGGCCTTCCTTGAACTGAACGACGTCGAGAAGTCGTATGGAGAGAACCCGGTGCTGCGCGGTGTGACCCTGCACATCGAGAAGCACCAGGTGGTGTGCCTCATCGGCGCATCCGGATGCGGAAAATCAACGCTGCTCCGCTGCGTCAATGCCCTTGAAGAGATTCAAGGCGGAGACATCCGGCTCGACGGTGATGTCGTCTCGGGTGAGGGGATCGACGTCAACGCCCTCAGGCGCAAAGTCGGCATCGTGTTTCAAAGCTTCAACCTGTTTCCGCACATGAGCGTGCTCAACAACGTCACACTCTCACCGATCCGGGTTCTCGGACGCAGCAGAGCGGATGCCGAGGCGCAAGCCCGCACCTTGCTGAAACGTGTGGGGCTCGAGGAGAAGGCGAGCGCCTTTCCTGACCAGTTGTCGGGCGGCCAGCAGCAGCGGGTTGCAATCATCCGGGCGCTGGCGATGAACCCAGAGGTGCTGTTGCTGGATGAGATCACTTCGGCGCTCGACCCAGAACTGGTCGCCGAGGTGCTCAACATTGTGCGCGACCTCGCTGAAGACGGGCTGACGATCATCATGGCAACCCACGAGATGTCCTTCGCCCAAGAGGTGGCCGACCAGATTGTATTTCTGCATGAGGGCGTCGTGCTCGAGCAGGGTACGCCGAAGGAGATCTTCGGAGCTCCCACGCACGAACGTACGCAAGTCTTCCTCAAAAAGATCGTCGCGGCGGGGAGACTCTAGGGTATGAGAATTCTTGTTGTCGAACACGAGGCGAACGCGGGGATCGGCCTGATCGGTGAACGCATCCACGCCGCCGGTGCGGAATTGGTGCGGGTCGGACCGGAGGCGGGTCACGAGATCCCCGTTTCACCAGCGGGATTCGACGGGGTGATCGTGTTGGGCGGAAGCTCCGGCCCGACCGATGACCAGGTGGCGCCCTGGCTGCCACGGGTGCGCGGGTTGATCGGCCGCTGCCTCGCCGACGAGGTGCCGTATCTCGGCGTGTGCCTGGGAGCGCAGATGTTGACGGTCGTCGCCGGTGGGGTGGTCGCCGGTGTGCGCAAGGGACCAGAAGTCGGACTCGGCGACCTGGTGCTGACCGACGCTGCCGACGGCGACCCGCTCCTCGGCGGGTTGCCGCGTCGCCTCAAGGCCTTGCAGTGGCATTGGTTGGAGATGCATGAGCTTCCTGAAGGATCGGTCTCGTTGTGCACGAGTGACGCCTGCCCGAACCAGGCGTTCCGGGTGGGGCCCGCTGCGTGGGGCCTTCAGTTCCACCTCGAGGGTCTCGCGTCGACCGCTGAGGCGTGGGCTCGTGACGACAGCGAGGAACTGAGCAACCTGGGACTCACCGCCAAGCAGCTTGTCGCGAATGTGCGCGAGTACGAGCCGCAACTGCGGCAGACCTGGGCAGAGGTTTCAGACCGTTGGCTGGCGTTCGTCGCCGAGCACGGCACGACGCCATCCGTCCGCTCTACTTGACGTAGGGTTGGAGCCGCCACCGGCGCCCCCGCGGCCGTGCTCAGGAGCGTCGCTCTGCCGTGCCTTCGCGGTTGTGCGCGTGCGGGTCGGGGCTGGTGGAGTCAAGCCAGGCGATCACCGACAGCATCCGCTCCTCGACCTCGGCGAAGTAGTCGCGCATGCGCTGCAGGTTCTGTGACGACGGAGAATCGGCGTTGCCGATGTCAAGCAGGCCGCCGGCGGCGAGCGACAGGTAGTCCTGTACTCCGCGCAAGCCGTCCTCCTCGAGGATCCGCCACGCGTCGGGGTGCAGTTGCAGGCCGGCCTGCCGGCTTCCGGGAATGTGCACGCGTTGGGCGAGGCGCTTCGCCAACAGGTCGCGGGTCGCCCCGGAGATTGCGCCGAGGCTGGCGAGCAACGCTTCACGCAACTCGGATTGGGTGACCGGCCCGTCTGACACCAGCAGGGCGCCGAGCACTCGGCCCGACATGCGCGGCATCCAGCCGGTGCTTTCGACCTGAAGGCCCATCTTCTCGATGAAGTCGGCATGGGCGGGATCCAGGAGTGGAGATGCGCCGGTGGTTTCCTCGGCGGATTGGGGAGCGTCGTCGGTCATAGGGGCCATTCTCGCCCATCGGGACAGTTTGGGGGCGCTGGAAACAGAATCGTAACACTTCGGTCAGTTATTTCAGTACTTACTGAAAATATGTTATGAATAACGGACACCCCTCACAGAAGCGAGCATCGATGCCCTCATCCGCCCTCACGCCCTCAGCCATCGCGGCGAAGGAGGCTGCCGTAAAGATGCATGATTGGCTGGCCAGGACTGGGCCTGATGTCGACGCGTGGGTGGAGCTGCAGACTGTTCGTTCGCAGACCTACCTGAAAACGATCCCAGCGATGGAACACTTCCACGCCGACGTTCTCCGCATTGTGGATGCCGGGCACCGAACGGCCCCGACGGTGTGTGCCGGCAAGTCGTTCGACCTGCGTCGTCAGCCGGGCGAGCAGCAGTCGTCGCTGTGGGTGAGCGACGAAACGGGCGAGAGATGCCTGGTGGCCGCCTCGGAATTCGATGCCATCAGCGACGCCATCACCGAATTCTCGCCGTCGCCGGATGGCCACACCGTGGTGTGGGCACTCTCGCACGGCGGCGCCGACTGGATGGTCGCGCGCTTTCGCGACACCGCGACCGGACGCGACCTGGGTGACGTGATCGACGGAATCAAGTGGCCGCACTTCGCCTGGCTCGACAACGAAACGGTGGCCTACCTCTCCTGGGGCCGCCCGCCGGCTGGTCAGGAGTTGACCGCGATGAACTCGGGTTCCAGTATTCGCCTGCACCGGCTCGGAACCCCGCAGGATCAAGACGTCGTGCTTTACCGCCCCGAGCACGTCGCGTGGGTGCTGCCGAGCGTCTCGACCGACAGGAAGTGGCTGGTGGTGGGCGAGTCGGACGGCACGGTTCCGGCCAAGATCTACCGTCAACTCGCCGCCACCGCGACAGCTGACGGCTGGGAGACCGTACTCGACGGACACGGCCACGACGAGTACATCGACGTCTACGACGACGAGACCCTCGTGCTGTCATTCCGTGAGTCGTCGGCCGGACAGGTCGTCGGCTACCGCACCGGCTGCGCGCCGCGCGTGATCCACGAGGCGGCCGACCTGACCCTGGACCGTGCCCACCTCGTCGGGAACCGACTGGTGCTGCTCGGCAACACCCTCACCGACAGCGTCGTGCAACTGCTCGACCTCGACAACGGCGAACTCACGCAGGTCGACCTGCCGCGCGACGCTGTTCTGCACGACCTCACTGTCGATACCGACGACGAGGCCGTCTACATTGACCTTGAACAGATCGGTGGACCGCGCCGCGTCGCCCGATACTCGGTCGCAGACGTGCTCCAGGGCAAGACTGCCCAGGATCGCCCCGTGGCCGGCGCGACGACGGATGCACCGGAGCGCGCCGGTACTCCCGCATCCGCCTGGCAGGTCAGCACCGTCGACGTGACCAGCGCGGACGGAACGATTGTCCCCATGCGGGTGATCCGGACCGCGGGCGCTGTGCCGGCGGGGGACGCGAAGGTGTTTTTGTCGGTGTACGGCGGGTACGGCGTGCCGTATCTCGCATCGTCGTACGATTCGTGGCACGAAGCCTGGTTGCGGGCCGGTGGCGTGCTCGCTTATGCGGGCGTGCGCGGCGGCAGCGAGTATGGGCAGGCGTGGCACGAGGCGGGGATCCGCCACAACAAGCAGCGCGGCATCGATGACCTCATCGCATGCATCGAATGGTTCGAGAAGGCCGGCTGGTCAGGTCCGCGCAGCGTGGTCATCAACGGCATGTCGAATGGCGGCCTGATGGTTTCGGCCGCGCTCACGCAGCGCCCCGACCTGCTGGGAGGCGCCGTCCCCGAGGTGGCAGTTGTCGACATGCTGAACTTCCACCGGTACACGGCCGCTCACGGCTGGATTCGCGAGTACGGCGACCCCGAGGTTGCGCAAGACCGGGCGATGCTGGCGGCCTATTCTCCGCTGCACAACATCTCGCGAAAGGTGAAGTACCCGCCGACGCTGATCCTCACCGCCGACAAGGACGACCGGGTTCCACCGGGTCCGCACTCCTACAAGCTGGCGGCCGAGTTGCAGGAGACGGTCGGCGGGCGCGAAGGCACCTACCTGAGGGTCGCGTACGACGCGGGACACGCCACGGGCCGGTCGGTGCTCGAGAAGGTGGCGGAGCGATCGGCGGTGCTCGCCTTCGCGGCCCACGCGCTCGGCCTGGAGAACAGTCACACCGCGCCTCACCCCGGCGCGGAGCATGAATCGGCCAGCGCCCACGAGGCCGAGCCGGATGTCGCGGAGACGGAGCCGGCCGCGTAGGCGCCCCCGGATGCCACGAATCACCTCATGAACATTTCATTGATCATCAAACGAATGGAGCTGCAGTGCAGCAATCACACCTGAGTCCGGGCGTACGAACCCGAACCAAACGAGTTTTCGCCGTCGGCGGACTCGTCGCATCCCTGGCTTTGCTGTCCGGGTGCGCCACGGCCGGCAACACGGATGCGTCGGGCAAGCCCGATGATGCCGTGAAGACATCCTTCACGGTTGCAGCCACCGACCCGGTCAACCTCACCCCGGGGAACACCTGGTCGTCCTACATCGAGTCCCTGCTGTTCACGGCTCCGATGGCACTCGACTCCGAGAGCGGTGAGCCGGTGCCGGCCGCGGCCGCAAGCGTCACCTCTGACGACCAGCAGACCTGGACGATCACCCTCAACGAGGGTTGGACCTTCCACAACGGCGAGCCGGTGACGGCCCAGTCGTTCGTCGACGGCTGGAACGCCACCGCACTCGGCTCGAATGCGTGGCTCCAGAACTACAACTTCGCAAACATCGAGGGTTACGACGCGATGAACCCGGCCGAGGGCGAGCCCACGGCAACAGAATTGTCCGGCTTGACCGTCGTGAGCGACACCGAGTTCACGGTGAAGCTGACGGAACCGTACGGCCTGTTCCCGTACGCGATCACCTCGTTCGCATTCGCGCCGCTGCCCACGGTGGCGTTTGACGACCCGAAGGCCTACGACCTTGCGCCCGTCGGCAACGGCCCGTACTCCATCGCGAACTCGTACGAGCCGAACGAGCCGATCGAGCTCACCAAGTACGCCGACTACAAGGGTCAGCTGGGTGTGGCAGATGACATCTCCTTCATCATGTACCAGTCACAGGACACCGCATACAACGACATGCTCGCCGGCAACGTCGATGTCGTGTATCCGGTTCCGGCAGACCGTCTGGGTGATGTGGAGAAGCGGGCCGACGGCCGGATTGCCGTGTCGAAGATCCCGAACCTGAACTACCTCGGCTACCCGACCTGGGATGACCGATTCACCGATGTGCGCATCCGGGAGGCGTTCTCCAAGGCCATCGACCGGGAGGCATTGACGTCGTCGATCCTCAAGGGCGCCGGCGCGCCGGCGACCGCCATCGCACCCGACACCACCTACGGTGCCAAAGAGGGCAGCTGCGAGGCGTGCACCTTCGACCCCGCCGGTGCCAAGAAACTGCTCGATGAGGCTGGCGGCTGGAGCGGACCCCTCGTTCTCTGGGCAGACCAGTATGCGGGCAACGACCAGATCCTGCAGGCTGTCGGCAACCAACTGCGCAACAACCTGGGGATCACCGAGGTGACCTTCGAGATCCAGCCGTGGGCGCAGTACAGCGAGGCGATCGACCAGAAGAAGGTTGATGGACCGTTCCTGTCGTACTGGGGCGCCTACTTCCCGCACGTCGCCGGCTTTCTACAGCCGATCGTCGGCGTCGGTGGTGCCGTGAACTACACCGGGTACTCAAATGACGAGGTCGAGAAGCTCGTCGCCCAGGCCGATGCGCTCCCGATCGAAGAGGGGGTCGAGTACTATCAGCAGGCTGAGAAGCTGGTCTGGCAGGACATGCCCGTCATGCCTCTCTACTACGGCCAGTACACCGCGGCGTGGACCGACCACCTCGAGTCGGTTCCGGTCGGGGTCGCCGGTCTCGGCGACCTGGGCACCGTGAAGGTCGCCGAGTAGGGCATTTCCGCCGAGTATCACCGGGGACGCCGCTGCGCGTTGCAGGCCGCACGCGCGGCGGTGTCCCCACAACCCTCGCATTCGGTTCGCCGAATACGACACCACTCACCCGTCAGACCCAGGCACGACAAACGCACCGCGACCCAGGAGGATGGCCCATGATCGGCTATACCGTCAGACGCCTGTTGCAGGTCATCCCTGTCTTCCTGGGAACGACGTTCTTGATCTTCACCGTGGTCTTCGCTCTGCCCGGCGACCCGATCGACGCGATGGGCGGCGGACGGCAGCACGTGTCGGAATCGGTGAAGAATGAGCTGAGGCAGCGGTACAACCTCGAAGATCCGATCGTCGTGCAATACGGCAAGTACATGGTCAATCTCGCCCAGGGTGACCTCGGGCAGGACTTTCAGGGCCGTGAAGTCTCGTCGATCATCGCCAAGAACTGGCCGACCAGCATCGCGCTCGGGCTCACGGCCTGGGTCATCCAGATCCTGATCGGTATTCCCCTCGGCATCTGGGCGGCACTGAGACGCGGCCGATTACCGGACAAGTTCGTGGCGGTGCTCACAACCCTCGCTTTCGCCGTCCCGGTCTTCGTCGTCGGGTATGTCGCACAGATCCTGCTCGGCGTGGAGTGGGGATGGTTTCCCGTAGCCGGGGTGAAGGCCGGCTGGCCGACGGCTTTCATCCTTCCGGCGAGCGTGCTCGCGATCATGGGTCTGGCCGCCACCGCGCGGCTCACCCGCACCAGCCTCATCGAGAACCTGAACACCGACTACGTGCGCACCGCAACGGCGAAGGGCATCTCGCGCTCTCGCGTCGTGATGAATCATGCGTTACGCAACTCGCTGATCCCCGTCGTCACCTTCCTCGGCATCGAATTCGGCGCGCTCATGGGTGGGGCCATCATCATCGAGGGCATCTTCAACCTGCCCGGTCTCGGAAACGAGATCTTCAAGGCCATCGGGGCCCAGAACGGGCCCACCGTGGTCGGCATCTCGACGCTGCTCGTGATCGTGTTCCTCCTCGTGAACCTGATCGTCGATCTGCTGTACGCCTACCTCGACCCAAGGATCAGACATGCTTGAGAGCACCTTCGACACGGGCGCCCACCCGACCACGGCGCAACTGGCCGGTGCGGCATCGACAGCCCCCGGTGATGGCCCATCACCTGGCCGACCGGCGACCGGATTCGCCCGGATGATCCGCCGCCCGCGCTTCTGGTTGCCCGCCGGGGTCATTGCGTTGCTTGTCATGATCTCGCTGTTTCCGGGGCCGTTCGCGTCTTTGTTCGGCAACGGCGACCCTCGGGCCTGCGACCTGGCGAACAGTGGCGGTGAACCGTCGGTGGGGCATCCGTTCGGTTTCGATGTGCAGGGCTGCGACCTGTACGCCAACGTCATCTACGGTGCCACCCCGTCGATCACCATCGGAATCGTGGTCACGGTGTCGGCCATGCTCCTCGCGATCATCCTGGGCCTGCTGTCCGGATACTACGGCGGCTGGTTCGACACCATTCTCGGCCGTATCACCGACGTGTTCTACGGTTTCCCGTTCATGGTCGCCGCCATCGTCATTCTGACGGCCATCGGGGTGCGCAACATCGCGACCGTGTGCATCACGTTGGCCGTCTTCTCCTGGCCCACGATGACCAGGATCATGCGCTCAAGCGTGATGAGCGCGAAGAACATGGAATATGTGCGGGCCGCGAAGGCGCTCGGCGCGTCGGACTGGCGGATCCTGGTCATCCACATTCTTCCGAACGCCATCGCCCCACTGGTTGTGCTCAGCAGCCTGAGCATCGGCGGGATCATCGCGGGCGAGGCGGGCCTCACCTACCTTGGCGTCGGACTGCAACCGCCGTCGATCTCGTGGGGGCTGCAGCTGAACACGGCCCAGAGCTACTTCAACTCGAATCCGCACCTACTGCTGTACCCGTCACTGTTCCTGAGCGTCACCGTATTGGCGTTCGTACTCCTCGGCGACGCGGTGCGTGACGCCCTTGATCCGAAACTGCGCAAATGAGCGGCGCGGACAACCCCTCCCCGCTGGCCACAAAGGTTGACGCAGGGGCAGCTAGGAAAGCAGGGCCGGTGACTGAAACGCCACTACTCGCCATCCGCGACCTGGTGGTCGCGTTCCAGGCCGACGGGCATGAGACCGTCGCGGTCCGCAATGTGTCCTTCACCATCCTCGAAGGGCAGACCGTCGCCCTGGTCGGCGAGTCCGGCTCGGGAAAGTCGACCACGGCAGCGGCGATCAACCGGCTGCTCGCCGAGAATGGGCGCATCATGGGAGGAACAGTGCTATTCGAGGGCCGCGACTTGGCCCGGGCCAGCCAGCGGGAGCTGATGAAGGTGCGCGGAGCCGGTATCGGCCTGGTGCCGCAGGATCCGTCCTCCAACCTCAACCCCGTTATCCGCATCGGCGACCAGATCGCCGAGGTGCTGATCGCGCACGGGCGGGCGAAGGGCAAGGCCGCGAAACTGCGCGCCATCGAGTTGCTTGAGATGGTCGGCATCACGGATGCCGCCAGGCGGTACCGGCAGTATCCGCACGAGTTCTCCGGCGGCATGCGGCAGCGCGTGCTCATCGCGATCGGCCTCGCCTGCCGGCCGAAGCTGCTCATCGCCGACGAGCCGACCTCCGCGCTCGACGTCACCGTGCAGCGCACCGTGCTCGACCAGCTCGACGAGCTGACCCGGCAGATGGGCACGGCCGTACTCCTGATCACCCACAACCTCGCCCTGGCGGCCGAGCGCGCCGATCAGATCCTGGTGATGAACCGCGGTGAGATCGTGGAGGCGGGCAACACCCGGGAGATCCTCGAGAACCCGCAGCACGAGTACACGCGCAAGCTGCTTGAGGCCGCACCGAGCCTCGCCTCGGCGAGCACGGCGCACCAGGTGGTTGCGAATAACACCGCGCGCGGCTCGTCCGCTCAGGCGGGGGGCGTCGGTGTGGCCGTCCCCGCGGATGGCCCCTCGGCGACGGGTTCTTTGCCGCCCGCCGGCGTGCGTGGCGACGATCTTGTCGTGGTCAAAGACCTGACAAAGATCTTCAACAGCCGTGGTGTCGGGGGAAAGGTCTTCACCGCAGTGGACGGGGTCAGTTTCAGCATTCCGCGGGGGCAGACGGTGTCGCTTGTGGGCGAATCGGGCTCGGGAAAGTCGACGACCGCGAATCTGATCCTGGGACTGGAGACGGTCAGCGCAGGGAGTATCGCATTCGATGGAACGCAGCTGACGACGCTGAGACGTCGGGAGTTGTTCCGGCTCAGGCGACGCATGCAACCGGTTTTCCAGAACCCCTATGCGTCGCTCGACCCCCGGTTCACCATCGAGGACACCATCACGGAGCCGTTCCGGGTGCATAACCTTGGTACGCCGGCCAGCCGGCGGGAGTCCGTGCGCACGCTGCTCGACCAGGTCGCACTGCCGAGCACGGTGGCGAAACGTCTGCCGCACGAACTGTCGGGTGGCCAGCGCCAACGAGTGGCGATCGCCCGAGCCCTCGCCCTGTCGCCCGAGCTCGTCGTGCTCGACGAGGCGGTGTCGGCGCTCGATGTGCTGGTGCAGGCCCAGATCTTGGAGTTGTTGGCCGGCCTGCAGCGTGACCTGGGGCTCAGCTATCTGTTCATCAGCCACGACCTCGCGGTCGTGCGCATGATTTCGCACTCACTACATGTGATGCAGGCTGGGCGCATCGTTGAAAGTGGGACGCCCGGCGAAATCTTCAGGAACCCGCAGGTCGAATATACGAAGGAATTGCTTGCGGCCATACCTGGAGCCGGTTTGTCCGCCGTTTCGGCGATGGGCTCCGCCGAGTGATGTTCGAATGGCCCTGAATGTCTAGCCCCGGAATGTGCCCACAGGGCCGTCACGGGGCCCGGACTGGCCTTTGTCTGCCTTTCACGCGATACTGGTGGCACTATGCACCCTGTTGAAATTGGTATGTGGGCGGTCACCGCCGTCACGGCGGTCTTCGGAATCCTCGCGCTGGTTGGGCTGATGCAGACCGAATAGGCACCACCGTCACAGTGTCGGCATCGAGTCCGGTTCGGCTTCTGCCGTCTCGGGGTCGAGAGCGCTCATTTGCGGTACGGTTCCGCGGAAACGGGGCTTCCCCGTCACGGAACCTGTGACATTCGGCAGGCGCACGAAGACTTCACTGGAACATCGGCACGGCTGACTGCCTTCTCCAACTGCGGGGCCAGAGCATCCGCTTCAGCAGTCTTTCCCAACCGTTCGAGGCATTCGTGGTAACCGTGCAGGCTCCACACGTTGTTGGGGTGCTGATTCGCGCGGGCCAGAGTGTCATCAAGCCCGAGATCAGCGCGGTAGACCGCCTCGGCTTCTTCCGTGTGGCCCTGCTCCAGGAGAAGAGCGCCCAACGCGTGCCGGGCCGGCTGCATCCAGCCCCACGGCTCGTCGTAGGGCAACGAGTCATACAGTTCGACGGATCGCCTCAAGTGTGCGAACGCCGAATCGTAGTTGGCCTTGCGGTACTCGAGCTCGCCGTCGAGCATTTCCTCTGCAACCTTCAGGATGTCCAGGCAGGTGTTGTTGAACAGCGTGCGTGATGCCGGAACCCTGCCCAGCGCCGAATCGAACAGTTGCTTCTGCTCCTCAGCCTCAGCGATACGACCGGTTGCGGAACAGGCGACACTCTTGCCGTAGTGCAACATTGCCGTTGTCACGCAATACAACTCGTGGTCGTCGGGGAGCTCCAGTTCGATGATCTCCTGCCATTTGCCGAACCGGATCAGCACATGCACTCGCATGGACACGAAGCCCTCGAGCCAGTTCGCCATCGGCGGCGACTCGATGCGCAGCAACTCCTCGGGAACGGATCGAGCCAGTTCATCAGCGGTTCTCAACGCGATCTCCGACTGGCCGAGGAACATGGCGGCATAGATCTTGAAGTGATAATTGTGCGCCCGGTACAACGTGTAGAAGTTCACCGGGCCTTCACGCAGCACGAATTTCTCGTCGGCGATGATGGCTGCAGAGTTCGAATCGAGGGCGCGCTCATAGTCGCCGCACAGCACGTCGATGTGGCTCAGCATGTGCACAAGGTGGCCGGCATCCGGGGCGGTCAGGGCCAGCTTCTCACCCGCATCCATCGCCCGTTCTGGCTGCGAAGACATCTCCAGCAGGTGCACATACATGTGCAGCACTCCTGGATGCTCGTTGGCCGCAGGAGACAGCAGTGCTGTTTCGAGCACGTGGACGGCTTCGACGGTGCGTGAGCCCGCTGCGGGTTCGCCGGTGGCCTGGTCCCACAGTGCCCACGGGGTGAGCAGCATCAGGGCATCTGCGAACAAGGTGGCAACATCGAGATCAGCGGGATGCTCCCGATAGACCTGTCGCAGCCGGTCGACATAGTCGAGGTTCCAGACCGAATAATCGGCGGCGGGCGTAATCGACGGATACCGCGCCGGAAGGGTACCGATGATCGCGCGCTCGATCAGGGTGGATCCCTCACTCAATCTCACTGCTTCGTTGGTCGCGTGGAATGCACGCGCCACCGTCGAAGAGAGCTCGTTCTCCTCGAAGTCCTCCCACGGCTTGTTGTAGTTGGGGCCGAGGGAGTAGGCGATCCCCCAGAATGCCATTGCGCAGTCGGGATCGGCTTCGACGGCCTTCTCGAAACAGCGAACGGCTTCTTCGTGGTTGAAGCCATAAGTCCAGACCAAGCCGCGATCGAACCACAATTGGGCATCCCGCGACGCCGTTGTCACCGGCCGGCTGTAGGTGCCGAGGTCGTAATACTGCGAAGTCATGCACATCCTCCTCGTGGACAAACCCCAGTGGTGACGCTCACACGACCCTATAACTTTCTGTCGAGCCCTACGGAGGTCGCAAGCTGGGGCCCGCCGGTCGGCTGGTCTGCTCTGACCGCGATGGATCGGGCTGTACCCGGGTGTCCGGTTCGCACCGTACCGGCCCGGCACCGCGCGGATCAGAGGACTCACGTCTCGCCCAGAATTCGGGCATAGCGTAGAGCAGTGATCACCGCACAGGGAATCAGCTCCGAGCGACGCGCGCCCGCCGAGAGTCGGCCTGCGACCGAGAACCGGCCTGCGACCGAGCGACAGAGTGCGACCGAGCGAAAGTCTGCGACCGAGCGACCGGCCTCAACCCAGACCCCGCGACTGCGCTCACTCGACGGGCTGCGCGGTGTCGCCGCCCTGATCGTCGTCGTGCACCACTCCCTGCTGATGATTCCCGCGCTCGCGGCGCCCTACTTCAACACGCGTGCCCACCAGGACACGGGCCCGCTCGCATGGCTGATGACCTACACGCCCCTGCACCTGCTCTGGGAGGGCGAGGCCTCCGTCTACGTGTTCTTCGTGCTCAGTGGGATTGTGCTCACCCTGCCCGTGCTGCGCTCGACACGGTTTAGCTGGCGGGCTTATTACCCGCAACGACTAGTGCGCCTGTACTTGCCGGTCTGGGCGGCCATCGTGTTCGCCGTGATCACAATCACCGCTGTTCCGCGCGTTGGAACCGGCATCAGTGAGTGGCTGGCTCACCGTCCGACGCTCGTGACTCCCGCACGGATTCTGCGTGACTCCACACTGGTCAACGGGGCCGGATCCCTGGCGAGCCCTCTCTGGTCGCTGCAGTGGGAGGTCATCTTCTCACTGGCGCTGCCGGTCTTCGTGGTGCTGGCCGTGATGTTTCGGCGACTTCTCGCCGTCAAGGTCGTCCTCATCATCGGTGTCGTCCTCGTGAGTGCCGCCTACGGCAACCTTGCGGCGTTCTACCTCTCGATGTTCTTGATCGGAACCCTGATCGCCACCGAGATCGACCGACTGCGCACGCTCGGGAACCGGATCGACGACGCGCGACACCCGCGGCTGGTCTGGACAGTGACCTTCATGACCGGTCTGCTGCTGATGAACGCATACTGGCTGGTGATGATCACCGACCCGCCGGGATGGATGCTCAACGGTTCACGAGGATTCGTTCTCCTGGGCGCGGTCCTGGTCGTCTTCGTCGCCATGGCTTGGTCGGGAGCGCGCCGCGTGCTGGAACATCGCTTGCTGCAATGGTTGGGAGCCGTCTCGTTCAGCCTGTACCTGGTGCACGAGCCGATCCTCATCGCCAGTGCCTTCGTGTTCGGTCCGTCGCTTGTCTGGGCGGCGATCCCCGTCGGAATAGTCGTGGCCTTCGGGGTGACCATTGTCTTCCGGCGCTTCGTGGAGAGCCCGAGCCACCGTCTTGCCCAGGCGGTCAAACGCCTGCTCACGCCGAATGGGTTGAAAAATCCCTCACGCCAGCCTCCTGTCGTCTCCATGACGGGGAGCACTGTCAGCGGATGAGCACGCCGGCCATCCGACGTTCAGTTGTCGTGGGCTGGCTGAATGCGTGCAAGGGTCATACTCGTTCGAGACCAGCCTTCAGGGGTAGCGCCCCGGAGCATCCGCCGTCATCACCCGTTGCAGTGCCTCCCGGGCTGAACCCCGCGAGGATTCTCAGCTCTGTCAATGAGGAGGGACGGCCTGTGTGGCTCACAGCCCAAACCAGACTTCGCCTACGATTGTCATGAGGCAGGCAGCTGGAGCGGAATGGGTCTTCACTGGGATCTGCCGATACGAGGAATGGTGATAGCCCGCAAGCTCAGGGAAAGTGTCATTTGTCACCAGCGGCCTTCTCGCAGGATTGTCTGTCGCGGCGAGGCCGAACCAGCGTTGAATGCTGTCTCAGCGGAAGAGCACCCCGGGTGAAGCTGACAGCGACGACCTCACGCTGGAGTTTTCTACCAAGGAGAATCATGTCCAAATACCGAGTCCAGAACCCCGCGACGGGCGAGCTCGTCGAATCCTTTGAATCCGCGACTGACGCGCAGATCGAAGAAGCGATCGCCAGCGCCGATGCGGTCTACCGTGAATGGCGGGAGCGCAGCGTGCACGAGCGGGCCCAGGTGGTGCGGCGCGTCGCCGAGCTCTTCGAGGAGCGCAAGGAAGAGCTGGCACGACTCATCGCACTTGAAATGGGAAAGTCGTATGCTGAGTCGATCGATGAGGTGGAGTTCGCGACTTCGATCATCGACTACTACGCAGTGCACGGTCCGAGCCTCATCACCGATTACGAGATTCCCAGTACCATTCCTGGGAAGGCATACATCGAGCATCGCCCGGTCGGCACGTTGCTCGGCGTGATGCCGTGGAACTTCCCGTACTACCAGGTCGCGAGGTTCGCCGCGCCGAACCTTGTACTGGGCAACACGATCTTGCTGAAGCACGCAGATATCTGCGCCCGTTCGGCCCTCACTATCCAGGAGATCATGGAAGAGGCCGGAGTGCCCGTCGGTGGATACCAGAACGTGTTCGCCTCGCACGACCAGATCGCAACGATGATCGCCGACCCCCGCGTGCAGGGGGTCTCGTTGACCGGCTCCGAACGCGCCGGCGCGATCATCGGCGAGCAGGCGGGTCGCCACCTCAAGAAGTGCGTGCTCGAGCTCGGCGGAATCGACCCAATGGTGGTCCTTGATGCGGATGATGTTGCGGCCGTTGCGAAGCAGGCGTGGGACTTCCGTGTTTACAACGGCGGTCAGGTGTGCAACTCGAACAAGCGAATGATCGTCATGGACGACATCTACGATGAGTTCGTGGCCGAACTGAAGAAGCTGGCTGAGGGCCTTGTTCCGGGTGACCAGTTGGATCTGGCCGAGGGCGAATACGCGCCTCTTTCAGCGCGAAGCGCCGCTGAGACCGTGCACGCCCAGGTGCAGAGGGCCGTCGCGGAAGGCGCAGTTCTCGAAGCGGGCGGCGTACTCTCGGACGGCCCCGGCGCGTACTACTCACCGGCGGTTCTCACCGGTGTGCCGCGTGATTCGGCGTCATACGGTGAGGAGATCTTCGGGCCGGTCGCTACCGTATACAAGGTGTCGAGCGATGCTGAGGCACTGGAGCTCGCCAATGATTGCGCACTTGGCCTGGGCGGATCAGTGTTCTCGACCGACGAGGCTCGGGCGGCGGCCGTGGCTTCTCGGCTCGAGGTCGGCATGGCGCACGTCAACACGATCGCTGCAGAGGCGGCCGAGATGCCTTTTGGCGGCGTGAGGCGTTCCGGCTATGGTCGCGAGATGGGGCCGATCGGAATCGGTGAGTTCGCCAACAAGCGACTGTACTTCGTTTCAGCCTGATCAATCGGCGCGCACGACACGGCCCGGGCCAGAACGCACGAGGGCCGCAGGAGGATTCTGCGGCCCTCGTCGGCAGGAGGATGCCAACCACGGTGACGAGGTCGAACGTCGACTCGTTCTGTGGCGCTGATCGAGCCTGAGGAGCGGGGGTCGTGCGAGAATCCTTGGGACGCTGTGCAGGGTTGGTATCCATCGTCATCGCCGGTCCGAGTGGGATCCGAGCGGGTGCGGGCGTAGTCTGACACTCAGGCCCGATGCCGGGTACCGTTCGTTCTTCCGAAGGCGGCAATAACATGAGTGATCATCGACCACCGGAACATGCCCCGCACAGGTGGGTGGTCGAATCGATCCGCGAGACCGTCGCTGTCTGCGCTGCTGCACACCGATTCCGCAGTCGGCGGCCCCGTTCTCAACGCCGATGACCCGCATCGCGCACGTCGCAGCGGTATTGCCCGACTTCGACTACTCGCAGGACGAGCTGACCGGTGAGCTCTCGTCGCTGGTCACAATGGATCAGGCACGCGGCGCGGTGATGAGGCGACTGCATGCCGGCACCGGGATACGCTCCCGAAGCACCGTCCTGCCCCTCGCCGACTACAGCGCGCTCGATTCGTTCACCGTGACCAACCGTCTCTTCGCCCAGCACGCGGCGGACCTGGCGGAGCGGGCCATCGGCGACGCGCTCGCCGCGACCGGTCTCAGCCCGTGGGATGTCGATTTTTTGCTGTTCACCACGGTGACCGGCGTCGCGGCACCCTCGGTGGATGCGGTTGTCGCGAGCAGACTCGGCATGCGCCCCGACCTGAAACGGTTGCCGTCGTTCGGGTTGGGCTGCGTGGCGGGCGCCGCGGGAATCGCCCGTGTGCACGACTACCTGCTGGGTCATCCCGGCGACGTCGCCGTTCTGCTCTCTGTGGAGCTCTGTTCCCTCACCCTGCAACACGGTGATGAGTCGATGGCGAATATGGTTGCGAGCGGCCTGTTCGGAGACGGTGCCGCTGCCGTTGTGATGGTGGGGGATGACCGGGACCAGGCTCGCCTGCCGGGGCCGGCGGTCGTTGCAACGCGCAGTACCCTCTACCCCGACACCGCCGAAATGATCGGCTGGCGAATAGGTTCGGGCGGATTCGAGATCATGCTCACGGCGGGGGTGCCCGACGTGATCCTCGACCACTTCGGCTTTGACGTCGCGAATTTCCTTGAGAGCGCGGGTCTTCGCCTTACCGATGTGGCGCACTGGATCGCTCACCCGGGTGGGCCCCGGGTGCTCGAAGCGTTCGAGAAGGCACTGGCGCTCCCGCCCGAAGCTCTTGCATTGAGCTGGCGTTCTCTGGAGCGAGTCGGCAACCTGTCTTCGGCCGCGGTGTTGCACGTGCTCGCTGACACGCTGGAAGGGATCGATCCGGCGCCCGGAGAATACGGGCTGCTCTTCGCGCTCGGCCCCGGAGTGAGTGCCGAGTTCGTTCTGATTCGGTGGCCCGGCGAGCAGCAGTCATGATCTGGTACCTTGCGCTGATTCTGGCCACCGGCGCCGAGCGGGTGGTCGAGCTGGTGGTCTCGAACCGGCATGCTCGCTGGGCGTTTGCGCGTGGCGGAGTCGAGTACGGTCGGGGCCATTTCGGGTCGATGGTGCTGCTGCACACCGGGCTGCTTCTCGCCTGCCTGGTCGAGGTGCAACTCCTCGACCGGCCGTTCATCCCGGTAGTGGGCTGGACGGCGCTGCTCGTGGTTCTGGCGAGCCAGGGTCTGCGCTGGTGGTGCATTGCCTCGCTGGGCGAGCGCTGGAATGTACGGGTGATCGTGGTGCCGGGTCTACCGTTGGTCGCCACCGGACCGTATCGCTGGTTACGGCATCCAAACTACTTGGCGGTGGTGGCCGAAGGCGTCGCCCTGCCGCTCGTGCACTCCGCGTGGATCACGGCGATCGCGTTCACGGTTCTGAACGCCATCCTGCTGCTGCGGTTCAGGATCCCCACCGAGCAGCGTGCGCTCGCCGCGGCGCTGGCCGAACCGGTTTTCGAGTCGGCGGCGCCCGGACCACGGGCATGAGTCCTGACGTCGACGTCCTGATTGCGGGAGGCGGTCCGATCGGCCTCGCGAGCGCCATCGAGGCACGGTTGCTCGGGCTCAGCGTTGCTGTGTTCGAGCCACGAACGGGGCCGATCGACAAGGCGTGCGGCGAGGGCTTGATGCCGGGTGCCGTCGCCGCCCTCGCGCGGCTCGGGGTCTTCCCGAGGGGGCATGTGATCGAGGGAATCAGCTATCATCAGCGAGCTCACCATGCGGAGCATCGGTTTCGCCGCGGCGCCGGCCTGGGAGTTCGTCGCACCGAGCTGCATGACGCCCTCACTGAGCGGTGCACCGAACTCGGCGTCGAGTGGGTCCGTCAACGCCTTGATTCGTATGAGCAGACCTCCGATGATGTCGTTGCTGGCGGGGTGCGGGCATCGTGGCTGCTGGGCTGCGACGGTCTGCACTCCAAGACGCGCAGATTGGCCGGGCTCGAACGTCAGCAGACACGGCCCGCTGGCGGGTCGAGGCGCTACGGATATCGTCGGCATTTCGAGCTCGAGCCGTGGAGCGATCTCGTGGAGGTGCATTGGGGAGACGAAGTCGAGGCCTATGTCACCCCGGTTGCCGACACGCTCGTCGGCGTGGCGATTCTCGGGCCAGGCGGGGTCGACTTCGACACCGCGATCGCTGGCATTCCGGCGCTGGCCAACCGGTTGTCCGGGGCGCGGCCGGGTTCGCCACTGCGCGCAGCGGGTCCGTTGCGGCAGGGCAGCAGGAGACGCACCGTCGGACGAGTACTGCTGGTTGGTGACGCCGCCGGCTATGTCGATGCCCTCACCGGGGAAGGAATTCGGGTGGGCCTCGCGCAGGCTGAAGCCGTTGTTGCAGCCATCCACGCCGGGACTCCGCGTGCCTATGAACGTACGTGGGAACGCGCGACACGGGACTTCCGCACCCTGACGACGGGACTGGTTGCGTTGGCCCATTCCCCGCTCAGAAATTCCATCGTTCCGATTTCGGGCGCCGTTCCCCGTGTATTCGGGGCGGTCGTCGAGCGGCTGGCGCGCTAACTCCATCGAAGGACGGTTGTCGCTTGGTGCGGGGGAATTCGATGGAGGGGGCGTTGGGTCAGACCTTGGCGTCCTGTGCGGGGAAGACGATTTTCTGCACGATGATGATGAAGGAAGCGGCAATTGGAATCGCGACCAGTGCTCCGAGGACACCGCCGACCGCGCCGCCGCCGACCGCCGCGATCACCACGATCGCGCCGGGGACGGCCACAGCTTTGTTCATGATCCGGGGGCTCAAAACATATGCTTCCACCTGCATGTAGATCAGATAATAGATGGCGGCTACCAGTGCGGTCAGCGGGGACGCGATCAGACACACGAGCACGATGATGATCGAACCTGTCAACGTTCCGATCAGGGGAATGATGGAGAGCAGGAACGCCGCCACGGCCAGCAGCGCAGGAGCCGGCGCGCCGATTATCGTGAGGAAGATGAAGCTCAGGATGCCGTTGACCAGGGCGAGGCTGACCTGGCCGATCACGTACCGCCCGATCGCCTGGGTGATCTCCTCGCTGACCGCGATGAACCCCGGGCGCTGGGCCGCGGGAACGAACCGGTAGCTCGTCCGTTTCATCGACCGCAGGGAGGCCAAGAAGTAGAGGGTCAGGATCAGGACGATCACGGCGCCCGTCACACCGCTGGCGACACCGGCCCCGACCGAGAGAATACCGCCACCGATGGCGAGCAGGTTGTTCGGATCCTGGAGGAAGTTGGCCCCGCTCTGGATCGCCTGGTTGACGTCGAAGGCTCCTTGGAGTTGCTGGTCCAATCCTGTGACGAAGTCGCTCTTCGCGATGGCGTCGACCATGTCGGGGAACCCATTGATGAAGTGTGTGGTCTCGCGCACAATCACGGGAATCACGGCGAAGAGCAATC
Organism: Homoserinimonas sp. OAct 916; assembly: GCF_003260275.1. Lineage (GTDB taxonomy): Bacteria > Actinomycetota > Actinomycetes > Actinomycetales > Microbacteriaceae > OACT-916. Next base: position 131,489 of record NZ_QJHB01000011.1, on the reverse strand, counting down.
CGGCGAAGATCGCAATCACCGCGGCGAAGACGACTCCGATCGCCAGGCCGCGCGGCATGCGCCTCTCGAGCCAGGAGACCAGGGGATCGAGGCCGAGAGCAATGAACAGAGCAACACCGATGTAGATGAGAACAGTACTGAGAAGGCTGATCACGCCGCCGATGAGAAGCGCGACCAACACCCCGAGGCCGCCGATGAGTCCGATGCGGAACGCGTTCACGCGCACAGTGGGACCGGCCGCATGCGTTGTGCGCGTCTCGGCAGATTCCGTGGTCACGGTGACCTCGTCCAACCCTCTGGTGCGTTTGCGAAACCTCATCCTCGACACCCCTTGTCGGTCTTGTGTTGTGAATACCCTATTGGAGGGGATGAGGGACAGTCGGTTGCACGTGATGATCGGTGCCGTGTCGTCTGTCGCCGCCGCCCCATGAGCGCATCACAGCACCTTGAGCATCTGGATCGCGGTGGTCTGGTAGCCGAGGGACTCGTACAGTGTCCAGGCCGCGGTGTTGTAGCCGAAGACGTTGAGTCCGAGTGAGTGCCCGCCCTCCTGGCGCACCACCGCCTCCGCAAGCGCCATCGCCTCGCGCCCGAACCCCTTCCCTTGGTGGGCGGTGTCGATTGTCACGTCCCACACCCACCACGCGTCGTTGTCTGCGTCGGTGTGCGGGCCTATCCACAGACTGCCCACAACTGTCTCCCCATGCACCAGATCGTAGACGTGATGATTCTTCGCCGGCACGCCGCCAGGAAAGTGGGCTTCCAATGACTGGTCGGCGCTCGCCCGCGCCTCGACCGGGGTTTCTCCGGCCCGAACCCGGCTGGTGATGTACTCGGCGTGACTGGTGCTCAGCCACAGGGTCAATCGCTCGGCCGACTTCGGCTCCAGTCGAATGGTCATGTGCCCAGTCTCGCACCAGAGCAACCCACAAGCGAGTAATCATGGTGTCGACTCGAGGGCCTGTGACCGGTGTACATCCGGGCGTACCCTGATTCCAAGCGCTCACCGACGAGTACGGTTCATCATTCCGGCGGAGGTTGTACGAGTATGCGCATGAAACGAGTTGTTCTTTCGGCCCTTTCGGTCAGCCTCCTGGTCACGGGATTGACCGGCTGTTACGTCACCCGTGCTGGCGTGGGAGATCAATCGGTCGAATCGCTCAGCAACGGACCCCAGGTGCCACCGGTCGAGGTCTCGCAAGCCGACAACTTGCTGATCCCGCTCCCCGTGCACGGGGAGGCGATGCGTCTGGTTCACTCCGCCGCCGACCCGGCGATGACCGTCACGGGATCAGCCATGGCGAATTCGTCCGGGTACCAACTGGTCGCAGCCTGCTCGGTACCGACGACGGAAGTCGTGGTTGCTGCAGATACAAACGTCATGGTCACCCTGTCCCAGTCGCCGGACGGCCCATCGATCATCGCGGATGAGGTCGTTCCTTGTGACGGCAGCACTCATGCCATCGATGCGCTCCCGCCCAACTCTGACTCACCGCAACTGGTGCTCACCTTCTCCGGCGACATCGATCAGGTTGCGGACGCCTACGCGATTCTTGTACCGACGCAGAAGTGAGCGCACAGAACGCGCGACGGACTGTCCCAGTTCAGCCGGGCGGCTCAGTGCTGGGGCACAGCGCTGAGGTCAGGCCACACGCTCAGCCCAGAAGGAGGCGACCGAGTTGGTCGGCCGAGTGCACGACTGCCATCGTGCCCTCGGCTTCGGCGGGTGAACCATATCCCCACTCGACCATGATGGTTGGAATGTCATGAGCGGTCGCGCCAGCCACGTCATAGCTGCGGTCGCCCACCAGCACCACTTGGCTGAGGTCGACACCCTCACCCTGCAGGCGAAGCAGGGTCTCGGCAACGATGTCGGATTTGGCACTGCGCGATTCGTCTTCTGAGGCGCCGCAGAGCACGGTGAAGTACTGGGACAGGTCGAAATGATCGAGAATCATCACCGCTTGTGATTCCGGCTTGGAGGTCGCCAATGCGATCGGGATCCCCGCCTTGTGCAATCGGACGATCAGGCCGGCCACGCCGGGGAAGACGGCGCTTCCGTCATAGGGGCCGTCCACCTGCGCGAAGCGCCGGTACACCGTCAGGGCTTCGCGAGCCTGCTCCGGGTCCATGCCGGCAAAGTCGCGGAAGGAATCGAGGATGGGTGGGCCGACCCACCGCATGAGTTCTTGCTCGCTCGGAACCGGGCGTCCGAGCTCAACAAGGGTCTTCGCCAGTCGATCGGTGATCCCCGGGGCCGAGTCCATGATGGTGCCGTCGAGGTCGAAGAGTACGCAGGTCCACCGTCGTGTGAGGCGGATGACGGCTGTTTCGGTCAGTACTGAATTAGTCATTTCCACTCATCTTACGTCTCGTCGCTGCGGGAGCCGTTCAGCGTCTCGTCGCCGGCGTGCGCCCGGAGCGCGCTGCACCATCAGAACAGGCGTGAGTCGGAGTCGTCCAGGCCGCGCATGGCGTCGTAGTCGAGCACCAGACAACGGATCCCCCGGTCTTCGGCCAACGTGCGTGCCTGGGGCTTGATCACCTGCGCGGCGAAGACCCCGGTGACCGGCGCCAGGTGCGGGTCACGGTTCATCAATTCGAGGTAGCGAGTCAGTTGTTCGACGCCGTCGATGTCGCCGCGCCGCTTGAGCTCCACCGCAACGGCATTGCCGCCGGAATCCCGGGCCAGGATGTCGACCGGCCCGATCGCAGTCATGTACTCACGGCGCACCAGACTGTGCCCGTCGCCCAAGAGTTCGATCTGCTCGGCCAACAGCCGCTGCAGGTCTGATTCGACGCCGTCTTTCACGAGCCCCGGATCGACGCCCAGCGAGTGCTCGGAATCGTGCAAGATCTCGTGGATCGAGACCACGAGAACGTCGGCGGTCTTGGTCTGCGTGACCTTCCACACCGCGGTCACACCGGCCGCTGCCTGAGCCTCATCAGGGGCGGCCTCGGTCAGTGAGCAGGGCGGGCTCATCCAGTTGAGTGGTTTGTACGATCCGCCGTCTGAGTGCACGAGCACGCTGCCATCTGATTTGAGCATCAGCAGGCGGTTGGCCAGAGGCAGGTGGGCGCTGAGACGTCCGGCGTAGTCGACGGAGCAGCGGGCTATGACAAGTCGCACGGGTTCGAGCCTACGGGACGCTGGCGATGACAAGCAGACCGTGGCCCGCGACCGTCAGATCGCCGTCGACATCGGCCGCGAACAGCGCGCCACCGACAGGCAGGGAGAGGGGATCGGGTGCCGTGGCGCGCTCGGCCCGAACTGTCACCAGTCCGTCGACGCAGACCGCGATGCGGGGCCCGGATCCGGCGATGACCTGTTCCCCGCCTGAAGTGCACGTCACGACGGTGAGGGCGAACTCGGCGGCTTCTGGGCTGAGCACCCGCACCCCGGGGGCGATCTCGTCACCGGGCAGCATCGCCAGTGGGGTCGGGTCGAACCGGGTGTTCGCGAGCAGGCCCTCGACGTCGACGTATTTGTTGGTGAGCCCCGCGCGAAAAACATTGTCGGAGTTGGCCATGACCTCGACACACAGCCCGCTGAGGTAGGCGTGCGGGATGCCTGACGGAACGAAAAGACAGTCCCCGGGCCGAAAGCGCATGTGCACCAGCATCAGGGAGGCCACGCATCCGGCGTCTCCCGGAAAGTACTGCGCCAATTCGGCCACCATCTGGTGGGCGTCGGCGACTTCGGGGCCATTCGCCGAGAGTTGTGTTGCCTCAGCGACGATCTGATCGACTTCTGCCGCTCCCAACTCGACCAGCCGACGCAGACACTCCTTCATGCCGGCTGGGCCGGGCTCGGCCGCCAGCAGACGATGGGCCCCGCGCAGTGCCGGGTGGTTGTAGGCGGCAAGCAGCTCGACGATCAGGGCAGGGTCCCGAAAGCCGACCAGCCCGGAGAATTCGGTGAGGGCAAAGACCATCTCAGGTTTGTGGTTGGTGTCCTTGAAGCTCCGGTGCGGGGCATCGATCGGTACCCCCTCGATCTGCTCGGCGATGAAACCGGTGTGAGCATTCGCGGGAGTGGGATGCACCTGCAGCGACACCGGTTCGCCGGGGGCGAGAAATTTCATCAGGAACGGCAAGGTCGGCCCGAACTCGGAGATCGATCGGCGACCGAGCAGTCGCGCGGGGTCAGAATCGATCAGTCGGTCGAGCGTGGTCTGCCGGCCCTGCTCGTCCGTCACCCCTGAGGGGTCAGTGGGGTGTGCGCCGAACCAGACCTCGGCCAACGGGCCGCCGTCCTGCGGTAGGCCCAGCAGTTGCTGGATCTGGGTGGTTGACCCCCAGGCGTAGTTGCGAGGAATGCCGGTCAGTTCGTACATTCGTGTGTGGGCTCCAGGTCGAAATGAGAAATGTGGGTGCCGTGGGCGGGTCTTCAGCCGGGCAATAGTGGCATCATTCGAGGGTACCCCCACCAACTGGTGACTCACGTCGCTGCGGCTCGCGGGCGGCCGACGACGCGATTCCGGAGACGATGACCATGAGCACCACGGCGAGGAGGGCGTACAGCAGGCCAAAGGCGTGCCCCAGGGCGCCGATCAGCGGCGGTCCGATCAGGAACGCGCAGTAACCGATAGTGGCGACGACGCTGACGTTCGCCGCCGCGTTCTTCGGGTCATCCGCTGCTGCCGACATGCCGACCGGAAACCCGAGTGCCGCCCCGAGGCCCCAGAAGATCACGCCGACCACGGCGAGCTGTGGAACAGGGATGAAGATGAACATCAGCATGCCGACCAGGGCCGACAGCGCCGACGCTCGCAGAACCGGCACCCGGCCGAAACGGCTGAGCACCCGAACGCCGAGGATGCGGCCGATGGTCATCGCGGTCACGAAGATCCCGAAGACGAGCGCGCCGTTCGCCTTGCTGAGGCCGTGACCGTCGACGGCCGCGAGCGAAAGCCAGTCATCGGCGGTGCCTTCCGCGAAAGCCATGCCGAGCACAATCAGTCCGATCAAAAGGATGCGCGGATTGCGCCAGGAAGCGAGCCTGGTTCGCCAGGTATCGGGGGGCTCGACGCCGACAATGGCGATGCCCGCGGTAGTGGTCGGGATGATCCCGTGGCTGCTTTCGCGCGGGATCGCACGGGAGACGTGGAGGACCGTGGCCGTCATGGCGACGGCGATGACGGTGATGTGGATGAACAGGGGCACACCGGTCACCTCGGCGAGCCACCCGAGTCCTGCGCCGAGCATGGTGCCTGCGCTGAACGAGGCATGGAACAGCGGCATGAGGTTGGTGCCGAGGCGCTGCTCATTCGCAGCGCCGCTCACGTTCATCGTCACGTCACAGATCGAGAAGCCCACGCCGAAGACGGCCAACCCGAGAAGGATCAGCAGGTAACTCGGGCCGATCGAGGCACCGAGGGCGGCCACGAACAGGCCGATGGACGAGAGTGTCATGAACACGCGCAGGGTGCCCCGGGCTCCCAGGCGGGCGAGAATGTGGCTGGCGCCCAGCAGGCCGATTATGGAGCCGACCGAGAGGCTGAAGATCAGCCAACCCATCTGGGCGGTATCCGCGTCGAGGGCATCCCGCACGGTCGGCAGGCGGGAGACCCAACTGGCCAGAGAGATCCCACAGACGGCGAAAACCACGAAGATCGCATTGCGCCAGCAGTGCAGCTGGTGCACATCTTCGGCGGAGGGTGTCGCCCGGTGGGGGTGATGATCGAGAGTGGGCACCCAGTGACTATATGCGCTTGTCGCAGGGAACGTCGGCGTCGCGATGCAGCACGCTATCGCCTCGCGACCTGATCCGCGTGCTCGGTGGTGAAAATTCAGGAGATCACGGGTGCCGGCAGCCAGGGCGGCCCCGGCCCGCTGCGCTCCTGAAATTTTACGCGTGACCAGCGGGCCGGGGGTTGAGACGCGGGCGGCTCAGGCGCTGCCGGTGACCATCCACGCGCGGCCCCGGGAGCGCCAGCCGAGGGTCATTGCGCGGGCACCGATGTATCCGAAGCCGAATGCGACCCATAACCAGGCGAGACCCGCAACGCCCTCGGGAGCCCAGGCGAGCACGGTCCAGGCCATCGGGGCGAAGACGGCGACGTTCACCAGGCCGGTCAACGCAAGGTAGCGCACGTCGCCGGCGCCGATCAGCACGCCATCGAGCACGAACACGAAGCCAGCCAGCGGAATCCCCGCACCGAGAAGCACGAGGGTCAGCGGCAGCAGTTCCAGCACCTCGGGCGCTCCGGTGAACACCGGCCCGGTCACCGGGCTGAGCGCCATCACAATGATTCCGAGCAGGAGGCCACCACCGATGGCCCACTGCAGGCATCGAGCCATCACCGCCCGCGCTGTGCTGACGTCGCCGGCCCCCAGCGCCTGCCCGACGAGGGCCTGTGCCGCGATGGCGAGTGAGTCAAGCGCGAAGGCGAGTGTGGCGAAGATCGTCGCCGCCACCTGGAAGGCAGCGAGTTCGCCCGCGCCCTGCTGCGTCGCGACATAGACCGCGAGCAGCATGGCGGCGCGCAGGCTCATGGTGCGCACCAACAGCCAACCGCCCGATCTGGTGGATGCTCGCAGCCCGGCCCTGCGCGGTGTGAGCCGGGCCTCCGATTGCCGGGCGTGTCGTAGCACGACGACCAGGTAGACGGCCACCATGCCCCACTGGGCGATCACGGTGCCGACCGCCGAGCCGACCACGCCAAGCCCCAATCCGTAGATGAAGATCGCGTTCAGGGCAATGTTCGTGACAAAGCCAACGCCAGCGACCCAGAGTGGGGTTCGGGTGTCCTGCAACCCGCGCAGCAGGCCGGTCGCGGCAAACACGAGCAGCATGGCCGGCAGCCCGGCCATCGAAATGGCCAGATAGGCGGTGGCTGCCGCCGTGACCTCTGCGTTGGCGCCGAACAGGCCGACCAGCCAGCCCGAGGTTGCGGCACCAGCCGCTGCGAGCAGGATCCCGAGCACAAGGGCGAGCCAGAGCCCGTCGATGCCGACACCGAGCGCGCCTTGCCGGTCGCCTGCGCCGAGACGGCGCGCGACCAGTGGCGTGGTGCTGTACGCGAGGAACACCATCAGCCCAACGATGGTCTGCAGCACGGCGGAGGCCAGGCCGAGACCGGCCAGCGGTTCGGCACCGAGGTGGCCGACCATCGCTGAATCGGCAAGCAGGAAGAGCGGTTCGGCGATCAGCGCCCCGAGCGCCGGCACCGCGAGGCGCAGGATGTCGCGGTCGACCGCGTGGCGAGTGAGTAGGGATCGGATGCTCACCACTCTAGTTTCCCGCTCCAGGGCCCTGGGGGTGCAGTCGTGCTCGGTTGCTCCCCGGTACCGATCGTGGCGTCAGCGAGTGTGCTCTGCGAACCACGCTTCGATGCCAGTGGCGTCAATGGGCAGGGCATCCGACAGAATGTCCGTTCCGGTCTCGGTGACCAGCAGGTCATCCTCCAGGCGCACGCCAATGCCGCGCAACTCAGGTGGAACGGTGAGGTCCATCTCGTGAAAGTAGAGTCCGGGCTCGACCGTGAGCACCATGCCCGGCTCGAGGTCGGCGCCCTGGTAGCGGTCGTAGTGGCTCTTGGCGCAGTCGTGCACGTCCAGACCGAGGTGGTGGCCGATTCCGCAGACCAGGTAACGGCGATGTTGTTGCCCCTCGGGCGCGAGCGCCTCGTCGACCGAGACCTTCAAAAGGCCCCAGTCCTTGAGCCCCTCGGCGATCACCTGCATCGACGCGGTGTGAAAGTCGGAGAACTGTTTGCCGGGTGCGACCGCGGCCATGCCGGCGCGGTGCGCCTTCTCGACCAGGTCGTGCACCTGGCGCTGCAGGGGGCTGAACGTGCCCGCCGCCGGAATCGTGCGCGTCACATCCGCGGTGTAGAAGCTGTTCACCTCGACCCCCATGTCGAGCAGAACCAGGTGGTCGGCGAGCACCGGCCCGTCGCAGCGCACCCAGTGCAAGGTGGCCGCGTTTCGGCCGCTGCCGACGATGGTGGTGTAGCCCACGCCGTTGCCGTGCGTGCGGGCGTGGCGGTCGAAGGTGCCCTGCAGCCAGCGCTCGCCGGCACCCGCGATGGCGGTCGAAAACTCCCGCACGGTGGCGGCGAAACCAGAGACGGTGTGGTCGACGGCCTCGCGCAACTGGGCGATCTCCCACGCGTCCTTGACCAGGCGCAGCTCGCTCAGCGTGCGTCGCAACTGTGTCGAGTCTGCGGCCCCGAGCACGGACTGCACCGTCTGATTCGGGTTGCCGGCGACCATCGGCGACTTCAGCCCGCCGAGCACCTCAGCAAGAACACTCGATCCGCGAGTGTCGAGTTGCAACGCCGTAGCCCAGTCGGCCGGGCTCGGCGCGGAGCCGACCCAGAGTTCGCCGAATCGGGCGTTGGAGTAGAACCCGGGATGGCCCGGGTAGAAGGGCTCGGGCAGGTACAGGGTCGCGTCGTGGCCGCTGCCGGCCGGGGTCATGACCAGTACCGCCTCCTCGGCGGCGCAGCCGGTCAACCAGTAGAAGTCACTGTCCGGGCGAAAGTCGTACATGGTGTCGTTCGCCCGGGTGGGAGCGAGGCCGGAGGCCAGCACGATCGTCTGGCCGGGAAGTTCGGCGCTGAGCCTCGCCCGGTGGGCGGCCGCGGCCTCTGGGGCACCGGCGACCACGGGCGGGGTGCGGTCGGGCGTGGTCCAGCCGTCGCTCATGTAGGCGTTGAACTCGGCCGAGTCGGCCAGGCGAGGCATGCGCGGGTCCTTCCGCGCCGGCTTGGGCATGGAGGAGGCGGCTGGCTGGTCGAGGTTCATGGAGTTCCTTCGCGTGGTGCGTGTCTTACGTTTCGAGGAGCGTTATGCGCGGAGCGTGACGCCTTATCGGTGATGCGTAACATATTACCGTCGTGTGCCTGTCAGCTCACTGGAGTCAACCTACGCCGGCGTCGGTCGGACTCTATCCGGTGAGGTTCGTGAGGATGCGCTTCCCGATGCGCGGGAAGAGCATCCTGACACCCCTCGGCTCAGCGGATGCCGAGGGCGGCTCGCGCGATGGCCAGGGCCTCGGCGGGCTGGGCGCCCAAAGACCTCGCGCGTTCGGCGTATGCGGCCGCGGCCAGCTGCAGTTGCTTCTGGGTGGCATCGCCGGTCGCGGCCACGAACGAGCCGTGCCGGCCGCGGGTCTCGATCACCTCGTCGCGCTCGAGCTCGCGGTAGGCGCGCGCGACCGTGTTCGGCGCGAGCCGCAAGTCTTCGGCGAGACGGCGCACCGTGGGCAGCTTGTCGCCCGGCACCAGCTCGCCCTGCCGCACCAGTTCGATGACCTGCACGCGCAGCTGTTCGAACGGGGGTGTCGCCGAGCGCGGTTCAATGAGAAACATCTGTGGACTCCCAGTGCTCTGTTCGGTGTACCCGGTCGTGCTTGAGCCGTGCATGACGAGAGACTCCGGTTCGGTCCGCGAGATGATCCGCCCGTCCCAACCGGGGCTGACAAATCGCTGGACAGCGGTATTCTTCTCGTTCTACCTCAATGTACCAATACAATCGTCGCGGGACAAGAAGCCTGTGTGAAAAGAGTCCTTTTTAGTTTTGAGCGCCGGTGTTGAGGCTCCACCCAGGCTGAGAGCCGAGACATTCGTGGAGCCACACCACGAGGAGCCACACCACGAAGAGCCACACCACGATGAGTGCCTGGATCGATTCACGGGAAATCGCTGTGCGTCCCGGGTATTGACAACTAGCGTGCACAGGCGGAATCTGAGCATGAGAGTGCGGATGTCACCGGTCTACTTGATGAGGCTTCGAGTGATCCGCTGAGAACGTCCAGGACCGGCAGAAGTGCTGCTGGTGCATTGCACGAGAAAAGAGCGGGGCTCATGGCCGACGCAGATCTGGTTCTCGAGGGTGGGGGAGTCAAGGGCTCCGGACTGGTCGGGGCGATCACGGCACTGGCAGACCGCGAAGATCCGTACACCTTTCACCGGGTGGCCGGAACATCGGCCGGCGCCATCGTCGCATCCCTGCTCGCTGCCGGCTACCAGGTGCCCGAAATCAAACAGATCATGGACGACCTCGACTTCTCCCGCTTCGAAGACACTCCGAAGCCGTTTGGACATGTCCCGCATATCGGGGCGGCCTTGGGGCTGATCTTTCATGAAGGCATGTATTCGGGAAACTTTCTGCACGATTGGATCGAGCAGACGCTCGCCGCCCGGGGCATCCACACCTGGGCAGACCTCAAGCAGGACGACCCGGGCAGCAGTCTGCCACCCGAGCAACGCTACAAGCTGGTCGTGATCGTGTCGGATGTCTCGCGGGGCTTCATGCTTCGGCTGCCCTGGGACTACCGCAGCCTGCTCGGCGTCGACCCCGACACCCAATCGGTCGCGGATTCGGTTCGCGCCTCGGCCTCCATTCCGTTCTTCTTCGAACCGTTCACCATGGCCTGCGACCCGGAGGTGACCGGTCACCCGAAAATCCTCTGCACCGATGGCGGCATGCTGTCGAACTACCCGATCGACATCTTCGACCGCACCGATGGCCAGCCGGAACGCTGGCCCACGCTCGGGGTCAAACTTTCGGCCCGCACCAACTTGACCAAGGCTCCGTGGAACTCGGACGCCAACAGTTTTGAGCTGGCCAAGTCGCTGCTGGCCACGATGCAGTCGGCGCACGACCGGGTGCACATCGTTGACCCGGCCTTCGCCTCGCGCACCATCTTTGTCGACACCACCGGCTTCGCCGCCACCGATTTCACCTTGACGCCGCAGGACAAGGCCACGCTTTTCGGAAATGGGCAGCGCAGCGGCCAGCACTTTCTGACCGCCTGGGACTGGGCGGCGTGGAAACAGGGCAAGTACCAGGATCTGCTCCGAGCAGTTGCGGCAGCGCCGTCGTGAAGGAGCGGGCTCAGCAGCTGAGAATTTCAGATGCCACGGGGGCGGATGGCGAGACGGAGGTGCGTGCGAAGTTCGCCGATAAGCCAGATGACAACCGCATCATGGCCGAGCGTCTACGCGCTGACGAGACTGACCGCATCCGACGAGATGACGATCGCGGCCCTCGTCAAAAAATCATGGGCTGAGCGGCTGTTAACCGTGAGGTGCGCCTCAGTGCCCGGCCCAGGATGAGCCTTTTGGCGCCCGTCACGGCAACGTACATCGCAATGCCGGCGACTCCTACGGGAGCGGGTTGAGAGCGTCGTAATGGCGGAAGCCGCTGTGCAGGCGCAGCAGCAACGCGATCAGCGCGATGATCACCAGCCCGCCGAGCACGGGCGGCAGCCAGAGCATCCCGAAGATCGCGATGACACCGACGTAGAGGTCGCCGACTCGTGGGCCCCCGGTGACGACCACCGTGAAGATTCCCTGCAGGCGCCCGCGCATGTTGTCGGGCACCGCCGTCTGCAGCATCGTCGTGCGGAACACCGCGCTCACGTTGTCAGAGGCGCCGGTTCCGGCGAGCATGATGGCCGCGAGCACGAGCGCCGGCATGTTCGTGCCCGCCGCCTGGTTCGTCGCCTGTCCCAACCAGCCCAGTGAGACCAGTCCCAGGACAACACCGAAGCCAAACACGAACAGCCCATAAAAGCCGATCGCCCAGCCGATGGCCCGGCCCTGCCAGCGCACGCCGCCGAGGCGCCCGGAGAAGATGCTGCTCACGAGCGCCCCGACCGCGACGGCCGCGGTGAGCACCCCGACCGTGATCGCCCCGCCACCGAGCAACACCGCCCCCACGGCGGGAAACAGGGCGTGCGGCCGCCCGAAGGTCATGGCAATGATGTCGACGACGAACGACATGCGAATGTTCGGGGCACGCTTCAAAAAGGCGATACCGACCCGGATCGACTCCAGGCCTGGACGGTGCCGCTCCCCCTCGGGCACGATGGGCGGCAGTGAGACGATGCCAAGAAAGGCGGCGGCGAACAGCACGACATCGATCGTGTACGTCCAGTTGAAGCCGACACCGGCGACCAGGATCCCGGCCAGTGCCGGACCGACGGTCACCATCAGCCCGAAGCTGATCCCCTGGAGCGCTGCGGCGGCCGGGAGGAGTTCGCGCGGCAGGATTCGCGGTTGGATAGCGGCCCGGGACGTGCCGATGATCGTCGCGGCCACCGCGTTGAGCGCGGTCAGCAGATAGAGCGACCACACCGTCTCCAGATTCAGCCATGCCAACCCGGCGATGGTCCCGGTCGAGGCCCAGGCCACGATCGCCGCCACCAGTGCGACCTTTCGGCGGTCGAACGCATCGGCAAGCATGCCGCCGTAGAGCCCTGCGGCAACCATCGGCACCAGGGCGAACGTGCCCACCATCGCCACCGCAAAGGTGGACTGGGTGAGGTGGTAGACGTGCAGGCCGACGGCCATGAAGGTCATCTGGCTGCCGATGCCGGCGATGCCACTGCCCACCCACAGGCGCGCGAATGCGGGGCTGACTTTGAGCGGAGTGAGGTCCACGAAGTGGTTACGGCGGGTCGTGGGTGAGGATCCGGAATCTTCCGGAGAGGGCTGAGTGCGGGGGGCGGTCGAGGGCGTCATTCAATGACACAGCTTATAAGGCAAGTCGGGGCCCGGCCGTATTGTGGGTGCACGCGACATTCGGCGTGGAACAGGACTAAAGTGAGCGCGTGGCCACCCGCAGTACGGTGCCGAAACGCACACGGACCCTCCACCGCGCGCGACCCGCACAGGCGGTGGCGGTCGCGTTCGCCGCAGCAATCATCGTGGGCTCGCTTCTCCTGCTCCTTCCGTTTTCCCACGCGGCCCAGGGCCACACGACAATCATCGAGGCACTGTTCACCGCGACCTCCGCGGTCTGCGTCACCGGGCTCACCGTGGTCGACACGGCGACCCACTGGAGCCCATTCGGCCAGGTCGTGATTCTCGTGCTGATCCAGGCGGGCGGGTTCGGCGTGATGATCTTCGCCTCCATGATCGGCCTTGTCATCGCGCGAAAATTGTCCGTGCGCACGCGGCTCACCGCCGCTGTCGAGACGAAGGCGCTGTCACTGGGTGACGTGAAGGGCCTGATCCGCGGCATCGCGAAGATCTCAGGGCTCATCGAGGGCTCTGTCGCGCTCCTGCTCACGCTCCGCTTCTGGCTCGGATACGGGCACGACTTCGGGCAGGCACTCTGGCTGGGGGTCTTCCACGCGGTGTCGGCGTTCAACAACGCCGGGTTCTCGGTGGTCGAAGGCAATCTCGTCCCGTTCGTCTCCGATCCGTTCATCGGCCTACCGATTGCGGCCGCCATCATCCTCGGCGGCCTCGGGTTTCCGGTCATCATGCAACTGCGACGAGAGTTCCGCAAACCGTTGCACTGGAGCATGAACACGAAGCTCGTGCTCTGGATGACCGCAGTGCTGCTGATCGGCGGCACGGTGCTGATCGGAGCGGTCGAGTGGACGAACCCGAAGACCTTGGGCAGCCTCGACGACCCAGCCAAGGTTCTTGCCGCATTCTTCCAATCGGTGCAGACCCGCACCGCGGGCTTCAACTCGATCGACATCGGAAGCATGCACCCGGCCACGTGGCTCGGCATGGACGTTCTGATGTTCATCGGAGGTGGGCCGGCCGGCACGGCCGGCGGTATCAAGGTGACCACGTTCGCCGTGCTCTTCTTCATCATGTACACCGAGCTGACCGGCGAAGGCGCCGTCAATATCTTCGGCAAGCGGCTCTCCCGTTCCGTGCACCGCCAGGCGATCACGGTCGTACTGCTGGCGACTGCCCTCGTGGTGGCGGCGTGCGGCTCGATCATGCTGTTGACCGGGCGTGACCTCGACCAGGTGTTGTTCGAGGTGGTCTCTGCCTTCGGCACGGTCGGCCTGTCCACTGGGATCACCGCAGAACTGCCCACGGGCGCCCATCTCATTCTCATGGTGTGCATGTTCGTCGGCCGGTTGGGCCCGATGGCGCTCGGCAGTGCGATTGCGCTGCATGATCGCAGGCTGTTGTATGAGTATCCACAGGAAAGGCCCGTCATTGGCTAAGTCACGAATGTTCCCCGGTGCACGCCCCGCCCGTATCGCCGAGGCCGATTCGGTGGTGGTGATCGGCCTCGGCCGGTTCGGGTGCGCACTCGCAGGGGAATTGATGAAATCAGGCACAGAGGTGCTCGGCATCGACACCGACGAAGAGATCGTGCAGAGCCTGAACGGTGTGCTCAGCCAAGTGGTGCGGGCGGATGCCACGAAGGAGGAGGCCCTTCGTCAACTTGCGGTGCCGGAGTTCGACCGTGCGGTGATTGCGATCGGAAGCGACATCCAGGCCAGCATCCTCACCGCTTCGCTGTTGTTGAAGTTCAAGATTCCGGTTGTGTGGGCGAAGGCGGTCACTGATCCGCACGGCCAGATCCTCAATCAACTGGGGATCCATCACGTCGTCTACCCGGAGAAGGACATGGGTCGGCGGGTCGCCCACCTCGTGCGCGGGGCCGCCCTGGACTTCATCGAGGTCGATCAGGACTACGTTCTGGTGAAGATGGCCCCGAACGCGTTGGTGCTGGGCAGGCCGCTCGGCGAGATGCGGGTGCGCGCCAAGTACGGAGTGACCATCACCGCGTACAAGCGGGGTGACGCGGGCTGGGTGAACGCGCAGTTGGACACAGTGCTCGAGCCTGAAGACACGATTCTGGTGGCGGGGCGCACGGCCGATGCCGAGGGCTTCGGCCAGATGCTCTGAGCCGGCGAAAAATCTGGGCCAGGCGCTGATCGGTGAACTAAAATGGTGCCATGTCTGAGATCCCCGCTGATCACCTCGACCTGCTTGAACGCCCGATCTTCGCTCAGCTGGGGACGATTCGCCCCGACGGATACGTGCAAGTCAATCCGATGTGGTTCGAGTACGACGGCCAGAACATCCGGTTCACCCACACGACGACGCGCTCCAAGTTTCGCAACCTCAAGGCCAACCCGACGATGACCCTCGCGATCACCGATCCGACGGACCCAATGCGGTACATCGAACTGCGTGGGCACCTCACCGAAGTGATTGCCGACCCGAGCAGTTCGTTCTATCAGGAACTGGGCCGCCGCTACGGAAACGAGAGCACGGCGGCGCCGCCGGACAAGGCCGAACGAGTGATCCTCGTGATGACCATCGATGCCGTCGGCAGGGTGCGTTGACTCGCCCACCGCATCGTCAGCGGCACCGCCTAGGCTGGACGCATGACTGACCTCTCCACTGACACGACTGCACAGGCCGACGCAGAATCCGGCATCGACATCGCCGAACTCGACCCCCGGGTGCGGCCGCAGGACGACCTGTTCCGGCATGTCAACGGGCGCTGGATCGATCGCACCGAGATCCCCGAGGACAAGGCGCGCTGGGGTTCGTTCATGCTGCTGGCCGAAGCTGCCGAATCGGCGGTGCGTGACATCATCATCGAGGCGCAGTCGGCCGAGCCGGGAACCGGTGAGCGCCAGTTCGGCGACCTGTACGCGAGTTTCATGGACGAGGACCGGATCGAAGCGCTCGGCGTCACCCCGATCAGCGCCCAGTTGGCCGAGGTCGCCGACATCGACACGATTGACGCATTGCTCTCCACGATCGGCGCGGCAGAACGCGACGGTCTGTCGAGCTTCTTACAGTTGTTCGTCGACAACGACCCCGGCAATCCGGAGCGTTACCTGGTCTTCGCCGAACAGGGCGGTATCGGACTGCCCGACGAGAGCTACTATCGCGAAGAGCGGTTCGCCGCGGTTCGGGAGGCCTACCTCGGCCACGTCGAGCGGATGCTGCGCCTCGCCGGCCTCGACGACGCGGCAGCCCGGGCAGCATCCGTCTTCGAGTTGGAGACCTTGATCGCCGCCCGCCACTGGGACAACGTGCGATCGAGGGATTCCGAGGCCACCTATAACCTGCTCGCTTTCGAGCAGGTGAGAAAGTTGTTCCAGTCAGAAGACTCCCCCGCTGATCAGGCGTCGGCCGACCTGGGGGTGTGGAGCGCCGCGCTGGGAGTTCCGGCCGGCGCGCTGGATGAGATCGTCATTCGGCAGCCTAGTTTCGTCTCGGGGGTGGGCGCCCTGTTGACCGAGGGCCGCCTTGAGGCCTGGAAGAACTGGCTTGCCTGGCAGATCATTCGCGGAGCCGCAGGCCTGCTGTCATCGGACTTCGTCGACGAGAGTTTCAGCTTCTATGGCAAGACCCTCTCCGGAACCCCCACCCTGAGGGCACGATGGAAGCGCGGCGTCTCCCTCGTGGAGGGCTCGCTCGGCGAGGCCGTCGGCCGCATCTACGTCGACCGGCACTTTCCGCCCGCCGCCAAGGGCGAGATGGACGAGTTGGTGAAGAACCTGGTCGAGGCGTACCGGCAATCGATCACCGGGCTCGACTGGATGGGCGAGGACACCCGCGCCAAGGCACTGGCAAAGCTTGGAAAGTTCACGCCCAAGATCGGCTACCCGGTGAAATGGCGCGACTATTCCTCGATCGAGATCGACGAGGCCGACCTGATCGGCAATGTGCGTCGCACCAGCAGGTACGAGTTCGACCGGGAACTGGGCAAGATCGGCAAACCGCTCGATCGCGACGAGTGGTTCATGACCCCCCAGACCATCAACGCGTACTACAACCCGGGCTTCAACGAGATCGTGTTCCCAGCGGCGATTCTGCAGTATCCGTTCTTCGACCCCAAACGCGATGCGGCAGCGAACTACGGTGCAATCGGAGCGGTGATCGGGCACGAGATCGGGCACGGCTTCGATGACCAGGGTTCCAAGTACGATGGCGACGGTCGGCTCACCGACTGGTGGACCGCAGCCGACCGCGAAGCCTTCGAATCCCTGACCGCGGCTTTGATCGAGCAGTTCAACGGCCTGGCCCCCAGGCAGATTCCCGACCACCACGTCAACGGGGCGCTGACCATCGGTGAGAACATCGGAGACCTGGGCGGGCTGTCGATCGCCTGGAAGGCCTACCTGATCTCGCTCGACGGCAAAGAACCGCCTGTGCTGGACTCTCTGACCGGAGCGCAGCGCTTCTTCCTCTCCTGGGCGCAGGCGTGGCAGATGAAGTTGCGCGACGAGGAGGCAATCCGGCTGATCGCGATCGACCCGCACGCGCCCAATGAATTCCGTTGCAACCAGATCGTGCGCAACATCGACGAGTTCTACCACGCCTTCGGAGTGACCGACGCCGACCAGTTGTGGCTTGACGAGGCCCAACGGGTCACCATCTGGTGATGGCTGCCCGGGCATCAGAGCGCCGCGACCGCCAGCACCGGCTCCGGCAGGGCAAGCACCGCGAGAGCATGAACGCGGAGAACTTCTCGCGCGGGTTCGCGGCACTCGGTCAGTTGGCGCTCGAAGGGGTGCAAGTATCAGCTCGTGCGGTCGACCTGAACTCGCAGAGGGTGCTGTTCTCCGTCGATGACCACGTCACCATGCCGATCGCCAGTGTGGGTAAGGTGCTCCTGCTGATCGAGGTCGCTGCCCGGCTGACCGAGGCCGATGCATCCGGCTACCAGATCCTTGACCGCACGCCGGGTGATGCGGTTGCCGATTCCGGCATCTGGCAGCACCTGCAGGCGCCCGCGCTCCCCATCGCCGACCTCGCGGCCCTGGTCGGGGCGACCAGCGACAACCTGGCCACCAATGTACTTCTGCGCCACATCGGACTCGATGCCGTGCGCACTCGCGCCGACTCGCTCGGGATCACCCGAACGGCGCTGCTCGACCAAGTACGTGACAGCCGCGGGCCAGATGATGCCCCGCACCTTGCGGTCGGCTCGGCCAAGGAACTCACCTGGCTGTTCTCGGCACTCGTACGCGGGGAGGTCGTTGACCCCAGGACCAGCAGCCGCGTTGTCGGATGGCTCTCGCTCAACACCGACCTGTCCATGGTGGCCAGCGCATTCGGGATGGATCCGCTGGCCCACCGAGCGGGCAACCATGGCGTGCTGTTGATGAACAAGACCGGGACTGACAACGGAATCCGCTCGGAGGCAGGCGTGCTCCGGGGGCCCCGCCATGGGGTGAGCTACGCCGTCACGATGCAATACACCGAGGTCTCGCTCCCAGCCAGGCTCTCGGTGCTCGAGGCGATGCGTCAACTCGGTCTCGACCTGTTGGAATACGTGCACTGAACCGGGTGACTCCACCCCGCCGCGGGCATCCGTAAACTAGACGGGTGCCGGGCGATCCGTCCCGGTTCATTCCCCAGCACCCCATTGGAGCCACCGTGGCCGCGCCATCCCGTCTTGATTCCGTCATCGCACTCGCCCGTCACCGCGGGTTCGTCTTTCAGGCGGGCGAAATCTACGGCGGATCACGCTCGGCCTGGGACTACGGGCCGCTCGGTGTCGAGCTGAAAGAGAACATCAAGCGCCAGTGGTGGCGCAACATGGTGACCAGCCGAGACAATGTGGTCGGCCTCGACTCGTCGGTCATTCTGCCTCGCAAGGTGTGGGAGGCCTCGGGGCACGTCGAGGTGTTCAGCGATCCCCTGGTCGAGTGCACCAGTTGCCACAAGCGCTTTCGCGCCGACCATCTGGAGGAGGAGTTCGAGGAGAAGAAGGGCCGTGCCCCGGAGAACGGCCTCGATGACATCCCCTGCCCGAACTGCGGCAACCGGCACACGTGGACCGAGCCGCGGGCATTCTCCGGCCTGCTCAAGACCTTTCTCGGCCCTGTCGACGACGAGGCCGGCATGCACTACCTGCGCCCGGAGACAGCGCAGGGCATTTTTGTGAACTTCGCCAATGTGGTGCAGGCCGCACGGATGAAACCGCCGTTTGGAATCGGCCAGATCGGCAAGAGCTTTCGCAACGAGATCACGCCGGGCAACTTCATCTTTCGCACGCGCGAGTTCGAGCAGATGGAGCTCGAGTTCTTCGTCGAGCCGGGCACCGATGAGACCTGGCACGAGTACTGGCTCGAGCAGCGCATGGACTGGTACACCGGGCTCGGAATCAAGCGGGAGAACCTGCGATTCTACGAGCACCCGAAGGACAAGTTGTCGCACTACGCCAAACGCACCGTCGACATCGAGTACCGGTTCGGTTTTTCAGGCAGTGAGTTCGGCGAACTCGAAGGCGTGGCCAATCGCACCGACTTCGATCTCAAGACCCATTCTGAGGCCAGCGGCAAGGATCTGACCTACTTCGACCAGCCGCAGGAGGAGCGCTGGACCCCATATGTTATCGAGCCGGCGGCCGGCCTCACCCGCTCGCTGATGGCGTTCCTGGTCGACGCGTACGACGAGGAGGAGGTGCCGAACGCCAAGGGTGGCACCGACAAGCGCACAGTGCTCCGGCTCGATCCCAGGCTGGCACCCGTGAAAGTTGCCGTGCTTCCGCTCAGCCGCAATGAGGCACTCTCTCCGATGGCTCGGGAGTTGGCTGCGAGCCTGCGCGAGAGCTGGAACGTCGACTTCGACGACGCCGGAGCGATCGGCCGGCGCTATCGCCGGCAGGACGAGATCGGCACACCGTTCTGTGTCACGGTCGACTTCGACTCACTCGACGACAAAGCCGTGACGGTTCGCGATCGTGACACGATGCAGCAGGAGCGGATCCCGCTCGAGAGCCTCTACGGCTACCTTGCTGAACGGCTCAAGGGCGCGTAGGGGGCAACAGGTCGCTGTGTGCCCGCCGCAACGCGCAACCTTGTGAGTTCAGATCGCGGGTGGAGGTGGCGAACTGTTTCGCTCTGTTCTGTCGACCCGTTCTCCCGTGGCCGGGTCAGTGCTTGACCGCACCGTGACACTCGAGCTGCGCCTCCGCGCGATCAACACGATTCCGAGGATGATGCCGACCAATCCGGCAGCCATCAAGATATAACCGACCATCACCAGATTGATCCAGTCCACCTGCACGTCCAGGGCGAAAGTCAAGATCGCTCCGATCACCACGAGCAGAATTCCGGCACCTAAACTCATTGGGCTTCTCCTTTTGTTTCGGTTGGATGGGAACAGCCTAGGGGAGGCCGGGCGTGCCGAAGACTATTTTCGTTTGGATATCTGAAATGGTCGCGCCGCATCCAGCGTGGTGCGAACCGTTCAGGCAACCTCGAGCTTTGCGTTCACGCCCTCTTCGATCAACGCGATGATTGCCGGGTCGTCGGGCGCGGTGCGGCTGCGAAAGCGATGCACATCACCATCCGGGCCGATCACGAACTTCTCGAAGTTCCACTTCACCCGGCCAGCTTTTCCGCTGGCATCCGGGGTCTTCACCAACTCTGCATAGAGCGGATGCTGTGCTCTACCGTTCACATGCGTCTTCTCGAACAGTGGGAAGTCCACCCCGTAGGTGGCAGAGCAGAACTCAACGATCTGTTCCGCGCCACCCGGCTCCTGCATCATGAACAGGTTGCACGGGAACCCCAGAACGGTGAAACCGCGCTTCTGGTAGGTATTCTGCAACTCTTGCAACGCTTCGTACTGCGGGGTGAATCCGCACTTGGAGGCCACGTTCACCACCATTGTCACCCTGTCGGAGACTTCAGAGAGGGTGGTCGACTCTCCGGCGATCGTGGTCAGGTCGAAATTGGGAAACGTCATCAATCGTCAACTCTCCTTCAGCTGCCGGCGCTTCGCCACTCCGGGGCGAGAAGACCGTACACAAGAGTATCGCTCCACTCGCCCTTGAAATAGAGATTCTGTCTGAAGTGTGCTTCCCTGCGCATCCCCAGCCGGTCGCACAGCCGCACGGATGCCTCGTTCCGCGGGTCGAGCCTGGCAAAGACCCGGTGTGCGCCGAGCGTTGTGAAACAGAGGTCAAGGATCGCCCGGGCGGCCTCGGTGGCGTACCCGCGCCGGTGGAAGGCCGGATGGAAGACCCAGCCGATCTCGAACTGAGCACTTGAGGCGCTGTCGAGGAAGACGCTCATGTCGCCAACCACTCGTTCGTGGCCTCCGGCCTCGTCGGGCAGTTCCACCGCGAAGACGAGACAGTCGCCGTCACTCGCCAGGCGTACCCGTGTGCGGCGCTCGGCCAGGTGCGCTTCAGACTCCTCCACCGTCCTGGTCTCCCAGAGCAGGTAGCGAACCACGTCCTCCCGTTTCTGGTAGGCGTGCACGTCGTCGAGATCGCGGGGTCTCAGCGGTCTGAGCAGAAAGCGCTCGGTGCGTATCGGGGTTGCGTCGAAGGGCAGATGTGCCCATCCGGCGGGCCGTTTCGTGTCGGTGCTGGGCTTCGTCACAAAATCCTCCCGCAATCAGTATGCACCCGCCCCGCAGCCCGACGCGCGAGCGTTGGCAGCACACCGAGGGGAGCCGGCAGGGCCCATCTCGAAGTTTGCGACAATTGCAGGGTGAACTCTGACCCCGACGCCTCCATCGCCAACGAAGAGACGACCGCCAACGAAGAGATCCGCTTGGCTGAGGATTCGCCCGGAACCGAGCCAGGCGTGCTCAGGGCAGATGTCGTGATCGTCGGCTCGGGACTGGCCGGGCTCGTCGCCGCACGCGAGTGCGCCCGGATCGGGGCTCGGGTTCTCGTGACCAGCGGGCTTCCTCCGGTCGTCGTCGACGTTGGGTCCGACGGGTTGGCGCCGACGCCCGCCGACGCTGCCACCGATAGCGCGACTTCGGCCACCGTTGTACCGCCGGAAGCCGACGATCTCCACGCCGAGGAGTTCGAGGGCGATGGCGCGATGGCGGCTCTCGTGGCTGACCTCGGTCTGGGCGACCTCATGAGGGCGCAGACGGAGGACACGTGGTGGTTGAAGTCGGGGTCCGATGTCATGCCTGCTCCACAGGCGACCCTCGCTGGGATTCCTGCCTCCCCCCTCGCCACCGATGTGGCTCGGGTATTGGGTCGGAGGGGTGCCCTTCGTGCCTACCTCGACCGGCTGCGCCCGATCCTCACGATCGGCCGGGAAACGAATCTCGGGGCTCTGGTGCGCGGGCGCCTGGGGCCGGAGGTCTGGCAGCGACTGGTGGCTCCTATTGTCGCGGCCGAACTTGGCGATGATCCTGAGACCGTGCTGGTGGGCGCGGCCTCGCCCGCGCTGAATGCAGCGATGACACGGCAGGGCTCACTCTCCGGTGG
The DNA here is from genome assembly GCF_003260275.1 of Homoserinimonas sp. OAct 916. Lineage (GTDB taxonomy): Bacteria > Actinomycetota > Actinomycetes > Actinomycetales > Microbacteriaceae > OACT-916. The sequence goes on along the minus strand of NZ_QJHB01000011.1, from coordinate 109,556 downwards.
CGTCACGGAGATCCTCTCGGCCGCGTCCGGCGCACGCTTTCTCGCCGTCCTGGACGCCGGCCTGCTCCCGGTCACTGACGCGCTGGCCTCAAGCGTTCGGTTTCTCGGCGGCTCACTCCGCCCCGATCTCGGGGTGGTCGCAGTCGACGAAATCACGGGTTCCGCTGGCGTCGACCGCTGGCGGGTGCACCTCGCCGACGGCAGCCAGATAGAGGCTCGGGCGGTGATTCTCGCGGTTGACCGGGCCAGGGCGCGGTCGTTGGCAGGAGACCTGCTCGGTGCGGCGTGGCGCGGTTGGCCCGAATCGCACCGAGACGAGGTGACGACGCTGGTAGTCGATGCTCCAGAACTCGATGGCGCACCCCGAGGCCGCGGGGTCGTTGCCCTCTCCGATCGAACCAGTCAGGTGCTGCACCATCTGACAGCGCGGCGAGCCGGCAACCGCCACTGCCTCCGCCTGATCACGCGCACCTTCATGCCACGAACGGACGAGGCTGATGAAGTGCAGGGTGAGATCACCCCGGACGACGTCCATTGGCCGCGGCCCGCCCGCGCGTTGGACGCCGCGGAGGCCGCGACCGCGTGTGACCGGGTCGCGGGTATCCTCGGAATCGAGTTGCAGACTGATTCCGTGGTCAGTGCCATATCGGAGCGGCGGCTTCATCCGCCGTCCCCCGCCGCCGAGGGGCAGACGGCTCGGATCGAATCCTTCCAGGTCGCCGTCGACGCTCACCCAGGGATTGCGGTATCCGGAGACTGGCTGTCTGGCACAGGGCTGGATGCGAAAGTGGCCCACGCCGAGGCCGCGGCATCAGGAATTCGTGGCGTGCTGGTGCGCAGCGGCTTTCATCCGTCGCTGTGAAGTGAGTGGCCGGTGAGACTACGCTGGACGGTACCGTAGTAAATGCCACACGTAGGCGGCTGCCAGATGAGGCAGCGACCACCCACGAGGAGTGACCAATGAAGAAGCTAGTCTTTATCGCCGGAATCGCCGTCGGGTATGTCTTGGGGGCTCGTGCCGGCCGCAAGCGCTACGAACAGATCCGCAAGGCCGCGCGAAACGTGTGGGAGACGGATTCCGTGCAGCGCGGGATGCACCAGGCGCAGGAATTCGCGAAGGAGCGGGTCGGTGACGTCGCAGACAGCATGTACGAGGGCGCCAAGAAAGTAGTTGTCGCCGTGGTTTCCAAAACAGACGCTTCCGGGACGAAGACGACTGGCCAGACCGGCACGAACGAACCCTCGATGTGATCGGCCCTGATCGCCGACACCGTTAGTGAAGACTGAGGAGGACCACCGCATGACTCCTGACCGTTCGATGGGTAAGAGACCCTCGTTGCTCCAACTGGTCGCAGGGCTTCCCGCGCAATTGATCGCCCTGGTCAAGATCGAGGTCGAGCAGGCCAAAATCGAGCTGAAGGCCAAGGCGATCAGCGCCGGTATCGGCGTGGGGATGCTGGTGCTGGCCGCGATGCTGGCCTTCTTCGCGTTCGCGACTCTGGTGGCCACCGCGATTCTCGCCCTGACACTGGTGTTCCAGCCCTGGCTGGCGGCACTGATCATCGGGGTCGCGTTGCTCGTTCTGGCGGCGATAATCGGACTGGTGGGGGTGCGGTTGCTGAAGAAAGGCGTGCCGCCGGTGCCCACTGCAGCCATAGAAGGCTTGAAAGAGGATGTACACGCGTTGAAGGGTGAAGGCCGCTATGAGTACTGAATCCCCGATCAACCCGAAGAAGAAGTCGCAGCAGTCGCTGGACGACGCTCACCGGGCCAAGCTGCAGGCCGCGGCCGCCGATCGCGAGGCCGCAGAACTGCGGGCCGCGACGGAGACCAGAACCGATGCCGAGGCAAAGGCCGCCGCGCGTACGATCGCGCGCAGCCCAGCACAATTGACGCAGGATGCCGAGTCGGCGAGGCGAGAGTTGGCACGCACGCTGGACGAGATCGAAGCCCGACTGAACCCGGTCACCCAGGCGAAGCGCCTGGTTCACGACGGACAGCGGCGCCTGAAGATCCTGCGTCGCCGGCATCCCGAATACCTGATCGCCGGAGCGGCCGGTGTGGCGGCACTCGGCGCCGGGCTGGTCTGGTTGGGAGTGCGCACTTTCCGGAGGTAGCCGCACACTTGTCGGGGTGTGTGAAGAGCCGTCAAAAAAAAGAGAGCGACCGTTCTCTCTCGGTGCTACTGTGGGGATAGTTCGGTTTCGGGTTGGCTCCAGAATTCGTGCATATGACCTGAATCCGTGCATATGATCTGAAGATGGGTCGTGTGCTTGAGTGTTTCTTTGATTGTCAGAGCCTGGTCCCTGCGTGACAATCGGCCACAGGCCAAGTTGAACCTGTCGGGATATCTGATTCGCGGTTGTTTAGCCCTTCGCTCCCGACTCTCAATGTCGGTTGAGAGCTCCGTTGCCGTGCCTGTGCGTAATCGTCGAACTACCTATTTACCCGAGGTGTGCAGATGTCGAACGCAGTTTCAGTACCCAATAATAATCAGCAGGATCGATACGAGACCGATTGGTCGGACAGGCCGCGACTGACAATCGTCGGCGCGAGCACAGACCCGGTCCGCGACTACCTGCATCAGATCGGCCAATATCCGCTGTTGACCGCGGAGGACGAAGTCGAACTCGCTCAGACCATTGAAGTCGGCCTGATGGCGGAGGAGAAGATCGCCACGGAGCGAAATCTGCCGCCGGTCTACCTGCGTGAGTTGAGGCAGATCGCCCATGAGGGGGTGGAGGCTCACCAGCGTTTCATCTGTTGCAACTTGAAACTGGTCGTCAGCATCGCCAAGAGATATGCCGGGCGCGGGGTTCCTTTCATGGACATCATCCAGGAGGGAAACCTCGGCCTTGACCGGGCGGTGAAGAAATTCGACTACCGTCAGGGGTTCAAGTTCTCCACGTATGCAATGTGGTGGATTAGACAGTCCATCACCCGGAGCCTGGCCGACTCGGCCCGACTGATCCGGATCCCCGTGCACACCATGGAGAAGATCAACAAGCTGGGACGCATCGGACGAGACATCTCCGGCATTCTCGGCCGCGATGCGACCGTTCAGGAGATCGCGAAAGAGGCTGACCTCTCGGTCGAAGAAGTCGTTCGACTCTTGGGGGCGAACCGTGAACCGGTGTCGCTGCACATGTCGGCGTCTGATGACTCCGTGTCGGAGATCGGTGACCTGATCGAAGACACCGATGCGATCAGTGTCGACGAAGAAGTGAATGTGACGCTGCGCGACCAGGAGATCCGGCGACGGGTTCAAGGATTGCCCGAACGCGAGTCACGAATCATCACACTTCGCTATGGGTTGAACGCCGAGCCAATGACGTGCAGTCAGGTCGGCGAGATCTTCGGGGTCTCCCGGGAGAGGATCAGGCAGCTTGAAGCCCGCGCCCTGGTCATGCTTCGTTGCCCCGAGCTTCAGGGATTGCTCGACGACTGATCACACCTTCTGATGATCGAGGAGCCAACCCGCAAAAACCTTGCTGCGCCTCGCCGCATCGATGTCGCCGATCTGCGCGGCGATGATCGCCCCCCGCATCAAGATCTGGAATGAATAGGCGAAATCGTCAGGATCATGGAACCCTGCGTTGCGGGCCTGCTCTCGCAGGACTTGGAAGAGGCAGACCACCTGGGTCAGACTCGCCTTGCCGAGAGCGTGTTGCGGCCCCATTTCAATCAACACATTCATGGTGGCGTCTCCGCCGAAATCCGGGCCCCGAAACCACGAGTCGAGCTCGTCGAAGATGCTCAGAAACTGTTCGCGCTTGTTCATCTCGAGCGAGAACGCCTGTTGCACGATTGTTCCGGGCATTCGAATCTCGCCCGATCGCACCAAGAACGCCAAGACCAATTCGTCTTTCGACGGGAAGTGGCGGTAGAACGTCGCGTTCGCGACGCGCGATGTGGCAACGAGTTCGTCGACGCCAACGTCACGAATCCCGCGTTCGGAAAAGAGGCGGTCGGCGGTGTGGAGAATTCTCTCTCGGGCCGCCGATCGAGCAATAGAAGCCATCGCATATTCAGGGTACAACGCACTGGATTTCCGGCAAGAGCGCAACAGAAAACTCGAGATCAATTAAGTGAGGATCTTTGGCGCCGGACACCGCGTCGTTCAGGTTGCGTTTTTACAACATTGCGTCAATCCGGGGGGCGAGGAGCAGTTTGCGTTTGTCTTGGCCGGAGCAAGAGCGGATGATGGAGAAATGACATACTCGATTCACTTCGGGGCGGCGGGTGTTTGTGACACGCCCGGTTCTCTGGAATCCTCGGTGTGCCTGCCACGTGCACGAGGTCGGTTCTGTGACCGATAAGACCGAGATCACCCCTGCGCCGAGCGAACCGGTGCTGAGCATCGGCACCTGTGGGGGGCAGCTCGCACAGGCTCGCGCAACCGCACTCGGTGACCAGATTCGTCGGATCACCGGGGGCCGGATCGAACTGGTGACGATCCAGGCGGAACCCACGGCAGATTCATCGCGTCAGGTGCGCCCAGAGGCGACCGGTGCGCATTCCCATTCTCCGCGTGCGTGCGTTGCCGCGATCCGTGAGGCTCTTCGAAACAACGAGTTCACGCTGGCCGTGCACGCGTTGGTCGACCTTCCGAGTGAGCCCGCACGCGCGATTCGCCTGGGTGCCATCGTGCAGCGTCTGGACGCCCGAGATGCGGTGTGCGCCCGTGACGGGTTGACGCTCGCCGAGCTACCGCCCGGGGCGCGGGTGGGAGCGGAGTCGGCCCGCCGCATCGCCCAACTCGAGGCCATCCGAAATGATCTGAAAGTCATCGATGCGGAACACGACGCCGGCGTGCTGCTGGAGATGGTGGCCACCGGCAGCCTGGATGCTGCCGTGGTCTCGGTGGCTGAACTCTCCCGGCTCGAGTTGCTCGACCAGGTTGCCTGCGAGATTCTGGAGCTGCCCGATTGGCCGACCGGCGCGGGCCAGGGTGCGCTCGCAATCGAGGTGCGCGAGCACGACTTCGTTCAGGTGTCGTTGATCCGGGCGCTGCTCGCCCGGCTCGACCACCGCCCAACCCGGGCGACGGCCACCGCCGAGCGTCATGTGAAAGAACGGCTTGAGGAGCACACGGATGCGGCCTTCGGCGTGTACGCGATCCTCGACGGATCCCTCCTGTTGCTGAGCGCCACCGTGTACGACGGGGCCGGCAGCAAGCAGATCACCAGTTCCCACGGGGTGGTGCTGGACGGGATGAGTCCGGCGGCCACCAAAGTGGCGATCGAAGCGCTCGGAACGAGCGTGGCCAATGACCTCATACGCAACGGCGCGGCGGAGTTTACGTCGACAGGAGTGATTCATGAGTTCGGTTGATGCCGCTGAGGCGGCCGCGCTCGCAGTGGCGGCCACCGGCGCGATCTCGTTGCCGAAAAGACTGTCGGGCTGGCGAGTCCTGGTACCCCGCGGGGGCCCGTGGGGCGATGCCGTGGCGGCCGCGTTGCGGGCCAACGGGGCCAGTCCGGTGGTCTCGCCGATGATCAATTTTGCGCAGACCGATGATGCGCCGGCGCTGGAGGCCGCACTGGTTCAACTGGCCGCCGGAGAGTTCGACTGGGTCACTGTGACCAGTGCGACGACCGTCGATGTGCTGTCGTCTCATCGGGCGGTGGTCCCGGAGGGCACCAAGATAGCTGCGGTGGGAGAGACCACGGCGAGCGCCTTGACCGCGGCCGGTTACACGGTCGACCTGGTGCCGAGCGAAGACAACACCGCACGAGCACTTCTCGCCGAATGGACAGAGGCCACGGGCGGTGTGGTTCCCCTGAAGATCCTCACCCTGCGCTCGCAGGCCGCCACGCCCGTATTGACGCCGGGCCTGATTCGAATCGGCCATGACGTGAAGCAGGTCGTCGCCTATCGCACCATCGGGGTGCCGGTCGGGGCACAGGTGCTGAGCGACGTGGCGGCGGGGCGGATCCATGCCATCCTGGTCACATCGGGCAGCGTCGCGGAACAGGTGTTGGAACAACTCTCGCCCATCCCCGAATCGACATTGATCGCATGCATCGGACCGCGCACCGCGAGGGATGCCCGTAACGTGGGTCTCCGGGTCGACACCGTGGCCGCTCGCCGCAGTGTCGCGTCGTTGATCGACGCGGTGATCGAGGCGGCAACCACGCGCGACTGAACGTCGCCGGTGCTTGCCGGGCGGGGTCGCCCCGGGGTTCAATCTTTCGATGGTGTTGTGCTCGGCAGGGTGCCAATAGCGTGGAATGACACCCATTCGCCCAGCCCTTAGTACCGACGTGCCGCCGAACGCCCGCGGCAGTTTCGTGTGCTCGGCGCCTTCCCCGAGAGTGACATGCCGCACCGACCCGCCACGCCCTCCCACAACCGTCCGCATACTCCAGACCGTCACCTGCCCGATGGGCGCATCCCGTCGTCCTCGACGACGGCGGGCTCGCGACACACCGTGCCCCGCTGGCTGAGGATCATCATCCCCGCCGCGTTGATCCTCGTCTGGTTCATGGCCTTCTCGATGGGAGGTTCCTACTTCGGCAAGATCAGTGAGGTGTCCAGCAACGACGCGGCCCAGCACCTCCCAGCCGGTGCCGAGGCCACCCAGGTGCAGGAGCTGCAGACCCAGTTTCGTGGGAGCGACCTGATCCCCGGAATCGTCGTGTATCAACGTGACGGCGGCCTGACTGACACCGACATGAGTGCGATCGACGATCAGATCGCCGTCTTCGGCGAGGTTGCCGGTGTCGCCCCCGGCGCGGTTTCGCCGCCGATCCGGTCGACCGACGGCGAGGCCGTCGAAGTGTTCGTGCCGATGGACAGCACGGTCAAAGTCAGCGACACCGTCGCCGAGGTTCGCGCCCATCTTGCCTCCTCGACCCCAGCGGGACTCTCCGCCCACCTCACGGGGCCCGCCGGTCTCTCCGCCGACATCGGCGGAGCCTTCAGCGGGCTGGACGGGATGCTGCTCCTGGTCGCGCTGGCCGCTGTGCTGCTCATCCTGATCGTCGTCTACCGGTCACCGTTACTGCCCATCATCGTGCTCGGCACCAGCATGGCGGCGCTCACGGCCGCGATCGTGACCGTCTGGTGGCTTGCCAAAGCCGAAATCGTGCTGCTCACCGGGCAGACCCAGGGAATCCTTTTGATCCTGGTGGTCGGTGCCGCGACGGACTATTCGCTGCTCTACGTTGCCCGGTACCGGGAGGCCCTGCGCGACCACGAAGGCACCTGGCAGGCCACTTGGGCGGCGCTCAAGGGGTCATGGCAGCCCATTCTCGCGTCCGGCGGAACCGTCATCATCGGCTTGATGTGCCTGCTGTTCAGCGACCTCAACTCCAATAAGGCCCTGGGCCCGGTCGCCTCGATCGGGATAGCGTTCGCGCTCCTCGGTGCACTCACCCTGTTGCCCGCCCTGCTGATGTGGGCCGGGAGGGCCGCATTTTGGCCGATCCGACCCGCGTTCGGCTCCGATCATCCGGCCACGGTCGGGCGCCGGGCCGCGGGCGTCTGGCCGAAGCTGGGGGCCATGATCTCCAGGCGGCCGCGCCTGATCTGGGTCGTCTCGACGCTGGTGCTCCTGGTCGCATCGCTGGGCATGCTGCAATTGAAGGCAGATGGCGTTCCCTCGAGCGAATTCGTTCTGGGAGCGTCTCAGGCGCGCGACGGGCAGGCGGTGCTCGCCGCGCACTTCCCGGCGGGAAGCGGCACCCCAGCGGTCATGATCGGCCAGCAGGCTGACTTCGATGAGATCGCGCAGACTGTGCTTGGCACCGCAGGCGTGACGAGCGTGAACGTGATCTCCTCCGATTCGAAGTCGGGAACACTGCCGGTCGATGAGGCGGGCATCAAGCAGCTCGGAAAGCCGGGCAGCCCTCCAAGCCAGCCCACCGTTGTCAACGGGCAGGTGCTGCTGCAGGCGACCCTTGATGCCGCCGCGGACTCGGCCGAGGCTGAACAGACCGTGCGCGACCTGCGCACCGAACTGTCGTCGGTCGGCGCTGATTCGACCGTGCTCGTGGGCGGGGTCACGGCGGTCGCGCTCGATACGAATACCGCATCCGTGCACGATCGCAACCTGATCATTCCGCTGGTTCTCGTGGTCATTCTGGCCGTTCTGATGCTGCTCCTCAGGTCGATCGTGGCGCCGTTGATCCTGATCAGCACCGTCGTGATCTCTTACCTGGCCGCGCTCGGAGTGTCTGCACTGGTGTTCAACCACCTGTTCGGGTTTCCCGGCGCCGACCCGTCAGTGCCGATGTTCGGCTTCATCTTTCTGGTGGCACTCGGAATCGACTACAACATCTTCCTGATGACCCGCGTGCGCGAGGAGTCCACGATGTTCGGCACACGCCTCGGAATCTTGAGAGGACTCTCGGTAACCGGCGGGGTGATCACGTCGGCCGGGCTCGTGCTTGCCGCCACCTTTGCCGCACTCGGTGTGCTTCCGGTTCTGTTCATGGCCCAGATCTCCTTCATCGTCGCGTTCGGTGTGCTCGTGGACACCTTTTTGGTGCGCTCGCTACTGGTGCCCGCGCTGAGCTATGACATCGGCCGCCGGATCTGGTGGCCGAGCAAACTGGCTGAAACTGAGCTTCCGGCCACAGAAGTGCGCAATGTGACGAAACTACTCTCCGGAACCGGAAACAGTCGGGCAGACTAGAGATATGGCAATCGTGCGCGTTCACCCCGACAAGCTGGAAATTCAGTTGTCGAAAATGGAGAAGGCGCTCGCGCTCAGGCGAGAACCGATTGTGATCACCCGAAAGGGGATCCGTGCGGCCACGATCACGCAGGACCCGTGGATCTGGTTGCGGGGCATCCGTGCTCCCGGCATCCATGTGCCGTTGAATCTGGCGGTGGGCACCTGGAAGTTCCACGGTGGGAAAGACTTCATGCTGGTCAAGCGTTCCCGAACCTCAGTGGTGATCGATGTCGAGGGCGGCGAATTCGAGCGCGTGATCATCAGCACCGCGCTTGCCGGCGAGCTGGTACACGCGTTGCGGTTGGCCGGAGACGACCAGACCGACCACGCGACTGTTTTCGACACCGGCTCCACGAACGACTGACGGTCGCGCGATCCCCGAACACCGAGGGTGAGGTTCGAGCCACTCAGCCGTTGACGTCGACCACGGTGCGACCGTGGAGCGTGCCCGCCAGCAGCTGTGTTGCAGCCTCGAGGGTCTCGCCCAAGCCGATTTCGCTCGTCACACTGTCGAGCGCATCGTGGTCGAGGTCAGAGGCCAGCCGGTGCCAGGCGTTCTCACGCAGCTTCAGTGGTGCATCCACCGAATTGACACCCACGAGGCTGACCGCGCGCAGGATGAATGGCAGTACCGAGGCCGGCAGGTCAGCGCCTTGGGCGAGCCCACAGCAGGTGACCACACCGCCATATCTGGTCTGGGCGAGCACGTTGGCGAGGGTGTGACTGCCGACCGTGTCGACACCGGCCGCCCAGCGAGCGGATTGCAGGGGTTTGCCAGGCGCCCCCAGCTCCTCACGGTCAATCACCTCGTCGGCACCGAGCCCACGCAGGAAGTCGGTCTCGGTCGCCACGCGTCCGGTGGAGGCGATCACCCGGTAGCCGCGGTGTGCGAGCAGGGCCACGGCGATGCTGCCCACGCCTCCGGAGGCGCCGGTGACAACAACTGGCCCGGAGGCCGGGATCACGCCATTCCGCTCGAGCGCCAGGACACTCAACTGGGCGGTCAGTCCGGCGGTGCCGATAGCCGCGGCCTGCCGGGAGGTGAGGCCGCTCGGCAGCTGGACCAGTGACTTGCCGTCCACACGCGCGTGCTCGGCGAACCCACCGTGGCTGCGCTCACCCAGGCCGGCGCCGTTCAGGATGACGAGGTCGCCCGCGCTCCAGTGGTGGGTGTCGGAGGAGTAGACACGGCCGACAAGGTCGATACCGGCGATCAACGGAAACGAGCTGACGATCCCTGGCCGGCCGGTGAGGGCCAGGGCGTCTTTGTAGTTGAGACTCGAGTACTCCACATCGATGGCGACCGACCCCGGGGTGGATGCCGGCATCAACAGGTCGTCGCTGACGGTGCGCAGCTCGGCGACACCGCCTTCTGAACCCGCATCCTTCTGGCGGTCAGGCGATCGATCCACCACAATTGCACGAAAACTCTTCGTCGACGTTGTCATGGTCATACCTTACGAGACTTGCCCGGTGCGGGTCGAGGGTCAGGTGACGTCGCGGCGCCAACTCGTGAAGAAGCCCCCGACCGTGGCGAGCACGGCGTACCCGAGGAGAACGAGGCCGCCCTGCCACCACTCCAGTTGCGCGGTGCTTCCACCCATAATGGTGAACACGCTGGAGCCGACCAGGGCATCGCTGGCCGAACCGGGCAGGAACTTCCCATAGGGTTCCAGCCAATCGATGAAGCCGGCCGCGGTGCGCAGCAGGGGTTCCACGAACTGGGTGAACGCCAGCACGATCACGATCGCGGCGACCTGGCTCGGCACGAGCACGCCGAGGCCCACACCGATGGCCGCCCAGAGAGCCATCACGATGATCGAGCGCCAAATGAGGGTGAGCACCTCGTCTGACAGGAACGCCGGGTCGAGGCCGAAGAGGGCGATTGCCAGCCCGCCGGCAGCCATCGACCCGACCAGTGCGATCACTCCGTAGGCGGCACCGAAACCGGTCAGGGTGAGCGACTTGGCGACGAGCACGCGGCCGCGGCGCGGATCGGCCAGAAAAGTGGGGGTCAGCGTCTGGTAGCGGAACTCGGCCGTGGCGGCCAGGGCGCCCAACAGCACCGGAAAGACATAGCCGATGGACGTCGCGAAACTGTAGACGGTCGTGGTCAGTGGGAACCCTGGAGGCAGCCCGTGGGCCTCGCCCCCGGGGATCTTGCCGGTCTCGATGCCGGCGAACACGGTGGCGAGGCCGCCAGCGACAACTGCGACATAGCCGACCATGATCAGGGCAAGCACCCACCACAGTCGAACCGAGACGAGTTTGGCCACCTCAGACGCGAGGGCCGATGAGAGATTCTTCACAGCGATCCCCCCTCGCCGACCAGGGCGAGGAAGGAGTCCTCGAGGCCCGACCGCTTCTGACTGAGTGCGCTCAACTCCACACCGGCGGCGAAGGCCACGTGGCCCACGTCGCTGGCCTCTGCGCCGCTGACGAGCAACCCGCTGCGAAGCTCGCTCACAAGGTAGCCGGCCTCGGTGAGCGCATTCTGGAGCGAACCCCGATCGGGCCCATCGACCAGAACCTCGCGAGTCTCGGTCATGTCGAGGCTTGACAGCGGCCCGGTGTGGGCGAGCTCACCGTGGGTGATCACGACCACCTCATCGACGGATTGTGCCACCTCGCTGAGCAGATGTGAGGAGACCATGACCGTGCGGCCCTCATCGGCCATGTGCCTGAGGAACCCACGCGTCCACTTGATGCCCTCCGGGTCGAGGCCGTTGACCGGCTCATCGAGTACCAACACGCCGGGGTCGCCGAGCAGGGCGAAGGCGAGGCCGAGGCGTTGGCGCATACCGAGCGAGTAGCCGCCGACCCGGCGCGAGCCGTATTCGGCCAGGCCGACGCGTTCCAGTGCAACCCGGGCCGCCTCGAGCGGGATCGCGGCGGCACGCGCGTACACGGCCAGGTGATTGAAAGCTGAGCGACCGGGATGGAAACTGGCGGCCTCCAGGGCGGCGCCGACCGTCGTCATCGGCGAGGGCAGGTCACGGTAGGCAATGCCGTCGAAGGTGGCGGTGCCCGCCGTGGGGGTGACCAACCCGAGCAGCATCCGCATTGTGGTGGTCTTGCCGGCACCGTTCGGCCCGAGGAACCCGGTCACCCTGCCCGGCTCAACGGTGAAGGTCAGATCTTTCACGGCGGCCACATCACCGAACCGCTTGGACAGCGCGTTGAAGTGCAGGGGAACTCCGGCGGTCATCAGGCTCCTTATCCGTCGTGGATGCGCGGCATCGAACGCACGGTGCCGCCCGGCCAGTTTAGGGCGTAGTCCCGGTCAGACCCGCTTCAGCGCGACGTGTGGGCGAGCCGGGGCTGGGTCGGGCCGCGTGATCCTCGCAGGCGACAGAAGTGCGTGCACACCGCTCGCAGACCACCAGTTGGGTGCGGCACGCGGTTTCGACGCAGTTCTGCATGTGCTTGGTCGGCGCCTCGCAGCGGGTGCAGGTGCCGAGCACAGCCGGGCTCTCACCGAAGTCGAGCGACATCCGCTCGTCGAACACGTACAACGACCCCTCCCAGAGCCCGGCGTCGCCGAAGGCCTCACCGTAGCGCACGATGCCGCCGTCGATTTGGTACACGTCGCTGAAGCCGCGGGCTTTCATGTGCGCAGAGAGCACCTCACAGCGGATGCCCCCGGTGCAGTAGGTGATCACCGGTTTGTCCTTGAGGTGGTCGAAGGCGCCGCTATCGAGTTCGGCCACGAACTCGCGGGTGTTGTCCACGTCGGGCACGATGGCGTTCTTGAACCGGCCGATCTCGGCCTCGAACCGGTTGCGACCGTCGAAGAAGACCGCATCTGGGCGTTGGTCGACCAGTTCGTTCACCTGTTCTGGGGAGAGCCGGATGCCACCGCCGACCACCCCGCCCGAATCCACTTCGAGCTCGTCCGGGGCGCCGAAGCTGACGATCTCCTCGCGCACCTTGACGCTCAACCGGGGAAAATCGGTGCTGACCAGACGGCTCAATGTTGCCGAGCCGGTGGGTTGGGCGGCGACGCGCCAGGCCTCCTCGATGAGGCCGCTGCCATCGCTGAATTTCGCGTCGAGGTCACGGAACGGGCCGTACTCGCGCGTCGAGCGCAGATAGCGCTTCACGGCGTTCAGTTCACCGCCGATGGTTCCGTTGATGCCGTCTTTCGAGATCAGGATGCGACCACGAAGACCGAGCGAGGACGCGAGGTCGCGCTGCCAGAGCCGGATCGCCTCGGGGTCGGCCAGCGGGGTGAATGCGTAGTAGAGCAGGATCTTGGAGATTGCCACTTGCCGATTTTACCGGGGCTTCCCGGAAGGATGCCCAACGCGCTCACTCTGCTGCGCTGGCTAGGCTGGATGGCGAAGCCGGGCAGCATATGCAGCCATTCAGCTGGCCCAGAACTTCAATACATCCAGAACCTGAGTTGATAACGGATTCACAAGGAGCCCCGATGTCACAGAACACCGCGTACGACCCGCACAGCCACGACCCGCTCGCGATCCTGCGCCCGGTGCCGTCATTCACTGTCACAAGCAACGATGTGACCGATGGCAAACCACTGGGTGCGGCCCAGTTCGGTGCCTCGTCGGGTGGGTCGGATATTTCGCCGCATTTGAGCTGGAGCGGGTTCCCGGCCGAAACTAAGAGTTTTGCCGTCACCTGCTACGATCCGGATGCCCCCACAGGGGCTGGCTTCTGGCATTGGGCAGTGTTCAACATCCCGAGATCCGTCACCGAGCTTCCGACAGGCGCGGGCAGCCCGAACAGTGGTTTGCTGCCCGAAGGGGCGGTGACCCTGCCGAATGAGGCCCGGCTGACCAGTTTCTACGGTGCCGGTCCCCCCGAGGGCACCGGGGTGCACCGCTACATCTTTGTGGTGCACGCGGTCGATGTGGCGCACCTCGACGTCGACCCCCAGTCGACGCCGACCGTGCTGAGCTTCAACCTGAACTTCCACGCGGTCGGCCGCGCCGTGCTCACCGGCCTCGGTGAATTCGGCGGCGCCCACTGACGAACGCCTGCGGAGCCTTCGAGGCGATTGTGATGCGATCCCTCTAGCCCGCAGGAGCAGGCGGCACCACGACGGTCGTTCCGGCGAGCACTTCGCCGAAGACCTGCGGGGAGTCCGCGCCGGGCTTGCAGGCCAGATCGACGGACAGTCCGATTCCTGCTGCGGCGAACGCACGGGCTGCCATCAACCACTGGCCGGAGTCGGGGTTGGATGCCGCCACGGCACGCACATCCGTGGTGGACCCATTGCCGAGCTCGCCGTAGCCGACCGTGCCGTCGATGACACCGGTGGCGAGCTCCTCCGGGCTGAGCTTCAGCAGGTGCTTGAGTAGGGCATCCGTCGTTGCCCTGTCGTCATCGGCGATCGTGGGCACGCTCTCGTCGAGGCGGTGCTGGCTGAACAGCGCCTGGCAGAGTCCGTCTGAGCTGGTGTAGGCCCAACTGCCGGTACCGTCATCGGGGGAGGAGACCTGCCAATCCGTGTTTCCGGAGAGATTCTCGCCGAATTGGGGAAGGCTGTCGGCCGGCAGACTGTTTCCGGCCTCGAAGGTGAGGTTTTCCAACGGCAGCGTCGGCTGTTCCCCGGTCGCCGGCGAGTCAGAGGGCGAAGGTGAGGCTGACGCGCTCGCTGAGACCCCGGCTGTGGGCGGCGCTGCTTCGCAGCCGGCCAACGCCAGCAGCGCGACCGGGGCGATCAACGCCAGGGCGATTCGGGTTCGTGCGCGCATGCTGCCTTTCCTTTGGGGCTGGTTCGCCCCGAAAAACCGTAGCCCACGAAGCTGTGCCGTTCGCGCGAACTGCACCGAATTGTGCGAATGGATGCGTGGTCCCGTGTTTCCGACCCGGCCACAGAAGCCGGGGACAGGCGAACGGATACGGGGCGCAGAGCCCCATTTCCGGTACGTTATTGAGTGTGAAGACACATAATGTACGAGTTCACCGTAGTGAAGAGAACCTCCAGCGCGAAGACCAGTTGGCGTGGAAGATCGCCGAAGTGGCCGTCGATCCCGTTGAGGTGACCGATGAGGTCGTCGACATGGTGATCAATCGCGTGATCGACAATGCGGCCGTTGCCGCGGCATCCCTGACCCGCCACCCGGTGGTCTCAGCGCGAACGCAGGCCTTGGCTCACCCGGTTTCAATCGGTGGCGACGGAGCCACCGTCTTCGGCAAGGACTCGGCCCGCAGGGTTTCGCCCGAATGGGCCGCGTGGGCGAACGGTGTGGCCGTGCGCGAACTCGACTATCACGACACATTCCTGGCCGCGGACTATTCCCACCCCGGCGACAATATTCCGCCGGTCATCGCCGTGGCCCAACACCTGGCTGACAAGCGCGGCCTCACCGGGCGCGACGTAGTGCGCGCGATCGCCACCGGTTACGAGATCCAGGTCGACCTGGTGAAGGCGATCTGCCTGCACGAGCACAAGATCGACCACGTGGCACACCTCGGCCCGTCTGCCGCCGCTGCCCTCGGCACGCTGCTCGCGCTCGATACCGAGACCATCTTCCAGGCGGTCGGCCAGGCGCTGCACACGACGACAGCCACCCGCCAGTCCCGCAAGGGCGAGATCTCCAGTTGGAAGGCCCACGCCCCCGCCTTCGCCGGCAAGATGGCGGTCGAAGCAGTCGACCGGGCCATGCGCGGCGAAACCAGCCCCACCCCGATCTACGAGGGTGAAGACGGTGTCATCGCGTGGATGCTGGATGGCCCGGACGCCCAGTACGAGGTGCCCCTGCCCGAGCCCGGTGAAGCAAAGCTCGGCATCCTCGACACCTATACGAAGGAACACTCGGCCGAATACCAGGCGCAGGCTCTGATCGACCTGGCCCGCAAGCTGCACAACGAGTATCCGGCTCTGGGCGAGCCCGAGGGGCCCGAACTGGTGGAGAGCATCGTCATCCACACCTCCCACCACACGCACTACGTGATCGGCTCGGGCGCGAACGACCCGCAGAAGTACGACCCGAGCGCCTCCAGGGAGACCCTCGACCACTCGATTCCGTACATCTTCGCGGTCGCTCTTCAGGACGGCGCCTGGCACCACAGCCGCTCGTACAAACCGGAACGGGCGAATCGTGCTGACACCGTTGAGTTGTGGAAGAAGATCACAACGGCCGAAGACGAGGAGTGGACGAGGCGCTATCACTCGACCGATCCTGCCGAGAAGGCATTTGGTGGTCGCGTGGAGATCACGCTGACCGACGGCACCGTGATCGTCGACGAGATCGCCGTGGCCGATGCCCACCCGCTCGGGGCCCGACCGTTCGTTCGCGCCGACTACGTCCAGAAGTTCCGGATGCTGGCCGAAGATGTGCTCGCGCCCGAGGAGATCGAGCGTTTTCTCGACCTGGCCCAGCGCTTGCCCGAACTCTCCTCTGCTGAACTCGGCGAACTCAACATTGTCACGCTCCCCGGCCTGCTGGCCTCGGGGCCGGAGTTGAACGGCCTGTTCTGATGCTGTGCGCGATGATCCGGGCCGCCCCCCTGATCCAACCTGTGTTGAACTGAACTGAACTGAACTGAACTGAACTGAACTGAACTGAATCGAACTCAGCTGAACGCACCGCCCGCACCGACCGAAGGAGCCTCATGAGCGACGCAACAATCCACAAGGGACTCGCGGGCGTGACCGTCGATGTGACCGCGATCTCCCGGGTGAACCCCGAGACCAACTCGCTCACCTACCGCGGCTACCCGGTGCAAGAGCTGGCAGCGCAGTGCTCCTTCGAACAGGTCGCCTATCTGCTCTGGCACGGTGAGCTGCCCACCGATGCCCAGCTGGCCGAATTCGAAGCCCTCGAGCGATCGATGCGCCTGCTTGACCCGCGCACCAGGCGCATCATCGACGAGTTGCCCCTCGATGGTCATCCGATGGACGTCGTGCGCACCGCGATCAGCGTGATCGGCGGCACCGACTCCAGCTTGGAAGAACCCGACGGTATCCTCGATCCGGCGAAGAACCTGGAACGGTCGACCTATCTGATGGCACAACTGCCGGCGATCGTTGCCTACGACCAACGTCGTCGCCACGAGTTCGAGCTGATCGAGCCGCGCTCCGACTTGAACTATGCCGAGAACTTTCTTTACATGACCTTCGGCGAGGTGCCGCCCGCCGACGTGGTCGATGCGTTCCGCGTGTCGCTCGTGCTCTACGCCGAGCACTCGTTCAACGCGTCGACCTTCACCGCCCGTGTGATCGCCTCAACCCTTGGTGACCTGTACTCGGCAGTGACCGGTGCGGTCGGTGCCCTCAAGGGGGCATTGCACGGCGGCGCGAACGAGGCGGTCATGCACACGTTCCAGGAGATCGGCACGGCCGATCTGGTTGCCGATTGGCTGGATGACGCCCTCGCAGACAAGCGCAAGATCATGGGCTTCGGCCACCGGGTGTACAAGAACGGCGACTCGAGAGTTCCAACGATGAAGGCCGCGTTGGACTCGCTGGCCGAGCACCACGACCGGGCCGATCTGATCGAGCTGTATGACGCGTTGGAGGCGGCGATGCTCGAGAGGAAGAACATCTTGCCCAACCTCGACTACCCGTCGGGCCCGGCCTACCACCTGATGGGCTTCGACACCGAGACCTTCACCCCGTTGTTCGCAGCAGCACGGGTGACCGGCTGGACGGCGCACATCATGGAGCAGTACGCGTCGAACGCGCTGATCCGGCCCCTCAGCGCCTATACCGGCGTCGACGAGCGTCACCTCCTGTAACGCCGGGTCGTGTAATCAGGCCGATCAGTGTGCGCGGTTGTCACCCCCCCCCGCAGCGCCGCAATCGGAGTGCCGTCTACCTCATGCTCAAGTGACTATTTGGCGTCGCTCGCAAGGGTTCCAATCGTGGCGCCATCAGCATTGGAAATCGTCATCGTGGTACCGGAGATCGTTGCTGAGGCGGCACCCTTCAGCCAGTCGTCCACTCCCTCGCAGAACATCATCGTCGAGGCGAGAGCCGGCATCTTCACCGTGTCGCCGTCTTGCTCCCAGCTGCCCGTGAGGCGGTTGCAGCCATCGGAGCCGTGTACGGTGCCGTCGTCGACGAACTCAAGGTTCGGCTGGCCCTCAGTCTGTGAGCCCCAGGCGCCGACGGGGGAGGGGGAGCCTGCTCCGGAGCCGGACGAGGCGGCGCAGCCGGTCAACCCGAAGCAGAGGACTGCGACCGCTGCGATGCCGATGATCGTACGTTTACCCATGATGTGGTCCTTGCTTCGTTGGAAGTCGGGAGTGCGGACACTCGCGTGAGGCTCGCGCGGCCAGAGAACCGGTGGGTAATGACAATACCCTGCTCAGCGCGGCAATCGATGCCGGTAACCTGCGAATCCGATGTGCGAAACCCCACGTGTGGTGTCGCGGGTGCCGGACCGGCGGATGTTCACGACCTACAACAGAAGTGCCCCGAGGCTGTGCCTGCGACTAGCATGACGCACGTGCACTTGATCTTTCGAACCCTCTTTCGCCTCGTGCGTCCCATCCGCGGCCGAAAGCTCGATCATTTCGATGTCTGTGAGACGAGCTTCAGAGTGTTGCCGACCGATCTCGATGTGCTCCGGCACATGAATAACGGCGTCTACCTGTCGATACTCGACCTCGGCCGATTCGACTTGCTGCGGCGAAGCGGTGTCTGGGCGATCCTGCGCAAGCACGGCTGGTACCCGGTCATCGCGTCAGAAACAATCACATTTCGCAAGTCGTTGGAGCTGTGGCAGGCGTTCACCGTTCAGTCACGCCTGACCGGCTTCGACGACAAGGCGGTTTATGTGGAGCAGCGCTTCGTGCGCAACGGCGAGATCTATGCCCAGGCGCTCATCAGGGCGCGTTTCCTGAAGAAGAGTGGCGGTACGGTCCCTATTGGCGACCTCGTCGACGCTGTGGGCGACACGGGCCAATGGCCAGAGCTGCCCGAGTGGGTGGTGCGATGGGGCACTGATGTCGCGCTGCCACCCACGCGTGCCGAGGCGCCTAGTATCTGGAAGTAATCTGTGGCCGGCCGGAGTCGAGCTGGCGACACAGGATCTGGTTCGGGTCATTTCGTTACACCCGTTGCGCAGCGATCGGTGCGATCTCGGCTGTAGACGATGGTGCTTTCGTGCTGTCAGCGGAAAGCCGTAGTCTGACGGGGATGAACCCCACAGCCGAAGGCCAGACGGCCGGATTCGAGACGGAGTCGCGCATGCCCGGGGTGACCGCACGAACCGCTGAGGGGGCAACCGCGTATCCCGACAATGACGTGACGGGGGAGAGTTCGGCACCCCTGACCAGCGCCTATCGGCCGGCGCGCGGGGTTGATCTGCGAATCACGCTGGCACCGCTGGCACGCGGACGGTACGATCCGACCTTCCAATGGCACCAGACCGGTGCCTGGCTCACACGAGACACGCCTCTAGGCGCGGCCACTCTGCGCTTACAGCAGCAGCGCGATGGCGTCACGGCCGTCGCGTGGGGGAAGGGTGCCGAGCACGCATTGGCGGCCGTTCCGGAGCTGTTGGGCAGCGGCGATGACGACAGTGGGTTCGATGTGTCCGACAATCCTTTCCTCGCCGATGCCCGTCGCCGTACCCCCGGGCTTCGTCTCGTGCGTACCGGCCGCGTGTTCGACAGCCTGGCCGCGGCGGTCATCGAGCAGAAGGTGACCACGGTCGAGGCATGGCGGGCATGGCGCACCCTCGTGAGGGCCCACGGCGAGGCCGCACCGGGCCCAGCGCCCGAGGGCATGCGGGTCTGCCCGTCGCCGGCCGCGTGGAGCCGCATCCCGAGCTGGGAGTGGCACCGGGCCGGAGTCGATCCGCGCCGCTCACGCACCGCGATGCTTGCAGCGAAAGTGGCCCCGTCGCTCGAACGCACGACTGCGCTCGGGCGGGGAGGTTCGCTGGTGCATTCGCGGCTGAGATCGATCCCAGGGGTCGGAGTGTGGACCGCGGCAGAGACGAGCCAACGCGCTCACGGAGATCCCGACCAGGTCAGTGTCGGCGACTTTCACCTCCCGGCGATCGTCGGCTGGGCGCTGGTCGGCGAGCCGGTCGACGACGACGGCATGCTCGAACTCCTGGAGCCGTGGGAGGGCCATCGCCAACGCGTGATGCGCCTGATCATGGCGAGCGGCTTTCGCAAGCCGCGCTTCGGCCCGCGCCTCACCATTCAGGACCACCGTCACCACTGAACGCGCTGTTCCCCGCCAAAGCTCCCACCGCCCGGCGAAGGGTCAGGTTCGGCACCACAATGCACCAGTATGGCGCTGATTCTGGCCCCTCGGCGCAGAAGTGACCTGGATCAGAACGGGAGCGCGAACACGCTCGTGGGGTCATACTGGCTGCGAACGCCCGCCAATCGCGTCGAGGTGGCGGGTGGCCAGATGCTCGCAAGGCGCTCCATGCTCATTGGCCCGGCGAAGTTCACGTTCGACTCGACACTGGTCCACGGCTCGACGGCGGCGAACATTCCGGCTGCTACCCCGGGTATGACGTGCTCGAACAACTCCGGAACCGGCGCACCGACGGTGTAGCAGGTGTACGCGGCGCCACGGCCGCCAGCCGCATCACCAGCCTCCGGCGCACGAGCCATTGCCCCACCGAGATGGCGACATTCGACCACCAGCAACGGAACCTCGGTTCCTGCTCCGACCTGGCTCAGCAACGCAGTGACGAACTCCTGGTCGATGTCAGCGAGCAGCACGCCACGCTCCCACGCCGGCAGCGGTCCATCGGGATCGGAGTGAATCAGCTTCAGCTCGGAGGTCGGCAATTCGCCGACCAGGTCGAGGTAGACGGGTGCCGCCTGGCGCAGCGGGGTCAGGATGCGTTCGGCCTCCGCGGCCCGCTCGTCGGTACCCGTGCCCTCCTCGCCGACGTAGGCGAACCGCAGGTGCAGCAGAAACTTTCCGCGCAATGGGGGCGGAGCCATCTCCAAGTCCGGAAACCGGATGAGGGCGACTGATGAACTGACCGAGTCCGAAACATTTTTCGTCCAGTCGGCCCAGGCGCGGAAGGCCGCCTCGATGTGCTCGGTGTCGAAGAACAGTCCCCCGCCGTACACACTGGTCAGTGGAAGGAGTTCGGTGCGCATCTCGGTGACGACGCCGAGCCCCCACTTGCCGCCTTTGAGCGCCCAGAAGAGATCCGGGTTTTCGGTGATGCTCGCCGCGACCGCCTCGCCGTCGGCGGTCACCACCCGGAATGAACGCACCCAGTCGCAGGCGAATCCAAAGGTGCGGCCGACCGGGCTGAGTCCGCCACCCATCGTGAAGCCGACTGCCCCGACGTCTGGAGTGGAGCCGGAGATCGGCATGAGGCCGTACTCGGCTGCGGCCGCCACCACCGGGGTCCAGCGTGCGCCGGCGCCGATCGTGGCAATGCGTGCAACGGGGTCGATCGTTACGGAGTTCATCCGATGCGTGAGCACCAGCACGCCGTGAGTCAGCCCCTGGGCCGCCCCATGGCCGGTCGCCTGTGCGAAGACAGGCAGGCTGCGAGCCGCGGCGAAACGCACCGCGGCTTGGACATCGGCTTCGTTTGTGGCTCCAACCACGAAGTCGGGATTGTGCATGGTGATGGCGTTGAAGCCGGCAGCCTCGGCGGCCAGGCCGTCGTCACCGCGCTGAAAGACGGGCCCTCGAACTGTGGACTGCAGTTCGTCGAGGGCAGAATCATGGATTGTGCTCATGTGCCGAACGCTACGCCTGCAGATTACTCCGCAACAGGGGTCAGCTCTCGAGAACCGCCATAGCCGCGTTGTGGCCTGCGATCGCGCTGACCGCTCCGCCACGCACCGCGCCGGAGCCGCAGAGCAGGATGCGCGGATGCCTGGTCGCCACGCCCCAGCGTTCGGCCGGGGTCTCGAGCCTCGCGTCGTCCTCGGCAAAGGGCCAGTCGAGTGGGCCGTGGAAGATATTGCCGCCCGGCATGTTCAACGCCTCTTCGATATCGAGGGTGGTCTTGGTTTCGATGCACAGCTCGCCGTGGGCGTCTGTCATCAGAACGTCTTCGATCGGCTCTGCCAGAACCGAATTCAGCGAATCGAGCACTGCCTGCTGGTAGCGGGCGCGCATGTGATCGTTGTTCTCGGCTGTGAGCAGCCGGTCGGGAGCGTGCAAACCGAACACGGTCAGTGTGTGTGCCCCGCTGGCGGCCAACTCGGGGGAGAGGATGGACGGATCGGTCAGCGAGTGGCAGTAGATCTCGCACGGCAGAAGACGCGGGATACCGCCCGCCTCTGCTTCATCGTGGGCCGTCTGCAGCTGGGTGTAGGTCTCGTTGATGTGGAAGGTTCCGCCGAAGGCCGCTTCGGGGGCGACGGTCGTATCCAACAGGCGAGGCAGCCGCTTCAGCATCAGGTTCACCTTTACCTGCGCGCCCTCGGGGCGCACGATTGCCGAAGCATCCGCGCCAGAGGCCTCGGCCGGGGATGGCTCGTTGGCGGCCCCTTCGGCCAGCAGCTGCTCCAGAATGTAGGGCGCAACATTGGCCAGTACGTGCCGGGCGGTCACCTCGTGTTCGACTCCGTCGAGCGTGTAACGAACGTGGCCGTCTGGTGTCACCCGGGTGACGGTGGCGTCTGTGACCAGCGTGGCGCCCGCCTCCGTCGCGGCATTCGCCAGCGCGCCGGTCACCGCACCCATGCCGCCGACCGGAACATCCCAGTCGCCGGTCTGGTTGCCGATCACGTGGTACAGAAAGCATCTGTTCGCGTCGAGCGAGGGGTCGTCGGCCGACGTGAACGTGCCGATCAGGCCGTCGGTCAGCACAACGCCGCGCACCAGGTCGTTTGTGAATCGGGCGGTGATTGTCTCGCCCAGGGGGCGTTCGAACAGGGCCGCGAACAGGGCGTCGTCTGCGAGCAGGCGCCTCACCTCGGAGCGGGTCGGCAACGGTTCGAGCACCGTCGGAAACAGGGCTTGCGCGACCCGGGCGGTGTCTGAGTAGAACGCGTGCCAGGCCTCGATGTCTTCGGCGGCGCCGACCCGGATGAAGGAGTCCTGGGTGGCGTCGTCGTCGCCGTGGTCGACGAGCAGCCCGGTGCCCGGATGCCCGGGGTCGGGCGTGTACGACGAGTAGCGCCTGCGCGCAAGCTCCACGTCGAGCTTCAAGTCCTCGATGATGCGCTTCGGCAGCAGGCTGACCAGGTAGGAGTATCGGGAGAGACGGGCATCCACGCCCTCGAAGGCCCACGCCGAGACCGCCGCACCGCCGGTGTGGTCGTCTCGTTCCAGGAGCAACACATTCTTGCCCGCCTGGGCGAGGTAGGCGGCGGCGGCCAAGCCATTGTGCCCGCCACCCACAATCACGACATCAGGGGAAGTTTTGGTCATGCTCTGAGCTTATGTCGTGGGTTGCCGCTTGGTGTCGTCCTCTGCCGAAGCGCGGCTCTCGATCGCGTCGAGAAGCAGCTCGACACTGAACAGGAATGCCGCGTTCGTCTCGGGATAGATGGTCGGCGCTGCGGCAGCCGCGCTGGGGAACTGTTCTGGGCTCAGCGCCGCATAGATCCGCCGCTGCTCATCGCGCAGCGACTCGGTTGTGAGCCAGGGGGAGAATGCGGCGACCAACCCGTTGCCGACGGTGTGGTTGTAGATCGTCTGGTGGAACAGGCCGATCTCGGCATCGGGCACGCCGGCACGGATCAGCTCGCGGACGGTCCATTCGGTCAGATGGAACAGCTGAGGCTCGTCGTCTGGTTGCCCGGCCATGGCTTGCGCGAGGCCTTCGTTGCGCCGATAGATCCACCACCAGGCCGACATGAGGTCGCGCAGGTTGTCGCGCCAGGACCGCGCGGGATCGGGTTCGGGAATCGCGACGAACAACTCGTTGATGAGGGCGGAGAGTAGGGCGCCCTTGTTGCGGAAGTGTCGATACATTGCGGTGGCGTCCACCCCAAGTTCGCTCCCCAGCCGTCGGAGCGTCAAGGCCCCCAGCCCCTCTTGATAAAAGATTTCTCGTGAGGTCTCGAGGATCACTTCGCGGTCGAGATGCACCTGTCGGCGACCTTCTGTCCCGGGGGCCATGCGGTCCACCTCCTTCGTTGGAGTAGTTATTGACTACTCTCTCATTTAACGCATGCGAGCGTTCGCAGCGCCGGCCGGGCGGTGCGTGCGCACGGTTCCGTGACCGATCGCCGCACATTTTTGAGGCCGGTGGAGCGGCACTGATTGCTGTCACGACGCCGTGACCGGCCGTTCCCTCGGCGACAGCAGCAGACTCGCAAACGGTGCCTGTGCGCGGGCGAACACCCATCTCATCACATTTTAGTCACCGTTGATGTCAACGCGTTGACATCAACGGTGACTTCTGTCAGAGTACCGATACAATCACTTCCCCTCCCCCTGCTCCACGCGCACCCGGCGCGACAGGCCGAGCCGGCGGGACCTCAACGAGGAGCGTCATGAAAAAGAAAGTTCTGGGCGTCGCCACCGTCGCCCTTCTTGCGATGGGTCTCACCGCGTGCGGTGCGAACCCGGCGGCCGATCCCGCACCGGCCCCGGATGCCACGGCAGCAGGAAGCGACTCCGAGATCGTCATCGGTGCCTCGCTGTGCCTCACCGGAATCCAGTCGCCGCTTGACGAGCCGATCCTTCGCGGCGCCCAACTGGCCGTGGACGAGATCAACACCAACGGGGGAGTGCTCGGCAAGCAGCTGAAGCTCGTCAACCTCGACGGCAAGAGCGACCCGGTGGTCGTCGGCAACAACGGTGAGCAGCTCACCGCGCAGGGCGCGGCCGCGATCATCACCCCGGCCGACTTCGACTTCGGTGGCCCGGCCAGCCGCGCCGCCCAGGCCGCAGGGATCGTCGGGATCTCTCCCGGCGCCTCCTCGCCGCTGTTCGGTGCTGCCACGCTCGGCGACAAGCAGTTCACCCTGTCCATGTGGAACACCACGATGGGTGCGGCTGCAGCCGAGTGGGCGTACAACGAGCGCGGGCTGAAGAAGGCCTACGTGGTCACCGACTCGTTCATCGACTACACCACGTCGCTCAGTGAGTACTTCATCGAATCGATGGAGCACCAGGGTGGCACCATCGTCGGACAGGACACCTACACGCAGGGCGACCAGAACTTCTCGGCCCAGCTGCAGCGACTCAAGACTGCCGGCAGCGACGCAGACGTCATCTTCGTCTCGAGTTACATGCCTGACCTGGGCCTGATCATTCGCGACATCCGTGCCGCGGGGATCGACACCCCGATCTTCGGTGGCGATTCGTACGACGACCCCGAGCTCGCCAAGGTGCTGGGTGCGGAGTTCGGCAACGACATCACCTATGCGACGCACGCCTACCTGAGCGAGGAGGCCAGCGCGTTGGTGCCGGACTTCCTGTCGCTGTACGAGAAGGCGCACGGCGAAGAGCCCGACACCGCCCTGGTCGCCAACGGCTATGACACCGTGAACGTGCTCGCGCAGGCAATGGAAGCCGCCGGTTCGACCGACGGCGCTGCAGTCGCCGCGAAGATGACCTCGATGAAGTTCGAGCTGCTCACCGGAAACCTGACCTGGTCGGCCGAGACCGGAAACGAGCCCCAGAAGGAAGCCGTCCTGGTCTCCCTCGACAAGGGTGAGCCGAAGTTCAACGGTTGGTTGATGCCGCAGTGGGTTCCCGCGGCATGAGTGAAGTCCTTATGAGCGAGAGGCTCGCCGCAGACGGCATTGTGATGAACTTTGCCGGCCTCCGCGCGCTGGACCAGGTGAGCCTCTCGCTCGGCAGGCACGAAATCGTCGGCTTGATCGGACCAAACGGTTCGGGAAAGACGACCCTGGTCAACGTGCTTGCCGGAGCGTTGAAGCCCAACGCCGGCAGTGTACGAATCGACGGAGAGGACGTCACGGCGTTTCCTCCCCGTCGGATCGCCCGGCACGGGCTGGTGCGCACCTTTCAGACGGTGCGGCTGTTCGGCACGATGAGCGTTTTCGAGAATGTGCAGCTCGGCGCACTCGGCGCCGGTCTTCGCCGGAGCAAGGCAACCACCATTGCGAACGAGCTCATCGAGCTCTTCGAGATCGAGGATCTCCGCGACGTCTCATCGGATGCGCTCTCGTACGGCCAGAAGCGAATCGTCGAGATTCTCAGATCCCTGGCGACCGGATGCAAATATTTGTTGCTCGATGAGCCGGCCGCCGGCCTCAACGAGGAGGAGAGCGAGCACCTGCTGGGCCAGCTCACCTCGATTCCCGAGAAATTCGGCTGCGGCCTGTTGATCATCGATCACGACATGAACCTGATCATGCGGCTGTGTCACCGCCTGCATGTGCTGAACCAGGGGAAGACGATCGCTGAGGGCACGGCGGATGAGATTCGTGCCAACCCGACGGTCGTCGAGGCCTACCTCGGCAGCCAGGCGACAGCGGGTGCCGACGCCGCAGCGAACCCCACAGCAGCGAACCCCACAGCAGCGAACCACACAGTAACGGAGCGTTCATGAGTCTCCTCGAACTGAGCAACGTCCACGTTCGATACGGGGCGATCACGGCCCTGAAGGGTCTCGACCTCCGGGTCGAGCAGGGGGAGCTGGTGGCGCTGGTCGGCTCCAACGGTGCGGGCAAGACCACCACACTTTCGGCCATCGCTGGGGTGCACAAGGCATCGACCGGCTCGATCGTCTTCGACGGCAAACCGATTCACGCGAAGCGAAGCGCCGACATCGCCCGGCGTGGCATCGCACTCGTACCCGAGGACCGCGGGATCTTTCCCAGTCTGACGATCGAGGAGAACCTGCGCCTGGGATCGTACCTGGTACGCGACAAGAAGACCGTTGCCGATGAGCTCGATCGCGTCTTCGACCGCTTCCCGATTCTGAAGGAACGGGCCGGCCAGGGTGCAGGCACCCTCTCAGGAGGCGAGCAGCAGCAGCTGGCTATCGCGCGAGCGCTGCTCTCCCAGCCCCGACTGCTGATGCTCGACGAGCCGTCGCTCGGGCTGTCGCCGACTCTGGTCGACCGGATGTTCGAGATCATCCAACAACTCCACGAAGAGGGAGTCACCATACTTCTCGTCGAGCAGAACGTGACGCGCGCACTGGCTCTCGCCAATCGGGCCTACGTCTTGACCACGGGCAGCCTGACCGCCAGCGGAACCCCACAGGAGATCATGGACTCAATCGACATCACCGCCGCGTATCTGGGCGGCGTGCAAGTGGCCGGAACGGAAGGCTGACGTGGACGGTGTGCTTCAGTTCATTCTGAACTCCTTGAGCCTGGGCAGCGTGTACGCGCTGTTCGCCCTCGGCCTGATCATGGTCTTCGGCATTCTCAAACTGGTCAACTTCGCCTACGGCGAGCTGATCATGGTGGCCGGTTACACCTGGTTCGTACTGCAGGGCACCCTGTTGCCGCTGGTGGTCGTCGTGCTGGTCGCCATTGTGGTCGCCGCTTTCACCAGCGTGGTGACGGAACGCGTGGCGTTCCGACCGGTTCGATCGAACTCGATGAATGCCATGTTGATCACCTCGTTCGCCGTCAGCACCCTGCTGCAGAACTCGGCCCTGGTCTTCGTCTCACCGCGTGCCCGCGCCGTGGATGTTCCGGTCTTCTTCCACACCAACATCAATCTGGGTGGGGTGCAGATCTCGGTCTCCAACGTCGTGGTGATCCTGGTCAGCACGTTGACTCTCATCGGTTTGCTCGTGCTGATGCAGAAGACCCGTTTGGGGATCACCCTGCGCGCGGCCGCCGATGACTTCCGCATGCTCCAACTGCTCGGGGTGCGCGCCGACCAGGTGATCGTGTCGGCCTTCGCCATCAGTGGTGTGCTGGCCGGGATCGCCGGTTTCCTCTGGATCAGCCGAATCGGGTCGGTGTCGCCGACCGTTGGCATGGCGCCGCTGCTGATCGCATTGATTGCGATCGTGGTGGGGGGCATGAACAGCCTCTCGGGCGCCATTGTCGGCGGCTTCTTCCTCGGTACCCTGACGATCGCACTGCAGTTGCTCCTGCCCCAGGACATGCTCGCATTCCGCGACGCCGTCATCTTCGCCGTCGTCATCCTGGTTCTGGTCTTTCGCCCACAGGGCATTGTCAAGGGTCGCTTCGCGACAGAGAGAATTGGCTGATGAAGATGCCTTCCTTCGCCGTCACCGGCCGAAAGCTGCTTCCCCTCATTGGAATCATCGTCGTCTTCGGCGTGATCGCGGTGATCACCACGATTCTCGGAATTCCGTTGCTGGACCGCATCATGACGATCATGTTCATCAACCTGATCATGGTGCTCGGATTGCAGATGTTCATGGGCAACTCGGGGCTCCTGTCGTTCGCCCACGTCGGCTTCATGGGGATCGGCGCGTATGCGTCGGCGCTGTTCTCCATCCCGGTCGCGGCGAAGGCGATGTCGCTTCCCGCCCTCTACCCGGCGTTGGCCGGAATCGAGATGGGCTTCTTTCCGGCGATGATGTGCGGTGCGCTGATTGCGGCGGCGTTCGCTGCGATCGTGGGCTATCCGCTGATGCGACTGTCGGACACGGCGTCGGCGATCGCCTCGTTCGCACTGCTGGTGATCGTGCACGTCGTGCTCTCCCAGTGGAGCGCCATCACCAACGGTCCGCGCACGCTGTTCGGGCTGCTGAAGTACACCGACCTCTGGACCGCCGTCACATGGGCGCTGATCATTCTCGTCGTGGCGTTCCTGTTCAAGGAGTCGTCGCTCGGCATGAAGCTCCGGGCCTCGCGTGACAACGTGCACGCCGCATCCGCCATCGGCATCAACGTCGTGCGGGCGCGCTGGCTCGCGTTCACGATCTCCGCGTTCGTCTGCGGGATGTCCGGGGCGCTGTGGGCGCATTTCATCACTTCGTTCCAGCCCGGCGCCTTCTACATGACCCAGACGTTCATCGTGCTGACCATGCTGATCGTGGGCGGGCCGCGCACCGTCACGGGAACGGCAATCGGCGTGCTGTTGGTGACCATCGCCACCGAAGGGCTCCGCGCGATGGAGAACTCGTTCAGCGTGAGCGGCGTTCTGCCGTTCGAGACCGTCGGGATGACGGAGATCCTGCTCGCGATCCTGCTGATCTTCATGCTCGCATTCCGCCCCGGTGGTCTGGTGCAGACCATCGAACTGGGGGCCAGGCGCCGAGTCCGAGCTGCAGCCATCGACACTTCAGAAGCCGAGCTCAGCAGAAAGGCATGAGAAACATGAAAACACTTAATTTCGAGGTGGCCGCAGACGTCGACCCCGCACAGCTGGTCTACACATTCGGTGGCGCCCAGGCGAAGGCCGAACTGAAGCCGGGAACCGTGGTCTCCACGTCGACCCTGGACTGCTTTGCGGGCATGATCACCGAGGCCGGGGTGAAACCGTCGGCGCTGATCGACCCCCGCTACCTCAACCCGCAGACCGGCCCGTTCTACATCGAGGGCGCAGAGCCGGGCGACACTCTCGCCATCCATTTCATCAGCATCGAACCACGCTTCGACTGGGGGGTGAGCACCACCGTGGAGTTCTTCGGGGCATTGACCGGAACCCACGACACCGCCCTGCTCCAAGACCCGTTACCCGAGAACACCTGGTTCTACGATCTCGACACCGAAAAGCGGCTGGTGCACTTCCAGGCTCTCGGCAGCGATCTCCGCCTGCCGCTGCCCTTGGACCCCATGCACGGCACGGTCGGGGTTGCGCCCGCCCTCGGAGAGGTGCGCTCCGCACTGGCTCCGGGCAACTGGGGCGGCAACATGGACACACCGGAGATGCGGGCGAAGACCACCTGCTACCTGGGAGTGAACGTTCCCGGCGCCCTGTTCAGCCTGGGAGACGGCCACGCCCGCCAGGGTGAGGGTGAGACCTGTGGGGTGGCGGTGGAGTGTGCGATGGACACCGTGTTCATCGTCGAACTGATCAAGGGACAGGCGCCGGCCTGGCCGCGGATCGAGACCGACGAGTACCTGATCACCACCGGTTCGACGAAGCCTCTCGAAGACGCCTTCCGGATCGCGAATGTCGAAATGGTGAACTGGGTCTCCGAACTTCTCGAGATCGGCACCATGGATGCGTACCAGCTGGTCTCTCAGACCTGCTTGAGCCCGGTGGCCAACGTTGTGGATACCGTCTACACCATGGTCTGCAAGGTTCCCAAGGCGCTGCTCGGCGAAACAGCGGCCGCGGCATTCGGTGGAGCTCACCAGAAGCTGCGCGAGAAGGCTGCCGAGTGGAGCGCGCAGAAGTAGCGTCGCACCCCGGACGCAGCATCGTCGAACCACACGGGAGAGGCAGGTGGCGGCCAGGTAGATCTGGCCGCCCACCATCACGGCGTGGGGCCCCGATTCGGTGATGGCGCTGGCTCCGGGGGGTTGTCGGGTGACGTCGGGGCGCGTTCTCCCAGTTTGATGGCTACGGCCGACGAGACGATGCCCACCGTCAGGGCGGCCAGCGCCCAGCCAGCACCGGCGTGAATTCGCCCACGGGCCGCATCCAGAGAAAGCCGCCCGGGCCCGGCGTCGACCAGTGCGGTCAGGCCGGCCACGTTCACGGCGTTCAATTCCCACCCGCGGTTCGAGTTCCACGGGCCGTTCTTCCAATGCACCTTGCGCACGGCGGTGACCATCACGCTGGTCAACCCCGCCGCGGCCAAGGGGGTTGCAAGCCCGAGGACCAGCAGAACTCCACACCCGGCTTCGGTCGCGCCCGCGATGATCGCGTTGCGACGCACCGGTCGCATGTTGACAGCAGCCATCATCGTGTCGGTGCCTTCAAGCCCGGAGCCACCGAACCAGCCGAACAGTTTCTGCGTTCCGTGGCCGATGAACAGTGAGCCGATGGTGACGCGAAGCGCGAGTCGTCCCAGATCCATTGGTGCCTCCTGACCTCTCACCTCCACGCTAGGCTCCGGGGTCGACTGCGAACAGGAGCATTTGTGAGTGAGTGTCTCACGAGTCCGGAAGGATAATTGCCCCCGGCTCCACTTCGCTCAGTGGTCACGAGTCCAGGACGTGGGCGGAGCCCGGCGACAGAGTGGCTCCGCGGCACTGTGCTCCTGAACTTTTAGTGGGCGGTGCGAGGCTGCACACGGGGGCACGTCAGCGGGCGAGGTCAGCGGGCGAGGTCAGTGGGTGTCGGCATCATCGCGACCGAGCGGGCGAGCGCATCGCGCACAGCGAGCACGCCGGGCCGCTTGGCGCTGGCACGCCGTGCGGCCGAGAAGACTGTGCGCCAGGGCGAATCCGGCAGTGGCACCAGTCGCACGCTCGGCTTCTCGCCCGACCAGACCAGGTCGGGCAGGATGCCCACAGCGTTGCCCGATTCGATCAGCCGGATGTGCGCCACCAGGTCGGCCGTCTCGAATCGCACATCCGGTTCGAATCCGGCTTGCCGGCACAGTTGGGCGGCCCAGGCCCGGCTCGCGGTTCCGGCGGGCTCCATCACCCACGGCAGGTGGGCGGCGTCGGCCAGGGAACTGATCTGGCGCTGGGGGTTCGTCGGCAATGTGCCTGCCGCGGCCGCGATGCTCGGCAGCGCAGGCCGACCACCGAGCTGCCCAGGAACGGCAAGGCGCAGGGTGTCAGAGACCAGGTTCACGCGGTCGAGGTCCGACCGGTACGCCCTCGTGTGCCCCGGGTACTGCTCGGCCAGTACCAGATCGAAGTCTCTCGCCGAAACCGCGAACAGTCCTTCTTCGGGCTCGCGCTCGACGATCTCCACCCGCAACTGTGGGTATTTTTCGGCCAGTAGCGTGAGCGCGTGCGGAATCACGGCGTGCGCGGCCGACTGGAAGACGGCCACGCGTACGGTGCCCGAAACCGCGTGCAGCGAGGCTGTCATCTCGGACTCCGCCCGCTCCAGACGGTCGAGAATGCGCTGGGTGTGCGCCACCAGAATCTCGGCCTGCGGCGTCAACTGCACTCGCCGGCCCGCCTTCTCCAGCAGTTTCACCCCGGCCTCCTTCTCGAGCAGGGCGAGTTGTTGCGAGACGGAGGAGGGTGAATAGGAGAGGGCCTCGGCCACCGCCGCAAGCGTGCCGCGCACCGCCAATTCGCGCAACAGGCGCAGCCGGCGAACATCGAGCACGAGACCATTCCAATCAATCGGTGAAGCTAATCAATACTCATCATAAAGCATCGCTTTATCTAATCGAAGACCTCCGCCATGATTGCCGTAGGCGGGCATGCCTGCCGCCGATGTTCCTGTGCGCCGAAAGGGCGATTTCCATGACTGTTTCCACTGACAAGGCCACTCCGGCCGACGGCGCCGCAGTGCGCCCGATCGATCTCGCCGACGAGACCATAGCGCTCGTGCAACGCTGGTTGAAAGAGAGCACGGAGTTCCCGGTGGATGCCGCGGGCCAGCGCTTGGCGGGTGTGCTCAAAGACCCCAATGGCCTGGACTTCACCGTCGGGTTCGTCGATGGGGTGGCCCGCCCCGAGGATCTGTTCGTGGCCGGCTATGCCCTGCAGGGCCTGACCGACAAGACACCGAAATTTCTCCCCTGGTACATGCGATCCGCGATCAAGGTCGGCGGCGTGCTCGGCCCGGTCATCCCCTGGATCGTCGTACCGGCGGCTCGCTTCGTGTTGCGCCAAATGGTTGGCCACCTGGTCGTTGACGCCACTCCGCAGAAACTCGGCCCGGCAATTGCGAAGCTGCGCGAGGACGGCGCCCGACTCAACCTCAACCTGCTCGGCGAAGCCGTTCTCGGCGAGAAGGAGGCGAACCGTCGTCTCGAGGGCACCCGCAAGCTGCTCGCCCGTGACGACGTCGACTACGTGTCGATCAAGGTGTCGTCGATCGTCAGCCAGATATCGATGTGGTCGTTCGAAGACACCCTTGAGCGGGTGGTCGAGAAGCTGACCCCGCTCTACGAGCTCGCCGCTTCCTCGGGCACCGGTGCATCCGGCAACTCCAAGTTCATCAACCTCGACATGGAGGAGTTCCACGACCTCGACCTGACCATCGAGGTGTTCGAGCGGATCCTCGACAAGCCCGAACTGCTCAATCTCGAGGCAGGCATCGTGTTGCAGGCCTACCTCCCTAACGCCCTCGGAGCCCTCCAGCGCATCACCGCGTGGTCGAAGGCCCGCCGTGCCCGGGGCGGAGCCCCGGTGAAGGTGCGTGTGGTCAAGGGAGCGAACCTGCCGATGGAGCAGGTGGACGCCTCGCTGCACGGTTGGCCACAGGCCACCTACACGCGCAAACAAGACAGTGACACCAACTACAAGCGCGTGCTGAACTGGGCGTTCACCCCGGAGAACATCGATGCTGTGCGCATCGGTGTCGCCGGCCACAACCTGTTCGACGTCGCGTTCTCGCACCTGTTGGCGTTGAAGCGCGGCGTGACCGACGGCGTCGAATACGAGATGCTGCTGGGAATGGCGACCGGACAGGCCGCCGCTGTCAAGCGCGACGTCGGCCAGTTGCTGCTGTACACGCCGGTGGTCAACCCCTCCGAGTTCGACGTGGCGATCTCGTACCTGATCCGCCGTCTGGAAGAGAATGCCAGCCAGGACAACTTCATGTCGGCCGTTTTCGAGCTGGCCGATACACCCGCCCTCTTCGAGCGCGAGAAGAACCGCTTCCTCGCCTCCCTGACCGAGCTTGACCGGTGGGAGCAGACCGCGGGTGCCGATGAAGCCCCCGCGTCGCACCGGTTGCAAGACCGTGCGGCAGAGCGCACAGGCGGCCTGACCGACGGTTACTCCGGCTTCCGGCCGCAGGCCGAGGTCGTGGATGCCCAGGCCCCCGACGACCTCACCGGAGTGGTGATCGGCCTCAGCCGCGGTTCCAGCCCCGAGGCCCTGGTGCACGATGACGGGTTCCGTAACTCCGCCGAGACCGACCCCTCGATCGGCGTGAACCGTGAGTGGGGCATTGGGATCCTTGAGCGCTCCAAAGACACCCAGCTGGGGCTGGAGACCCTTGAGGCGTCGCGCATCGATGATGCTGGGATCTTGGATCGCGTGATCGACACGGTGACTCGCAGCGGCACCGAGTGGGGAAAGAAGACCGGTGCCGAGCGCGCCGAAGTCATCGACCGCGCGGGTATCGCCCTCGAGGCCAACCGCGCCCGTCTGCTTGAGATCATGGCGTTCGAGACCGGTAAGACGCTGGCCGAGGGCGACCCCGAGGTGAGTGAGGCGGTCGACTTCGCCCACTACTACGCGGCACGGGCACGCGAACTCGATGCCGTGCAGGGCGCGACGTTCCAGCCCTCCAAGCTGACCGTGGTCACGCCGCCGTGGAACTTCCCGGTGGCGATCCCCGCCGGCGGGGTGCTCGCCGCGCTCGCCGCAGGAAGCGGCGTGATCATCAAGCCGGCCAGCTTGGCGAAGCGCAGCGCTGCCGTGATGGTGGAGGCCCTCTGGGAGGCCGGTATCCCGCGTGAACTGCTTGCGTACGTCGACCTTGCCGATCGCTCTCTCGGGCAGCGTCTGGTTGCGCACGATGGTGTCGACCGGGTCATCCTGACCGGTGGATGGGAGACTGCGCAACTGTTCAAGTCATGGCGGCCCGACCTTCCCGTGCTGGCGGAGACGAGTGGCAAGAATGCCATCATCGTCACGCCCAGCGCCGACCTCGACCTGGCCGCCGCCGATGTCGTGAAGAGCGCCTTCGGCCACGCCGGCCAGAAATGCTCCGCGGCCAGCCTCGTGATCCTGGTTGGTTCGGTGAACAAGAGTGCCCGGTTCCGCAACCAGCTGATCGATGCCGCCACCACGCTGCAGGTCGGCTACCCGCAAGACCCCACCACCCAGATGGGCCCGATCATCGAGCCCGCCAAGGACAAACTGCTGCACGCGCTGACCACCCTCGGTGCGGGCGAGGACTGGGTCGTGAAGCCGCGCAAACTGGACGACTCCGGTCGGCTGTGGTCTCCGGGCATCCGCGACCACGTGCAGCCGGGCAGCTACTTCCACCTGACCGAGTTCTTCGGTCCGGTTCTCGGCATCATGCACGCCAAGGACCTCAGTGAGGCCATTCGCTTCCAGAACGCGATCGACTACGGTCTGACCGCGGGGCTCCACTCGCTTGACTCCGAAGAGCTAGGTGAATGGCTCGACACCATCCAGAGCGGAAACCTCTACGTCAACCGTGGCATCACCGGCGCCATCGTTCAGCGCCAGCCCTTCGGCGGCTGGAAGCGCTCCGCCGTGGGCGCCGGAACCAAGGCCGGCGGACCGAACTACCTCGTCGGTCTGGGATCCTGGGTTGCGGATAACTCCACGCACAGCAACACGCTGCACCTGCGCGGAATCGACCCGCTGGTGACCCAGATCATCGAGGCCAGCCAGTCCTCGCTCGAGTTCGACCAGTTCGAGACCCTGCGACGCGCCGCCCTCAGCGACACCGTGGCCTGGGCGAGTGAGTTCGGTGCGGTGAAGGACGCGTCGAACCTGCATGGCGAGCGCAACCTCCTGCGTTACCGGCGCATGCCGGTCACCGTGCGTCTGAATGAGGCGGGCGCGATGCACGACCTGTTGCGCGTCATCATCGCGGGTTGCCTGAGCCGCTCGGAGTTCAGCGTCTCGACGGCTGTGGCGCTGCCTGCCGGTGTGCAGCAGGTTCTCGATCAGCGCGAGATCCCCGTCACCGTTCAAACGGATACCGCGTGGCTCTCGAGAGCGACCTCCGCCGGGCTGACCGGTCGAGTGCGCCTGATCGGTGGTGGCGCCACCGAACTGGCCGCTGCGACCGGTGGCAACCCGGATGTCGCGATCTATGCCGGTGATGTGACGCCGGCCGGTCGGATCGAGTTGCTGCCGTTCCTGCACGAGCAGGCCATTTCGATCACGGCCCACCGCTTCGGCAACCCGAGCACGCTCTCTGACGGCGTCATCTGATCTGACGGCACGCCTGAAGAACGTCGCGGGGCCCTCGGGCCATTTCTCTAGAAATGGGTCGAGGGCCCCAGCATTTTTCCGGTGTTGCGTGGGGCGGCACGCGGCGTACCGAGTGCCCCGTGCGTGCGCTAATCTGTAGCCCACAGTGGTGGCTGGCCGCGCCGCAGAAAGAGGCATCCGATGGCGATCGAGATCCACCATGGATCTGACCTGTGGCCGATCGAGGTCACGACGCGCGATCAGCTGAAATCTGACGGGCGGGCACTTCGCAAACAGGTGTCCCGGCCCACCTTTGCCCGGTACGTGGCGCACGACCGCGACCCGCTGGCAATCCTGCAGGAGCAGAATGAGCGACGCGTACAGTCACTGATCCCCCTGCGGATGGGGCGCATGCTCGTGAGCCCGTTCACCTTCTACCGGGGATCGGCCGCCATCATGGCCGCCGATCTTGCCCACGCCCCCACCACCGGGATCGAGATCGTTGCCTGCGGCGACGCGCACCTCAGCAATTTCGGTTTCTTCGCCTCGCCCGAGCGAGACCTCGTGTTCGACCTGAACGATTTCGACGAGGCCAGCCTGGCGCCCTGGGAGTGGGATCTCAAACGATTGGTCACCAGCGTGGTGATCGGCAGCCGTGAATCCGGGCTCGATGAGGCCACCACCGTGGACGCGGCGCTCCAGACGGCGACCGCGTACCGGCTCAAGCTGCGTGAACTCGTGTCGCTCTCGGTGCTCGACCGTTACTATCACCGGTTGATGCTGGGCAGCGCGAGCGGCGACTTGAGCCCGCGCGCCCGAAAGGTTGTCGCCAAGGCGGAACGACAGGCGCACCGGCGCACTTCCGCGGCCTTCGTGCGCAAGGTGACGCGGGTGAACTCTGCCGGCGTCCGAGAACTGATCGAAGACCCGCCTGTGCTCACCCATGTGCCGGAGATGGCCGAGGAGAGGCTCACGGCTCTCTTCGAGAGATACCGGTCGACCGTGCCCGCGGATATCGCGTTGCTGTTATCGCAGTTCACGCTCACCGACCTGGCGATGCGAGTGGTCGGGGTGGGCAGCGTCGGAACGCGTTGCTACATCTTGCTGCTCACCGGCCCGAACAACGAGCCGCTCGTGCTGCAGGTCAAGGAGGCGCAGCCCTCCGTTCTGCGGGTGTACGGTCACCACGAACCGGTTCAGCCCGACGAGCGCATCCACGAGGGTCACCGTGTGGTGGCGAACCAGCGCATTCTGCAGGCCGTGTCGGATCCGTTCCTCGGGCACCTCCAGGTCGCCGGCCGGGACTTCTACGTGCGCCAGTTCCGCGACATGAAGTCATCGATCGATACGTCACGCCTGACTGCCGCTGAGTATGGCCGATACGGACAGGCATGTGCGCGGCTGCTCGCCCGCGGCCATGTGCAGAGCTCGAACTCACCGATGATCGCCGGGTACCTGGGCACCTCGCCGTCTTTCGACAGCGCAATGGTGGAGTGGGCCCTCGCGTACGCCGACCAATCTCTCGCCGATTACCGGATATTGAAGGCTGCCGTGGATTCGGGCGAGATCGAGGCGCTCGCCGTGCCGTGACGGCGCGCCGTACTTGTGTGGGGAGTGCCTGTGTGGGGAGTGCCTGTGTGGGGAGTGCTTGCGTGGGGAGCTCCTGTGCGAACGGTGCCGGCACGAGGAATGCACGCGCGAAGGGCGACGAGTGCCTGTTTCAGTCGCTGGCGCGCTGCACGAGGCGAGACAACACGATGGCACTCTCGGTATGGTCGATGTTCGGGCCTTTGCGCAACCGTTCGAGTGCGTGTTCGAGGCTTGGAATGTCGCGAGACCTGATCTGCACGATCGCGTCGGCCGAACCCGAAACCGTCCCCGCATAGATCACCTCGGGGATGGCCTGCAACATGCGCTTCAACTCTTCGGGGGACACCGTGCCGCGACAGAACACCTCGACGAACGCCTCTGTTCCCATGCCGTCGACCAAGGGATCGACCTGGATGGTGAAGGAGCGGATGATCTTCTCGGCGACCATCCTGTCGACGCGGCGTTTCACTGCGGAGGCCGACAGTCCCACCGTCTGCCCGATGTCGCCGTAACTGGCGCGGGCATTCTGCCGGAGAAGATCGAGAATATGGCGATCCAGGTTGTCCATTCGGCCAGCCTAGAGCCAAAACGTGCGTTCCGGGCGCAACCGCGCAGGAATGATGCGCCGGAGGGCGGGAAAGTTCTGGGATGACGTGTGATGCTGAAATCATCTGAGCCCGGAAGGAACCCCGCGATGCCCGCTGATGTGCTGCTTGAAACCGAAATGCCCGGTACCCGGCCGACCCGTACGCCCACGCCCCGGCACTACCTGATGTGTCGCCCCGATCATTTCACGGTCGAATACCGGATCAACCCGTGGATGGACCCCGACCAGCCGACCGACACGGCACTGGCGGTTCGTCAGTGGGAGTCTTTGCGCGACGCATATCTCGCCCTGGGGCACACCGTCGACCTGCTCGAGCCGGTGGCTGGCCTGGTCGACATGGTCTTCAGCGCAAACGGCGGTTTCGCCGTCGACGGCAAGGCGTACATCGCCAGTTTCGCTTACCCGCAGCGTCAGCCGGAGGCCGAGTCGTTTCGTCGCTGGTTCGCCGAGAATGATTTCGAGATCACCGAGCCCGAGAGTGTGAATGAGGGGGAGGGCGACTTCGCATACGTCGGCGGCGTGATCCTCGCCGGCCGCGGCTACCGCAGCACTGCGGGCAGCCACGCCGAACTGGAGAAGGTGTTTGACCGCGAGGTGCTCAGCCTCACCCTGGTCGACCCGCGCTTCTACCACCTGGATGTCGCGCTCACCGTGCTCGACTCCGAGCGTTCTGCCGGCCCCGGCCGCATCGCGTATCTGCCACACGCGTTCGACGACGCCAGCCGGGCCCTGCTCGCCGAGCGATTTCCCGATTCGATCATCGTCACCGATGAGGATGCCGAGATCCTCGCGCTCAACTCGGTCTCCGACGGGTTGAACGTGATGGTCGCCGCCGGCGCCGACGACTACATCCGGCAGCTGGCCGAGCACGGCTACCGGCCGGTTCCGCTCGATCTCTCCGAACTGCTGAAGGGTGGCGGCGGCATCAAGTGCTGCACGCAGGAGCTGCGCCGCTAGCTGACGTCGGTGCACAAGCCGCGCAGGTTGAGGGATCCGACGGAGGAGGATCGGCTCGAAGCCTTGGAACACCCCCGCAGGTTGAGGGATTTTGAGGAACGAAAAATCGTCTCGAAACCCCCACGTTCGAACCGCGGACGTCGGGGGCTTCGAGACGATTGCTGGCGCAATCCCTCAGCCAGCGGGATCCCAACCCCCGCGCTCAGCCCCGCGCCAGGCCCATCAGCGGGACAGGATTTCGAGGAGGGCCAGTTCGTCGTGTCGGCTCAGGCCGGATCGTCGTTCACGGTCAAGGCCGCACCGTTGCTCGTACTCGAGCGAGCCTATCAGCGTGTCATCAAGGCTCCGCAGCACGCCGCCGGCAGAAATGAACGCGGCATTGCTTCGTCTGGTGAATCCGCGGTCGACTTCGGGCAGCCACAGCGGCAGGGATCGGGGGCCCGCCCAGAAGTTGACGGCGTGTTCGATCAGCCACTCGTCGGGTGCCTCAATTGTGCGGCCAGAGTAGCCGGCAATTGTCGCCGCCCGATCCAGCGTCTCCTGCAGACCGTGCTGGTTGCCGACCACATTGAACGTGCCGGTGAGCCGACCGCGTCCGGCGGAGGCGACCCACGATGCCAGGTCCCGAACATCGACAACCTGAACGGTGCGCCCCTTCGTCGTGGGGGAGAGCACAGGTTCGGTATCGGCGAGAGCAAATCGACCGACCCAGTACCCGAACCTGTCGCTCGGGTCGCCTGGGCCGCCAATGAGTCCGGGGCGGGCAATGAGCAGCCGATCGCCAACGAGTTCCGTCGACACTTTTTCTGCAGCCACTTTCGCGTGCCCGTAGTCGGAGAGGTTCACAGCCACTACAACCTCTGCGGTTTCGTCAGCATGCGGCTCGGCATTCGACGAGTAGACAGAAACCGACGAGACCAGCGTCCAATGCGCGGCCTGTGAGGCCAGGGCCCGCAGGGCCCCGGTGACGAATCCCTGATCGTAGGACAACTCGATCACGTCATCCCACTCTTGCTGCTTGACGCGGTCATAAGCTTCTGGATCACTGCGATCAATGGCTTCCAGTGTTGCGCCAACAGGAGCAGACCCCGACGATCCCCGTGCGAGGCACGTCACTGCATTCCCGCTCGCGAGGAGCTGCGTGGCGATTTCTCGACCGAGCCAGGCGGTGCCGCCGAGGATCAGTGTTCGTCTCATGATGCGTCAGGATTGGCGTCGTGGTCCTCATCCAGCAGTCGGCCGAGAATCGAGCCGAGCGCGAGGTCGTCGATCTTGCCGAAGTGCGACAGACGAAGGCGACCCGCGCGATCGATGACCAACGTCGACGGTGTGCCCTGCAACTGGTATCGCTTCATCGTGACCGGCATGGCATCATTCTCGTGGCGGTCGATGCCGACAGGGAACTGGATGCCGAATTCGGCCAGGAACACCTTCAGCGCATCTGGGCCGGTGACCGCGTGATGCTCGAACACCGTGTGCAGGCCGATGACCGTCACGCCCTCCAGCATGCGGTGCACCTTCTGTGCCTGCGGCAAGCCGTAGTTGATGCATCCGGGGCAGAGCATCTGGAATGCTTCGATGAGTACTACCCGGCCGCGGAGTGATTCGAGCGGTGACGGCTCGCCCACCCACTCGGAGACGTCGAGTTCAGGGGCTAGATCACTGGTGTCGGTCATGACATCCACAGTAGGAGTTGCAGCGGGCTGACGGCAGGGTGACCCAAGGTTGTCATCGGGTACGGCTTTGTTCCTACCGGCCCTGGGGCAGCGGCACTGCTCACGGCTATTTCGCTCGCGGAGACAATCGCTCGGCCTAACCGCGAAGAGAACGTTCGTTCTGCCTCGAGGTTGCGCAATGAACCTGCGCAGAATAGCGAAATATGGCAGATAACTGTGTGTCAGACTGAATGCGGCGTCCCGCCAATCATCTCCGCACGAGCGGATCAGCTGACTGGTCACGGGGCCTCCGACCCGAACGGATGCCCCCGGGGCTCAGTTTCGAGTGACAGAGTCCGCCACCGAATGAGCTTTCATCCCCAGGATGACTGCTCCAGCCACCAGGAGGCAAAATGTCTGTTCTCACTCATCCCACGCCCGTTGCGCCCGTGCGCACACCCTCGAAGCGCACCGTGCTGATGTGCCGGCCCGACTTCTTCACGGTGAACTACCGGATCAACCCGTGGATGCACCCGCAGAACCCCACCGACACCTCCCTCGCGGTGAAGCAGTGGGAGGTTCTCTACCAGACCTACCTCGACCTGGGATTCACGGTCGAATTGATCGACCCGATCGACGGTCTGCCCGACATGGTCTACTCGGCCAACGGCGGCTTCGTGCTCGACGGTATCGCCTACGGTGCCCTCTTCACCTATGAGCAGCGCGCAGCCGAGGGCCCGGCCTACATGGACTGGTTCCGTGAGGCGGGCTACACCGTTGCCGAGCCCGAGCACACGAACGAGGGTGAGGGCGACATCCTGCTGGTGGGCGATGTGATTCTGGCCGGCACCGGGTTTCGCAGCGATATCGAGAGCCACCAGGAGGTGGCCAAGCTTTTCGGGCGCGAGGTCATCACCCTCAACCTGATCAACCCCAGCTTCTATCACCTCGACACCGCAGTTGCGGTGCTTGACCCGTCTCCGGCGCCGGGCGAGAAGGCGAACATCGCCTACCTGGAGAGCGCGTTCGATGAGCCGAGCCTGAAGATCCTGCGCGAACGCTATCCCGATGCGATCCTCGTCAGCGAGGAGGACGCCACGGTGCTCGGTCTCAACTCCTACTCCGATGGATACAATGTGGTGATCGCCTCGCGTGCCCTCGGCTTCGAGAAGCAGTTGCGCGAGCGCGGCTACAACCCCATCGGCGTTGACCTCTCCGAGCTGCTTCTCGGCGGAGGCGGCGTCAAGTGCTGCACCCTGGAGCTTCGACGATGACCCTGTCTGTGACCGACCACCCTGTATCCGTGATCGGTGGGGCGGTGACGGATGCCCAGACCGCAGCGATTCGGGTCGAGAACGACCACGCCGCCCGCAACTACAGCCCGCTGCCGGTGGTCATCGCCCACGGTGAAGGTGCCTGGCTGACCGACATCGACGGGCGGCGCTACCTCGACTGCTTGGCCGCTTATTCTGCGGTGAACTTCGGTCACTCCAACCCGACGCTGGTCGCCACCGCGAAGAAACAGCTGGACGCGTTGACTCTGACCAGCCGCGCCTTCCACAACGACCAACTCGGACCGTTTGTCACTGCGCTCGCCGAGTATGCCGGCAAAGACATGGTGCTGCCGATGAACACGGGTGCCGAAGCGGTGGAGTCGGCGATCAAGCTCGCCCGCGCATGGGGTTACCGGGTGAAGGGTGTCGCCGCCGATCAGGCCAACATCATCGTGATGGGCGGCAACTTCCACGGTCGCACCGTCACCATCGTCAGCTTCTCCGACGACGAGGATGCCCGAGCCGATTTCGGTCCGTTCACTCCCGGCTTCCGCACGGTCGCTTACGGTGACGCCGAAGCACTCGCTGCCGCGATCGACGAGAATACCGTCGCCGTGCTGGTCGAGCCGATCCAGGGCGAGGCCGGCATCCTGATTCCGCCGGCGTCGTACCTGCCGGCGGTCAGAGAACTGTGCACTGAGAACAACGTGCTGCTCATTGCTGACGAGATCCAGTCGGGCCTCGGCCGCACGGGCACCCGGTTCGCCTGCGACCTGGTCGGCGTCACCGCCGACCTCTATCTGCTCGGCAAGGCCCTGGGCGGCGGTATTGTTCCGGTGTCCGCCGTTGTCGGAAACCGCGACATCCTCGGTGTGTTGCAGCCGGGCCAGCACGGCTCGACGTTCGGCGGCAACCCGCTGGCCGCCGCCGTCGGCGCCGCAACCATCGGGCTGTTGATTGACGGGTGCCTCACCGACCGGGCGCGGATGCTTGGAGATCGCCTCGCGGACCGCCTCCATGCCCTCCGTGGCCGAGGTGTGCTCGAGGTGCGCTGCGTGGGCCTGTGGGCCGGAATCGACATCGACCCGGGGCTGGCCTCTGGCCGGACCGTCTGCGAGATGCTGATGGAGCGCGGGGTGCTGGCGAAGGATACCCACGGGTCGACCATCCGCCTTGCGCCACCGATCGTGATCGAGCAAGGCGACCTGGACTGGGCCGTCGACCAGCTGGAGGAAGTGCTCGCACAACTTTCAGCCTGAAACGGCTGTGCTCCTGCAGGCGGTGAGCGATAGCGTTGGGCTGCGGATACAGGGCCCGGACTGAAGGCGAGGACACGTGAACGCTGGTCAGATTCTTCTGAGCGTTGCCGTCGATGTGGCGGCCACGATCGTCTTCATCATTGTTCTCGCGGCCGTGGTGCGCCGGCTGCTCGGGGTGCCGGTCGGCCTGATTCGAATCATTCTGGCCGGGGTCATCGCACTGGTGGCCGAATTGTTCTTCGAGGCCCGGTTCGTCTGGAACCAGCCCGGCCCGATGTTTGCGCTGGTGCCGGTGCAGATCGGCATCGTCGTGCTGGTCGCTATGGCTTTCCTGGTGCTGGCCGAGTTGGTTGTTCCGACCGGCACCGTACCGCCGCCGAACGATTGGCTGCCGGCCATCCGCCGCCAGTTCCAGCGGGCCAGGCGGTACTCCCAGATCACCCGGATCGCGATGCGCAACGGCCTGCTGCCGATCAAGGTACCGGCGCACGGGCCTGGCGGTGAGGCGTCCAGGCAGCGTGCGAAACAGGCCCGGTCGCTCCGGGTGGCGCTCGAAGAGGCAGGGCCGACCTTCGTCAAGTTCGGTCAGCTGCTGTCGACCCGGATCGACCTGGTGCCGGCCGAGTTCACTACCGAACTCTCGTTGCTGCAGCAGTGCGTGCCCGCGGCCGAGTGGGCTGATGTCAAGGTAGTGCTCGAAGCCGAAATGCAGGCATCCATCGACGACGTGTTCGCCGAGTTCGACCCGGTTCCCATAGCCGCAGCATCGATCGGGCAGGTGCACCGGGCGCGGCTGCACTCCGGTGAGGCTGTCGCGGTGAAGGTGCAGCGGCCCGGGATCGTGCCGGTGGTGACCCGCGACCTCGACATTCTGCTGCGTCTGGCTCGCACTCTCGAGAAATCCACCGCATGGGCGCGCTCGGTCGGCGTGATAGAGATAATGACCGGTTTTGTCGACGCCCTGCGCGGCGAACTCGACTACCGGGTCGAGACCGCCAACATGGCTGCGCTTCGCGCGGTGCAGGCGAATCGCCCCGAAGATGAGCGATTGGTCATCCCCCGCCACCGGGTCGACTTGTGCACTGATCGCGTGTTGGTGATGACCCTGCTCACCGGTAAGACGCTGAGCGACCCGGATGCACTGACGGGGGTCTCACAGGCCAGACGCACCGAACTCGCCGACGAGTTGTTTCGCTCCCTTGTTCGCCAGATCACTGTCGACGGAGTGTTCCACGCCGACCTGCATCCCGGCAACGTCATGCTGCTTGCAGGAAACCGGCTGGCCCTGGTCGACTTCGGTTCGGTCGGCCGACTGGATTCGACCATGCGGCGCGCCATCGGCGAGTTGATGCTCTCGTTCGATCGGGGCGACGCCCAACAGATGACCGACGGCCTGCTCGAGCTGATGAGTCGGCCCGATAATTTCGACGAACCGGCCCTGAGGCGGGCGCTCGGCCGGTTTGTCGCCCTCAATCTCGGCCCTGGCGCTGCGGTGAGTATGCAGATGTTCAGCGATCTGGTGCAGACACTCGGTGAGCACGGCATGGCGATCCCCGGGGAGATAGCGGCGGCGTTCCGCGCTTTTGCGGTGGCGGAAGGCACGTTGCGGTTGCTCGACGGTGATTTCGACGTACTCAACGGGGCCAAGGACTTTGCCCGAAGCAGATTCGCTGACGCCTTCAAGCCGTCATCCATGAAGAATTCGGTCACCGACGAGATGACGACGATGATGCCCATTCTGCGACGGCTCCCTCGACGCCTGGACCAGATCACCGCCCAGCTGGAGGCGGGACGGCTGAGTTTCAATATGCGCATTCTGGCCGACGAGCGTGACCGGCGTTACATCACATCACTGATCCAGCAGGTTCTGCTGGTCTTTCTGGGCGGCATCGCGGCCGTGGTGGCCACGATACTGCTGGTCAGCGGCGGCGGCCCCGAGGTGACGCCGACCATCAGCCTGTACCAGCTGTTCGCCTACACTCTGGGCGCCGTCGCCCTTGTGCTGGTGATGCGGGC
Source organism: Homoserinimonas sp. OAct 916 (assembly GCF_003260275.1). GTDB lineage: Bacteria > Actinomycetota > Actinomycetes > Actinomycetales > Microbacteriaceae > OACT-916. The sequence goes on along the minus strand of NZ_QJHB01000011.1, from coordinate 64,803 downwards.
GGTGCTCGACATCTTCCGAAGGCCCTGACCTCGGTCGGTGACAGGGGTTACGACGACGCCCCGACGACCATCAGGACGACGGTGACCAGCAACAGAACCGATGAGATCCCTGAACCCATGGCCACCAGGGTGTATTCGTTGTTCTCGGTGCCCGAGGCGGTGGCGGCCGGGGTCGGGGCCGTGCTGGGCGCCGGCGCTGCGCCCGGTGCAGGGGCACCCGGTGTTCCGCCGGAAACGGTGGCGGGGCCGGTGCCCCGTGCAGATGCCGCCGGGCGCTCCGGTGGCAGCGCAGGCGACAACCGGCGTGACGCGCGGCGCAACGCTGGAACGACAACGACGAGGGTCAGGATCAGGGCAATCGCGTAGAGGACCAGTGAGAGCAGAATCCACCACAGGGTGATTGGCATACTGCGCATTCCGATGATGCCGAATCCGAAGATGATCACCAGCAGGGAGAGCAGGCTGAAGATCAACGTCGACTTGGCAAGAACGGCGACCTGGCCGCCCTGACCGGCTTTGATCGCGCGCATTCCGGTCATTGGCAGGATCGCCATCGGGCCGATGATGAAGACGGCAGCGACAACGTGCAGAGTGACCATGATCGTATCCATGGCCCAAGCCTAGGCCCCGGCCCGGCTTTTCGTTGCGTGATCTGCCGAATCGCTTCGAGAGCGCAGTCGCACTGCAAAGCTCAGGCCCACACCGAGGAAGCCGGCAGCGGTGAACATCGAGATGCGGGTTGCATCGGCGAAACCGGCGGAGAGGGCCGCTGCCGCGACCGGGCCGTTTGCTCCAAGATCACCTGTCACTCCCTGCGCTCGCAGGACGGGAATGGTGCCGCCGGCTGACAGCGAGGTGCTGTTGACCAACTGCTGGGCGGCCGCCGGTGCGATGCCCGGAACGTTGTCGAGTTGGGCCGCCAGCCCACCCGCCAGGCCAGCAGCCAACACTGCGCCGATCACAGCAGTGCCCAGAGCGGCGCCCACTTGGCGCACGGTCGACTGGGTCGCCGAGCCCTGCCCGGACTGTTCGGTGGGAATGTCGCGCAGCACCGTACCGGTGAGCTGGGCGGAAGCCAGACCGAGCCCCAGACCGTAGCCGGCCAGCACCAGTGCGAGAAGCCACGGCGAGATTCCGGGGCGTATCACGAAGGCGGTCACGACCACACCGACGATCTCGATGACAAGGCCCAACAGAACGACGGAAGGGGCGCCCATTCGCTCGGAGAGTGCCCGTGCGGCGGTTCCCGACGCGAACGCACCCGCACCCATCGCGGCCAGTACGAGGCCGGCGCCGAGCGTGGTCAGGCCCATCGCGTTGACAATGAACAGCGGAAGCACGAAGAGCAGCCCGAACTCGCCGATGGCGACGCAGAGCGCGGTGAGGTTGCCCCAGGTGAAGGTACTGATCGAGAACAGGTTCAGGTCAAGGATGGCGGAGCGGTTCACTCGGGCCCGGCGGCGCTCCCAGAACACGAAGAGAACAAGTGCGGCGAGGCCGACCGCGCCCACCACCGGGATCGGTGAGAGCGGGGCGGCTGTTGACCAGGTGAAGCCGAAGATGTTGAGAGCGGCATCCGGAGTCCACCAGCCGAGGGTGCGGCCCTCGATCATTGCGAACACGATGGCGCCGAATCCGAGAGCGCTGAGAACCAGGCCTCCGGCGTCGAACCCCGGAGTGGTGTCACTGCTGCGTGTTTCCTCAACGGCGAAGAGGGCTCCGATGAGGATGAGGATGCCGAAGGGGAGGTTCACCAGAAAGATCCAGTGCCAGCTGAAGGATGTGGTCAGCCAACCGCCGAGCAACGGGCCGAACGCAGCCATACCGGCGATGACTGCGCCCCAGATGCCGAAGGCGATGGCGCGGTCGCGACCGCGGAACGTGGCGTTCACCGTGGAGAGGGTGGCCGGCAGAATCAACGCACCGCCGAGGCCCTGCACCACGCGGGCGAGGATCAGGGTGCCGGCGCCGGTGGCGATGGCGGCGAGAAGACTCCCGATGACGAAGACGACGATGCCGATGACGAACATGCGGCGCCGGCCCAACCGGTCGCCGAGTCGGCCGGCGGTCAGCAGGAGGGCGGCGAAGACGACCGAGTAGATGCCGTTCACCCATTGGGCGTCGCTGAGGTCAAGATGCAGGTCGTCGATCAACACGGGTAGGGCGACCCCGACGATGGTGCCGTCGAGCACGATCATCGACAGGCCCGCAGCCAGAACGCCGAGACCGACCCAGCGTCGTCGGCCGAATGTCGGGGCGGGATCTTGGCTTCCGGGTGCGATGTTCCCGCGGTCTTGCTGTGCTGCCAGCAGGCCCGATCGGGCCTGGGCATTGATCTTGGACGCAGTCATTCTCGTCTCATCCCTGCTGTTGTGGGCGCCTGTGGGTGCCTCACTTTCGAGCGTATTCAGTGAGATTTCTGGGTCATCCCCCAAAAGTTTGTACTTGTGGGTCAACGGGCGGTGGTCTGCGGGTCACCGCAGATGGCCCCACCGCCGGGTCATGTGGATAACTTACGGGGCAAAACTCGAATCTGGCCTAACGTAGGGGCATGGTGCGCTCATCGTTGCCCCGCCTGAGCAGGCATTCTGCGGCCCCGTGCGTCGCAGCGGCTGTTGGTCTGGCCATGCTCGCCACGTTGCTCCTCGGCGGATGCACTCCCGAGGCCGTGGCGCCGACACCGATCCCCGTGCCGCCCGTGCCTGATGGTGCGTGGTTCGCGTCAGACGAAGAGGCGCTGGCCGCAGCCCACAAGACGTACACGGCGTACCTTGCGGCCGCAGATCGAGCGGCCGACGGAGCTATTGAGGCCCGAGCGGCCTATCAAGCCCTCAGTATTGGTGAGCTTCATCGTCAAGTAGTGGAAGTCGCTGAATTGTATGACTCTGAAGGATGGACAAGCATTGGGCGATTAACACACGACTCTATGGCCATCCAAACCTTTGGTTTCGTCCAGCCGGGTGAGCATGAAATCCGAACCTTAGTCTGTCTCGATGTGTCCGAAACTGATGTTTTGGATTCGACTGGGGCGTCGGTCGTCGAACCGGATCGTGTGTTGCGGTTGCCGCTACAGGTCGTCTTTCAGCAGAGTAATCAAAAGGGTCCAATCTTGTTATCGGAGTCCAAGGTATGGTCCGGCAAAAACTTCTGCTAGCGGTCACACTCGTCGCAATCGGTGTTGCCGCCGGCATTGTTTCCGGCCCGAGCGCGGTTGTCGCGGGGCCGTCTTCAGAGTGCTCTGAAGAGCTTGCCAAGATCGGGGGTTGCGAACCACCATCCTCCGGCGCCGAGAGTGACGACGGCGAGACCGACATCTGGGCGACGATCGACAACCCTGCTCCCGGGCCGAACCAACCTGATGAATCCGGCACAAACAACGCCGCGCCCCACGGCGATAGTGCGCCCGACGCCGCTGGTCCGGGGCTGCCCAACGTCGGTTGCGCGGATGGTGCTGCGTGCGACACCACGCCCGCAGAACCAGACCCGGTTGTGGAGCCGCCGACAGTGACCTTGAGCGACCTGGCCACGTTCCGGCCCGCGATCCCTGACGTCACGATGGAGCCCGAGGGCTGGATCCTGGTGGGCCTCGACACGAACTTTGTGGCGCAGGCATCCGCCCACACGCTCACCGGGGAGTTGCTGGGCTGGCCGATCGAGGTGCGGTATGCGCCCGATACTTTTCATTGGTCGTACGGCGACAGCACCTACGCGTCGACAGCGACGGGTGGGGCGACCTGGGCGCAGTTGAGCCAATCGGAGTTCTCACCAACCGCCACCAGCCACGTCTACCGTGACCGTGGAACGTATTCGATCGACGTGCAGCTGGCCTATTCTGCCGAGTATCGCTTCGTCGGCTACGACTGGCTCCAGGTCGCGGGCACGGTGACTTCCGATGGCAACCGCATCACCGCTGTGGCCGGCGAGGCGAAGACCGTCCTCGTCGACCGCACCTGTCTGGAGAACCCGCGCGGACCTGGTTGTTGATGCTCGACTGCGAGCCAGACCCGCCGAGCCACACCCTACTTCTTGCCTTCTGCCTTGATCTTGGTCGGGCTGGATTCGGCCGACGAAGATTCGCGCTTCGCGGCCTTGGCCCCATCCGGTTTGGATGAGGCAGTTTTGCGAATGGCCGTCTTGCCGGAGGCTGTCTTAACCGGAACTGTCTTCGCTGGGGCTGTCTTGACGGACGCTGTCTTCGGTAAGGATGCCTTCGATGAGGCGGTGGAGGCCGCATCCGTTGGCTCGCGAGCAATCGGCGTGAGCCGGGCCAGCTGGGTGACGTGACCAGGCTCGAGCTCGTCGAGGGAATTGACGCCGAGCAGCCGCATCGTGCGGGTGATCTGCTCCGAGAGAATCTGGATCATGCGGTCAACCCCCGCCTCACCGCCGGCCATCAGCCCGTAGAGGTAGGCGCGGCCGACGAGGGTGAAGCGGGCACCGAGCGCGATCGATGCCACGATGTCTGCCCCGGCCATGATGCCGGTATCGAGCAGCACCTCGGTGTCGCCACCGACTTCGCGCACGACCTCGGGCAGCAGGTGGAATGGGATCGGCGCGCGGTCGAGCTGGCGCCCGCCGTGGTTGGAGAGCACGATTCCGTCGACGCCCATGGCCGCGAGCTTGCGGGCATCGTCCACATTCTGCACGCCCTTGACCACGAGCTTGCCGGGCCACTGGTCTTTGATCCAGGCGAGGTCTTCGAAAGTGACGGTCGGATCGAACATGGCGTCGAGCATCTCGCCGACGGTGCCCGACCAACGACTCAGTGACGCGAACGCGAGCGGTTCAGTAGTAAGAAAGTTGATCCACCACTCGGGCCTAGGGATGGCGTTGACAATTGTTTTCGGTGTGAGCGCAGGCGGGATCGACATGCCGTTTCGAGTATCGCGCAGTCGGGCGCCAGCCACGGGAACGTCGACGGTCACCAGCAGAGTGTCGTACCCTGCGGCCGCCGCACGTTCGACGAGCGCCATCGAGCGGTCACGGTCTTTCCACATGTAGAGCTGAAACCAATTGCGGCCCGGGTTCGCCGCCTTGACGTCTTCGATCGACGCGGTGCCCATGGTCGACAGTGAGAATGGGATGCCCGCCCGGAACGCGGCGCGCGCCCCGGCGATCTCGCCCTCGGTCTGCATCATGCGGGTGAAGCCGGTGGGGGCGATACCGAACGGCATAGAGACCGGCCCGCCGAGTACCGTGCGGCTCGTGTCGACGGTGGAGACATCGCGCAGGATGGCCGGATTGAACTGGATGTCCTCGAACGCCTGACGGGCGCGGGCGAGGGAGAGCTCTGCCTCGGCTGCGCCCTCGGTGTAATCGAACGCGGCTTTCGGGGTTCGGCGGGCGGCGATGCGGCGCAGGTCGTAGATCGTCAGGGCCGAGGCGAGTCGACGCTTCTTCGCGTTCAGCTCCACCTTCTTGAACTTCATCAGTGGGGCGAGGTCGCGGGGTTTCGGAAACTGGCGCTTAACCATGGTGGGGCTCTCTTTTTTGGTCTGGGGTCTTTTGGGGCGGGGTCTGTTGGAGCGGGGTCTTTTGGGCCGGCATTCGTCGGGGATGCCGGGCGAAGGCGGTCAGGTCGTCATCGTCACGGTCGACGTGATCATCGGTGAGCTTGGTCTCGGCGTAATAGCCGGCGATGTGGTCGTGCATCCGGGTGCGGGCGAGGTCAGCGTCTCCCACCCGAATCGCTGCGAGGATGCCACTGTGTTCTGCCCGCAACCGATCGACGGAGGAAGCCCAATCGGGCAGCCGCGCGACCCCCGCGAGCACATAACCCTCGATCGAATTTCGCAGCCCAGCCATCATCGCGGTGATCACCTGATTTGCGGATGCTTCGGCCAGGGCGACATGAAACGCGGCATCCAGAGCAAGAAATTCGGCCGGGGTGAGCGCGGGCGAGCCCATCGCGTCGAGCAGTTGCTGTGCTTCATCAAGTGGCGCAGATTTCGCGGCCAGCGCCAACTCGGCGACCACCGCGGTCTCGAGCACCAGTCGGGTTCGCACGATGGCTGCGACCGGAAATCCCGTCGCGGCCACCTGAAGGCGCATCAGTTGCGACATGCCACCGGCGGGGGTCGCGACGATCATGGCGCCGGCGAGAGGCCCCGAGCCGGTATTGGTACGGACCAGCCCGAGCACCTCGAGCACGCGCAGTGCCTCTCGTACGCTGGAACGCCCGACCCCGAGTTCAGCGGCGAGTGCACGTTCGCCGGGCAGGCGATCGCCTGGCTTCAGCGCGCCACTCAGCAGATCGCGCTCGATCGTCTCGAGCACGATGCGCCATGCGCGTTGGTCTGCGGTCACTGCTGCCCGTCCTGATCTATGTGGTCTGACCACATACTATGCGATCCCACGCTGCGAAGAAAGGACGTGCCTTCGGCGTCGGAGGGTCGCGCGCGCTCCTGACGCATTCTCCTCAGGCCAAAATCTCCAGAGAAGCAATCGATGACGGATCTGCCAGAAGTCGGGCAAACGCGATCTCGGCCGCCCCGATCAGCAGCAGATTTGGGCCCAACTGTGCACGTTTGATCGTGACCGTTCGCTCGAGTGAAGCGAACGACATCGACGCGTGCCACGAATCCAGATAGCTGGCCGCGACGTCGTAGAGTGAGCCGAGGTGGCCACCGAGAATGACCAGCTCGGGGTCGAAGATACTGATGAAGTCAACGATCTTCTCGGCGATGACATCAAGCTGTCTGGTCACCTCGGGGCGGAGGCGGCTGCTGTGCGGACCTCGGAGAACGGCATCCAGTTCGTCAAGATCAACTGAGCGAAGCTCGATCGGCGCGAGAAGGCGCCTGATGTTCACCTCGGTCTCGAAGCATCCGGTGCGGCCGCAGTGGCAGGCCCGCCCCGAAGCGTTGACTCGGGTGTGACCGAGCTCTGCACCATACCCGTGTGCACCGAACAGTGGGTGACCGGCGGAGAAGACACCTCCGCCGATCCCGCTCGTGCTGCCATTGAGGTAAACGAAGTCAGCGGCTCCGCGCCCCGCACCATACAGACCTTCGGCAATCGCACCGAGATTGGCATCGTTGCCGACTGCTGCGTCAACGCCGAGTGCGCTCTCGAGCGCGTCGGCGAACTCCTCGTTGCGCCAGCCCAGGTGGGGCGCGAAGGCGACAGTGCCGGTCGAGGTGTTGACCAGACCCGGAACAGCGGCACCCACCGCGATGATCTGGAGTTCACTGATCTCTGCAGCCATTGCCTGGGCCGCCTCGACCACCATCGACACGACCTCTGCGGCGCTCGGAATCGTTGCGGTGGGTCGTCGAACCCGCCCCAGCACGGCGCCGCCCAATCCGATCAGGCCGATCGTGACCGCGTCAGTATCAGGATTGACTGCGATTGCCGCAACGGATTCACGCACTTTTACTGTCGGGCTCGGGCGCCCCGCTGATCGCCCTGCTGGGCGCCCCGCTGCCGGCGCGTCGACCGCGGTCTGGGGCGTGGAGGCCTCGTTCACGAGGCCGAGGGCAACCAGCTCACCGACCAGAGCGCCAATGGTCGAGCGGTTGAGGCCTGTGCGCCTGGTCAACTCGGCGCGCGTCTGCATGCCGTGTCGATGAAGGATGCCCAGCATGGTGGAAAGGTTGTGCCGCCGGGCCTGGTCATTGTTGTTCCCGCGCTCCGTTGCAGCGAGCCTGGACGCGATGTTTGTGGGCATGCGCCTGTCCTAACTGCCGGAAATCAGATATGTTGTGAGAGATAACTTATTATCGCGTTTTTCGCCGCCACACGTCAAAGTTGACCACAATGGAGCCCATCATGTCCCTGATACCCACCCGCGACGACAAGTTCTCGTTCGGACTCTGGACCGTTGGCTACAACGGATCTGATCCGTTCGGCGGGCCGACTCGCGAACACCTCGACGTCGTTGAAGCGGTTGAGAAGCTCGCCGGTCTCGGCGCGTACGGGCTGACATTCCACGATGATGACCTGTATCCCTTCGGCTCGACGGATGCCGCAAGGCAGACGCAGATCGACCGTCTGAAGCAAGCTCTGGGTGACACCGGAATGATCGTGCCCATGGTGACGACCAACCTCTTCAGCGCCCCGGTGTTCAAAGACGGTGGATTCACCTCGAACGACCGCGCGGTGCGCAGGTTTGCGCTGCGCAAGGTTCTGCGCAACATTGATCTCGCCGCCGAACTCGGGGCGAAGACATTCGTCATGTGGGGAGGGCGGGAGGGGGCCGAATACGATGCGGCCAAAGACATCCGGGCGGCACTGGAACGATACCGCGAGGCGGTGAACCTTCTGGGGGACTATGTCACCGACAAGGGCTACGACATTCGGTTCGCCATTGAACCGAAACCGAACGAGCCCAGAGGAGACATCCTGCTTCCCACGGTCGGTCACGCATTGGCCTTCATCGAAACCCTGGAGCGTCCCGAACTGGTCGGCGTGAACCCTGAGGTCGGCCACGAACAGATGGCCGGGTTGAACTACACCGCAGGAATTGCCCAGGCACTGTACCAGGGCAAGCTGTTTCATCTCGATTTGAACGGCCAGCGAGGGATCAAGTATGACCAGGATCTCGTTTTCGGCCACGGTGACCTGCAGAACGCTTTCTCCCTGGTTGACCTGCTGGAGAACGGCGGCCCAGATGGCGGCCAGGCTTACGACGGTCCCCGCCACTTCGACTACAAACCGAGCCGCACCGAGGATGCGACCGGCGTCTGGGAGTCTGCCGCGGCGAACATGCGCACGTACCTTCTGCTCAAGGAACGCGCCGCGGCGTTCCGCGCCGACCCCGAGGTGCACGAGGCGCTCGCCGCCTCCCGGGTCGCCGAGTTGTTGACGCCGACCCTCGCACCCGGTGAGAGCTGCGACGACCTGCTGGCTGACCGGGCCTCGTTCGAAGACTTCGACACCGATGCCTACTTCAACGGCAAGGGGTTCGGGTTCGTCCGACTGCAGCAATTGGCCGTGGAGCACCTGATGGGGGCCCGCTAGTTGTGACGCCGCAAACCCTCGTAGCAGGCGTCGACTCGTCGACGCAGAGTTGTAAGGTCGTCATCCGGGAGTGCGAGTCAGGCCGTCTGGTCAGGTCGGGACGCGCCGCGCATCCGAATGGCACCGAGGTCGACCCCGAACAGTGGTGGCTGGCGTTGGCCGAAGCGGTCGTTGACGCCGGAGGCATCAGCGACGTCGCCGCACTGTCGATCGCGGGCCAACAACACGGGATGGTTGCGCTCGATGAGTTCGGCCGGGTCATCCGAGACGCATTGCTCTGGAACGACAGCCGCTCGGCTGAGGCCGCAGCCGACCTGATCGATGAGTTCGGCGCGGCCGAGCTTGCGCGGCGCACCGGCCTTGTCCCTGTGGCGTCATTCACGATCAGCAAACTGCGTTGGCTGCGCGACACCGAGCCCGAGAATGCGTCACGCGTTGCCGCGGTCGCGCTTCCCCACGACTGGCTGACCTGGCGATTGCGCGGATTCGGACCGGTCGACGAATCCGCTGGCCGCCGGGCTCGATTCGACGAGTTGGTCACCGACCGCTCCGACGCGAGTGGAACAGGCTACTGGAACCCGTCCACCGGTGAATATGACCGCGATCTGCTTCGCGCCGCGTTGGGGCGCGACTGTGTACTGCCGCGCGTGCTCGGGCCGGCCGAGCCGGCTGGCGTGACTCAAGACGGTGTCGTGATCGGGCCGGGTGCCGGTGACAACGCGGCGGCCGCACTCGGGCTGGGGGCCGAAGTCGGTGACGTCGTGCTATCGCTCGGCACGAGTGGGACCGCATACATCGTCGCAGACGAGGGCACGGCTGATGCGACCGGGCTCGTCGCCGGATTCGCCGATGCCAGCGGTCGTGCACTGCCGCTGGTGGCAACCCTCAATGCAGCCAGGGTGCTCGACGCGGCCTGCCGCCTGTTGGAGGTCGACCATGATCAGCTCGCAGAACTCGCGCTCGCTGCGGAACCCGGTGCCGGTGGTCTCGTTCTGCAGCCGTACTTCGAGGGGGAACGAACCCCCAATCTGCCGGACGCGACTGCGACGTTGTTCGGTATGACCCTGAAGAACTCCACGAGCAACAACCTTGCACGAGCCTCGTTCGAGGGGATGCTGTGCGGACTTGCCGATGGGGTGGATGCCGTACGCGGGCCGGGCACGACCGCGAAACGAATTCTCCTGATCGGCGGAGCGGCACGCAACGCAGCCGTGCAGGAGATCGCAACCCAAGTCTTTGATCTTCCAATCAGTGTGCCGGGATTCTCAGAATATGTGGCTGATGGAGCTGCAGCTCAGGCGGCCTGGGTGTTGACGGGTAGTCGTCCACGCTGGCCGATCGAGCTTGTATCGAATTCTGAACCGCGTGTCCACCCTGTGATCCGGGCACAATACTCGGCCCGTTAGCCGGATTCGCGCCAATCGGCGGGGCTGGCCGCCATCCGATCCGGCGATCGGGGCGCTGGACGGGAATACCGATTTTGAGCATGCTGAGCCCAGTTCGTGGTTGACAGCTACGCCAGAAAACAGCTAGTGTTCTTACTTGTATACAGATACGGATACAAGGTCGGTGCAGGGTTGCTCCCCAGTGGTTGCGGCACCGCCTGCCTACCTAATTTTTAAGGAGACCAGGTGAGCCAGAATCCACAGTCCAGCGGAGTGAGCGGCGAATATTACCTTCGGGGCCAGATAGCGCGAGAACTTGCCACAGCTGTGGGAACCGACCACGTCAGCACCGATAGCTCCGATCTTCAAGCCCAGGCCTCCGACTGGTCCTGGATGTCCAAGTACTTCCAGTACAAGGACCTGCCACAGCCCAGCGCTGATTTCGTCGTGCGCCCGCGCACCACTGAAGAAGTCGAGCGTGTTGTAGAGATCGCCTCTGACTATAAGGTTCCGATCACTCCTCGCGGGGGAGGGTCGGGAACCCAGGGTGGCACCTTCGCCCCATACGGCGGCATCGCACTAGACCTCGCGCGCATGACCGACATCATCGAGATCGACGAGGAGAGCCTCGTTGCCACGGTCCAGACGGGAATCGATGGCCCGAAGCTGGAGGAAGAGCTCAACAAGAAGGGTCTGACCCTTGCTCACTACCCCGGCTCCTACCACCTCGGTGCCACCATCGGCGGTTTCATCGCGGCACGCGGATCGGGCGTCGTCTCCACAAAATACGGCAAGGCTGAAGACCAGGTGCTGCAGCTCGAGGTCGTGGTGGCTCCGGGCAAGACGGTGAAGACCCTGCCCGTGCCGAGCCACGCCGCGGGCTCCGACCTGTTGCAGACATTCGTCGGCTCAGAGGGCACCCTTGGTGTGATCACCGAAGCTTCGATGCGGGTTGACCCGTTGCCCGAGACGCGCAGCTTCCTGTCATTCAGTTTTCCCAACATCTTTGCGGGGATCGAAGCCGGGCGACAGATCATGGCCAACCGCTTGCGCCCTTCTGTCATCCGACTCTACGACGAGGCCGACAGCCTCAAGTTGAAGGACTGGGTGGGTACCTCGTTCACCGGCACTTTGATGGTGGTCGTGTGCGATGGTGACCAGGAGTTGGTCGACTACGAGGTGAAGGCAATCACCGCTCTGGTGGAGAAATCCGAAGGCACGTCGCTCGGCCCCGATCTCGGCGAGGTCTGGTGGGATGGAAAGTATGAGCCATATGCGCGCGGCAAACTGCCGCAGCCACCGCTGCTCTACGGAACATTCGACACAGTGGCGCGCTTCAGCGCCATCCCGAAGATCTATCGCGCCCGCAAGGAGCTGATCGAGACCGAGTTCGCCGAGTATGGCGCGCGATACACTGCCCACCTGTCTCACTGGTACGACTGGGGCGCGATGATCTACGATCGGTTCTACGTCGACGAGGCGCCGTCAGATCCTGCCGAGGCGCTGGCCCTGCATGATCGCCTGTGGGACGCCGGAGTCCTCACGGCCATCAACAACGGTGGAACCGTCAACGACCACCACGGGGTCGGCGTCAAACTCGGCCGGTTCATGCGCCCGCAGTACGGTCATGGTTTCGAGCTCATGCGCTCACTCAAAAAGGCGTGGGACCCAGACGGCATCATGAATCCCGGCAAGTTGGGCTTCGGTCCGCCGACGAACAGCCGCTGGTAGCCTCGGGCACGCAGATTCACCACAACTGAACATCGATCAATCCAACCTGGCGCCACCGCGCTTCAAACCTCGAAGGAGAGTGTTATGCACCTGTCAATGCACAACTGGATGCGCAGCGAGCCGATCGAAACCACGATCGCGCGACTGGCGAAGTACGGTTACAAGAGTATCGAGATCAGTGGGGAACCACAGCAGTATGACGCCAAGCACGTGCGCGGGCTCCTCGACCACTACAAGCTCGACTGCTGGGGTGCAGTCACGCTGATGGTCGACAAGCGCAACATGCAGAGCTCCGATGAGGCGATGCGGGCATCGAGCGTGCAGTACGTCAAGGACTGCATCCAGTTCGTACACGACCTCGATGGCCAGATCCTCACGCTTGTGCCCGGCACCGTTGGCAAGATCGTTCCCGACGCCACTCCTGAAGAGGAGTGGAAGTGGCTTGTCGAGGGCGTCAAAGAGATCTACGAGGTTGCCGAGCAAAAAGGCGTTCGCGTCGGTATCGAGCCGCTCAACCGTTTCGAGTCCTACTTGATCACGCGAGCCGAGCAGGCTCTCGCGCTGTGCTCCGAGGTCGGCCCGAACCTGGGTGTGGTGTTGGATGCGTTCCACATCAATATTGAGGAGTCGAACATCTACGACGCCATCCGTCTTGTCGGTGACAAGCTGGTCGACTTCCACGTCGCCGACAACAACCGGATGCCAGCGGGCTACGGAACCTACAACTGGACCGAGTTGGTGGGCGTACTGAAGGAGATCGGATACGAGGGGGCGCTCACCGCAGAGTTCGTGGCGCCCGTCGACCGCACTCCGGCGAATAAGTACCCCAACGCGCTCGAGACCAACTTCGAGGGCCTCGACATCGACCCCGAGCAGCTCAAGTTCATCATTGACCACGGCTCGAGTGTCTTGACCGAGGAGTACTACGACTGGCTGGTCAAGGTCAACGCCGACACCCTGCTCCCGCTGATCTAACCGCTGAAGCACGCTTCGGCACCAGTTGCGAGGAAGAACCCAATGGGCAAGGTCGTCATCGTCGCCACGCTCGACACCAAGGGTCCTGAGGTGGCATATCTGCGGGATCGTCTTCAGGCGCTCGGTGTCGCGACGCTCGTTGTCGACTCCGGAATTCTCGGAGAGCCAATCGGAATTGTTCCAGACGTCTCGCATTCTGAACTGGCTGGGCGAGGTGGGTTCACCCTCGCCCAGCTACAGAAGTCGGGCAGCCGCGGGCGCGCGGTCGCGACGATGCGTGACCTGGCCACCTCCTTCGTCAGTGAGAAGTACGCGGCCGGTGAGATCGTTGGGGGAATCAGCGTCGGTGGTGTCGGGGCGGTGATGGGGGCGGCGGCGATTCAGACCCTTCCGATCGGCGTACCCAAGATTGTTGTTGCACCCACCGCCTCCGGCCACCATGAGTTCGGTCCGTACGTGGGCACCAAAGACGTCATGGTGGTTCACTCCGTCGTCGACATCCTCGGCCTCAACCCGGTCGCCACCACGGTATTCGACAATGTGGCCGCGGCGATGGTCGGGATGCTCGCCCACGGACATGAGTTGAAGATTCCCACAACGGGTCGTCGATACGTGGGCACGACAATGCTAGGGAACACCACGACCGCGGTTGGCGCGATGAAGGACCGCTTGGCCGAACTCGGTTACGAGACTGTTGTATTTCACTCCAGTGGCGTCGGCGGACCCTCGATGGAAGATCTGGCCGAAGAAGGCCTGTTTGCCGGAGTGATCGATTACACCACCAACGAGATCACCGATCCGCTCACCGGCGGGATCCACAACGGCGGACCTGACAGACTCCGCCGGATCGGCGCCCTTGGTATTCCCCAGGTGGTGCTGCCCGGCTGCGTCGACTTCTCTGTCTTCGCCCCCGGGTCCATTCCAGAACGTCTGCGCGACCGCGTGATGTACGACCACAATCCTGAATACACGCTGGTGCGAGCCAGTCACGAAGAAAAGGTGCAGATCGCGATGATCTTCGCCGAGCGGCTCAATCACGCGACCGGGCCGGTACGGGTGATCATGCCAATGGGCGGACTGTCCATCCCCAGTACCCCCGACGGTCCCTTCTGGGATCCGGAGGGTGACGCGCTTTTCCTCACAACAATCCAGGCCAACCTCAAATCTGAGATTCAGGTCGACGTGGTCGACCTGCATATCAATGACCCCGAGCTCGGCAGAATTGCTGCCGAACTCTTCGCCACACTGATGCCCAAGGAGGCAGTATGACCCCCCGTCCCGAACGCCAGATTGCCCAACTCACGACAGGTGATAAGGAGTTCAGAGCAAAGTTCCGCTCCTGGAACCACGCCTACCTCACGTACGTCGACATCGAGGAATACCTGAAGACCAAGGACACCATCCTGGTTCCGATGGCGAGCACCGAACAGCATGGGCCGCACCTGCCGCTGTACACCGACACGATCACCGCGGTAGAGATTGCGGAGCGCGTCTCCGAGGCGATCGGTGTTCTGCACACGCCACCGTTGTGGGCGGGATATTCGCCGCAGCACATGTACGGAGCAGGCCAAGGCCGTGGCACGATCACATTGCGCGCCAGCACCCTGCTGAACCTGATGAACGATGTGGCTCGAAGCCTGATCCACCACGGCTTCAATCGCATCATCTTCATCAACGGCCACGGCTCGAACGTCAAGGTCGTCGACCCTGTGCTGCGTAAGCTCCGCTACGAGACCGGCGCGATGATCTCCTTCGTCAAGCCGTACATGGAGCGCTATACCGGTGTGCTCGAGGGCCTGATGGAGAACCCGCCAGAGGAGACCCCAGGCTGGCACTCGAGTGAATTGGAGACCAGCCAGGACATGGCCTGGAACCCCGACCTGGTGCGCATGGAGCGCGCGGTCGACACCCGAGCGCACACGCCAGCGTTCCTGCCGAAGGCATTCAGCAAGGAAGACGGTATGCCTGACACGGATTTCGAAGGCTACCAGTACTTCACATTCCCGATGGACCACCACGAGTTCGTCGAGAACGGCATCATTGGGAACCCCATGCGTGCCACCGCCGAGAAAGGCGAGGAGGCATTCCGGCGCCTGTCCGAGCACGTTGCCCGGGGTGTGCTGGAATTGGAGAAGGTGCCGGTCGAGGTGCACACGCGCGAGTTCGTCGATCGCACAATGTAGAGTCGACTGGTCTTGTGACTGTATATGCGCTGACGGAAAGTAGGGAACTGTGACGGTGGAGACAGCGGGATCCCGAGTAGACGACGCCTATGACTGGCTGCTCGCGGAGATAACCGGATTCAGAGTGCGTGCCGGCGCCCCGCTGTCTGAGAACAAACTGGCCCAGCAACTGGGAATCAGCCGTACACCGGTTCGTGAGGCATTGCAGCGCCTCGAGAAGGAAGGTTTGGTCAAGCGCACCGACAGCGCCCGGTTCGCTGTGTCTCAGATCACCACCACAGAGGTGAATGATGCCTGCGACCTGCTCGAGGTGCTCGACAGTTACATCTTCCGCAAGGCGGCCAGCAAGCTGACCTCCGACGACATCGAGGCATTGATGGCGAACGTGGAGCTAATGTCCGAAAGTGCGCGAGTCGGCGACCGGGAGCAGTGGGCCGAGGCCGACACCGCCTTCCACCGGTTGGTCAACGGCGTGGCCGGCAATCAATTGGTCGCCGATACGGTTAAACAGGCGCGACGGCGTATCCAGCGATTCTGGTTGCGCGCCGCGTCGGTCGAGCACCGGTTGGAGACGTGCTCTGCGGAGCACCGCGTCCTCGCCGAGGCGATGGTGGCGAAAGACTACGCAGCGATCGAACCCGCGGTGGTCGAGCACATCACGCATATGAGGCGAAGCATGCTGCAGATGTTGGCCAGCGCTGCGATGCTTCTGGGTGACGAGTAGTCAGCCAGACGGGCGTGCGCACTCGAAGCCGGTGAGTGATTCAGCGAGCGGCAACGGCAGAAGCCGTTGCCGCTCCCATTCCATTGAGGCCACAGAGATCCCGCAGGGCGGCTGTGCACGACACCACTCTCGCACACGAGCTGGCTCAACTGAGAACGGCCGACTAGTCCTTCGATGCGAAGGCGTCGTCGAATGAACCTGCCGGAAGATCCCACAGAAGCGAACGAATGTAGCCGATGGCTTCTTTCGCTCCGTGCAGTCGGTCCATCCCCGCGTCCTCCCATTCGATCGAGATCGGGCCGGTGTAGCCGATGGCGTTCAGGGCCCGGAAGGAGTCCTCCCAGGGGATGTCTCCGTGCCCGGTCGACACGAAGTCCCACCCGCGGCGTGGGTCGCCCCAGGGCAGGTGCGAGCCGAGAATGCCGGAACGTCCGCTCGCCGGCTTCTTGCGCGTGTCCTTGCAGTCGACGTGATAGATGCGGTCGGCGAACTCGACGATGAACTCCACCACGTCGATCCCCTGCCAGAACATGTGACTCGGATCCCAGTTCAGGCCGAATGCCTCGCGGTGGTCGATGGCCTCGAGTGTGCGCTTGGTCGTCCAATAGTCGTACGCGATCTCTGACGGGTGCACTTCGTGCGCGAACCGCACTCCTTCGCCGTCGAAGACGTCAAGGATCGGATTCCAGCGATCGGCGAAGTCCTGGTAACCGGCGTCGATGACCGATGCCGGAACAGGCGGGAACATCGCCACGTATTGCCAGATACTCGACCCGGTGAACCCGACGACGGTGTCGACGCCCAGCCGACGCGCAGCCTTGGCGGTCATCTTCATCTCTTCGGCGGCGCGTTGGCGAACACCCTCTGCGTCGCCGTCGCCCCATACCTTCGAGCCGACGATCGCCTCATGCCGGAAGTCGATCGGATCGTCACAGACCGCTTGGCCCTTCAAGTGGTTCGAGATGGCGTACAGCTCCAGGTCATGCCTTTTCAAGATGTCCAGCCGGGACTGCACATAGGCATCGTCCTCGGCGGCACGCCACGGATCGAGATGGTCTCCCCAGCAGGCGAGTTCCAAACCGTCGTAGCCCCACTCGCTGGCGAGCTTCGCCACTTCCTCCAGCGGCAGATCGGCCCATTGGCCTGTGAACAGTGTTACAGGATGCGACATTGCTTGTTCCTTTCTCATTGATTTCGGGTTCGGTATGCCTATGCGGGAACGGTGACCGTGCGGCTGTCGGCCGCCGCACTGTCCTCGATCGACTGCAGAACTTGTTGCACGCGCAACCCTTCTGCGAATGACGGCGAACTGGGCGTGCCGTCGGCGATGCTCGTCAAGAACTCGGCGAACTGGTGCACGAATGCGTGCTCCCAGCCGATGATGTGGCCGTCGGGCCACCACTTGCCGACGTATGGGTGGTCGGATTCCGTGACCAGAATGCGACGGAATCCCTGCTCCTGGCTGTCGTTCTGCCCGTCGAAGAACCACACCTCGTTCAGGTTCTCCAGGTTGAACAGAAGGCTGCCGCGCTCGCCGTAAAGCGCGATGGTCATTTCGTTCTTGCGGCCGAGCGCGAAGCGGCTGACCTCCAGCTGCAGCAATCCACCACCCGACAGGGTGCCGTGAGCCCACGCCGAGTCATCAACCGTGACGGTTTCCAACGGACCACTGCCGCCCGACCCCTTGATCGAACCGTCACCGCTGTCGCCGGTCGGGCGCTCGGTGATGAAGGTGCGCAATCCCCCAGAGAGATCGGTGATCGACTCAGCAGTCAGATGCGTCACAAGGTCGACAAGATGAGAGCCCAGGTCGCCAAGCGCGCCGCTCCCTGCTTCATCTTTACGCAGGCGCCAACTCATCGGAGTGTTGGGGTCGGTCAGCCAGTCCTGCAGATAGCTGGCGCGGACGTGACGCAGTTCTCCGATGCGGCCATCTTCGATCAGCTTCTTTGCCAGGGCAACGGCGGGGACCCGGCGGTAGTTGAAGTTGACTATGGCGTGTTGGCCGCGAGCGGATGCCGCCGCAAATGCTTCCTGCATTCTTTCGGCGTCTTCAACGGAGGTGGCCATCGGCTTTTCGACGATGACGTGTTTGCCGGCAGCCAGGGCGGCTATGGCGATTTCTGCGTGCATCACCCCTGGTGCGCACACGTCAATGATGTGCACGTCGTCACGCTCGATGATTTTTCGCCAATCCGTAGCGGATTCCTGCCAGCCGTAGCGTTTCGCTGCCGCAGCGGCGCGTGCACCATCCCGGCCGACGAGAACCTTCTGTTCGATCGCAGGCGTATCGAAGAATGCCCCGACATTGCGCCAGGCGTGCGAATGGGCTTTGCCCATGAACGCATATCCGATGACGGCTACTCCGAGAGAGGGGGTGGATTCAGCCATGTGAGCACTCCTTAATTCGCAACATTGCGAGCCAATCGACCTGTGCAGAACACAATTGGATAACAAGTCGAGCAAGCCCAGAGTAGTACTGTATCTGCACTTGTATACAAGTCAGGATACATGATAGTGTCCAACTGTTCAGCCCCTGAAGTGAACACAATGCTGTGAAGGTTGAGGTGAAATGGAACAGTTTCTGCTGGTCACTCTTAATGGACTCACCCTTGCAGCGGTTTATTTCCTTGTCGCAAGTGGGCTGACCTTGATCTTCGGGCTGATGCGAGTCATCACGCTCGCCCACGGCACGAGCTATCTGCTCGGTGGGTATATCGGGTATGTCATCGTGCGCGAAACAGGCAACTGGGCCCTCGGGGCCCTCGGTGCCGCCCTCGCAGTCGGGCTGTTGGGCCTTGTGATCCACCAGTTGCTCATCCGCAAGTTTCAAGACGACGACATGCGAGTCGCGTTGATCACGCTCGGTGTAGCCCTGATCGGAACCGACCTGATGCTTGCCACGTTTGGTGGAACAGCAACCCAGGTCGCATTTCCTGCGGCGCTGCAGATCGGTGTGAACGTGCCCGGGGTTGGCCAGTACCCGCTGATCCGCCTGATGATCCTCGGCATCTCCATTGTGGTGGGAATCCTGCTGTCCCTGTTCATCAATCGCACCCGATTCGGCTCGATCGTGCGTGCCGGCGTGGACGACAGCCAAATGACCGCGGCAACCGGGGTCAACGTGCGGATCGTCTTCGGTGCGATCTTCTTCCTCGGCTCCGCTCTCGCAGGCTTCGCCGGAGTCGTGGGGGGCACACTGTTCCCCTTGCTGCCCGGACAGGACGGTACCTATCTCCTGTTCTCGCTGGTGGTAGTGATCGTCGGTGGAATGGGCAGTATTCCCGGTGCGGCGATCGGGGCCGTGTTGGTCGGTCTGGTGTCGCAGTACACGTTGGTGATCGCACCGACATACGCCCTTGTCGTCACGTTCGCCCTCATGGTCGTCGTGCTCGCGATCCGCCCGCAGGGAATCATGGGGAGGGCGGTATGACGCGCTTGGCGACCCCCACACGGTCTGAGAAAAGCCGGGGCTGGCTGCGCCCCGGTCTCATCATCGGCCTCATTGTGCTCGCCCTGGCCATCGCGTTCCCGCACCTGGTGGACCGGCCGAAGTTCTGGATCCCGAACATCGGCATCAAGTCACTCTGGCTGGGTATCGTCGCGATGAGCCTGGTCTTCCTCAACCGCTACGTGGGCCTGCTCTCGCTGGCACAGATGACAATTGCGGGCATGTCGGCCTATGGAGTCGCCTACGCGACGGTCACCCTGGGCCTGTCACCGTGGGTATCCATTGTGTTCGGGCTCATGATCGGCACATTGGCAGGGTACCTTGTGGCGCTGGTCGCGGCACGGACCAAGGCCATCTATTTTCTGATGCTCACGCTCGCGCTCGGCCAGGTCTTCTATTCCTGGGCGGCCCAGGCGGTCGACGTGACCAATGCCAGTCGGGGACTCTACCCCGTGCCACGGCCAGACCTCGGCGTGATGAACCTCGCCGACCTGAACAGCTTCTACTACTTTGCGCTCGCCGCCGCTGTCTTGTGCTACCTGTTGTGCCGGTACGTCGCGACCAGTTCCTTCGGCCTTGCGCTGCAGGGTATCCGGGACAGCCCGGAGCGAATGAGCGCACTCGGTTACAACGTCAACCGTTACCGCGTCGGCGCGATCACGTTCGCCTCATTCATCGCGTCGATCGGTGGCGTGATCGTCGTCTTCGACCGAAACCAGGTCGATCCCAGTGTGGTCAACCTCAACGCGACACTCGACATCCTGATCGTTGCGGTCATCGGGGGCATCGGCTCGCTGCTCGGCGTCTTCGCGGGTGGGGTGGTACTTTCACTGCTGCTCAACTTCTCTCAAGACTTCACAGACCGGTATATGACGCTGACCGGACTTGTGTTCATAGCTGTATTGCTCTTCGCCCCGGCAGGCCTTGCGGGTATCGGAAAGCAAGTACAAGGGGTCAAAGACCGTGTGCTCCGGAAAAAGAAATCCGCACCCGTTCTGGAGCCCGTGCAAGAGCCTCCGACGAAGCCGTCGGAGGAAGAACTAACAACGGAAGGAACGCAGCGATGACGCTGAAAACTAAGAAGGGGATGTTGTCGGCGATCGCTGTCTGCGCGGCGATCGTACTGACTGCAACTGGATGTTCATCTCCCGCAAACGACGGTGGAACCTCGCCGGCTCCAGGCGGAGAAGCTCCAGCGGGCTCCAATGAGATCACGATCGGCGTTCTCGCGACGGCTGAGGGCAACCTGGCCTTCGGTATGGATGAGGCGAAAGCTGCGATCGGGGTGGCTATGGCTGCCTACGGCGGCGACGTCGACGGAGCCATGATCGGTGACACCAAGGTGAACCTCGTTTATGAGGGCACCGACGGCACCAGTGCGACGGCTCAGACCAAGGCAAAGAAGTTGGTCGAGAACACGGGCGTCGACGTCATGTTCGGCCCGGTCTCGGGTGACGAGGGTGAAACAATCGTGCAGTACGCACTGACCGTGCCCGATGTCACATTCGTGAACGGCTCAGCCAGCCCGGTCAGCATGACTCTCGAGGGTGCAGAGAACTTCTTCCGCTTCCACGGTGACTCCGCCATGTGGATGGGTGGCCTCGGCGACTACGCCTTCAAGGACAAGGGCTACAAGAAGATCTACTCGATCGCCGAGGACTACTCCTTCCCGTATGACAACGCCGGTGGATTCTTCAGCGAGTTCTGCGCTGCGGGTGGCGAAGTCAACGGCAACTCCTGGGTGCCGGTGGGCACGACCGACTATGCGACGATCATCGCGCAAATTCCGGCTGACACCGACGCGGTCTACGTTGGCCTCGGTGGCGCAGATGCAGCAAGCTTCCTCGCGCAGGCGGTGACAGCAGGTATCAACAAGCCGCTCGTCGGCGGGTCGATCGCGGTTGACACGACCGCTCTCTCGGGTGACTCGAACATCGCAGCTGCCGCGGTGGGTACCATCACCGGTGGCCCGGTTCCCGGCGCGGACTTCTCGACGCCGACCTGGGATACATTTGTCGCGGACTACGCGAAGCAGCCGAACGCGTTCCCGAGTCCGTCGATCTTCGCAGTGCTCTACTACAACTCGTTCGCCCCGCTCCTGCAGGCGATCGAGGCGAGCAAGGGTGACCTGAGCGACAACCAGGCCGCATTGCGCGCTGCGCTGTCCGCAACCGATTGGGCCAGCCCGACCGGCCAGATCACGATGGACGCCAACCGTCAGGCAATCGTCGACAACTTCCTCACCGAGGTTGTTGAAGGCGACGGTGGTGCGCTGACCACGAAGAACATCAACGAGGCGACCGGAGTAAAGCAGGGAACCGTTGTCTATCAGCGGTTCGACGGCTGTCCCGGTAGCTAGCTCGGACAGATCTGGTGGTGCGGTGCCCAGGCACCGCACCACCAGATCCACCTCATACCTGTTCCAAGGAAAGAAGAATGATCATGCCTGACACCGGTCACGCGCTCCGGGTGCGTGGTGTATCGCGTAACTTCGGTGGGCTCAAAGCCTTACGCGATGTCGATCTCGAGATCGCCGACGGTGAACGCATCAGCGTGATCGGCACGAACGGTGCTGGAAAGTCCACCCTCTTCAACTTGATCGCGGGAGTCTTCCCCGCAACCTCCGGCCGCATCGAACTTTTCGGCGAAGATGTGACCGGCATGTCAACCGCCAAGCGCGCCAAGCGCGGCCTCGCCCGCACATTTCAGACCTCCCGTCTGTTCGAACAACTGACAGTGGCCGAGAACGTGTTCATCGCGCTCGGCGGCAGCGAGTTTCGCGGTGGATCCCTTCGCCCTGCGTGGCGCAGCCCCTCGCGCTGGGAACGTGGCGAGCGGCTTCTCGAGCGGGTCGGGCTCCGCGAGAAGGGGGAGGCTGTCGTTGCCGACCTGTCCCACGGAGAACAGCGCCAGCTGGAGTTGGCAATGGCGCTGGCTCTGCAACCGAAGTTGTTGATGCTCGACGAGCCCGCGGCCGGTTTCTCGCCGAGTGAGCGCACCCACCTGGTGAAGCTGCTCCGGGAGATCCCGGAAGAGATCACCCTGCTCTTGATTGAACACGACATGGACATCGCCCTGGCTGTAGCTTCTCGAGTGATCGTCATGCACGACGGTGAGAAGATCCTCGAGGGGACCCCCGACGAAATCCGGGCCAGTGAGAGAGTTCGCGAAATCTATCTCGGAGGTTCGCTTGATGAAGCAGTTTGAGCCCGCATCCTCGCAGACCGAGGACTCTGTCTTTGAAGTAACCAATCTCAACGTCTCCTATGGCCGCGTGCACGTGTTACAGGATGTTTCGTTCACGATGGGGCGTGAACCACTCGGAATGTTGGGGCGCAACGGCATGGGAAAATCCACCCTGGTCAAGGCGATCACGGGTTTCATCCCCGCGCAGAGTGGGTCGATCACGTTCGGCGGCAAAGAGATCCTGGGTCGTTCTCCTCACCACGTGAACCGTTCTGGCATTGCGTATGTGCCGCAGGGCCGCCGGATCTTCCCATCGCTCACCGTGCACGAACATCTGACGATGGTCGGTGCCAAGAAATCTGATCGCTGGAACGTGGCGTCCATCTACGATCTGTTCCCCCGCCTCGCGGAACGACGCAAGAACGGTGGTGGCAACTTGTCCGGCGGCGAGCAACAGATGCTCGCCATCGGGAGGGCGCTGCTGTCGAACCCGCGGCTGATTGTCATGGATGAGCCGTCGGAAGGCCTTGCGCCGGCGGTCGTCGACAATCTGGCCGAAGTGTTCCGAGCATTGGTCGGCGAAGGGCAGGCGGTGCTCCTGATCGAGCAGAACCTGCATTTCGCGACCGAGTTGTGTGACCGCATCCTGATCATGGTCAACGGACGAATTGCCGCCGACCTTCCGGCGCACGCCATAGCCGGCGATGCCGAGGTGCAGAGCAAGTATCTCGGCGTCGTCTAGGTTGAGGCCCCTGGCGACAATAGGCTGATGACGTGATTGTTCCGAGCAACCTGTTCGACTTGAGCGGGAGAGTAGCAGTGGTGACCGGCGCCAGCCGAGGCATCGGTGCTGGGATAGCCGTCGCGCTGGCCGCGGCCGGTGCGGATATCGTTGGCGTGTCACGGACCGCACCCGCGGATGGTGGCGAAGTCGGCTCGACCGTGCGGGAGCTTGGCCGAGCCTTCACGCAGGTGTGCTGTGATCTTGCAGAACGAGCATCTGTTGACAACCTCATCGAGGCGCTGAAATTTCTCGACGTCGACATACTCGTGAACAGTGCCGGGCTGGCTCGAAGGGCGCCGGCGGAGCAGCACAGTGATGAATTCTGGGACGAGGTTCTTGCCGTCAACCTGACCGAGGCTTTTCGCTTGACCCGGTCGGTCGGTAAGCGGATGCTCGACCGTGGCAGCGGCAAGGTGATCTTCACCGCTTCGATGATGAGCTACCAGGGCGGGCAGAACGTGGTCGGCTACGCGGCGACAAAATCAGGGATCACCGGGGTGGTGCATGCCCTGGCCAATGAGTGGGCTGGGCGCGGAGTGAACGTGAACGCCATCGCCCCCGGCTATATCGAAACAGATCTCACCGCAGGTACCCATCAGGATGCTGAAAAGCGAAAACAGTTCACTGACCGGATTCCAGCCGGATATTGGGGGCGCCCAGACGACTTGGCGGGTGCCGTCGTCTTCCTGGCGTCTCGGGCATCCGATTACGTGCACGGGGTTGTTCTGCCGGTCGACGGGGGATGGCTGGTGCGCTGAGGGCTGAGCGCGGGCGTCCGATGCTGGTCAGGCGCGGGGATCCACCAAGATCTTCGGGCCGGCACCGGCGCCGTCGGGCCGAACGCTCGAAAGCACTGAACCGACCTCGTCCAGTCCGACGGTCGCAGCGATCAACGGCCGCGGGTCGACTGTGCCCGAGGCATACAGGTCGATCGTGCCGGCCAGCCCCGGCGAGGCACTCAGAATTCCCACGGCTGTCACGTCTTTCAAGACAAGTAGCCGCGCGTCGACCATGCTCGGACTGCCGGCTATGCCGATCAGCGAGATACGACGGCCGGGTTCCACGAGCTCGATGGCCAGACCCGTGGAAGCCGGATCGTCGCTGGCGTCGATGGCGCCGTCGAAGCGCAGGTTCGGCAGGCTCGTTGCCGTGTGTACCGATTCGAATCCGAGCCTGCGTGCGTAGTCGAGCGAGCGCGCGGACCGACCGAGCAGGTGAACCTCGAGACCGTGAGCCCGCGCGATCTGCGCGGCGATCAAACCGATCGTGCCCGGACCGATGATCAGCAGGGAGCTCCCCGGCTCAAGCCCAGTGGCCAATACCGAACGCAGCGCATTTCCGCCCGGCTCTACGAGCGCTCCCAGCTCTGGGTCCACCTGATCCGGCAGGCTGTGCAGTGCGCGTGCGGGCACCGCGAGCTGCTCGGCCAGCGCCCCCGCGAAGCCTCCGCGGATGCCGATCTCGAAGCGAGTCTCGCAGACGTGCTGGAATCCGGTTGTGCAACGGTGGCAGGTTCCGCATCCGAGCATGGTGTCACCGGTCACTCGCTTGCCGAGCCACTTCGGGTCAACACCATCCCCGATCGACGCGACCACCCCGCACCACTCGTGGCCGATCCTGAGGGGGTAGTGCGCAAAACCATCGTGCAAATACTGCATCTGGCCGGTGAAGAACTCCACATCGGTGCCGCAGACACCTGCGCGCTCGACGTCGACGACGACCTCGCCAGGCTGCGCGACGGGGGGTGGAACATCGTGCACCGCGTACTCACGCGGCCCCGTGAGGACGAACGCCCTCACTGCAGCAACCATCCTGTATTCTTCATTGTATTCAACACCGTAGGGCTTCGCCCTGCCAAATGGAAGTAGGCAACGACGTGGAGCAACGAAGCTCTCAGTGGTATGCGGGCTCGGACCGCAACGCGTATATCCATCGGGCGTGGATGCGGCGCGGATTGCCGGCCAACGCGTTTGACGGCAGGCCGCATATCGCAATCGCGAACACGGCATCCGACCTCACGCCGTGCAACTCCCATTTGAACGAGGTCGCCGATGCCGTGAGGAACGGCATCTGGGAGGCCGGAGGCATTCCGCTGAATCTGCCGGTCATCTCTTTGGGTGAGACTCAGGTGCGACCGACCGCGATGCTCTGGCGAAACATGGCAGCGATGGCCACTGAAGAGATGATCCGGGCGAATCCGGTCGACGGCGTGGTTCTGTTGGGCGGATGCGACAAGACGATTCCGTCTCTGCTGATGGCTGCGGCATCCGTTGACCTCCCCGCCGTAGTCATCTCCGGCGGGCCGATGCTCACGGGAACCTTTCGCGGCAAAGCATTGGGCTGTGGAACCGACGTCTGGCGTCTGAGCGAAGAGGTGCGCGCCGGAACGCTGACCGAGGAAGACTTCACCCGGTCGGAGTCGTCGATGATTCGCAGTCGAGGGCATTGCAACACTATGGGAACGGCTTCCACCATGGCGCTGGTCGCAGAGGCCTTGGGAGCGATGCTCCCGGGCCTCGCGGGGGTTCCGGCGGCTGACAGCCGGTTGCTGGAGGCCTCGCACAGCACCGGACGGTTGATCGTCGAGATGGTCGCCGAGAACAGGCGGCCAAGCACCCTGTTCACCCGGGCGTCGTTCCTCAACGCGATCGTGGCGCTCGCGGCGATCGGCGGGTCGACCAATGCCGTGGTGCACCTGTTGGCCATCGCCGGGCGCCTGGGGGTCGAACTGAATCTGGATGACTTCGACCAGACGGGCGCGGGGGTTCCGCTTCTGGTCAACCTTCAGCCGGCCGGGCGCTTCTTGATGGAGGACCTGCATCGGGCCGGGGGCTCCCTTGCCGTGTTGCGTGAAGTGCGTGACCTTCTCGACCCGACGGCGCTCACCGTGACTGGCCGGCCATTGGTGGACTATCTGGATGATGCGCAGATCTGGGATGAAACCGTCATCAGTTCGCGGGGGGAGCCGTTGCTGCCTGACGCTGGAATCGCCGTTCTCTATGGAAACCTGGCTCCGGCCGGGGCCGTGATCAAACCCGCTGCTGCCACGCCTGAACTGCTGAAGCACACCGGGAAAGCGGTTGTCTTCGACAGCGTCGAAGACCTGCGCGCACGAATCGACGACCCCGACCTCGACGTCGACGCTGATTCGGTTCTCATCCTGCGCGGGTGTGGTCCCAAGGGATATCCGGGCATGCCGGAGGTCGCCAATCTTCCCCTGCCGCGCAAACTGCTCGAGCAGGGTGTGCGTGACATGGTGCGGATCTGTGATGGCCGCATGAGCGGTACCGCCTACGGAACCGTGGTGTTGCACGTGTCACCGGAGGCCGCGGCTGGTGGCCCGTTGGCGCTGGTGAAGTCAGGCGACCTGATCACACTTGACGTCGAGGCCCGCAGGCTGACCGTGGATGCCTCGGCAGAGGAGCTTGCGGCGCGTCAACCGTCTTTTGCAACCGTGGCCGCCTTCGCTGCACCGGTGCGCGGGTGGGAGAAGCTGTATGTGGATCATGTGATGCAGGCGGATACGGGTGCCGACCTCGACTTCCTGCTCGGGTCAAGTGGAGACGCGGTGTCACGCGAGTCGCACTGATTGGAGCTTTCTCGCTCGGGCGGCTGGTCCGTCCGACGGCATCGAGCGGACCCCTACTGCTGGTTCGCTGACGTGAGAACCTTCATGAACTCCCGCATCCATTCGGGGTGGTCCGGCCACGCCCGGCCAGAGACCAGGTTGCCGTCGACCACCCCGGCACCGTTCTCAAAGACTCCGCCGACCGCCTCGACGTCGGGCTGCACCGCCGGATAGGCCGATGTGGTGCGACCTTTGAGCACTCCGGATGTCGCGAGCAGCATTGCTCCGTGGCAGAGCGAGGCCACGGGAAGGTTCTCGTCGAAGAAGTGGCGCACGATGCGCTGGGCGTCGGGGTCGTTGCGAATGTACTCGGGCGCACGTCCGCCCGGCACCACCATCGCCACGTACTGGGTCGGGTCGACGTCTTTGAACGCAATGTCGGCCTCGAGGGTGTGCCCAAGCTTTTCGGTGTAAGTGTCGAAACCGTCAACGAAGTCGTGAACCACGAACTGCAATCGCTTCTTGGTGGGGGCGGCGACGTCGACCTCGTAGCCCTCCTCGCGCAAGCGCTGCAGTGGGTAGAAGACCTCCAGGGTCTCGGCGGCGTCGCCGGTGAGAATGATGACTTTGGCCATGATCGTTCCTTATGTCTCTAATTGATCCACGCGGCCGGACGACCGCTTGAACCCCCTGCCTTCTATCCTTGGCCGAATCGGGCCGGCACGCAATCGCCCCGAACGAGGCGTCTTGTAGTGGCGGGTGCCGTCGAAGGGGGAGCAGACGAGGTTCTCGTCGCACCAAAACCCCATTCAATGCCATCTCGTTGAGCCAAAGTTGAGCTGAAGACGTAGTGGAGCGAAGGCTGGATTGCGGCGGGTAGCGGATGCCGGTCAGGTGCGAACGACGACGTTCTCGGGTTCGTCGCCGGCGAGCATCCGCTCGATCTGGCGGCGCAGCAGGCGCGCCATTCGAGGCATCATCGCCGATGATGCGCCCCCGACGTGCGGGCTGATCAACACGTTGTGCAGGGCGAACAGCGGATGCCCGTCCGGCAACGGCTCCGGGTCGGTGACGTCGAGCGCGAACCTGAGACGCCCGCTGGTGGCGTGGGCGAGGATAGCGGCAGTGTCGGCGACCGGCCCACGCGCGATGTTCACGAGCAGGCTGCCGTCGGACATACGGCTCAAGAACGCGTCGTCGACCAGGTGGGCGGTGGTCTCATCAAGGGGCACGCCCACGACGACGATGTCGGCTTTCGGCAGCAGATCAGGCAGATCCTCAATCGAATGGATCGGGCCCCGGGCGTCGGCGCGGGCGGTTCTCGCCACCCGCACGATCTCACACTCGAATGGCAGCAAACGCTCTTCAACCGCGTGCCCGACCCCGCCGTAGCCCACCAGTAACACCGTGCGGTCGGCCAGCGATGCGCAACGCACCGGAGCCCAGCGCCCCTCGTCGGCGGCGCGCACGAACCCGGGGATTCCTCGCTGGGAGGCGAGAATCAATCCCAGTGTGAGTTCCGCAGTCGACGTTTCGTGCACAGTGGCCGCGTTGGCGAACACGTGGCCGGCCGGCAGGGCCTCCTCAACGCCGTCGTAGCCGATCGACTGGCTCTGCACGAGCCGTGTCTCAACGTTCGCGAGCAGGCCGAGGCTCGAAACCTGGTCCATGTATGGGGGCACGACGATGTCGATCTTCTCGGTGGGCGCGGCACCGGTCATCTTCCACTCGATCACGTCGACCCCGTCGGGCACGGAGCCCAATGCCTTGCGCAGGGTCTGACCTGGAACACTGACGATCAGCCGTGGAGAGTTCATGCTTCGAGCCTAGACGCAGGCCGCAGTATTCGTCGCCGGGGTGAGGGGAAGTGAGAAGATAGCGACATGCCTCAATTCACAGACCCACAGGGCGTGGTCGTCACCTATTACGTCTGGCCCGTCGACACACCGATCGGGGTGCTGCAACTGGCGCACGGCCTCGGTGAGTACGCGAAGCGCTACGAGTCCTTTGCCAAGGCGCTGAACGAAGCCGGATTCACCGTCTACGCCAACGATCTCCGCGGACACGGCCAGACCGGCCTCGATCAGCACGGCGGCGACCACGCCAAGCTCGGGCCGGGAGGTCTCGATGCCGCGATCGCGAACATCCGCCAGCTCTCAGCGATCATCACCAAGGAGAACCCCACTGTTCCGCTGGTGATCCTCGGGCACAGCCTGGGATCGATGATGGTGCAGAAGATCATCAACTCGCATGCGCGCGACTACGACGCCGCCGTGCTGACGGGCACCGCGTACCGCACCCCCACGACGATGAACCCCGGTGACCTGAACAAGAAGCACAAGAATTTGGGCACCACCGGCTTCGAATGGCTGAGTCGTGACCCCGCAGTTGCCGACGCCTTCCTCGCCGACCCGCTCTGCTTCAGAGCCGACGTGCTCAAGCTCTTCGGCCTGGCGGACGGGTTGCGCCTGTACGGGCGCCCCGCAAAAGACCTCGGCCGCGACCTGCCGCTTTTGATCCTGAACGGCAGCGATGACTCGGTCGCCAACGTGAAGAGCGTCGAGAAGCTCGCGGCCGCCTACCGTGAACGATCCGGGCTGACCGATGTTGAACTGAAGATCTATCCGGATGCGCGACACGAGGTCTTCAACGAGACCAACAAGGAGGAAGTGATCGCTGACCTCGTCGCCTGGCTGACCGAGCGAGTCAACCGGCTGAGCCCCGCCAGTTAAGCAGAACGCACATCATCAGCCCGCGGCAAACCACGCCCATTCGGGCGGAGTGCGTCCCACATCCCGTAGTCACACTCAGCGCCGCGACCTGAAACGCGGAGCTGCGCGCGAGCGCCAACAGTGGAGTCACTCGTGCAGCCCGGCGAGTCGAGAGCCGAACCTGGCCAGTAACGAGGTCTGCGTGGACCCGGTGCGTTCCTCCCACGCGTCCGCGACGGCGAACAGTCGATACATGGCGTGCACGCCAACCCAGCGGATGGGTTCGGGTTCCCACTTCTTGGCTGCATGGTCGTTCCACGGAAGTCGAGTGAGCTCCGTTTCGCGACCTTCCGCCCTCTCGAGCAGTGTTTTCGCGGCAAGCAGAGTTGAACTCACTCCGTGTCCCGCAAAGCCACGGACCACCCCGACCCGACTCTCGCGATCAAAAAACAGGCCGGCGCACCAATCGCGGGTCACCCCGATCGATCCGCGCCAGACATGCGCAATCGGCAGTTCCTGACCGGGGAACAGATGTGCCAACTTTTTCATCAAGCTGTGAACGGTGCGGGTGTCCACCTCGCCATCGCCGGCCAACCGCGACCCGAAGAAGTAGGGATTCCCGCGGCCACCGATTGCAATTCGACCATCGACAGTTCGTTGGGCATAGATGAAGGTGTGGGCCGCATCCATCAGACAGTCACGGTTCTCCCAGCCAATCTGCTTCCACACCCCGTCGGGCAGCGGTTCCGTGATGATCATCGATGAATTCACCGGGATCAGCTCTCGCGATCCGAACCCGGGCAGACTACTCTCGATCTTCCCGGTCGACGCCTCCACGCACACGAATACGGTAGTGGCGTGCAGCGCTCCCCGGGCTGTGGAGACCGTACCCTTCTCCACGCGAGCTGCTTCGGTGTGCTCACAGATACGAACTCCGAGCCGCTCGACCGCATCGGCGAGTCCGCTGACCATCAACGCCGGATTAACCGCGGCCGTGTGTTCATAATGAAGTGAACCGAGGGCGCCATCAACGTTGATGCGTTCGCGGGTCTCAGAAGCACTCAAAAAGCTGATTTCATCCGGTTCGTACCCGTACCGGAGATCGGTTTCATGTCTGCGCTTCAACCGTGTCAAGCCCGCAGGGGTCTGGGCAACATGCAGGTTTCCGCCCTGTACCTGACCGGCATCAATACCCTCTTTTTTCATAATGTCCAGGGCTTCATCGATGCTGCGGGTCACGGCTTTCTGGAAGGATCGGATCGCCTCTCCTCCATCTTCTCCCGCAGATGTCGCGCGCTTCGCGTAGACAGCCCGATTGCCCGGGAGGAGTGTGGACATCCAACCACCGTTGCGGCCGCTGGCGCCATAACCGACGTGCTTGGCGTCGATGACGGTGATCGACCATTCCGGGTGTTCGCGCGCCGCGATGTAGGCTGCCCAAAGCCCGGTGAGCCCGGCGCCCACAATCAGAAGATCCTGACGAGAGTCGGGTATCGGTGCATTTCGCGGGCGCATCCCGGCAGACCTGGACCAAAACGAGACTTCACCGTTGCGGATGGTGGACATGTACAAACGCTCCTTCGAATCAGGACAGTATGAACGGAGAAGGATCGTCGGCTCCAATTGTGTGCATCACGCCAAACTTCCCACCGGTCAAGCCCCCGTGAAAGCTGAAGTGAAGCAACACAATCGGCCCGGACATTAAGAATCTACGGCACACGAATTCGTTCGGGAAGGGTCCTTCCCTGTCGTTCACTGCGCTTCACTACCGGAGGTTATCGCCCCGAAAAATATCTTGGCGGCAGGCTGTATCGGGAGTAGGTTCTAGCCAAAAGCACTCGGCATTCCTGTGAAGCTCGAGACGTTCACAGTAGGAAAAACGAAGGAGTTCTCCGTGAAGAAAACATTGTGGACGTCGGTGACACTTCTTTCGGTGGGTGCGTTGGTCCTGACGGGTTGTAGTCAAGGCGCGTCGACCGAACCGATCCCGCCAGTCACGAACCCGGTTGCCGGCCAAGTTGCAGACGGCATCCTCAAAGGTCAAACCGTCACGTACGCGGCGGATGGCGGAACAACCCAGGATGCGCAGATGAAGGCATTCTTCACCCCTTTCGCGGAGGCCTCGGGGGTGACGATCAACCAGGACTCACCGCAGACCCTCGCGAAGATCACGGCGCAGGTACAGTCCAAGAACTACCAGTGGGACTTCGTCTCGGCCGTCGCTGACACTGTGGCGAGGAACTGCGGTGTGCTGTTCGAAAAGCTGGACATGGCGAAGATCGACACCTCGCAGGTCCCCGACGGGCTCCTCGGCGGTACCGAGTGCGGAGTTCCCTCGATTCCGTATGCGATCGTTCAGGTCTACGACACCGGCGAGTTCGGCGCGAACGGACCTGTGACCTGGGCCGACTTCTTTGACGTTGCAAAGTTTCCGGGCACGCGCGCAATCTACAGCGGTGATGGTGTCATCGACAGCGCAACGGTTCAGGCGGGTTCGATAGCGGCGGGCTGGGATCCAAAGACGCCGTACACAGCCGACTGGGCTAACAAAGGTATTGACCAGATCGAAAAGATCAAGAACAATATCGCTTTCTACACGACCGGGGCGCAGGCGCAACAGATGCTTGAGTCGGGTGAGGCGAAGCTGGGCGCCGTGTGGAACGGCCGTGCGCTGGCGGCAGAGAAGAACGGCACCAAGCTCACCCCGACCTGGGACAACTGGATCTCGATCGTTGATCAGTTCGCCATCATCAAGGGCACTCCAAAATCGGAGATCGCCTACTACGCGATCAACTACGCGATGGGTGCTGAGCAACAGGCGAAGTGGACCGAGCTCTCCGGATACTCTCCGGTGAACAAGAATGCCAAACCGAACATCGACGACCTCACGAAGAAGTACATCACGACAACACCCGAGCGCGCTGCAACGGCGGTTCCGGTGCAGCTCGACTTCTGGAAGGACGAAGCCGCGGTATCCGCACTGCAGGACCGCTGGAGCTCCGTGGTTGCGGGAGGTTAGTTGAGACAGGGGGTGCCTGACGTCGGGCACCCCCGCTAATTCTTTTCTGTCAATCGAATGGTGGTCAAGGCATGGCAAACGCACCCGACACGACACAATTCTCCGCGTTGTCCACCCAGGCGATCAAAAGTGGCTCGGCGAAGCCGAATTCGCAGCGTAAGAAATCCCGCGGCAACGGCACGAGAAACCTGCTTCTCATTCTGCTGCCGTCGTTCATCGTTCTCGGGATCTTCTACTTCTATCCGATGCTCACAATTCTCGTTGGCGCGTTCACCGACCCACAGGTGGGCCTTCAGAACTTCCAGTGGTTCTTCGGGGAGCAGGTCAACGTCGATGTGCTCTGGCGCACGCTCATCATCAGCTTCTGGGTGACCGTGATCTGCGTGCTGTTCGCATTTCCGTTCTCATTCTTCCTGACAATCGTCACGCCACGTACGCGCGGCCTGCTCTTTCTCATTGTGCTCGTGCCGTTCTGGACCAGCATGGTGGTTCGCACGTTTGCGTGGGTGATCCTGTTGCAGGACTCGGGTCCGATCGGCGAGTTCATGAAACTCTTCGGCGTCCAGTCGCTCGGGCTCATTCGCACACCGACCGCGGTTCTCATCGGCATGGCCCAGGTTCTTCTGCCGTTCGTGGTTCTGCCGATCTATGCGACGATGTCCAAGATCGACACGCGTCTTCTCACAGCCGCACGCAGTCTCGGCGCCAGGCCCTCGAAAGCGTTTGTTTCGATCTACCTCCCGCTCTCCCTGCCCGGCGTCGCCTCGGGGGCCCTGCTGTGTTTCGTCATGGCGTTGGGCTTTTACATCACTCCTGCCATGCTGGGCGGATCACGGGAGGCATTCCTGTCCACGCTGATCCAAGGCCAGGTGCAGGGGCTCGCACAGTGGGGGCACGGCGCGGTGATCGGATTCGTGCTCTTGTTCGTCACGCTCGTCATCCTCGGGATCACGGGCTACGTCGGCAAGAAAACCGGAGGCTCGGTTCAAGACATGGTGGGGGGGAGCAAAGCATGAACAGCGAGGTGCGGCCCGGCACGAAGGTGGTGTTGGGAATCATCACCGCCTTCATTGCGGTCTGGCTGATTGCCCCGATGTTCATCGTGTTTCCGCTCTCGTTCACCGACGACGCGAGTTTTCAGTTTCCGCCGCGGGCCTGGTCGACCAGATGGTATGAATCATTCTTCACGAACCCCCAGTGGACGGATGCGCTCCGAAACTCGGCAATCATCGGGACGCTGGTCGCCATCATTGCGGCAACACTCGGCACTATCACCGCACTCGCGATCAATAGGTCAAAAAGCCGACTCTCGGGAACCGTTCAGGCCATCATGTTGACCCCGTTGATCATCCCGCCGATCATCGCCGGCGCCGGAATCTACACATTCTTCTTGAAGACCGACCTTGTGGGAACCATCTTCGGGTTTGTGCTGGTGCATGTCACCTTGGCTCTGCCACTCGTGGTGATCGCGGTCAACGCATCATTATCCGGATACGACCGGAGTCTGGAACTCGCTGCGGCCAGTCTCGGAGCGGGAAGACTGACGACATTTGTCACCGTGACGGTGCCACTCATCCTCCCGGGGATCTTGGCCGGCGTCGTCTTCGCGTTCGTTACAAGTTTTGACGAAGTCATCGTTGCTCAGTTCATGGTCAGCCCTGCCCTGCAAACACTGCCGATGATGATGTATACGAGCGTCACCCGCACCACCGATCCGACGATTGCCGCCGCCGCCGCACTCGTGCTCGGCGCGGTGTTGCTCGCGTTCGGCCTCTACCAATTCGTCGTTGTTCCGCTCACCCGCCGATCTCGCGGCCGCACGTCCGTTTGATATGGCCGGATGCATGCACCGCACACTGAATCTCAGAGAGGAACCACTGTGACGAAAGAGGCAATTCTCGACCTTCAAGGGCTCTCCAAGTCCTACGATGACTCGATCGCCGTCGACAACATCGACCTGAGTATCTTGCCCGGTGAGTTCCTCACCTTCCTCGGACCCTCCGGGTCTGGCAAGACAACGACCTTGAACCTCATCGCAGGGTTCGTCGAACCAACTGCTGGCAGCATGCTTCTCAACGGCGCACCCCTGGAAAAGATGCCCGCGCACGAGCGCAACCTCGGCGTTGTGTTTCAGCACTATGCCCTGTTCCCCCACATGACAGTGACTGACAACGTCGCGTATCCGCTCAAACAGCGTAAGTTCACGGCCGCCAAGCGTGCCGAGGCGGTACGCGATGTGCTCAAGATGGTTCGCCTCGAAAAATATGCAAGTCGGTACCCTGCGCAGCTTTCCGGTGGACAGCAACAGCGAGTCGCGCTGGCCCGCGCGATCGTCTATCGGCCGCCGATCCTGCTCATGGACGAGCCCCTCGGAGCCCTCGACAAGAAGCTGCGCGAATGGCTGCAGATGGAACTTCGACGCATCCACCGCGAACTCGGCAGCACGTTCATCTACGTCACGCACGACCAGGAGGAGGCGCTCACTCTGTCGGACCGTATCGCCGTCTTCAACGAGGGGCGCATCGAACAGATCGGCACGGGGAAAGAACTCTACGACGAACCGAACACCCTGTTCGTCGGTAAGTTCATCGGAGAGTCCAGCGTGTTCGAGGGGTCAATGACGGACGGACGCTTTCACGCGGGCGGCAAAGAGTATTGGGGCAGCGGCACCGTGCGTGACGGCCCCGCAGCGCTGCTCGTGCGTCCAGAGAAGCTCTCGATCTCCGATGAGGCTGGATCAACCCTCCCCGAAGATCTCACCAACTGGGTGATCGGGGAGATCGAGGACATAGTCTTCGTCGGGTCTGGCATGAAGTACACGGTCAACACAGCGATCGGCGGGGCGGTGGCGCATGTGCCCGCGGAGCGCGCGGTGGACACCCACATCGGCGATCACGTCAGAGTCGCCTGGCACCCACAGGACGCAAAACTCCTGCCCGCTTGAACCGATTCAATCTTCTCCGCTGAATGCGCTCAGTCCGGCCAACATTCTCGCAGCAGAAGAGAAAGAACGTGGACGTGCAGATCATCGTCATCGGCGCCGGTTTGTCCGGCCTCACGGCGGCTTGGGAGCTGCACAAGGCGGGGCACGACATCATCGTGCTCGAAGCGCGCAATCGTGTCGGCGGTCGCACCTGGTCGCAATTTCTCGATAACGGCCAGATCACCGAGCGCGGTGGGGAATACATCTTCCCGGCCGAGTTCGCGATCCGCCAGATATCCGCAGAGCTGGGAGTTCCGATTCTGACCCACAACGTTCGCTATGGGCGGCGCACGTTGAATGGGAAAATCATTTCATTCGAGGAGTTGACGGCAACGTCGCAGCAGGTGAAGGACACGCTCGCTCACATGATTGCCGCTGGACAGACGAACATATCCTTAGCGGCGGCTTTCGCCGAGGCGTTGGGTGCCAACTACGAACATGATGCGGTCTTTCGCAGGACGAGTACCTCTGTGGCCGCCGATCCCGCCAAAGTGAGTGCCGAAGCGGTGCTGCTCCATGAGTCGGCTGCGGTGGGAGGCTACATCGAAGACGGAGGACGCTTTCTTGCTGGCAACCAAGCGTTATCCCTTGAGATCGCGCGGCGGCTCGACCCGAATGTGCGGCTCGAGCATCCGGTCAGTGGGATCGACCAGTCCGGCTCGGGAATCGAGGTCACCCTGCGCGACGGCACGCGACTTCAGGCTGATGAGGCGGTTGTGTCGGTGCCGCTTCCGAACCTGCGCGATCTCTCTATCGGCTTCAGCCTCCCGGAGGACCAGCAGCGCGCCCTCGATCACCGTTTCATGGCTGTCGCCGCGAAACTCGGGGTTCCACTGGGCAGGGTCGATGACGATCCCGCCGTGCAGAATCCGGATCACACCTGGTGGTCCTGGCGCTCGCTGTCGGTGGACGGCGTCGCTCGGGTTCCTGCATTGTCGTGCTTCGCCGGCGGCCCGTTGGCGCTCAGTGCGCTTGCGGTCACCGACGGGCCCGATCGCTGGGTGCGCGCACTGCAGCAGCTTCGGCCCGAGCTCGAGATCGAGGGCGAGGTTCTGCTTTCGACCTGGGCGGACGACCCGTGGGCCGGCGGCGCCTATAGCGCGCCGTCATTGCAGTGGAGTGCTGAAGACGTCGATGTGTTCACGAGGACAGCTGGGCGTGTCGCTTTCGCCGGTGAGCACACCGGCCTTGCACAATCAATGTCCGGCGCGGTCGCGTCGGGGTACCGGGCCGCAGCCGCACTCGAGCGCGCGCGAATGTGACGATGGCCGAAGGGCGACGCAACGCGGTCAGGCGCTCCAGCGGCCGGGAGTAGGGGAATCGTTGATTTTGACCTGGCGGACGGGTTGACCGAGCGAGTCAACCGGCTGAGCCCCGCCGGTAAAGCTTGAGCCCCGCCAGTTAAGCTGGAACCCCACGGTCGGCGGTAGCCGACCCGCGCGGGAGGAGCATCGCATGCACGGAGAGTACAAGGTTCCGGGCGGCAAACTCGTCGTCGTAGACCTCGAGGTGGCCGATTCGCTGATCACGGGGTTCCGACTCGCCGGCGACTTCTTTCTCGAACCGGATGAGGCGCTCGGCGCAATCGACCAAGCCGTCAACGGGCTCCCGGCATCCAGCGACGCGGCCACGATCGTCGCCGCCATCAAGGAAGCGCTGCCAGCTGACGCCGTGCTCCTCGGATTCACCGCAGAGTCGGTCGCCATCGCCATTCGCCGAGCCCTGTCTCAGGCCACCAGTTTCACCGATTACGACTGGACGATCATCCACTCCGGGCCCCTCCCGCCGCAGATGCACCTGGCGCTCGATGAGGTGATGTCGATCGAGGTCGGCGAGGGCCGTCGCGGCCCCACCCTGCGCGTATGGGAATGGAACGAGTCGGCCGTGGTGCTCGGCAGTTTTCAGTCGGTCAAGAACGAGGTCGACCTGGAGAACGCGAAGAAGTACGGGTTCGACGTGGTGCGCCGCATCTCAGGCGGCGGCGCCATGTTCATGGAGGCCGGCTCGATCATCACCTATTCGATCTACGTGCCGAGCGACCTCGTGCGTGGGATGTCGTTCGCTGACTCCTACGCGTTTCTCGACGAGTGGGTGATCACCGCGCTCAAATCGCTCGGCATCGACGCCTTCTACCAGCCGCTGAACGACATCACCTCCGCCGCCGGCAAGATCGGTGGGGCTGCGCAGAAACGGCTTGGCAGTGGCGCCGTTCTGCACCACGCCACCATGAGTTACGACATGGATGGCGAAAAGATGGTCAAGGTGTTGCGCATCGGGCGTGAAAAGATGAGCGACAAGGGCACCAAATCTGCGGCCAAACGGGTTGACCCGCTGCGCAGCCAGACCGGGCTGTCCCGAGTGGAGATCATAGACGAGCTCAAAGCGACGTTCACGCGGCTGTACGGGGCGGGGACGGGAGAGATCACGCCGGAAGAACTTTCGAAGGCTGAGGAACTGGTGCGCACGAAATTCAGCACAACCGAGTGGCTGCAGCGCGTCCCCTGAGTTCGGGGTAAGACCTCAGAGACTCCGGCCGGTTTCCCAGAGACGTTCAGAGGTTCCGCTCAACAGGGCGGCGGCCGACATCGCCTGCGCGTCGGTGAAAGATGCAATGTAATCGATCAGCGCGCGGCCCCGCCCCAGATCGATCAGTGCTGGGTCGTTGATTCCGGCGGGCAGAAGTTGTGGTGAATCCTCACGCAACTCGAAATATGACTGGGTCGTCGCCTCCACCGAGTCCGTGAGTCGGCGCGGCATCACCGGGGCGTCATTCGGGTCGATCAACCACTCGTGAAAACCATCGACCAGCGATTCCAACACCTTGGCCTGGCCCCGCTGGTAGATCCGAAGCTCGGGGCGGTCGAGCACGAAACGGGAATGCACGAACTTCAGCACGACGACGTCATGCCAGGCGTCCGGGGTCAATTGCACGTGGCTGCTGCGGATGTCGGGGTTCGCCTCAACTCCGATCGACGACTTGAGCCGGTTGATCCAGTGCTGGGTAAATGCGGCGACTGCGCGATCGGCCTCGAACCCACCGTCGTAGGGAACCGCCAGGAGCCCTTCGACGAGGCCGTCTTGCACACGAAGGACCGAGTCACGAAAAGCACCCTCGTCTGCGATCCAGCCGTCCTTCTCCCGCACGCGGCGCCAGGTCAGCTCGAGTGAATAGCCTGGGGTGCGGATGGAGGATTCCAGCTCTGTCTGCTCGAGCGCCGCCAGTTTGCGCTGGTTCTCGAGCCAGTTCGTGAGTTCGGCAGAAACGGTGGTGTGCTCCAGAATGCCGGCCCGGTAGAAGTCATCCAGGTCGTGCACCGAATATGCAATGTCATCTGCGATGTCCATGACCGAACATTCCACTGTCTGCATATTGGGTCTGATCGCCGGATACGCCTCCAGCACCCCGGCCATCTCGACTGCTCCCAGAAGGTACGCGGAATACTTCCAGGCTCCCAATCGGCGATCGGTGCCGACACCCCGTGGCAATTCGTCGGCCGGCCCGGGGGAGTCGGAACGCCACTCACCCTTGGTCCACGGGTACTTGAGCACCGCCGCGCGTACCGCCGCCGTGGGGTTCAGGCCTCGACCCGTGGGATCGGACGCGTCGAG
Source organism: Homoserinimonas sp. OAct 916 (assembly GCF_003260275.1). Taxonomy (GTDB): domain Bacteria; phylum Actinomycetota; class Actinomycetes; order Actinomycetales; family Microbacteriaceae; genus OACT-916. The sequence goes on along the minus strand of NZ_QJHB01000011.1, from coordinate 25,533 downwards.
TGCGGTGAGGATTCGGAACGTCTGCGCATTGCCTTCGAACCCGTCGGTGAGCCCGAGCCGATCGCGGGAGAGCCGGTCGAGAACCTGCTCGCCGAGGTGGCCGAATGGCGGATGCCCGAGGTCGTGGGCGCTCGCCGCAGCCTGCACGACGACTGGTTCGCAGCCGCCGAGAGCCGCGATGGTGCGACGCGTGGGCTCGTCGGCGTTGGCGAGTCCGATGGCGATTGATCGGGCGACGGCGGTTACCTTGAGCGAATGGGTGAGCCGGTTGTGCACGGTGGTGCCCGAGCCCGCCTGGGGGATGACTTGGGTGACGGCAGAGAGTCGGGAGAAATAGGGCGAGAACCGCACCCGTTCGAGATCGACTCGAAACTCGTCGTCACCGTGCTCGGGTGCCTCGGATGCAGGCTCGGCGACCATCCGTCGCCGGATCGCAGTGGCCGCATCGGTTGCCGCCGACGCACCCCCCGCCGCGTCCGAGGACAAGGGGTGGGCCGTTTCGTCAAAATGGGATAGTGGTCGGCTCGTGTTCTCCATCCCGTTGATTGCACCACACTTTGACCGTCACCGCACCTCACACGCCAATCCGTGCCCCTGGTGCAGCAGGCCCACCTGCCCCTCGACATTCTGCCGAGGGGTCTGAATCGGCGCCTCCCACAGAGATTCGGGCAGCGCCAGGTGCCGATCTTGACCCCTCGACTGCCGAAGGTGAGACGCGACTCAGCGACCGCGTTCGAGCAGGTCCTGGTAAACGGGATGCTCGTTGAAGTACTTCACCGCATAGGAACACTCCGGCACGACCCGGTAGTCGGTGGTGAGCCTGATCTCGTCGAGCGCGTCGCGCATCAGAAAGGCGGCGAGACCCTGGCCCTGCAGTTCCGGGTCGATCTCGACGTGGGTGATGTGCAGCGCGTTGCCGCGAACTGCATAGCGCGCCCGGCCGCGAATGACCCCGTTCGACCACAGCGCGTACATGCTCTGGTCCGGCTCGTGTTCCACTGTTTCAGACATGCGCACACTCCTTAAACCGCGTCGGTACTGCCAGCCTAGGCTCGGCGACGCAAATTCGCACCACTTCGCATCACAGGGCCGCACAGGGCGATCGCTGACAGAATGAAGGCCATGACCGTTGCCTGGACACCGACCTCGCCCAACCTTGTCGTCGCCGGCGACAACCTGGCGGTTGTGAAGTCCCTGCCCTCAGAATCCTTCACGCTCGTCTATCTCGACCCGCCGTTCAATACCGGGCGCGTTCAGCGGCGCCAGACGACGACCGCTGTTCGCAGTGAAACCGCGACAGTGGCCGGGTTCAAGGGGCAGCTGTATGAGCGCATCAAGGGCGACCTGCGCGCCTACGACGACGTGTTCGACGACTATTGGGAGTTCCTGGAGCCGCGCCTGATCGAGGCGTGGCGCCTCCTTGCCGATGACGGCACGCTCTACCTGCACCTTGACTATCGCGAGTCACACTATGCGAAGGTGCTGCTGGACGCTCTGTTCGGCCGCGAATCATTCTTGAACGAGATCATTTGGGCCTACGACTATGGGGCCAAGTCGAAAAGCCGCTGGCCGAGCAAGCACGACACCATCCTCGTCTACGTGAAGAACCCGAAGGCCTACCATTTCGACTCGACCGCCGTCGACCGCGAACCGTATATGGCGCCGGGTCTGGTCACAGCAGAGAAGGTCGCCCGTGGAAAGCTTCCGACCGATGTCTGGTGGCACACGATCGTGCCGACCAACGGCCGGGAGAAGACCGGATATCCGACGCAGAAGCCCGAGGGCATTCTGCGGCGCATCATCCAGGCGTCGAGCAGAGAGGGGGACTGGGTTCTGGATTTCTTCGCCGGCAGCGGGACCACTGGCGCGGTTGCCGCTGCCCTCGGCCGTCGCTTCGTGCTGGTCGACCAGAACCCGGAGGCCATCGATGTCATGCGCATCCGCTTCGCCGGCAAGCAGTTAGCGGTTGACTTCACGGAAGCCGTGACGGCGCCGCTCACGAGCTGATAATTGCGTGTCGGCACCCGGCTGGCCGGTGAATCCAGGCTGTGGCCCGTTGAGCTGATTCACGGCACCCGCCCCGCCACCCGCCCCGAACCAGCGTCAGGCCGGCCAACAGTGGTCGGCCGGCGACCCGGCACCTACCGCCGCTGCTCAGGGAGCGGCGGATAAAGGGAATGTAGGGTTGACGTCGTGCCCGAACAGACCAGACGAGAGCGAACGGCCGCGCAACGCGCCATGTATCGCCGTCGCCGCATTGTGGTCTTCGGCGGTGTTGCAGTCGTGATCGTGGTAATTGTGATCATGTTGGTATCGCTCCTCACTCCAAAGCCGCCGGGTGGCCCGTCTCCGAGTCCGTCGTCGAGTCCTGCACCGAGCCCCACACCCAGCGGGTCACCGTCGCCCAAGCCCACGGCGTCGAAGACACCCTCCCCTGAGCCCACCCCTTCCTTCGACAAGACGGCGCACTCGATCGACAACGCAGACAGCATCTGGGTGGTCGTGAACAAGCTACGGGCGCTCGACCCCATCGACTACGCACCTGACGACCTCGTCTACCCCGACGTGGTGAACATCAACAACCAGCCCATGCGTCAGCAGACCGCCGATGCGCTCGTGACCATGTTTGATGCCGCCGCCGCCGACGACATCGGGCTCACCGTTCAAAGCGCCTACCGTTCCTATGCGACCCAGGTCAGCGTCTACGCGGGATGGGTCGACAGCGAGGGCCAGGAGGCCGCCGACCTGACCAGCGCCCGCCCCGGCCACAGCGAGCACCAGACCGGCCTCGCGGTCGATGTGAGCGGCAGCTCCGGAGAGTGCTCACTGCAGATCTGCTTCGGTGGAACGGTCTACGGAAAGTGGCTTGCTGAGAACTCGTGGAAGTATGGGTTCATCGTGCGCTATCCAGACGGTTTCACCGACGTGACAGGCTACGAGTACGAGGGCTACCACATGCGTTTCGTCGGAATCACGCTCGCGACCGAGATGCACGACACCAAAGTGCCCACGCTCGAGCAGTTCTTCGATCTGCCTGATGCCCCCAGCTATGAATGAGAGTGACCGGATGTCCGAACCCACGCTGACCGCAGGCGGTTCCCAGCCGGGTCAACGCGAGAGTGCTTCACCAATGACCCGCGGTGACGGATCGGCGCGAAAGACGCAACACCGACGGGCGTTGATGGTTCTCATCATCAGCCAGCTGCTCGCCGGGGTGGGAGTGGCATCTGGCTTCGCAGTGGGCGGGTTGCTCGCCGAGAAGATCGCCGGCACGGTCACGATGGCCGGATTCGGCCAGACGGCGAGTCTGCTTGGAGCCGGAATCGTTGCGATCCCACTCGCCCGGCTGGCGGCCCGGCGCGGCCGTCGATGGGCTCTGACCACCGGCTATGTGCTTGCCGTGGTTGGGGCCGTCCTGATCCTCCTGGCCGCGATGACGAACATCTTCCCGATCCTGCTGGTTGGACTCGGCGCCTTCGGCGCCGCGCAGGCCTCAGGGCTGCAATCCCGATTCGCCGCCACCGAGGTCGTCAAGCCGGCGTTCCAGGCGACCGCAATGTCGATCGTGCTCTGGTCAACCACCATCGGTTCGGTGGCGGGACCGAACCTGTCCCAGTTGGGCGCCGATCTCGGTGCCGGCCTCGGCCTCGAGCCGCTGGCCGGCCCCTACGTGTTCTCGCTGGTCTCCTTCGCGTTGGCGGCCCTGTTGATCGGACTGTTCCTGCGTACCCCCGCGCCCGGACACCTCGAAGACGATGCGGTGCAGAAGCCAAAATCGGTGGGACTGATCGTCGCACTGAAATCGGCGAGGCGCCATCCGCCCACCCTGTTCGCGCTGATGGCGATCACGGGGTCACACATGATCATGGTCGGCGTCATGGTGATGACACCGGTGCACATGGCGCATCAGGGGCTGAGCCTGGACATGGTCGGCATCGTGATCAGTGTGCACATTCTGGGGATGTACGCGGCTAGCCCCGTGATGGGATGGCTCACCGACAAGATCGGAGCCGGACGGGTGATCGCGATGGGCATGGGCATCTTCATGGTGTCGATGGTCCTCGGCGCGACCGCCGGCCCCGACGACACCCTCATGCTCGGTGCTGCGCTCGGGGTGCTCGGCCTCGGCTGGTCTGCGGGCCTGATCGGCGGATCGGCCCTTCTCACCCGGTCGGCGAGCCCCGAAACCCGGGTGCCGCTGCAGGGCGCGTCCGACGCCATCATGAACATCGCGGCCGCGGTCTCCGCGGCAGTCTCCGGCGTCGTTCTCGCCTGGGGAGGCTATCTCGCGCTGAACTCCCTCGCCGCGCTCGTGCTGGTGCCGATGTTCATTCTCGGCCTGGCCGCCCTGCGTTCGCGTCGGGCCTCAGTCGATCGGTCGGCCGCGCCCAAGTCGTAGGGAACGCAAGGCGCAGTTCGAGCCTGCGAATGAGAGGTGCTGCCCCAGGTTGTCGGGCCTAAGTCGCTCTGATGATGTAGCTGTTCACCCCGATGACCTTTGCGGTCCTGGCAGCGCCTGCGAAGCGCAGAACATGGCAGAATCTGGACCGCGGTCCGTCAGCCAGGTCGAGTGACCCGTCGACGCCTGCTCCGCGACCGTGGGTGAGAAACGTTCCGAACGTCACTGCGTCAACCGGCCCCTGCGAAGTAATCCATTCACGGATGGCATCCCGGCCCATCAGGACCTGACCGCCGACGAGATCCCACACCACATCATCGCTGAGCAATGAGTCGACGTATTCGCTGTCCTGAGTTGCGAGTGCGACGACGAGGTTTCTCAGGATCAGCTTTCGGGGAGCATTTCCGCAGTCTGGTTCCTCGTGAATCGTCAACATCCGAAAAGCGTACTCATCCACCGTGCCCTCTGTCGACGGCGCCCCAACGTGCGCCCCAGCTCAACCGTATGAAGGGTGTTTCGTCACGGCGGCGACAGCCGGGCTGAGGCCCATTGTCGAATACCCCGAGATTCTAAAATTAAAAAATATTGACAAAACAAAACGAGAGGCATAGATTCTAAAACTAAGATCTATTGGCGTTAGCGGCAATCAGTCATTCTGGCGGGCTCTGCCTCTGACCAGACCGAAGGGCTAATAATGTTCAAAACATTGACCGCACGCGCCGTCTTCGACGATGATCCACCCAACGTTTCGCAGCGTCGAACAACCAGCAAACGATTGGGTGCCGTACTTGCGGTCGTGGCAACGCTCGCGATGAGCTTCGCGATGATTGCCGCGCCGCAGCCGGCAGAGGCGGTCACCAATCTGGACGGTACCTGGACCGTCGTGCACGGCGGAACAGGGCAGGTCACTCTCAACGCCGACGGAACCTACACCTCGACGTGTGTGACGTTTCCCAACTATCAGGATGCCTGGTGCCCGTCGTCTTCCGGCACTTTTCAGCGGGGTTCGAACGCCTATGTGGACTTCTACGGCAGCGATGGAATCAACCATTCGTACCGGTTCAGTGGATTGGTGAGCAGTCCCGACACCATCACGTCCTACTTCGGCAGCCGCACGTACTCTCCACTGATCATGAAGAGGGGCGCTGAATTCGTCTGCACCGACTGGTCTCAGGACACCTTTCCCATCACGAGCAGCCCGCTGGTTCAATACGACGCAGCTACCAACCTCTACTACGCCACCGGTTCACACCAGCTGATAACCGGCAATGTGTACCTGGCTGAGACCGCACCGAACTATTTTCAGGTCGGCACGTGTGCTGATTTCTACACGCCTCCAGCTCCCTCAACCATCATGCACGTCGCCAACATCCTCGACGTCAGTGTTCCCAGTCCTAACCCGGATGTGTGGCTCCCGCGAGCGACCGTCATGATCGCGGACCTGACGGGAGCCCCCGTCGCTGCCGCAACAGTCAGTGGATCGTTCACCGGCGCCGGCTTCGGCGGCGACTGCGTCACTTCAGCGGACGGCACGTGCACGGTGAGTAAATACGGTGTCGGGAATGGAGTCGTGAGCTCGGCGTTCACCACGGATTCCGTCACGAAAGCCGGACTGACCTGGGATGGGGAACACGTGGCTATCACGGTTTATGACCCAAACCTGGCCACGCCTACTCCAACGCCCACGCCGACGCCCACGCCCACGCCCACGCCGACACCGACGCCGACTCCGACGCCTACTCCGACGCCGACTCCGACGCCGACTCCGACGCCGACTCCAGTACCAGCAACTCATCACGTCGGGGATCTGGATAACGCCACGATGGCTGGCTCTTCGTCGAAGTGGCAGCCGAAGGTGATCGCCAAGATCCTGGATGCGAGCGGGGTCGCCGTAGCCGGTGCAACCGTCAGTGGAACGTTCAGCCACTACAAGGGAACGTTGACGTGCACCACCGCCGCCAACGGCACCTGCACGCTGGGCAACTTCTCGCTCAGCCGGTCCACCACAACAACAGTCTTCAGGGTGACCGGTGTCGTGAAGGCTTCCTCGACGTATGTGCCGAGCATCAACAGTGACCCCGACGGTGACAGCAATGGAACCACCATCACAGTGAGCCGCCCATGATCGATGCCAGCGGGTGCTAACCCCGCGGAACAACGCATGAGACGAGATCTCCCCTGGCCCATGGCCAGGGGAGATCATGCTGCACCCGCATTGCAATGGGGTAAATTATGCGCATGAGCGGAGTGCTCGGAACGTGGAACTTCCATCAAAAGCCGACTGGCCTCTTCAAAGTCGTGCTGAAGCTTCCGGTCTACCTTTTTCGCGCGCGTCTCGGCTTCTTGTTCGGCAGCGGCTGTTACTGATCACGCACGTCGGTCGTAAGTCGCGGCGGGTGTATCAGACTGTCGTCGAAGTGGTTGAGCACGACGTCGGCACAGGCGAGTACATCGTCTGCTCTGGAGTGCGCGGAGGAAGTGATTGGTATCGCAACCTTCGAGCAAACCCGGCGCCGCAGGTGCAGGTGAGAAATATGCGCTGGCGGCCGACCTCGCGCTTCATCGATCTGGACGAAGCCGAACCGCGATTCAGGCGCTATGAACGGGCTCACCCGGCCCTCGCAAAACGCCTGTTGGTGAAGATGGGGCTCGAATACAACGGCACAGACGAAGGCAGGAGGGACATGGTGAAGCGAATGCCGATGATCGCCTTCTCCGCTCCTGATGATCTGACCTCCGGCTGATCTTTCGAGCACGATGCGACCAGGGCGCTCCGCGGTCCTCGGAAGCGCTCGACCAGCGGAGGGATGGTTTGCGGAGGACCGCGCAGCGATTGTTTCGACGCCCCGAGCGGTCGGCCTCAGCCGAGGGCGGCGGCGACGATCGCTTTTGCCTCCTGCTGCACTTCGCGAAGGTGCTCGGGCCCCTTGAACGACTCGGCATAGATCTTGTAGACGTCTTCGGTGCCGCTCGGTCGGGCGGCAAACCAGGCGAACTCGGTCTCCACCTTCACCCCGCCAATAGCGGCGCCATTCCCAGGAGCGTGACTGAGTTTCCAGGTGATCGGGTCGCCGGCCAGGTGGGTTGCGGCAATGGCGTCGCCGTCGAGCTTTGACAACGCCGCTTTCTGCGCGGGTGTCGCGACGGCGTCGATGCGTTCATAGGCCGGCTCACCGAACTTCTCCGCCAGCGCCCCGTACAACTGGCTTGGGGTCTTGCCGGTCACGGCCACGATCTCGGCGGCGAGCAGGGCCAGGATGATCCCGTCCTTGTCAGTGGTCCAGACGTTGCCGTCGAAACGCACGAAGCTGGCCCCGGCACTCTCTTCGCCACCGAACGCCACTGACCCATCGATCAGGCCGGGAACGAACCATTTGAAGCCGACCGGAACCTCCCAGAGTGTGCGACCGAGTTCGGCGGCGACATGGTCAATCATGCGGGAGGAGACGAGGGTTTTGCCGATGCGAGCGTTCGCGCTCCAGTCTGTGCGATTGCGGTAGAGGTAGTCGATCGCCACTGCCAAGAAATGGTTAGGGTTCATCAGGCCGGCGTCGGGTGTGACGATACCGTGCCGGTCGGCGTCGGCGTCGTTGCCGGTCAGGATGTCGAAGTCATCCTTGTGCGCCAGAACCGAGGCCATGGCATCCGCCGATGACGGATCCATGCGAATCTTGCCGTCCCAGTCGAGCGTCATGAACCGCCAGGTCGGGTCGACTCTCGGGTTCACGACGGTGAGATCGAGGCCGTAATGGTCGCGGATGGCGCCCCAGTAGCCGACGCTCGCCCCGCCCAGCGGGTCGGCCCCAATGCGCACACCGGCCTTCTTGATCGCGGCCATGTCGATGATGTTCTCGAGGTCACGCACGTAGGCGCCGCGAAAGTCGTAGGTCTCGACCGCGCTGGGCTCGGCCATGTTCACGTCGCGCATACCGCCGGTGATGATCTCGTTGGCGCGGGCAGCAATCCAACTGGTGGCGTCGGAGTCGGCCGGTCCACCATGCGGCGGGTTGTACTTGAATCCGCCGTCAGAAGGCGGGTTGTGGCTGGGGGTGACCACGATACCGTCGGCCTTGTGGCCGTGGCCGGCACGGTTGTAGGCGAGGATCGCGTGCGAGAGGGCAGGGGTGGGTACGAAGTCACCGAACTCATCGACCAGCACCCGCACCTGGTTGCCGACCAGCACTTCAAGGGCTGAGGTGTGCGCGGGCACGCTGAGGGCGTGGGTGTCCATACCGAGGAACAGCGGCCCGGTCACGCCCTGCGACGCCCGATATTCGACGATCGCCTGGGTGGTGGCCAGGATGTGGTTCTCATTGAACGAGGTCGTGAGCGAAGAGCCGCGGTGGCCAGAGGTGCCGAACGCGACCCGTTGCTCGGTGATCTCGGGATCAGGTTTCAGCGTGAAATACGCGTCGATCAACTCTTTCACATCGACCAGATCGGACTCGAGGACCGGTTCTCCCGCACGATTCGCCATGTTCACAGTCTGGCACCTTCGGTTAGGCTCGTGCCATGGAATCCGAGGAGTTCGACCCGCGTTTCGACCCTGCATTCCAGCCCGGGTTCGATCCGGAGAAGCACCGCTCAAGTCGCCGCCGGGTGTTCCGCAGCAGCGCTTCAACCGTCGGCGAATCAACCGGCGCGGCGGCCCCAGTTCCACAATCCGGAACCGTGGCGAATCTCGCGCACCAGGCAGCCAGCCATCCGGTCCGATCGCAAGCCACGCCCGACGGGGTGGCGTATGAGTCATCGCATTCTGGGGGCGACGGTGAACCCCACTCCGTGCCGCTCGGCCAGAACCCCTACGTGCGTGCCCTCTGGTTCGTGTCGGCCGGCCTGTTGGTCGGCGGATTCCTGCTGTACTGGTGGGCGAACAGTGATGTGGGCATACAGGGATGGGAGGGGAGCTCCCCACCCTTCATCTGGGTGCTGCAACAATCCTCCTGGGTTGTGGTTCCCGCGATGATGACTGTCGGGTTGGCCGGGCTCGTCGGGCTGCTGTTCCTCTATGCCATCCGATGGCGCCCAGAAGGCACCGTCGATGAGGAGCAGGCCGCACGTGGGCCGCTCACCCGATCCCACCATGGACACGGCGACAGCTCAGCGGAGCAACTTCGCCCGACTGGAGCACGGAGCGAGCCGTCGTGACCCGTCGGAGGCCGCGTAATCCCTACATCGGTGCGCTCTGGGCCGTCGGAATCGGCTTGATCGTGCTGGGAGCCGCCGGCTACGTGTGGGCGAGCTGGCTCTCCTGGTACCCGTCCAGCGGTGCAGCAGTACCGTTGGCAGACTTTGCCCAGGGGGCCGGATCCGACATCGCGCTGGTCGGTCTGGGAACCCTCGTCGGTCTGCAGTTTCTCCTTCGAAGCCTGCGCGCTCGTGACCGGGCTCCGGCTACGCCGGCATCTTCACCGTGAGTGAGCCGGAATCCACCCAGATGCGCATCTGGGTGACCTCGCCGCACTCGTCGCCGTCGAGCTGGAACTCCTCGGGCGTGCCCACGGTGACGGTCATGTCCTTGGTTTCGAAATAGGTCACCGATTTCACGTCGTTGCGCAGGTCGATGATCCGGCGACCGGTGCGTGACTTACGCAGAACGCCGTTCTCCCAGGCGATCTTGTTCCACACGTTCAGCCAGCCGAAGAACCCGCGCGGCTTCAGCGCGCAGCACTCCAGTCGGCCGTTGTCGGGGCGTGCATCCGGGATGAGCAGAATGCCTCCCGGTAGCAACCCGCAGTTACCGATGATCAACGTGTGTGCCGTCATCGACTTCTCGGCGCCGCCATCGAGTCGGTAGCGCAGCTTGACCGGTTTCACATCGGGCAGTGCCCGCATTCCGCCTTCGATGTATGCCAGCCAGCCGACGGCCTTCTTCAGCTTGCTGCTCGTGTTCGCGATCATCTTCGCGTCGAGTCCCAACCCGGCCATCACGAGGAATGCGTGCTCTTCGCTTGCCCCCTCTGCGCGCGTGATCTGCGCGACTCCGACATCGATCTGGTGGTCGATCCCGCTGAATGCGGTCTGCACCGACTCCTCCAGGCGGGTGACGGTCATCTCCAGGTTGCGGGCCAGCAGGTTGCCGGTTCCGGCGGGAATGAGGCCGAGGGCCACAGACGTGCCGCGCAACGCCTCGGCGACCGCGCGCACAGTGCCGTCGCCACCGGCGGCGAGTACGAGAGTGGCACCCGCATCGATGGCTTGCCGGGTGGCCTTCTGCCCCGGCTCGTCGACAGCGGTGGAATACCACAGGGGCTCGGGCCAGCCGGCGGCCGTGGCAGCTTGCGACACCATGTTCTGAAACTTCGGCAGGTCGACTTTGATCGGGTTGTACACCACTGCGGCCCGGCGGTTACGGGAGATTTTGTCAGTTGGGGCCACACGGTCAACCGTAACCCATCAATCGGTAGGCTGGTCAGGTGATCGATCCCCAGTACTTACGTGAAAATCCCGATGTGATTCGGCACTCGCAGGCCGCCAGAGGCGACCGCGTCGAGCTCGTCGATGAAGCCCTCGCCGCCGATTCCGTTCGCCGTGCGGCGATCTCTGCTTTCGAGCAGGTGCGTGGCGAGCAGAATGCATTCTCCAAGCGAGTTGCCAGGGCCCAGACCGACGAGCGCAAACAATTGGTCGCCGGGGCCCAGGAATTGAGTGCACGGGTGAAGTCGGCGCAGGCAGCGGCGACCGCCGCCGAGCAGGAGTTCGCCCGTATCGCCGCCCAGATCGCGAACGTGGTCATCGACGGGGTGCCGGCTGGCGGCGAGGAGAACTTCGCCACGCTGCGAACGGTTGGCGAGATTCCCGAATTCGACTTTGATCCGCGCGACCAACTCGAACTCGGCGAGATGCTCGGCGCGATCGACATGGTGCGTGGGGCGAAGGTCTCGGGATCGAGGTTTTACTTCCTGCGCGGCATCGGTGCCCGCCTTGAGATCGCCCTGATGAATATGGCCCTCGACAAGGCGCTGGCGGCCGGTTTCATTCCACTGATCACCCCGACGTTGGTCAAGCCCGAGATCATGCAGGGAACCGGATTCCTCGGCGAGCACAACGACGAGGTCTACCACCTGCCCGCCGACGACCTGTACCTGACCGGTACCAGTGAGGTGGCGCTCGCCGGGTACCACGCCGACGAGATCCTCGACCTCACAGATGGTCCGAATCGCTACGCCGGCTGGTCGACCTGTTACCGGCGTGAGGCCGGCTCTGCGGGCAAGGACACCCGCGGCATCCTGCGCGTGCACCAGTTCAACAAACTGGAGATGTTCGTCTACGCGCTTCCGGAACAGGCCGAGGACGAACATCTGCGCCTGCTCGCCTGGCAGGAAGAGATGATGCAGGCCCTCGGGCTCAGCTACCGGGTGATCGACGTGGCCGCCGGCGATCTGGGCTCCAGTGCCGCCCGAAAGTACGACATCGAGGCGTGGATCCCCAGTCAGGGCACTTACCGCGAACTCACGTCCACGTCGAACTGCACCACGTTCCAGGCGCGCAGGCTGCAGACTCGCTACCGAACCGAGTCGGGCAAGACCACCCCGGTCGCCACCTTGAATGGAACCCTGGCCACGACCCGTTGGCTGGTCGCCATTCTCGAGACCCATCAGCGCGCAGATGGCTCCGTCGTGGTGCCCGAGCGGCTTCGGCCTTACCTGGGTGGGCTCGAGATCATCAAACCCGTGGCCCAAAAGTGAGCGATGCAGCGACCGCTCGGTCAGCCGAGTTGGTGCCGGAGGGCGACCGGATGCTGATCGCCCTCGACATCGACGGCACGCTGCTGGACCAGAACGGGGTCATCACGGATGTCGTGGCCAGGGCCGTGTCCAGAATTCAGGATCTCGGCCACGAGATCACCCTTGCGACCGGCCGCTCGGTGGCAACCATGATGCCGGTACTCAATGAACTCGAGCTCACTCCCGAATATGCAGTCTGCTCGAACGGGGCGATCACGCTCCGCCGCGATGCGACGGAGCCATCGGGATACCGGCAGGAGTATGTGGAGACGTTCGACCCAAAGCCTGTTCTGATCACCTTGCGCCGTCACCTGGCCAATGCACGATTCGCGGTGGAGGACACCAACGGCTATTTCCGGTACACCGACCAGTTTCCAGATTCGAGCATCGGTCACGGCGGCGAACAGGTCGAATTCGAAGGTTTGCTTGAGATGGAAGCGACCCGGGTCGTCGTCATTTCGCCGGACCACGACATGGAAGAATTCGCCCGGGTGGTCGACGACATGGGTCTGCACCGGGTGAGCTACGCGGTGGGCTGGACGGCTTGGCTGGACATCGCCCCCGACGGAGTGAACAAGGCCACCGCGTTGGAGCGGGTGCGTGAAAATCTCAATATTCCGCGTGACCGCGTCGTCGTGATCGGTGACGGTCGCAACGACATCGACATGCTCGAATGGGCCGGTGCCCACGGGCGTGGCGTGGCGATGGCCCACTCGCCCGAGGATGTGCTCGCCGCGGCCAGCGAAGTGACGACAGCCCTGTTCGAAGACGGTGTGGCACGAGTGCTCGACTCGATCTAAAATGGTCAACGAACGAGAAGTTGACCATACTTCATTAGGGAATCCCACGTGGCTTCCGACCCGAAACCCGACCCACCCGAGTACGAGCACTCGAGGCCCACGTCTGCGCAACCGTTTGCCCAGCACGGCCGATTGCGGCGGTCGCGCCCGATTCTGAAAGCTCTCAAGTGGCTTCTCGGCTCGCTCGCAGCGGTCGTTGTCGTAACGGTCGCGATCGGAGCCATCGGGGTGTGGTCGCTGGCCACAGACATCAGGCCGGGGGTCGCGCTGGTGGGCCACTCGGAGTCGCCTTCGCCGTGGAGCCCGATGATCGACGCCATGCCTGGGGCGATCAACGTGCTTGTCGCGGGCAGCGACAGCGCCGAGAACGATCCCACCTACGGCCCACGCGGGGAGAACCTCAACGACGTGACGATGGTGCTGCACATCTCCGCCGACCACAAGAATGCGGTCGTCGTGAGCATCCCGCGCGACCTGTACGTGCCCATCCCGGCCTGCCCCGACCCGGCCGGGGGAACCACCAGCGCGATGAGTTCGCAGAAGATCAACACGTCGCTCAGTTACGGCGGGCTGCCCTGCACGGTGCTGACGGTGGAGCAGCTGACGGGCCTGTCCATCCCGTTTGCCGGCCTGATCCAGTTCCAGGGGCTGATCGCCATGTCGGATGCCGTGGGCGGGGTGCCGGTCTGCGTGTCCACGACGATCGACGACTCGCACCAGCCGTTCCCTTTCGTGCTCACCCCCGGCGAACACGTGTTGCAGGGCGCCGAGGCGCTGGCGTTCCTGCGCACGCGCTATGCGTTGCAGTCAGGAAGCGACCTGGCGAGGGGGGGCAGTCAAAGGGTCTTCCTGTCGTCCCTGTTCCGCAAGATGACCAGCAATGACACACTCACCAATCCGTTGACGGACTACAACCTGGCTCATGCCGCGTTGAAGAACATGACGTTCTCGCAGTCACTGACGAACATTCAGACGATGGTGTCGATCGCGCTCGCATTGAAGAACGTCGCACCCGATCATCTGCTGCTCGTTCAATACCCGACGGTGGTCGCCGACAACGGTCTGCTTCCGAACGAGTCTGCAGCGAATGACCTGTTCGCGGCGTTGGCCGCCGATCGACCCCTTGTGCTGTCCGGCGGCCCTGGTGTGGGGGCCGAAGTGGCAAAGCCGAAGGCCTCAGCATCGCCTGCGCCGCACCCGTCCAGCCCGGCGGCTTCGGCCCAGCCGTCGCCGGTCCCGTCATCGGGCACGTCGGCCGGCACGACGGCGGGGAAGCCGCTGGTTCTTCCCCCCTCAGTGGTCGGGCAGACCGCGAACCAACAGACCTGCTCGGTCGGCAGGCCGGTGGCCGACCAATGACCCGGATCGCCGCGTGGTGGGGCGGGCGTAAGGTTCAACCGTGAATTCGGGACGCTTGAACGGTTACCTCCCGCACTATTTTCAGCCGGCTTTCAGGCTCACTTGACATGCTGACCACGCTGTCTTCGGCTAGAATCAAGCGTTGTTCGCTGTTCTCCATACCTTTCGGGGTATGTTTTACGGTAGGACATCGGGAGGGCTGTCCGAGCGGCCGATGGAGCCAGTCTTGAAAACTGGTGGGCAGAAATGTCTCGTGGGTTCGAATCCCACGCCCTCCGCAGCAGCTGGCTCGGGGAAGCCTTGAAGGGGAAATGAATGAGCGATCTGCGACCGCGCTCCTACAGCTCGAAGAAACCGGGCACGCTGGCACGTCATGGCCAGTTGCGCTCCCACGGCCCGGTGAGGACGCTGGCGAAGTTCGTCGCAGCCGCGCTCGCGGTGGTTCTGGTCAGTGGGGCATCGGTCGCCGCGGTCGCCGTGTGGGACGTGGTCGGAAACGTCAAGCCGGGGGTAGCACTCGGCAGTACCGGGGAGAACGCGCCACCGCTGGTCGGCCCGATCAAGGGCGCGGTCAACGTGGCGATCATCGGCAGTGACAGCCGGGAGGGCCAGGGCGACGGCTTCGGCGACCCGAACGAGGAGACCGCCGTGCTGAACGACGTGACGATGCTCCTGCACCTGTCTGAGGATCACAAGAGCGCGACCGTGATCAGTTTTCCGCGCGACATGTTCGTTTCGATTCCCTCCTGCCCCGACCCCGCAGACCCCGACAATCCGTTCAGCGCCATGAGCGCGCAGAAGATCAACACGACTCTGGGCTACGGCGGTATGAACTGCACCGTGCTCACCCTCGAGGCTCTCACGGGCATGGAGATCGATTACGCGGCGACCGTCCAATTCTTGGGCGTCGTCGCCATGTCGACTGCGGTCGGCGGCGTGCCGGTGTGTGTCTCCACTCGGATCGAAGACACCCACACCGACCTGGTGCTCGACCCGGGCATGCACAACCTGGAGGGATTGGAAGCCCTGCAGTTCTTGCGCACCCGGCACGGTGTCGGCGACGGAAGCGACCTGAGCCGCATCAGCAACCAGCAGAACTTCCTGTCGTCGCTGGTGCGCGAGGTGAAGAGCAAAGACACGCTCACGAACCCGGTGAAGCTGTACGGGCTGGCGCGCGCGGCGGTCGATAACATGGAGCTGTCCCAGTCGCTGACCAGCGTGGACACGATCGTCTCGATCGCCCAGGTTCTGAAGGACATTGACCTGGACAAGGTCGTGTTCGTGCAGTATCCAGTCGGTGACGTGGAAGGCGGTGTGGCTCCCAAGTGGGATGCCGCCGACGAGATGTTCGCTGCGCTCGCAAAGGACCAACCGATCAAGCTCTCCGGCAAGCTCGGCCAGGGCGCTGTCGCCAAGGACGGCTCCAGTTCGAGCGCGAACCCGAGCCCGAAGCCGACCGCGTCGTCTGACGGAGGTGAAGCGACCAACGCTTCCTCAAGCTCCGAGTCGGACGCCCCAGAAACCAGCCCAAGCCCGGCGCCCGGGCAGTTGCCCGACTTCGTCACCGGGCAGACGGCAAAGGACGTCACCTGCTCGGCGGGGCGCACGCTCGACAACCAGTGACCAGAGCGGATTCGGTCGGGTAATCGGAGCTCGGTCACCGTGGGTGTGTCAGCGACCCGGGCCAAGTATGGTTATGATTGCTGTCGAGCATGTGCCGAAATACCGGCCTGTTCATGGAGACGTCGCATAGTCCGGCCTAGTGCACCACCCTGCTAAGGTGGAGTACCCGTAAGGGTACCGAGGGTTCAAATCCCTCCGTCTCCGCACAGTTTCTTGTCACCGCTTTCTGATCGCTGCGTCGTCGCGTCAGCGCGATCTTGCGATGTGTTCAGAACAGCGGCCACGGTGTCGCGGGCATATCCCCATGCGGCGCCGGGAAGCGACCCTCCGACAGCAAACGCTCACACCGCTGCGCGAGCGCCTCAATCTCCAGATCACTGATCAGCCCGCGGAGGGCATCACCCAGTGCGCCGGCAAGGGCTGAGCGCACTCGATCGATCCCGTCGCGCTCTTCGTCGTTGATACCTTCATTGACCCACCCCCAGAGCACGGTACGCAGCTTGTGGTCGGTGTGGAATGTGAGCCCGTGGTCGACCCCGTGACGGTGTCCATCGGCCATCGCGAGTACGTGGGCGCCCTTGCGGTCGGCGTTGTTCACCACGACGTCGAAGACAGCCATTCGTCGCAGTTCGTGAGAATCCTCATGGATGAGCGCCACCGCACGTCCCTGCCCGTCCACGCCCTCGAAGACACGTCGCCAACCCACGTCGGGCACTGCATCGGCCGGGACCACATCGACGGGGCCCTGTTCCGGATCGATTTCTTGCCACAGCTGCACCATGCCGCGACCGAAGGGGCCTTCCCGCATCCACGTGCGCGGCACCACGTTCCAACCGAACGATTCCGAGACCAGGTAGGCCGCCACCTCGCGTTGGGCCAGGCCGCCTTCAGGGAAGTCCCACAACGGCTGCTCGCCGGCGACCGGTTTGTAAACGACCGCGATGTCGTCGATGGTGCCGAGGAAAGTTGCGTTCGACGCCGACGTTATCCGGCCAGTGAGAGCGATGTCGCCGCCCTCAAGGTTGGCCTCCGCCATCAGCCGAAGTCGCCGAGCGTTGGGCAGGTGTGCCCGTCCGGATCCATCGGAGTACCGCACAGTGGGCAGATGGGCCGCCCCGCCCCAACGACCTCAAGCGTCCGCTTCGCGAACGCCCGGGCTGTGCCGACCGGTATGCGTATCCGCAGCATTTCTGCAGGCTCCGCCGTGGGCACCCCTGAATCGTCCTCGTCGACCTCGAGGAGCCGGTACGACTCGATCACGAGTTGTGCCGACACCGGGTCCCAGCCCAGGCTCATATTGCCCGTTCGAAACTCCGGGTCGACGGGCTGGTCCAGCGGCTCGTTGTCGACGAGCTCCAGGGGTGTCGTGGCGGGCACGCTGAACGGGTTGCCCTCGCCCGCCATCAACTCGTCGAGGATCTCTTCGATCTTCTCGGCAAGCAGGGCCGACTGCTCCTTCTCGAGAATGATGCTGGTGACCCGGGCGCCGTCGCGAGCCTGCAGGTAGAAAGTACGTGACCCTGGTTCACCGACGGTTCCGATGATGACACGATCAGGCCAATCGAAGTCGTAAACAATTGTGGGCATAGAAATATCCTAGGAGCGTAGCGCCGTCAGCGCCTCAGGCAACACCTGCCCCACCGCCAACGGGTGCGTCGGCGGTGGGGGTGCTGTTGGCCAACCACGAGAGATCGCCCGCCTCGGTATTGGTCGCAATCACCTCGGGGCGATGGGGCCCATAACGAACGATCGAGACCGACGCCGGGGCCACATTGAGGCGTTGGAACAAGTCAAGATGCATGCCGAGCGCATCGGCCAGAATTGCCTTGATGAGGTCGCCATGGCTCACCGCCGCCCACACGGCGCCGGGTCCATGCTGCGACTCGAACGCCGCGTCATGGCGCCGGACTGCTGCAACAGCCCTGGCCTGCATGGCCGCCAGCGACTCGCCACCGGGAAACTGGGCTGCGGAAGGCTGCCGCTGCACCACCGACCAGAGCTCTTCCTTAGCGAGATCTTCGAGGCTGCGACCCTGCCACTGGCCGTAATCGCACTCGTTAATGCCTTTCTCAACCATCAGGGCAGGCGAATCTGCTTGGCGGTCAAGGATCATCTGCGCGGTCTGCCGGCAACGTTGCAGCGGGCTGGAGACCACCGCCACCAAACGCACCACAGAAAGGCGCTCACCCGTGCGCGCTGCTTGGTCGCGGCCGATCTTGTCCAGGTGCACCCCGGGCGATCGCCCGGCCAGCAGACCATCTGCGTTCGCGGTGGTGCGACCGTGCCGCACCAGAATGACTGTCGCCATGCCTACAGCCTAGGTGTTGTGCTGATTCGGGCTGTGTCGCGTGCAGGGCCCAGAAGTTTCAGGACGCGATCGTCAGCGTCGTCACAGGCGCGTGAGGCCACTTGCGACGATCACGATTCCGACCAGGGTCAGAATCACGATGCTGATGGTCCGATTGTTGGTCGTGATCCAGTCCCGTGTGGGGATGAGCCACTTCTCCGCGCGCTCCGGGGAGATCAGGGTCGCGATGATGGGAACGGCGACCGTTGAAGCCCCGATCACGACGTATACCGCAACCACGATTGCTGTCTCGCCGGGTGATAGGCGGCCACCACGCAGCGAGAGCCCCGCCGCCGTACTCAGGAGGAGCGCCTTGGGCCTCACGTTCAGCACAAGCGCTAGCCCGAAGGCTGACCATGGGCCCAAGGAGCCCACCGCCGAGAGCCATTTCGGCATGTCACTGGAGGTTGACCCTCGTGCGCGTAGCCAGAAGACGACGCCGAGAACCACCGTCGCGATTCCGACCACGACCAACGCGATACCGACGAGCCCCTGCTCCTTGCGGGGTGCCGGATCACCGACGGTGCGGGCAAAAAGCGTGAAGGCCACGACCACTATGCCCAGGCCGAGCACCCAGCCGATGAGAAACATCAGTGAGGAGCGGTTCCGATTCGGCGACAGCAGAATCAGGAGCATGGCCATGATCGGGGTAGAACTGATCGCGACCGCGAGAGATATAGGAATGATGGTGCCAAGAGCCGCCCACATCACTACTCCCAATTGGTCCGCATCACCGTTCGATATCTCAAATCTATTGCACGCTTCCGCTATGGAGCTCACCCTGTCCTGACGAGGAGCACAGACCGTGGGGTGCCCCGAACCCGTAATCTGGAATCGAGGCGGCATCGATACCTGCCGGATCGGGGTGATTCGTGAGTATGAAACGTTTTCCGCGCGCCGTCTACCGTCGCGGTGATGAGCCAGACCCCCGTTTCAGCATGGCCAACGAGCGCACATTCCTCTCCTGGATCCGCACTTCTCTTGCCCTGATCGCCGCCGGCGTTGCTTTGGAGGCATTGGCCTTGCCCATTCGCGAGGACTTGCGGCTCTATTCGGCCGGTGTGTTCATCGCTCTGGGCATTGCTGCGCCGATCCACGCATGGGTCAACTGGATGCGCACGGAACGAGCGATGCGCGAGAACCGTCCCGTGCCCGCGCCGTCCCTGTCGGTCGTGCTCACCGTGGGAATAGTGATCGCCGCCATACTGATCGCGGCGGGGATGTTCCTCTGAGCACGGTGTTGATGTGAGCACGTGATTCCGGTGAGCGAGGTTCTCGAGTGAACGTACGCCGACGATTGGCGCCGCGCAGCCGCTCGCAGGCGCGGGAGCCGTTCGATAGCGGGTTGCAGGCGGAGCGAACTCTGCTCTCCTGGCAGCGCACGGCGTTGGCGCTGGGGGTCGGCTGTGCGGTGGCGGTCCGTTTCACCGCGCCACTTTTCGGGGTTGCGGCCATCGTCGTGGGCATCGTGGGGGTCGGACTCGTCGTGGCCGGTTATCTTCAGACCCACCATCGTTACAGGCGCACCCAGCATGCGCTGCACGAATCTGAGACGCTGGCCGGGATAAGGCCCTGGCCGCTCGCCGCGCTCGCGGCAGCCACTCTGCTCCTGGGTGTACTCGCAGTGTTTTTTCTTATCGGCGGAATTCGGGTGATGCCCTGACTGCGGGGCCGGCGCAACTGGAAGGATGGGCTGCATGACTCTCACGAAAGTTGATCTCACCCATCTTCGCCGCTGCGTCGACCTGGCACGGGAAGCGCTTGAAGACGGCGATGAGCCGTTCGGCTCGGTTCTGGTCGACGCGCGAGGCCAGGTGCTCTTCGAAGACCGCAACAGGATCAAAGACGGCGACCACACCCGGCATCCGGAGTTCGAGATCGCTCGCTGGGCGGCCGCTCACGTCGCTCCGGATGAACGGGTCACCACCACCGTGTATACGTCGGGAGAGCACTGTCCGATGTGCTCGGCAGCGCACGCCTGGGTGGGCCTCGGAAGGATCATCTACGCAGCGTCGTCTGCGCAGTTGGTCGGCTGGAAGTCGGAGTGGGGGATCGCCGCCGGACCAGTGGCCGCTCTCCCGATCAACCACGTTGCGCCGGATGTTCCGACTGTCGGCCCGGTCGCTGAGTTCGAGGCCGAGCTCAAGGAATTGCACCGGCGATCCAGCGTTGCCCGCTGACGGGCAACCGACAGCGTGACCACCGTCGACGATTAAGTGCTCGTGAAGCTTCGCACGGTTGAAACGGCAGAGGGTGGCCGACATATTTCTGGCCAACAGATTGCCCGGCGCGCATAATCGAAACATGTCACGATCCGAGACGGAATGCACGGTCGTGCACAAATGACCGGGCCGGTGGTACCCGCACAGAACACTCCCAATGGTCGGGCGCAAACGGGTCTGGTCGCGCCCGATCTGTTGCAAGCAGAACAGCCCCGGCGCGCAGCGGACTGGTACGAACTGTTCTTCGACCTCGTCTTCGTCGCGGTGATCGCGGTTTCTGCTGACCTGATCGAGGGGGATCCCCAGCTGAGCACCGTGGTGTTGTTCGTGCTGCTGTTCTCCCCGCTGTGGTGGGCCTGGGTCAACCTGATGGTGACCAACAACCTCTACGGCACCCGGTTCCCGGCCATCGGGGCGCTCGTGATCGCGGCCATGCCGGGGGCCGCAGCGATGGCCATCGCGATCTCTGGATCGATCACCAACTACGGCTGGTTGTATGCGGCGGGTGCCGCGTACATTCGGTTGGTGCTGCTGGTCATGTGGCTGATCCCGTATGTGACCCGAGTGGCAGTGGTGAGGCTCTGGCGGCCGCTCGCCTACAACCTTGGCACCGCGGTGCTCTGGCTGATCTCGATCGGTGTTGCGGCGCCCGGCCGTTATTGGCTGTGGGCGCTCGCCGTAGCTGCGGAGGTATTCCTGCTTGCCTTTCACCCGGGTGGCCTGGCGAACGAGATCTATGACCGGGCTGTGGTTTCGCACCTTCTCGAGCGGGTCGGACTGTTCGTGGTCATCGTGATCGGTGAGGCGGTCTATCTCAGCGTCACCGGGCTCGTCGCCCTGCCGACCATCGGCGGGGGAGCCGCGGCCCTGTTCGGGTTTCTGGTCTGCGCCCTGCTCGCACGGGCCTTCTTCCGGTGGGGAGCCCCAACGGCGGAGCGAGGGCTCACTGCAGCCCAGCAAGCCCATTCGTATGGCGCGATGCGTGACGTGGTCATGTACCTGCCGTTTGTCTTGGTGACCGCGCTGACCTTGATCGCGGCAGCGATCGGGATCGCGGTCGTGGACGCGAGTGCGCCGATGGGCCTATCTGTGCGCACACTGCTCGCCTGCGGTATCGGAGGCTTCTATCTGGCCAACGCGGCTGTCGGGCTGCGCCTGGGGCGACCGATTGGCGGGATCGCGCTGTTACTGGTGCCGGCGCTGGTTCTGTCGGCTGCTGCCTGTTTCCTCAGCGGTGGCCTGGCGGCATGGGCAACTCTCGCGCTGGCCGCTCTCGCGCTCGTGCTGTTGGAAGTCGTGAGCAGGATGCTCAGCACCCGGCCTGGTCGCGTGGATTCCGGCCTCGGTCCCGAGCCGACGACCGCGACCAGTTGACCGTCGGGCATTCGACGTGACCGTCAGTGGGCCATCGCAATCGTGACCAGTTCTTCGGCTGGGCCGGGTGGGGGAGTGGCGCCGGAGCGCCAGACCGCCGACAAGGGGCGGCGCAGTGTGATGCCCACTGCCGGAACTGCCACCAGGCGGCCCAGGGCGAGATCGTCGGCGATGGCGAGGGAGCTGAGCACGCCGGGTGCGGTACCGGCGATGATCGCGGTGCGCACGGCCGCGCTGCTGGAGAGTTCGACCCGCGGGGGCGCGAGCCGGTCGACGCCTGATTCCGTGAGGATCTTCTCGAAGGTCTGGCGGGTGCCGGATCCCTGCTCACGAGTGACCAATCGCGTGCGGGCGAGCTCGGCGGCGGTGACCGGAACGAGGCGGGTGGCCCACACATGATCTGGCGCCACCGCGACCTGCAGTGTGTCGTAGCCGATGATCTGACACTTGAGCCCGGCGGGGATCACCGAGGTTTCGATGAAACCGACGGCGGCGTCTGCCGAGCGCACCAGCTCGATGACAGTGTCACTGTTGGTTGCAACCAGACCCACCGTGGTTGTCGACTCGGCGGCGGCCTCTTGACGTTCCCGCAGGGTCACCAGCCAGCGGGGCAGCAGGTATTCCGCGATGGTCAGGCTGGCGGCGACGTTCAGCTGGCGCTGACTCTCTGACCGGATCGACGTGATCCCGGCATCCATCCGTTCAGCGGCTGCGAGCACGGCGGCGGCCCATTCCGAGACCACGCGGCCAGTCGAAGTGAGAGTGGACCCGCGTTGGGAACGGATGATCAGCTCGGCGCCGACCTGGCGCTCGAGGGAGCGCATCCGCGCGGACACGGCTTGTTGCGACACTCCGAGTAGGCGGCCCGCCTGAGACAGGCTCCCGCTCTCACCGACTTCGACGAGCAGCTGAAGACCCGACAGCTCCGGCATGTGAGGCCCCAGCATTCACCCCTCCTACAAGTTCAGGTTGTGGCTCCACAAATCTACAGCGGCTACCGAAAATCCGCGACCACTGTCAGTCTGAGACAGTGAAAGTACTGACAGAACCGACAGCAACCCGCCCCAGCCGCCATCGCAGGCCAGGCTGGTTGCCGGGTGTTGCGGTTGCCGCAGCCTCCGCCGGGCTCGCCTGGGGAATCCACCTGCTGGTACCGGCGATTCCGCTGCTCACTGCGGCCGTCGTGCTGGGTATCATCGTCGCCCAACTGCCGGTCATGCAGAACCTGCTCGGCGGAGTGCTGGCGCCCGGGCTGTCGGTGGCGGCGAAACGATTCATGCGCCTCGGGATCGTGCTGCTCGGTCTGAAGCTGAGCGTGATCGATATTCTCGGGCTCGGCTGGGTCACCATCGTTGCGGTGGTCGGTGTCGTGCTGCTCACTTTCGGCTTCACCTGGTGGTTCGGGCGCACGATGCGCCTGCCCGGGCATCAGCCTCTCTTGATCGCTACCGGATTCTCTATCTGTGGGGCCTCAGCGATCGGCGCCATGAGTGGAGTGGTCGGCGCGAAGGACAAGGAGACGGCGACACCGGTCGCCCTCGTCACCCTCTGTGGAACCCTGGCGATCGCTGTGCTGCCGGCGCTGTGGCATCCGCTCGGCCTGTCAGCTGTGGAGTTCGGCCACTGGGTCGGCGCTGGGGTGCACGACGTCGGCCAGGTGGTCGCCACCGCCCAGATTGCAGGCACGGCCGCGTTGGCGATCGCCGTAGTGGTCAAGCTCACCCGGGTCCTCATGCTCGCCCCGATCGTCTCGGCCGCCGCGGTCATCGTGCGCCGCAACGCGGCACCAGATGCCCCGCGCGCCTCGCGCCCGCCGATCATGCCTCTATTCGTGGCCGGATTTCTGGCGGCTGTGGTGATCCGCACGCTGCTGGTTGTGCCGGTGCCCGTGCTCGAAGCCGCCGACACTGCCCAGACAGCGTTTCTGGCGATGGCGCTCTTTGGTCTCGGCACGGCGGTGCGGTTGAAAGAACTCGTCATGACCGGGTGGCGGGCACTCATCGTCGGCTTCGGCTCCTGGGCTGTGATTGCCGCTTTGTCGCTCGGCGCTGTCGCGCTTGGATAGGCGGGGTAACCACTTGCGCAAACTGCTCATTCACGGCTGCCAAGTGACCACGGGGGAATCATGGCCCTCGAGAGTGATATAGTCGCTAGGTTGCCATTCGTCGCTAGACTGAACAGCGACATGCGCCCGTAGCTCAACGGATAGAGCATCTGACTACGGATCAGAAGGTTGGGGGTTCGAATCCCTCCGGGCGCACCAAAGAACCCCGTCTCATCAGGTGTTTCCTGCTGAGGCGGGGTTTTCGTTCTGCCTCAGGATCTCATAAATGTCCCGCGAATGTCCCGCGTTGAAAATCCGCCGAGCGCCTCGCTCAGTGTTCACGTCGATATTCGGGTCGGAGGCTCGTACCAGTGCCGGGGCAGAACTTTTTCAGAACACCGCAAGTGGTCACGGGGGTGGCTCCCCGGGTGGTCGGGGCTCGGGTCGCCCGTTGGTTCGAGGTGAGACATGTCCGGTGGTTCGGTGCCCTTCCACTTCGACAGGTCCGGGTGCTTCCAGACCAGCTGGTGGGGCTGTGCGTTGTTCGAGGGTGCGGGTGAGTTGGGTGGGGCTTGTGCCGGCGGGCCGCCATTTCGCGTTCGTTTCCAGCCACCGGGGCGCTTTCACCTGCGGTGCCCCGTCGATCATACGGATCTGCCAGCCCGACGTATCGATCGTGCGATGGTGATACCAACACAACGAAACACCGTTGTTAGTTAATCGCTAATATGACCGTTATGAACACTCCTCGCAATGCCGCGATCTATGCCCGCATTTCCTCCGATGTCACCGGGGAAGGTTTAGGCGTGCAACGACAGCTCGAGGACTGCCGAAAACTCGCCACAGATCGATCGTGGACGGTCGCGGACGAGTACGTCGATAATGACATCTCCGCCTACGGTGGCAAGCTGCGGCCCGCGTATGAGCGGATGCTGGCCGACATCGCGAGCGGGCACCGTGACGGGGTGATCGTTTACAACCTTGACCGGCTCACCCGGCAGCCGATCCAGTTGGAGCAGTTCAGCCAGGTCTGCGAGAAGGCAGGGGTCAATCAGGTGGCCACTGTCACAACCGATATCAACCTCGGCAACGATGACGGACTGTTCATGGCGAGAATTCTCGCGGCGGTGGCTGCGAAAGAATCTGCCCGCAAGTCAGAACGCCTCAAGCGCAAGGCCCGCCAGAACGCTGAAGCGGGTAAACCCGGTGGTGGTGCGAACCGCCCGTTCGGATACGAGGCCGACAAGATCACTGTGAACGTCGCCGAGGCAGAAGTGATCCGGCAACTTCTCGCCCGCACTCTCGCCGGGGAGTCTGCCCGATCGCTAGCTGCGTGGATGGACAGCCAAGAGATCGCGACAACAAGCGGCGGCCAATGGCGAAGCGGAACGATCCGCCAGATGCTCATGTCTCCCCGTATCGCCGGTTTACGATCCCACCATGGAGAAGTAGTGGGGCCGGCCCTCTGGGACCCAATAATCACTCTCGAACAGCGCCAGCAAGTCTTGAACTGGCCTTGCCCCCGGTTGGTGGACACGGGTTAAGCGGCGAGTTGAACTTCCGCGGTCTGTGATGAGTATTGCAGTTCGAAGTCGGCGGGGCTGACATTCCCGATCGAGGAGTGTCTGCGATGCCGGT
>NZ_QJHB01000118.1 GCF_003260275.1 Homoserinimonas sp. OAct 916 | reverse complement strand
ACAAGAAGATCTTTCCAGTTTACAAAACAGTTATACTTCTTCTGCCAGCGTCTACCTAATATTACTGGTACTTCCTACATCCCAGCTTGGATGACAAAAAATTTGTCTCCACATATTAGCTCATCAACAAATACGATTAATTCACTTGTGCCTCGAGCTTTTATGGAATGGTTAGTGAAAGCTTTTAAAGTTGCATTCGTAGGTTGTAATTCCACTCCTTTGAGTTGTTGAAACAATTCAAATGAGATAGTATTACAATCTGCTCCTGTGTCAATTAAAG
>NZ_QJHB01000117.1 GCF_003260275.1 Homoserinimonas sp. OAct 916 | reverse complement strand
CGCCTGTCCTTTGCGGTGCCGCCGGGCGGCGCGGCGTTGGTCACCGGCCCCAACGGCATTGGCAAATCGAGCCTGATCCGCGTTGCCGCCGGGCTGTTGCGGCCCGCCAGCGGCGAGATCGTGGGAGCGGCAACCCGCACGCTGATGGCCGAAGCCGCCGCGCTCGATGCCGCGCGCCCCTTGCGCGATGCGCTCGGCTTTTGGGCGGCGCTGGATGCCGACCCAGCCGATCCGCACGGGCGCGTCGCCCAGGCCCTTCATGCGGTCGGCCTGTCGCACA
>NZ_QJHB01000116.1 GCF_003260275.1 Homoserinimonas sp. OAct 916 | reverse complement strand
GAGCATCGCCATCTGCCTGCCGGCAATGGCCGATGAAAAGCCGCTCAACTGGGGCCTGTGCCCGGCTACCGACGTGATTCCCGCGTTCACCGATGCCCCCACCCCGGTCCCGGGGCAGGACAAGGCCGCCGCCAGCGCTGCGCGCGAGCAGCAGCCGACCGACATCGAGGGTGACCAGCTGCTGGGCACGACCACCGTGCCGCAGTACGAAGGCAACGTGGCCCTGCGCCGCGGCGACCAGTTCGTCGGCACCGACAAGCTCAGCTTCGATACCGAGAGC
>NZ_QJHB01000115.1 GCF_003260275.1 Homoserinimonas sp. OAct 916 | reverse complement strand
TCAGCCCGGACAGCCGCGACCGCACCACCCTCGCAGGCGTGCGCATGCTCTTCGGCACCGCCGCCGCGCTGGTCGTGACGATGGGAACCCCGTTGATCGCCGCCCGCCTGTCCGGGGTGCCAACCAGCGCGTCGGGCTATGTCGGCGCGGCAGCGGTTTATGCGATGGTTGGCACCGCGTTGCTGCTGGCTTTGGCCTTTGGCGCACGCGGAGCACGGGCCGAAGATACCGCACTCGCCGCCGTGCCGATGCTGCTATGTCTGCGCCTGCTGTTCGGCAA
>NZ_QJHB01000114.1 GCF_003260275.1 Homoserinimonas sp. OAct 916 | reverse complement strand
CCCACTGCATCTAGAGAATACTTGTTACGGCAATGGATAAGAAGAGGCCCATGAAGAGGATACTGGCATAGTTGCTAATCTCGGGGACAATGAACTTCCCAGTAACAAGACAGATAGCAGGCAAGGTACAGTAAGCGAGCAAGGGAATGGATGTAATAGGATAAACAACTGAGTTTATGTACGAAAAGCGCTCCAACCATTTCAAACCGCATCCATAGCCATACCATATTGGACAATGCCTGCTCAACAGAATCTCAACAGATCCCAGGGCCCAACGGAG
>NZ_QJHB01000113.1 GCF_003260275.1 Homoserinimonas sp. OAct 916 | reverse complement strand
GCACGCTCGCGCTTCAGCGCAGCCGCTTCGTCGGCACCCAGGTGGCCCAGGCCGACCAGCGCTTCCAGGTCGCGTACGCCGAAGGCGCGCAGCGCCATCCAGCCCAGCGTGTTGAGATCGCGCAGGCCGCCGGGACCATCCTTGAGATCCGGCTCCAGGTTGTCGGCAGTGTCGCCGAAGCGCTGGTGGCGGTTGCGCAGCTCTTCCAGCTTGGCCAGGAAGAAGGCACGCGCCGGCCACAGCTCACGGTCGTCGATGGCCTCGCGCAGCGCACGGCGCGC
>NZ_QJHB01000112.1 GCF_003260275.1 Homoserinimonas sp. OAct 916 | reverse complement strand
CGCCAAGCGTGACCGAGTTGTAGTCGTTCGGGCCGCCCGCGCGCAGTGGCCGGCTGTCGGACTGGCGATCGCGCTGCGGTACGGCGCTCGCACTGATCGACGGGTACAGTCCCGACTCTACCTGCGCCACGAAAGCTTGCGCTTGCGCATAGTGCGCGTACGCCGCGCGCAAATCGGTGTTGTTTGCCAGTAGGCGCGCTTCGAGATCGTCGAGCTGCGCGTCGCCATACATCTTCCACCAGCCATTGCGGTCGATCCGGTCGGCTGGTTGCGCCGTGGTC
>NZ_QJHB01000111.1 GCF_003260275.1 Homoserinimonas sp. OAct 916 | reverse complement strand
GTCTTCAACACATAAAGTCACAGCCTTGGCATCAGCACCAGGGCCATCGAACTGAAGTGGTCCTGGATTTCTGTAGAGATCATCCAACAGAAATTTCGTGGCATTTTGTCTGAGCAGCTCGTAAGCTTTTCCTTTCAAATCGACAGTAGCAGGATGGATAGCGGGTTTTCCAATTGATGGAGCACCAGGATTTTGAGACCACCGTTTCACAGTCATCATTGCCGCAATTGGAGCAGCTCCGCAACGCCACTTGTTAACTGGATTCTTCAGGTTACTTACTG
>NZ_QJHB01000110.1 GCF_003260275.1 Homoserinimonas sp. OAct 916 | reverse complement strand
GATGCAGCGGGGTATTCGGAGGAACATGCGATGTTCGCGGATGCACCCGCTGAGATGCACCGCCAGTTCGAGGCAGACTGGCGGCGCTTCGTTAAGGCCTATCCGGCCTAAGCACTAAAAATGCAGATGTGCGATTGAGCCGGTTGCGGTAGCAATCGGCTCAATTTTCTCGCTTGTTGCCGACGGCGCAGGCCAAGTTTGCTTTCCAGGGAACGACAATGACCTCGATGCAAGGCGATATCGTCAATCGCGTGAAGCGGCTTCCCAAGCCGTCGCAGGCT
>NZ_QJHB01000109.1 GCF_003260275.1 Homoserinimonas sp. OAct 916 | reverse complement strand
CTTTTTTATATTTACTATAACAGTAATCATAATTCCCTACACAATCTCTTTCTAGAAGCTGATTCTATAAAAAGAGCTAAATCTATTGACCCTTCTTTGACTACACAAACCATATATGTCCCCATTAGAATCATAACAACATGTGATCTTATAGGAAGAACCTAATGAGTTATAGTTTCCCCTGAGAAAGGGTCTGAAATTCAGAAGGATCAATCAGGCCTTCCAACACAACAAGCTCGTCCAAGAGCGCGAGCTTCTCCTCTTCAAGGGTCTTGACCTCG
>NZ_QJHB01000010.1 GCF_003260275.1 Homoserinimonas sp. OAct 916 | reverse complement strand
GCTGCAAGACAAGTTTCGCCTTGATCTTCCGTACCATTACCCGTACTCCTTCCACCACGTGGCCATCACATGGTGGAAGGAGCTTTTCAGGTGGCTCTCAACCACGCCAATCGTGGCTCTGAACGACGCGATCCATGGTTTGGGGAGGCGGCGCTGACCCGCACCACACGTGGCTCCCTTGGAAGCCAATATTCAGTAAACATCCCGTCGTCGCAACCCTACTCACACACGCGCACGCGTCTTCGGCCTTTTCCGACGACGCGAATCTCGTATCTTCTCCCGGCGGGTCACAGTGGTCGGCCTGGCCGCGAGAGCCCCATAGCCCTCAGCGACGCCAAGCGTCTCGCGGCCAACACTGCTGACCCAACATGGAACCCTGTTACGCACTCAAATTTGTGACCCGCTCGATCCCTCACCACTGCCGAGCTTGGCGGCCCCGGTGCGGTGTTCACGATCAACACGAAGCATCACCGCGGCAAGGCGATCTGGGTCGCGAAGGCCGGTCGCTCTACTTCAGCAAATCCTTCGGCAAGAACGCCCTGTTTGAGCCACCGGCCAAGGACAAGGCAAGGCTCAAGCGGGAGTTCAGCACATCTCGAACCGATCGCGATTGTCGACGCGGTCGGTGCGATCCACACCCGCGCCGGAGAGACGGAGTTGCTCCCGATCTACGAGAAGAGGCGCTGCAATTTGATCCTCACGACTGCCCAGATTCTCGGGCATTATCTTCCCTGAGGAGAAGCATGCCGGAACAAACGGGCGAATGCCCGTCAACCCTGACCGAACTGTCGAAGCTGGATGTCGTCGTGGAACTGGGCGTGCTAGGTTCGGGGACCGTCTGGCCCCTGGTCGGGTTCCTGTGACGGATTGTCAGGCAGCCCGACCTCAAAGATGTGCTCGAGGGCCCGGATCGCTTCGTCATCGAGTGCGTCACCAGGGTAGAATTCCTCGAATAGCTGCTCAGCCGCTTCAACCGACGTGATCTTGTTGAGGACGAGCAATTGTGCAACATCGGCCGCGTCTCGGCCGCGTCTTCGGCCCAATGCCAGCAGCTTCATCGCTAACATCGCGTCTGCGGCAGCTACGGAAACGACGACGGCTTCGGTCTCATATAACGGGACCCACTCGACCGTCTTCCCGAGATGGGGGATGAACTGTGAAGCGTTGGTATTCAACCAGTTTTCTGGCCATGAGTGCTCCGCGGCTATCACCCGCACTATTGGCTCCAGCTCATCCCACGGTTTGATGCGAGCGTCGATGTCGACGGTCGCTTCCCGGTGAAAGTGGGCGATCCGCAATGCAGCCCCACCGATGATGCGGATGGATGCCCCGCGAATCCCCGCAACTTCAGCGCGGTGAACAAGCTCCTTCAAGCCGTTCAGTAGGTCATTAAGCTCGAGCAAGTGCGCCACTACACACTGGCCAAAGTCGCAGTCGCCAGCAATACGTTGTATTTTCTGAATTCCTCGGCGACATCGTCAACATCAGGAGCGAGACCGTATCTGTTGACGGCCGGAAGGAGCGCCGTGGGCTCCGGGAGCTTGAGGTTCACTGGGTCAATCCAGTGGGGGAGGGGGAGCTTGTCCCTGCTCAGCCAATAATCAGAGACAGCAGCGACCGCTGCATCCCAGAGCGGCGAGCCGGTCTTCGCCGGCTTCGCGACCGCCAGCAGTACCCGATCAACACCCTCGTTCTCGCTCAGGCCGTCAGAGTAATCAAGCAGGTGCCGAAAGGCGGCCTCCGGGTTGTGGTGCTCCAGAGCGTCGCCGATCGCTTCGGCGGTATCGCTGGAGTCGTTCCTGGTTCCCGGTACTGCGATGATCCTCTGGCCCGCTGCACGGAGCAGGCGGTCGAAGGTGGCGTAGTTTGGTGAACGCACACCGCGCTCGTAGTCAGAAACCTCGACCTGGCTCGTATTGGCTCGGTTGGCGAACTCCTTCTGGGTGAGTCCGCTCGCAACTCGCGCGTTGCGGACAAGTTGAGCCGCTGGGCTCCGTTTCGCACTCATCACTGCACCGCCTGCCTTGTTTGCTAGCTGTCTACTGTCATCTAGACCATTGCCACCAGTATAACTTAAAAGTAATACTTGCTTAACTGCGCGGGCTACTGCTTTCTCGTCAGGACAGTTGTTTACATCCGCCCCAAAGTAGGTGTCATTAGGCCCGGTCGACCCTAGCGGCTGGAGCGAGACGGATAGGGTTCAGGGCACGGAAGACAATACGTATGCTCCCGCGGTGGACGGGTTCGCCATGGGGCTGGGCATGCTCTGGGACTCGGTCATTGCGAGCCCAATCACGATTGCGATCTTCGTCACTATTCTCCTGCTGGTCGCCGTGTCCTGGATGATGCCCACTCGACGCCGGCGGAGACGGTAGCGACTCGGCAGAAGTACTTACGGAAACAAACAAGATCTCTATGATTTTGACCTCAACGACGAGAGCGCGTCCGGCCAGCATGAGCGCGCGCTGGCGGCCGTCATCCCTGGGCAATCGAATCGCACGAACCGGTGAGTGGGAACTGGAGCTCGACGGCGAACAGCTCACCCTGTCGGCCGCCGTTCAACCGTTTCAGACCCACCTCGACCTCCTCGGCGATGTCAAAGTAGGTGGCGGGTTTGTCTGGCCCACCGTTGAGATCCCACTTCCAGAGCGCACGGTTCGTCTCCGCGGCCTTCCCCGACGCCGCGCCAAAAACCTGGCACGAGTCATCGGGGCGGCCCAGGCAGATCTGCGACACCGTCAACGTGTGCACGAGCTCCAAGTCCGGTTCGACTCGGCCGCAGCGGATCTCCAACTGTGGGAACAGGAGCTGGAGATCCAGGTATCCAAAGAGCTCACGACCAGGGGTTGGCTCACCCGGGAATTTGCGCAGGCGTGGGCCGACGCCAAAGAGGCGATCGGCCTCGCTGCCCTGATCGCAGAACCGGACCTGCAATCACATATCGCGGCCCACCCGCTGGGCGACCAGACCATTCGAGCCTGGCGCACGGAACTTGTGGAGCTCATCATCAGCCGCAACGAGCGGCACCTCGCCGACCAACTGGTCCAGCACCACGACTTCTTCAATGCGGTTGAGAGGTCTCCGCTCACCCCGGAACAGGCACGCGCAGTCGTCAATTTCGAGAATCGAGTTCTCGTGGTGGCGGCGGCGGGTTCCGGTAAAACGTCGACGATGGTGGCGAAGGCGGGCTACGCCATGCGCCGAAGCCTGATCGCCCCTGAGAAGATTCTGCTGCTGGCGTTCAACAATGCGGCAGCGAAAGAGTTGCAACAGCGAATCCACGAACGACTGACCCCACTCGGGCTCGACGCCGCTCAGGTGACCGCGCAAACCTTCCATGCGTTCGGTCTGAACGTCATCGGACAGGCAACCGGTCGAAAACCATCGTTGGCGCCGTGGCTTGACGGCGGCGACATCGACGGACTGGGGCGCATCGTCGAAAAGCTGCGCGTCACCGACCCTGACTTCCGCTCCCAGTGGGACTTCTTTCGCGCTGTGCTTGCCCGCGACTATCCCGACACCGAAACCGACGACAGTGACAGTGGCCCACCCATCCACCGCACCGCGCAGGGAGAGGTGGTGAAAAGTGCCGGCGAGCGCATGATCGCCGACTGGCTCTACTTCAACGGCGTTGACTACGAGTACGAAAGACCGTACGAAATTGACACCGCCAGTGCGGACTTCGGGCAGTATCACCCCGACTTCTATTACCCGACCATCAACGCCTACCACGAACATTGGGCGGTGAACGCGAACGGAGAGGCTCCTGAAGAATTCGTCGGCTACCAGGACGGGATGCGTTGGAAGCGCGCCACCCACCAGCAGAACGGCACGACCCTGTTGGAGACGACAATGGCAGAGCTGTGGAGCGGCACCGCATTGCCGAACCTGGCAGACGAACTGACCGCCCGAGGCATCCGACTGCAGCCGAACCCCGAGCGCATGGTCGCTGACCACAAGCCCGCCGAGAACGCACGGTTGCTGCAAACGTTCCGCAGCTTCCTGACCCACGCCAAGAGCAACCGGCTCAGCGACGAACAACTTTCTGAACACCTGCACGCGCAGGCGGAGGGACAGGTGCGATACCGTGACACGGCCTTCCTGCGCCTGTTCACTGCGATCCGGGCTGAGTGGGAGGCTGCACTGGCCGCCGAGGGCCACATCGATTTCGAAGACATGCTCAACCTGGCGGCCGACCATCTGGAGGCCGGGGAGTGGGAGAGCCCCTACGAGCTGGTGATGGTCGACGAATTTCAGGATGCCAGTCGCGCCCGCGCCCGGCTGGCGCGGGCGTTGGTGGCCCGGCCCGGGGGGCACCTGTTCGCGGTGGGTGATGACTGGCAGTCGATCAACCGGTTCGCCGGCGCTGACCTGCAGGTGATGACCGGCTTCACCGACTGGTTCGGACCCGGTGACCTGCTGAGGCTGGAGCGCACGTTCCGTTTTCCCCAGTCGATCGCGGATGTCTCCAGCAAGTTCGTGCTGGAGAACCCCGGCCAGATCAGCAAGTGTGTGGTGTCTACCGCTGCGGAATTCACGCCGACCGTCGAGGTGATGAGTGTGGCGGCCGACAACGCGGTGAAAGCGGCCATCCGACACCGCTTGTCGGCCTTGCACCGCCAGGTGGTCAGCGGCGAGATGCCGCGCGCGCGGGAAAGGAAGCTGTCGGTGCTCGTGCTCGGTCGGTACTGGTTCCAGAGCGAGCACGTGCCGAATGGGCGAGAGTTTGCCGACGAGCTGGAGGTGAAGTTCATGACGGTCCATGCATCGAAGGGTGCAGAGGCCGACTACGTTGTGATCCCCGGGATGGTGTCGGGCACCTCCGGGTTCCCGAGCACGATCCCGAACGATCCCGTGCTCCGGTTGGCGATGCCCGGAGCGGAGGATTTTCCGAAGGCGGAGGAACGGCGCCTGTTTTATGTAGCTATGACGCGTGCACGGCGGGCAGTGTTGCTCGTCACGGTCGAGAAGCGCGAGTCGCGATTCGTGATGGAACTGATCCGTGACCACGGTGTCATCCGTACCAATGCAATCGGTGAGGAGCTGGAGTCGATCGTGTGCCCGAAATGTGCGCGCGGCTTCATGGTCAGGCGCTCGAGCAAGCGCGGGCCGTTTCTGGGTTGCCGACGTTATCCGCGGTGTAAGTCGACGCTCGCGTTGGAGCAGTAGGAGGTAAGGCCGGGCAGAGAGCGTTTATGGTTCTCAAGAATGAGGTCAACACGACGAAAAAAGATGCCGGTAGAAGAACCGAACAGCCGGTCGCGCTACTTCAGCAAATCCTCCGGCAGGAAGGCGCTGTCTGCCCCACCGGCCAGGGACAGGGCGAGACTCAGGCGGGAGTTCACCACCTGGCAGATGCGGGTTTCGAGGAGCAGACCGACGGCGAGGTAGGCATCCGGAACCGACATGCCCCAGGCATCGGACAGCAGACGCGTGCACGTCTCCACCCCTAAGTGCAGCGCCTCTTCGAAGGTGTCACCGTCAACGATGATCCACGCGCGACCGTTGGACACGACAGTGGGGAGAACAGGCGCCCATTCGGAGCAGGTCTCGACTGAGAGCGTGATATCGGCGGCCACCTCGATCCCTGATCCACACACCTCGGCGTCACCAATCGAGGCGTGCACGTCTCCGACGAAGAGGCCGCCACCCTGCACTTGCGCGGTGAGCCAGACGGTGGCTCCCTCGGCGATCACGGCGAAGTCCATGTTTCCGCCGTATCGCCCGAGGCGCCGCGGCTCAGTGGGGTTATCAGGGAGTAGCCCGATCGTGCCGATGTGGACCTTCGACGGAACGGTGATCCTGGGGCCGTCACCCCAGTCGATCACCGGATGCATCGAATCCAGTTCGCGCACATGAAAGTCGACGGGGGCTGCAATGCCGAGCTCTTTGCGGGTCCAGGTGTGCCCGATCGCGGCCGGCACCACCGAGTGGATCGTTATTCCGACCGCCGTGCCGGGCGTGACCCCCTCGATCTCGAACGGGCCGTTCACCGGGAACAACCGGCCCTTCTGCACCGCGCTCAAGCCGAGTTGCTCGGTGATCTGATTCCCAGAAGCATCAAGGGTGGCAAACGTGAACGGCTGTCCTCTGCGAATGCCGGTCACCAGCGGCTGGTCCGGGTGCAACGCATAGATGCGGCTGGTGGCATCCACGGATGAGGGGAGCACTGTCACGTCAACGGTCCCAGTTGCTGCGTCAGCTGTTCGCATCGTTCGCCGATCTCCTGGCAGGTTCGAGCAATTTCGGCGCCGCGCTCTTCAATGTCACCCTCGCTCCAGCGCGCACTGAGGTTCGCGATTGCGGCTGCCCCCAGAATATCGCCTTGCTTGTTCACGATCGGAGCCGCCACCGCGCTGATGCCCACTTCGACATCCTCCTGGCTGATTGCGAAGCCGCGCGCGCGGGTCAGGTCTCGGTCTGCCCGCAGTTTCTTCGCCGTTGTCAAGGTCGACGGGGTGAAGGAGGGCAGGGTTCCCCCTACGTACTGATCGAACAGCGCGCTTGGAAAGTGCGCCAATATGGCCCGGGATGCCGCGCCCACATGCAGAGGCAACCTGCGACCCACGTCACAGTAGAACTCCACGTGGCGATTCCCGGTGATGCGATCAACGAACAGCACTTCTGCTCCATCGGGCACGGCCAGGGTCACCGATTCCCCATGACCTTCGGCCAGGCCGCGAAGGAGCGGCTGAGCGATATTGCGAAGCTCGCTTCGGCCCAAGATCGTCGTTGATAGCTCCACAACGCGCCAGGTCGCTTCATAGCCGGGCTTTCCCTCGCCGGCGGCCTTGATGAATCCGGAAGACACCAGAGTCTCCGCCGAACGGTACGCCGTTGCCTTTGGCGCACCCAACTGATCGGCAAGCTCCACCAGGGTGACCGGCTTCGCAGACGCGCAAATGATCTCAAGCGCGGCGAGGGCCCGGTGAGCCGAAGACTGCACATTCTTGCTCAACGCCTGCTGTGGTGCTTCCATGGATTCCCCCGTGTGGCCGAATGATTCGATGCTAACGTAGAGTTGACCCATAAGTGAAAGCTCACTTTCATATAGTGAAAACAACTCGATAGCTGGTCGGTCGCACCTTCCAGCGTTTCAAAGGAGAGACATGCTCGGAGACACACGATTGCCACGGCGTCAACGTCGCGCCCGAACCCTTGTGGGAGGAGTCGCGCTTCTCGCAGCGACCGCACTCGCACTGAGCGGCTGCACCAGCGCCGATGCCCCTGCGGGCCAGGCGCCGAGCCAAGGCAGCAGCGCAAGCCCTGCCGCCGATCTGACCCTGAAGATCGGCACCCTCCTTCCGCAGAGTGGAGGGTTGGCCTTCCAAGGCCCCGCCCAGGAAGCTGGCGTCGCACTCGCGGTGAAAGACATCAACGAAGCGGATATGGGCATCACCATTGATGTCGCCTACCGCGACTCGGGAGACACCACCACCGACACGAGCAACATCGCCCTCACCGACCTGCTGGGCGACGGCGCGACCGCGATCGTCGGCACGGCGAGCTCGGGCTTGACGCTTTCGCTGATCGACCGCGTGGCCGACGCCGGCGTACTCATGATGTCGCCGGCCGCATCGTCGCCGAAGCTCTCCGACTACCCGGACAAGGGTCTGCTTTGGCGCACAGCTCCGTCTGACGTGCTGCAGGGCGAGGTGCTGGGCACAACGATCGCGGCCGACGGTCACAGCACCCTCGGAATGGTCGTGCTCAACGACCCGTTCGGAACCAGCCTGGCCGAGGTCGTGAAGGAGAACTTCGAGGCTGCAGGAGGCAAGGTCGTCAGCCAAGCTCTCTTCAACGAAGGCGATTCAAGCTTCGACGCGCAGATCTCTGAAGTCACCGCCGCAAAGCCGGACGCGATCGCGTTGATCACGTTCGAGCAGGTCAAGATCATCGTTCCCAAACTTGTCTCTGGTGGATTCCCGAGTGAGAACTTGTACTTCGTGGATGCAAACCTCGCCGACTACAGCGCGGAACTGGCGCCGGGGCTGCTCACCGGAGCGAAAGGCACCAAGGGGAGCCCCCTGGTTGACACCGGATTCAATGACCGACTGCTCGAGCTCGATCCGAGCCTGACCGACTTCGCGTACGCGGCGGAATCCTACGATGCCGTCGTGGTGATCGCGCTGGCGGCGCTCGCGGCGAACGACACCACTGGAAACGGGATGGCGTCGAAGCTGCAAGAGGTTTCCGGTGGCTCCGGCGGCGGCACCAAGGCCAACTCCTTCGTCGACGCGGCAAAAATTATTCGTGATGGGGGCGTCGTCGACTATGACGGTGCATCCGGGCCGATCTCGTTCGGAGACAACGGGGACATCACCGAAGCCAACATCGAGATCTTCCAGTACAAGGACGACAACACGTATGCACTCTGGGAAGGGTAAGCACGTTCGAACCCCTCATTGAACAGTGCTGCCCCGAGAGTTCGCTCTCGGGGCAGCACTCTCGTTTGGCGGCGGTCTCGGTTCGATCCCGAGACCCTTACGTGGGCAGCGAAGCCGGCGGCCGTCAAAGAGTCTGCTCGTGCCGTCGACGTCGAGATAGATAGGGGATCCTGCATGATCGGGGCGCTGGACCTCGCACGCGCTGTGGCCGTTAGGCTGGAACGTGGCATCGCGAGGAGGGCACAGTGGCAGGCAAGGTGATCGTCATCACCGGCGCAAGCGACGGCATCGGGCGAGCTGCGGCGCGCGAGCTGTCGGGCAAAGGACATCAGGTGGTCGTGGTAGGTCGCTCGCCGACGAAGACCGCGGCCGTCGCTGATGAGCTGCACACGGATCACCTGCTGGCCGACTTCTCAGAACTCTCGTCCGTGCGAGCGCTGGCCGCCGACCTGAGCATCCGCTACCCGCACATCGATGTTCTGGCGAACAACGCCGGTGGCATCTTCGGCAAGCAGCGAACCCTCACCGCGGACGGCCACGAGATGACCTTGCAGGTGAACTATCTCGCGCCGTTTCTGCTCACCAACCTGCTTCTGCCGGTGCTCACCGCCTCGGGCGGCACGGTGATCAACACGTCCAGCCGCGCGAGCCGCATGTTCTCTCGTTTCCGCATCGAGGACCTTGATGCGGCTGAGCGCTACCGCCCGAGAGAGGCGTACGGCAACGCGAAACTGGCGCAGATCCTGTTCACCAGAGAACTCGACCGGCGGTACGCCGGCGACGGCGTGACCTCGACCGCGTTCCACCCGGGCGTGATCGCCTCCGGCTTCTCGAGCGAGGCCGGATCCGGAATGGGCCTCATCTATCGGTCGCGGCTCGCGAACATGTTCCTGAAATCAACCGAAGACGGCGCCGACACGCTTGTCTTCCTCGCCGACGGGACACCGGGTTCGGATTACCCGACCGGGGAGTACTTCACCAACCGTCTGCCGGACAAGACGCACGCCCTGGCAGATGACGCTGGTCTGGCTGAAGAACTGTGGGGGCGCTCGGCCGCCATGGTCGGCCTCACGTAGGCGGTCATTCCGTGGCGTGACCAGGCCAGACCGTGATCCTCGCGCGTCAGAGCGACGTGCGGCTCTGCGGCCCTGCTTGCTCACTTGAGACCTGATGAAGATGCCGGCGCACGACTGCAGCCCGACCGAAACGACACCACTGGAAACGGGATGGCGTCGAAGCTGCAAGAGGTTTCCGGTGGCTCCGGAGACGGGACCAAGGCCAACTCCTTCGTCGACGCGGCAAAGATCATTCGTGATGGGGGCGTCGTCGACTATGACGATGCATCCGGGCCGATATCGTTCGGAGACAACGGGGACATCACGGAGGCCAACATCGAGATCTTCCAGTACAAGGAGGACAACACCTACGCCCTCGGGGAAGGCTAAGCTCACTCGAATCCTGCTTTGAAAAGTGCTGCCCCGAGAGTTCGCTCTCGGGGCAGCACCATTTTTTGATTGTGGTCAGAGTTCGATTCACGATCTCGTGAGCGGGAACGTGCAGCCGAGACCGAAATCCGCACTCTTTCCTCGGAAGATCGCCTGCTTCGGCACCGCCGATCGCCCTGAGGCGCCCCGAGAACAACCATGTGAACAGCGCAGAACCAAGCCCGCCCGATAAGACCGGTGCGATTCGCATCAAAGCTCCAACTCGATCCTGCTGGTTTCGAACCACGAATTGCGCACTTGCTCAGATGGATGCCCTTGGATTGAACCAATGGACCGAGTGGGGTGTTTTAAATGGTGACTACGGCAGCGCAAACAGCGAAGCCGGCGACGGTGGTGAAACCACGCCGCAAGCCGCGCATCCAGAATGGCTATGCCTGGCTGCTGCTGACCCCGGGGCTGCTCTCGGTGCTGCTGCTGGCAGTCTGGCCGATGGTGCTGGTCGGGCGCAACAGCTTCGCCACCAGCGACCAGTACGGCGCGGTCACCGGCGGCTTCACGTTCGAGTCCTACCTCGCGCTCTTCGACCCGGTCTACGCCAAGACGATGGGCTACAGCCTCGGCATCGCCGCGATCAACACCGTGCTCTGCCTGATCATCGGCTACATCGTCTCCAATTACATCGTGGCCCAGTCGCCTCAGCGCCAGTCGCTGCTGCTGCTGCTGCTGATCGTTCCGTTCTGGACCGACTTCTTGGTGCGCACCTTCGCCTGGATCACCCTGCTTGGCAACGGCGGCCCCATCCTCTGGTTCGCCCACCTTCTCGGAATCCCGCTCGACCCGCTGGTGCCCAGCCAGACCGCCGTCATGCTCGCGC
The DNA here is from genome assembly GCF_003260275.1 of Homoserinimonas sp. OAct 916. Taxonomy (GTDB): domain Bacteria; phylum Actinomycetota; class Actinomycetes; order Actinomycetales; family Microbacteriaceae; genus OACT-916. The sequence goes on along the minus strand of NZ_QJHB01000010.1, from coordinate 189,745 downwards.
TGATCTACGCGTTTCTCCCCACCGCCGTCTTTCCGATCTACGCCTCCATGCGCGGCATCGACCCGTCTCTGAAAGAAGCGGCGACCGACCTCGGCTGCGGCTGGTGGCAGACTCACGCCCGCGTGATCGCCCCGCTCAGCACCCCCGGCATCATCGGTGCCGCCCTGCTCACCTTCGTGCCCACCCTCGGCGTCTTCGTCATCCCCGTGCTGCTCGGCGGCGGCAAAGAACTGCTCGTCGGCAACCTGATCGTCACCCTGTACACCGAGTTTCGCAACCAGCCGATGGGCGCCGCGCTCTCGATGGTGCTGCTGGTGCTGATGCTCCTGTCGATCGCGATCGGCGCGCTGCTGCTCAAGGCGCGGAAGAGGAGTGCGTGATGGATAGGTTTCTCGGCTGGGTCACCAAACTGGTGCTCGTCTTCCTGTACGTGCCGATCGTCGCGGTCGTCGTCTACTCCTTCAACGCCTCACCGCGCACCAGCAGCTGGGAGGGGTTGAGCCTGCGCTGGTACGTCGAACTTTTCGGCGACGGCCCGCTGCTGAAGACCCTGCAGACCAGCCTGATCGTCGGCATCTTCGCGGCCGGCCTCGCCACCGCGATCGGATTCCTGTCGGCGCTCGCGCTGACCCGCTACCGGTTCAAGGGGCGCGCGTTCTTCCTCGGCGCCATCGTGCTGCCGCTGATCATCCCCGAGATCGTCCTGGGCGTGGCGCTTTTGACCGTGTTCGGTTCGAGCGGAATCAAACTCGGCGTCGTCACCCTGGTGCTCGGCCACCTGATCGTGGCACTGCCGCTCACCACGCTCATCATGATGGGCTCCCTCAGCTCGCTCGACCCGAGCCTGCCCGAGGCCGCCACCGATCTCGGGTGCACGCCGTGGCAAACATTCACCCGCGTGCTGTTCCCGCTCACCCGCTCGGCGATGCTCGCATCGTTCCTGCTGAGCTTCACCACCTCGTTCAGCAACATCGTCATCTCCACCTTCACCAGCGGCGTTGGCACCACGACCATGCCGCTGCGCATCTACAGCATGCTCAAGACCGGCATCACCCCGGAGATCAACGCGCTGGGCGCCCTGCTCATCCTGCTCACCCTGGTCATCATCTTCGCGGTCGGGCTGCAGCAGATGCGCCGCATCCTCGTCGGCGCCGAGGAGAAGGACCAGGCGCCGGATGCCGCCCCCGACACCATTTCACTCCAAACCGCTACAACCGAAAGGTAATACTGATGAAACGACAGGCACTTGTCGCCGTGGCAGCAGCCACAGCCCTTGTCCTCACCGGCTGCGCAAGCGGCAGCGACACAGGCTCGAAAGACTCGACCGAGCTGAACGTGTACGCCTGGGCCGGTGAAGTTCCAGACAGCATGGTCAAGATGTTCGAGGAGGAGACCGGCATCAAGGTCACCGTCGACACTTTCGACAGCAACGAGACCATGATCTCCAAGCTCGCGGCCGGAGGCAGCGGATACGACGTCGTAGAGCCCAGCCAGTACGCGGTGCAGCTCGCCGTCGGCCAGAACCTGCTCGCCGAGATCGACTACGACAAGATCGAGGGCATGGACAACCTCATGGACAAGTTCCGTGACCCGTCCTTCGACCCGGGCAACAAATACAGCATCCCGTGGGTGTGGGGAACCACCGGCCTGATGTACAACTCGACCTGCACCGGCGGCGAGGAGATCACCAGCTGGTCCTCGATGTTCGACGAGAAGTACAAGGGCAAGATCTACATGCTCGACAACATGCTCGCCGCCTACATCGCCGGCCTGCAGATCAACGGGTTCAGCGCGAACAGCCTGGACGAGGCGGAGGTTGCGAAAGCCACCGAGTCGCTGATCGAGCAGAAGAAGCTGCTGGCCGGCTACAACTCGACCAACTACGACGAGCTGGTTGTCTCCGGCGACGCGTGCATCGCCGAGGCCTGGGGCGGATCGAGCGTGGCTGAAGCCGTCGCCACCCACGACGACGTGCACTACGTTCTGCCCAAGGAGGGCGGCACGCTCTGGGTTGACAACTTCGCCATCGTGGCCGACGCGCCGCACACCGACGCGGCCTACAAGTGGATGAACTTCATGCTGCGCCCAGAGGTTGCCGCGATCGCCACCAACGAGGACTACATGTCGACGGCCAACGTCGCCGCGAACGACCTCATCACCGACAAGACAATGCTCGACAACCCGGCCGTGTTCGCGCCGGAAGACCAGCTCGAAAAGAGTGAGTTCATCGTCGACCCGGGTGAGGCCATGCGCTTCTACCAGGACGGCTGGACCCGCGTGAAGGCCTCCTAAGGAACCGACCATGACCTCGTCAACTCAAACTGCAATGCCGGATTCGCTGATGGCAGACAGCCGCGCCGGCCAGGGGGAGACCCCTGCCGTGCGGCTGACCGGCATCACGAAGACCTTCGGCGACAACATGGTCGTGCAGCCGCTCGACCTCGACATCCGCCAGAACGAGTTCTTCTCGATTCTCGGACCGTCGGGCTGCGGCAAGACCACGCTGATGCGCATGATCACCGGTTTTGAAACACCGACCGACGGCAGCATTGAGTTGGCGGGGTCGTCGGTCGACGGCCTCCCCACCCGCAAACGGGACCTGAACATGCTCTTCCAGAGCTACGCCCTGTTTCCGCACCTGACCGTGTTCGAGAACGTCGCTTTCGAGCTGCGGGTGCGACGCGAACCGAAGAAGGACATCACCCGGCGGGTGCAGGACGCGCTCGACCTGGTGCGCCTCGGCGACCTGGGCGAACGCAAGACCGACCAACTGTCCGGCGGGCAACGCCAGCGCGTGGCCCTGGCCCGTGCCGTGGTCAGCCGGCCGGCCGTCGTGCTGCTCGACGAACCGCTCGGCGCCCTCGACCAGCAGCTGCGCAAGGAGATGCAGATCGAACTCAAGCGCATGCAGCGTGACGTCGGCATCACCTTCATCTACGTCACCCACGACCAGGAGGAAGCGCTGAGCATGTCCGACCGCATCGCGGTGATGTGGAAGGGGCGCCTGCTGCAGATTGGTTCCCCGCAGGAGATCTACGATGCCCCGGCCACCGAGTTCGTGGCCTCGTTCATCGGAAGCTGCAACATCATCCCGGCGATCAGCGCCGGCCCGGGCAATGCCCCGACCGTTGCCGGCATTGGAGAGGTTCCGGCCGTCGAAGTCGGCGCCGCCGAACCCGTGGGAAGCCATGTCTCCGTCGCGGTGCGGCCCGAGCGCATGTCGGTGAGCGCGAGCGCACCGGCCACCGGCTGGTCGACCACCGGCACCTTGACCGAGGCCGTCTACCTCGGCCACGAATGGCGCTACGGCATCCGGCTCGGAAGCGACGCCCACGTGTTCACCACCGTGCCGAGCACCCAGCTCGGTCCCGAACTCGGGGCCCTTCGCACCGGGGACAGCATCTTCGTCTCCTGGGCCGAAAAAGACGCCCGCGTGCTCGCCGAGTAGAAGCTCCGCAGCCCCGCACGACCCCCGCAACGCCCAACACCAACCAGCTGCCCCGCACGGCCCGGCCGGCGTGGTGCGGTCCCACCCGCCCAGAAGCCTTCAGCCCCGAAGCATCGCCCGAATGAAAAGGAAGCAACCGTGAAAATCGCCGTCGCCCAGTCTCGGCCCACGATCGATATCGAGAACAACCGCCAGGAGATCACCCATCTGGCCGAACAGGCAGCCGCCGACGGTGCGCGCCTGATCGTCTTTCCCGAAGAAGCCATGCTGCTCGCCGGAGAATTCACCGAGCCCATGGCGGCGATCGTGGAACGGGAATGGTTGCCGTTCGAGACCTTCATCACCGATCTCGCCCGCCTCCTTGACCTGGCCATCGTGATCGGCGGCTACGAGCCGAGCAGTTCCGAGCGCCCCCACAACACGCTGCTCGCCATCGACAACGACGGCACCATCAAGTCGCGTTACCACAAGCTGCACCTCTACGACGCCTTCACCTACAAGGAGTCGGATTACGTCACCCCCGGAGGCGAGCTGCCGCCGGTCGTCGAACTCGCCGGGGTCAAGGTCGGGCTGATCAACTGCTACGAAGTGCGCTTTCCGGAGCAGGCCCGCTACCTCATCGACCAGGGCGCCGAGATTCTCACCGTCTCCGCCGCCTGGGTTGCCGGCGCCCGCAAGGAAGACCACTGGACAACCCTGGTGCGCGCCCGCGCCATCGAGAACACTGCCTGGGTGATCGCTGCCGGCACCGTCTCTGACGACTGCGTCGGGTTGAGCATGATCGTCGACCCGATGGGCGTCGAACGGGCCAACCTGGGCGAGCAGCCCGGAGTCGCCGTCGTCGATGTCACCCCGGAACGCACCGAACAGGTGCGCGCCATTCTCCCGTCCCTGAAGAACCGTCGCCTGGCACTGACCTACGCGGTGAAGGAGTAACCATGTCGATCATCCTTGGCGACCAGCCCGAGGCGCTGCCCGCCGACCTGCTGGAAAAGCTGGAACGCGTCTCGTTCCCCACCCTCGGGCACTACCTCGAGGAGGGCTTCGCCGACTTCGGTGTGAGCCGCCAGGTCGGCCGCGGCCGCGTGGTTGGCCGCGCGATCACCGTGCGCACCACCGCCACAGACTCGAACATGCTGCACCACGCGGTCGGCTACCTCGAACCTGGTGACGTGCTCGTCATCGACACCGGGGGAGATGTGCGGCACGCGCCGGTTGGTCTGGTCATCGCCGCCGGGGCTGCGATTCGCGGCGCCCGCGGCATCATCGTCGACGGCGTGGTCACCGACGTCGACGAGATCGCCGAGCACGCCATTCCGGTGTATGCGCGCGGCCGAAGCGTGCTCACCACCAAACTGCTCGACTTCGACGCGGGCGGAATGAACGTACCGGTCGTCTGCGGCGGCGTCGTCGTGCAGCCGGGTGACGTTGTGCTCGCCGACGCCAACGGGGTGTTCTTCGCCCCCGTCGCCACCGTCGAAGCCATCATCCACACGGCGCTCGAAGACGACGCGGAGGAGCCCGACCTGGTCGCCGCTCTCCGGGCGGGCGCCCGGCTGGGCGACGAGACCGGCGCCACCGAGACGATCATGTCGTTTGTCGCCGCCGCGGGCACGCCGGCCTGAACCCAGGCACTCACTGCGGCCATCCGATCTCTAATTTGCAGCTTCAGACACCGAGCTGCCCGCCATCCACCAAGCGGCGGCCAGCCGCGCACCTCAGATCCACAACAGAACATCAGCACACCAGCACAAAGGACTTTGCAATCATGTTTCTCAAAGCAGCCATCAACGGCGGCCGCACCCGTGACGAGAACCCGGGGGTGCCGGTCACGGTCGAGCAGATCGCCCGCGACTCCGCCCAGGCGTTCGTCAGCGGCGCCAACATCGTGCACGCGCACGCCCGCACCGCCGACGGCGGCCAGACCATTCACCCCGACGACATCGGCGAGATGGTGCGCGCCGTGCGTGCGGCCAACCCACAGGTGATCATCGGCACGACGACGGGCCTCTGGACCTGCTCGGGCCACGAGGAGCGCATGCGCCTCGTCGCGGCCTGGCCCGAAGACGCGCTGCCCGACTTCGCCTCAGTCGCATACAGCGAGGAAGGTGCAGCCGAGACGGCCGAACTCATCCTGGAGAAGGGCATGGTGCTCGAGAGCGCCGTCTGGTCGATGGACGATGTGCCGGCGCTGCTCGCCTCATCAACGTTGCACCAGAACGTGCGTATTCTCATCGAACCCGAAGACGAAGACCCCGATGTTGCCGTCGCCGCCTGCCGCACCATCGCCGCGCACCTGCGGGAGAACGGCGTCACCGCGCCGCTGCTCTACCACGGCTACGACCAGACGACGTGGCCGGTCATCCAGGCCGCAATCGAAGACGGGGTTGAAACTAGAATTGGCTATGAAGACGTTCTGCTCATGCCGAACGGTGAACCCGCCGAAGACAACGCGGCGATGATCGCCGCAACCTTGGCCATGGCTTTGGAGCACAGCCGCAGCTGAGTTGAGACTGCGCGAGCGTCGACGTGAAAGGAACTATGGTCGACGAGATAGATCGCCGTCTCATCGCGATGCTGGAGCGCGACGGGCGCCGCCGCAACACCACCATGGCCGCCGAACTGGAGGTCAGCGAGGCGACCGTGCGGTCACGCATAGCGAAATTGACAGAATCCGGCATTCTTCGCATCGTGGCCCTGTGCAACCCGCTGACGCTCGGGCACCAGTCAGTACGGTTTCTGATCTCGGTCAGAGACCATTCGCCGCGCCAGGTCGCTCGCGCGTTGACGGCCATGCCGATGATCAACCATGTGGCCCTGGCGACCGGCGCGCAGGACATCTACCTGGAGGCGACCTGCCGCGACCTCGACCAGCTGGTGTCGCTTCTCGATGATGTTCGCCGGGTGCCGGGGGTGGCGACCATCGAGCAGTTCATCCTGACCGAGCTGTACAAGGACTACTCGTGGATGGGGCTGGCCGGGCGGGCCGGCCAGGCGGCCACGCCGGCCAAGGAGTAGCGCAGCGACCGTCTACGTTGGCTGAGGGGCGCGCAGCGACCACCTACGTTGGCTGAGGGGTCGCGCAACGACCGTCTCGAAGCCCGCACGAGCGACTTTGAATGTCGCGGATGGGTGGGTTTCGAGACGATCCTCGTACCTCGGATCCCTCAACCCGCGGGGCGGACGCGCCGCGGTTTCGAGACGATCCTCGTACCTCGGATCCCTCAACCCGCGGGGCGGGCGCGCCGCGGTTTCGAGACGATCGCTCGTTCCTCACGATCCCTCAACCCGCGGGGCGGGCGCGCCGCGGTTTCGAGACGATCCTCGTACCTCGGACCCCTCAGCGCGGAAGGCGTCTGCCTGGGCGGTGATTCAGTCGGTCGGTTTCAACGCCTGCGGTTCTCTGAAGCCTTCCCACAGGTACGTGTCTTTCAACACCTCCAGGATGGTGGTCGTCTCGAGGTGTTCGATCCCCCGGATGCGCCGCACGGTTTCGTGCACAAAATTCGACAGGTGCTGGATGTCGTCGCATTTCAAATCGACCGACAGATCGAATGAGCCGATACAGGCGCCGATGAACTTCACCTCGGGATGGGCCGCAAGCTTGTGGGCAACGGATTCGACGGTTACCCCGCGAATGCGCAACGAGAGGTGCGCCTCGACCTCGCCGAGCTTCGGGGCGTCCGACATTCCCACCACCTGCACGATGCCGAGGGCCAGCAGCCGGTTGTAGCGCTGGCGCACATTCGCCTCACTGAGGCCGATCGCGCGGCTGATCTCGCCGAAGGACTGCCGACCATCGATACGCAGCTGGTCGATGATGTCGCGGTCGGGGGCGTCAACAGGTTCGGTTCGCACCTGTCCATTCTCCCGTGTTTCGAACCCCTGGGCCTGACGCTCAGCTCACCGACGCGATTCGAGAGCGCTTCGAAGGCAAGCGGTGAAGCGGGGTCGGACTCAAAGGCCGGCTCCGCTGCCGACGGCACCGGCCAGATCTCGACGAGTCGCTCGTACAACGCACAAACTGCGGACCAGTCGGTCAGATTCCAACTGGCGGCCTGCGAGTAAAGCCCAGAGATTCCGGCCTCGAGCGCAAACCGCCCGCCGCCCCGGGAGGGCCACAGACAATTGCCAGATCGAGGCCCTCGCGGATGCGCTCGCCATCCCAGGCGGAACCGTCGGCGTGTTCGAGGGTGACCAGCTCGCCACTGCGGCAAACAATTTCTGCCGGTTGAGGGATTCCGTGGGGCGAGGTATCGACTCGAAGCCCACACCGCGCAGTCACCCGTCGACTGGCGGCCCCGGCAGCCGTTCGTATCGCGAATGGCGACGGCTGGCCGGAACCAACGCGTCATAGTCGCCCGCGATCAACGCCTCGCGCTTCTTGCGCGACCATCCTTGAATCTGTTTCTCGCGTTCGAACGCGTCACCCACGTTGCCGAACTCTTCGGCGAAGGCCAGCTCAACAGGCAGCCGACTTCTCGTGTACACGGCTCCGCGCCCGGACGCGTGCTGGTCGATTCGGCTGTCCAGGTTTCGTGTGCTGCCCACGTAATACGAACCGTCGGAGCAACGGAGAATGTACACGAATGCCATGACGAGAGCTTCACAGGTAGCGCCGCCTCCGGTTTTCGTTATCCACAGGGAGGACGTGGGGTTTCGAGACGATCGCTGCGCCATCCCTCAACCGGCGTAAAGGCGCAGTCGCGCGTGTGGGGGGATCCGCATCTCCGCGGGTGGGGGGGTCCGGACTTTGCGCGGGTGGAGGAGGCCGGACTTTGCGCGGGTGGAGGGATTCGCTTTTTCCGCGGGTGGAGGGGCACGCATTTTCCGCGGGTGGAGGGATTCGCTTTTTCCGCTGGTTGAGGGATCCGACGGAGGAGGATCGTCTCGAAACCCACCCGTGTTGACCCGGCCCAGCTGCGCGACCCCTCGACCAGCGGGATGGCACAGTTGCGCGGTATGGCGCCCATATGCGCTCCGAACTCGCTACGCTCAGAACTACCAATTTCAGTGCAGCTGCGTCTGTGGGTCAGAGCAGGATCTTCTCGCCAGGTCGACCGAACGCAACGGCACGAGCCAAGGAGCCTCAACGTGGAATCTCCGCAAAAACAAGAGAAGTACCTCAGCCGCGCCATCGATCTGGCGATTCGCAACGTCGACAACGGCGGGGGCCCGTTCGGCGCCCTCATCGTCACCGCTGACGGCCGCGAGTTCGAGGGACTCAACCGGGTCACGGCGACGAACGATCCAACAGCCCATGCCGAGGTGACGGCTATTCGCGCGGCCTGCGCGGGCATCGAGAACTTCGATCTGACGGGGGCCACGCTCTATACGAGTTGTGAGCCGTGCCCGATGTGCCTCGCGAGTGCACTGTGGGCGCGCGTCGACAGCGTGGTCTTCGCCGCCGATCGCCACGATGCGGCGGCCGTCGGCTTCGACGACGCCGAATTCTATGAGTTCTTCGATCAGCCCGTCGCCGAGCGCTCGATGCCGGTGGTGCAATACACTCCCGTCGGCACGGATGCGCCCACCCCCACCGCCCCGTTCGAGCAGTGGACCAATCTGGAATCGCGCATCGAATACTAGAAACCGCAGCAGGGGCGCGGTGTCGATGCCAGCGATGACTACGCCTGAGGGACTTTTACGCTTGCCCTGCACCAAGCGCGGCTTCATGCGTGGCGCGCTCGGCAGCCGCCAAGGCCTCGAACATTTGCAGCAGGCGCGCCGCGACGCTGACCGCGATGGCCGCGGGTTCCTTGGCGGTGATACCGGAGATGCCGATCGGTGTCGTGATTCGCTCGATCTCCTCCGCGGTGTGGCCCAGCTCGCCGAGGTGCAGCTGAAAGCGACGCCACTTGGAATGTGAGCCGATCAGGCCGATCGAGCTGAGCCCGGGCGTCTTGAGCGCCATGTCGCACAGGGCGAGGTCTTCCAAGTGGTCATGCGTCATGATGAGCACGTGCGTGTCAGGAGGCAGTTCGTGAAGCGCGCTCTCGGGCACGGGGGAGTGATGGACATGGATGCTCGCCACCCCACCCTTGAGCGCGGCCAGCCGTTCTGAGCTCAGCATTTCTTCGCGCGAGTCGATCAGGTGCAGTTGAACATCGTGCCTGGACAGGATCAGCGCCAGTTCAAGACCGACGTGGCCGACCCCGCAGATGGCGACTGCCGGCCGAATCCGAATGGGCTCCAACATCATGGTGACCTCTCCTCCGCAGCATTGCACGCCGTACTCGGCCGGGGCCTTCTCACTGAGTTGCACGGTGAGCAGCTGCGGTGTGGCCAGGCCGTCGGCCAGCAACGTGCGGGCGCGCTGAATCGCCGTCGCCTCAAGATTGCCACCCCCGACCGTGTCCCAGGCTTCGGTGGAGGAGACCACCATCTTCGCCCCGGCTCGCCGTGGAGCGTGCCCGCGCGAGGAGATCACCGTGACGATCACACCGTCTCGACCGCGCTCGCGCAGGTGCCCGACCGCAGTCAGCCAATCCATCTCGGCCTCCGCCTCACGGGTTTGCGAGAATGGAGCTGCGCTCGGGCGTGAGAGAGGGCGGTTGTTCGCTGTCGGTGGTCACGGCCGCCGCTGTCGAAGTGCCCTGTGTCGTAGTGCCCGGTGTCATGGCGGACTGTGTAGTCGCGGCCTGTGTCGCAGCCCTGGCCTCGTCGACGGCCCAGAAGACGGCCTCGGGGGTGGCCGGTGACGCGAGGGTGACCGGATGCCCGGCGGGGCCGAAACCCCCGACCGCTTGGCGCAACGCCTCCCGAACGCTGAGGGCGAGCATCAGCGGCGGCTCTCCCACCGCTTTCGATCCGTAGATCGAACCCTCCTCGTGCGCCTCGTCGAACAGCGTGACGTTGAATTCTTCAGGCATCTCCGAGAAGCTCGGAATCTTGTAGGTGCTGGCCGACTGGGTGAGCAACCGCCCGCGGGTGGGACCATTCGAGGTGTCCCAACGCAGATCCTCCAGGGTCAACCAGCCGGCACCCTGCACGTAGCCGCCCTCGATCTGGCCCACGTCGATCATCGGGGACAACGAGTCGCCGACGTCGTGCACGATGTCGACCCGACGGGTGCGATAGGCCCCGGTGAAGCCATCGACTTCGACCTCGGTGGCGGCGGCGCCGAACGCGAAGTAGCTGAACGGAGAACCCGTCCAGCTCTCCTGATCCCAGTGCAGACCCTCGGTGCGGTAGTAGCCGGCAGCCGACAACTGAACGCGCTGCAAATAGGCGGCCGTGGCCACCTCCGCGAACGATAGCTGCTCAGCGGCACCGAGACCGGTGACGGCACCGTCGGAGAAGCGCACATCGGCCGGGTTGACGCCGAGCAGGCCGCTGGCCACCACGGCCATCCGTTCGCGGATCTGGTCGCACGCGTTCTTGACGGCAGCACCGTTGAGGTCGGCGCCGGTGCTCGCCGCGGTCGCCGACGTGTTCGGAACCTTATCGGTGCGAGTCGGAGCGAGTCGCACGGCCGAGCGCGGCACCCCGAGGGCGGTCGCGGCGACCTGGATCATCTTGGTGTGCAGGCCCTGACCCATCTCAGTGCCGCCGTGATTGATCAGAACAGACCCGTCCTGGTAGACGAGCACGAGTGCGCCGGCCTGGTTGAAGAAGGAGGCGTTGAAGGAGATCCCGAACTTGATCGGGGTGATTGCCAGGCCCCGCTTGACGTGCGCATGGCTGTCGTTGAAGGCCGCGATCTCATTCTGGCGCCGCTCGAACGCGCAACTCTCCAGCAGTTTGGACCAGATCTTCGGCATGCGTTCGGCGTCTTTCACAACTTGGCCGTACGGGGTGGCCTGGCCGGGGGCGTAGAAGTTGCGGCGGCGCAACTCCGCCGGGTCGATGCCGAGCGCCGGCGCGGCCTTGCCAAAAACATCCTCGATCAGGAGCACGCCTTGCGGCCCGCCGAATCCGCGGAACGCCGTCTGTGAGGTCTTGTGGGTCTTCACGATTCGACCGTGCACCTCGACCGCGGGAATCCAGTACGCGTTGTCGAAGTGACACAGGGCGCGGGAGAGCACCGCCTGCATCAGGTCGAGGCACCAGCCGCCGTCTGCTGTCATGCTTGCCTTCAACCCGACGAGCAAGCCGTCATCGTTGAACCCGGCGGTCCACGTCATCTGGAAGCCGGGCCGTTTTCCGGTGATCGTGATGTCTTGGGTGCGGTTCAGGCGCAGCCGCACGGGGCGCCCGGTGAGGGTTGCGCCGAGCGCGGCGACCGCCGCCAGACCGTGTGGCTGGGTCTCTTTGCCGCCGAAGCCGCCGCCCATTCGCAGCGACTGCACCGTGATGGCGTTGCGGGGCAGCCCCAGAACGTGAGCCACGACGGCCTGGGCCTCAGACGGGTTCTGGGTGCTGCACTGCACATACAACTGGTCGCCCTCGTCATAGTAGGCGAGTGAGGCGTGCGTCTCCAGGTAGAAGTGTTCCTGGCCGCTGGTCTCGATCTCGCCCGAAAAGACGTGGGCCGCCTGCGACAGTGCGGCGTCGATGTCGCCGCGCCGTGACACGCGTGGGGTGCCCTGGAACGAGCCGGCCGCGATCGCCTCGCTGACGGTGATGACCGACGGCAGCGTCTCGTATTCGACCTCGACCGCCGCAGCACCCAGACGTGCTGCCTCGGTGGATTCGCCCAGCACCCAGCAGATCGCGTGGCCGTAATACATGACCTCGGTGGGGAAGAGGGGTTCGTCCCCCCAGATACCGGCATCGTTGTGACCGGGAACGTCGTCGGCAGTCAACACGCGCACGACGCCGGGAACGGCCAGGGCACGATCGGTGCGCAGCGCGGTGATGAGCGCGTGAGCCTGCGTGGACTGCACCGGCCACGCGACCAATGCATCCCGCCTCACCGTCGAGATGTCATCGGTGTACAGTGCCCGACCGGTCACATGACCAACGGCACTCTCGTGCGGTTCGGACGCGCCGACCACAGGGTTCACCGGGCGTTTCGATAACGTGCTCACAGCGACACCTCCTCACCGGCATCGACTCGACCTTCAGCGGCTTGAGCGAAGAGCTTGGGAAGTGCCTGTGACAGCATGATACGTCGGTACGCTGCACTCGCGCGGTGATCCTCCATCGGGGTTCCTTCGGCCCCCAACACGGCGGATGCGTGGGCGACCGTCTGCTCATCCCACCTCGTGCCGAGAAGGGCATCCTCCGTCGCGTAGGCGCGCAGTGGTGTGGCGGCAACACCGCCGAGGCCGATCGTTGCTCGGGTCACGATGCCGTCATCGACCTGCAGCGCGAATGCGAGCGCCACGCTCGAGATGTCGTCGAAGCGTCGCTTCGAGATCTTGTGGAACGCGGTGATCGGGGCCAACGGGAGCGGAATACGGATGCTGCCGATCAGCTCGGTGGGCTTACGCACAGTAGTGCGGTATCCGGTGAAATACTCATCGAGTGGCACCTCGCGATCGCCGTCGAGCGAGACGAGCACAACCTGGGCGCCGAGCGCCAACAGGGCGGGGGGAGTATCGCCGATCGGTGACCCGGTGCCGAGGTTTCCGCCGAATGTGGCACGGTTGCGGATGAGCCGGGAAGCAAACTCCGGAAACATCTCGGTCAAAAGCGGGATCTGTCCGTCAAGGTCGCGTTCGACCTCCGACAGCGTCAGCCCGGCACCGATCTCGATGAAGGTGTTGCCAGTGGTGGTTTCGGTGGGGGTGCTGGTGCCGGTGACGGTGCGGAGGGTTCGCAATTCTGCCAATTGGTCGATTGCGATGACCAACTCCTCGCGGCGCCCGCGAAGGTTCACCTCGACGCCCCAGTCGGTGCAGCCGGCGATCACCGTGGCCCCCGGGTTCTCGGCCATCAGACCCAGCGCCTCGTCGAGGGAGCCCGGGCGCACGAAGCGTCCATCCGGTGCACGCAGGTCGGTGGCGACGGGGGCCGGGGCGGGTCGGTCGCGGCGCTGGGCGAGCGCGTCCGCCGGGTCGGGGTCGCCAAGCGCATACGCAGCGTCTCGGATCGGCCGGTAGCCGGTGCATCGACACAAGTTTCCGCTGAGCGCGTGCAGGTCGAAACCGTTTGGTCCGTGTTCGTCGCAGGGGGACTCAGGTTCTGGCTCGCTTCGACCGCGCCGATAGAACTCGGTGGCCATGCTGCACGCGAAGCCCGCGGTGCAGTAGCCGCACTGTGAGCTGCCGTTGCCGGCCATTTTCGATTGCACCGGGTGCAGATCATCAGGGGAGCCGAGCCCCTCTGCGGTGACGACCTCCTGACCGTCAAGGGCCGCGATCGGCACCAGGCAGGAGTTGACGGATGTCCAGGCGGTGCCGCCCGCGCCGTCGGGTGAAGCCACCATCACCGCGCAGGCACCGCACTCGCCCTCAGCGCAGCCCTCTTTGGCGCCGGTCAGCCCCAAGTCACGCAGCCAGTTCAGCGCGGTCGTGTGGGAGGCGACATCACCCAACAGCTGACGTTGCCCGTTCACGGTCACGCCGGGTAGGGCTCGGCTCGTGGACTCGTCATCGGTGTTTGGGATGGCGGATTCGTTGGTGCGAGGAGAAACTGGGCGACGGTGCTCGTTCATCTGGTACCTCTATGAGTCTGGCCATCACAACTGAATTCCGAGGCGCGAAATTAGATTATTGCGATACGAGGATCGTAGGGCCGCGTGGAGCGAATGGTCAAGCCTGCCCGGTCGGCGGCGCGCCGGTTGCGCGCTCCGTGATCGGGCAAGGAACGAGTTTCGCGCCTTTCCATTGCCAGGGCGCACCCCTTGAGACGTTCGCTGCGCGACCCCTCAGGGAACGGAGTCTGCGCAAACGCCGGCCAGCAGCCTCGCCGGTTGGGGGAGCGGACAAACGAGCCTCGTCTCGAAGCCCCGTGCCCGTGCCGCAACGGGGAGCCCTTGAGATGCCCGGAGCCAGACAATAGTCTCCAAGAGACGGAAAGGTTTCTTTCGGTCATTCGGCCAACGGCGGCCGTCACGGCTCTCGCTGCCGCCGCAACAGATAAGGCACATCGCATGACGATCGAGATCAGCGCAGACGCACGTGGTGCAGGCGCGTCGGCAGGCGTGGATGCTGTCAACCCAGCCATTGTCGGCGAAAGCACCGCAGCTGCGGCCACGGCGGCGGGTGCCGAAGAGATTCTCACGCCAGACGCGCCCGCCTTCCTCGAGCAGGGGCAGCGGCATTTCCACCAGCAACGCAGCGAGCTGTTGGCCGCGCGTGATGCGAAACGTGAGGTTGTGGCACGCACCGGTCGACTGTACTTCCCGACCATTCCCGCCTACGAAATGCTCGGCTGATGGCGGCCCCTGGTTCGACGGCACCGGCCGTCGGCGCGATGTCTGCGTCAGCGCTGGCCGAGATCGACACGCTGCTGGCATCAACGGATCACCTGCTCGCGACGAACTACCCGGGCGATGACGGTTCCAGGCAACCGGTGCACACGGTCTACGTGCCGGCCGACCGTTACTCGCCGTCACTGCCCGCCGAGTGGGGCGAGCGGGCGTTGGCCGCCGTTGACGCGCACGGCGCACTCGAGGTGCAGGCTGGTCTTGAGAAGCTGAGCGCACTTCTGGGGCAGGATGCGGCGTGTGCGGCCGCCGTCGTGCCGCGGGTTCTCGCGAAACTCCAGTCGGAGCCGATCGAAGACCTGCGCATCGACTTCGAAGACGGTTACGGTGACCGCGGAGACGAGGTCGAAGACGCCGATGCGCTCGCTGCAGCGGCTGCGGTCATCGAGGCCGTCGCGACGGGTCAGGCGCCGCCGTTCATCGGCATCCGGTTCAAATGCTTCGAGGCTGCGACCCGGGCCCGTGGCCTGCGCACCCTTGACCTGTTCGTCACGGCTTTGGCCTCGGCCGGCGAATTGCCGAGTGGCCTGATGCTGACGGTTCCGAAAGTTTCGACCGTCGAACAGGTGCAGGCGATGGCGCTGGCCGTCGCCGAACTCGAGCGGGTGCACGCGCTGCCGGCCGGGCGCCTGCGTTTCGAGGTGCAGGTCGAGACCCCGCAGTTGATCCTCGGGGCAGACGGCACGTCACCGGTTGCGCGGCTCGCACATGTCGTACCCGGTCGAATCAGCGCACTGCACTACGGAACCTATGACTACAGCGCTTCGCTCGAGATCTCGGCTCAATACCAGTCGATGGAGCATCCGGTCGCCGACTTCGCGAAAGAGGTGATGCAACTCGCTGTGGCGGGAACCGGCATCCGGCTCTCGGATGGCTCAACCAATGTCATGCCTGTCGGTGCTGGCGTCGAAGGCGCGTGGCGACTGCACGGCAGGCTGGTGCGGCGGTCGCTGGAACGCGGCTTCTACCAGGGCTGGGACCTGCATGCGGCCCAGCTCCCCTCACGGTTCAGCGCGACGTACGCGTTCTACCGCGACGGCTACGCAGCGGGCGCCGCACGACTGCGCAACTACCTGCGGGCCGCCGATGCCGGGCGCGATGCCGCTGGCGATGCCGCTGGCGATGCCGCAGCGAACGGCGCGGTGATGGACGAGCCCGCAACCGCGCGGGCGCTCGCCGGCTTCGTCTGCCGCGGCCTGGACTGCGGCGCGATCAGCGCGGCGGAGATCGAGAGCGACGTCGCCGTGCCCGTCTCCCGGTTGCAGAAGTTGGCGCATCCGTGAGTTCACCGGTGGCTACCCAATACAGTGACAATCAACGCAAGGAAGAGACCATGAGCACCTACTATTCGCCCACGGGTGGCCATCCGGCCCAGACCGAACTGTTGACCGACCGGGCAGTGGTGCGTGAGGCGTACACGGTCATTCCCAAGGGGGTTCTGCGGGATATCGTCACGAGCAACCTGCCCGGCTGGCAGGGAACCAGATCGTGGATCATCGCGCGGCCGATCGCCGGATTCGCCACGACGTTCGCGCAGCTGATCGTCGAGGTCGGTGCTGGCGGTGGCAGCGAGAACCCGGAGCCGGAGGCGGGCGTCGAGGGCGTCGTGTTTCTGACCGGGGGAGCCCTGACGCTCACGCTGGGCGGAACCGAACACCGGTTGCTGCCTGGCGGCTACGCGTATCTCGCGGCCGGGGCCACGTGGTCGGTGCGTAATGAGGGTGACGAGCCAGCGACCTTCCAATGGGTGCGTAAGGCGTACGAGGCGATTGAGGGCTATTCGGCGCAGTCGTTCGTCACCCGTGATCAGGATCTGAAGCCGGTGGAGATGCCGGGCACGAATGGGGCCTGGGCGACCACGCGGTTCGTCGATCCGGATGACCTTGCCCACGACATGCACGTCAACATCGTCACGTTCGCCCCGGGTGGCACGATTCCGTTCGCTGAGACCCATGTGATGGAACACGGCCTCTATGTGCTCGAGGGCAAGGCGGTCTACCGTCTCAACGACGATTGGGTCGAGGTGGAGGCCGGCGACTTCATGTGGCTGCGTGCGTTCTGCCCGCAGGCGTGTTACGCGGGGGGCCCCGGACCGTTCCGTTACCTGCTCTACAAAGACGTCAACCGGCAGATCCGGCTGACCTGATGTCGGAGCCGTTCGATCTGGTCATCCGCGGGTCGCGCATTCTCGTCGGCGACGGCAGCACCGGCGCCCGTGTGATCGCCGCTGAGCTGGGCGTGCGAGACGGTGTGATCGCCACCATCGTGCCGATCGAAACGGCTCCGACTGATTCGGCACCAATTGATCCTGCACCGATTGATCCTGTGCCGCCTGATTCAGCACCGCGTCGCGCCGGTCTGCACGGGTTGCGCATGATCGAACTGGCATCAGACGAGATCCTGCTCCCGGGCCTGGTCGACACCCACGTGCACGTGAACGAGCCGGGGCGCACCGAGTGGGAGGGGTTCGCCTCGGCAACGCGGGCGGCGGCCGCCGGCGGTGTGACGACGATCATTGATATGCCGCTGAACAGCATCCCGCCCACCACCAGTGTCGAGTCTCTCCAACTCAAGCGAAGTGTGGCATCGGGCCACGTCTTCGTCGACGTGGGTTTCTGGGGTGGCGCGATCCCGGGCAACGGCGGCGATTTGCTCGCACTTCATCACGAGGGCGTCTTCGGCTTCAAGTGTTTTCTGCTCGCCTCCGGTGTCGACGAGTTTCCGCCGCTGGATGCTGCGGAGATGCGCGCCGACATGGCCACGCTTGCCACTGTCGATGCGCGCATGATCGTGCACGCCGAGGATGCCGGGATCATCGCGCACGCGCCGACTCCCACCGGCAGCCACTACAGCAATTTTCTTGACTCGCGTCCGCCGCTGGCGGAAGTCACGGCCATCCAGGCGGTGATTGCCGCAGCTCGCGCAACCGGGGCGCGGGCGCATATCCTGCACCTGAGTTCAGCCGACGCGCTGCCCGAGATCGCCGCCGCCCGGCGGGACGGCGTCGCCCTCACGGTCGAAACCTGCCCGCACTATCTGACGTTGACCGCCGAGCACATTCCCGATGGCGCCACCGCCTACAAATGCTGCCCACCGATCCGAGGCGCCGAGAACCAGGACCGCCTGTGGGCGGGCCTCGTCGACGGCACGATCGACTGCATCGTCTCCGATCACTCGCCGAGCACCGTCGCACTCAAGCAGCCGCACGGCGGAGACTTCGGTGAGGCCTGGGGCGGCATCTCGTCGCTGCAGCTGGGGCTGTCCCTGGTCTGGACCGAGGCGAGGCGGCGTGGCATTTCTCTCGAACAGGTCGTCGGGTGGATGGCGTGGAGGCCCGCAGACCTGGTCGGCCTTACAGACAAGGGGCGGATCGCCGTCGGCGCGGCCGCCGACTTCGCGGTGTTCGCACCCGAGCAGACCTTCACCGTCGACGCGTCGACGTTGAAGCACAAGAATGCGGTCTGTGCCTACGACGGGCAGGCGTTGCACGGCGTGGTGCGTGCGACCTACCTGCGCGGGGAGAGGATCGACGGAGAGGTGCCGGTCGGGCGGCTGATCCGTCGTGACGCCTGAAAGTTTGGGTAACCGAAGTAGGCGGGGGTGACCGAGGACATAGCGACCGAAGACACCGCGACCGAATACACCGCGACCGAATACACCGCGACCGAAGATTCCCTGGCCGAGAAATTATGATCCCAGAGAAGTTGTTACAGCTGATGAGGCACGAGGAGAAGACACAATGAGCAACGAACTGACCGTGGGCGAGACGGCACCCGATTTCACACTGCGCGACGGCACAGGAGCCGAGCGATCACTTTCTGACTTCCGTGGACAGAACGTGATCGTCTACTTCTATCCCGCCGCGTTCACCCCCGGATGCACGACCGAGGCGTGCGACTTCCGTGACAACCTGGCGAGCCTTGAGGGCTCTGGTTATCAGGTGGTCGGCATTTCGCCAGACCCGGTCGAAAAACTTGCCGAGTTCGCGAACGCCGAGACGCTCACGTTCCCCCTGTTGTCTGATGCCGGCGGAACGGTTGCTGACCAGTGGGGAGCCTGGGGCGAGAAGACCTTCGGCGACAAGACATTCATGGGCGTGCTGCGTTCGACGTTCGTGATCGACGCCGCCGGGGTGCTGGTCGACGCGCACTACAACGTCACGGCCGAGGGCCATGTGGCGGCGTTGCGCACCTCGCTCGGCCTCTGAGCCTCGGCCGCGGCTGAGAAATGGCGGCGGTGATAATGTGGCGATGAGATTGCAGCCGCCGCAAGTGACGAGTGATCGGCTGTATTTGAACTACGGACACTGAACTGGCAGTTCCACGATACGAAAAGTATTGTCCGGCCCTTCGGGGCCAGATACCGTGGATGCCAGCACAGGTGAGAAAGTTGTACAAGCAATGATGCTTGCAGAATTCAACGACGCGCCCCGTTCGGGCGCGATGGACGTTTTGCGCCCCTGCCTCGACATCACACGGTGGTGTGAGCAGCTCGCCGACGCACGACCCTACAGCGGCCTGGACGCGTTGCTCGTGGCGGCACGCGAGAGTGCGCATCCGTTCACCGTCGACGAAGTCGCCACGGCGATGTCGCACCATCCGCGCATCGGCGAACGGCCGACCGGCCACGACGCCGAAGCAGTGCACTCCCGCGCAGAACAGTCGGGCGTCGATGAGAACGATGCGAGTGTCGCGTCCGCGCTCGCGGCAGGCAACCAAGCCTACGAGCAGAAGTTCGATCGAGTATTTTTGATTCGAGCCGCCGGTCGTTCGGCCGAGCAGATTCTTGCGGCGCTGAACACGCGCCTCGAGAACAGTGCGGCAGACGAAGACGCCATCGTGGCCGAGCAGTTGCGAGAGATCGCACTCCTCAGACTGGAAGGACTGATCACCGCATGAGCTCACTCATTACGACCCATATCTTGGACACGGCGCGCGGGCGCGGAGCGTCTGGAGTTGCCGTGCAGCTGCACGGCCGCCGTGGCGACGGATGGGAGGAGATCGCGTACGGTGTGACCGACGAGAACGGTCGCATCTCCCAGCTTGGGCCGGATGTGCTGCCGGCCGGCCTCTATCGGCTCACCTTCGACACCGGCGCATATTTCGACGAGCAATCCACAGAGACGTTCTTCCCGGAGGTCGCCCTGACATTCAACGTCGCCGCAGGGGAGTTGCACTATCACGTGCCGTTGCTGCTGAGCCCGTTCGCGTACTCGACGTACAGAGGAAACTGATCATGACCGACACCGCGACCCCCCAGCTCGGCAGCACGACACCGGCCGGTGCCACAAGCCAGGGCAGCAACATCATCCTCGGCCCGAGTCAATACGGCAAGGCCGAGGTGCGCGTGGTCAGGTTGACGCGCGACACCGACCATCACGAGATCGAAGACCTCAACGTCACGTCTCTGTTGCGCGGAGACTTCGTCGCCGCCCACCTCGATGGTGACAACGGCCACGTCGTGGCCACCGACACGCAGAAGAACACGATCTTCTCGTTCGCGCGCGACGGCATCGGGTCGCCCGAGGCGTTCTTGCTGCGTCTCAGCCAACACTTTGTGGATGGTTTCGACTGGGTGACCGGCGGGCAGTGGCAGGCCGAGCAGTACCCGTGGGATCGCATCCGGGCGCACGGTGTGGAGCACGACCACTCGTTCGTTCGCAACGTCCAGGCCATCCGCACGGCCGCGGTGGTTGTCGACGGTGACCGCACGCACGTGCTCGGTGGTCTGAAGAACCTGACGGTGCTGAAAAGCACGCGGTCTGGTTTCGTCGGCTACCCGAAAGACAAGTACACGACGCTCGCTGAGACGACCGACCGTGTGCTGTCGACAGATGTTGCGGCGCGTTGGCGCTACAACACGGCGGATGCCGATGGTGGCGCCCTCGACATCAGCTCGATGGACTTCAACGGAAGCTACGAGCAGGTCAAGGCGCTGATGCTCGAGGCGTTCACCGAGAACTATTCGTCTGCCCTGCAGAACACACTGTATGTGATGGGAAAGCGGGTGCTGTCTGAGCGCCCCGACATCGAGGAGATCCGCTTCTCGATGCCGAACAAACACCACTTCGTCGTCGACCTCGAACGGTTCGGCCAGGACAACCCGGGCGTCGTGCTGTTCGCGGCCGATCGCCCCTACGGACTGATCGAGGCGACCGTGACTCGCGACAACGCCTCACCGGCGGGCACTGTCTGGGATGGACTTGCCGGCTTCTGCTGACGCTGACGCTGACGACCATTGACCCCCGTGTTTTGGTCTGCCTAAAACCGTGAGAGCTCGAATTCGGCCCTCTCGGGGCGTCGGGAAGGGCCGAATGCGCACACTCACGTGCTTGTCGACGAAGGTGATGGGCTTGCCGGAAGCTGTCAGCACGGCGTCGCGTGCGCCAGACTGGGAGCATGACTGACGTCACCGTGGTCGGCAGCGGGCCTAATGGGCTCGCCGCCGCTGTCGTCGCGGCCCGCGCGGGCCTCGACGTGCTGCTCATCGAGCGCGCCGACACTATTGGGGGCGGCACCCGCACCGCGGAGCTCACGCTTCCCGGGTTCCTGCATGACGTCTGCTCGGCGGTGCACCCCACCGCCCTCGCCTCACCGTTCTTTCGTGACTTCAAGCTGGCTGAGCGCATCGAGTGGATGATTCCGGATGCCTCGTACGCGCATCCGCTCGACGGCGGAGCCGCGGCGATCGCCTGGCGCGACCTCGACCGCACCGCCGACGCGCTCGGGCACGACGGGCCGGCCTGGCGGCACCTGGTCGAACCGCTTGTCGATCACATCGAGGGTGTCGTCGACTTCACCGGACACCAACTTCTGCGGATTCCGCGCGACCCGCTCGCCGCCCTCCGCTACGGCCTGCGCGCGCTGGAGCAGGGCACGCCTCTCGCCGATATTCGTTTTCGCGGCACTGCTGCTCCGGCCCTGTTCGCGGGTATTGCCGCGCATGCTGCGGGGCGGCATCCGTCGCTCGCGACCGCGGGAGCCGCCCTGCTGCTCGCCGCGCACGGCCACGCCGGCGGCTGGCCCGTGCCGGTCGGTGGATCGCAGGCGATCGCGAATGCCCTGCTCGGCGACTTCGTGGCCCACGGTGGCCGGGTGCAAACCGGGCGCCACGTCGAGAGCCTGGCTGAGGTGCAGCCGTCGAAAGTGGTGCTGCTCGACACCGCGCCCGAACTGCTGTTCACCGCTGAGCTGCCGGGCCGCTACGCGCGGGCTCTGCGCCGTTACCGGTACGGCAGTGGAGTCGCGAAGGTCGACTTCGCGCTCGACGGGCCCGTGCCGTGGGCCAACGCCGAAATCTCCCTCGCCCCGACCGTGCACCTCGGCGGCACCGCCGGTGAGATCCGGCACGCCGAGAACACAGTCGCGCGGGGCCGGGTGCCAGACAACCCGTACGTGCTGGTCACCCAGCCGAGCGTGGTCGACTCCACCCGCGCGCCCGAGGGCAAACAGGTGCTCTGGGCGTACACGCACGTGCCCGCCGATTCCACCCTCGACGCCACCGAACTGGTCACAGCGCAGGTCGAACGGTTCGCGCCCGGCTTTCGTGCTGTGGTGCTGGCCAGCCACGCGACGAGCGCGCGTGCCGAGGAGGAGCTCAACCCGAACTACATCGGCGGCGACATCTACTCGGGGGCGATGACCCTCACCCAGCTTGTCAAGCGGCCCGTCGTTTCGACCACGCCGTGGCGTACACCGATCCGCGGGGTTTACCTCTGCTCATCGGCGACCCCTCCCGGGCCGGCGGTGCACGGCATGAACGGCTGGTTCGCCGTGCGGCTCGCGCTGCGCGACCACTTCGGCATTCGACTGCGATTGGGCCGGTGATGCCGTGGAGTGGTTCGACGCGACCGAGTTCATCATCGCCCGACAAGTGCTGCAACGCGGTATTGCCGCGATCTTCCTGATCGCGTTCCTCTCCAGCCTCAACCAGTTTCGGCCGCTGCTCGGCGAACACGGTCTGCTGCCGGTGACGCGCATTCTCACGTATCCGCAGTACCTACGCGGGCCGACCCTGTTCCGCTGGCACTACAGCGACCGGATGCTCGTGGCCGTGTGCAGCGTAGGGATCGCGCTCGCCGCATCCGTCGTTCTCGGGCTCCCGCAACTCGGTCCGCCCTGGCTGCCGATGCTGGTGTTCCTCGCCCTGTGGCTGCTCTACATGTCGATCGTCAACGTGGGCCAGACCTTCTACGGGTTCGGCTGGGAGATGCTGCTGCTCGAAGCCGGCTTCCTGGTCGCGTTTCTCGGCTCGGATGCCGTGCCGCCACCCACAACCATCCTGCTGCTGGCCGCGTGGCTGGTGTTCCGGCTCGAGTTCGGGGCGGGGCTGATCAAACTGCGCGGCGACCGCTCGTGGCGCGATTTGACCGCGCTCTACTACCACCACGAGACCCAGCCGATGCCCGGGCCGCTCAGCCGGCAGGCGCACCTGCTGCCGAAGCCTTTCCACCGGCTGGAGGTGCTCGGCAACCACTTCGCCCAACTGGTGGTGCCGTTCTTCCTGTTCGCCCCGCAACCGGTCGCGAGCATCGCGGCGGCGATCGTCATCCTCACCCAGCTGTGGCTAGTGGTCACCGGCAATTTTGCCTGGCTGAACTGGATCACCATCGTGCTTGCCTTCGCCATGGTGAGCGACCAGGCGGTGCACGCGGTGCTGCCGTTCGTGCCGGTTGGTGCTGGGGAGATATCCGGCACTGCATCCGGTGCGGCATCCGCGACCCCGGTGTGGTGGTTGGTGATCGTGCTCGCGGTGACCGTGTTGCTGGTGGTGCTCAGCTGGTGGCCGCTGCGAAACCTGTTCTCCCGCCACCAGTTGATGAACGCGAGCTTCAACCGCTGGCAACTCGTGAACGCGTACGGCGCGTTCGGGAGTGTGACGAAGCGGCGCATCGAAGTGGTGGTGGAGGGGACTCTTGATGCCGTGCCGCACGACGGGGCAACGTGGCGCGAGTACGAGTTCAAGGGGAAGCCGGGCGATGTGCGCCGCATTCCCCGCCAGTTCGCGCCCTACCACCTGCGGCTGGACTGGCTGATGTGGTTTCTGCCGCTGGGCTCGGTACACGAACGCTGGTTCTACGCGTTGCTGGAAAAGCTGCTCGAAGCCGACCGCCCGACGCTGCGGCTGCTGCGCCTCGACCCGTTCGACGGCGCCCCACCGCGCTGGGTGCGGGTGCGCACCTGGCACTACCGCGTCGCCACGCGTGCCGAATACCGTGCAACCGGGCAGCGCTGGATGCGCGAGCTGCAGCGCGAGGTCATCCCGCCCCTGTCCAGGGGCGCGTAGCGCGCTGCGCCACCTGCCCCCGCACTGCGCTGCGCCATTTGAGCTGCGCCGCCTGCCGTTCTCTGCCTGCGCTACCAGCGCCAAGACACCCACCCTGCGCCACCCACCCACATCATCTGCCCGGCGCCACCGCCCGCGCGGTGAGGGGTCAAGCTCGGCGCCTCCCAGCGTCCCAGCGCGCGGGTCAGCCGCCGATCTTGACCCCTCAGAAAATGCGTGATATCAGCGCGCGACCGCCGATGGGCGGGATGGGCCGCCTAAGTGATTGCTCGCCGGACAAAGTCAGCGGGGCGCATGATCAGCCGGCCGTTCCAGGCCGGCCCCAAATCGAGAAGATCGCTGTCGGAACTGACGATGATCATCGCATCGACCAGTGGGTCTCTGGCGAGGCTCACGATGAGGTTGTCCTCGTAGAGGCAAGGTCCGCTGGTAAGGTCGGCTGGCAAGGCTGGCAAGGCAAAGTAGGCAAGTAAGCAAAGAAACCTAATGGAGAGGGAATGCGTGTCGACGCTGGCACAGACGCACGCGCTGCGGCAACTGGTCGATTCGGACGCCACCTGGCGGCTCCTGCGCTCCGACAACGCCCCTGTCATCGCTGCCGTGCTCAGCGAGCACCTGGGCGGTGAAAGTCGCCGACTGCCCGCCGACGAGCTTTACGAACTGATCGACCACGACCTCGATGCACTGCGGGCGCACGGGTTCGACCTGCCGCAGAGGGCCCAGGGGTATTGCGCTGAATGGCGCAAGCAGGGGTTTCTCACCCGGCGCCCCGCCGAGGAAGCGCGCGGGGAGACCTACGAACTCAGCCCCGCCGCCCTCAGCGCGATCCGTGTGCTCGAGCAACTCGCCGCACCCCGCCAGACCGTCACCGAGTCCCGGTTGGCCAGCATCGGCGCCCAACTGGGCCAGCTGGCGGTCGAGACCGATCCGGATGCCACCCGGCGCCTGGAACAGCTGCACGCCCAACGCGACCGCATCGACGCCCAGATCGAGCGAATCCACGCCGGTGACCTCGACACGCTTGACCCCGATCGGGCGCTGGAGCGGGTGCGGGACATCCTCGCCCAAGCTGAGGAGATCCCCTCCGAGTTTGCGCGGGTGCGAGCCGGGTTCGAGTCATTGAACCGCGACCTCAGGGCCCGCATCGTCGAATCCGACGACACCCAGCGCGCCGTGCTCGACGAGGTGTTCCGCGGCGTCGACCTGATCGGATCCTCCGACGAAGGCCGCAGTTTCGCTGGCTTCTCCGCCCTCGTCCTCGACCCCGCCGTGGGGGAGGCGTTCGACGACCACATCGGCAAGGTGCTCAGCCGCGACTTCACCCGGGAACTCAGCGCGGCGCAGCGCCGGTATCTGCGCCGGTTCGTCACCACGTTGAAGGATCACAGTGGGGAGATACACGACGTGATCACCTCGTTCGCCCGCGGGCTGCGGCGATACGTGCAATCGCAGGACTACCAACGCGACCGCGTGCTGCGCGGGCTCCTGCGCGACTCGTTGGGAGCCGGTGTCGCCGCCTCGGCATGCATCAAGCCGTACCAGCCCACCCGCCTGCGCCTCGATCTTTCGGCGGTGGCACTGTCGAGTGTTGGGGCCATCACGCTGCACGACCCGGCCGAGCTCGACGCGAGCGCGCCCATCACCGAGCACCTGGGTGGCGTCGCCGACCTGGAGGCCCTGCGTCGGTTGGCCCGGGAGACAGAGATCGACTTCGCCGAGCTGATCGACAACGTCAACGATGCGCTGACCACGGTGGACCGCTGCACGGTCGCCGAGGTGCTGCAGCGGTATCCGGCCAGCCAGGGCGTTGCCAGTGTGGTGGGCCTTCTCACCCTCGCCGCCAACCAGGGAAGCACCGTCGCCGGCACCGAAACGGTGCGTTGGGTCGGGGCGGATGATCTCTGGCGGGCCGCCGAGGTGCCGATTTTCTGTTTCACCGGGAGAGTACTGTGACCGATACCGAACGACCAGACCACGGCGATCCGACCGAGTGGGACGCCCCAAACACCGCCTTGTGGTCGGGGGACACCGGCGTGCTGGGTGAGCAGTCCCGCCGGGCCGTGCTGGAGCTGATCAAGGGGCCGTATCTGTCGGGCACGAAGTCGCCGGCAATCTGGTCGGCACTGCTGGCTGATGAGAAGACCATCCGGTCGCGCCTCAACGAGTTATTCCTCGATTTGGTGGTCGACCGCGTCGGCGAATTCGCTTTTGTGCGCAACGTCAGCACCACCGAGCTGAAGACGCCGAAAACGGTGCGCTCGGCCGCCCTCAGCTTTCTCGACACCGCCATGTTGCTCGTGCTGCGCCAGATGCTGCTGGCCGGCGAGGGGGATGGGCGGGTGATCGTCGGACAGGAGGAGGTTTTCGAGCAGCTCTACGTGTATCGGACATCCGATCGTGACGAGAGCGATTTCGGGAGGCGACTCAATTCCTCCTGGCAGAACATGAAGAATAAGCTGCGCGTCATCCACCCGGCGGGTGCCGACGACCGAGTCGAGATCTCTCCGGTGCTGCGGCTGATCGTCGATGCCGACCAGATTCAGGCCATCAGCGCCGAATATGCGCGCATAGCTGCGGGCGACATTGATGGGGCGGGTGGTGCGTTTGGTGGCCCAGATGGGCGGGACGCCCGGAATGGGCCAGATGGGCCAGATGGGCCAGATGGGCCAGATGGGTCAGACGCCGCCGGCATCGATGTCGCGGACAGTGGTGACACCGCTGACGATGGCGAGGTCACCGAGATTGGTGACGGCGGCCACAGCGACGACGACACGGAGGGGATGAGTAGATGACTCTGCTTGAGATGCCGGGATTCGACCAGGTCGCCGACCCAGAGGTCCCCGCGGCGAACCGGCTCATTCATGTCGGGCAGTGGCGGCTCGCCCGGGTCGAGCTGCTGAACTGGGGAACCTTCGACGGCCTGCACCGCATCGACGTGGCACGGCAGGGTCACCTGTTCACGGGGGCATCCGGTTCGGGGAAGTCCTCGCTGCTCGACGCGATCGCCTCGGTGCTCACCCCCGACCGCTGGTTGCGTTTCAACGCCGCAGCGCAGGAGTCGACCAACCGCAACGACGACCGCAGCCTGGTCAGCTACGTTCGTGGCGCCTGGAGCAAGGAGGCCGACGAGCTTCTCGACCGCGCCGTCTCGACTCATTTGCGCACGCGTGCGACGTGGACCGGCATCCTGCTGCGGTTCGAGAACGAACGGGATGCGCCGGTCACCTTGGCGCGCCTGTTCCACCTGCGCGGTTCCAGCACCGACCGCGCCGACCTGAAAGATGTCTGCTTTCTCGACCGCGGTGATGCCCAGCTCATGGACTTTCGGGAGCACATGACCGCGGGCATCGAAACCCGGCGCATCAAGGCGGCGTGGCCGGATGCGGTCGTGACCACCAGCGGATCCCACGGCTCGTTCTACACGAGGCTTCGCCGGGTGCTCGGCATCAAGAACGAAAACGCGCTGCAACTGTTGCACAAGACACAGTCGGCTAAGAACCTCGGCACTCTCGACCAGCTGTTCCGCTCGTTCATGCTCGATGTTCCGCCGACGTTTGCCCGCGCGACCACCGCAGTCGAACAGTTCGGCGAGCTCAACCAGGCCCACCAGCACGTCGTCGACCTGCGCAGGCAGGCCGACGAGCTGCGGGAGATCGACCTAGCGATCGTCGCCTACGAATCCGCCTCGACGGATGCGGCGGAGGCTGACCGGCTCGCCGGGCTGATCGACCCGTTCCAGAACCATTTGATGCGCCGATTGGCCGAAGACGACCGGGCCGGGTTGCGCGCGCGGCACGCGCGGGCCGAAGAAGAATCCCGCAAGGCGGAGGCCGCCAAGGATGCCGCCGCCGAAGACCTGGCCGCCGCCAGTAGGCGGGCGCTGCAACTGGGTGGTTCCGATGCGGCGCAACTGCGGGGGCGGCTGAACGACGCCAAGCGAGATGCGGGACAGACGGCCGCGCGGTGGAGCAGGTTCGCCGAGGAGTTGGCCAGTGTGAATGTCGCCGCCGTTCCGGAGACCCGCGCGGAGTTTGTCGAATTCCAGGAGTCGGCCCGTACGATGATCGCGGCGTCGGGGCCGCCGGCGGGGCACGACAACGACGACAATCGGCTGTATTTCGACGCCCGCAACGAGTTGGCGGCGATCGACCGAGAGCTCACCGAGCTGCGCACCCGCAAGAGCAACCTGCCGTCGGCCCTGCTGCTGGCCCGCAAGCAGCTGGCTGATGAGATCGGGGTGAGCGAGGCGGCACTGCCGTTCGCCGGCGAGTTGATGGAGGTGCTGCCGGAGTTCTCTGAGTGGACCGGCGCGATCGAACGGGTGCTGTTCCCGCTGGCCAGTGCGCTGTTGGTGCGCGACGAATACCTGCCAGAGGTTCGCCGCCGGGTGGAGAGTCGAAACCTGGGCGCGCGCCTGGTGTTCGAGGCGGTGCCCGCGGTGGCAGACACACCGCGGCCGGTCCGCACCGAGCGGTCGCTGCTGCACCGCGTCCGGTTCACGGATGGCCCCTTCGCCGCCTGGCTGAGTGCCCGCGCGGCGGCGGAATTCGACTACGCCTGCGTGGATCACCCCGACGAGTTCGACGGCGTCGACCGCGGCGTGACAATCGGCGGGCAGATCAAGAAATCGGCTCGCCGCTACGAGAAGAACGACCGACACCGCATCGACGACCGCAGCCGGTGGATCCTCGGCGCCGACAACGAGGCAAAGGTTGACCTGCTGTTGGAACGGCGCCGCGATGCTGAGAAGCGGCACGCCGCGGCGGATGCCCGACTCAAGCAAGCACAGAATGAGCGCGATGCGCAGACCCGCCGTCACGCCGTACTGGAACGCACACTGACCCTGGACTGGGCCGAATTGGATCGGGAGGCTGCCGACGAACTCGTGCGGGTGCGCACCGCCCAATTGACCGCGATGACCACCGGCAACGTGAAACTGCAGGAGGCGATTGAGGCTGAGAACGAGGCGAGGGTGCGCAGTAAAGCGGCCGATGCCGCCGCATTCGAGAAGTCCGGCGACCTGCGTGACTGTGTCGTCGGGTTGGCCGAGCTGGCTGAACTGATCGCTGAACTGGACGGCCGGGTAGTTGACGGGTCGTTGAGCGAAGCCGATACGGAGGCACTCGAGAAGCGGTATCGGACGGTCCAGCGTAAGATCAACCGCGTAAACGCCGGTGAGGTCAGCCGCAAGGTGGCCGAGACCCTCCATCGCGAGTTCGGTGCGGCCCAGGCGCGGGCCGGCAACGCTCAATCTGTGTTCGTCTCAGGCGCGGTGGCGTTCGCAACCAGGTGGCCGGCGGCATCCGCGGATCTGACCTCCAACATCGATGACCGGGCCGGTTATCGGGTGATGCTGGAGGGCATCGTGGCCCGCGGGCTGCCCGAGCACGAGGGCAATTTTTTGAAGTTGTTGCGCGAGAAGTCCAGGGATCTGATAGGGCACCTGGCGTCCGATATCCGTGATGCGCCCAAGCTGGTCGAGGACCGCATCGAACCGGTGAACGCGTCACTGGGCCGGTCACGGTTCGATGTGGAACGGTACCTGCGCATCGATGTGAAGACCAAGCGGGCACCCGAGGTGGTGCAGTTCATGGCCGACCTGAAGACCGTGGTCGACGGGGCGTGGAACGACGAAGATTTGGTCGCCGCCGAACAGCGATTCGCGGTGCTGAAACAGATCATGCAGCGCCTGGCCTCCAGCGACAACGCCGATCAGGCGTGGCGGCGGCGCTGCCTCGACACCCGCGAGCACGTCACGTTCATGGCGAAAGAGGTGGATCTAGCCGGGCGGGTGGTCAATGTGCACGACTCCAGCAGCGGGCTTTCCGGTGGGCAGCGGCAAAAACTGGTGATCTTCTGTCTGGCCGCGGCCTTGCGCTACCAGCTGGCCGCCGATGAAGACGACCTGCCGTCGTACGCGACGATCATCCTCGACGAGGCGTTCGACAAGGCCGACAGCCGCTACACCCGGATGGCGATGGACGTGTTCGTCGAGTTCGGGTTTCACATGATCTTGGCCACGCCCGAAAAACTGTTGCAGACGATCGAACCGTATGTCGGGGCGGTCACCTCGATCACGAACCCGAGCCGCAAGGCATCGGGCGCTGCCACGCTCATGTTCCGTGCCGGGGATAACGACGACGGTGACGAGGGCAGCGAGCGTGACGGCGACACTGGCGATGACCGGGAAGCGAAAGGGCCCAGGCGCGGTGCCGACGTTGGTGAAGGTGCCGCCGATGGCGACCCGGGCCGCGGAGACGGCTGATGGCCGCGGGCGTGATGGTCACGGTCAACCAGGCGCGTGATCGGGCTCGAAAGCGATTGGAGCGAGATCAGCGTGACTGGGCGGCGCAGATGGTGGCTGCGCACTCGGGCGTGCCATTGGGTGCCCTGCCCGAGCCCGTTCTGGAGATCGTGTTGCGTCCGCCGACTGAGCGAGCGGTGCTCGCTGACCTGTCCGGCGTGATCGCTTGGGTGCGGGAATGGCGGGAGGCTGCCGGTGACTCGACGTGCGACGTGACCTGGGGTGTCCGTCAGTGGCCGAGCGTGGGGGCGCAATCGGTTCCGGAACGCTGCGTTGTGCGCGGCGCCGATAACATTGCGGCGTTTGCCGGGGCGACGGCATCTCGGCATTGGGGCACCTTGCGTGAGCGGGCCGTACGGCTCGGACGGGAGTTCGCGAGTGCGGAGACCGGGCAAACGGGAGCGGGTTCCGAAAGTTGGACAGGACACGCCGGAGTCGAAACCGGGAACAGAGCGCCGGCGGCCGCGCCGTCGGAAGCGTTGGCTGCCGCGGTGCGCCGGCACGCGCGCGTTCTGCAATTGATGCCGGAATCGGATTTCGACACTCTGGTTGGCGTGGTCGCCTGGCTGCGGGATAATCCATACTCCGGATGGCGGGTGAGGCAACTGCCCATCCGCGGCATCGATACCAAGTGGCTGGAGCAGCACCGCGCCCTCGTCGAGGGGCTGCATGCGGCGATCAGCGGGCGTGAATCACTCGGCCTGCTGGATGCACCAAATCTGGTGCGGGTGCGTTTTCTCGACCCGCTGCTTCAGCCGGGTGGGCTTTGCGACGTGATAGCGCCCGTGAAAGAATTGGCGGCGATGACAGTCGCACCGAAGATCATCTTCATCTTCGAGAACCTGGAGACCATGTTCTCAATGCCGGCTGTTTCGGGCGCCGTCGTCGTGCACGGTGGCGGCTATGGGGTGGGCCAGCTTGCGCAGATCCCGTGGATCAAGCACGGCCGCATCCTGTATTGGGGCGACCTTGACTCCGACGGGTTCGCGATTCTGCATCAGCTGCGCTCGGGATGTGAGAACGTCACGAGCATCCTGATGGATGAGAGCACGTTGTTGGCCCACCGCGACCTCTGGGTGCCGGAGAAGAAAGCGGCAACCGGCACCTACCCGAGGTTGACCGACGGCGAGCAACAGACGCTGGAGCGCATCCGTACCGAGGGAAACGTGCGCCTCGAGCAGGAGAGGATCGCCTGGCAGCTGGCCTTGCCAGTGTTACTTGCCGCGGCAAACTGAGGACACGAGGTGAAGGGCGCCAAAGAGGTGAAGGGCGCCAAAGTACTCTTCCGTCTGCGGAAGTGCATCCCGAGCAGGATGGTCGGCAGGAATGACGCGAACCCTGCTCTATCCCGTGGAGTGCGCGGCGCCAGCGCCCGGCTGCGCGGCAGCAGGTTCCACCCGGCGATCACGCCCGGCCCTGTCAATCCGAGACCCGGCCGACGGGGCGACCAGCGCGACGAGGGTGAGCAGGTAACACAGCGCGACCCGCTGGACATCACTGGCCGCGGCGCCGAAGTCTGCCTGAATCGGTGGCAGAGCCAACGAGACGATACCGGCGTCGAGTTGACCCATGAACGCACCCGCACACACGGTGGCGACCACGCTCCAATGCGCATTCGGCGACGCGCGAACCCAGGCTGCAGCGGGGCGCTCGCGAATGGCTCTCTCCAACAGGCCCCGGCGCTTCTCAGAGCCGTCGTCACTCACACAACGTGGTTCTGACACATACCCACACTACGAACCGGACGGCCGCGCCCGGCACGCAGCTGCATCACATCCCGGTCGGTCGTGCGCAGCGCTGCCGCGCGAGTTGTCACTTCGGCAAACTCGGCGAGGGGTCACAATCGGCGCCAGCTACGCGCGGGGAGCTGCTGGGAGATGCCGATCTTGGCCCCTCAGCGGAGAGTGGGCGCGGGGCTCTCAGGGCAGCGCCTCACAGATGACCACTGGGATGTCGCGCGTCGTCTTGCGCTGGTAACCGGCGTAGCCGGGGTTCACCGCCACGATCTTCGGCCACAACTCGGCCTTCTCCTCGGGGCTCGCGGTGCGGGTGTGCACGGGCAACGTGCGCCCGCGCACTGTCAGCTCGGCCTCCGGGTTCGCCAGCAGGTTGCGGTACCAGTCGGGATCGCGATCGTCGCCTCCCTTCGACGCAACCAGAACCCAGCGCCCGTCGCTATGCACGGGGGCCGTCAGCATGGTTGATCGACGGCTGCCCGAGACCCGCCCGATCGTGTGCAACTCGACTGCGGGCATGGGGCCGATGGCCCAGCCGACTCGACCGCGGGAGAGCCAGAGCAGAGCGCGGTGGCCCAGGTTCATCCCTTTGAGGACGGCGTCGTAGAGCTTTTGGCGCATTGTCATGTCCTCATTGTCTCGCGCGCGTTCGCGTGGCGTATGTACGGGCTCGAGCGTGTGCCTGCAGTCTCCTGTCAGCGTTCGCGGGGCGCCATCGATGAGATGATCTCGTAGGTCACGTGTGCGGCGGCGATGCCGGTGATCTGGGCGTGGTCGTAGGCGGGGGCGACCTCGACGATGTCGGCGCCGACCAGGTTCACGTGCTGCAGTTCGCGCAGCATGGCCAGCAGTTCCCTGCTGGTCATCCCGCCGGCCTCCGGGGTGCCGGTGCCGGGCGCATGGGCCGGGTCGAGCACGTCGATGTCGACCGACACGTACACGGGGCGGTCCCCCAGGCGGTCGAGCATCCGCGTGATGGCCGACTGCAGGCCCTCCAACTGGATCTCGTGACTGGCGATGATCGCGAAGCCCAACCGTTTGTCATCCCGCAGGTCTTCGCGGTCGTACAACGGCCCGCGGATGCCGACGTGCAGGCTGTGCTGCATGTCGATGAGGCCCTCTTCGGAGGCACGGCGGAACGGGGTGCCGTGCGTGATCGGTGCCCCGAAGTAGGTGTCCCAGGTGTCGAGGTGGGCGTCGAAGTGCACCACGGCGACCGGGCCGTGTTGGGCGTGCGCGACCCGTAACAGCGGCAGGGCGATGGTGTGGTCGCCGCCGATGGTGACCAGTTTCGTGCCGCCCTCGGACAGTTGCCGGGCGCCGGCTTCGATCTGGTCGACGGCTTCGAGGATGTTGAACGGGTTCACGGCGATGTCGCCGGCATCGGCCACCTGTTGCGAGGCGAACGGGGAGACGTCCTGCACCGGGTTGTAGGGGCGCAGCAACCGCGAGGATTCGCGCACATGGGAGGGGCCGAATCGGGCTCCGGGCCGGTAGCTGACGCCGCTGTCGAACGGCACCCCGACGATCGCGATATCCGCGCGCGGCACCTGGTCCAACCGCGGCAGCCGGGCAAAGGTGGCGATCCCGGCGAACCGGGGCACCACACTCGCATCGACCGGGCCGATGGGAACATCGTCATTGGAGAATTCGTTGACCATGGGAAACCTGACTTTCGTGAGTGACGCTGCTGGTGCGATGACTTTATGGTTGCGTTCGAACTGAGCGCGGATCCACGACCGCCGTGGTCTCTGGTGCGCCTGTTTCAAAAACGGAGATGACGTTCTGCGCCTGGATTCGAATGTATTCCGCCAGCGTGTATTCGGAAAGAAAACCCACGTGAGGAGTGACGATCGTGTGGGGATGCTTGATCAGGGGATGGTCCGCCGGCGCGGGTTCGATGTCCAAGACGTCCAACCCTGCGGCCGTCAGGTGGCCGGAGTCCAGCGCAGCGAGCAGCGCGGGGCTATCGATGAGTTGCCCGCGGCTCACGTTGACGAGATAGCTTCCTGCCTTCATCCGTGCGATCGATTCGGCATTCATGATCTGGTGGGTCTGCTCGGTCAGGGGGAGATGCAGCGAGACGACATCAGCTGTTGCAAGTACTTCGTCGAGGGGTGCTATCCGAACCCCCAACGCCTCGACGCGCGTTCGGGCTTCGGCGTTCTCCGACACGAAGGGGTCGAACCCGATCACGTCTTTGAAAAGGGGTCGGGCTACTTCGGCGAGCTTGGCCCCAATACGTCCAAGGCCCAGCAGCCCGAGAGTTCGTGTGCTGAGGCGCGGGGGAGTCACATCGGGGCGCGCATTCCAGTCCACGGTGATGCTGTGCTCGAAGTACGGCAGATCCCTGGTGATGGCGAGGATCAGTCCGAGTGCGTGGGTCGCCACCTCTTCGCTGGCGACCCCGGGAAGATTCGTCACCCAGATACCTCGTGATTGGGCCGCCGCCAGGTCGATATTGTCAAAACCCATGGACACGAGGGAGATGATGCGCAGCTTGGGCAAAGCAGCGATCACATCGTGCGGGATTGGCGCATACCCCACCAGCAGGGCTTCCGCGTCGCGCGCTTCGACGGCAATGCGCTCGGGGTCGAGTGTCTCCAGGAAGCGCACTTCGAAGCCGTGGCTCTCCAGCAAGAGGATGCCCGGCGTCGGGTCCATGTCTTCGTTGTCGGTATAGATCGCCAGAGGCTTGGTCATCGGATTCGCTCTTTCATCATGGATGCAATTCATTGCTGCCGTGCCATCGGGGCACGGTGCATGGTGAGGAGTTAAAGCACCTTGGACAGGAAGGCCTGAGTGCGCGCATGTTGCGGATTCGACAGCACCTCGCGCGGTGTCCCCTGCTCAACAACAACTCCGGCGTCCATGAACACAAGGCTGTCGCCGACCTCGCGGGCGAACCCGATTTCGTGGGTCACCACGATCATGGTCATTCCGCTTTCGGCGAGGTTGCGCATGACATCGAGCACCTCCCCGACCAGCTCCGGATCAAGCGCACTGGTCGGCTCGTCGAACAGCATCAGCTTCGGCTTCATCGCCAGGGCGCGGGCAATTGCGACTCGTTGTTGTTGGCCACCGGAAAGCTGCGACGGGTACTTGTGCGACTGGTCCGCGAGGCCCACCCGCTCGAGCAGTTGCAGGGCGCGCTCTCGCACATCTTTCTTCGGCTCATTGCGAACCTGTATCGGCGCCATCATCACGTTCTGCAGCGCAGTCATATGCGCGAAGAGGTTGAATCGCTGAAACACCATTCCGATGTCTTGCCGCTGGTCGGCGATCTCGTTCTCATTCAGCTCGTAAAGTTTGCCGGCACGTTCCTTGTAACCGACGAGCTGACCGTCAACCGAGAGCCGGCCGGCATCGACTCGTTCCAGGTGGTTGATGCAGCGCAGGAATGTGGATTTTCCGGAACCACTCGGCCCGAGCAGGCAGAACACCTCGCGGGCCCGAACTTCAAGGTTGATTCCCTTGAGCACCTCGACCTGGCCGAAGGACTTGTGAACGTCTTCCGCCTTGACCATGGGGGTTGTCATGATTTCACTCCGTGATCCTCGGGCGTGGCATTGGGTTCTGTGACGGCCGCAATGGACTCGACCCGACCCGGTTTGAGATTCTTCAGAACACGGGCGCGGGTGGAGGGGCGGGCAGCGATACCACGCGCAAAACGCTTCTCGAGTCGCGACTGGATGATCGTCGCGATGGTGGTGAGCACCAAATACCAGATGCTCGCCACGATGAGCAGCTCGAAGATGTAGAAGTTGCGCACCGAGATCGTCTGTGCCCGGTTGAGCAGATCTGGTGCCGCGATGACCGTCACGAGCGAGGTCATCTTCAACATGGTGATCAGGTCATTACCCATCGGCGGAATGATCACCCGCATCGCCTGAGGGAGCACAATTTTGAACATTGTCTTCTGCCGGCGCATACCCAGTGCCATGGACGCTTCGCTTTGGCCGTGATCGACGGACAGGATGCCGCCACGCACGATCTCGGCCATGTACGCACCCTCATTGAGCCCGAGGCCCAGCAGCGCAGCCACGAATGCGGTGATCACGGTGTTCGTGTCGACGCTGAAATCTCCGATGCCCAACCGAGGGAAGAACAGCGCCAGGTTGAACCACAACAGCAGTTGCACCAGCTGCGGTGTGCCGCGGAATATCCAGATGTACCCCGCGGCAACCGAATTCAACACCCGGTTTGGTGACAGCCGCATGATTGCCAGGCCGATACCCAGCACGATCCCGATGATCATCGACAGAATCGTCAACGAGATGGTGATCCACAACCCGCTCAGAATGGTTGAGTTGAACAGGTTTTCTCCGACGATCGACCAGTCGATGTTCTGGTTGGTCGCGACTGCGTAGAGGAACGCCGCGAGCAACGCGATCACGATGACGCCCGCGATCATCTGGCCCCAGTGCCGAACCGGGATGGCCTGGATCGGAGCGGGGCGATCTGCGGATGTCACCGGTCCGGTCATCGGCTCGTTGCTGTTGCTCATGGGTGTTACCGCTCCCTCTCAGGGTTGAAGACCCGCGACCGGACTGTTACTGGGTGCCCGCGTTGACCGTCGGCTCCTTGACGGCGCCGGACTCCACTTTGTACTGTGCGAGAACGTCGGCGTAGGTGCCGTCGGCGATCAGTTTCTCAACGGCTGCCTTGACCGCGTCGCGAAGCTCGGAGTTGCTCTTGGTGAACATCGGGCCGGTCAGCACCGGCAACAGCGGTTCCTTGTTGGCAACCTCGAACTTGCCGCTGCCGCCCTTTGCCTCCACGTTGAACCGCGCGACGGCGTCTTGCGAGAACGAGGCATCGGCACGGCCGCTCTGCACCTGCAGCATGGCGTCGGCGTCAGTGGCAAGTGCCGTGACCACGATCGGCTTGCTCTTGCACTGGTCGGTGTTGAACTGTTCGAGCATGTCGACCTGCACGGATCCTTCGAGCGCCGACACGTTCAAGCCACACAGGCTGTCGATCCCGGTGATGTTCTTCGGGTTTCCTGCCGGCACCACGATGCCCTGTCCCGTCAGGAAGTAGTCGACGAAGTCGTACTTCTTCTGGCGGGCCACGGTGTCTGTCATCGCCGCAGCAACGACATCGATGCGCTTGGTGTCGAGCGCCGGGAGCAAACCGTCGAAGGCCATGTTGGTCACTTCAACCTTGAGGCCCAACTCTTCGCCGATCTTGTTGAAGAGTTCCATGTCCAGCCCGATCACCGTGATGTTGTCGGTGTCGAGGTATTCAAAGGGAGGGTAGAAGGCTTCGGTTCCGACCTTGAGCACACCGGCAGCTTTGATGTCGGCCGGCAGCATGTCGTGAAGCGCGCTGTCGGTCGAACCGGATGCGCCGGCTGCAGGAGCGTCGCTGGCAGCCGGTGTCGCCGAGTCTCCGGCCGAGCATCCGACCAGTACAGTCGCCGTCATGGCCGCTGCCACACTGAGAACAGCTGCTTGCCGCGCGACGCGTGTGATCTTGAAACGCATGATTCTCCTCTTTGAGTGATATCCGGTCAGGTGCAATTCCTGATCGTTCTGAATACACTATTGCATGGATGTCCAACAATAATACAAATTCTCGTTGCGGCCGAAATATTTTTCGAAAGGATCAGAAGCGTCGCCAAATCGTTGCTTTCCGCTCATAGGAGGCGTGGCGTGCAGTAGTGTTTGGGCGCGAATCTCCGGTAGACAGAATCAAGTTTTGTCCTACAATGGAACAATTATGACAATCGACGCTGCTGTCCTCGCCACAACTCCTTCCGACATTGAGCACCGAAACGGCGGCGCTGCCGTTGCTGAAACACTGCTCGCCCATGACGTTGACGTGATCTTCGGCATTCCCGGCACTCACAATCTTGAGATCTACCGCCACCTGGTGCGCCTCGGAATCAAGCCGGTGACGACTCGACACGAACAAGGCGCGGGTTACGCTGCCGACGGATACAGCCAAGTGGCCGGAAAGCCGGGAGTGGTCATCACGACGAGTGGCCCCGCGGTTCTGAACGCCATGGTCGCGGCGGGCACCGCGTATGCAGAGTCGCGTCCCGTGCTGATCATCTCGTCAGGGCTGCCCTCAGGCACCGACTATCTGGATGGCGGAGAACTGCACGACACGAAAGACACGCTCGCCGCGATGGCGAGCATGACCCAGTGGAGCGTACGCGCCCGCACGCCACAAGAAGTGACTGAATCCATCGCACGGGCGTTTGAACTCATGCTCAACGGGCGGCCGAGACCGGTCTTCATCGAGATTCCCTGCGATGTGCTCGCGGAGGCATGGGAGGGCGACGTCGTGCATGCCGGAGAGCTGTCGACGCCGAAACCGGAGCAGACCGCGGTGAAGCAGGCGGCAGAACTCCTGCGTCACGCGAGCCGACCAATGATCATCGCTGGCGGCGGCTCTCGTGGGGCCGACGGCCAGCTGCGTCAACTCGCCGAACGACTACAGGCCCCGGTCATGACAACCTGCAACGGCAAAGGCGTCTTGCCGGAAGTGCATCCGCTTTCACTCGGTGCCCATATTCGTCTGCCGGGTGCCCAGGCGCGATTGAACCAGAGTGATGCCCTGGTGGTTGTCGGCAGCGAGTTGAGCGACTCTGATCTCTGGGAGGGAAAGATCACCGCGACGAACGTGATTCGCATCGATATCGCCGCGAGCCAGTTGCACCTCAACGCCCCCGCGCTGGTCGCGATTCACGCGGATGCCGCTGAGGCACTCGATCAGATCAACTCACTACTGGGAGACGACAGCGACGCCGCGGACGCTCGTGACAAACCCGGCACCAAGGCTCAGGCCGACCTCGATGAATTCAGGAAGAGCCTGATCGAGGAGGCGCGTGTCGACGGCGAGGCATGGTTCGAGCTGAACACGCAGCTGCGCAAAGTGCTCCCCGAGAATTCGATCATCACGGGTGACTCGTCCCAGGTCACCTACATGGGAACCGTGCACTTCTTCCCGGTGCCCACCAAGAACTCATTCCTGTACATGCCGCGCGTCGCGACCCTGGGATACGCGGTTCCGGCGGCGCTCGGCGCGAAGGTGGCGAAGCCCGAGGCAGCCGTCGTCGCCCTGCTCGGCGATGGCGCGTTCATGTTCTCGGTGCAGGAGCTCGTCACCGCCGTGGAGCAGCAGCTTGCCCTGGTCGTGATCGTGGTCAACAACGGTGGCTACCGAGAGATTCGCGACCAGCAGGCAGCCCGCGGCATACCTCCGGTCGGAGTCGATTTGCATGTTCCCGATCTCGCCGCCCTCGCGACAGCGATTGGTGCCGTCGGAGAGACGGCGACTGACGCGACGGATGCTGCCGAACGAGCTCGCGTGGCATTGAGCCGCAGTGGCCCGACGGTTATCAGCCTCGACGTCTGATCCGACCTGCACCACTCCGCGCGACGGGGGCCGTGTCTGCAGGCGCTGTTCGAGCCCGCGCTCAGGACTCCAGGCGGCGTTGCAGGCGACGAATGGTTTCGTCGAGGTGCTCGCGCACGTATCGAACCGCCGTCTCGGTGTCTCGCGCGGCAATCGCAAGGTAGATGCGGCGATGCTCTTCAAGGAAGAATTCATCTTCGGCATAGTCGAGTCGTGACGCCGCCAGGCTGCCCAGGTAGAAGGAGAGTTCAACGGCGAGCCCTGAATAGAAGTTGTCGATTCGGGTACTGGCGAGATTGCGCACGGTGGCTGCGTGGAACGCCAGGTCTTTGGCGACGATGTCCCGGTCGTTTCCACTTTCTGCGGCGGCTTCGAGATCGATGAGAGCCTGTTTCAGTCCTGCAACGACGTCGTCGCTCGCCTCAACCGAAGCGGCGCCGACTTCGAGACCGCGGCGTGCGTCATAAAGGTTGACGAGGGCATCTTTGGTGGGCTCGGCGATGACGGCGCCGCGATGCATCTCATGGCGGATCAAGCGGCTGTGGCCCAGCAGAAGCACCGCCTCGCGAACGGTGTTGCGTGACACCCCGAGGCTGGTTGCGATGGCTGTCTCTCGGAGCGCGGTTCCGGGCTTGAGCTCTCCGTTGAGGATCAATGTGGTGATGTGGTCACGTACCTGCTCGGCAGAACTCACACGCTGAAGTGGCATTTTGGATAACCCTTGCATTTGCCCATTGTAGGGGATGAAGGATTGTCTTACAATCCAACAATATGACGGGTCCCTTGACCAACCCGCGGTTTCTACCGCGCCCGGGTGTTCGTTTTCGGGCGCCGGGGAGAGACGCGTTCGGTATGAGCGAAGGGGAGCAGGAGTAAGAGTCGAGCTCAGCGCTGAAGCTGCGCCGTGACGAAGTCGACCAGGTCGGCGAGCTCCGGCTGGCTGACGGTGTGCGCCATCGGGTACCGGTGCGCCTCGACCGCGGTGTGCTCGGTAAGCCAGTGCCCGGTTTGTTCGACGGCGTCGGCGCCGATCACCTGATCCTGGTCGCCGTGGGCCCAGAACACGGGCATCCGCGGCTCGCGGGCGGCCAGCGCAGCGTCACCCGGATGGTCGGCATCGGCGACGAAGCCGCTCAATTGCAACGCGTAGTCGAAGCGTTCGGGTGCCTCGCGGATCAGTTGCGGCGCCATGCAGCCGCCCTGGGAAAAGCCCATCAGGCCGATTCCGGTGGGGGTCACCTCGAGGCCGTCGATCCAGTCCAGCACCGCCTGCACCGAGGCGTCCAGCAGATTGGTGCCAGCAGTGCTGGACTGCGCGCCCGATTGGAACCAGGCATAACCACCGCCATAGCCCAACGGCGCCCGCAGGGAGGCGACCACGAGGTCATCAGGGAGAAACCGGTTCAGACCGAACAGGTCGCCCTCGTGGCTGCCCAGACCGTGCATCATGACGAGCAACGGTTTGCCGCCGCGTTCCTCCGGGTCACGGTCCCACATCACCACATCGGGGTCGATGGCATGGTTGGGGTTCGCGGTCGGATCCTGAAAGTTCATGCCGCCCAGCCTAGGCGAACGCCACCAGCAGTGCGATCGGCACCACCCAGAACACGGCGAGGATTGCGATGACCACAGCGCGGGACATCGGGCGCACCCGCGCGAGGCGCCTTCCCTCGGGCGCAACCTCATTCACCGACATCCGGCCGCTGATCTGCCTGCCGTCTGGGCCAAGAACAAAACTCGCCACCGGGTTCATTCTCGAATCGGCATACAGGTCGGTGCGACTGAGGGTCTTCTGCGCAACGACATCCAGAATGCGGAAGATCCGGCCGAGTACCTTCGGATCGGCGAGCTCGAACTCTTTCGCCGAATAGAAGAACATCCAGTCGTCAACGATCTCGACGTCGAGGGTCGATGACTCGTCGATGAGCAGCGCCATCAGGTCGGGCGTGAAGATATACAGGGCATCTCGTTCGTACCCCTCGGGGCAGTACAAGGTGAAGTGATCATCGAAGTCGCCTTCGAGCGAGAGCGTCTGGCCGTCAGTCAGCCGGACCGGCAGCGTGCGCCGCGTGTCGTTGGCCGTCGCATCGAGAAGCATGTGCGGAAGCATCCGGTTGAGCCGGGTCGCAACGTACCCCCAGGTATGCGTGACCGTGCCGCGACCGGCGCCGGTGGAGAAGCGAAAGTTGCCGATATCGGGGGAGTGGGTGTCGGCGCGAAAGAGATGCTCCTGCACGGTGCGGTCATCACCGACGATGAAGATAGCGCCGGGAAACCCCGGATTCGGTGCCCCCGTGCCGAACTCGAGACCATTCGCGGCCGCGAACCGCTCAAGGCGCAGCCACCGCTCCCACGGCGATTTCGCAAACAGCACGCGATAGACGAAAACACTGATCAGCGCCAGCGTTCCGGTCAACGCGAGTGTGAGAAATACCAGGAAGGTCACTGCGACCGGTTCGCCGCCGCTCAAGTTGACTCCGGCGAACTTCGCCGCTTCTCGGAGAAGGACGAAACAGGTGTAGACAGCGATGGCCACCCACACTGTCAGGATGACGACGAGCCAGAGCTGTGGTCGGTGGGTGAACCCGGCAGCCTCGGCCTCGCGACGCCGGCGGTCGACGTGCTCGGCGTCCACTGAAGACCTGAGCGGCTCATAGTTCAACGAGGTCGTCATCGAGCGTGTCCTCCAAGGGTTTGGTGTCCATTCTTGCAAGGATGCCCGCGCGAGCGTGCGAAGTCGTGCAGTGCCGGTACCCCTGCGCCGACGTCGAGCTCGAGCCGCGCGAGCAGGAGGAGGTCATCGGCGCCCAGCGCCTGCGATGCGTGCCTCCTGCCATGTTCGAGTGCGTGTGAGGCCGTTCGCACCACCCGTCCTGGGCGCTGGACGCTCCGGATTCGCGTTCTCCCGATCGGCCGGTGCCGGTGAAACTCCCGGTCAGCGGCCCAGTGTGCAGTTGCGGTACCCCCCGACTGGGGGATAGGGTGACGCATGCCGCGCACGGCGGCCTCTGCAACGAAGCAAGGAGCACACTCGCCGATGACCGCCACACGACGAAACCCCTATTCGATCATCTCCGCGCTGGTCATGTCGCTCGCCGTCATCCTGGGCCTGGGCATTGTCTCGGCTGAGCCCGCCCACGCCGCATCCCCGTTCGCTGGTAAGTACACCGGGACCGCAAACGGTTACGAGACTGTACTCGAGGTGTCGGCAGACGGAAAAGTGACCTACTTCAACGCCTGGTACTACTACAGCTGCGGGACATCGCCCGGATTTGGCGCCGCCTATTGGGACACCCCGGTTCCAGTGGACACCGCCGGTGGTTTCTCGAAGAAGATCGATGGAGAATCCATTTCAGGAACAATCGCCAGCAACGGCACGGCGAGCGTCTACTATAAAAACTTTTACGCAGGCTGCGCAGGAGACATTTCCGTCACGCTGAAGAGCGCGGGTCCGGCGCCGCTCCCCGTGACCAGCCGCATCGCCGGTGACGATCGCTACTCGACCGCGATCGCGGTCTCGAAGTC
Organism: Homoserinimonas sp. OAct 916; assembly: GCF_003260275.1. Lineage (GTDB taxonomy): Bacteria > Actinomycetota > Actinomycetes > Actinomycetales > Microbacteriaceae > OACT-916. Next base: position 146,762 of record NZ_QJHB01000010.1, on the reverse strand, counting down.
TGGCTACCCCACGACGGCCAAGGTCGTCTATTTGGCCACGGGTTCCGATTACCCCGACGCCCTGGCCGCCGCGCCCGCTGCCGCCAAGGAGGGCGGTCCGTTGCTGCTGACCACACGCGGGTCGCTGCCCACGGCGATCGCGAACGAGATCAAGCGGCTGAAGCCCACCAAGGTCGTCGTCGTCGGCGGAACCGGGGCTATCTCAGCGAAGACGTTCGACCAGGTCAAGAAAATTGTGACGAACACGGTGCGCAGGTCTGGCAATGACCGATACGCCACGGCGCGAGCCATCGCCCAGGCGGCATTCGCCACGGCAACAACGGCATATATCGCGACCGGTTCGGACTACCCGGATGCCCTCTCCGCGTCTGCCCCGGCCGGGGCCGCGGGCGCGCCGGTCATCCTGGTGAACGGCAAGGCGAAGTCGATCGACAAGGCCACCAAAGATCTCTTGACCAAGCTCAAGGTGAAGAAGACCATCATCGCCGGTGGTGCCGGCGTGGTGACCGAGGGGATACAGAACTCCCTCTCCTCGTTCGGCGTGACCCGGGTTGCCGGCAACGACCGGTTCAGCACCAGCCAGAAGCTGAACAAGGCCCTAGCAGGGAAGGCGAACACCGCCTACGTCGCCACCGGATTCGGCTTCCCAGATGCCCTGGCCGGTGCTGCCGTCGCCGGGGCCAAGAAGGCGCCGCTCTATGTGGTGCAGCGCACGTGCATCCCGACATCGATCCGCACCGACATCCTGAACGGGCCGGTCAACCGAGTGAATCTGCTGGGGGGCACCGGGGTGCTCACCGACGGCGTGAAGAAGCTGAAGTCCTGCTGACGAAATACCGCGCCAGCAGCGTGTGAGTGCGCACGTCCGGTTCTTCCCAGTGAGCGGGAAGGACGGGACGTGCGCACCCCGTGGAGGAACGCGGCTACCAGCGCATGTTGTGGAACATGCTGCTTGGATTGACCACCACCAGCTTGCCGATCGCCTGCGGGGCGCCGTTGGCGTCTGGCACAAAGGCATCCGTCGTCACGTAGACCTTGCCGTTTGAGAACTCGATTGCCGCCGGGGACGACACCGCCACTGAGCTGACGGCCTTCTTCATCCAGGGCAGTACCAGCGAGACCTGGCCGGTGCCGTCCTTGCCGCCGAACAATTCGGTCACCAGCATGACTCCGGTTCGGGCATCCACGGCGAGGTCAGTGGCACCGACGAAGCCGGACGCAACCGAAACAACCTTTCCGGTGTAGGGGTTCACCTTGTAGACGGCACCGCGGGCGCCCATACTGGCGTCTTCCGGGCCGCCCGGCAGGGAGGTCACGTAGAGCCAACCGTGGGGACCCACCTCAACGTCGGTCGGCACCGACTCGAACCAGTACTTCTGACCGACCGCGCACGCAGGCAACCCCAGCGCGTCGGCCATTTCCTGCGAAGCGACGATCGGCGGGGTGGGCGGCATGACCGCAACCGTCGAGACGTTGCCCTTGTAGTCGACTTTCAAGATGGCGTTGCCCGCAGCATCCGCCACGTAAACACCCTGCTTCGTGGCTACTGACGCGTACGGATGTGTGTCCACGATTCCGGTGTAAGTGGGGGGCCCCATCTCACTGTTCGGGTCAAACTGGTCCAAACAATCCTGAGCCAGCCCGACGAACCCGTAGGAATTGACCTGATCGGGATTATTGGCCGCCTCGAAAGCACCGATATCAGCCAGCTGACGTACTGCACCGTTACGTGACAGTACCATCAGGTATCCCTTGCCCTCCTCCTGCTTGTTCTTTGCGAAATAGACGTTCCCGGAGCGCTCAGACACGGCGCCGATCTCCCAGCCGGGGGCCGACACAACCGTCGACTTCTGGCCCTTCTTCGTCACCTTGGTCAATTCGCCGATGAAGCTTTGTGCGACGAACGCGTTTCCGCCGCCGTCCACTGCGACGCTGAGCGGGGCGAACAGATGGTCGGCCACGGTCGACATCTTGGGCGTGAAAGCATGCTGCGACACGGTGGTGCTGGCCGCGGATGCAGGGGCGGCGAAGCCGACCGACACGAGTGCCGTCGCGCACAGGGCTGCGACGACGAATCTATTCTTCACGGAGGTACTCCCTTGGACTTGCGTGCGCCTCGGCGGGCCCCGATCGGGGACGCGCAATCCACTTGGGCGATCTACTGCAGCGACGTGCGTCTGGGCGGTTCGGGTATCCGCTCTGGCTCGGTGCGGGCGCACCGATACGCGTAGAGTACCCCCAGAGCACCGGATGTGGTAGAGCGTTTTCTAGAGTTGTGTGCGGACGGTTTTATCAGGACGACGATGTGGGTCGTCCCCGGGGTGAGCGCTCGGGGGCGGGGTGTTGACGGGCTTTCAGTCGCCGGCGTTCGCGGGTTGCATCCAGGAGGTCACGGCGACCGCATCCGGCCCGAACTCGTCATCGAACTCGCGCTGCAGCGTGCCGTCATCGTAGCTCGCTGTCACGAGCAGGATCCCGTCGCCCCGAGTCGTGGTCAACACATACGGCTGCTTGTCTCTGACCACCTGCTCGATCTGTGCCAACTCGGCATCGCTGCGCGACCCTGTCGGATCGGCCTGTTCGTCCGGATCCGGAACCATATCGGCCACCACGGGAGGGCGGGTGAGTGTCAGCGTCTCACCGTGATAAGTGCCGAACACCTGGTAGAGACCCCAGCGCACATCATTCGCGTGCTCGGATGTCGTCTCATCGAGGCCATCCCAGCTCCAACCGTCCAGCACCACTCCGCCGGCGCACTGGGGCGGGTACGACTCGAGTACCTGCATGCACAGCAAGACGTTGTCGCGGTCACCGTCATCGATCACGGTTCCGGTGGCGGTCAGCTCGTTCTTCTGGTCGGGTGCGGGCGGCGGCGGGTCGGCGGTGGTGCAGCCGGCCAGGACCAGTGCGAGGCACGCGCTCGCCGTGATCAACACGCTGGTTCGGCAGCTCATCGTCACTCCCTATATCCCTATTTCCGGTGGGCTGAATCCTCAGCGTAGGCGGAGTGCGGCTGCACAGACTGGGAGGTGCGTCAGAAGACTCTGAAGGTGCATGCGGTGACCACTGTCGGCTACGCTGGCTTGCCGCGCGAGGCCGGCTCATCGCGGTGCTCAGCTGATTGGCTTCAGCCACTGACCTCAGGACCGGACGGTGTCGTATCCGCTCGGCGGGTCGGGCTGATTGGTCTGGGCGCTGGCCCGGCACGATCTACTGAACGGCGGTGACCTCGATGAGCACCTTGCCGACGGCGCCGTCCTCCACCGCAGCGTGCGCCTCAGCGGTTTGTGCGAGGTCGAACCGGTGCAACGGCAGGCCCGTCTGCTCGCCGACCTCCAGTGCGCCGTCGCGCACGGCCGCGGTGACGTCGGCGACCGCGGCGTCCAACGCCTGCCGGCCGACCGTGTAGAGCAGCAGGAATTGGTAGCGCACGTTGAGACTGAAGTGTTTGCGTACATCGAGGGTCATGATGTCTCCGCCGTTGTTGGCGTAGACCGCGATCGTGGCGTGGTTTCGAGCGATGGCGAGATTGAGCTGCGCATTCGGGGCCGGGGCCACTTCGACGATGACATCCACACCGTCTGGGGCGATACGGCGAATCTCGTCTGCGGCATCCGTTTGCGTGTAGTTGACGACATGGTGGGCTCCGGCAGCCGAGGCCAGCGCGGCCTTCTCCGCAGAGCTGATCGTGGTGATGACGGTGGCGCCCGCCCAACGCGCGAGCTGGATGGCGGCGTGCCCGACCGCTCCTGCGCCGCCGGCGATGAGAACGACCTTGTCGTCAAGCGCCCCCGGGTACAGCCGGGATGGGCCGTCCTCCGCGACCGTGAGTGCCCGGTGCGCCGTCACTGCCGGCACTCCGAGGCTCGCGCCCAGCTCAAAGCTGGCGGAATCCGGAAGCGGATGCACGCGATCGACGGGCAGCACCGTGTACTCCTGTGCCGTGCCGCCGCTCTGCAACTGGTACGCGGCGAGCGTGATCCAGACGCGGTCACCCACGCCGAGCCCGGTGACGCCCGGCCCGACGGCGTCGATGATTCCGGCGCCGTCCTGGTTCGGAACGATGTCAGCGAATGGCAATGACTCCCCGGGGCTGGACCCGCGGCGCGACTTCCAATCGGTGGGGTTCACGCCGGAGATGACGAGCCGCACGCGGACCTCGCCCGGCCCCGGCTCGACCACATCGCGGTCGACGAGGCGGAGGACCGACGGGTCACCGGTTTCACTGTAGATGATCGACTTCATGGCGACACCAACGCGCCCGGGTGCGCAATCCTTCCCCAGCCGGGTATCGAAGCCTGAAATTTCAGGAGGAGCGCATCGGCGAGGCTGTGACGCGGCCGGGCGATCAGTCCTCCTGAAATTTTTGCGGCTTATGAGCGGCGCTCGCCGTGTGGGGGTGGGTTTCGAGACGGTCGCTTCGCGATACCTCAACCAGCGCAGGAGATTGCGGCGAGAACACGAGAGCGAAGGTCGTTGCTGCGGGTGGCGAATCGACGCTGCTGGCGCGCATACTCGGCCTTGCCTGCGGGCGTCTCGATCGGCACCGGGGTGTAGCCCCACTCGGTGAGATCGTAGGGGGAGGCGCGCATGTCGAGTTCGCGAATGTCTGCGGCCAGCTCGAAGGTGTCGAGCAACAGGTCTCCCGGCACGATCGGGCCGAGTTTGATGGCCCACTTGTAGACATCCATACCGGCGTGCAGGCAGCCGGGCTGTTCCATCCCCGGCTGATTGTCCCGGGTCGGGGTGCGATGGTTGAGGCCCACCGCATCGGGAGTGAAGAACCGGAACGCGTCGAAATGCGTGCACGCGATCCGGTTGGCCTCCACCACCTCGTCGGTGGCACTGGCGCCCAGCCTGAGCGGAACCTGGTGCCGATGCTCCGGCGCCCGGTACACCATCGCCCATTCGTGCAGGCCGAAGCATCCGAAGTTTCCCGGACGCGCGGCTGTTCGCGCCAGCAGGTTCCTGATGAACCGGATGCTGGGACCCTTCGCCACGACGAAAGCCTCCGTGTCGACGCTCACGTCGTCGCCGTGAGACCGATACCACTTCCACGTGGCCCGGCTCGTGGCGGCGGCATCCGCCAGAGTGATGTTCGCACCCGGATGCCAACGGCGCAGTATGCGTGGCCGGTACGAGTAATAGGTGAAGAGAAAGTCCTCGACCGGATGCGTGACACCGGTGCCGGCGCGGGACCGCCAGCCCGCGGTCAGGAGGTCGGCGCGCGCTTCATGGGAACGCTCGAGTTCGCGCCATTCGGTGGCCCTGAGAAGCGTGGGCCGCCGAACAGCGGACGACTCGAAGGGGTGGGTGCCGGTGGGTTCGGCATCTGCAGGGTTGGACCCCGCAGAATTCATGCCGGCAGGGCGCGTTTTGATGACGCGAACCGCGGCATCCGATACTCCCGCGACGACAGAACTCATCGTTCCATTGTCGCAGGTGACCGGTGCCAACCGGCGGCTGTCGGATCAGCGAACGGTCACTCCTGGTTGCCGAGGCCGAAACGCACGGAGCCCTGTTCGTCGACCTGTGCGTCAAGCACCTTGTCCGACAGCGCCATGGCGGCGTTCTCCTCGAGGAACACGCGGGCTCCGGAGCTTTCGACGACCTGGTCCTCAGGCTCGGGGGCCGGAGCGACGGCCAGGGAGAAATCGGAGTTGTCGGGATTGGCCGAGGCGATGCGCAAGCCGCCGTCGTCGGCGCCCGGGCTCTGGCCGGTGATGGCCTTGACGATGTTCTGTGCGTCTTCGGTGAGGGTGAGCATGTGCTTTTCCTTCCGGTTGTCTGCTGCCTCGTGCAGGCAGCCCCAGCCACGATTCCTCAGCCGAGCACACGTTGCAAGCGGAGTGCGCGCATTCTGAGGGAGTTCACACGTGACGTGTGAACGGTGCGTTATGGTGACCCCGCCAAGCCGGGATGGCGCTCTCCAGAAGATCCATGCACCTGGCACCGGGGTGCTTCAGGAACCCTATGACCTGCCCCGGGGCGAGAGAAACTGCGTGTTGCGTGACGTCTCCGGGAACATGATGCGGTTCACCCAGGGCGGCTCTCTCATCCGGATTCCGACTACCATCGATGCATGGGAGCCAACGCCGAGAAACCAGTGGTCACCGTCGCCACTGTTGCGGAGTGGGAGAGCTGGCTGGAAGAGAATCCAGACGTTGACGGGGTGCGATTGCGGTTGCGTAAGAAGAGTTCCTCCAAACCGGGCATCACGTACCCGGAGGCTCTCGACGTGGCGCTGTGCTTCGGCTGGATCGACGGGCAGCTGGCCCGGCTTGACGACGACTACCATCTGCAGGTGTTCACGCCGCGCCGGATCCGCAGCCCGTGGTCGCAGCGAAACCGTGAGCACGTCGGGCGACTGACGGCAGAGGGGCGGATGCGACCGGCCGGTCTCGCTGAGATCGAACGAGCCAAGGCCGACGGGCGGTGGGATTCCGCCTACCGCCAGAAGGATGCCCCGGTACCCGCCGACCTGCAGGAGGCGCTCGCCGCACACCCCGCCGCGGCCCAATCCTTCGAGGCGCTCAGCGCGCAGAACCGATTCGCCATACTGTTCCGCATCAACGGGGTGAAACGGGCCGAGACGCGCAGGGCGAAGATCGCCACCTACGTCGCAATGCTCGAGAGCGGCGAGACGATCCACCCCCAGTCGGTGCGCTGAGTCGGATCGGTTGTTCGGGCATCGGGCCCTCGGGATTCATGGGTGATCGCGTGCCGGAGTCGTACTATGAACAGCATGGTCCCCCTAGATTTTAACGGGCCGTTGACCACGGAGCGCCTGACGGTGCGGTTGATGACTCCGGCCGACACCGATGCTGTTCATTCGTATCAGTCCCGGGAGGATGTGTGCGAGTACCTTCTCTACGCGCCGCGCGACCGTGATGCCGTCGCCGGAAAAGTTGTTGAGGCATCCACGCTCACCCGACTTGAGAATGACGGGGACTTCGTGCAATTGCTCGTGGAGAGACTCGCCGACCACACCGTCTTGGGCGAGTTGTACTTTTCACTGGTGAGTGTTGAACACGAGTGCGCGGAGATCGGATGGGTCTTCCATCCGGACCATCACGGCAAGGGCTACGCCCGAGAGGCGGCCAACGCGCTTCTGGCGATCGCCTTCGACGAGTGGAAACTGCATCGTGTCGTTGCAGAGTTGACGCCTCAGAACACCGCTTCGGTGGCGTTGTGCCACCGCCTGAACATGCGTGAAGAGGCGTATTTTGTGCAGAACATGTTCATCAAGGGTCGGTGGGAGGACACCGGAGTCTACGCTTTGCTGCGCACCGAGTGGGAGGCGTTGCGTACGGCCGACTGAGCTCCGCGGCTTTGTTGAGTATCGCGCCAGTTGGCACGCTTCGCCCCGGTTCGTGCTGGCGCGATGTGTTTCGGGTGGCGCGAAGCGGGTCAGGTGCCTGGCGCCTGCTCAGACGTATCCGCTGATTGCTGCTGGGCCAGATACGCTTCAGGGCCGACCTCGGACGCAAGCGCATCCATCCACAGCACACCAAATTCGTTACCGTCTGGATCTACGAAGTCGCGCGAATACATGAAACCGTAATCTTGGGGCTCGCGCGGCTCGGCGGCACCGGCCGCGAGCGCCTTCTCCAGAAGTGCATCTACCTCGGCCCGGCTCTCTCGGCTGAGTGAGGTCTGCACCTGTACCGATGTGTGCGGATCGCCGATTGGCTTGTCGGTGAATGTGGCGAAGAACTCGCGGGTGAGCACCATCAGGAAGACGTTTTCGTCGATCACGACACAGGCCGCGTTCTCGTCCGTGAAGTTTGGGTTGATCGTCCAACCGAGTCCGGTGAAGAACTTTTTAGACCGCTCCAAGTCAGTGGTGGGCAGGTTCACAAAAATCTGGGTGGCCATGGATACTCCCGGATTGTTCATCGGGTTGAGAATCATCGAATAATGAGATCGTTTCAAACCGGGGGTGGCGTGTCAATGGTCATCCAGAAGATCGCGCCGGTTGGCACGCTTCGCGCCGGTTCGTGCCGGCGCGATGTGTGCCGGGTGGCACGAAGCTCAAAAGGGACGAGGTGTGCGGCTCAGACCAGGGCGGCAACCAACAGCAGTACGAGGGCGATGAGCGGCAGCGCGCCCTGGACGACGGCGGCCCGCAGGTAGCCTCGGCCCGTCGTCAGCAGGACAACGGATGCCGCGAACATGCACCCCATCGTGAAGATCACGAGCGCAATCCCTGCGCTTTCGATGTTCGTGCCCGGCTGGACGGACACATACTCCACCCACCCGAACGATGCGGCACCCTGCCCGCCGGCAGCAACGAGGCCGACGCCGACAGCGGCACCCACCGCGAGGAACAGATTGTAGAAGCCCTGGTTGTAGGCGAATGGGCGGGTGGTCTGGGCATCCGCCTGGGTGCGCAGGCCGAACAGGCGCCAGACCGCCGGGCGGGTCCAGAGCACGCTCTCCATCACGAATATTCCCACATGCAGGGCAGCGGCGAGCGACGCGATCACCAACGAGGCGATCCCCAATGCGGTGGCCACTACCCGAGTACCGTCACGGCCGCTGCGACGACGGCATGACGTGGCGCACTTCGACTGCGGCACCGATCACCGCGGCGATACTCGCAGCGATCTCGACTGCACGCTCCTCATCGGTCACCTTCACCACCCAGAATCGGGTCAGAGGTTTGGTCGCGCCCGAGAACGAACCGTGGTGCGCCTTGCCGTGCCGGTCGATCAGCGACCCGGCACTGCCGAAGGCCAGCACCTCGGAATAGACCAACTCGCCGCTGTGGGCAAGCTCGTCGTCGAGCTGGGCCATGAAGGAGGTCATCTGCTCGGTCCACTCCGGTGGGTTCGTGCGCAGGTCTTCTTCTTCGCTGAACACCATGATCATGAACTTCATCGTCGCTCGTTTCGCTTCAGTCAGCCGCAATCGTGTTCTCCAACTGTGGCACGATGTGAGGCGTAAGGCCATGCCGAGACCCATCATTCTCTTCCGTAATAACGTGGACAGTGCCGCTGGGCAGGAGTAAATTCGCACCGTGACCTTTATCGAGGTCGACCACCTGACCAAGATCTATACTCCGAAGGGCGCCGGCGAAGTACGCGCGCTCGACGGACTCGACCTCGCCGTGCCGAAAGGCACCATCACCGCGCTCCTGGGCCCGAACGGCGCCGGAAAGACCACAACCGTCAAGGTGCTCACGACCCTGATCCGACCGGATGCCGGCACAGCGGTCATCGACGGCATCGACGTGTCGCGACACCCGGAGCGGATCCGGCCGATCATCGGCGTCTCCGGCCAGTACGCCGCCGTCGATGAGAACCTCACCGGCTTCGAGAACCTGGAGATGGTCGGCCGCCTCTACCACATGGGCGCGCGGGCGTCTCGGCAGCGGGCGAAAGAGCTGATCGACATTTTCGAACTGACCGAGGCGATGAACCGGCCGGTGAAGGGATTCTCCGGTGGCATGCGCCGCCGCATCGACCTCGCCGGTGCGCTGGTCACCCGGCCGACGGTGCTGTTCCTCGACGAACCGACCACCGGGCTCGACCCGCATGGCCGGCTCGGCATGTGGGACATCATCACCAATCTGGTCGGAGAGGGAACGACGGTTCTGCTCACCACCCAATACCTGGAGGAGGCCGACCGGCTGGCCGACAGCATCTCGGTCATCGACGAGGGTCGGGTGATCGCGCTCGGCACCGCCGACGAGTTGAAGGCATCCAGCGGCGGGCAGCGGGTGGAGATCAACCTGGTGACCGCCGATGATCGGGAGGCGGCTCTTGAGGTTCTGACCCGTTATGGCAGTGCCCAGCCCACGGTCTCTGCCGACGGGCGCTCCCTGACGGTGGGTGCCACGGATGCCCCGGCCGCGCTGTATGGCATCCTCGGGGAGTTCACCGACCGAAACATTCGGCTCTATGACGCCGGAATGCGCCGACCGACCCTCGATGAGGTGTTTTTGCGCATGACCGGGCACGCGGCCTCGACAACGCCGCCCGAGGAGAAACCCGACGAACTCGTCGCCCGCCGGGACCACGACGGTGCGGGGCACGGACCGCACCCGGACGAGCACCGCGCGAAGGCGCGGCCCGCCGAGAGCAAACAAAAGAGGTCGGCATGAGCACCGCACAGGCACAACCGGGCGTCTTCGTCGGCGTGGGATCTGCCTTCGCCCATTGGTTCTCCGACGGCTGGATCACAACCCGTCGCAACCTGATCAAAATCAAACGGGTGCCCGACATCATCGTGTTCACCACGTTGCAGCCGATCATGTTCGTGCTGTTGTTCACCTATATCTATTCGGGCGTGATCCAAATTCCGGGCAGCAGTTACACCGAGTTCATCATGGCCGGGATCTTCGCGCAGACCGTCGTGTTCGGTTCGACCTACTCGGGGTCGGCGATGGCGCAGGATCTGAAAGACGGCATCATCGACCGGTTTCGCACCCTGCCGATGAGCCCGTCTGCCGTTCTTGTTGGTCGCACCAACGGCGACCTGATGATCAACGGCATCTCGATGGTCGTGATGATCGGCACCGGACTGATCGTCGGCTGGCGGGTGCACACGAGTTTTCTGTCGGCGCTCGCCGCGGTGGCGTTGTTGCTGCTGTTCGCCTACGCCCTGTCTTGGGTGATGGCCTTTCTCGGCATGCTGGTGCGCAGCCCCGAGGTGATCAACAACGTCGCCTTCCTGGTGCTGTTTCCACTCACGTTCATCTCGAACGCATTCGTCCCGAGTGAGACGCTGCCGATCCCGTTGCGCATCTTCGCCGAGCTCAACCCGGTGTCGGCACTGGTGCAAGCGGCCAGGGAACTGTTCGGCAACGTGCCGCCCGGAACCCCGGTGCCGGATACCTGGACCGGGCAGTACCCGGTGCTCACGGTGTTGATCGGCATCGTCGTCACGTTGGCCATTTTCGTCCCGCTGGCTATTCGCAAGTTCGACCGGGTGTCGTCCCGGTAGCGCGCTGCATCGGTGCCGAGGCGTCGGATGGCGGGGAGGAAGGCGCCGAAACACCGGACGGGTGGGCCGCGGGTGTCAGCGAACCTGGCACCAGCATGCTCCGACTGAGCATCGTCGCCCCGGCGACCGCGGCAGGCATCACGATCACGGCGCCCAGTGGGATCAAGAACATCAGGAACGTGGCCATACCGAAACCGAGCGTGCGCGGGCGGTGCGAGCCGAGCGTCCGGCGTCGGTCCTTCAAAGTGAGACCGCGCGCTTCAAAGGCAAGTCCGGTCAGCTCGACGGTGAGGAACCAGCCGCCGACGCCCACCGCAAGCACCGGAATCACCGATTGGCCGACGAACGGTATGAACCCACCCGCGAACAACGCCATCCCGATCAGAGCTGTGGCCAGAAAGAGTCGCAGGCCCTCCCCGATGGAGCGGCCGAGGCCGTGAAGAAAGGGCGCGGCCTCCCGCTCGGGCAGCCCACCCGCGCGAATCTCCACCGACCGCCAGATCTTCTCGTAGAACGGGGCTCCCACTATCAAGGTGATCGTAGTGAATGCCAGGAGCGCGAGCAGCACGACCAACCCGAGCAGGGCGGCGCCGGCGACGACCTGCACCGTGACCCGAGCTGCATCCACCCATTCGGCGGCGAACGGCGTGAGCCAGGCGGCCACCGCGGACAGGTTGAGCGCGAGCATGGTCAACGCTGCGAGGTACAGAATGCCGACCAGGAACGCCGGTGCCGCACCAAGTAACATCAGCCGGGGCGAGCGGGTCCACAGGCCGAGACCGCGCAGCAGAAAACGCGCCCCGACCAGAAACTCGCGGGCCGGGCCGAACACCGATGTGCGCGGCCCAGATATTTTTGGGGTGTCGAGCTTCGCGTCGCTCTGGTCGTCTCGTTGCACCCGGCCAGCCTAATCGGCCAGCGAGCCGAGGGGGCAGGCTCGAGCGAACCCAAGAATGTTCTCGGCGAGTTCGAAAACAACGTAGCGTTAAGGGGTGGCCGTGGCTGATGAATGCGGATGCGGCGATCACGCGTTGAAGGGTTTGTGAAATGAGCGACGAATGTATCCACGGCTTTGATGACGGATTCTGCGCCGTTTGCTCCCCACCGGCTGTCCCTGAATCGGCGGTGAAGACGCGGCCCGCGAAAGCGCGGCCAGCGCCGAATCCGAGAACATCGTCGACGAGAAAGGCCACTCGTCCGGTGACCCGACGAACAGCACCCGGCGCGGTTTCGGGGCCGACGAAACTCACGCACACGGGCGACGTGGCTGAGCAGCGCCTTTATCACGTGACCCACGTCGACAACCTGGATTCCATCATCGAGTCCGGCGGGCTGTTGGCTGACACAGCTGGTGCGGTACCGACGATCGACGTTGCTTCCCCGGAAGTGCGCCAAGTACGCCGCGAAACCGCTGTTCCCGGCCAGACGGCGACCGTCGCCGACTACGTTCCCTTCTATCTGTCGCCGGATGCCAACCTCTGGGACACCGTACGAACTCGGGGCATCGACCCTCGCATCTCCACCGGGGCACTAACTTTGGCCGCGCGGGATTTCGTGGTGGTGGTGACCGTGGTGAAAGACATCTTTGCCTCCTGCGCAGACTCCACCGACGCGGTGCCGTACTCCGTGACCGACGGCGACGCGGCCCTCAGCATCACCCGGTTCGGCACGGGCCCGACAGGCACCGAGAAGATGCTGCGCTCGCTGCGCACCGAAGATGGTTCGGGGAGCATCCTCAACGCAGAGTTTCTCGTGAAAGACGCCCTCCCGTTCGAATTGGTGACGCTGATCGGGGTGTGCAACGAGCGTGTGCGCGATGAGGTGAAGGCGAAATTGAAGCGCGCCGGCTACCGTGCGCGTGTCGCCGTGTATCCGCCCTGGTTCCAGGCGGTTGAGGTCGAATCGGCGTGATCGGCGGTCTGTGTCTCGGCCCGAGCCGATCGAAGCAGCCAACGAGCCGACGACGACCCGGACGAGCGGTCGGACGCCTGCGAGCTCGTGGCGTCGGCGCGGGTGGGGGCATTAGCCTGAACAGATGAGTTTCACTGAGATCAGGATCGATCCGCAATCAGCCGAACGAATGACGAAGCAGGGACTCAGGCTGCAGCGGGTCGACACGGCTGATCGTGTGGCCTTCGAGGCGTGGTTGCAGGCGGATGCGCGCGGATTCCACGGTGAGCGGATTGCCGGCACCCAACTCGAAGAGCTGGTGGGGCAGACTGCCTACCGGCGAACTTCCGGCGTGTGGGACGACACGGCCGCCGAACCGGAGACCCCGATCGCGACGGTCAGCTCGTGGCCGCTGGCGATGACCGTCCCGGGCGATAAGCAGGTTCCGGCGTGGGCGATCAGCTCCGTCACGGTTGCACCCACCCATCACCGCCGCGGCATCGCCCGAGCCATGATCGAGGGAGAATTGCGCACCGCCGCGGCGCAGAATCTGCCGCTCGCCGTGCTCACCGCTTCCGAGGCCACGCTCTATGGTCGCTATGGTTTCGGACCCGCCACCCAAGGGGCCGAACTGACTATTCAGACCCGGAGGGCGGGATGGGCTGGACGCGAGACAGCCGGCAGGGTGCACCTGGTGTCGTTGCAGCACATCCACAGATCTGGGCGGGAGATTCTGGAGCGGGCCCAACTCGGCTCACCCGGCGACGTCACTCTCGACGAGCAGCTCTGGGGCGAGCTTGTCGGTGTTGTGGGCGACGAGGACAACGCCAAGCAGAACCGTGCGGTGCGATTCGACGATGCGGACGGGGTTCCGCAGGGTTTCGCCATCTATAGCGTGAAGCACTCCGAGGGTGAGAACACAGAGCGTGTCGCGACTGTGGAATACCTGTGTTCGGTCACTGACGACGCTTATGCAGGATTGTGGCAGTACCTGCTGGGGCTTGACCTGGTCGGGTCGGTGTCGGCGCGGTTGCGTCCTGTCGACGAGCCCCTGCTCTGGCTCGTCGCCAACCCGCGGGCCGTGCGTGCCGCCGCCGTGAATGACCATCTGTGGGTGCGCATCCTCGATCTCAAGGATGCCCTCGAAGCGCGACGCTACAGTGCGCCCGGTCGGATCGTACTGCGAGTGAGCGATCCACTGGGATTCGCAGATGGACGGGTGCTGCTCGCGGTCGACGACGCCGGTGTGGGCACCATCACGGCGCTGGAGTCGGATATTGGTGTACCCGATGCCACTGCCGAACTTACCCTCGGGGTGAGTGAACTCGGTGCCCTCTATGTGGGGGGAGTGTCGGCCGCAACCCTGGCGCGCGCCGGCCGACTCACCGACGTGCAACCGGGCTCGGCGATCGCGTTCGACGCCGCGTTCCGCTCCCCGACGACTCCGTGGCTGAGCACTTGGTTCTGAGCGGGTGAAACGAGGCGGTCAGTCGCGGTGCCATAGGCTCGGGGCATGACGCGTATCACGGTGGCCGCTGTTCAGGCCGGTTCAGTGCTGTTCGACACCCCGGCCACTCTCGCCAAGGGGGAACGTCTCATCAGAGAGGCGGCGGATGCCGGTGCGCGGCTGATCGTGCTGCCCGAGGCCTTCCTCGGCGGATACCCGAAGGGCCTCGACTTCGGTGTGACCGTGGGCTCCCGCGCGCCGGGTGGCCGGGACGAGTTCCGGCGCTATTTCGAATCGGCGGTGGACCTGCCCGGCACAGAGGCTGATCACCTCGCCGAGCTCGCGACCGAGCTTGACGTGCACCTGGTGGTCGGTGTGATCGAACGCGACGGTGGCACTCTGTACTGCACGGCCGCCTTCTTCGTGCCGGGTCAAGGGATGGTGGCCAAACATCGCAAGCTGATGCCCACAGCGGCAGAGCGTTTTTTGTGGGGACAGGGCGACGGTTCGACCATGCCCGCTGTCTCGACCGAGTTGGGCGTGCTCGGGTCAGCAATCTGCTGGGAGAACTACATGCCGCTGTTCCGCCAGACGATGTATGCCAAAGGGGTACAGATCTGGTGCGCGCCGACGGTGGACGACCGGCCGCAGTGGCAGTCGACGATGACGCACATCAGCCTGGAGGGGCGCTGCTTCGTGATCGGTGCCGGCCAGTACCTGACCCGGGCCCACCTGCCGGAAGACGTTCATCCCGTGCAGGGCGAGGCCCCAGAGACGGTGCTGATCAACGGCGGCAGCGTGATCGTCTCACCGCTCGGTGAGGTGCTCGCCGGCCCGTTGCGTGGTGAAGAGGGCGTGCTGGTCGCCGAGATCGACCTCGACGACATTCCGCGGGCGAAGTTCGACTTCGACAGCGCCGGGCATTATTCACGCCCAGACGTGTTCACGTTGCTCGTCGACGAGGCGCCCAAAGACGTTGTCACGCTGATCGGCTGAGTGCAGGGCATCCGCCGGGCTCACTGATCCGGGCTCAGCCGTTCGCCCGGGCCCTCGCGCCTCTTGCCCTTGCGTCGTGGGCTCTGCTTAGGTGGCACCATGACCGAATTATTGTTGCCGCCCGTACCCGCTTCGGTGACCGAGTCACAGGTCGATGTGGGTGACGGCGACACTGCAGCGGATCACCCCGATGTCACCCGTGTTGTGCAACTGGGTTTCCAGACTCCGGAACATGTCGCCATCACCACCGCTGCCGACGGCTTGACCAGTGACTTCTCGGCAACCGCCTCAGACGTTTCAACGACGATCCCCACGCTGTTCATCGCGCGCGACGATTGGGCGGATGCCGCTGAGCGATGGATCACGACGAACCTGCCGAATGCAGAAATTGCCACCATGCCCACCCAAATGGGATTCGGCACCGCACCGGCTGAGTTCAACGCCACGGTGTCGAAGTGGGCGCTGTAGAAGGGGCCCGGGCAGATCCATCGTGAGCTTTTTGGCAGAGTCGACGCGGGCAGCTCTTCGGCGCGTCGTTGCGGCAGACGGGGTCGATGAGGTTCCGGATGCGTTGGAGCGGCTGGACGGCATCCGTTCGCTGATCAGCGCGCTGGAGAACGACCCGGCGACGCTCGCGAGCGTACGAGACGCTCTGGAGGCGGGGGCGAGTTGGGAGCAGGTCGCTCGGGCCGCGTCGATCAAACCCGCCGCCGCGAAATGGCGTTGGCAGGGCAGCGATGACGAGATCGCTGCCCGGCATCAGGCGGGCCGCAAACGGTCGTCGCGACCGAGCAGCGTGCCGACGGACCTGCCGGGGCTGTCGGTGGCAGAGGCCGCCACGAAGCTGGGTGTCTCCGCCCAGGCGATCTACCTGCGGGTCACTCGCGGAACACTGCGAGCCGAGACGGTGACGTTGCCGGACGGACGCAGCTACAAGCGCGTCTTTCCGGACGGCTAGTCGGAGTCGGCGCGCGCCTCGCTGAGGGTTTCGCCGGTGGGGTCGTGCACGTCAGGGCGCGGCGGAGTGACGATCGGGGTGCCCGGTTCGCCGTGGTCGGCGATCGACCGGCCCGCCCAACTGGACAGAGTCCATCCACGCTCGAACGAGCCCTCCACAACGACGATCCCCGCGTTGTCCAGGTGGTTCTCCTGCGCGAACACGGGCGACACATTGGTGACGTTCGCGGCAACCCAGACCCGGATGGCGGCGCCATGGCTGACGACCGCTGCCGACGAGGCGCCGGATGCCTCGATCGCGCGCAGATCGGCGTTGTAACGGCCGAAGAACTCGTGCCCGTCGGGGCCGCCCGGCATGGCGACATCATGATCGCCCGCCACCCACGCGAACACGGTTTCCAGGTAGGCCCGCACGGCTTCGTGATCGCGAAGATTCTCCAGGCTGCCGGCTTGGATCTCGTGCAGGCCCGGGCGCACGTCGATGTCGAGTTTTCGGTCCGTCGACAAGGGTCTGGCCGTCAACTGGGTGCGCACCAGCGTCGATGCATAGAGCGCGTCGACCGGTTCGTTCTTCAACTCGACCGGGATGTGTGCAGCCTGCCGGTGGCCGAGGTCGGTGAGACCCGGGCCGGGGTGGGCGGTGTCGATGAGGCCGGCGACATTCCCAGGCGTCTGACCGTGTCGGATGAAGAGGAGGCGCATATTCGTCAACACTATCGGTCGTGGTCCAGCCTGGCCGGTGATCTGTCCGTCGTGGTCGTGAACGTCGCTCGACTCGGCGAGCGAGCAGTAGATGGTGTTGAAACGTCCGGATAATGCCATCGAGCGCACGCTCAACGAAATCAAACGTCCCAACTGACGGGGACGGGGCCGTAGGGTGGGGTGAGGGAACGAACGTGCGTGCAGATCAGGGCTGAATCAAGGAGCACGGATGCCAGCAAATATTCCTCCCATCGTGGTGATGGGGGTGCAGGGTGCGGGTAAGAGCACAATCGGGGCGATTCTCGCGGCACGGCTCGGGCGGCGTTTCATCGACGGCGACGCACTGCACTCTGATGAGAACATCGCCAAGATGGCCTCCGGAATCCCGCTCACTGACGAAGACCGCCTGCCGTGGCTGAAGACCATCGCGCGCACATTGGCCGAGCATGCCGATGACGGCATTGTTGTCGTCTGCTCGGCCTTGAAGAAGCAGTACCGTGACCTGTTGCGGGAGGCCGTTCCCGAGCTCTTCGTGATTAATCCGGTCGGCTCGATCGAGCTGATAGCCGAGCGAATCCGCGACCGCCATCACGACTACATGCCCACCGAGCTGTTGCAATCCCAGTTCGACACCATGGAACCGCTGGGGGCCGATGAACGCGGAATCAGTGTCGACATCCGGGACAGCCCGCAGGTGATTGTCGACCACGTCATCGGGGGTTTGGAGAGCGAGCTCGGGCCTGGCCTCGAGGATCCTTCCCACCAGGCGGAATGAGCTCGTGCGCTACGGGTGACCGAATCTTCACAGAAGTGGATCGGGCGCACTGACCAGCGGTTGCATTCCGGCGAGACGCGCACCCAGCCCGATGTCGACCAGCCGCACGCGGCCGGCGAGCTCTGACGCAGGCCGGAGCAGCAGTCCGGCCTTGCACCCGCCGAAAGTGACTGTGACGTCGGCGGGAAGCACAGTCGCATCGGGCACCGACCCGTCATCCGGGTTGGTTCCACTGGGAATGTCGACGGCGACCACGTGTGGCCGCGGAAAACCCCCGGCGACGACCGGGCGAATCGCCGCGACGATCTCGCGGGCCAGCCCGCGCAACGCCGGGTTCGCGCTGCTGCCGGTACCGAGAATTGCATCGACGACAATATCGGCTTCGGCGGCAAGCCGAGACACCCGGTCGGCTTCCGCCGGTTCACGGTGGGCGCCTGCCGTGAGCGCTGCGGCCAGTCCGGCCTCTTGCACGTGGTTGCCGGTGCTGACGATCGCAACACTCACCCCTTCTGCGGCGAGCTCGGCTCCCGCGTAGAGGGCGTCACCGCCGTTGTTCCCGGAGCCCACCAGCAGCACGACACGGGCAGCCTCCGGATGGCCGGCGACTGCGTCTTCGCCATCTGCATTTCCGGGGTCTGATGCCGGCCGGGATCGTTCTGCCAGAACCCGGCGGATCTCGTCGGCCAGGCCGGCCGCGGCCCGGCGCATCAGAGGAACACCGGCAGCCAGCAGTGGGGCCTCGGCCTCCCGCACCTGCTCGGCAGAATATCCACGGATCATCTCTTCATTGTCTCGCGTCGAACCGTGTGGCGTCAGGCCAGACAGGTGAATGTCGTAGGCGACCGATAACGTGAGAACATGCGAATCCTGCACACCTCTGACTGGCACATCGGTCGCACCTTTCACGGGCACTCGACGCACGAAGCGTTGGGCGAAGTGCTTGATGCGCTGATCGACCACGTGCGCGAGCAGAATATCGATGTGGTGCTCGTCGCCGGCGATGTGTTCGACTCGGCCACCCCGGCAGCCGACTACTTCGAGGTGTTCACCACGGCGGTGCGCGGAATCCTCGCGGCTGGCGCACAGGTGGTGGTCACCAGCGGCAACCACGATTCGGCCACCCGGCTCGGCTTCCAATCGGAATTCGCGAGCCTCGCCGGGGTGCACGTGCTCACTCGCCCTGAGCAGGTCGATCAACCGGTCACCCTCGTCGACGCCGACGGTCCGGTGCACTTCTACGGCATTCCGTTCTTGGAACCGGCGCTCATCCGGCACCGGTTTCCCGGGGTCGAACTGCGCACCCACGAGCAGGCGATCACGCACGCGATGTCGCTCATCGCCGATGATCGTGCGCAAAGGGGCGGGCGCTCGGTGGTGCTCGCCCACTGCTTCGCAGCGGGAGTTCAGGCCAGCAATGTGGAGCGTGACATCACCGCGGGCGGCCTCGACCTGGTGCCGGTGAGCGTCTTTGAGGGGCACGACTATGTCGCACTCGGGCACATCCATGGTCGCGCCACTCTCCGTGAACGAGTGCGCTACTCGGGCGCCCCGCTTCACTACTCCTTCTCCGAGGCCGGAAAACCTCGGGGTGTCTGGCTGGTCGACCTCGGCCCGTCAGGGCGCGCCGCTGTCGAATGGCTTAACCTGCCCATTTCTCGCGCCCTGGTTCAGCTCACCGGAACGATCGACCAACTGTTGACGGATGCCCGGTTCGACCAACACGAATCGTCCTGGGTGAGTGCCGTGCTCACCGACCAGGCGCGGCCGATTGACGGCATGCGGCGCTTGCAGCGGCGCTTCCCGTGGTGTGTCAACCTGGAACACCAGCCGACGATCCTCACCGTCGATGACGCCACGAGCTACAGTGAACGGCTGAGAGGCAAGGGCGACCATGAGGTCTTCTCCGGGTTTCTCGAACACGTACGAAACGGGGTGGGCCCGACCGCCGATGAGGCACGGGTGATCGCCGACGTGATCGCCACACTCGCGGCCACCGAGGCGGCCCGATGAGGATCCACCGACTTGAGGTGGCCGGCTTCGGTCCGTTCCGCACCGCGCAGACCGTCGACTTCGACCACTTCATCGACGACGGCATCTTCCTGATCACGGGAAAGACCGGTGCCGGAAAGTCAAGCATCCTCGACGCAATCTGTTTCGCGCTGTACGATGCTGTACCGCGCTATGACGGCACGCAGACCCGATTGCGCAGCCACCACGCCGCACCGGAAGACCCCAGTTACGTCACGCTCGATTTCACGGCCGGAGGCAATCGTTACCGGGTGAGCCGCACGCCCGAATACGAACGAGCCAAGAAGAGCGGAACGGGTACCACGAAGGAGAAGCCCACCGCCGAACTGTTTGTCTGGCAACCGGACGAGGCGAACGGCACAGGCACCGTCGCCGGGGCAGCGACCGGTGCCACTGATATTGAGCATTGGGTGGGTCTGGCATCGGGGCCGCGCGATGTGGGGCATGAACTCGCTCGCATCGTCGGGCTCACCAAAGAGCAGTTTCTGCAGGTCGTGCTTCTGGCCCAGAATCGATTCCAGGAGTTCTTGTTGGCCAGAGACGACGAGCGCCAGGCCGTGCTTCGGAGCCTGTTCGGCACGCGGCGGTTCGAACAATATGAGACCGCGCTCGCCGGGCGAGCCAAAGACATCGAGTCGCGGCTGCGCACGGCGGTCGACCAGGTTCGCGAAGAGGGCAGGCGCGTCGTCGACCTGCTGGCCGAATCGGTTGCCGGTGGCGCGGTGAATGCCGATCCGAAGTTGCAGACCGGCGAGAGTGACGAGGGGCTCGGTGCTGGATTCTACGGTGAGCCCGCCAACGAACCGAGCGGCGACCCGGTCCAGCGGGCCGCAGGCGAGTTCGATGCCGCACCGGAGCACCCCACGTTGGAGTGGTTTGAAGCCGCGCTCAGCCGGCTGGGGGATGCGCTCGTCGCGGCCGAGAAAGCCACCACCGATGCCGATGCAGCCTTCGCGGAGGCTGATCATATTCATCGGGAACAGGTCGAGACGCTGGCCCGCCAGCGACGGCGCGATGATGCCCGATCGCGACTGGAGACCCTCACCGGCCAGGCCGACGCGATCACCGCAGACCGCCGGCGCGTGCACGAGGCGATCTCCGCCGCCGCTGTTTGGCCGCAGGTCGAGGCCCGGCGAAACGCAGCCACGGCGCTGGAAGACGCACGCGCGAGCGAGCACGCCGCGCTGCGCGCATTCCTGGCAGCTGAGGAGGCGGCGAAGGAGCATCAGACGCCGGCCGCCACCGAGGTCGACGCCGCTGCCATCGCCGCGTCGATAGACCAGAACGCCCACGCCATCGGTGCCCTCGAACAGGTAGTGCACGACGAGCTGGCACTACCCGAACTGCGCGACGAATTGGCCGCGCGCCAGACACTCCGTGACAATGCGGAAGCGGCCGTGACGAAGAACGCATCGCGGGCATCCGAGCTGCCACAATTGATCGACGCTCTGGGCGACCGCGTGCTGAAGACCCAGCTGTCCGCGGCCACTCATTCCTCAGCCACTGAGGCGGTGCAGCGGGTGACCACCGCGTTGCAGGGTGCCAGCGAAGCCGCAGCCCTCGGCCCCGAATTGATCGCTGCGCAGCAATCGGAAGGGGCGGCCGCTTCGGCAAACAGCGCTGCAGCGGCACATCTCGACGACCTGCACCGTCGTCGCCTCGCCGGATACGCCGGCGAACTCGCGGCCAAACTGAAACCCGGTGAAAGATGTGCCGTCTGTGGATCGGTGGAGCATCCGCAGCCGGCTGTCACTGCGGGTGAGCCGGTCACTGAAGCAGACCTGGACAGGGCACACGAGAGCCTCGAGAACTGTCGCACCGCCCTGGACAATGCTCGCGCGGTGGCCAAGGGGGTCGAGGCGAAGTTGGCCGCCGCCCTGGCGCGTGCGACCGGCAAGGGCGCCGATGAGCTCTCCGCTGAACTGGTGGAGGCCGAGGCCGACGTGAAGCGGGCAGCAGATGCCGGCAGCGAGCTCATCACGCAGCAGGCTGAGCTGACAGGATTGAAGAACGAACAGGCCGAACTGGGCGCCGAAGCCGAACGGTTGCGGTCCGTTCGCGATGCCGCCCTGGCCGGGTTCACTGAGATGGATGCACGGCTCACCGCGATCGTGCAGCGCGTCGACCGTGCAAAGAAGGAGTTCGAGAGCGTTGCCGAGCGATCGTCTGCCCTTCAACGCGCCCTCGAAGCCGCCCGAGCATTGGCGCGAGCCCTCACCACACGAGAATCCCGGCACCAGGCGCTCGCGGCGGCGACCCAGCACGTTGATGCACAACTGGTCGCCCATCACTTCAGCAGCGAGGAGTCGGTAGATGCAGCCCGTCTCGATGAGGCAGAGCGCCAACGGCTCGAGGCGGCCATACGCGACTGGGAGCAGGCCGACGCGACCGCGCGGTCGACTCTGGCGGAACCCTCTCTCGCCGACCTACCGGAAACTCTGATGGACACGATACCGGCCGCCGAACGCCGCGACCAGGCGAGCACCGCCCGCGATGCCGCTTTCGCCCACCGCAGCATGATTCAGGAGCGCCACACACAACTCTCCACAGTGGTGACCGGGGTGCGGCAGCGGCTGGAATCATCGGCTCAGTTGACGAGGGAGCATGATGAGGTGCAGCAGTTGGCGGCAGCTGTTCAGGGAGGCGGCTCGAACACTCGGCGTATGCGCCTGGAGACCTACGTTCTGGCCGGGCAACTCGAAGAGATCGTCACCGCGGCGAACGTGCGACTGCGGGTCATGACCAGTGGACGGTACTCCCTGGAACATGACGACTCCAAGCAATATCGCGGGGTGCGCTCCGGACTCGGGCTGGAGATCATCGACCAGCACACCGGTCGGTCCCGGGCCACCCGTTCGCTGTCGGGAGGGGAGACTTTCTTGGCTTCGCTGGCGCTGGCGCTCGGCCTGGCTGAAGTGGTCACGAATCAGGCGGGTGGACTGACCCTTGACACCCTGTTCGTCGATGAGGGCTTTGGCTCGCTCGATGCCGACACCCTCGACGTGGCGATGAGCACTCTCGACAGCCTTCGCGCCGGTGGCCGCACGATCGGGTTGATCAGCCATGTCGGTGCGATGAAGGAGCAGATCCCGGCACACCTCCGGGTGGAGGTCGGTGCCCAGGGAGACAGCTCCATTCGGTTGCCAGACTCCCAATGACGCGTTACAACCATAACTTTTTTCACTCTCAGACAAAGGGGTCAGCCGATGTTCCTCCTCGACGGTGACGTGGTCACCAGCGCGAGCGACCTCACGGCGGCCTCCGCCTGCGAATTCGCATTTCTGCGTAAACTCGACGCCAAGCTCGGCCGGATCGGCGCGGTTGACCAGAGTCCTGATGCCATGCTGGAGCGCACCGCACGCTTGGGCGATGAGCACGAGCTCCGGGTGTTGGACGGCTACCGCGTCAGTGCCCGAGTGGTGGAGATCCCGCGCCCCGACGGAATGTCGAGGGAAGCACTGCGGGCGGTCGCCGGCGAAACCGAACGTGCCTTCTCAGCAGAAGCCGGCGTGGTCTTTCAAGCCACGTTCTTCGACGAGGGGGCCGACGGTTCCGGGGCATTCATCGGGTTCGCCGACTTCATCGTGCGCCAGCCCGACGGCAGCTACCTGGTGCAAGACACCAAGCTTGCACGAACCGCCAGGGTCACCGCGCTCTTGCAGCTCGCCGCTTACGCCGAGCAATTGGAACGCATCGGGGTGCGTCCGGCCGACACCGTCGAGCTGCTGCTCGGCGACGGCACGACGAGCGTGCACCGACTCGCTGACATCCGGCCCGTGTACAAGCAACGGCGCCAGCGCCTGCTCACAATGGTGGCCGAGCGTCTGGCCGACACCGAGCCGGTTCTCTGGGGGGACTCGCGCTATACGCTGTGCGGCCGCTGCGATACCTGTGCGCTCGAAGTCACCGATCAGAAGGATGTCTTGTTGGTCGCCGGGATGCGACTGACGCAGAGGGCACGGCTCGCGGAGGCCGGCATCCACAGTATTGATCAATTGGCCGCGAGCGATGGCGACGTCGACGGCGTGACCGCGAAAACCCTCACCGGGTTGCGGCAACAGGCCCGGCTGCAGGTTGATGCGCGGGAGGGCGAACCGCCACCGGTCGAGGTGTACAACCCGCCGGCGCTCGCCGTACTGCCAGAGCCGAACCCGGGAGACATCTTCTTCGACTTCGAAGGCGACCCTCTCTACACCGAAGGTACGGCGGAGCGCTGGGGCCTTGACTACCTCTTCGGGCTGATTGAGCCCGACGAAACCTTTCGCGCATTCTGGGCGCACAATTTCGCCGAGGAGAAGCAGGCGCTGCGCGACTTCCTCGACTACCTCGGCGAGCGAAGGGCTCGTTTTCCGGGCATGCACATTTACCACTACGCCGCCTACGAGCGCACCCACCTGCTGAGTCTCGCCGCCCGGCACGGGGTGGGTGAGGACGAGATCGACCAGTTGCTGCGCGACGACGCCCTGGTCGACCTGTACCCGGTGGTGCGCAAAGCGGTGCGGGTGGGTTCGCGCTCATATTCGATCAAGAAACTCGAGCCGCTCTACATGGGTGATGACCTGCGTGAAGGCGACGTGACGAACGCCGCCGACTCGATCACCGAATACGCCCGGGCCCGGGAGAATATCGAGACCGGAGACCGAGCCGCGGGGGAGCGGATGCTGGAATCGATCGCCGACTACAACGAGTATGACTGCGTCTCCACCCTGCGATTGCGTGACTGGCTGCTCGGACTGGCGACGACGCACGGCGTGCCGGTCGGCAGGCACCAGACCCAGAAGGCCGTCATCGAGGTGGAGCCCACCCCGCTGCGTGACGCGTTGCTCGCCATTGCCGGCGACGTTGGCGGAGCAGACAACCCGAACCGCAGCGCTGACCAGACCGCGGCAGCCTTCGCCGCCGCCGCGATCGACTATCACCGGCGGGAGCACAAGAGTTTCTGGTGGGGCCACTTCGACCGGCTGGTCCAGCCGATCGACCAGTGGGAAGAGACCCGTGACGTCTTCGTCGTGGAACGCGCGGTGGTGGAGAAGGATTGGTTTCAGGAGACCAAACGACAATCCCTTCGCCGCCTGTTGCGGCTTCGCGGCCGGCTCGCCCCCGGCAGCAACATCAAACCCGCAGACCAGTCGGGCCCCTACCTGTTGTACGAGTACCCGGGCCCGTTCACCGATGAGCGCACTGCCCCTGGGGCGCGCACCGCCCGCACCGTGCGCGTGCTCGAGGTACCCGATGACGGCAGCATCCTCGTCGAGGAGCTGTTGACGAAAGGTGTTGAGGCATACACTGACCTGCCAAGCGCACTCACCCCCGCGAGCCCACCCTCGGCCGGTCAGCAGAAACCGGCGATCGACGAGTGGGCACAGGCGATCCTCGACGCCCGGCCCGAATGGCCCCGTGACCCGATGGTCGACATCCTGCGACGCACCGCCCCGCGCACCTGGTCGGGTGCACTGCAGCCGGTGACCGACCCGGACGGGCGCATCGAGGCAGTGATCGGCAGCCTTCTCGACCTCGACCATTCGTTCCTTGCGGTGCAGGGGCCTCCCGGTACCGGAAAGACCTACCTCGGTGCGCACGTGATCAGCGCACTGGCGAGGCGGCACCGCTGGAAGATCGGCGTGGTGGCCCAATCGCATGCTGTGGTGGAGAACCTGCTCGACGCGGTGGTCAAGGCCGGCCTCGACCCGGCACTGGTCGGAAAGGTGATGAAGAGCGGCACAGCGGCGAACGAACCGTCGGATGGCCAAACCACTTTCACCGTATTGCCTTCGAACGGGCAACTGAACTTCGCCACCGATAACCAGACCAGCGGTTTTGTCGTCGGTGGCACTGCGTGGGACTTCAGCAACCCGGCCCGTGTTCCGCGGCACAGCCTCGACCTTCTCGTGATCGATGAGGCCGGGCAGTTCTCGCTCGCGTCGACGATTGCGGCCAGCGTGGCGGCTGAAAACCTATTGCTGTTGGGCGACCCTCAACAGTTGCCGCAGGTGAGCCAGGGCACCCACCCCGAGCCGATCGACCAGTCGGCGCTCGGCTGGGTGAGTGCCGGGCACGACGTGTTGCCGGTCGAACTCGGGTACTTCCTCGCGGAGAGCCGACGCATGCACCCGGCCGTCACCACGCCGGTATCCCGTCTGTCGTATGAGGGTGAACTGCACGCGCATCCGGATGCCGCGCTGCGCTCCCTCGACGGGATCGAACCGGGATTGCACCCGGTACCCGTGCAGCACACCGGAAACGCGGTCGAATCCGTTGAAGAGGCCCACACAGTCGTCCGCCTGGTGCGCCAGGCTCTGGGGCGACCGTGGACCGACCCGTCAGAGAATCGCTCCGCTGACCCGATCACCGAACGTGACGTGATCGTGGTCACCCCGTACAACGCACAGTTGAACACCGTGCGTGAGGCGCTGGCTGCTGCCGGGCTCAGCCAGGTCCGGGTCGGAACGGTCGACAAGTTCCAGGGCCAGGAGGCCGCGATCGCCATCGTCTCGTTGGCCGCTTCATCTGCTGAGGATGTGCCGCGAGGGATGGGCTTCCTGATCATGAAGAACCGCCTGAACGTGGCCATCTCCCGGGCCAAGTGGGCGGCCTACCTGGTGTATTCACCGCAGTTGACCGCCTACCTGCCGGCCACGCCTGCCGGCGTCGCCGAGCTGAGTGCCTTCCTCACCCTGATCGACGGTGATTGATCAGTTCGGTGGGCTACTCGTCGGACGGTGGGAGTTCTGTGGAGCTCGAATGCTAACTCTTCGGCTGCGCGTTGTAGCGCAGGTACAGGCCACCCGAGTCCTGATGGATTCCGCCGTTCAGATCGACCTGCCACGAAGCGTCTTGGAGCGTCATCATATATCCGGTGCCGCTGCTCATGTCGTTGGTCATCACGAACCCATTCGCCTGAAGCTCGGCGGCCAGGTTGTCGATCGCGTCGTCGGCCACGAGTAGTTCGACATTGAACGGGTTGTTGCCGGCCGCTGAATTTGCGTTCAACACGGTGCCGGCCACTCGGGGCAGCTCTGCAGGCCAATCCGACGGCCAATCGACGGTTTCGCCGGCAACCGTACCCGTACCTTCGGATTCAGGCTCGGTGGCAGCGTCCTGAACCACCGCGCCGTCCGGCTCGACGGCTCCGTCGGGGGCGGACTGACCACCGGCACATCCCGAAAGCGCTGCGACCAGTACCGCAGCGGTGACCCAGACAGAAAGAGTACGAACAGCGCCCATAGTTGATCCTTTGACCTGATTGGTTGACAAATATGACGTGCAGAACGAAGCCCGCCACGCTCACCCAATCGCAGTTCGATGTGGTTCACAACTCGCCACACCAAGGGGTTGAGGCTTCGCGGCATGTGAACAACCCGCGGGTCGACGGATCTGAGCAACGAAGATCGCCCTGAAACCCTGGCCGACGAGGTGCGCGGGTTGGCGGATTGGTTGAAGGACAATTGCCGCCGGGACTACCGTGTGCTCAGGCTTTGAGTGCGAGGACGAACGGAAGCACGGCCGAAGCACCCGCGTGCCGCAGCAGCCGTGCGGCGACGGTGATTGTCCAGCGGCTGTCGACCAGGTCGTCGACCAGCAGCACCGGTTGCCCCGCGGGCACGGCGAGGTCACCCAGCACGAACTGGTCCCACACCGCGGCCAGGCGGTAGGCGCTGTTACCACCGGATTCACCCACGGGGCCGCTCCCGGCCAGCGACAACTCACCGAGGTGAGGCATCCGACCCACCTCGGACAGATGCTGGGCCACCGACCGCACCAGGAGCGGATGCCGCCTGCTCGGCATGCTGACGATCGCCACCGGGCGCTGAACCCACTCCCACGCGGCGAGCACCCGCACGCACGCATCAAGCAGCGCAGCGTTTGCCGGTGCATCCGGTGCACCGGCGGCGAACCTCTCGCGCAGGCTGCCACCCCAGCCGAGGTCTGTCAGCCGGGCCAACGCCCGACCTGAGGTGTAATTCTGGTCGGCGGCGATGCGGCCTTTCACCGGCACACCGAGCCGCTGGGCGCCCGTCGGCCACAATGAGCGGGGTTCGATGTCGACCCCGACCCTGTCCAACGAGGCAGAGGCCGCGGTCGCCTGCTTCTCGGCCACATCGGCCGGATACCAGCGGCCGGCACAGTTGTCACAGCGACCACATGGCGTGGCAGTGTCGTCGTCGAGCGAGCGCTGCAGAAACTCCATCCGGCAGCCACCCGTCGACTCATAGTCGAGCATCGCCTGCTGCTCCTCGAGGCGGGCCTGACCGATGCGTTCGTACCGTTCTCGGTCATAGCTCCACGGGATGCCGGTCGACACCCAGCCGCCGGTCACCCGCCGCACGGCGCCATCGACGTCGAGCACCTTCAACAACAATTCCAACGGGCTGCGCCGCAGGTTCACCCGGCTCTCAAGGGCTGGCGTCGACAGCGGGGAGTCGGCAGCATCGAGCTCGGCCAGTACCGCCTCTGCCCGCCGCTGGTCCGGCATCGACGCGGTGGCGAAATACCGCCAGATCTCCTGGTCTTCAGTGCCGGGAAGCAACAGCACGTCTGCGTTGTCGGTGGCTCGGCCGGCGCGGCCCACCTGCTGGTAATAGGCGACGGGCGAGCTCGGTGCTCCCAGATGCAGCACGTATCCGAGATCGGGTTTGTCGAATCCCATCCCGAGCGCACTGGTGGCCACCAACGCCTTCACCCGGTTCGCTTTGAGATCGTCTTCGAGTTGTTCGCGCTCGGTCGTGTCGGTGCGCCCGGTATAGGCGCGCACCTCATGGCCGGCCTCGCGCAGGGCACGAGCGGTGTCTTCGGCCGCGGCAACGGTCAACGTGTAGATGATGCCGCTGCCGGGCAGGTCGGCGAGGTTGCCGAGCAGCCATCCCAGCCGTGCACCCGTTGTCGGAAGTCGCAGCACGCCCAACCGGAGTGAAGCGCGGGCCAACGGGCCGCGAATCGTGACAACGGCCTCCAGGGTTGAGCCGCTTTCTTCGGGCGTCGTTGTCTCCTCGTTCGGCGCGGGTGTGAGCTGTTCGGCAATGTCTGTCACCACCCGGCTGTTCGCCGTCGCGGTCGTTGCCAGCACCGGAACTCCGGCGGGCAGTCGGTCGATCAGCTCCCGCAATCGCCGATAGTCGGGCCGAAAGTCGTGCCCCCAGTCGGAGATGCAGTGCGCCTCGTCGACGACGAGCAGCCCCGCCCGTCGCACCAGGTCGGGGAGCTGTTCGTCGCGAAAGGTCGGGTTGTTCAGCCGCTCCGGCGACACCAGCAGCACGTCAACCTCGTCGGCTTCGAGTTGCTGTCGCACATCGGCCCACTCGTGTGCGTTCGCCGAGTTGATCGCGACCGCGAGCACCCCCGCCCGACTCGCGGCAGCGACCTGGTCGCGCATCAGCGCCAGCAGCGGTGACACCAGCACCGTGGGGCCGGCACCGCGCTGCCTCAGCAGCAGGGTGGCGACGAAGTAGACGGCTGACTTTCCCCAGCCGGTGCGCTGCACCACCAGGGCGCGTCGGCGCCGGTCGACGAGGGTTTCGATCGCCTCGAACTGGCCGTCGTGAAACGTGGCCTCCGGATGCCCGACCAGGGCCCGCAGCAGCTGCAGGGCCTCGGCCCTCGTTGAAGCCTGGGTAGTGCTTTCGGTCATGCGCCCCAGCATGGCAGGTGCCCCTGACAAAGAAGAACTTCGGGCCGCGGTGCGCGCGCGAGGGGACTTTAGCTTGGAGAGAAACCCGATCGAAGGAAAACCGTGAGCGCAGAGCCGGTACGCAACGTGGAGTCAATGGTCGCCATCGTCTGCGTACGACGCCGAGGCGAAGGTTCCGCTCGGCCGGTTCGGCGACCCGGAGGAAGATGTCGCCCCGATCGTCGCGTTCCTGTGCTCCGACGATTCCCGGTACATGACCGGCCAGACCGTGATGGCCGACGGGGGAGCCATCAAGCTCCGCTGACGGCACGCCGTCACACGAGGAGGCACGAACCGCCCGCGATGGGGGGTTCGTGCCTCGCACGCGGTCACCGAGTGAGTACCGGTTCAGTGACACGGGCCGGTCTGGGCGCCGGTGCCGGGTAGCGCACCGGACGCAGCAGTCGCATGGCGTTCACGATCACGATCAGAACGGATGCCTCGTGCACCAGCATCCCGATCGCCATGGTCACACCGCCGAGCAGCACACCGGCCACGAGAAGCCCGACCGTGACCAGCGCGATCACGATGTTCTGCCGCATGTTGTTCACGGTGCGCTTGGCCAGCCCGATCGCCTCGGGCAGTTTCATCAGGTTGTCGGCCATCAGGGCGATATCGGCGGTCTCTACTGCTACCGCTGACCCGGCGGCCCCCATCGCGACACCGATGTCGGCCGTCGCCAGCGCCGGAGCGTCGTTCACCCCGTCGCCGACCATCGCCACGGTGTGTCCGGCCGCCTGCAACCGGGCCACGGCGTCCAGCTTGTCCTCGGGCAGGAGGGACGCGTGGATTTCGTCGATGCCGACCTGGCTGCCGATCGCCTCTGCCACCAAGCGGGTGTCGCCGGTCAGCATGACAACCTTTTTCACGCCGGCCGCGTGCAGGGCGTCAACCAGGTGGCTGGCGTTGTCACGGACTTCATCGGCCACCGCGATCACGCCGGCGACCTCGTCGCCGACCGCGACAATCATCGGTGTGCGGCCCTGGGCGGCCAGATCCTCGACTGCCCGCGCCGCAGCATCTGCATTCGGGATGGCGAACTGTTCCAGAAGCGCCGGGTTCCCGACGAGCACCCGTCGGCCGTGGGTGTGTACCACGATGCCCTTACCCGCCACCGGCTGGGTCTCGTCCGGAAGCCCTGTGAAATCGAGCCCCTCGGCGGCGGCGGCTCGCAGCACGGCTCCCGCCAGCGGGTGCTCCGACCCGGTCTCGGCGCGTGCCGCCCAACCGAGCACATCGGCCCGGTCCATGCCGGCCCCGAGAACGACCACGTCAGTCAGCTCGGGGCGACCCCTGGTGAGGGTGCCGGTCTTGTCAACCGCGACCACGTCGACCTTCGCCGAGGTCTCCAGAAACTCGCCACCCTTGATCAGGATGCCGTCTTTCGCCGCCCGGCCGATGCCGGCCACGATCGACACGGGGATCGAGATCACCAGGGCCCCCGGGCATCCGATCACCAGGAGCGTCAGGGCCAACACCACGTCGCCGGTGGCCAGGCCGAAGACCAACGCCAGCAGAATGATGCCGGGGGTGTACCAGGCCGAGAAGCGATCCATGAAGACCTGCGTCTTCGCCTTCGCATCCTGTGCCTCTTCCACACGGTGGATGATTCGGGCCAGGGTGGTGTCGGCCCCGACGCCGGTTGCTCTCACCTGCAGGAACCCGCCGCGGGAGACCGTGCCCGCGAAGACTCGGTCGCCGATCATCTTTTCCACAGGGATCGACTCACCGGTGATGGATGCCTCGTCCAGCGCGCCGGTGCCGTCGATCACCTCGCCGTCGACCGGAACCTTCGCGCCGTTCTTGACGATCACCGTCTCACCCGTGACCACGGCCCCGGCGGCCACCTCCACCTGTGCGCCGTCGCGCATGACGAGCGCCACGTCGGGGGCGACCGCGACCAGTTCGGCAAGGGCCGAGCGGGTCTTGCTGAGCGTCGCCTGCTCGAGCGCATGGCCGATGGCGAACAGCGCGGTCACCGCCGCGGCCTCCCAGTACTCTCCGATGATGATTGCACCGATGGCGGCGATCGAGACCAGCAGGTCGATGCCGATCACCTTCACGCCCAGCGCCCGAATGGCACTGATCAGGATGCGGGTGCCTGCCACGGCGGCGGCCGCCACCATCAGCACATCCCCGAGCCGCACGTCACCCGTGAGCGCCGTGCTGAACAGCGTGAACTCGGTGAACCAACCGAGCAGCAGTGCGGCGATGATCAACGTTCCGGAAATGACCGGAATTGCCCAGCGATTGGTCAGGGCGTTGTGAAGGTTGGACATGGGGATCAGCTCTCCTGGGAGGGTTTCAACGGGGTGGGCACGGGCGAGGTCTGGGTGCGCGAGGTGAGTGTGCGCGAGGTGGGTTCGCGCGAAGTGAGTGCGCGCGAACCCGACTCAGAACGCCGACGGAGCGGCGACGAAGCCAGCCTTCTTAACCGCGGCGACGAGGTCGTCGACGCTCGTGGCCGGGTCATGGTCGACCTCGATGCGTGCGGAGGAGAAGTGCACATTCACCGCGGTCACGCCGGGAACCCGGCCGACCTGCTTCTCGATCTTCGCCACGCACGAGGGGCAGGTGAAGCCTTCGGCGCGGAGCATCGTGCGGGTGGTGGAGGTTGTGTCAGTCATTGTCTTCAGCCTTTCCTGGAGGTCGTGATCAGGAGAGGATCACCTGATCAATCTCAGGTTAGGCAAGCGGGCGAGACCAGACCATGACACGTGTCAGTTATCGGCAGATCGGTTGATTGGACGAGCCGGCGAAGTGGAGCAGGCTGTGGTGAGCGGGCACGGGCAGCGTGACACGACGGGAACGGCGGCGGCTCAGACGTGCGAGTTCAGGCCGTGAGCGCGGCGAGCCCGGCCCGGTCGAGTACCGAGGTCCAACGGCGGCCGGAAGAGACCAACCCGTCGGCACGCAAACGGCTCATCACGCGTGACACCGATTCCGGGGTGGTGCCGGTCATCTCAGCCAGGTCTTCGCGGGTGAACGTCAGGTTGATGAGGGTACCGCCGGTTTCGTCGTCTGGTTGCCCGAACTTATCGGCCAGGCGCAACAGGGTCTCGGCCACTCGACTCGCGGTGGACTGGCCGACGTGGCGTGCCGCATCCTGGCGGCACTGGGCCAGCTGCCGCGTGGTGTTGTCGAGCACACGGAGCGCGAGATCTGGATGCTCGACCAGTATCGCCCGAAAATCGGCCACCGCCAATCGCAGCGCACAGGTGGTCGATAGGGCGTCGGCGCTGTCGAGGTAGAACTGCTCGACCATGGCCTCGCCGCCGAACAGGTCTCCTGGGCCGACCACGTCGACGATGCGGCGCCTGCCGTCGATCCATGAGTGGGCGAGTTTCACCTGTCCGGACGCAACGATATAGATGTGTCCGGCCGCGTCGCCAGCGGTATAGAGCGCGTCGCCGGCCGCCCAGGAGAAAGAGAGGATTCGTTCGTCCAGGGCGTCCAGCTGATCGGGGGTCAATCCCTCCACGAGAGGGAGCGCCGCCAGGATGCGGCGACGAAGCGGTCGTGGGCAATCGTGCGGCTGGGCCAAGCTGGCACGCACGGGAGTGCGGCGCCTGGGCGTCGGGAGGCTCATCTCGTCGATGAGCGCGCGGCGGCGGTCTGTTTCGCATTGGCGCGGCGCCTGGTCGCGAGGTATCCGCTGACCCAGCCGACGCCGAACATCAGCACCAGGATCAACCACTGCGGTGACTGAACGCTGACCCAGAACAGCTCAACCGAGACCGGTCCGCGATTTTGCACGATGAAGAGAATCGCAACGATGACAAGAATGATCCCGATCCAGTGGGAAGGCTTGACCTTCGACCAGAAGCTGGGCTTCGACGAGCTGTCTGACACGGGGCCACCTTCACGATTTCTTGAGGCATCGCCGAGTCGCGTGGGATTCACACGACCCGGCGATGGCGGAGTTTTCAGGAGACGATACCCGAACACTGACTCAGGTCAGTGTGGCTCAGGTCAGTGTTGCTCAGGTCAGTGTTGACCCGGGACAGCATCGACCAAGTTCAGCATCGACTCAGGTCATCATAGGCTCAGGACATCATTGGCTCAGGACGGTATTGGCTCAGGACGGTATTGGCTCAGGACAGTGCCTTGGCCTTGAGGGCTGCGAACTCGGAGGCGTCGATCGCGCCCGAATCCAGCAGGGCTTTCGCCTTGTGGATCTCATCAGCAGTGCTACTGCCTGCCACCTCGCGGATGTACTGGTTGGCGCTCTCGTGGGCGCGCGCAACCTCGGCCTGTCGACGCTCGGCCATTCCTCGACCGCGCGCGATCAGGTAGACGAGCACCGTGAGGAACGGCAGGAAGACCAGGAAGATGATCCAGATCGCCTTGAACCAGCCATTGAGGCTTGAGTCGCGGAAGAGGTCGATGATCACGTTGAACATTGCCATCAGGTAAACGAGCACAGCGAAGATCCAGAAGAAGAGCCAGATCACGTTCCAAATGTTGCTCCAGAAGTCGGCCATAATGGTGCTCCCTTTCGATGGCGATATTTGCTCAGTCGCGACGACGCGACGCGAAATCTAATCGAATTCTACTGCGACCGGGACTTATGTGCGGGATTTGGCACCCCCGTTTATCGAAGGGTTCCGCGAGGGAAGTGATTACCGCGTAGCCTGACGTGGTGCAGAAAACGATGATGGAGCTCGACTCCACCCCGGAGCGCCTCTCGGCCCGCGACACCACCGTGATCGCACTGTTGCTCGTGTCGGCGTTCGTGGTGATCCTGAACGAGACGATCATGAGCGTCGCGCTGCCGGTGCTGATGGCCGATCTGCGCATCCCTGCGAGCGCCGCCCAGTGGTTGACCACGGCCTTCCTGCTGACGATGGCGATCGTCATTCCGATCACCGGGTTTCTGTTGCAGCGTTTTCACACCCGGTCGATATTCATCGCCGCAATGACGTTCTTCAGCATTGGCACCCTGATCTGTGCGCTCGCGCCCGGCTTCGAAGCGCTGGTGGGTGGGCGGATCGTGCAGGCCTGCGGCACTGCGATCATGTTGCCCCTGCTGATGACCACGGTGATGACCCTCGTCCCTCCGTCTTCGCGCGGCAAGACCATGGGAAACATCTCCATCGTCATGTCGGTGGCTCCGGCGATCGGCCCCACACTGTCGGGGCTGATCCTGCACGTGCTCGACTGGCGGTGGCTGTTCTGGTTGGTGCTTCCGATCGCGATCATCGCGCTGGTGATGGGGGCAGCGCGAATTCAGAACGTGACCACGCCGAGGCGCCTGGCAATCGATGTGCTCTCGGTGATGTTGTCGGCGTTCGCATTCGGCGGCCTGATCTTCGGGCTCAGCAGCCTCGGCGAGGCCGCGCGCGGCACGGTGCTCGTGCCGCCCTGGATTCCTCTGGTGACCGGAGCCATCGCCCTGGTCTCATTCATCACACGTCAACTGTGGCTGCAGCGAAGCGACCGATCCCTGCTCGACCTGCGCACGTTTCGTTCGTCGAACTTCACGGTCGCCACCCTCATGCTCGCCATCAGCATGCTGTCCCTGTTCGGCATGATCATCGCACTGCCTCTCTATGTGCAGAACGTGTTGCAGATGGACGCCCTGGCCACCGGCCTGCTGCTCTTCCCGGGTGGACTGCTGATGGGGTTGCTCGCCCCGCTCGTCGGGCGCATCTATGACGCGCGGGGCCCACGACTGCTCGTCGTCCCCGGTTCGATCATCGTCAGTGCGGTGTTCTGGGGCGCGACCCGGATGGATGAGAACACACCGTTCCTCTTCGTGCTCGTTCTGCATCTGGGCCTGAGCGTTGGCCTCGCGCTGCTCTTCACCCCGTTGTTCAGCGCCAGTCTCGGCTCGCTCAAGCCCCAGTTGTACTCGCACGGCAGCGCGATCATTGGAACTGTGCAGCAATTGGCGGGTGCCGCGGGCACCGCCTTGTTCATCACCGTGATGACGGTGCAGTCAGTGGCGTTGACGGCGGAGGGGGCCACTGGTGTGGCGGCCGCTGCAGGGGGTATTCAGTCGGCATTCATGGCCGGTGCGATTCTGTCGCTACTTGCGGTTGTGGCTGCGTTCTTTGTGCGCAAACCCGCAGACCACATCGAGTGAGGTGTCTCGGGCGCACGGGCGCCATCCGGCCCTTGTGATTCGGCAGGCCCACCCAGTTTCGTGACGCATTGGGTTGCCCGGCCTCCCGTGCTGGTGCCGGCCCGGCCGCTCGCGAAGGAGGTGCAGCTGTCCTCATCATCCGCTGACGCCGTCCCAGCGACACGCGTTCGAAGCAACCTCCGGAGCAGTCCGCGCACGCGGAGATGATCCAATGTCGGTGGCCGCTGACAGGGTGTGGTTGAGGGCCGCGACTGCGGTTTTCGCATTCAAAGATGAGAGTTCTTGCACATATTGTGCGAGAAGTACGAGAAATTCGACGGGATTTCTACATTTGACAGAGGTTTTGCACGAGAGCATCCCCCGGAGTGGGTATTTGTCGCTGGGGTACCACGACGTAGCCTCGCAAGTGGGCCTCAGTTCAATTGGGCGAGACCGATGGGGAGAAGGAATGCTGGAATGAACGTGGACATTGGGGTAACCGACCGCACGGCGGGCGTCATCCTCGGCGCGGCAACCGGAGATGCACTGGGCGCCGGATATGAGTTCGGTCTACCGCTTGGTGCAGACGACGAGGTCGAGATGCGCGGTGGGGGACCGTTCAATTGGGCGCCCGGTGAGTGGACCGATGACACCTCGATGATGTTCCCCATTCTGGAAGCCGGTGTGGCCGGCCGAGACCTTACCGACGAATCCGTTCTGGATGCCATCGTCGCGGGCTGGGTCGACTGGGCGAAGACCGCTCCCGACGTGGGCAACCAGTTGCGGGCCGTATTGTCTGGGGCCGAACCGCGCGCATCCTCCGCCCGGTCGATGGCGCGACTTCACCACGAACGCTTCGGCCACTCGGCTGGCAACGGGTCGCTGATGCGCACCGCCCCGGTCGCTCTGGCCTATCTGCACGACCGTGATGGCCTGATCGACGCTGCGCGCGTCATCAGCGACCTCACGCACTACGAATCTGACGCCGGAGACGCCTGCGTACTGTGGTCGCTGGCGATTCGGCACGCGATCCTGCACGATGAACTGGATGTGCGGAGTGGTTTGGACGCACTACCTGTGGAGCGACGGCAGTTGTGGGCGGATCGCCTCGACGAGGCCGAGGTCCATGAGCCGAGCCACTTCTCGCGAAATGGCTGGGTGGTGCAAGCACTGCAGGGCGCGTGGTCGGCAATCTGGCACACGGGAGACTCTGATCCAGAGCTGAGGCACGACCGCACACACCTGAGGCGTGGAATCGAGGCTGCGGTGCGCGGAGGACGTGACACGGATACGGTTGCGGCGATTGCAGGCGCACTGCTCGGGGCTCGCTACGGTGTTGGCGCTGTCCCGACAGAGTGGCGTCTGCTCCTGCACGGCTGGCCGGGGGCGACGGGTGAAGATCTCGAGCGATTGGCCGTGCAGACGGCACTGGGCCGGGACACCGTTCCGTTCACGTGAGGCACGGCTGGCCCCGTGGCTTGAGAGCCGTGCGCTCCCGTTGAAACGGTTCGCGCACGTTCAAACTGTCGCGTTGTGATCCACGAGGCGCGAAGCGCGTAAACTACCGCGAGTCATTGTGCGGGTGCCTGCTGCCGTTCCCTTGACGCCTTTTCGCGAATCGTCTGGTCGGTGATGGCTGGGGTATCCGCGATGAAGAGGCTCAACTCCAAACCGCTGACGACTGTTGCCGGGTGGGGGCCACCCGCGAGCAGGCGGTCTGTCCAATCGTTTGAGAGTGGCTGGCCAGAGCCGACCAGCACCACGTTTCCAGAATCGCGCAGTGCGAAGGTATAGGCGTTGGTCAGCGCGGTCACCGAAGGCACGGAACGGGCGAGTGTCGCGCTCTGGGCCCGGGCGAACTCGAGACCGACCCCGTCCATCACGTTGACCAGCATCACGCCATCTGGCGAAAGGAACTTCGCCACGGCGGTGAAGAATTCGACCGTGGTCACGTGCTCGGGGGTGTGGGCTCCACTGAAGATGTCGACGATGATCACGTCGACGCTCCCGTGAAGGTGGGTGGGCAGCTGGTTCAGGGATTCTCGCGCATCGAGGGTGTGAAAGTGGAGGTCGGCGCGACAATCTGGTGCGAGCGGCAGGTTTTCCAGTACGAAGCCGACCAGGTCTGCCTCTACTTCGACCACATGTTGTTCGGAGCCGGGGCGGGTGTGGGCGATGTAGCGGGGCAGCGTGAGCGCCCCACCCCCGAGATGCAGCGCGGTGATCGGCTGGCCGGGAACGGCCACGGCGTCGATGACATGGCCCATTCGCTGGATGTACTCGAAGAACAGCAGGCCGGGGTTGTCGAGGTTGACGTGCGACTGCGGTACATCGTCGATCTGCAGGGTGAACGATCCCGGCGTGAAGATGAACGGGTGGATGGCGGCACCGAGGCGGCTCGAGCTGAGCACCAGGTACGGGAAGTCATCCATTCTTCAAGGGTAGCCGTGGAAGATGTGCGCCTGGTGGCTGTGCCAGGCGATCAGTCGCGAAGGGTCTGGATCGGGATGCTCGACGTGTCGTCGTAGCGGCGATCCCGGCGGGGGATGAAGGAGGCCAGCGCGACACCCAGCACCGCGATCACCGCGGCGGTCAGAAAGATGGTTTGAAAAGCCCCCTGGGTGGGGATGGCGACACCCTGTCTGGTGACCGACTGGGTGGACAGAATGATCCCGACGAAGGTCGCGGCGGAGGTGGAGCCGAGGGTGCGCATGACCGAGTTCAGCCCGTTGGCTGCTGCGGTCTCGGTCGGAGGCACCGAGTGCATGATCAGGGTGGGCATGGCCGCATAGGCGAAGCCGACACCCACTCCGACGACGGTGGAGATCATGATGATGTGCCACACCTCGGACATCCAGAAGAAGGCGAGTGCGAAGGCAACCGCGATGATCGCGCCTCCGAGCATGAGACTGGTGCGCGGTCCGCGTGCGGTGGACAGCCTGGCCGCATACGGGGAGACGAAGAACATCACCAATCCGTTCGGCATCAGGCAGAGGCTGGCAATCACAAGGCTCTGGCCGAGGCCAACACCCGTCGACGTGGGAGACTCCAGCAGCACGGGCAGGGCCGCGGCCACGGTGAAGAAGGTGAAACCGACGGCGATCGAGCCGAGGTTGGTGAATAGCACCGGGCGCCTGGCGGTGACCCGCAGGTCGATCAACGGGTCGACGGTGTTGAGTTCGAACAGGCCCCAGACGACCAGGATCAGGACGCCCCCGATCAGCAGGCCCAGGGTGAGCGGGTTCGTCCAGCCCCACTCCGACCCCTTCGATACCGGAAGCAATATGCCGGTGAGCCCGACCGCGAGCCCGATCGCGCCGATCCCGTCGAAGCGCCCGGCTGTGCGCAGCGTCGATTCCGGAATGATCCAGAAGACCAACCCGAACGCGACCACCGCAAGCAGCGCCGCCAACCAGAACAGGTAGTGCCAGTCGAGGTTCTGGGCGATCACGGCCGAGACCGGCAAACCGATCGCGCCTCCGATTCCCAGGGTGGCGCTGACCAGGGCGACGGCGGCCGCGAGACGTTTCGGGTGCACCACGTCGCGCAGGATGCTGATGCCCAGGGCGATCAGGCCCAGGGCGACGCCCTGCAGGGTGCGACCGATGAGCATCGGAACCAAGGAGAACGACAGTGCGGAGATGATCGAGCCGATCACCATGATCGCCAGAAGGATCAAGGCGACCCGCTTCTTGCCGAACATGTCGCCCAGCCGCCCACTGATCGGGGTGGTCACCGCCGCCGCGAGCAGCGTGGAGGTGAGCACCCATTGCGCATCCGCAACATTCGTGTTCAACAATTGCGGCAGATGGGGGATCACCGGGGTGACCAGCGTCTGCATGAACGCCGCGATCAGGCCGGTGGCGGCGAGCGTGGCGATCATGGCCCGGTCGCTGGGAATGCGCGTCAGCCGGCGCCGTTCCCTGTCGCTCAGCCACTGGTCATTCGCACCCGTCATGATTCCCCAACTCTAACCGCGCACGTGCCCGTCACACGGTCATCTGAAGGTGGAGGGCATGCAGGTGGTGCCGCATCCACCTGGGACCGCCCAGCCGCACGGTAGCCTTGCACGGTGACGAATCATTGGGGGCGCGTTGTGAGTCTCGCCGTCATCGGTGTTCTCGTCGGCTTCTTCTCCGGACTCTTCGGCGTCGGCGGCGGCATCATTCTGGTTCCGATGCTGGTCGGGTGGCTGGGCTTCGACCAGCGCCGCGCCAGCGGGACGAGTCTCGCCGCCATCCTGCCGACGGCCGTATCCGGCATGATCACCTATGCGATGCAGGGCTCGGTCGACTGGATCGCCGGTGCCTGCCTGGCCATCGGGGCCATCGGCGGCTCGCTGCTCGGAACCTGGCTGCTGAGCCGCATCCGCCAAGACATCCTGCGCTGGATTTTCATCGCGTTCATCGTCCTGGTCGCCGTGCGCATGTTCTTTCTGGTTCCGAACCGAGCGGTTGAACTGCAGTTCGATCTCGGAGAGGTTGTTGCCCTGCTGGCCGTCGGATTCGTGACCGGAACCCTCTCCGGGCTGCTCGGCATCGGTGGTGGCGTCGTCGTGGTCCCCTCTCTCATGCTTCTGTTCGGCGTCGGAGACGTCGTGGCCAAGGGCACCTCATTGCTGATGATGATCCCGACCTCGCTCACGGGCACAATCGCCAACGTGCGCCGTGGAAACTCAGATCTCCGCGCCGCCCTCGTGATCGGCTGCCTTTCTGTTCCGGCGTCGATCGGCGGGGCAACGCTGGCCGGAGTGTTGCCGCCGCTTCTCAGCAGCGTGCTGTTCGGCCTGTTGTTGCTCTACAGCGCGGCCCAACTCGGCCGGCAGGCGTTGCGCGCACGGCAAGTACGCCGCCCCGTTCCGGCACCGTAATCTCTGCCGAGCGCCCGACCACCCTCCTCCGGAACCCGTCGCAGATCCACAGCTAAAACGCGGGAACAGCGGGTACCGTTGTCTCGCGTGGCTGGGGGCGGCATCCGATCTTCGATGACGGATGATCCGACGATCCTCCTTCTCGCGATTGGCAACGGTACCCGGTACGTATACGACAGAACTGACTCTCCAGCGGAGCGCACCTCGGCCCCAACTTCTCAAGAATGTTCCGGTTTGGACCTGGCGGGCGTTGATGACGCACGTCGGGCCGAGGGAGAAGCGCCGGTTCAACGCAGAACCGGTTCGAGAGGTGGACTACCACCTCGATATCGATTTTGTGGGACACGGCCACCGCGACCAGAGGCTCGACGTGATCGTCCCCCACCAGGTCGACAGCGTGGACGAGAATACCATGAGACCGGACGGCCTGGGCGCGCACAACGAGCGCCAGACCGAACCCGCGGTCGCGGATCGGGAGCAGGTAGGCCTCTTGCCGGTGTATGTGTACCTTCACGGCGGGGGCTGGACCTGCGGTGACAAGAGCGCGACGCTCAAATACTGTGCCAATCAGGCGATCGGTGGCATGGTCGTGGTCAACGCGAACTACCGCAAGGCCCCGTCGCACCACATGAAGCACATGCTGCAGGACGGCATGGCCGCATTGGACTGGGTGCGGGAGAACATCGCCTCATTCGGCGGTGATCCGACCCGGATCGTCCTCGGCGGCGATTCAGCCGGTGGGCAGATCTCGTCCCTGCTGGGGGCGGCCATCCATCGGCAGGATCTCGCCGATCGCTTCGAACTGGAGCAACCGGTTCAGCCCGACCACCTGCGTGGCATCATTCAACACTGCGGTGCGGTCGACCTCTCGGTGCTGTTCACCCCGGGCTCGTTCCTCGGCCTCGGCTTCCTCAAGGTTCAATTGCCGAAGCACCTGTGGCGCGGCGACCTGTTGCGTGCCGCCCGACTGCTCTCCCCGATCGAATGGCTGTCGCCCGGTTTTCCCCCGCACTTCGTCACCACCAGCGAACGTGACTTCTTCTACGGTGCGAATCTCAACTTTCTGCAACGGCTTCGGGCAGCGTCGATACCGGTCGAGACGCTCGTCTATGACCGCAGCCACAAGCGCGCCGGCCATACGTGGCAGCAGAACTTTCGACACCCGGAGTCGCAGGAGGTCTATCGCCGCGTGCGGGGCTTCGTGGGGAGGGTGACTCAGTTGCCGACGGCCCTGCCGGCAGTGTCGCCGGCACTGTTGCCCGCCTGAGCAATCCGTCGATCAGCTGACGTGCGCTGTCAGCTGACGTGCACTGTGGGCCTCAGGGCCGGGTTGTGCTCGGCCTCGCGCAGCACCTCTCGGGTCACCGGGGCCACTTCACCGCCGCCGGTGAACAGGAATTTGAACATGTTCGAGACCGGGTTGCCCTCGGTCCACTCGAAATAGATCTCCGGCACGACGCCTGTTGCATCCCGAATCTCCAACAGGATCGAGGCGATTGTGTTGGGAATGTTGCCGCTGACCACGCGCAGTACTCGGTAGCCGAAGCACATCTCGCCGTGGACTGCCAGATCTTCTTCAAAGTCAGAGGAGTTGCCGGTGTTCACCTCGACGAAGATGATCGGAGAGCCACGCGGAATATTGCTGTCGCGTTTCTCCTCCCGACTCTTGAGCCGGTACACCCCGGCCGAGTCTCCGCCGGGTTCCTTCGCGATGATCCTGATCACGCCCTGGGATTCCGCGTCGTCGAGGACGAAACCCAATGCGGCGTCATCGAGGGTGATCGATGTCGCGCGCAACTCGAACGAACGCCCCACCCGGGAGATCAGCGAGACCACCATGATGCCCAGAATGAACAGGGCGCCGATGCGCAGGCCGTCGGGGCGTTCGAAAATGTTGGCCACCGTGGTGTACAGCAGCACCAGGGTGATCAGGGCGAAGCCGATGGCCCGTACCTGCTGGCCCGCCCGCCGGGCAGAGAGGGTGACTGCGATGGCGGCAGTGGTGATGAGCACCAGCACGCCGGTCGCATAGGCGCCGCCCTGCGCGTCGACATCAGCCTGGAACACCAGTGTGATGACCACTGCGATGGCTGTGAAAACGAGCACGAGGGGGCGTACCGAACGGGCCCATTTCGGCGCCATGCCGTATCGGGGCAGGTAGCGGGGCACCAGGTTCAGCAGGCCGGCCATGGCCGAGGCTCCGGCGAACCAGAGAATGGCGATGGTGCTCAAGTCGTACAGTGAGCCGAATCCGTTGCCCAGATATTCGTGGGCCAGGTAGGCCAGCGCCCGGCCGTTGGCCGCGCCACCCGGTTGGAACTCGGCCTGCGGAATCAGCAGGGTGGTCACGATGCTCGAGGAGATCAGGAACCCGCTCATGATCACAGCTGCCGTGGTGAGCAGGTGCTTCGTGCCGCGGATGCGTCCGGCGGGTGGCGGCGCCAGCCGATCAGCGGTGTCGATCACGTCTCCTGGGTCCCCGGTGATCTGTGGCATCACAGCAACGCCGGTCTCGAACCCGCTCAGCCCCAGGGCGAGTTTCGGGAAGACCAACAGGGCGATCGCGATCATCAGCCACGGGTCGCCGTGCTGGGCGTTGAGCGCGGCCCACCAGTCGGTGACCGTCGTCGGGTGGCTGAAGACCTGGCCGAACGCGACCGCGATCACCACCAGGTTGAAGGCGAGAAATACGCTGACCAGGCCGACCGCGATCCGGATGGCCTCCCGAAAGCCGCTCAGAAACACGAAGCCGAGCAGGCCGATGAACACCAGCGTGATGGGAACGTTGCCTCCCTGGAACCATGCCGGGGTGAATGGGTTCTCGATGACGTGGGCCGTGGCATCCGCGGCCGACAGTGTGATCGTGATCATAAAATCTGTGGCGGCGAATCCGAGCAGTACCAGAACGAAGATCTTTCCCGCCCACCACGGCAACAGGCGTTCCAGCATCGCGATCGACCCGGATCCGCGGTAGCTCTCCCTGGCCACTCGGCGGTACACCGGCAG
This sequence comes from Homoserinimonas sp. OAct 916, assembly GCF_003260275.1. Taxonomy (GTDB): domain Bacteria; phylum Actinomycetota; class Actinomycetes; order Actinomycetales; family Microbacteriaceae; genus OACT-916. The sequence continues at coordinate 103,410 of NZ_QJHB01000010.1, read as the reverse complement.
CGCGCCGAACAGGGTCAACAGCACCAACACAATTGTGGCCATCGGGGAGAGCAGGCCCGCGGCGAGCGCTGCAATGGCCGGCTGGTAACCAAGCGTGGAGAAATAGTCCACACCGGTCAGGCACATCACCTGCCACCACGGGTGGGTCTTCTCACCGCGCGAATGGCCGTGCGGCCCGACGTGGCTGCCCGCCGAGTCGACCAGCCCGTGCAGCAACCAGACGCGACTGCGGGTCAAGAGCCCCACCCGCGAGGGGATGGGGGGAGGTGCCGATTCCGGAGCAATGATTCCGCTAGCCATGGGCATCCTTTGCGGCAGGAACATCCTGGGTGAGGAAGTAATGCCTGATCCACTCACAATACGCTTTCGCGCGCGTGTTCCCAGTAGCGGCATTGCGGCCACAATCTCAGTTACAGGGCTGTTGCCGTTCGTCAGATTCGAGCCGCGCCCTACTCCGCGGGGCGCAGGCGCAGATTCTGCATTCCTCCGTCGACGGCGAGTGACACCCCGGTGGTCGAACCCGACCGCGGACTGGCGAGGTACGCCACCGCGTCGGCAATCTCGTCCGGGCTCACCAGACGGCCGTGCGGCTGGCGCGCGTTGAGGGCGGCGCGCTCAGCAACAGGGTTGTCCGCCTTCTCCAGCAGTCGCCCGATCCACGGGGTGTCAGCGGTGCCCGGGCTCACACAATTCACCCGGATGCCCTCCCGCAGATGGTCGGCAGCCATCGCCCGCGTGAGTGACAGCACCGCGCCTTTCGACGCACTGTACAGCGCCCGCTGCTGCAAGCCTGCCGTGGCCGCCACCGAACTCGTATTGACGATTGCGGCCGCCGGAGATTCACGGAGGTGGGGGAGGGCGGCCCGACTCACACGCATCATGCCGAGCACGTTGACGTCGAGTACCCGCGTCCACTCGTCGTCATCGTTGTCCTCGACCGAGCCCTGCGCGCCGATCCCGGCGTTGTTCACCACAATGTCGATCCGGCCGAACTCCTCGACAACCCGGTCGACTGCCGCACGCACCGAGGCGTCATCCGCCACATCACAGCGCACGCCGAGCATGCCGGAGCCGGCGTCGGGGTTCAGGTCGAAGACCGCGACGCGCGCGCCTCCCGCGGCCAACGCGCGCGCAGTCGATGCGCCGATTCCGGATGCGCCGCCCGTGACGATCGCCACGAGTGAGTCGAATTCCTGCACCATAGTGATTGCCTTGTCTCGAGGGGAATAGGAAGAGGGTTGCTATGCGTCGATGAATGTCTGACGCTGGCGTCCGAGACCCTCGATCTCGATCTCGACCACGTCGCCGGCACCGAGGTACGGGAACCTGCCAGACAGGGCCACACCCTGCGGGGTGCCGGTGAGAATCAGGTCACCGGGTTCCAGCGCCATGTACTGGCTGAGGTGATGAAGGATGAAGGGCACATCGAAGATCATGTCGGCCGTCGATGAATCCTGCCTGATCTCGCCGTTCACCCAACTGCGCAGCCGGAGCGCGCCGTGCTCCACCTCGTCCGGGGTGACCAGCCAGGGACCAGTGGGGTTGAACCCCGGGGCACATTTGCCCTTCGACCACTGCCCACCGGAGACCGCCATCTGGAAGTCGCGTTCGGAAAGATCGTTGGCCGTGACGTAGCCGGCGATGTAGTCCGACGCATCGGCGGGGGAGGCGAGGTAGCTCGCTCGCTTTTTGACCACAATGCCGAGCTCCACCTCCCAGTCGGTCTTCGAGCTGGTGCGTGGGATCGCGACCGTGTCATTGGGCCCGACGACAGTGTTCGGCGTTTTCAGGAAGATGATCGGGGTCTCAGGCGGAGCAGACCCGGATTCTGCAGCATGCGCCGCGTAGTTCATACCGATGCAGACGACTGCGGAGGGCCGCGCGATCGGTGCTCCTATACGCAGCGACTCGGCATCTGCAAGTTGCGGCAGTGAGCGATCAGCCAGCAGGTCGCGAGCCTTATCGAGCCCGCCCGACGCAAGAAAATCGCCGTCGATGTCTCTGGTCAGTGTGCTCAGGTCGTAGACACCATCGTCTTCTATGACCACAGGGGTCTCGCGGCCAATCGGACCCAATCGGGCGAATTTCATGATTCTGCTCTTTCTGTCTGGGGCGCTCCCTCACGCGTGAGCACCCAACGATTGGCGGGACAGGACCATGTCGCTGATCCTCTGGATCGTTGTGAAAGTCACGGCTGCAACGCAAGCCTATGGGGTGGGCCAACTGACCCGACCCAGTCTGGTCCGACCACGAGCCGGAACATGATCCGAACGACTGGCTGAGTGTGTCCCCTGAGCGAGGCGAACCGGCTCGCGCAATTGGGAGTGAGCGCACCCATCTGGGCCCAGCGATGCAGCCACGATTCTTCGAAAATCTGCTGGCCCCTCCAGCCGCGGGCGTTCGAGTTCTCCGCCGCCTGACGATGACGCGTCCAGCCGCTGCCCAGAGTTGACCTTGACGCGCTCGGGTGAAAGTATCAAGATGCACTATGAACAGCCCCTCGGGGTTGATCTCAAACCCGATCATTGCCGGGTCGACTCCCTGCCCTCTCGAGCACGTTTCCTCCTAGAGAAAGACGCCGGTGGATCTCACCCTCATCGTCGTGCTAGTTATCGTGCTAGCGCTGTTCTTCGACTTCACGAACGGCTTCCACGACACCGCCAACGCGATGGCGACCCCCATCGCCACGGGCGCATTGAGGCCGAAGACGGCGGTTGCGCTCGCGGCGGTGTTGAACCTGGTCGGGGCCTTTCTCAGCACCGAGGTTGCGCGCACCATTTCTGCCGGACTGATCAAGGAGGGCACCGACGGCATCCAGATCTCGCCGGAGATCATTTTCGCCGGCCTGACGGGTGCCGTGATCTGGAACATGGTCACCTGGCTGTACGGTCTGCCGTCCAGCTCGTCACACGCGCTCTTCGGGGGTCTGATCGGTGCGGCGATCGTCGGCTTCGGATTCATGGCCATCGATTACAGCGTGCTCCTGTCGAAGGTGATTCTGCCGGCCATCATCGCGCCACTCATCGCCGGTCTCGTCGCCTTCACCGCCACCAAGGTGGCTTACAAACTGACCCGCCGGTACGACGGGCGGCCCGACGGCCGGGGCGGCTTCCGGCGCGGCCAGGTGTTCTCCTCGTCCCTGGTTGCCCTCGCGCATGGCACCAACGATGCCCAGAAGACCATGGGGGTCATCACCCTCACCTTGATCGCTGGAGGTTTCCAGGCCGCCGGCACGGGTCCGGAGTTCTGGGTGATTCTGGCCTGTGCGCTCGCGATCGCCGTCGGTACCTACACCGGAGGCTGGCGGATCATCCGAACCATGGGCTCCGGTCTGACCGCCGTCAAGCCAGCACAGGGCTTCGCCGCAGAGACCAGCACCGCGGCCGCGATCCTCGCCTCCAGCCACTTGGGTTTTGCCTTGTCCACCACTCAGGTCGCCTCCGGTTCCGTCATCGGCTCGGGGCTCGGGCGCAAGGGATCGTCGGTGCACTGGCGCACCGCGGGCAAGGTCGGGCTCGGTTGGCTGTTCACTCTGCCGGCGTCGGGTGCCGTCGGGGCCATCGCCGCCCTGGTGGCCCACCTCGGGCCGATCGGAATCATCATTGACGCGGTCGTCGCGACCGGGTTCATCGTGGGCATCTTCCTCTGGGCCAGGCGCAACCCTGTCGACAGCCGCAACGCGATCAGTGACGTGGATGCTGCGGGCGGGGTCATCAAACAGAAGAAGGTGCGCCGCAAGAATGGCGCGCGGGTGAAGACATGATCGACTGGCTCGCCTTCGGTGCCGTAGCCGTTGCCACTTTTGTCGCGACCGTTCTCGTCATCATCCTCTATTCCCTGGGAATCAAACTGTTGTCGGTACCGGCCGTCGGCACCGTGGCCGAGGCCGGGGCCGCCCGCGATGAGGAGACCGATGACGTGGAGATGAACGGTCGACCATTGTGGGCAACGATATTGGCGAACGCCTGCTTCACCCTGTGCGGAATCGCTGTGCTCTACGGCATCTATCTCATCGTTCCGGCGCTGCACCGTTGAACGCAGACGACCCGCAGGGTCAGTGAACCGGGCGGGCACCGGTGGCGGATACCGCGCGGGCAGAGGCCCGCGACCCTGATTCGGCGGCAGCGCGCACGTCGCCGTCGACCAGCCAGGATGCGAGGAAGCCGGCCGCGAACGCGTCGCCCGCGCCGGTGGTGTCGATGGGGGTGTCTGCGAGCGTCGGAACCCGGAACGGGGCACCCCCGGTCTCTTGCACGATCGCACCGTCGGCGCCGAGCGACATCGCCACCACCGGGAACCGCGCGGTGAGCGCCTCGACGATCGCGGCCGGGTCGGTCAACGCGGTGAGCACCATCCCTTCATCGAGGTTGGGCAGCAACACGTCGCAACCGTGCACGGCACTCTGAAACATCTCCACGCCGCCGTCGGCGAGAAAGCCGACCGACGAGGGATCCACCGAGACCGTCGCACCCGCAGCGTGCACCCGGGCGATCATCGCCTGGAAGTCTGCGGGCGGGGCCCCGCTGAAGATCGTGTAACCGGTGAAGTGCACGTGGCTGATTCCTTCCAGCGCGCTGACGGTGACATCTGCGGGCCCGGCCACAACGTTGGCACCCTTCTCGGTGAGCATGGTGCGGCTGTGCAGCGCGGGGTCAACGATGACGACGATCGTGCCCGTGGGCAGGTCGTCATGGCCGACCAGGTGGGCCCGCACCCCGTGCGCCGCGAACTCGGCGACGTGCCTGGTGACGTCCGCTGCGCCGACATGGCCGAGAAAATCGACCTCAACGCCAAGCGCACCGAGCCAGCTGGCGACGTTCGAGGCCGATCCGCCCGCCCGCCGGTCGATCTGCGCGAATGTGTCGGTGTCGGGTCGGATCGGTGCACGGGGAATGACGATGATGTCGTCGATCACATCGCCGAACACGAGTACCCGGCCGGCATCAGCCCCGGCGGTTCTCGGGTCGGAGTGTTCACGCATTGGTCAGTGCAGACCACGCGATCGCGATCTCGCCACCCAGCCGCACGTTGTTGCGCGCGATGTCGAGGTTCACCTCGAGGCTGGTGCCGCCCGACGCATCGACAATGTAGCCCAGCAGGAACGGGGTGACGGCCTTTCCGTGAATGCCCTGCGCATCGGCCGCAGCCAGCGCCTCCGCGACGATCCGGTCGTGCTCGGCCGGCTCCCACTGCTGGTCGACGGGCAACGGATTCGCAACCGCGATGCCCTGGCCGTGGCCGATCGCATCCTGGCTGCGCATCACGCGCGCGATCTCCTCGGCCGACTCGACTCGCCAGTCGAGCGGGAACTCGGACTCCCGCAGCCAGAAGCTCGGGAACGTCGAGGTGCGGTAGCCGATCACGGGCACACTGAGTGTCTCCAGACGCTCCAGGGTGGCGGCGATGTCGAGCACCGACTTCACACCGGCGGAGACGACGGTGATCGGTGAGACGGCGAGCGAGGAGAGGTCGGCAGACTCGTCGAAGGTTTCACTGGCGCCGCGGTGCACCCCGCCGAGCCCTCCGGTCGAGAACACGCGGATACCCGCCTTGGCGGCGAGGTAGGCCGTTGAAGCCACGGTCGTGGCGCCGTTTCCGGCCCGAGCCATCAGGATCGGGAGGTCGCGCACACTGGCCTTGGCCATTTCCTCTTCTGCGATACGGCGAACACCCTCGTCGTCGAGTCCGATCTGCGGAACTCCATCGAGCACGGCGATCGTCGCCGGGGTGACTCCCATATCGGTGAGGATCTGTTCGAACTCCTTCGCCGCCTCGAGGTTGCGCGGTCGGGGGAGCCCGTGCGAGATGATGGTCGACTCCAGGGCGACGACGGGGCGGTTCTCGGCCAGAGCCTGGGCAACGGCATCCGAAACGGTGAAGGGTGCGGACATAGGAAGATTCTCCTTGACGATAGCGACCTGCGGAGGATCTCCGGCAGTGAAGTCGCGAACGCCTCGCGAAATACACATGTTACTCGAATAGGTCAGATTTGTCACCGGGCGGACGGCAGCTCACAGCCCGTCGAGGCGCTGCTCGAGGCGCTGCTCGAGGCGCCCCTCAAGAGCAGCGCGCACCGTCGGCCATTCCGGCAGCAGAACCGAGAAGTACGCAGAATCACCGCGGCTGCCGTCGGCTGCCACCCGATGCCCGCGCAACACGCCCTCTGGGATCGCGCCGAGACGGATCATCGCGCCCACGCTGCGCGTGTTCCGGCTGTCGCAGCGCAACCCCACCCGGTACACGTCGAGAGCATCGAACGCATGCGAGAACATCAACCACTTCACCGCTGGATTCGTTCGGCCACCCCACCAGTGCCTCCCGTAGAACGTGCTGCCCACCTCCACACGCTGCTGGGCAGGCACCAGGTCGTAGAAACTGGTGGAGCCGCGCACCGAATCATCGTCGCCGATGACCGCGAACGAGACGCCACCGGGGGCGGCGATCTGGGCGATGATTGCACGGGCGTGCTCAGCCGCGGTGCGGGGTCTGGGGGAGGTCATTCCCGCCCAGAGATCGTCATCAACCAGCGCATTGAGCGCAGCAGCGTGATCGACCGTCAGCGGTTCGAGCCTGACCCCGAAGCCAGCCAGGTGGATGTCGTGCTCCATCAGATCCTCACCCCTCTCACCCAGCGTTGCATCGGATTGCACGGTGCGGTTGACAGATTGGCCCGGCAGTGGCCCGTCGGGCAAGAATACAACGGGTCAAACCGTACCGGGAACCTCACTGTTTTCGCTAGGCTGTGAACTCGATGACCACCCTCCACCACCGAAGGACACCATGAAACGTCCGGCCACCGACCAGACCGAACCATCACACGGCGAGGAGGTCGAATCGACATCGTTCCGCAGTCGGATGGCCCCGGCGGGCTCTGGGCTGAAGACCCGGCTTGACCTGTTCTTCGAGATCTCCAAGCGCAATTCCACACTCAGCCGCGAGGTGCGCGGTGGCTTGGTCACGTTCATGACCATGGCCTACATCGTCATCCTGAACCCGCTGATCCTCGGCGGTCAACCTGACGTCACCGGCGCAGCGCTCGACGGCGCCCAGGTCGCCGCAGTGACCGGGCTCACCGCCGGTGTCATGACGATCCTGTTCGGCCTGGTGGCGAACCTGCCGTTCGGTCTTGCAGCAGGTCTCGGCATCAACTCCTTCCTCGCCGTGAGCGTGGTTGGCCAGGTCACCTGGGCCGAGGCAATGGGCCTCGTGGTGATCAATGGCCTGATCATCGTGGTTCTGTCGGCGACGAAACTGCGCGAAATGATCTTCCAGGCGGTGCCAGCCCCGCTGAAGACGGCCATCACCGTCGGAATCGGCATGTTCATCGCGTTCATCGGCCTGGTCGACGCGGGATTCGTGCGCACCAGCGGCGCCAATTCACCGCCGGTCCAACTCGGTGACGCCGGCTCGATCACCACGATCCCCACCCTCGTTTTCATTCTCGGACTGTTGATCATGGGCATCTTGATGGCCCGCAAGGTCAAGGGTGCGCTGCTGATCGGAATTGTCAGCACCACCGTCATCGCCATCGTCGCCGAGTGGATCTTCAAACTCGGCGGCTCGTTCGAGAACCCGGGCGGTTGGAGCCTGAACGTCCCCGAACTTCCGCAGGCGATCGTATCGCTGCCCGACTTGGGCCTGATCGGTGCATTCAGCTTCGGTGCCTTCGAACGCATCGGCATCCTCGCCGCCGTGATGCTGGTCTTCACCCTGGTGTTCACCAACTTCTTCGACGCGGTCGGCACCCTTACTGGTCTGACCCGTGAGGCCGGGCTGCAGGACGCCAGGGGCAACTTCCCCCGACTCAAATCCTCGCTGATCGTCGAGGGAATCGGTGCGGTCGCCGGCGGCGCCACCTCCTCGTCATCGAACACCATCTTCATCGACTCCGCGGCCGGTGTCGGCGAGGGTGCGCGCACCGGCTTTGCGAGCGTGATCACTGGGGTACTCTTCCTGGCCGCCATGTTCTTCACACCGCTGACCCAGGTGGTGCCGCTCGAGGTCGCGGGGGCGGCGCTCGTCGTGGTGGGTGTGCTGATGGTCTCGCAGATCCGTGAGATCGACTGGAGCGACTTCTCGATCAACCTGCCCGTGTTCCTGACCATTGTCGTGATGCCGCTGACCTACTCGATCGCCAACGGGATCGGCGTCGGCTTCATCAGCTGGGTGGTGGTGCGCACGCTTTCCGGAAGGGGCAAGGGGATCTCGCCACTGCTCTGGATCGTCGCCGTCGGCTTTCTGCTCTACTTCGTGCGCGGTCCGATCGAGGTTCTGATCGGAGCCTAGCCCTGGGCCAGGTTGCCGGAAAGCGGCGAGGTGAGGGTCGGGTTTTGCCGCCGCGCCGAACCCGTGGTTTCTGGGTATGTGATTTCGGGGGCCGCACAGTGACCTGGGAGGGCAGGGCAAGGGGAGGCTCCCCTTGCTGGAAATGTTGCCTGACGAGCGCTTAAAGTGGTCGTATGACGACAGACGCGACGGCGATTCCAGTTCCTGACCAGCATCCTGGCGAACCACATCAGGGCAGTTTCGCGCAGCGACTCAACTGGCTGCGCGCGGGCGTGCTCGGTGCGAACGACGGCATCGTGTCGGTCGCTGCCACGGTGGTCGGTGTCGCCGGCGCCACCACCTCCCCACAGGTGATCCTCATCGCGGGAGTGGCTGCGCTCGTCGGCGGGGCAATCTCGATGGCCCTTGGTGAGTATGTCTCCGTCAGCAGCCAGAGCGACAGCGAGAAAGCACTGATCGCCAAGGAGACCCGGGAACTGGCGGAGGAGCCAGAAGCAGAACTCGCGGAGCTGGCCGGCATCTACCAGTCGAAGGGCCTCAGCCCGGAGACCGCGCACCGGGTGGCTGTCGAACTCACCGAGCACGACGCGCTCGCCGCCCATCTGTCCGCCGAGCTGAATATCAGCGAGTCGGACCTGGTCAGCCCGTGGCATGCCGCATTCGCATCTGCGCTTGCGTTCACCGTCGGAGCGATCCTGCCGTTGCTCGCGATCCTGCTGACCCCTGAGCCCTGGCGGGTTGTCGTCACGTTTGTCGTCGTTCTTGTGGCGTTGGCGATCACGGGTACGCTCGCCGCCGCGATCGGCGGCAGTTCACGGCGGCGCGCCGCCGTTCGCGTTGTCGTGGGTGGAGCACTGGCCCTCGCTGCAACCTATGGAATCGGTCTGTTGCTGGGGGCATCTGGATTGGTCTGACATCAAACGGGCACCAGCGTGTGACACACCATGGTTCGGCCATCAACGCAGGGAGGAATAACCCACATTCTGGTCTGAAGGGCGCGCAGGCCGCCCTGGGGCGCAGACATTGTGCGCCGAAGCCGGAGTTCGCGCATGATGGGGGTATGACGGCGATTGAGAATTCACAGGGTTCGAAGACGAACGATGACGATTCATCGATGATTGCAGGCCGGGTGACAGGCCTGCGCGAGATGTTCGACGCGGGTGTGACCAAGCCGGTGGCGTGGCGGCGTCGCCAGCTCGAAGGTCTTCGCCGCCTTCTTCTCGACCGCGCAACGGAGTTGGAGACCGCTCTTTTCGACGACCTGGGCAAATCGCCGGTCGAGTCGGAGGTGACCGAGATCGGCTTTCTCGTCGCCGAGATCGACCACACCCTGAAGAACCTCAAGCGGTGGCTGCGCCCGGATCGGGTACCGGCTCCCGCCGCCCTGCTGCCGGCCAGTGCCCGGGTGATGCGTGAACCATTGGGTGTCGTGTTGGTGATCGCGCCGTGGAACTATCCGGTGCAACTCCTTCTGGGCCCGGTCATCGGGGCGCTCGCGGCCGGAAACGCAGTGGTTGCGAAACCGAGCGAACTGGCTCCGGCGACATCCGCGCTGCTGGCCCGTCTGGTTCCGCAGTATCTCGATCCCCGTGCTGTCGCTGTCGTCGAGGGAGCGGTCTGCGAGACGACCCAGCTGCTCGATCAGCGATTCGACCACATCTTCTACACCGGCAACGGCACCGTCGGGCGCATCGTGATGGCCGCCGCGGTGAAGAATCTCACCCCGGTCACGCTGGAGTTGGGTGGGAAATCGCCCACCTTCATCGACGAAGGCGTCGACCTGAAGGCGGCGGCCAAGCGTATCGTCTGGGGAAAATTCTTGAACGCCGGCCAGACCTGTGTCGCCCCCGACTACCTCTTGGCCACGAAACAGGTCGCCGCCGCGCTCGAACCGCACCTGGTGGCGGCGGTGCGCGAGTTCTACGGGGATGATCCGGCATCGAACCCCGACTACGGTCGGATCGTCAACGACAAGCACTTCACACGTCTGACCGGGCTGCTCGGCGACGGGCGCATCGCGCTCGGCGGGTGGGACCAGGCCGATGCGAAGACCCGGTACCTGGGGCCGACGATCCTGATGGACGTGCCCCGAGACTCGGCCGTGATGGCCGAAGAGATCTTCGGGCCCATCCTGCCGGTCGTGACCGTTGACTCCGTCGACGATGCCATCGGATTCATTCGATGCGGTGACAAACCGCTGGCACTGTACGTATTCAGCGATTCGGCCCGGGTGCGGCGACGCTTCCTCACCGAGACCAGTTCGGGTGGTGTGGGGTTCGGAGTGCCGGCCGCCCAGCTCAGCGTGGCCGGGCTGCCCTTCGGCGGTGTCGGTGAATCGGGAATGGGCGCATACCACGGCGAATGGTCGCTGGACACGTTCAGCCACCGCAAGGCGGTGCTGAGCAAACGACTCACTCCAGACACACTGCAGCTGATCTATCCGCCGTTCACCGAGGGCAAGGAGAAGCTGATCCGCAGGGTGCTCCGCCGCCTCAGTTGACCGGATGCCCCGAGACTCGGTTCGTTGCCCGGCGGCCTGACCGGGTGCGCTCACCCTGTGCTCCAGCGCTCGAATGGTCGGCCTCGCGGTGCGATAGACTCGGTACTCGTCAGAGCATTGAGCTATCGCCCCCGAGCAGGCAACGGAGCCATACGTGTCTACTAGCGTGTCCGAAGAATCAACTCCCACCGTTCGAGTCGAAAGCGACTCCCTTGGCCCCCTTGAGGTGCCGGTGGACGCCTATTACGGAGTACACACCCAGCGAGCGATGGATAACTTCCCCATCACGAAACGGCCCATCTCGGTCTATCCCGACCTGGTCATCGCCCTGGCACAGGTGAAGCTGGCCGCAGCGCGGGCGAATGCGGAGATCGGAGTCCTGTCCCAGGATAAGTCCGACGCCATTCAGGCTGCGTGCCAGGAGATCATCGACGGTAATCTGCACGAAGAATTCGCGGTCGGCGTTATCCAGGGCGGAGCGGGAACGTCGAGCAACATGAACGCGAACGAGGTGATCGCCAACCGGGCGCTCGAGATCCTCGGCCACGTCAAGGGCGAGTACCAGTACATCCACCCGATCGACGACGTCAACCGCAGCCAGTCCACCAACGACGCGTATCCGACCGCGCTGAAACTGTCGGTGATCTATTCACTCAAGCGGTTCCTCGATGAACTCGATCTCTTGCGCAAGTCGTTCCTCGCCAAGTCTGAGGAGTTCGCCCACATCCTCAAGGTGGGGCGCACCCAGATGCAGGATGCCGTGCCGATGACCCTCGGCCAGGAGTTCCACGGTTTTGCGACCACCCTGGGCGAGGATCACAGCCGGCTCAAGGAGACGATCTGGCTGATGAGTGAGATCAACCTCGGGGCGACGGCGATCGGTACCGGTATCACCGCCGACCCACGTTACGCATCCACGGTCGTTCGCCACCTGCGCGAAATCACCGGCCTCGACCTCGAGACCGCACCTGACCTGGTGGAGGCCACCAGCGATGTGGGCAGTTTCATGTCGTTCAGCGGTGCGATGAAGCGCAGCGCGATCAAACTCTCCAAGATCTGCAACGACCTGCGGTTGCTGTCCAGCGGCCCGCAGGCGGGGCTCGGCGAGATCAATTTGCCCGCGAAGCAGGCCGGTTCCAGCATCATGCCCGGCAAGGTCAACCCGGTCATCCCGGAGGCGGTCAGCCAGGTCGCCTATGCCGTGGCCGGCGCCGACATGACCGTCACGATGGCCGCCGAGGCGGGCCAGTTGCAGCTGAATGCGTTCGAACCGGTGATCGCGCATTCGATCCTGCAATCGATCACCTGGATGACGGGAGCCTGCTGGACGCTGCGCGTCAACTGCATCGATGGCATCACCGCGAACGTGAAACGGCTGGATGCCATGGTCGGCTCCTCCGTGGGCGTGGTCACCGCCCTCACCCCCTACATCGGCTACTCCGCCTCGGCGGCGATCGCGAAGACCGCGCTGCTGACCGGCGGAAACGTGGCCGACATGGTGGTGGAAGCCGAGTTGATGACACGCGAGCAGGTCACAGAGTTGCTCTCTCCGGCGAGGCTCTCCGGGCTTGAGACTGTGACCATGGCCAACCCAGTGGTCGCGAAGATCCTGGAGAAATCTGATGTTCCCACGGTTGGTGCGACGCTCGGTGAAAGCCAACACCCCGACGAGTAGGGAACAACCGAAAATGTGAGGATGCCCCGGCCGGTGCCGGAGCATCTGCGTTTTCGGTCAAACCATCCGGCAGTAGGTGGTCAGCTGGCCGATCCTGTCGATGGTCACGGTCACGGTTGAGTGGTCTCCGAGGAACACCTGGGGGTCGCGCGAGTAGCCGGCCCCGCCGGGGCTGCCGGTTGAGATCAATGTGCCGGGCATCAGCGTTGTGGATTGCGACAGGTACGAGATCACCTCGGCGACCGTGCGCACCATGTCCCCGGTCGAGGCATCCTGCATGATCTTGCCGTCCAGGTTGGTGGTGAGCCACAGGTCTTGCGGGTCGGGGATCTGGTCGGCGGTGACGACGACCGGCCCTGTTGGCGTGAACCCGTCAAACGACTTGCACCGTGACCATTGGGCCTCGGAGAACTGGATGTCGCGGGCGGTGATGTCATTCACCACGGTGTAGCCGAAGACGTGGTCGAGCGCCCGGGCGACCGAAACATTCGATGCGGGGCGACCGATGATCACGCCGAGTTCCGCCTCATAGTCGATGCTGGTGCTGAGTTTTGCGGGCCACCTGGTGACGGCCTCGTGGCCGGTGAGCGAATTGGGCCAGAGGGAGAAGACGGTCGGCTTGGTGTCGGCGCGCAGCGCGAGCTCCGCCGAATGTGCGGCATAGTTCAAGCCGATGGCGAGGATCACCGGTGGTCGAAGCACCGCAGACGCGCTGCCGAGCTCTGACATGGGCGTACCCGCCACGCGGTTCGCGGTGGCGTTATCGACAATCGCCTTCACACGGCGTAAGGCCTCGGGGCCTTGTTCAATCAGATCCTGGAGGTCGCGCGGGGCGTCGTCCATGAACTCTTCCAGTATCAACGCCTCGAGATCCCTGATCACCGCGAGGTGGGGGATTGGTCCCCAATCGCCGGGTTCGCTCGTGGGCGTGGCTGGTTTGAGGACGTGCGCGAATTTCATTCTTTCAAGAGTATCCGGCTCCGGGCCCACTTCCGACCGACCGAAGCTGTGACGTGGGCCGGGTCAGGAGCCTTTCCGTCCGGTCTTGTGCACCACCGCCTCGGTGTTCAGCGGGAAGTGGCAGGCAACCAGGTGGCTGGCAGGTCCGCTCGACGTGGGCAGGGGATGGGGCCGAATGCCACCTCCGCCGACCTGCAGAGGTGGCTCGATTCGTGCGCAGATCTCCTGCGCCGCGGGGCAGCGTGTGCGAAACCGGCAGCCGCTGGGCGGGTTCATCGCGCTCGGAAGCTCCCCCCGCACGCCGAGTCTGGCTTTCGCGCGCTCGGCGGCAGGGTCGGCGATCGGGATCGTGTCGATCAGGCCGCGGGTGTAGTGGTGCTGCGGACGGGCGTAGACGTCGGCGGCCGGGCCGATCTCCACCAGTTTGCCGAGATACATGACGGCGATCATGTCGCTGAGGTAGCGCACCACCGAGAGGTCGTGGCTGATGAACAGGTAGGCGAGCTCACGGTCTCGCTGCAGCTCCTTCATCAGGTTGAGCACCTGCGCCTGGATGGAGACATCCAGGGCGGAGACTGGCTCGTCGGCGACAATCAGGGCGGGTTGGAGGGCAAGGGCGCGGGCCAGGCCGATGCGTTGGCGCTGTCCGCCAGAGAACTCGTGCGGGTACCTCTCGGCCGCGCTGCGTGGCAGGCCGACGGCGTCGAGCAATTCGTCGACTCGCTTGTTCCGGTCGCGGGAGTTGCCGACGTGCTGGATCTCCAGCGGTTCACGCAGCACGCTTCGCACGCGCATGCGGGGGTCGAGCGACGCGTAGGAGTCTTGGAACATGAACTGGATGTTGCGCCGGCCCTCCCGAGCCTCGGCGCCGCGTAACATCTGTACCCGGCGCCCGCGAAAAAGGACCGAACCGCTGCTGGGCTTCTCCAACCCCACCACCAGGCGACCCAGAGTCGTCTTGCCGCAGCCCGATTCGCCAACCAGCCCGAGTGTCTGCCCGCGCCCGATGGAGATGCTCACCCCGGCCACCGCGCTGATCGCTCCGACCCGCCGCCGAGTGATGGCACCGGCCGTGACGGGGAAGTCTTTGACCAGGTCCTCGGTGCGCAGGAGCGTGACGCCGTCTTCTGGCACTTCGGTGGTGGGTGCCACCCAGGCGCGATCGGCCACGTCGACCGGACGTGCGTCGAGCTCGTGCCGAGCGACGAGTTCATCGGCCGAGAGAAGCGGTCCTGTGCAGGGCACGAAGCAGGCGAACTCCTGCACGGAGCCCGGTTCGGTCAACGAGTCGTCTGGTACCGCCTCCATGTCGGGCACGATCGTGCGACAGCGATCGATGGCGAATCGGCAACGGGGTGCGAAGCGGCAGGCAGGCGGGGGAGACACCAGGTCGGGCGGCAGACCAGGAATCGAGTACAGCTCCATCCCGGTGCCGGCGGCCCGCTCGGGAAGGGCTTCGAACAGAGCCTCGGTGTAGCGGTGTCTGGGCCAGGCGAACAAGGTCGTGGTCGATGCCATCTCGGCGATCTTGCCCGCGTACATGACAGAGACCCGGTCTGCGCGTCCGGCGATCACGCCGAGATCATGGGTGACCAGGATCATCGCCATGTTGCGTTCTACCCGCAGCCGGTCGATCAGTTCGAGGATCTGCTTCTGCACGGTCACATCGAGTGCTGTGGTCGGTTCATCGGCGATCAGCAGTTTGGGTTCGCAGATCAGCGCCATCGCGATCATCACACGTTGGCGCTGGCCGCCTGACATCTGGTGTGGGTAGGTGTTCAGGCTGCGTTCTGTCGACGGCAGGCCGACCAGTTCGAACATATCTCGAACGGCGGTGTGGACTGCGCTGCCGGACATTCCACGGTGCAGCACCAACGGTTCGCCCACTTGTTCGCCGATGGTCTGCACCGGGTTCAGGCTGGTCATCGGGTCTTGGAAGATCATGCCGATGTCGCCGCCGCGGATGGATCGCATCGACTGCTCGGAGGCAGCGGCCAGGTCCACGCCGTCGAACCAGATCTCACCGCCCACGATGTCGCCGCCTGAGGGAAGCAAGCGTTCGATCGACAACGCCGTCATTGTCTTGCCGCTGCCCGACTCGCCCACCAGACCGAGCGTCTCGCCCGCTTCGACGGTGAGCGACACCTCGTCGAGGGCATGCACCGTCGACCTGCTCAGGCGGATGTCCGTGCTGAGCCCGCGGATTTCCAAGAGTGGCATACCCTTTCCCCTCCTTAGTATCGGATGCTAGACCGCTTGGGTGACGATGCAAACGTCAGCGGCGTTGCAGCCGTACTTCGACTGAGTCGCGCAGGCCGTCGCCAACCAGATTCACCGCGACCACGACGATGATGATCGCGAGCCCGGGCGGGTAGATCAGCCACCAGTAATTGGTGAAGAGGTTCTGGGTACCGTCGCTGAGCATGCCGCCCCAGTCTGTGGCCGGCGGTGCGATGCCCAGCCCGAGGTAGCCCAGATAGGCGACCAGCAGGATCGCGTCGGCGACCTGGAAGGTGGCGTTCACGATCACGGTGCCGATCACGTTCGGCATGATGTGCCGAAGCACTGAGCGCCAACTGGATCCGCCCATCACCGTGACCGCCTGCACATATTCGCGCACCCGAATGGTGAGAGATTCGCCGCGCACCAGTCGGGCGGGAATCAGCCAGGCGGTCAACCCCAACACGAAGATCATCACGGGTACGCTCGGCTGCACGATGGTGACGAGGAAGAGCAGTAGGAACAGGATCGGGATCGACAGGATCGCATCAACGATGCGCATCATGAAGCCATCGATGACGCCGCCGAAGAATCCGGCGATCGCGCCCCACAGGGTTCCGATGACCGTTGCGATCGCGGCGGCGGCGAATCCGACGACGAGGGAGGTCTGGCCACCGACCATCATGCGCCCCAGCTGGTCGTACCCTGCCGCGTCGGTTCCGAGGGGGTGCCCGGGGCCGGGCGGCAGGTCGACGATCGCAAGGTTCACGTTAACCTGGTCCGTCGGGTAGACCAGCGGGCCGAGAAAGCAGAAGGCGATTGCGAGGACGAGCACGACGACTCCGACGATTGCGAGCCGGTTCTGCACGAATACCTCGACGCCCAGCTGGAACATGCTGCGCGGCTTGCCGACCGGCAACCCGGTGGGGAGGGCGATCACCTCCGCCAGTTCCCCGGGTTCACCGGGATGGAGCGGATTCGACACGTTCATGTCGCTGTCGTCGGGGCTCTCGGCGGGATTAATGCTGAAGGTCATAGTTGCACCCGGGGGTCGATGGCCGCCAACGATACGTCGGCGATCAGGTTTCCGATCACGGTGGCGAATGCGGTGATGATCACAACACCCAGCTCGATCGGGTAGTCGGACTGTTGGGCGGCGTTCCAGAACAGCAGCCCCATGCCGGGAAAGTTGAAGATGGACTCGGTGATCAGGGCGCCGGCGAACAGCGCCGGTAGGGAGAGGCCGAGCAGGGTGATGATCGGGATCAACGCGTTGCGCAGCACGTGCCGGGTCAGGATGCGCGTCTCGGAGGCGCCCTTGGCGCGTGCGGTGCGCACGTAGTCCTGGTTGACATTGTCGAGCACGGACGAGCGCATGTAGCGGGAGAATCCGGCGATGCTGAGCAGCGCCAGGGTGACGATCGGCAGGACCATCGCGTCGAAGTCCTGAAAGATTGGAATGATCCCGTCGGATTGTGGGGCCTCCGGCGGGAACCAGGGCAGCTTCTGGGAGAACCAGTCGATCAGAACCAGGCCGATGAAGAAGGTGGGTGCGGCGTAGAAGATGAAGGACAGCGCGGTTGCGATGTAGTCGAAGGTGCGGTTGCGCCGGACCGCCTGAATGATGCCGATCGGGATGGCGACGATCACGGTCAGCAGAAGAGCCAGCCCGCTGAGAATGAGGGTCTTCGGCAAGCGCTCCCACAAGAGCGAGGAAACGGACTGGTTGAGCTTGTAGGAGAACCCGAAGTTTCCGGTGACCCAATTGCCGAGGTCGTGGAAGTACTGCAGGATCAGCGGCTGGTTGAGTCCGTTCTGCTCGTTGAACGTGGCGATCTGGGCGGGTGTTGCGCGTGGCCCCAGGATGGCGTGCGCCGCACCGCCAGGCAACGCCTGAAGCAGCAGAAAGACGATGATCGTCACCACGATCACCACCGCGACTGATTGGAGCAGGCGGCGCAGGATGTAACCGATCATGTGGTCACCTCCTGCGCTGCCTGGCTTGTACTGTTTTCAATTGTTGTATTGGGATTGTTGTTTCATTCAGCTATTCAGCTATTCAGTTATTCGTTTGTTCTATTGATTGATCAGTAGTGCCACGCCTCCGGAGTGAGGGAACCGAACGGGTTCTGCGGGGTGACCCCCTGCAGCCCGTTGGCCACCTCGGTCAGCGAGTAGGTGTAGTTCGGTGACCAGATGACGGGGAGGTCCTTGGCCAGGGCATCCTCGTACTTTTGCATGACGGCCGTTCCACTCTCGGTGGTCGTCGCGCCGATCAGTGTGTCGACCTCGGGGTTGGAGTAACTGCCCGAGTTCGACCCGGCCCCGGTCTGCCAGAGCAGTTCACCGGTCGGGTAGTAGTCGGGTGCGTACACCCAGCCGCCGCCCCAGTTGCCCATCTGCCAGGTGCAGGTCGCACCGGAGCAGGGAACCGTGTTGCCGATGACCGTGTTGAACGGTTCCGGCTTGAGGTTGAGGGTGATACCGATCTGCGAGGCGTTGGATTTCAGCGATTGCATCGCCGTGGCCACCGTCTGGTTGCCGTTGGCATACGGCAGGTCGAAGGCCAGCTTGGCACCCGCTGCGATCCCCGCACCGCACTCACCGGTCGCCGTTCCCGGCTTGGCGCAGGTGGATTCGCCGCCCGCTACCACGTTCCAGCCGTTGTCCGTGAGATACTTCTTCGCGGCAGCCATGTTGAACGGGTACGGGTTGCTCTTCTCCGTTTGCGAGATCAGTGGACTGTTCTCCGGAACCAGTGGAATCGGGCCCGTGGTCTCCACGCCGTAACCCTTTGCGGTGGACGTGATGATCGACTGCTGGTCATAGACCGATTGCAAGGCCTGCCGGAAGTACAACTGCTTGAGGATCGGCCCAACGGTGGGGTTGTTGAAGTTGATCGGGAAGTAGTTCACGCCGTACAGGAACCACGGTGCGAGCGTGTAGTTCGCGCTCAACGGGTTCGGCCCTGGCTCGGTGGCCGGGGTGTTCGGCGCCTTCGGCTGGCTGATGTCCTGGGTCGGAATGTAGCCGACATCGATCGTGCTAGCGGCGTGCAGCACATTGAACTCTGCCGCATCCGTGGTGAACGGAACCTCGATGAACTCCTTGATGCTCGGCTTGACCGGCCCGGAGTACTTCGTGTTGGGAACCATCGTCACGTGCCCGTCCGAGCTGAAACTCTTCAGCTGCCACGGTCCGTCGACAACGGACCAGACGGGGCTGGTTGCATAGCTCGGCAGGTCTTTGGACTGGGCGGTCAGATACTTGAACACAGCGGCACAAGCAGCTTCATCGGTTGCACAGGTGCCCTTCTGGGTCGCACTGGTCATGTCCCATGCCATTGGCATCGGGGTGATCTGCGCCAGCTGGTTGTATTCGAACCATTGCTCGCTGTAGGCCTTGTCGGTGTTGAACACCACCGTGGTCGCGTTCGGGGTCGTGATGGACGTGACGTTGTCGGGGAACTGGCCCGGAACGTATCCTGCCCAATTCGCCTTCTCGGCCTTCTCCATGTTGAACCAGAAGACCACATCCTGGCTGGTGACCTGCTCGCCGTTGTTCCAGACATATGGCTTGAGAGTCACGGTGACCGTCTTGCCGTTGTTGCTGAAAGTCGGCGCGTTGCCAATGCTGAGTTGGTCGTTCACCGCCGGGGAGCCCTGCTCGTCGCCGAACCAGTACAGCGGCCGGTACATGGGCAGTTGCAGTTCTGACGAGTTGGTCAGGCTGAAGTTCGCGATCGGCGAGAACGGCCAGATCCAGTTCGGCACGGTGTTCGGTGGATCGGCGAAGGTCACCGTGTTAGCGGCCTTTCCCGGGGCGTTTCCTCCAGAGCTGCCGGACGGGTTGGTCGTGGATCCGCCGGTTGAGCAACCGGCCAAGACCACGAGCGCAAGCGCGCCCACGATCAGGCCGACTTTTTTCAGCCCGCCCATCTTTCCTGGAATTCTCATGACTCTGCACCTCCATGACTGGCCCGAGCAACCGTCGGGTGGTGGAGTCGAGTCGAGTCTCTGAGCACGACATTACGCTCAGGAGAAGCCCTCAGATGATGAGTTTTATGTGAGTTCTCTGGCAGTTTGCAACGAAAGGTTCTGCGCGCTTCACGGGGGTGCCCGGCGACGACACTGAGGGGGCCGGTCGGCCGCGGTGGATCACGTGGGGCCGGCTGATGGCTGCGGTCAGTGCACCCTGAACTGTGTCGTCATCGGGCATTCGAATGGGTCTCGCGCCGCGAGGCCCACCCGGTTCAAATATTCGACCACGATGCCGTACGACTCGATGATTCCCGTTTCGGTGTAGGGGATGTTGTGCGTCTGGCAGTATTCGCGCACCACTTCGCCCGCGCGCTTCAGGTGGGGCCTCGGCATGTTCGGGAACAGGTGGTGCTCGATCTGATAGTTCAGGCCGCCCATGAAGGTGTCTACGGCGAAGCCACCGCGAATGTTGCGGGAGGTGAGCACCTGACGGCGCAGGAAGTCGACCTTGCTGTCATGGGGGAGAATGGGCATCCCTTTGTGGTTGGGAGCGAAGGAGGCACCCATGTACACGCCGAAGACGGCCAGTTGCACCCCGACGAAGGCGAATGCCATTCCCAGTGGAAGGAAGTAGAAGACAACGGCCAGGTAGCCGATGATGCGAACCGACATCATCGTGATCTCCAGCGCACGCCCATCGACCTTGTGCTTGCCGAAAACCGACTTGAAGCCGTGCAGGTGCAGGTTGGCGCCCTCGAGCATCAGCAGCGGAAAGAACAAGTAGCCCTGACGCTTGTTGATCCAGCGAACCAGCCCCCGGGTTTTGGCGGCATCCTCCTCCAGGAAGGAGATGGTGTCTTGCTCGATGTCTGGGTCTTTGCCGACGACGTTCGGGTTGACGTGGTGGCGGGAATGCTTGTTCATCCACCAGGAGTAGCTGATCCCGACGATCAGGTCGGCCAGCAGGCGCCCGGCATGGTCGTTGACCTTTCCAGACTTGAAGACCTGTCGGTGGGAGGCTTCGTGCGCCAGGAACGCGAACTGTGTGAACAGGATGCCGAGCACTGCGGCGATGATCAACTGGTACCAGGAGTTGCCGAGCAGGGCGAATCCGGTCCAGGCGCCCGCCATGGCGATGACGAGCACGGCGAACAGGCTCCAGTAGAAACCGGTGCGTCGACGCAACAGCCCGAGCCCCTTGATGGTCTGCAACAGGGCCGAATAGGCCGAGGTCGGGTTCTCGCGGCCACCGCCAGGACGGGTTCGAATGATTTGGACGTTGGAAACGGCGGCATTGCTCATACTGTGGACAGGCCTTCTTTTGTCTGGTTCGACTTCCCAAACAAAAGTTTCGACCCTGAAAGCCAAGTACTTTGAACGAAATGTCGCGTTACTGTTACTCATTCTTATCCCGTCGGACTGTGAACGGGCTGTATTGACACACGGGGTACGCCAGACTGGACGGATGCACTCACCCCTTTCCCCATCAACCCCGGTTTCCGATGCTCCCGGGGCATCCGACCCGGTGCACGTCGCAGTCGTCGGCTCGGCAAATCTCGACATCGTGATCGAACTCGATGCGTCGCCGGAGCCCGGCCAGACAGTTCTGGGAACCGGCTACTCGGAGCACGGCGGCGGCAAGGGCGAGAACCAGGCGATCGCGGCCGCGAAGCTGACATCTACCGCGTTCATCGGCGCGGTGGGAACGGATGCGGCAGGCGATCTGCTGGCTGAGAACATGCGTTCGTACGGCGTCGACACGAGGTGGATCCGCCGGAGCGAATTGCCGTCCGGGAGGGCCTTCATCACACTCACCCCCGACGCCGAGAACTCCATCGCCGTGATCCCGGGAGCGAGCACCACCCTGACTGCCGATCAGGTGACCCGTGCGCTGGAGGAGGCGCAACCGATCGTCGTCGTCACGCAGCAGGAGATCAGCTCCGAAGCGGTAGAAGCCGCCGCGGACTGGGCGCGGGCCAACGGTCGCCGTTTCGTGATCAACGCCAGCCCGGTGCGGCCGGTCGGCGCTGACGTGCTGTCGGGGGCTGACCCCCTGATCGTGAACGCCGACGAGGCCCGAGATATCCTGGCCGGTACCGGCCAGGCAGAGGGTGCTGACGAGGTGGCCGATGGTGATCCGGAGCACCGGTTGGCCGAACTGTTGCTCGCCCTCTCTCCTTCAGTGATCGTCACCGCGGGCAGGCGCGGCGCCTACCTGTGCGCCCGAGGGGGTGTGGTCGAGCACGTGCCCGCCGAAACCGTTCGGGCGCGGGACACGACCGGCGCCGGCGATGAGTTCGCGGGCACGGTTGCCGGCTGCCTCGCCCTCGGCCAGACGCTCCGCCAGGCTGCGGAACGCGCGAGTGCAGCCTCTGCTGCCCTGGTGCAATTGCCGCGAGACCAGCGCTGAGCCTGCTGAACGCATCGGGCCGGGGAGGGGGCCGTTAACGAAACTCACCACCCAGTGGTGCGGCTGTGCCTGCGACTCGCCTGGGCGGTGAGTGGATTGTGGTTCTGATTACAAGGGTGCCAAACTTATCGCCGTCGCACAAGAGGTGAAGGCCTTGAACTTCGCGCCCGGCAGAGCACTTCGCGCCCGCTTGAACCGGCGCGAAGTGTTCAACTTGGCGCGATCTGGGGTGGGAGGTTTTCGGGCCGCCGCGGACGACGGAGTAAACTAGGGCGCTGGAAATTCTTGGGGGTGCCATGTGACTGTAGATCTGGAACTGGCTCGCGAACGCGAGCATATGCGGGTGCTCTATGCCCGTTTGGACGAGTTGCGCGAGCAGGCCGAACAGCTGCTGACCGAGGTGCGGGCACAGGATGTCGGCGGCAGCCACCAGCACCGTTCGGAGCGAGACGCGTACGCCAGGCTCTATGAGGACCGCATCCTGCAATTGCGCGATGTTCACGACCGGCTGGCCTTCGGAAGACTCGAACTTGCCGCGCCTGATGACGAGGACGCCCTCACCGACGATTCCGAGCCGAACCCACGCTTTCGCTACGTCGGCCGGATCGGCTTGCGCGACGAGCAACAGAACTCCATGCTGCTGGACTGGCGCGCCCCGCAGGCCAGTGCGTTCTATCAGGCGACCGCGGCGACCCCCATGGGTGCACGGGCCCGCCGGCACCTGACCACGCGCGGCCGCGAGGTCATCCGCATCGATGACGAGATCTTCGATGCGGCCCTGTACGAAACCGACCCCGACGAACTGCAGGGTGAGGCCGCGTTGATGGCGGCGATCTCGGCGAGTCGCACCGGCCGTATGCACGACATCGTCTCGACGATCCAGGCCGAGCAGGACCGGATCATCCGCTCCGAGTTGCGCGGTGCGCTCGTCGTGCAGGGCGGGCCAGGCACGGGTAAGACGGCCGTCGCGCTGCACCGCGCCGCCTACCTGCTCTATTCGCACCGCGCCCAGTTGAGCTCCTCCGGTGTGCTGGTGGTCGGCCCGAGCCGGTCGTTTCTGCAATACATCGAGCAGGTGCTGCCGTCGTTGGGGGAGACCGGCGTGGTCCTGCAAACGGTGGGCGGGCTCCATCCCGGCGTTGAGACAGCCACCGAAGACGACCCAGCGGTTTCTGCGCTCAAAGGTTCGGCTCGGATGGCCGAAGTGATCGCACGAGGCGTGAGGTCGAGGCGGCGAGTTCCGGCCGAACCGCAACCCCTCACGATCAACGGGGAGACGATCATCCTCGATCCAGGCACGGTCGAGCAGGCGATCACCCGGGCGCAACGCAGCGGGAAGCCGCACAACAGGGCCAGGGTCACTTTCGTCAAACAGGCGATCGCGCAGCTCACCGCTCAACTGGCCGATCACCTGCGT
Source organism: Homoserinimonas sp. OAct 916 (assembly GCF_003260275.1). GTDB lineage: Bacteria > Actinomycetota > Actinomycetes > Actinomycetales > Microbacteriaceae > OACT-916. The sequence goes on along the minus strand of NZ_QJHB01000010.1, from coordinate 79,962 downwards.
CGCCGGGGTTCGACCGTCGATGAGGAGGATGAGCGAATGCTGCGGGAAGACGTGCGCTCCTCCTTTGACGTGCGGGTCGCGCTGAACACGGCCTGGATGCCGCTCACCCCGGAGAAGTTCATCGAGGACCTGTTCGCCCGACCGCAGTGGTTCGCATCCCTGACCCCCACGTGGACGAGCGAGGAGCGCGCACTTCTTCGGCGCGCTCGCGGCTCGAAGTTCACAGTGGACGATGTGGCCCTGCTCGACGAGGCAGCCGTTCACCTCGGCGAGTACAACGAGGCGACCGATGCTCGTTCGCGCCAGGCGGGTCAGCAACACCGACGCGACGTGGAGAACGCCGAGCAGGCGATCGTGAACATGGGTGTTGAAGGCCTGGTCAACGCCGAAGACCTGGCCGCCGGATTCGCCGAAACCGTCGACCGGGGCACGATCGCCGAGCAGGCGGGGCAGGACCGCGGCTGGACCTATGGGCATATCGTGGTGGATGAGGCGCAGGAACTCTCCCACATGCAATGGCGGGCGCTGATCCGGCGTTGCCCGTCGAGGTCATTCACCATCGTCGGCGACGTCGCCCAGGCCGGCTCTGCTGCAGGGGCGACCAGCTGGGAAGAAATGTTGGACCCGCTGTTTGCTGACCGCTGGCGGCTCGAAGAACTCACGGTGAACTACCGCACGCCTGCGCAGGTCTCGCGCGCCGCCGAGGAGATGGCGGTGGCGCACGGGCTGCCGGTCACATTCTCCCGCGCCGTGCGCGAGAGCCAGTGGCCCGTGCGGCGCACCACCGCCGGTGCCGATGTGGCGGCCGACACGGTGGCCGCGGTGACCAGGGACCGAGACATCGACGCCAACGGAACCTGCGCCGTGATCGCGCCGGCGGAACATATCGACGCGATCAAGGCCGCACTGGCAGCCCATTTCGGCACCGAAGTGGCTCAGTCCTCCCTCGGCCTGAGCCACTCGATCTCGGTGCTCACACCCCGCGAGGCCAAAGGGCTCGAGTTCGATTCGGTTATTGTGGTGGACACGGATCGTATCCTCGCCAATGAAGTCAGGGGGGCGGCAGCACTGTACGTCGCCATGACCCGACCCACCCAGCGACTTCATCTGCTCACCGTGTGAAGCGCGAAACCCAATGAGAGAGTGACTTCGCATGCCTGTGATCAGTGAGAGCCTTCAGCCGATCTACGAAGAGGTTCTGCGCCGTAACGCGGGGGAGCTCGAGTTTCACCAGGCGGTCGGCGAGGTGTTCGAGTCGCTCGGCCGGGTGGTCGAGCGAAACCCGCACTATCTGGACGAGTCCATTGTCGAGCGACTGTGCGAACCGGAACGGCAGATCATCTTCCGGGTGCCGTGGGTCGATGACGCCGGCGTCGTGCAGATCAACCGCGGCTTCCGGGTGCAGTACAACTCGGCACTGGGGCCGTACAAGGGAGGCCTCCGGTTCCAGCCGTCGGTGACTCTCGGCACAGTGAAGTTCCTCGGGTTCGAGCAGATCTTCAAGAATGCGCTGACAGGTTTGCCGATCGGCGGCGGGAAAGGCGGCAGCGACTTCGACCCGAAGGGCAAGTCCGACGCCGAGGTGATGCGGTTCTGCCAGTCGTTCATGACGGAGCTGTACCGGCACATCGGTGAGTATCGTGATGTCCCCGCCGGTGACGTCGGCGTGGGCCCGCGTGAGATCGGCTACCTGTTCGGTCAGTACAAGCGCATCACCAACCAATACGAATCGGGCGTTCTCACCGGCAAGGGTGTCGGCTGGGGCGGTTCGCGGGCGCGTCCCGAGGCCACCGGCTACGGCACGGTCTTCTTCACCGAGCGGATGCTCGCCGAGCGCGGCCAGGACCTCGACGGCACGCGGGTGCTGGTCTCCGGTTCCGGCAATGTGGCGTTGTACGCGATCGAGAAGGTTCACCAGTTGGGCGGCACCGTGATCGCCACCTCCGATTCGAGCGGGGTCGTCTACGATTCCGACGGCATCGACCTGGATCTGCTGTGCGAGGTGAAAGAGGTCGATCGGGGGCGCGTCTCGGACTACGCCGAACGACGCGGGCGCTCAGCCGAGTTCCGGGCCGGTTCCAGTATCTGGCAACTGGCCGCGTCCACCCGCGTCGACGTTGCCCTGCCGTGCGCGATCCAGAATGAGATCGACGAGGCGGATGCTCGCGCACTGGTCGACGGGGGAGTGCTCGCAATCGCAGAGGGCGCCAACATGCCCTCCACCCCGGAAGCGCTGCACGTGTTCCAGAACTCGAATGTGTTGTTCGGCCCGGCCAAGGCGGTCAACGCGGGCGGCGTGGCAACATCAGCGCTGGAGATGCAGCAGAACGCATCCAGGGACTCCTGGTCGTTCGAGCTCACCGAGTCGAAGCTAGAGGCGATCATGGCGGGCATCCACGAGCGGTGCGCCCGGGCCGCCGAAGAATACGGGGAGCCGGGCAACTACGTGCTCGGCGCCAATGTCGCCGGCTTCACCCGGGTCGCCGATGCCATGCTCGCCATGGGAGTCATCTAGAATTCGGGCACTCTGCCTGCGAAAGCCCGGCCCAACTTTGACGAGCCGCCTTTTTCGTGTTGGATGGTCGAATGACTAATTCACAGAAGCCAGAGATCGACGCCCCCACCGGGCCCGCCCCCGACCAGCTCGAGGTCACCGACATCACGGTCGGCGACGGTGCCGAGGCACAAGCCGGTTCCACGGTGGACGTGCACTACCTGGGTGTCGAGTACTCCTCGGGCGAGGAGTTCGATTCGAGTTGGAGCCGTGGCCAGTCGATCAACTTTCCGCTTCGCAGCTTGATCGCCGGCTGGCAGGAGGGCATCCCCGGCATGAAGGTCGGTGGTCGCCGCAAGTTGGTCTGCCCGCCACAGCTGGCCTACGGTCCCGCCGGCGGTGGGCACCAGCTTTCCGGCAAGACCTTGATCTTCGTGATCGACCTGCTCGGCGTAAGCTGATCTGACCGGCCGCCAGCGGCGGTGGGCCGGCCCCAGAGGCGAGGATCACCATGACGTTCGTAGACGAGGCCACCGAAATTCTGCCCGAGTTGGTCGCCCTCCGGCGCCTGTTGCATGGAGCGCCGGAGGTCGGACTCGTGTTGCCTGAAACCCAGGCCGCCGTTCTGGATGCGCTCGACGGACTCGAGCTGGAGATCACGCTGGGTTCTGGAACGACGTCGGTCACCGCCGTGCTTCGCGGAGCCCGGCCCGGCCCGACGGTGCTGCTGCGCGGGGACATGGACGCGTTGCCGGTTGTCGAGTTGACCGGCCTCGAGTATGCATCCACCAATCAGAACATGCATGCCTGCGGGCACGACCTGCATGTGGCCGGCCTGGTCGGTGCCGCCCGACTGCTGGCCGCGCGCAGGCAATCGCTCGCCGGGAACGTGGTGTTCATGTTCCAACCGGGCGAAGAGGGTGACGGCGGGGCGAAGGTCATGCTCGACGAGGGGCTGCTGGACGCCAGCGGTGAGAAACCCGCAGCAGCCTACGCGATCCATGTCGTGCCTGGTCCGCGCGGGGTCTTCACCACTCGACCCGGCACCATCATGGCGGGGGCGAACGAGCTGCAGGTGATCGTGCACGGGGCGGGTGGGCACGGGTCGAAACCGCAGATGTCCCGCGATCCGGTTCCGGTGGTGGCCGAGCTGGTCACCGCGCTGCAGACCTATGTCACCCGTCGGTTCGACGTCTTCGACCCGATTGTGCTCACCGTCACGCAGCTCGCTGCCGGCGCTGCGTCCAACGTGATCCCCGACAGAGCGTCGCTGGGGGCCACCGTGCGCACACTCTCCGCCGCGACGCATGCACAGTTGCGCGAAGAACTGCCCGACTTCGTCGAATCGATCGCGGCCGCCCATGGCTGCACCGCCACGACCACGTTCATCACTCAATATCCGGTCACCGTCAACCACGCCGTCGAGACGGAGGCCGCAATCAGTCACCTGCGCGGTGTGTTCGGTGAGAACCGCGTGCAACGTGCAGAACAACCGGTGATGGGGTCGGAGGACTTCTCGTTCGTGCTCCAGGAGGTGCCGGGCACGTTCATCTTTCTGATGGCCAGCCCGCCGGAGGTCGACCCGGCGACCGCGGAATACAACCACTCACCTCGGGTGCTGTTCGACGATGAGGTGCTCGCCGACCAGGCTGCGGCGCTCGCCGAACTCGCCTGGTCTCACCTGGGCTCAGACCGCTGACAGGGCGCCATCCAACTCGGTGAGGAAACGATCGGCGTCGGAGGCCGAGAACGGCAACGGTGGCCTGACCTTCAGCACATTGTTGTGCAACCCTGATGCACTGATCAACACCCGTCTGGCCCGCAGTTCGTTCACCACGGCGATCGCCCTGTCGCCGTCGGGAGCGCCGGCGGGGGTGCAGAGGTCGACACCGATGAACAAACCGGCGCCCCGCACGGCGACGTTCGCGTCGTGGCCGCCTGCGACCTCGAGAATGCCGTCGACGAGGTAGCCGCCGACCCGCCGCGCATTGTCGATCAGAGCCTCGTCGCGCAGCACATCGAAGGTGGCCTGTGCGGCAGCAATCTGCACGGGGCTGCCTCCGAAGGTGTTGAAGTACCGAACGTCGTGCCCGAACGCATCCACGATTGCTTTGTGCGCAACGACGGCGGCGACCGGGTAGCCGTTGCCCATCGGTTTGCCCAGGGTGACGAGATCAGGCACGACTTCGTGCCGGGCAAACCCCCACATGCCCGCTCCCAGCCGGCCGAAACCCGCCTGCACCTCGTCGGCGATGAACAGGCCGCCGGCGGCGTGCGCTGCATCAACTGCCGGGCGGAGGAACCCGGCAGGCCCGCCTGGCAACACCCCGTCGGAGGAGAAGATGGTGTCGGTTATCAGCGCTGCCAGCCCGTGGCCGGCCGCATCCAGCGACGCGATCGCGTCGTTGATCTGATCAGCCCAGCCGACGCCGTCGCCCCACGGGGCCGGAACGATCCGCACCCAGTCCGCGACGCTGGCCGTCCCTCCCAGAGACGGCGAGATCGCGGCGACCTCGGTGCTGGTGCCGTGATACGCGTTGGCGGTGACAATGACGCCGCGGCGGCCGGTCGCGTGTTTGGCCAGCCGCAGGGCCAGATCGTTGGCCTCGGAGCCGGTGCAGGCGTACATCACGGTGTCGAGCACGGCGGGCATGGTTGCCAGCAACTGCTCCGAATAGTCGACGATGCCGCGGTGCAGGTACCGGGTGTGCGTGTTCAGCAGGGCGGACTGGTCGCTGATCGCGGCCGTGACCCGTGGGTGGGCGTGGCCGACACTTTGAACGTTGTTGTAGACGTCAAGGTATTCAACGCCGTCGGCATCGTAGAGCTTTGTCCCTGAACCGCGCACGAACTCGATCGGCTGTTCGTAGAACAGGCGGTAGGCCGAACCGAGGGCGTGTTCGCGCCGCCCGATGAGGTCTCGGGTCTTCTCAGGCAGCAGGTTGCGCTGAGCGCCGGTGAAGTAACTGGTGGGGTCGGCCATCAGCGCGAATCTGTGTCGGCCCTCTGAACACGGTCGACCAATTCCCGCCAGGGACCGTCGAGTTCATTCTCGGCGATGACCGCCTCGTGCGGCTCCGCCTTGATCTCGTAACAGAATCGGTCGGGCTGGACCGGCCCGCTCGGCGCACTCTGCCATGGCAGGTCCTCGAGCAGCCGCCACCAACTGTCGGCATCGGGCTGGTCATCGACCCGCACCTGCCAGGTGAGCCGGATGCCGGCCACTCCGCCCACACGAGAAACATAAACCTTCATACCGTGATGCTACTGCCGGCTCACCCCGGCAGCACCCCCACCGTTTTCCAAGCACCCAGCACGGCCGCGTGTTCGGCCGAGGAACCTCCGAAGCGGGCTTCCGCGGCCCGTGCTGTGGCTTGTGCGAAGGCGGCGAAGTCGCTGGTGGCTGCGAGGCCGCCGGTGAGGGTGTCGTACCAGATCTGCCCCGCAGCCTCCCAGGCGTACCCGCCGAGAGTGCTAGCCGCCAGGTAGAACGCATGGTTCGGAATGCCCGAGTTCAGGTGTACGCCGCCAGCATCCGAATCGGTTGTGACGAAACCTGCCATGTCTGCCGGCTGCGGGTCCTTGCCCAACACCGGGTCGTCGTACGCGGTGCCCGGCGCCTTCATCGAGCGCAGCGCCACTCCGTGCACCTGCGCGGTGAACAGGCCCTCGCCGATCAGCCAACTCGCCTCATTCGCTCTTTGGCCCCTGGCGAACTGTTCGACCAGTGCCCCGAAGACGTCCGAGACCGACTCGTTCAGGGCGCCCGACTGGCCCTGGTAGACCAGGTTCGCGGTGTACTGGGTCACCCCGTGGGTGAGTTCGTGGCCGACGACGCTCGGCGAAATCGTGAACCGGTTGAACAACTGGCCGTCGCCGTCGCCGAAAACCATGCGACGCCCGTTCCAGAACGCGTTGTCGTAGTCCTGCCCGTAGTGCACGGTCGCATCCAGCGGCAGCCCCCGGCCGTCGACCGAGTTTCGACCATACGCCTCCCAGTACAGGCGCCAGGTGTCGCCGAGCCCGTCATAGGCCTCGGTGACTGCACTGTCGGCGGTGACCGGGCCACCTTCGGTGCGCACGATTTTGCCCGGCAGGTTTTCGGACCCCTCGGCATCCGATACTGTTCGGTCGACCGTGGGCGCTGGGCCGGATTCGACAGGCATGGCAGGGTCGGCAATCCGTGGCACCGGTGACGGCTGGTCGGTGGCCAGCGAGCGGTCGCCCAGTCGACGCAACGGGGCGTCGTGCACCAGCGACCTGCGTGCCGCCGTCGCCGCGTGCGCCATTTCGGGGCGCTCGCAGGCGGCGATCTTCTCCAGGAGGTAGGGCGGAAGGATCTGGCAGGGCATCATGGACTCACGATGCCATTCTTTGACGAGCACGGCCAGCCCCTTGACCGGATCTACCTGTTGCAAAGGGCCCCTCGGCACTTTCAGCTGCTGGAACCGATCAGCTTTCTCGAGGTCGGGCGTCCGGAATCAGAACGCGTTCAGATCCCGGCCCATGATCCGGATCGCCCGGCGGTCGGAGACAACCAGACCGACCTGGCCTCGGTGCCCACCGTCCTCTGGGGTCTGATCGCCAGCTACGGGCGGCAGACCAGCGCCGCACTGCTGCACGACCACTTGAGCGATGAGGCCCGTCACGGCGACCCGGCCACGCGCCTGGGCCGCCGGAGGGGTGCGGATCACCTGTTCCGGATCGCGTTGATCGAGAGTTCGATCTCGGCGACCCGATCGTGGATCATGTGGGCGGCGGTCGCCATCCAGAAGTTCTGGGAGTTCCGACGGTGGCAGGCGATCGTGATGACAATGCACGCGATCATTGGGGTGCTGCTGCTGTATGCGGTTGTGGCGCTGGCGATCGGTGGGGGCGGCTCCGAACGTGGGTTCCCGTTGTGGATGCTCGCGCTGTTGGCGTTGCCTGCTGCTACTGGTCTCGTCTGGTGGCGCGATGCGATGGCCTTCCTGGTCGTGACCTACTGCGGCGCGTTCCTCGCACCCTTCATGGTGGCGGGCTTTCTCGGGCAACTGGTGCTGCTGGGGCTGGAGGCCGTGGGCTGGCTGGTGACCGGCACCCGCACACCGCCGCCAAAGATTGGTCCGACGGTGATGGCCAGGCGGCAACCCTGACACGGTCGGCGCGACCGGTCCGTGCCTGACGGGGGCGCCTACCGGGGCCGCCTACCGGGGCCGCGCGGCGCTCAGATCGCAGAACTGTCGCCAGGTGACCTCCAGATTGCGGCCTGTGTACGCGGCGTTCTGCGGGGCGTGCGCCCCCCACCACGAGGCCAGCAGCATGCGCTGGGCGAGCCGCCCCAGCACGAGGTCAGGGATCAGGCCCAACTCGTCGACCGTGAGTCCGATTACCTGGCTGTATCCGATCAGCAGCGCGGATGCCGCGGCCCACGGGTCGGTCGCCCGGCCATCCGGATTGTCATTCACGGCATACATGTCGGCGTACGACATGGCGACGGCGAGGTCGGCGGCCAGGTAGCTGCGCACCGTGTCGCCGAAATCGAGGATGCCGGTGATGAACTTCTCGGAGCCGGGGTCGGCGATGAGGTTGCCGCCGTGGAAGTCGTTGTGCACGACCTGCTGCCGGGTGAGTTTCAGGGCAGGGAGTGTCTCAGCCCGCAGGTGGTCGAGAACCCGTTCGAGTGGCCGCTGGCGCTCGGGATCGACCAGGGGCAACAGCGCATCGAACTCGTCGACGTGTTGCAGGTCCCACGGCAGGTAGCGGTCGGCGGCCGGATGCTCGAAGTCGTGCAGCGCGCGAGTCAGGCGTGCGAGCATGCGCCCACTGGCCTGCAACTGACCGGTGGTCGCGCCGACGTCGTTCAGAAGTGCGCCCGGAAGGAAGGTGCACAGGCGAACAATGCGGCCGTGACTCTGGGTGGAGGTGCCGCCATGCACCGTCTCGATGATCTGTTGCACAGGGATCGCGGGGTCGCGGGCCAGAACGTGGGCCATCGCTTCGGACTGCAGGTCGATGTCGATCGGGTCGTCATCGGGGTGGGAGACCTTCAGCAAGAACGACGTGTCGGAGACCTCAACGATAAAGGTGTCGTCGCGCTCGGTGTCGATACGGCTCACTGCTGTCGGCTGCAATCCCCACTTGTCGGCGACGAGGTCGGAGATCTCGGTGGCATCGACGCGCGCGAACGGTGCGCCGATGCCGCGCTCGAGTCGCTCCAACAGGGTTGGGCCAGGTGACGTCATGTGCTCTCCCAGGGTTGGCTCGCCGGATCAGGCTTCAGCCTAGTCAGCACCGGGTCGTGCCACCGGCTCGCCGGCCCCACAGGGGTGAATCACGCCGGCACGTGCTGCTCAGACCCCTGGCGGTACGACCAGGAAGTGCCAGGCCAACCACCACCAGAACACGACCAGGGTGACCCGGGCTGCTCGCCGGCGCATCACCTGGTCCAGAAGACTGCCGAACGTGGCCAGACTGGCCGAGTTGAGCCTCGACCAAGCCACCAGGATCAGGGCGAATACTCCTTCGAGAAAGAAGCCGAGAATCGTGATCATCCGAATCATGTGCTCCTCCCTCGACGCAACAGGGCGATTCCGCCGAGAATCCAGGCAGCGACCAACAGGGTGCGGCCGACCAGGCTGTCGAGCATCGGGCCGACGAGGTCGGACAGCGGCGGAAAGTTGTACTCTGCTGCGGGCGAGGGTCGACCGAGAAAATAGGCGGACAGCTCCCACAGGCACAGAACTAGCCCCAGAATGATCCACAAGACGGCCGCCCGCCGCCCGGCGTGCGAGTTTCGTGCACCGCCGTCGGTTCGGATGCGTGCAGCCCGCGCGGAGTGCGGTTCAGCAGGTGGGTCCGCCCAGACCACCACGAGAATCACCGCACCGAGCGCAGACAGAATGAGTGTTTCGGTCGCACTGTAGCGAGGGGCGAGAACCATCGGAACGCCGAGCACGATGGCAAGCGCGAACAGTACCCGGCCGTGCGGCAGATGGAGCCGAGACCGGGCAGGTGGAATCATTCCTGTGCTGTCCGCCAGCAGAGGCAGGGCGACCACCAGAAAGATCACACCGTCAACCGCTGCCCCCCGAAAGAAATGGAAACCACTGGTGATCAGCATGATCGCAATCCAGGGTGCGCCGGACTCCACTATCCACCACCCGCGGGAACCGGTCACGGACAGTCCGGGGCGATCGGCCCTGTGGTCGGTTCGACGTTCGCGCGCACGCCGCTGCGGCGGCTGATGATCTGCCGGGGAAGGAGCCGGAGGATCATGTCGTTGTTCTGCCATCGGGTCACCTGGAACCTGGAGATCGTGCGCCGCAGGCTGCTGAGTGGGCGGCTCGTTTTCAGGCTACCCCGACCGTTCTTGTCGTCACATGCGAGTGAACCCCAGGACTCTGCTAGAATAACTCGGTTGCCGTCTAACGGCCGCGGATAAAGAGAGCCCACACACAAGGTGCCGGGCACCGCGCAACAAGAAGAAAAGGGGATCCATCTATGGCACTCGAACCAGACGTCAAGAAGGCGATCATCGAAGAGTTTGCAACCCACCCAGGCGACACCGGTTCCCCTGAGGTCCAGATTGCGATGTTGACCACGCGCATCAAGGATCTCACCGAGCACCTGAAATCGCACAAGCACGACCACCACTCACGTCGTGGGCTGTTGCTGCTGGTTGGCCAGCGTCGCCGTCTGCTCGGTTACCTGTCGGATGTCGACATCACTCGATACCGCACACTGATCGAGCGACTCGGACTGCGCCGCTAAGCACTCGTCGAAGACAACGCGATCTTCTTCGCTTCGGGCCGTTTCCCACCGGGAAACGGCCCGAAGTCGTTTAACCCCGCAATTGGTCGGATCATGAAGATATCCGCGGGTTCAAGGATCTACGGGACGAGGATCGACTCGAGATCACCGATCGTTGTGATTGGTCAGCGCCCGATCGGACGGGGTACGCCGGCGCAGCGTTCGCCCACCCATTGCTCGACTGCCCAGCCTGCAACCCAAGGCGTGCAGGAGTCGTACCGCGTCTAATCGCCGGAGGCCGCTTCGGCCCGGCGTCGGTCGCGCTCGGCATCAGCCTGCATGGCCTCCTCCGGAGTGGGTGCCGTCCCGCCGCGTGCCCGGGGCTGCCACCACTTCCCGGTGCCGTCGACCGGGTAGTCGGTCTGGAGCCTGTCGACCAGGCGTTGCAGCGTCTCTCGCAGGCGCGAGGTCTCCGTTTTGACGTCTGCGCCTTCGGTGACGACGATGGGTGCCCCGAACGCGAAGCTCACCGGTATCCCGAATCGCTCCCGGAAGCGGATCTTTCGGTTCTTCGTGAGCAGGCGGTGCCCGCCCCAGACGGCGATCGGAATGATCGGCACACCCGCCTCCTGGGCAAGGCGCACGGCTCCCGATTTGAGGGCGCGCACGTCGAATGACGCGCTCACGCCGGCCTCGGGGAAGACACCGACCAGTTCGCCGCGTGCCAATGCATCGACCGCGTTTCGATAGGCGGCGGCGCCAGCTGTCATGTCGACGCTGATGTGCCGCATGCCCCGCAGCAGTGAACCGACGACCGGTTTGTCGAACACGCTCTTCTTCGCCAGAAACCGAACCCGGCGGCGGTTGTGCAGCCAGGTGACCCACTCGACAAGAGCGAAGTCGAGGTATCCGAAGTGGGTGATCGCGAAGACGGCCCCGCCAGAGTCCGGGATGTGGCCCGCACCCACGACTGTGGGTTTCAGCCGCCAGAATCCAAACAACCCGCGGCCGGCGACGATCGCACTGGTGTAGACGGGTTCCCGCTGCATTTTCACCCTTCAAGCGTAGGGGTGGATGCTGGGGTTACGGTGCACGCACGCCAACGGGCATCATGGGAGCATGACGATTCCGAGCAGAACGCTGAATGACGGCCACTCCATCCCGGCGATCGGGTTCGGCAGCTATCGGCTTCGCGGTGAAGAGGGGACCACCGCAGTGGCCCAGGCGCTCGACGCCGGCTATCGCCTGATCGATACCGCGTCCGCCTATGAGAACGAGCAGGAGGTGGGGGAGGGCATTCGCGCCTCGGGACTGCCCAGGGAACAATTGTTCATCACCACCAAGCTGGCTGGGCGCCACCACGGCTACGACAAGACCCTGGAGGGATTCGACCAGTCGCGCACGGCTCTCGGACTCGACTTCATCGACCTCTACCTGATCCACTGGCCGCTGCCCAGGCTCGACCTGTTCGTCGAGAGCTGGCACGCGCTGGTCAATCTGCGTGACGAGGGTCTGGTGCGTTCGATCGGCGTCAGCAACTTCACCGAAGCGCACCTGACCCGGCTGATGGATGAAACCGGAATCGTGCCCGCGGTGAACCAGGTGGAGATGCATCCGCGGTTCGGGCAGCAAGCGCTGCGGGCCTTCCACGCCGCGCACGGCATTCTCACCCAGGCGTGGAGCCCTCTGTCGGCAGGCCATGGTGTGCTCGACGACCCGGTGATCGGCCGCATCAGCCACGCCCACGACGTCAGCCCCGCCCAAGCTGTGCTGCGCTGGCACATCCAGCTGGGATCGGTGCCGATCCCGAAGTCGGGCAGTGGTTCCCGGCTGCGACAGAACCTCGACGTTTTCGGCTTCGAATTGACGGCTGCAGAACTCGACGAGATCTCGGGGCTGGAGGCCGGCCGCCTCTGGGGCGGCGACCCCGACACGCACGAGGAGTTCTAACCCCGGAAGGCTGCCCGGCTGGGGCTACGCTACAAAGACGAAGAAGTATCAGCGCCGTACCGCAGCGGGCAAGGTCCGTGGCGTGACCGGCCCAGGGAGAGGGGCGCGCATGCAAGTGGGCGTGCTATCGGAACGCGTCGACGGTGAGCGCCGCGTGGCGGTCACGCCGGAATCGGCGAAGCAACTCATCGCGGCCGGGCTGGAGGTTCTGGTCGAAGCGGGCGCCGGGGTGAAGGCGGGGCTTCCGGACTCCGCCTACACGGAGGCCGGCGCCATCGTTCAGAACTCTGTGGACCTGTCGGTGCTCGACGTGCTCTGCCACGTGCGCCCGCTCACCGCCGCGCAGGTGGCCGAGCTGCACCGAGGCGCCATCACGGTCGGACTGGCATCGCCGTCGACCGAACTGGCCACCGTGAAGGCGCTCGCCGCCGGCGGGATCACCTCGTTCGCTCTCGAACTGGTGCCGCGCATCTCGAGGGCCCAGTCGATGGACGCCCTCACCTCCCAGTCGCTGATCACCGGCTACCGGGCCGTGCTCGAGGCGGCCACCCGGTTCTCACGCTTCTTCCCGCTGTACATGACCGCGGCCGGCACCATTCCGCCGGCGCGGGTGCTGGTGCTCGGCGCCGGAGTCGCCGGGCTTCAGGCGATCGGCACCGCGAAGCGGCTGGGCGCCCGTGTGTCGGCCTACGACGTGCGGCCAGCGTCCGCCGACGAGGTGACCTCGATGGGTGGAACCTTCGTACACCTCGACCTCGATGCGGTCGAGGGCCAGGGCGGCTACGCCCGAGAACTCAGCGAAGACCGGGCACTCAGGCAACAGCAGCTGCTCACCCCACACGTGGCCGGCGCCGACGTTCTGATCACGACCGCGGCCATCCCCGGCCGGGCGGCTCCGCTGCTGGTCACCACCGAGATGGTCGCCGGCATGCGGCCCGGCTCGGTGATCGTCGACCTTGCGGCCGAGACCGGCGGCAATGTCGAAGGCGTTCTGCCGGGTGTGGACCATCAGGTGCCCACCACGGTCGGCGACGGTGCAGTCACCCTCTACGGGTTGAAGGATGCTGCATCCGACATGGCAACTGATGCGTCCCGGCTGTATGCAAAGAACGTGTCGAACCTGATCGAGTTGATGACCGCCGAGGGCGAGGTTGCCCCCGATTTTGACGATGAACTCGTGGCCGGAACCTGCCTGACCCATGACGGGCAGGTTCGGCATGCGCCCACCGCGGCGGCATTGGAGGGAGACTGATGGATGCAGTCACCCTATTGACGGTTGTCGTATTGTCGGTGTTCGTCGGCTTCGAAGTGGTGTCGAAGGTGACCAGCATCCTGCACACCCCGTTGCTCTCGGGTGCCAACGCGATCCACGGAATCGTACTGATCGGCGCGATCATCGTCGCCGGGCAGGCCAGCGACCCGTGGTTGCTGACGGTCGCGTTGATCGCCGTGGTGCTCGCGACCGCGAACCTGGTCGGTGGATTCGTTGTCACCGACCGGATGCTCGAGATGTTCCGTGGCCGCAAGGCCCCAGCCACGACCACCGCCGAACGGCAACCGGAGACCGCCGCGAAGGGTGACACGAAGTGAACCTGCTCAGCCCCGAATGGACGGCCCTGCTCTACCTGGTGGCCGCCATCTGCTTCATCCTCGCGCTCAAGGGGCTCAGTTCGCCCCGCAGCGCCCGCCGCGGCAACCTGATCGGTGCTGCCGGTGCCCTTCTCGCCGTGCTCACCCTCTTCTTCTCGATGAAGATGGAGAATATCCCGCTGATTCTCGCCGCGATCGCGCTCGGATCGCTGATCGCGGTGCCCGTCGCCCGGCGGGTTCACATGACCGCCATGCCGCAACTGGTCGGTGCCTTCAACGGTGTCGGTGGCGGTGCCGCTGCTCTGGTGGCGTTCCTCGAACTCGAGGAGCACAGCGCGAGCCCGTGGATTCGGGTCGCGATCGTGTTCACCATGTTGGTGGGGGCAATCTCGTTCTCCGGTTCAGCCGTGACAGTCGCGAAGCTGCAGGGCATCATCAGCGGGCGCCCGCTGATCTTCCCCGGCATGCGCTGGGTGATGGTGCTGGTGCTGGCCGCGGCGGCGGCGATCGCTGTCCTCCTCGTGACGACCGGAGACGGAATGTGGGGCGGCATCCTGCTGGCAGTCGGGCTGGTTGCCGGGTTGCTGCTGGTGTTCCCTGTCGGCGGGGCCGACGTGCCGATCGTGATCTCGTTGCTGAACGCGTTCACGGGCCTTGCAGTCGCCGCATCCGGTGTGGTGCTCGGCAACGTGTTGCTGGTCGTCGCCGGAACCCTGGTCGGTGCCAGCGGAACGATCCTCACCCGCGTGATGGCCCAGGCGATGGGGCGCAGCGTTGTCGGCACCATGTTCGGTGCGTTCCGTGGCGGCTCCACGGCCGGCTCGACCGCGATCAGCGACCGCCCGGTGAAGTCGATGACCGCGCAAGACGTCGGTGTGCTGCTCGCCTATGCGCAAAAGGTGGTGATCGTGCCCGGCTACGGCCTCGCCGTCGCCCAGGGCCAGCACACGATCGCAGAGTTGGCCCAAGTGCTCGAGGCGCGCGGGGTGGAGGTGATCTTCGGCATCCACCCTGTGGCCGGCCGGATGCCCGGGCACATGAACGTGCTGCTGGCCGAGGCGAACGTGCCCTACGAGTCGCTGAAAGAGATGTCCGAGGTGAACCCCGAGTTCAAAACCACCGATGTGGTGCTGGTGGTGGGCGCGAACGACGTGGTGAACCCGGCCGCTAAGACCACGCCAGGCTCACCGATCTACGGCATGCCGATTCTCGAGGTCGGGGATGCGGGCCAGATCGTCTTCCTCAAGCGTTCGATGCGGCCCGGGTTCGCCGGAATCGAGAACGAGCTGCTCTTCGACCCGAAGACGTCGCTGTTGTTCGGCGATGCCAAGGACTCGTTGACGCAGGTGCTCACCGCGGTCAAAGAGAGCTGACGCGCGACCGGGGCGGTTTCGGAAGCCCCGCAGGCGCGTGAAGCTACAGGAGCACAGGGTCGCCGGGCCGCTCTGAGCCCCCGCGAGCCTCTCATCCTGAACTTTTGGCTGCGGCGGTCGCGATTTCAGCGAAGCTGATCGTCTGTGGTTGGGTCGCTCAACCCGCGGTGAGCCCGGCTGCGTTCTACGTTGGCCGATGCCGCCCGCAGCGATCGTCTCGACGTCACGACCGGATCAGGTCGCTGTGCCGGAATAGTCCCCGCCCGTGCGTGGTTGAGGGTGAGGATGACTACTGTGCCTGCTTCCGAACCCGTGTCCGCCCCAGACTCCATCCCGACGTCGCGATCCGGCTCCCTCGCGCTGTCGGTACTCGACCTGATTCCGGTTCGTGGCAACCAGACTTCTGCCGACGCCATGCAGGCCACTGTGGCCTTGGCGAAACGCGCCGACGAGCTCGGCTTCACGCGCTACTGGTTGGCGGAGCACCACAACATGCCGTCGGTGGCGGCCACGAACCCGCCGGTGCTGATCGGCCTGATCGCGGCGCAGACCGCCCGCATCCGGGTCGGGTCTGGCGGGGTGATGTTGCCGAACCATTCGCCCCTGGTGGTGGCGGAGCAATTCGCCCTCCTCGAGGCGGCGTTCCCCGGCAGAATCGACCTGGGCCTTGGCCGGGCGCCGGGCAGCGACCCGGTGATCACCGCGTTCCTCAGACAGAGCGGCACCACCAGCGAGGTGGACAAGTTTCCGGACCACATTCGCGACATCCGGGCGTTGCTCCATCCTGAAGGAGCCTCGTTGCGTATCGCCTCAGGCCAGGACTACCTGCTCAAGGCCACCCCGCGTTCGGGCAGTGTGCCTGACGTGTGGCTGCTCGGCTCCAGCGACTATTCGGCGAAGCTGGCCGCGGCACTCGGGTTGCCCTATGTGTTCGCCCATCACTTCTCCGGTGAGGGCACCGAGCGTGCGCTCGAGCTGTATCGCACCGGATTCACCCCGTCCGAGGCGTGGGCCGAACCTCGTACCTTCTTGACGGCGAATGTGTCTGTGGCGCCCACCCGGGCCGAGGCGCTCGCACTGGCCCTGCCGCAATTGCAGCAGATGGCCCGGCTGCGCTCCGGCCAACAGCTCAGTGCGGTCGACACCGTTGAAGATGCCGCCCGGGCATCGATGACCGAACTGCAGCAGCAGATGATCGACCGGATGATCGAACGCTGGATCATTGATGAGCCTGTGGCGGCAGCCGACCGACTGCGTGAATTGGCATCACGATTCGGCGTTGATGAGGTGATGGTGTCTCCGTCGGCGTCCGCCTATGCCGCCGAGTCGGCACAGGCCGCCCCCGGCCGGGTGCGCACGCTTGAGCTGCTCGCTGCCGAGTTGCTCGTCTGATCCCGCCCGCACCCCCGAGCGTGCAGTAGTCGAGGGAATAGTCGATTCATTCCCTCATCTACCGCCCACTGGGGCTCCTTGAGGGGGAAAGGAATACATTCGGCACAGACGGCGTTATCATACCTATATGCAAACGCATGAAGATTGTGGCGAGTAGGCACCACACGCAGGCGGAGGACAGAATGCAGTTCGGAATATTCAGTGTCGGTGACGTGACGACCGACCCGACCACGGGGTACACCGTCACTGAGTACGAGCGAATCAAGTCGATGGTGGCCATCGCCCAGAAGGCCGAGGAGGTTGGCCTCGACGTCTTCGCGACGGGGGAACACCACAATCCGCCGTTCGTGCCGTCCAGTCCCACCACTCTGCTCGGGTTCATTGCGGCGACGACGAAGAGGCTCATCCTGAGCACCTCAACGACGCTGATCACCACCAACGACCCGGTGAAGATCGCCGAAGACTTCGCCATGTTGCAACACTTGGCCGACGGCCGCGTCGATGTGATGATGGGGCGCGGCAACACCGGCCCCGTCTACCCGTGGTTCGGCAAGGACATCCGCCAGGGCATCGAACTGGCGGTGGAGAACTACGCGTTGCTGCATCGGCTGTGGCGGGAGGACGTAGTGGACTGGTCGGGTAGGTTCCGCACCCCGTTACAGGGTTTCCAGTCCACGCCCAGGCCGCTGGACGGCGTTCCCCCCTTCGTCTGGCACGGCAGCATCCGCTCGCCGGAGATTGCCGAACAGGCGGCCTACTACGGCGATGGCTTTTTCGCCAACAACATCTTCTGGCCGAAGGAACACTACATGCGGCTGATCTCGCTCTATCGCCAGCGGTTCGAGCACTACGGCCACGGAACCGCCGACCAGGCGATCGTCGGGCTCGGCGGCCAGGCGTTCATGCGCAAGAACTCGCAGGACGCGGTGAACGAGTTCCGGCCGTACTTCGACAACGCCCCGGTCTACGGCCACGGTCCGAGCATGGAGGATTTCACCGCGCAGACCCCGCTCACCGTGGGCAGCCCGCAGGAGGTCATCGACAAGTACGCCTCCATGCGCGACAGCTTCGGCGACTACCAGCGCCAACTGTTCCTGATGGATCACGCCGGCCTTCCCCTGAAGACGGTGCTCGAACAGCTCGATCTGCTCGGCGAGGAGGTCGTGCCAGTGCTCCGACGCGAATTCGCTGCTGACCGTCCGGCTCACGTTCCCGATGCCCCCACCCACGCATCCCTGCTCCAAGCGAAGCTCACCCAGCAGTCGGCAGGTATAGGCTCGGCAGGGTCAGCAACCGGAGAGTCGGTGTCGGGATCCGCCCTGGTAGATGCGTCATCCCCGTCAGTGAAAGCAGTTGAATGATATGGCCTCCCGCAGGATTTCGGTGGTCACCGCCGGGCTCAGCCAGCCGTCGTCGTCGCGGCTGCTCGCCGATCGCCTGGCCGATGCCACCGTGGCGCGGCTTCGCCTGGACCAGATCGATGTCGCCGTCGACGTGTTCGAACTGCGCGACATCGCCACCGAGGTGACCAACAACCTGCTCACCGGCTTTCCGAGTCCGGCCCTTGGCCGCGTCATCGACACGGTCACCACTGCTGACGGACTGATCGTGGTTTCGCCGATCTTCACCAGCAGCTACAGCGGCCTGTTCAAGTCATTCGTCGACCTGCTCGAGCCGCAATCCCTGTCCGGCATGCCCGTGCTGATGGGAGCCACGGGCGGCACGCCGCGCCATTCGCTGGCACTGGAATATTCGATGCGACCGCTGTTCACCTACCTGCACGCGATCGTGGTGCCGACGGCCGTCTTCGCCGCCACCGCAGACTGGGGCACCGAGGCGGATGTCGCGAACACCCTGCCCGCACGGATCGAACGTGCCGGCGCCGAACTCGCTGAATTGGTGTCCGTCTCCACTCGTTCGCCCTCGCCGGTCGACCCGCTGGCGTTGACGACATCGTTCACCGATCTGCTCGGCGAGCACACGCCCCGCTCCAAGTGAGAATCTGGTTGAGCGCCTGGCGCTAGAACGGGCTGAAGAACTCGCCGGCAACCGGGCCGAGCACGACCGTGAACATGAAATAGACGATCCCGGCGAAGATCAGGGCAAAGATCACGATGCCCGGCCACGGCGTTCGTCGCTTCAAGCGAGAACCACCTGCCCCGATCCGGTTTGAGCTCAAGGAGACCCTGGCCAGTGGGTCGCCGGCTGCGACCATCCGCTCGTCCCGATACCGTTCACTCTGGCTGAGGGTTTTCGCACCGACCGTGTCGACGATCCGGAACAGCCGGCGCAGCGTCACCTCGTCGATCATGTCGAACGGTGTCGAACTGTAGACGAACATCCAGTCGTCGACGATCTCCACGTCGAAAGCACCGGCGTTGTCGATCAGCAGCGCCATCAGGTCGGGGGTGAAGATGTAGAGCGCGTCGCGCTGGTAGTCGCGCGGGCAGTACAGCGTGAAATGGCGGTCGAAGTCGCCCTCCAACGAGAGCACCTGGTCTTTGCTGAACGACACAGGCAGGTTGGAACCGAACAGGGCGTTGTTGCTGCGCGCGTCCAGCATCATGTGGGGGAGTCGCCGGTCGAGTCGGAGGGCCATGAAACCCCAGAGGCGGGTCACCTTGTCGTCTCCGGAGCCGGTGCTGAAACGATAGTTGCCGATGTCGAGGAAGCGGCCGGACGCCGCCTGCAGGCGGTCGTAGGCGACCCGATCATTGCCGTAGCCGAAGATGCTGCCCGGATACTGCGGATTCGTCGAGTGCGGATGCGCGCTCAGCCCGTTCGCGGCGGCAAACGTGAACAGGCGGTACCATCTCGCCCATTGGCCGCCGGCGCTACGTTGACGAATGATCCGCACGATGACCGCGACGAAGATTGCGACAGCCGCCAGGCCGATCACGGGCGCGGCGAGGGCGCCGCCGCCACCGAAGCCGTTTGGCGAAAACCCGCCCGATGTGCTCACCATCGTGACCACGACTCCGCTCAAGATCATCGCGCCGACGACAAGAAAGACGATCACAAGGACCGGGACGATGATCCAGATGAGCAGCGTGGACGGGGCGAATGCCGCCCACGGTTCGCGGTCGGCTTTCGCTCGGCGCCGGAATTCGCGCACCGCCGCCGGGTCGAGTCGAGCGGTCAGTGCGCTGTAGTTTCGTCCGTCGGACTGTGCCTGGTGTTCTGGCGTGGCCGGTTCGGCGGAGAAATCGTCAAGCACCGGGTAAGCCTACGCCTGCCAGGCAACCACGTCCCGCAGGGCGGCCCACAGCTTTTCTACGTGTCGGCGCTCGGTGCCGAGCGAGCCGACCGACAGGCGTACCATCCACTGGCCGTCGAGGATGGCCGGCGTCACGAAAGCGTGCCCCGAGCTGTTCAGCGCCTCGGCCCAGGTCTGCGTGTGCGCATCGAGTTCGTCGCGGGTGAGTCCGTCCGGTTCGTGGCGAACGCACACCGTCTGCAGGTTCACCGGTGCAACGACGTGCCACCCTGGTTGCGCCGCCACCTGCTCAGCCAGCCAGCGGGCATTCTCCAAGTCACGGCGCAACCTGGCCTGAATCGCCTCGACCCCCTCGGCGCGGAGCATGAACCAAAGCTTCAGCGCACGAAAACGGCGCCCCAGCGGGATGCCCCAGTCGCGCAGGTTCGCCACCTCGCTGTCGACGCTGGACTGCAGATAGCTCGGGTTTGTGCTCATCACCCGCACCAGATGCTGCGGGTCGCGCACGAAGTAGAGCGAGCAGTCGAACGCCACCCCGAGCCACTTGTGCGTGTTCACGACAATCGAATCGGCGTATTCGATGCCCGCCCACATCCAGCGGCATTCCGGCAGGATCATCGCCGATCCGGCCATCGCCGAATCCACATGCAGCCACACGCCGTTCGCCTCGGCGATCCGCCCGATCTCCTCCAGCGGGTCGATAGCGGTCGTCGCCGTGGTGCCTGTGGTCGCCACCACGGCGCACGGGGTGAAGCCGTTCACCGTGTCATCGGCGATCGCCAGGGCCAATGCCTCCGGGATCATCGCGTGATCGGCATCCGTCTCGATGTACCGGATGTTGTCTCGGCCGAAGCCTGCGAGCAGGGCCGCCTTGTCGACCGAGCTGTGCGCGTGCGCCGACGCGTAGATGCGCAGCGGCCTCTGACCGTCCTGCAGTCCTCCGCGAACAAGGGCGTAGTCGGATGCCCGTTCCCGGGCGCTGATCAACGCAACCAGGGTGCTGGTCGATGCCGTGTCCTGGATCACCCCGCTGAACCGGTCGGACAGCCCCAGCAACTGCCGCATCCAGTTCACGGTCACCTCCTCCACCTCGGTCAGGGCCGGGGCGGACTGCCAGGACAGGCCGAGTGAGCCGAGCCCGGTGGAGACCAGGTCGCCGAGCACCGAGGACAGGCTGGAATTCGCCGGAAAGTAGCCGAAGAATGACGGATGCTGCCAGTGCGTCAGTCCCGGAACGATCAATTCGTCCACATCCGCGATGATGTCTTCGAACGGCTCCGGTTGCTGCGGCGCCGCAGTCGGGAGTTTCGCCTTCACGTCCCCGGGGGACACCTGTGACATCACCGGGCGGTCCTCGATCTGCTCGCGATAGTTGGCGATCAAGTCGATCAGCTCGTGGCCGTAGGTGCGGAATTCGTCGGGGGTCACGGCTGCTCCTTGCACTGGTGGAATCTGTCGCTCCCATTCTGGCGTGCGCGAGGAGGTTCCACGAACAGGGCGGAGCGCGACCACCAGCCTGTGCGGGTGGGGAGCCGGACGTGATCCGGCGGTAGCCTGAACAGATGACCGATTCTCTTCCCCTGTGTCCCGAATGCGCCAGCGAGCACGCCTACGAGCTGGGAACACTGCTGGTCTGCCCGATGTGCGGGCATGAGTGGGCGCCGGTCGCCGATGCGGATGGAGAGGATGCCGACGATCCCGTTATCAGGGACGCTGTCGGCAACCCGCTGGCCGACGGCGACACCGTCACCGTTATCAAAGACCTCAAGATCAAAGGCAGCTCCACCGTGATCAAGGTGGGCACCAAGGTACGCGGCATCCGATTGGTTCAGGGGGTCGGCGACCACGACATCGACTGCAAGGTCGACGGCGTGGGCCCCACCCAGCTGAAGTCGAGCGTCGTCAAGAAGGTCTGAGCTCGGCCGTTGGCCTCGCCCTTCATCGTTGTTTGTCCTTCGGATCAGCAAGAACGATCGAAGTTGTACGTGCGAGTGAGTCCACCACGGTGATCCACCGGTTTTTCGCGGTGCCCGAGGCAATGTCGGTGGCCTGTGGTTGACTCTTCATATGGAACAAACGTTCGAATACCCGGCCGGCGACGGGCCCCGCGTCACGCGGGTTCCCCGGGCCGATGGCGCGGTACCGAGCGCCTCCTTCACCCCGGCCGGTTTCGACGAGGAAACCTGGGTCAACCTTCTCGCCGAGGCCTATACCGCGATGCCCGACACGGACCTCACCGACCTCGACTGGGACGCCCTGGTGCGTGGGTGGGACGTCGATGACTTGATACCCCCCGGTGACCGGATCGGGCCCCGATCCGGCGAGAACGGCACGGTCCGGACCGGTGCTGACACGAGCGGTGCCGGACAGTTCAATGCCCACAATGACAGTGCCAACGAGTACAGCTACAGTGCCAACGAGTACAGCTACAGTGCCAACGAGTGCAGCGCTGGCCGGCCCAGTGACGACCAATTCACTCCGGACAACTTCACTGCCGGCCTGTTCGCGGCTGACCGGTCCAATGTCGGCGCCCCGTACGGCAACCCGTGCGGCCACCCGTACGGCGACCCGTGCCGGGGCGACGACGGCACCGAGTTCGGTCCGGGCGACGAAACAGCGGCGGCGGCGATCGTCCGCACCGTGGCGCTTCGCCGACAGATGGGTGCGCTACAGGCGGCAGAGCTGCGCGAGCTGGCGGCGTTGGCGGTGTGGGTGCGGGCCGGGAACACCGAACTGTACGGCACCGCGTTGGACAGCACCGGGCGGTCGATCGCGCACCGGTCGGTGGTCGCCGATCTTGCCCTCGCGCACCGGGTCTCCGACCGCAGCATGGCTCGTCGGGTCGGCGACGCCGAAACCTTCGTCACCGACTACCCCGTCACGGTCAAAGCCCTCGAGGCCGGCCGGATCGATCTCGGCCACCTGAAGGTGATCGCCGAGCACGGCCTGCCTATCCAGGACCCGGCCGCGCGCGCCGCCTATGAACAGGCGGTGCTCGAGAAAGCGGCCGAGGTCACCCCGGGGCGACTCGGCCGGTATGCGCAACTGACCGCCGCGAAACTGGGCGAGGTGTCCTTCCAGCAACGGTACGACCAGGCCCACCAGCAGCGTCGGGTCTGGGTGACCGACATCGGTGACGGCATGTCCGAGCTCGGTCTCACCTTGCCGACCGTGTTGGCGGAGGGCATCTTTGACCGGCTCACCCAACAGGCCAAAGCGATCACCACCGCCGCCGGTCCACGCACCTTTGCCCCGCACACCATCGACCCGAACAGCTCCGCCCCGAACAGCTCCGACCCGAACAGCTCCGCCCCGAACAGCGGCACCGGCATCCAGCTGACCGGGGAGCGGCGCAGCTACGACCAGCTCCGGGTCGACCTGATCGCCGAGCTGCTGCTCACCGGGCAACCCACCGGCTGTGAAGACGCACCCCACCACGCCGGGATCGGCATCCGCGCCGAAGTCGCGATCGTGATCCCCATGCTCACCCTCCTCGACACCACCACCGACCCCGGCACCAGCACCGACGCCGGCACCTGCGCTGACGTCGACACCGCCGGGAAAGACTCCCTGGAGCCGGCGACGATCGCCGGGAAGGGCCCGATCGACCCGGCCACCGCCCGACGGCTGGCCGCCGACGCCCCCAAACTGATCCGGCTGCTCACCCACCCGGTCACCGGCATGGCGTTGACCGCCGACACCTACCGGCCGTCCGCGAAACTCCGCCGATTCTTGAGGCTTCGAGACGGCCGCTGTCGACACCCCGGCTGCAACCGGTCCGCCGCCCGGTGCGACCTCGACCACACCATCCCCGCCGAAGCAGGCGGCCCCACCACCCCCGAGAACCTGGAACACCTGTGCCGCAGCCACCACACCCTGAAACACCACGGCGAGTGGAAAGTACGCCAGGTCTCACCGGGAGTGCTGGAATGGACCAGCCCCACCGGACAGGTCGTCACCGACGCCCCCGACACCTGGCCCACCTTCACCGAGGCGTGAACGGCAGTCACCGGGGCCAGCCAGCGTCCCCCAGTCCGCGCCAGCGTCCCCCAGTCCGCGCCAGCGTCACCCACTTCGCGCCAACGTCACCCAGACCGAGCTTCCATCGCCCAGGCCGAACACGGCCACCGGGCAAGACGGTACGCGCCACGGCCACCTGCCCGCTCTCATGCAAGAGCCAGACTTCGGCGACAGATCGAGGCTAGGGTCGGAGCATGCACCGCACCAGCCTGGCCCTCCGTTTCGTCGTTCCCGCCGTTTGGCTGGGACTGATCATCGGCATTTCCTTCCTGGAGGCGCCGCTCAAGTTCCAGGCACCCGGGATCACCATCGAACTGGGTCTCGGCATCGGCCGCCTGGTCTTCTTCGCGATGAACATCACCGCCCTGGTGCTCGCCGTGCTGTTGACGGTCGCGATGATCCGACCGCGCGCCTCCAAACTGCAATGGCGGCTGCTGCTGGCGCTCTGGGTGGTGCTGTTGACTGAGGTGCTGCTCATCCGCCCGCCGCTGAATGCGAGAACGGATGCCCTGCTCGCCGGGCAAGACACCGCGGGCTCACTCTGGCACTACCTCTACATCGCGGCCGACGGAACCCTATTCGTGTTGCTGATCATCTTTGTCGTCGTGACGGCTCGGAAACTGTTCCCGGCGGCAGCGCACGGCGCTCAACCGGCCGACCCGGTCGCCGTAGAAGCCGTCGACGCACGAATCGTGTGATTGCACGGCATCAGGAGCCTGGCCGGTCACCGGTCGTGCGGCGAGAGTTCAGTCGGTGCTGGTGTGGCCCACCGGATTGAAGGACGGGACGTACCGCTGTCGGAACGGATCGCGGCCGCCACCTCTTCAAGCGCCTCGTAGCTGTGCCCGCTGACGAAGGCGTCGCAGTAGGGGAGTGCCGCGGCCATGCCGCCCACCAACGGCTGAAAGCCGAGGGTGGCCTTGCGCGGGTTGACCCAGATTATCCGGTG
Source organism: Homoserinimonas sp. OAct 916 (assembly GCF_003260275.1). Taxonomy (GTDB): domain Bacteria; phylum Actinomycetota; class Actinomycetes; order Actinomycetales; family Microbacteriaceae; genus OACT-916. Next base: position 55,246 of record NZ_QJHB01000010.1, on the reverse strand, counting down.
CGCCAGACGCTTCAACCGGGCCATCTGCGCAGCCACATCAGCCGGGTCGTCGTGCGCCCAACCGTCCGAGAGAATCACGATCACGGCACCTCGGGCAAGCCCGGGGCGGCCATGGTCGTCGATGAAACGACGGACGCTCTCGGCGATCCTCGTGCCGCCCGCCCAATCGGAGGTGCTCGAGGCGGCCCGGGCCAACGCCAGGTCCGGATCATGCGTCGCCAACTGCCGGGTCAGACGCGTCAGCCGGGTGGAGAAGACGAACGCTTCTGCGCGCGCCCCGGCGACCGCCCCTTGGAGCAGTGAGAGGAAGATCCTCGTGTACGGTTCTTGCTCGCCTGGGTCGGGTGTGCAGCCGTACTATCGGTGCCGAAGCAACGCCGGCAGGCACCCGGCGGATCGTTTCACATGGCATGTTCAAGGAGCATGATCGCCGCGATGGCCGTGATGGCGCTGTAGGGATCAGGGTGCAAGGGATCAGGGTGCAAGGGATCAGGGTGCAACACAGCAGGGTGCAAGAGATCGGGTGCGGTCAACGGGTCGTGGCGGTCACGTCATTTCGATCTGCGGGCCAACCACACCCACACCGCGACGATCGCCGCCAGCGCGATGGCCGCCTGGAGTGCATAGCGGCGGAGGAAGACCGGCATGACCGTTGACAACAGGTCGAGTTCGGCCGGCTCCGCCACATCCGAGGGGCCGGAATGGACCTCGCGGGAAGCCTGTGTCGGGGCGGGCCGAGGAGCAGCGGACGGTGCATCCGGGTCGCTGCTCGAGCCCGCCGGAACTTTTATTGCTGGAGCTGCGCCCTCAGACCCTGCCCCGCCTTCTGTCTCGGCGGCCGGTGGTTCTTCCTCGGCGGCCGGGTTCAACTTCTTCGAGATGCAGTCGACGAACTGGCCGAGCAGCTTGTCACTGACATCCTGGATGACGCCGCGCCCGAACTGGGCCGGCTTGCCGGTCACCGACAGGTCGGTGATCACCTCGATCGAGGTGCCGGTGCCGTCGGCAGTCAGCTGGGCGGTCACCGTGGCGCCCGCCGTCCCGTTCCCACGCTTGTCCTTGCCCTTTGCCTCGACCACCATCCGTCCGGCGGCCTGGTCGCGTTCGATGAAGACTCCGGTTCCGCCGTAGAGCATCGAGATCGGCCCCAGTTTCACCTTCACCTCGCCGGCGAAGCCGTCTCCCTCGGCGGAGATCAGCCTGGCGCCGGGCAGGCAGGGGACCAGGCCGTCCAGGTCGTTGAAGGCTGCCCACGTCACATCCAGTGCCGCTGGGACGACGAAAGTGTGATTGAGTTTCATGGGGCTCCTTGAATTCGTGTGGTGACGGTGGCCATGGCCTGCTCCTGACCGGTAATGGCTAGCTGGAATGCGCCAGGTGGTTGACGACCGACCTAGGCGGCATTGAGAACCGCCCGCCTGGTCAGGACCGTGGCCAGGTGTCTGCGGTAGTCGGGATCGCCGTTCAGGTCGCTCGGCGGATTCGTTCCGTCGGCGACCGAGGCTGTTGCGCGGGCGATGGCGTCCTCCTCGATCGCGCACCCGATGAGCGCCTGTTCGACTGCCTGTACGCGTATCGGGACCGAACCCATGTTGGTGAGGGCGATCCGTGCCTCCGCGATCCGACCATTCTCGATCCTGAGCGTGGCGGCGACTCCGACGATCGACCACTGCTGTGCCACGCGGGTGAACTTCTGATAGTCGCTGACCCAGGCGGTCTTCTTGGGCATACGCACCTCTGTCAAGATCTCATTGTCGCCGACCGCGGTGGTGAACAGGTCGACGAAGAAGTCTGCCGCCGCCACCGTTCGCTCTCCGCCGGGGCCGACGATGTGGAACACGGCGTCCATGGCGAGGGCGGCAGCTGGCAGGTCACCGGCCGGATCTGCATGAACCAGAGCACCGCCGAACGTACCCCGATGGCGAATCTGCGGGTCGGCCACGGTCTGGGTCGCACGCGCGATGAGGTTCGCGTGCTCGGCCACCAACGGGTGCGTGGCCACATCGTGGTGCTGCGTCATCGCTCCGATCACCACGTGGTCGCCGTCTTCGCGGATACCACGCAACGCATCGATCCTGCCCAGGTCGATAACCGCGTGGGGGGCGGCGAGCCGAAGCTTCAACACCGGGATCAGGCTCTGCCCGCCGGCCAGGATCTTGCCGTCCTCGCCGGCGTCGGCCAGCAGTGTGAGTGCCTCATCCAACGTGGTCGGGGCGGAGTAGTCGAACGCCACGGGAATCATCAGTTGCCTCCTGCCGGGTCGAGATCGGGTTTCGTCGAACTCGGGTCGGGGGAGCGGTGACGTCCACCACCCTGGGCGGCGTCTCGCAACGCATTCCACACCCGACTCGGGGTGCACGGCATCAGAATGTCGTCGACACCCAGATGCCTGACGGCGTCGAGCACGCCATTGACGATCGCCGGTGTCGACGCGATGGTGCCCGCCTCGCCGACACCTTTGACCCCGAGGGTGTTGGTGAGTGCCGGCGTGACTGTGCGGTCGGTGGTGAACATCGGAAGATCGGCTGCACTTGGCACGAGATAGTCCACGAACGAACCGGTCACGAGAGTTCCGGACTCGTCGTAGACGGCTTCCTCGAACAGTGCCTGCGAGATGCCCTGGACGAGGCCGCCGTGTATCTGGCCGTCGACCAGGAGTGGGTTGATGACATTGCCGATGTCGTCGACGCAGACGTATTTTCGAAGAGTCACCGCGCCGGTCTCCGTGTCGACCTCCATCGCGCACAGGTGGGTGCCGTGCGGAAAATTGAAGTTGACCGGGTCGAAGGTGGCGTCTGAATCCAGGCTGGGCTCGAAGCCGTCGGGCATGTTGTGCGCCGAGAACACGGCGAACGCGATCTCGCCCAGGGTCATCGACTGGTCGGTTCCCTTGACGCCGAACGCACCCGCGGTGAATTCGATGTCGTCGCGGCTGGCCTCCAGCAGATGCGCCGCCACGGTCTTCGCCTTTTCGATCACCTTGTCTGCCGCCGCGACGACGGCCATGCCGCCGACGACCAGCGAACGCGAGCCATAGGTGTCGAGGCCCCTCTGCGCCACCTGCGTGTCACCATGCAACACTTCGACGTTGTCGAACGGAACACCCAGCCGGTCTGCGACGATCTGACTGAACGACGTCTCGTGACCCTGCCCGTGCGGGCTGATCCCGGTCACCACTTCAATTGCGCCGGTGGGCAGAACCCGCACCTGCGCGTGCTCCCAGCCACCGGCCGCGTAGTCGAGTGAGCCGAGCACCCGTGAGGGTGCCAACCCGCACATCTCCGTGTAGGTGGAGACGCCGATTCCGAGTTGCACCCGGTCACCGGATTGCCGCCGCAACTTCTGCTCGGCGCGCAGCTCGTCATAGCCGAACTCTTTCAGCGCCTTGTCCGTCGCCGCCTCGTAGTTGCCCGAGTCGTACTCGAGGCCTGCGACCGTTGTGAACGGGAACTCCTCGTGCTTGATCCAGTTCTTGCGCCGCAACTCGACAGGGTCCATGTCGAGTTCTGCCGCGAGGTCGTCCATGGCACGTTCGATGGCGAAGGTTGCTTCGGGTCGCCCGGCACCGCGATAGGCGCCGGTGGGGGCCTTGTTGGTGAACAGGTTGTTGCATTCGAACCGGTAGGCCGGAAACTTGTAGATCCCGTTGTACATGAACGCGCCCAGAATCGGGATGCCTGAGGTGATCACGCCGAGGTAGGCGCCCATGTCGGCGAGCAGGTTGACATCCAACCCGGTGACGATGCCCTCTTTCGTGGCGGAGAGTCTGATCCGCTGCACCTGGGCGCGGCCGTGGTGCGCGCCCATCAACGACTCGGTCCTGGTCTCGGTGTACTTACACGGCTTGCCCGTGCGGCGCGCCGCGAGAAGGGTGATGAACTCCTCCGCGGTCACCGCGAGCTTGCCCCCGAAGCCGCCGCCGACATCCGGTGCCACGACGCGCACCTTCGACTCCGGGATCGACAGGGCCAGCGAGATCATCAGCTTCAGGATGTGCGGAACCTGGGTCGCCGACCACATGGTGAGTTGCTCACCGGTGGGATCGACCACCGTCGACCGCGGCTCCATGAACGCGGGGATCAGGCGCTGCTGGTAGTAGGTGCGCTCGATCACGACCTCGCTTGAGGCGAGGGCTTGGGCGACATCGGTGCCCGTTCCGGCTGCCGCGGAGTCGAAGATCCAGGTGGCCGACAGGTTCGTCCCCAGGTCGGGATGGGACAGCACCGTGTCGGTCATCGCCTCTTCGAGGTCGAGTACCGGGGGCAGGTCGTCGTAGTCCACATCGATCAATTCGAGTGCGTCCCGAGCCGCCGCGGCCGTGCGGCCGATGACGCAGGCAACGATCTCGCCGGCGTAGGCGACGTGCTCGACGGCGATGGGGAGGTACGGGGGCGCCTTCTGGTCAGGAGTGACAGGCCAGGCCGACGGAATTCCGCCCTGTTCGTCGGCGACATCCTTGCCGGTGAGCACCATGATCACGCCGGGGGCCCTCTTCGCCTCGTCGACGTTGATCGCCGTGATGCGCGCGTGCGCGAACGGGCTTCTGACCAGGGCGATGTGCAACATGCCCGGCAATACCATGTTGTCGGTATAGCGCGTGCGTCCGGTGATCAGGCGTTGGTCTTCTTTGCGGAGGCGGGAGGCCCCGATCTCGGTGATGGTCATGATGGCTGACCCACCGGAATCGTCGCGCCGAGTTCCACCTTCGCGGCCTCCGTCTCAGCAGCACTGCGCACTGCCTTGACGATGTTCTGGTAACCCGTGCACCGGCAGAGGTTGCCTTCCAATCCATCCCGGATCATCTGTTCATCCGGATTCGGATTCTCGCGCAACAGGTCGATCGACGCCATGATCATGCCGGGCGTGCAGAACCCGCACTGCAGGGCGTGATTCTCGTGGAACGCGGTCTGCATGGGGTGAAGCCCGTCAGCGCCCGCGATGCCCTCGATCGTGGTCACCTCGTGTCCGTCGGCCTGTACCGCGAACATGGTGCACGATTTCACGCTCACCCCGTCGAGATGCACGGTGCAGGCACCGCAATTGCTGGTGTCGCAACCGATCAGAGTACCCGTTTTGCCGAGAGTCTCGCGCAGATACTGAACGAGTAACATCCTCGGCTCGACCTGATCTGTGTAAGACGTACCGTCAACTGTGACAGTAATAGTCGTCTGGACCATGAAAATCCTTCCGCTCACCCCATCGTGCTCTCCCTGTATAACATCGCCTGGGCGTTGGGACAATGGCTCGGGTCGACTTCAGGTGACCGGTGGGTGAGCGAGGAGTGCTCAGTCGTCCAGGCCCTGGTGCACCCGACGATCGGATTCGCTGAGCGGCTCATTAGTGCCGCCCCACCGCAGCGAGATGATCTCTGCGGCCACAGAGATCGCGGTCTCCTCCGGGGTGCGCCCGCCCAGATCCAAGCCGATCGGGCTGGTCAGGCGCGGGAGCTCCTGATCGCCCAGGCCGACCTCTTTGAGGCGGATGAGGCGATCGTCGTGTGTCTTCCTCGAACCCATCGCCCCGATATAGGCGGGGCGGCGCGGGCCGTCGAGGCGCAGGGCGAGATCGAGCACCGGCACGTCGAACTTCGGATCGTGGGTGAGCACGCACAGCACCGTTCGGGAGTCGATCCTGCCCTCATCGATCTCTTTTTTCAGGTAGTGGTGTGGCCACGAGACGACCACTTCGTCGGCGGTCGGGAATCGGGCGCGGGTGGCGAAGATCGGCCGCGCATCGCAGACCGTCACGTGGTACCCGAGGAACGTGCCCTGGCGGGCCACCGCTGCGGCGTAGTCGATGGCACCGAACACGATCATTCGCGGCTTGGGTTGAAACGACGCGACGAATACCCGCATGCCGGTGTCCATCCGCTGCCCCTCAGCACCGTAGGTCACAGTGGTCGTGGTGCCGGACTCGAGCAGTCCGCGCGCATCGTCGATCACCGAGTGGTCGGCGCGGTCCAGGCCGAGCGTGCCGCTCGCCGAGTCGGGACGCACGATGATCCGCCGGCCGAGCCACTCGGAGTCGGGGTGTTCGATCACCGTGGCGATCGCAACGGGCTCATCAGCCCTGATGTCGGCAATCACCAGGTCGAGGTCGGGGAACAGCGTCTTGGAGACGGGTTCGACGAACACGTCGATGATTCCGCCGCACGTGAGACCGACCGCGAACGCCTCGTCGTCGCTGAAGCCGTACCGCTCCAGCACGGGCGTCGAGGATCCGGCGACCTCCACACACAGTTCGTACAGTGCACCCTCGACGCAACCGCCAGAAACCGATCCGGCCACAGTGCCGTCGGGGGCAACCAGCATCGAAGCGCCGGGCGGCCGTGGCGCGGACCGAATCGTGTGTACTACGGTACCCATGCCGAAGACTTCGCCGGATTGCCAAGACTCCAGCAGTTCACCCAACACTTCACGCATCGGCAATCAACCCCAATAATTTTGCAAAATCTGCCAATGAATGGCCAGCTACCAGTTTATCCAGATGGGGCAGTGCCACTGCGATACCACCTTGGATGGGACTGTACCCAGTCTTGCCACTGTGCGGATTCGACCACAGAACAGTGTGTGCGAGCAGGCCCAGCCGTTGCATCTGTTCGCCGAGCAGTCTCGGGTCGCCACGTTCCCAACCGTCGCTGGCGATGACGATCACCGCGTTGCGCACGATTCTGCGCTGACCGTAGCGAGCCACGAACTCCTGCAACATGTCACCCAACCTGGTTCCTCCCGACCAATCCGGCACGGCTTCGCCGGCGGCGACCAGCGCCTGTTCGGGGTTGCGCAGACCCAGCGGAACGGTCACCCTCGTCAACTTCGTCCCGAGGGTGAAGACCTCGGTGCTGTGTGGTGCCCCCGCGAGCACCCTGTGGGCAAGCCGGAGGAGGGAATCGGCGTAGGGTTCCATCGAGCCGGACACGTCGATCAGAAAAGTGACCTGGCGGGCACGCGTGAGCGGGCGCCGGAATCGGATTGGCCCGGGCTCGCCGGCATGGCGGAGTTGTTCACGCACAGTTCTGGCCGCGTCGACGTCACCCGACCGGTGGGGTCGTCGGCGCACACCGGGACGTGTGGGGGTGGCCACGTGCAACCCGGCGAACAGCCGGGACAGGCGCACTCGCTCTGCCGCCGACAATTTCGCGATGTCGCGGTGGCGGAGTGTCTCCTCATCGCTCGCCTGTGCCGCGATGAGTATTTGGGCACCGGAAGAGGCGTCGTCTGCCTCGTCGAGGGAGGCCTGGGCTACCGACCGGGGCGCCTGGACCGGTACGGGAGAGGGGATCGGCCTGTCCGAGAACCAGTGGTCGAAGGTTCGGTCGAAGATGTCGATGTCGTCGGGCGTGGAGCACAGGGTCGCACGGCCCGCCCAATAGACGTGGTCGGGCGCATCCACTCCGAGCCTCACGACGGCATCGATGAACGCCTGCGTGCGGTCGGGACCCACGCGCAGACCGGCAGCCCTGAGCGCGTGGGCGAATCCGACGAACACCGGAATCGGATCGGGGCCGGCGGGTGCTTGCTCATTGCTCGCGGTCATGGGGTCAACAGGGTGTCCAACGCCGCGCGCACTCGCTCGGTGTCCTCCCGGTACTTGCAGACGGCACCGATTGTCGCGGCGGCCGATTCGTGGTCGAGTTCCCGGCTGCCGAGATGGTGCAGCGCCTTTGCCCAGTCGAGGGTCTCGGCGACCCCGGGCGGCTTGCGCATCTCACCATTCAGGCGCAACTGCTGAACGACTGAGGCGACCTGCTCGGCAAGTGCAACGCTGACCTCGGGCAGTCGGGAGCGCAGGATCTGGATCTCCCTGGCCAAGCCGGGATGCTCGATCCAGTGGTACAGGCAACGTCGCTTGAGGGCGTCGTGCAATTCGCGAGTGCGATTCGAAGTCAGGATCACGATGGGCGGGGTGGTCGCTGTGATCGTGCCCAGTTCCGGGATCGTCACCTGGTTCGCAGACAGCACTTCGAGCAGGAATGCCTCGAACTCGTCGTCTGCCCGGTCGATCTCGTCCACCAGCAACACTGCGGGAGCCTCGCGCAATGCCCGCAGAATCGGGCGTGCCAGAAGAAAGCGTTCATCAAACAGCGACTCCTCCAGCTCGTCTGTTCCGGGCGCGACTCCGGTTGCCTCGACGGTGCGCAGGTGGAGGATCTGGCGGGTGAAGTCCCAGTCGTAGAGGGCCTGGGTCGAATCGATCCCCTCGTAGCACTGCAGTCGGATGAGGGGAATCTGAAGAATTTCGGAAACGGCCTCCGCCAATGCCGTCTTGCCCGTGCCCGGTTCCCCCTCCAGCAGGAGGGGTCGTTGCATGGCGATGGCGAGATAGGTGATGGTGGCCAATCCGTCGTCGGGAAGGTAGCCAACCGCCGTCAGGCGGGTGCTCATATCCTCTGCCGAGGTGACGGGAATCACCGCTCTGCCTTTGCCGTCGCCGGGGTGCGCCGGTCGACGTCGGCACCCGTGGCCAGGTCGGAGCAGTCGACCTCGTCGACCTCGTGGCGTGCCAGATAGGCGCGGGCGCCGGAGTCCCCGGTGCACTCGTCGGCGATCGCAGCCCAGTGCTCCCGCCCGAGAAGCACGGGATGTCCCGCCGGCGGTCCATACCGTGCCCGGGCAAGCACATCCGGGGACGCGCGGGCGACCAGCCGGCGAATGACCTCGGGACCGACATCCGGCAGGTCGACCAGGTGCACCAGTGCCGAGTCGGCACGCCGATCAGCTACCGCACGCAGCCCGGCACGCAGCGAAGCGCCCATCCCTGATTCCCAGTCGCCAGCCGAGACGATGGTGACCGGTTCCTCGGTGAGCAGCTGACGCACCGCGGACTCATCGGCACCGACGACGACCACCGTTTCGACACATCCGCCTGCGGCGAGGGTTCTCGCGCCACTGACCACCCAGGCAAGGCCGTCCTCACCGATCACCAGTGCCTTGGGCCCACCCATGCGCCTCCCGGCACCGGCTGCCAGAAGGATTCCGATGGTGGTGGTCATGGTGTCAGTGTGGCACTCATGGGTGCCCCAGATCGGCATCGGGTGGTGGCAGTTGCCGTACCGCGTCTTCCAGCGCGACCCAGCCGAGCATTGCACACTTCACCCGAGCGACGTAGCGGGAGACGCCGGCAAGCGCGACGGCGTCGCCGAGCAGGTCGGGGTCACCCTCGATCTGTCCCTTTGATCGCATCATCTCGCGAAAGGCGGCCAGCCGCGGTTCCACCTGCGCCACGGGAAGCCCACCGAGTAGATCGTGCAACATCGACATGGAGGCCTGGGAGATCACGCAGCCCTGGCCGTCCCAGCTCACCGAGTCGATCGTGTCACCGGTGGCGTTCACGTGCAGGTTGAGGGTGAGTTCGTCACCGCAGGTGGGGTTCAGTTGGTGGGAGGACGTCGCCGCATCTTCGCGGAGACCGGCACCATGGCGTTGCTTGGAGTGATCCATGATCACTTCTTGGTAAAGACTGTCCAGTCCGGCCCCGCTCACGCCGCACCTCCAAAGCCCAGGTTTAAGAAGCAATTCACTTCAGCATACGCTGGGCGGTCGGAGGGAAACCGGCGTGTCCTTGCCGGTGGCGTCGGTCGCCGAGGGGTCTAGAACTCAGTGTTCGCGGTCGGTGCAGTCACGGCCGATCCAGTCGTGGCCGGTCGGAACCCTCCGGCTCGGTGCCTGGTCGGCCCGTACGTGTGTCCCCGCAGTTGCTCGAGTGCGTGTTCGAGAACCTCATTCAAGAGTTCGAGCCCGTCTCGCACGCCGCCCGGTGACCCGGGCAGGTTGAACACGAGGCTGCGCCCGGCGACCCCGGCCAGCCCGCGGGTGAGCCATGCGGTCGGTGTGTGAACCGCACCCCGGCGGCGCAATTCCTCCATGAATCCGGGAAGCTCTCGGTCGAGAAGCGGCGCGGTCGACTCCGGTGTTGTGTCGAACGGTGAGACCCCGGTTCCACCGCTCGTGATGACCAGGGCGGGATCTTCGCTGATCGCCTCGATCAGCGCCCGCGTGACATTGGGCCCGTCGGGCACGACCCGCGGTCCGCTGACCGACCAGTTCCTCGTTTCGAGCCATTGGACTATCACCGGGCCGCACCGGTCGGGGTAGACCCCGGCCGCAGCGCGGTTTGACGCGATGATGATGATGGCGCTCTTCCGCCGCATTTCTGAGCGAGTCGCCGGGTGGTCAGTCATTGATTCGTTGGGTCACCAAGGTCTGCGTCACGTCCCTGCCTTCCTTCCGTTGGATTCTAGGGTGTGCCGATCCTGCGCTCACGCCACCGGCGACTTGCGGCGTTTCCCTCGCCAGGAACAGGCCGTTCTGCTAGCATTGCCAAGGCTGCAAGGATTGCGGCCACTCGGAGCAGGCTGGCAGGAAGCTGGTCCTCGGTGGTGAACTCCTGAAACACGCGCTCAAGAATTGCGTGAGTCAGTGGTTTTTTACTGAAGGCCAGGCGTGCGCCAGAACCCGCGGCGAATGCCGCGAATCCCCGCACGACAGTGTCAATCACGCCGCCACGGCTGTGATTGTTTCGCTCTGCCCGCTCCTGCTCCGTACCAGACGGCGTGACCACATACGGTGGTGCGCAAAAAAGTTAAGGAGGGATCCCTTGGAGGGTCCAGAAATCACGTTCGCCGAAACCATTATCGATAATGGCAAGTTCGGCCAGCGCACCATCCGCTTCGAGACCGGGCGTCTCGCCCAGCAGGCGCAGGGCTCGGCCGCTGCGTACATCGACGAGGAAACCATGCTCTTGTCGGCCACCTCGGTCGGCAAGCACCCGAAGGAGAACTTCGACTTCTTCCCGCTGACCATCGATGTGGAAGAGCGCATGTATGCGGCCGGCCGCATCCCGGGCAGCTTCTTCCGTCGCGAGGGCCGCCCGTCGACCGACGCGATCCTCACCTGCCGCCTGATCGACCGGCCGCTGCGCCCGTCGTTCGTCGACGGCCTGCGCAACGAGGTCCAGGTGGTCATCACCGTGCTCGCCATCGAGCCCGACGAGTACTACGACGTGCTGGCGATCAACGCCGCATCCTTGTCGACCCAGCTCTCCGGACTGCCGTTCTCCGGCCCGGTCGGTGGCGTTCGCGTCGCCCTGATCGGCGACCAGTGGGTTGCGTTCCCCAAGCACAGCCAGATGGAAGACGCCGTCTTCAACATGGTGGTCGCGGGTCGCGTGGTCACCAAGTCGAACGGTGAGAGCGACGTCGCCATCATGATGGTCGAGGCCGAGGCCACCGACAACGCCTGGAACCTGATCCAGGGCGGCGCTGTCAAGCCCACCGAAGAGGTAGTCGCACAGGGCCTCGAGGCGGCCAAGCCGTTCATCAAGCAACTGGTCGAGGCGCAGGCGAAGGTGGCCGCAACGGCCGCCAAGCCCACCGCCGACTACCCGGTCTTCCCGCCGTACGCCTCCGAGGTCTACGACGCCGTTGCCGGACTCGCCTACGACGAACTGGTGAACGTCTACCAGATCGCGGGCAAGGTCGAGCGGCAGGACGCCGACGACGCGCTCAAGGCCAAGGTTCAGGAGCAGATCAAGGCAAAGGTTGACGCCGGCGAGCTCGAGGCATCCGCCATGGGCCAGGTCTCGGCTGCCTACAAGGCGGTCACCAAGATCGTCGTTCGCGGTCGCATCCTCAACGAGGGTGTGCGCATGGACGGGCGAGGCCTCGCCGACATCCGGGCATTGGATGCCGAGGTTCAGGTCATCCCGCGCGTTCACGGTTCAGCCGTGTTCCAGCGCGGTGAGACCCAGATCCTGGGTGTGACGACGCTGAACATGCTGAAGCTGGAGCAATCGATCGACTCGTTGAGCCCGGTGACCAAGAAGCGGTACATGCACAACTACAACTTCCCGCCCTACTCGACCGGTGAGACTGGCCGAGTCGGCAGCCCGAAGCGCCGCGAAATCGGCCACGGCGCGCTCGCAGAGCGGGCCCTCATGCCGGTTCTGCCGACGCGTGAGGAGTTCCCGTACGCGATCCGCCAGGTCTCCGAGGCGCTGTCGTCGAACGGCTCCACCTCGATGGGGTCGGTCTGCGCCTCCACCCTCGCCCTGCTCAACGCCGGTGTGCCGCTGCGCGCCCCGGTCGCCGGCATCGCGATGGGCCTGGTCTCCGACACCGTGAACGGTGAGACCCGCTACGCGGCCCTCACCGACATCCTCGGTGCCGAAGACGCACTCGGCGACATGGACTTCAAGGTTGCCGGCACCAGCGAATTCATCACCGCCATCCAGCTCGACACCAAGCTCGACGGCCTGCCCACGTCGGTGCTCGACGGCGCGCTCAGCCAGGCGAAGGAGGCTCGCACCACGATCCTCGCCGTGATGAACGCCGCGATCGATGCCCCCGACGAAATGGCGCCGACCGCGCCGCGCGTTATCAGCGTTCAGATCGCCGTCGACAAGATCGGTGAGCTGATCGGCCCGAAGGGCAAGACGATCAACCAGATCCAGGACGACACGGGCGCCGACATCTCCATCGAGGACGACGGCACTGTGTACATCGGTGCGGTCGACGGCCCCTCCGCCGAAGCGGCACGGGCCGCGGTCAACGCGATCGCCAACCCGTCGAACCCTGAGGTGGGCGAGCGGTTCCTGGGCACGGTCGTGAAGATCGCCACCTTCGGTGCGTTCGTCTCCCTGATGCCCGGCCGCGATGGCCTGTTGCACATCTCCGAGGTGCGCAAGCTTGCCGGTGGCAAGCGGGTCGACAACGTCGAAGACGTGCTCAGCGTCGGGCTGAAGATCCAGGTGGAGATCACCAAGGTCGACGACCGGGGCAAGCTGTCGCTGGCACCGGTCATGCTCGAGGAAGAAACCGCGGCACTGGCCGAGGTCGAAGCCCCCGCCGAGGCCTGAACAACCTGAACTACTGAACAACCTGAACTACCTGAACTACTGAACAACCTGAACTACTGAACAACCTGAGTCCGAGTGACTCGACCGAACGGCTCGCAGGCGTGGATATTCCACTCCCGCGGGCCGTTTGGCGTTCGCAGGCGCCGGCCGGGCATGACCGCACTGAAGCCGGCACTGATTATGTTTCGGTAACGATTGCGCGTGTTGACTCCCGGCCTTGCTGCCGGTGCCTTATCCTCGGCCACACAGGGAGCAAGAACTTTCGACCGTTGTTTGAGCGTTTGGCGGTCGAGGACGGCTCGATGTTGAGCTGAAGGGACGACGTGTCATCGACTGCAGCTGAGTACGCGCGGCCCGTTTCTGCGCGTGACCACGTCAACGCCGCCCAAACCGGACTCAAGCCCCACGGCGCCTCCCCGGTTCCGCTCGCGTCTCGGGCATCCGCTGGGTTGTACCGGCAATTGGGTGAGACCGACCTCCGGGTGTATCCGTTGGCGCTGGGCGCCAGCGTGTTCGGCTGGACCGCCGACCACCACGCGAGTCGAGGGATTCTGGACCGCTATTTCGAGTGCGGAGGCAACTTCATCGACACGGCTGACAGCTATGCCGGCGGTCGCAGCGAAGTGATCATCGGCAGTTGGCTCAAAGACCGCGCCAATCGTGATGACCTGGTGCTGGCGACCAAGATCGGAAGGCACCCGGACAACCCGGGGCTCACCCCCGGCAATATCATCAGGGCGGTTGAAGACAGCCTCACCCGTTTGCGCACCGACCACATCGACGTGCTCTTCTTTCACGAGGACGACCAGAGCTCCCCACTGGAAGACAGCCTCGCCGCGGCCGACACGCTCGTCGAATCCGGCAAGGTGCGTTATCTTGCGGCCTCCAACTACACAGTGGACCGGCTCATCCAGGCGCGCATCCTCTCGGCGTATGGGTTGAGCAAGTTCGCCGCGGTGCAGACCGAATACAGTCTGGTGCAACGCGAATTCGAGGGGGAGATGGCGGTCATCGCCGATGGGCAGCGGCTCGCGATCGTGCCATATTTCGCGCTCGCGCACGGCTTTCTGAGCGGAAAGTACCTGTCCCGGCACCAGAAGCCCGCCACGGAGCGGCAATCCCGAGCGGTGAAACACGTCACCCGTAAGGGCTTACGAATTCTGGCCGTGCTCAACCAGGTTGCGGGAGAACTCGAGGTGAGCGCCGCGACCGCAGCACTGGCGTGGTTGCTGGCCAAACCGAACATCACCGCCCCGGTCACCAGCGCCTCGCGGCCCGACCAGATCGATGACCTGATGGCGGCCGCAACCGTGCAACTCACTCGGGGCCAGGTGCGCGAGTTGGATCGCGTCTCCGGTTAAGTGCTGCGCCTCCATCTCCGTCTTGCAGGGAGCGGCCGAGCACCGGCTGTGCCGTAAGCTGGGTTGAATGACCGGCTCCGTTGACCTTCCCCTTGACCTGGCCGAACTGTCCTTCACCGCAGCGGGCGAGTCCCTCATCAGGCGAACCGTCTTACCGTCGGGTGTACGCATTCTCAGCGAGTTCATGCCCGGCAGTCGTAGTGCGACGCTCGGCTACTGGGTGGCCGTCGGTTCCCGTGACGAATCGGCGGCGGCGCCCTCCTCGAATGGCACCGCGGGGCAGTCGTCAAACTTCGGCTCCACTCATTTTCTGGAACACCTGTTGTTCAAGGGCACCGGAACGCGAAGCGCATTCGACATCGCCAGCGCCTTCGACCGGGTGGGCGGTGAGCACAACGCCATGACGGCAAAGGAATACACGTGCTACTACGCGAAGGTGCGCGATGGCGACCTCGCGATGGCCGTCGAGGTGATTGCCGACATGCTCTGCTCCTCCGTTCTCGACCGGGACGAGTTCGAGATCGAACGTGGCGTCATCCTCGAGGAACTGGCCATGGCCGATGATGACCCGGCCGATGTCGCCAGCGAACGATTCTTCCAGACCGTTCTCGGCGAGCACCCGTTGGGGCGGCCGATCGGCGGCAATGCGGACACGATCCGGGCGGTGCAGCGTGACGCGGTCTGGGAGCACTACCGGGCGAACTACCGCCCGCAGGACCTGGTGATCACGGCCGCCGGAGCCGTCGACCACGACGAGTTGGTCGCGGGAGTCGAAGCCTCCCTGCGCCGGGCGGGGTGGGACCTCGGGCTTCAGGCACGGCCGGTCGAACGCCGCGCGACGACCGCAGCGTCGATCGCCGGCGGTGGGCGCCTCAGCGTCGTGCACCGGCCCATCGAACAGTCCAACATTCTGATCGGTGTGCCCGGGCTCCTGGCCACCGATGACCGCAGGGTCACCCTGAGCGTGCTCAACTCGATCTTCGGCGGCGGAATGTCCAGTCGGCTCTTCCAGGAGATCCGGGAGAAGCGTGGACTGGCCTATTCGGTGTACTCGTTCGGAGCCGGCTACTCCGACGCCGGGGTGTTCGGGATCTACGCCGGTTGTTCGCCGGCGAAGGCCGCACAGGTGACCGAGTTGATGCTCGCGGAACTGCACAAACTGGCTCGGTTCGGAGTGACTGACGACGAGATGGAGCGCGCGACCGGGCAACTTTCCGGTGCGTCCGCCCTCGCCCTGGAGAACTCCGACACGCGCATGTCACGCCTGGGGCGCAGCGAGATCACGATGGGCGAGTTCAGCGACTTGGACGAGAGTCTGCGCCTGCTGGCCCAGGTGACGGCCGACGACGTGCAGCAGTTGGCCGCTGACCTGGCCGGCCGCACCGTGTCGGTGGCCGCAGTCGGAACGGTCGACGAAGACTCTTTCGCTCCCATCCTGGACATCGCGAGCCACGCCCCGCAATAGCCGGTGCGGTTGGTTTTTTCCCACATGTCATGACGGCGCGCGTCAGCGCCACTAACGAAAGGACGACGATGTCCCGCTACCTGTACCTTGTTCGCCACGGCGAGCAGCAGGACGCCGAACACGGGCTGCCCGACGGCCCGCTCTCCGCACGTGGGGAACAACAGGCTCGCCTCATCGCCCACCGACTGGCTGGGGTTCCGTTCACCGAGGCGTGGCATTCACCGCTGAAACGAGCCAGTGAGACCGCCCAGATCATCACTCAGAACCTGCCGGGCATCACCTCGCGCCCGTCCGCGCTGCTGTTCGACTGCATCCCATCGGGGCCCACTCCCGATATGCCGAAGAACTTCGAGTCGTTCTTCGGCTCCTTCACCCAGGCGGAGTTGGAAGCCGGCGAGGCCCAGATGGATGACGCGGTGGCCGAGTTCATGGCGCCGACCGCCGACGAACGCCACGACCTGCTCATCACGCACAACTTTGTGATCGCCTGGTTCGTGCGGCATGCGATGGATGCGCCCGCGTGGCGTTGGCTCGGCCTCAACCAGGCCAATTGCGGCCTGACGATCATTCGGTTGCGCACCGCGAGGCCACCCATGCTGATCATGCACAACGGAACCAACCACCTTCCATTCGAGTTGCGCACGGGAACCCCAGAGCCTCAACGGGTGTGAAGCCGGGCTCCCGGGCTCCCGGAAAACTGGGTGCCCCGGGTGCTTGGTAGATTGGTCGAATGAGAACTTCGGTCGCCGTGGTCGGCGCAACGGGCACCATGGGGCGGCTCATCTGCAGCGTCATCGACGACTCCGCTGAATTCGATCTGGTTGCTCGCCTGTCCTCCGCCGACCACTTGGATGAGATGCTGAAAGCAGAGGTCGTCGTCGACGTCACCTCGCCGACAGCTTCGCAGGCCATCGTCGATCATGCAATCACGCACGGCAAGAAGGTGCTGGTCGGAACCTCGGGATGGTCGGGCGCTCGCATCGCCGGGCTGCGTGAACGGCTGCACGACGTACCGGCCGGTGAGACCGCCGGCGGCGTGATAATCGTGCCCAATTTCTCGATCGGGTCGGTCGTCGGCCAAGCGCTGGCACAGGTGGCCGCGCAGTTCTTCGACTCGATCGAGATCGTCGAGACCCACGGCCAGGCCAAGGTCGATTCGCCATCGGGAACCGCCGTGCGCACAGCAGAGTTGATGGCGGCGGTGCGCGGGCAGCTGACGATCGATTCCCCCAACGTCGACCAGCCGGCAAGGGGTATTCAGGTTGCGGGAACCCCGGTTCACAGTCGGCGGATGGCGGGCATCATCGCCCAGCAGGACGTGGCATTTGGCGGCACGGGGGAGACGCTCTCGGTGCGACATGACACGTACTCCACCGCATCGTACGAGACCGGGATACTGCTGGGACTGCGCGCGGTGCGCACAGCGACCGGGGTGAGCGTCGGGTTGGACAGTGTGCTTTCGGTGCCCCAGGCCCTCAGGCGTGTGGCCGATGCTTCGGAGACTGGGCCAGCGGGTCGCGGTGGCGACGGAGCCGTGAGTGCTGGAGCTCGTGCCCCGGGGCTCGGCGACCGATGAAGGGGAAGATTGCCGCCTGGGTGATGGGGATACTGCTGGCCCTGTACCTGGTGCTAGTGGCGAACCGGGCCCTGAGCCTGATGGTTTCCGGCGATGCGGTCGGTGTGGTGATGGGTGTGGCACTGTTCGTTCTGCCGATCATCGGTGCGTGGGCGCTCGGCCGTGAGTTCCTGTTCGGTGCCAGCGCCGAACGACTGGTCAGGCAACTGGCTGACGAGGGTGCGCTCCCCGGAGAGGACCTGCCGAGGCGCGCGAGCGGGCGCCCCATCCGCGGAGCTGCCGATCAGGTGTTCCCGGCCTACCGGGATGAAGCTGAGGCGTCGCCCACCAGCTGGCGAGCCTGGTTCCGTCTGGGTCTTGCCTATGACGCCAGCGGTGACCGGCGGCGTGCCCGGCACGCGATCCGGCACGCGATCGAGTTGGAGAAGAGTGAACGGCGCGGTTCGGTCACCGGCTGAGGCGGTCATCGACGACCACGCACGACACGATCACGCAGGGCGTCGTCGATCAGCGTCGGGGCACGACCGCGTCGATCGCTTTCTCCACCGTGCTGTGGCGAAAGCGAAATCCATCGGAGCGTAACCGTGCGGCACTGACGCGCTGGTCGGCCAACAATAATTCACGGCCGGCTTCGCCGAGTGTCACAGAGATGGCCGGGCGCGGCACCGTCAGAAGATGTGGCCGGTGCAGGCGTTCCGCCACGTGCCGCGTCACCTGGGAGGCGACGGCCGGTTCCGGGCCGACCAGGTTCACGGGGCCGGACAGCTCGGAGGCGAGCAGGTGCACGATCGCCGCCGCCTCGTCGTGCAGGCTGATCCACGGCCAGTGCTGTTTGCCTGACCCCATTCGCCCGCCGAGGCCCGCGCGGGTCAGCATCGTGATCGGCCGGAGTGCACCGCCCGCGGCGATCACCAGACCAGTGCGGAAGGTGACCACGCGAACACCGGCAGGTGCGGTGTGGGCGGCGGCCTCCCAGTCCGCGGACAGCTGCGACAGGAAACCACTGCCCCTCGCCGAGTTCTCGGTCAGCTCCTCATTGGGGCGGTTGCCGTAGTAGCCCACGGCGGAGGCGTTCAGAAGGGCGCCGGGAGGCGTCGCCGCCCGGGTCATCGCCCGTGTCAGCGTGTGCGTCGCATTGAGGCGGGACAGTACGAGGGTGCGCCGGTAGCCGGGAGTCCACGGCAATCGGGAGAGGGAGGCGCCGGAGAGGTTCACCACCGCGTCGGCCGACCCCACGAATCCGGTGTCGATCTCTCCCGCCTGTGGGTCCCAGCGGCTCTCATCATCGCCGTTTGGCTCGCGGCGCACCAGGGCGAGTGGAGTGTGCCCCGCGATGCGCAGTTGCTCGGTCAATTCGGTGCCGATCATCCCGGAGGCTCCGGAGACCAGCACGCGCAGACGCTTCGGCTCTCGATCAGACATGGCAGACCTCCTTGTTGATGATTCCCCCATTCTGCCGTGTCGGGTGGATCTTCTGACACCGACCGATGCCCCGTCGAGCCGACTGTGTTCTCAACTGCTCAGCACTCACGGGAGTGGCCGGGTGGGAACGTGGAGCAGAAGGCGGGCGGGCCGCTAGCATCGAGGATATGACTCAGGCCATCCCCACCCCGTATGAAGACCTTCTTCGCGACACTCTGGCGAACGGCGTGCAGAAGACTGACCGCACCGGCACTGGAACCCGCAGCGTCTTCGGTCGGCAGATCCGGTTCGACCTCGCCGCCGGCTTTCCGATGGTCACGACGAAGCGGCTGCACTTCAAGTCGATTGCGTACGAACTGCTCTGGTTCCTGCGGGGTGACAGCAACGTCACCTGGCTCAGGGACAAGGGTGTCACGATCTGGGACGAATGGGCGGATGCCGACGGGGAACTCGGCCCCGTTTACGGCGTGCAGTGGCGCTCATGGCCGACGCCGACCGGTGAACCCATCGACCAGATCGCTGATGTCATCGAGCAGATCAGGACGAACCCGGATTCCCGGCGCCTGATCGTTTCTGCGTGGAACCCGGCGGATATCCCGCAGATGGCATTGCCGCCCTGTCACGCGCTGTTCCAGTTCTATGTGGCCGATGGCAAACTCTCCTGCCAGCTCTACCAGCGAAGCGCCGACCTCTTCCTCGGCGTTCCGTTCAACATCGCCAGCTACGCGCTGCTCACCCAGTTGATTGCTGCCCAGACCGGCCTCGCGCTGGGTGAATTCGTCTGGACCGGAGGGGACTGCCACATCTACGACAACCACGTCGACCAGGTCACCGAGCAGCTCTCCCGGGAACCGTTCCCCTCGCCAACGCTGCGCATCACCCACGAACGCGCCAGCATCTTCGACTACGAGTACGGCGACCTGGCGTTGGAGGACTACCGGCATCACCCTGCAATCCGCGGGGCGGTGGCCGTATGAGCGGGGACGCTCCGGACGGTGCCGTGGGCATCGGGTTGATCTGGGCGCAGTCTGACGGCGGCGTGATCGGTCAGGGTGGGGTCATGCCGTGGCACCTGCCCGAAGACCTGGCCCACTTCAAAGAGGTGACCCTGGGCTCGCCAGTGGTGATGGGTCGCAAGACCTGGGACTCCCTGCCCGAGCGATTCCGGCCACTGCCGGGGCGGGCCAACATTGTGGTGACCCGAGACCAGACCTGGCATGCGGATGGGGCGACGCGGGTGCACTCGGTGGACGAGGCACTGACGCTGGCCGAGGCAGAACTGCCAGGCGGCGGCGAGATCTGGGTGATCGGCGGCGCTCAGATCTTTGACGCGGTGATCGACCGGGCCGACCAGGTGCTGGTGACCGAGATTCAAGCGGTGTTCGACGGTGACACCGTGGCTCCGTCGATCGGCGACCGCTTGCGTCTCGCCTCGAGCGAACCGGCCGCCGGCTGGCACACGTCACGTACTGGCCTCGAATACCGTTTCCTTCGCTACGAACCGCGCTGATCGGACGAGTCTGGTGGCTCCGCGACCGTGGGCTCCGCGGCCGTGGCGGCGGTCACCGTCGGGATGCTGCCGGTGCGAGGCTTCGCAGCGGCCTTCTCGGCGAGCAGCGCGCGCGCGTAGGCGATAGCGGCTGGCGTGTCGGGAAACACACGACCCATTGTCCGCAGGTGCGAAGCCACCCCGAGGCCGCGCAGCAGGCGCGTATGCTCCGGCTGTACCCCGGAGGCGAGCACGATGATGCCGCGCTTCTCGAGCCGTTTGATGGCGTCATCCAGAATTCGTGCGCCAGTGGCGTCCAGCGTGGTGAGCCGCGACATGCGCAGGATCACCACATCGACGGTGGCGACTTCGGTCAGCTCCAGCAGGAAGCGGTGTGCGACGCCGAAGAACAGGGGACCGTCGAGACGGTAGGCGACGATCCGCTCGGCCAGCAGCGACCGCTCCTTCGCGCTGTCTCCCGGATCGGTCTCGAGCGGAACCTGTTCGAGCTTGGCCGACTTCGCGATCGAGCGAAGGATGAGAAGAACCGCGACCGCGAGCCCCACGACCACGGCGGTCACCAGGTCGATGGCGACGGTCACCGCGAAGGTCAGCAGGAGTACAACGGCGTCGGTGCGTGTCGACGTGAGCAGCGCCCTGATGGAGCCGAATTCGATCATCTGCACCGAGACGGCGAGCAGCACTCCTGCCAGCGCCGCCAGCGGAATCTTCGATACCAGGTCTGTACCGAAGAGGACGATCAGGGCCAACACGGCCGCGTGGCTGACACTGGCCAGTCGGGAGCGCGCGCCAGCACGCACATTCACTGCCGTGCGTGCGATCGCAGCCGTCGCCGGAACTCCGCCGAACATCGGAGCCACGAGGTTGGCCAGGCCCTGCCCGAACAGTTCCCGGTCGGGATCGTGTTGCTCGCCCACACTCATCGAATCGGCAACCGTGGCGCACAGCAGGCTCTCCAGGGCGGCCAGCGCGGCGATTGCGAGCGCTGACGGCAGGAGGTCGCCCATCCGGTTCAGGTCGAAGAACGCCAGAGACACCGAGTTGAAGCCAGACGGCAACTCGCCGATGCGGGGAAGAGCCCACGGCATCAGCTCCGCGGCCGCTGTGGCCACCACCACCATGATCAGGGTGAAAGGAATTATCGGCATCCAGCGGGCGCCGATGAGGATCACGGCCGCGACAACGAGAGCGAAGATCACGGGGACCGGGTTCGGGGCGGCGATGAACTCCAGGAACGATTGCCAGGCGAGGGACCACACCTTCTCCTCGTTGCCCGGCGCGAGGCCGAAGATGTTGGGGAACTGCTGAAGCACGATCACGACGGCGATTCCGGCGGTGAAACCCTCGATCAGCGAGGTGGGGAGCAATCGCACGTACTTGCCCATGCGACTCACCGCCATGATCAGCAGCATCACCCCGGCCATCAACCCGGTGAGCAGCACCCCCTCAACACCGAACCGGTACACCACCGGCACCAGCACCACGGTCATCGCCCCCGTCGGGCCGGAGACCTGAAGGTTGCTTCCTCCGAAGATGGCGGCCAGGGCACCGGCGATTATGGCGGTCATCAGCCCGGCCTGGGCCCCGAGGCCGGAGGCGACGCCGAACGCGAGGGCGAGCGGCAGAGCCACCACAGCGACCGTGACCCCGGCGATGATGTCTCTGCCCGGGCTTCGTTTCACTGCCTCCCAGTCGGCACGCTGCGGCAGCAGGCTGCGCAGGTGGCGGGCTGTCTGAGCCGCTGCAGCCCGTGTGGCGCCCACGGTGGCTTTTGTCGTCACAGTGAACCCGGCAGGGACATTGCGCCGGTTTCGGACACCGCGTCTGTTTCGGACACTGCGTCTGTTTCGGACACTGCGTCTGTTTCGGACACTGCGTCTGTTTCGTTCACGGAGTCTGACGCGGATACCGCGTCGGGCTCGGACAGGTCGCCGGCGTCCTGCAAGCCGGTGAGCAGTTCTTGGGAGTTCTCCAGACTGGTCACGAGCATCCGGCGCGCCAGTGTCAGAAGCGCCGCGATCCGTGAATCACGCAGAGAGTAGTAAACCGTGTTGCCCTCACGCCGGGTGTCGACCACGCCGGCTCGCCTGAGCACAGCCAGCTGCTGCGACAGGTGCGAGATCTCCAGACCGACGTCGTCTGCGAGCTCGCCGACCGAGCGCTGGTTGGAAACCAGGATTTCGAGCACGCGGATGCGTGCCGGGTGGGCGAGGGCTTTGAACAGTTCAGCTTTGAGCGCAGCGACGGGATATTCTGTGGGAGGCATTCCTCAATAATATGAGCATTTGATAAATATCTCAAATAGTTAATCGGGACTCGCCTGATGGCGCAGATTCTGGCGGATGCGGTCGCGACGCGCCCCCACCCGCTAACCTGTATCACGTGACGAAAAGCGACACCCCCATTCAGAACCCGTTCGGGCAGGTACTCGTTGCCCTGGTTACCCCGTTCACGGCCGACGGCGAAGTCGATTGGCCCGGAGTCGAGAAGCACATCGATGACGTGATCAACCGCGGTGCCGATGGCATTGTCGTCTCGGGCACCACCGGCGAGACGAGCACCCTCACCGACCCGGAGAAGATCAAACTCGTCGAGGTGGGCAAGTCGGTGGCCGACGGGCGGGCGAAGATCATCACCGGCGGCGGCTCCAATGAGACCGCGCACGCCATGCAATTGGCCAGGCAGTCAGAGAAGGCCGGCGCCGACGGGAACCTGGTCGTCACCCCCTACTACAACAAACCCACCCAGGCCGGCGTGCTCACGCATTTTCGGATGATCGCCGATGCGACTGATCTGCCGATCATCCTGTACGACATTCCCGGGCGGACCGGCATTCCAATCACCTACGAGACGATCCTGAGGGCAGCCAAGCACCCCAATATCCTCGCCATCAAAGACGCCAAGGGCGATCTCGCCGAAGTCAGCCGGGTGCTCAACCAGACCGACATGCTCTATTTCTGTGGTGACGACGCGCACGTTCTGCCCAGTCTCGCGATCGGGGCGACCGGCATGATCGGCGTCACCAACAACATCGCTCCCGGCCCCTATCGGGACATGATGGACGCCGTGAACGCCGGCGACCTCGCCACGGCGATGGCCGCCCACAAGAAACTCGAACCGCTCGTGCGTGCCACCATGACCCACGTGCCCGGCACCGTCGCGACCAAATACATCCTGCACGGCCTCGGGCGGATCGCCAGCCCCCGGGTGCGCCTGCCGCTGGTGGGCCCCGAAGAGTTCGAGGCCGCCCAGATCGAAGAGGATCTCGACCTCGTGCGCGATCTCGCCGGTGCAGACTTCAGTAACTTCCGCCCCGACCGCAACGCCGCCGCCGGCGGTGCCCTGCCCAAGGTCGCCGGCACCACACGCTAGGAGGCCTCGTGCCCAGTACCGTTTACGACCCAGCCCCGCTCCAACCCGGAACCCTCAGGGTGACCCCGATCGGTGGGCTGGGTGAGATCGGTCGCAACATGACCACGTTCGAGATCGACGGCAAGATCCTGATCGTCGACTGCGGGGTGTTGTTCCCCGAGGAGCACCAGCCCGGCGTCGATCTGATCCTGCCCGACTTCTCGCCCATCCGCGACCGGCTCGACGACGTGGTGGGCATCGTGCTCACCCACGGCCATGAAGACCACATCGGTGCGGTGCCGTACCTGCTGAAGCTCAAGCAGGACATCCCGTTGATCGGCTCGGGGCTGACGCTCGCCCTGATCGAGGCCAAGCTCAAGGAGCACCGGATCAAGCCGTTCACGATGACGGTGGCCGAAGGGCAGATCGAGGAGATCGCCGGCTTCGAACTCGAGTTCGTTGCGGTGAACCACTCGATCCCGGATGCTTTGGCCGTGGCCATCCACACTGATGCCGGCTCGGTGCTGCACACCGGTGACTTCAAGATGGACCAACTGCCGCTCGACGGACGACTCACCGACCTGCGCGACTTCGCCCGCCTCGGGGAGGAGGGCATCGACCTGTTTCTGGTTGACTCCACCAACGCCGACGTTCCCGGGTTCACGCCGACCGAACGTTCGATCGGCCCCGTTCTCGACGACGTGATCGCCCGCGCCCCGCGCCGCGTGATCGTGGCCAGTTTCTCCTCCCATGTGCACCGGGTGCAACAGGTGCTCGACGCCGCCCACGCCAACGGCCGCCGTGTTGCCCTGCTCGGGCGCTCCATGGTGCGCAACATGACCATCGCCGCTGAACTCGGGTACCTCAAGGTTCCAGAAGGCGTGTTGATCGACTTCAAGAAGGCCGACAACCTGCCCGACGACAAGATCGTCTACATGTCGACCGGTTCACAGGGGGAGCCGATGGCCGTGCTCTCCCGCATGGTCAACCAGGAGCACCGCATCGAGGTGGGCACCGGAGACACCGTCATCCTGGCATCCAGCCTCATCCCCGGTAACGAGAACGCCGTGTACCGCATCATCGACGGACTCACCAAACTGGGTGCCAACGTCGTGCACAAGGGCAACGCGAAGGTGCACGTGTCAGGCCACGCGGCCGCCGGCGAACTGCTCTATGTCTACAACATCGTGCAGCCCAAGAACGTGCTGCCGGTGCACGGTGAATATCGGCACCTGGTGGCGAATCAGCAATTGGCCATGCAGACGGGTGTTCCCGAGGAGAACACCATCCTCGCCGAGGACGGCACCGTCATCGACCTCAAAGATGGGGTGGCAACCGTCGTCGGGCAGTTGGACCTCGGTTTTGTCTACGTCGACGGTTCGACCGTTGGTGAGATCACCGACGCCGACCTCAAGGACCGCCGGATCCTCGGCGAAGAGGGTTTCATCTCCATCATCCTGATGGTGGAGCGAGGCACCGGCAAGGTGATCGTCGGCCCGGAGATCCACGCGCGTGGTTTCGCCGAGGATGACAAGGTGTTCGACAGCATCAAGCCGAAGATCGTTGCGGCGGTCGCCGAAGCGGTGCAGAACGGCGTGCACGACCAATACGCGCTTTCGCAGGTGGTGCGCCGCGTGGTCGGGCGTTGGGTGAACACCAGCTTCCGCCGCCGTCCGATGATCGTCCCTCTCGTGATCGAGGCGTAGGGCGGCGCAAACACACCCATAACGATTGGGCAGATGTGACGACCGGCGGGCGAAACACCGGTTAGTCTGGCATTTCTCCCAGCATGCCCGGGGGATGCAAGTTCTTCAATAATCAGCTGTGTCCTTTCGACGTGAGGTGTGCCTTGGGCGTTGCCAAGAAGTGGGTCTTCCCGATCATCCGGCTTGTGCTGCTTGCAGTTCTGGTCGTCGCGTTGGTCAAACTGGCGTTCTTCGCCGACAGTGCGGAGGCCCAGGACCCCACTTTTCCGACCGGTGAGATCACCCAACCGCAGGTTCAGGTGACCGTCGGCACCATCGTGAACAGCGTGAAGGTGACCGGGCAGGTGGTCGCCGATGCGGCCGTTCCGGTTCGCGCGACCGGCGCGGGTACCGTCGACGAGGTGTTCATCACCGAGGGCAAGCCCGTGAAGAAGGGCGACAAGATCTTCGACATCCGGGTCGAGACCATGCCCGGTTCGGTCGCGAGCGCGTCTGTGCCTCGCAACATCTCCGGTGGCTCCGACGGTACCGGCGGACACGGCGAAACGGGCGGCTCCGCGGTGAATGGCGGGTCGGGGGGCACCGTGGTCACCCCGCCACCCCCGCCCGTGTACGTCGAGCCGCAGCCGATCGTCACCTTCGCCAAGGTCTATGCACCGGCCGACGGCATCCTCAGCTCCCTCACTGTGATTCATGGCCAGATGCTCGCCGTCGGCGATGTGGCCGGCCAGGTGGCCCCACCGACGTTCTCGGTGACCGGCTCCATGACTCCGGAACAGTTGTTCGGCCTGGTCGACGAGCCCGACCAGGCCGAGATCACGATCGCCCACGGCCCTGCTCCATTCACGTGCACCGGCCTCGAGATCACCACCCCTCTCGCCGGGGCACCCACGGGCGAGAGCACCGCCGAGAGCGGAACCGTGGTGCGTTGCGCAGTGCCGGCCGACATCAGGGTCTTCGCGGGGTTGTCGGCGGAGATCACCATTCCGGGCGGCACCGCGGAGGGCGTTTTGACGGTGCCGACCACGGCGGTCAAGGGTTCCAGCCAGAGTGGGATCGCCTGGCTCATACTGCCCGATGGGACGACCCAGGAGACGGAGGTCTCGCTGGGATTGAACGACGGCTTCACCGTGGAGATCGCCGGTGGCCTGGCCGAGGGCGACACCGTGCTCGAATTCGTGCCCGGCGCGGTGCCTGTCGACCCGTGGGCGGGCTGGGAGCCGGGCATGCCTGAGCCGATGCCCAACCAGTTCGGTGGGGAGGACTGCTTCCAGGAACAAGACGGCAGCACGACGTGCGTGAGCGTGGAAGGATGAGCCTGATCCGGCTCGAGCAGGTCACGCGAACCGTCGAACTGCCCGACTCCGACCCGCTCACCATCCTGAGCGGCATCGACCTGGAGGTGTCGGTCGGCGACCGCATCTCGGTGGTCGGCCGATCGGGTTCCGGCAAATCGACGCTGCTGAATGTGCTCGGGATGCTGGACAGCCCGTCAACCGGGCAGATGCTGTTCGAGGGGCGCCCGGTGTCGACGTTCTCGTCCGGCCAGCGTGATCGCATCCGCGGACGAGACCTCGGTTTCATCTTTCAGCAGTTCAACCTGCTGCAGGGGCGCACCGCATTGGAGAATGTGGCGACTCCGCTTTTGTACGCGACCGGTCGGCAGTTCTGGCAGCGTGACCGCATCGCACTGGAGATCCTCGACAAGGTGGGTCTGGCCGATCGGGCTTCCTCGATGCCGGAACAACTCTCCGGTGGTGAGCAGCAGCGCGTCGCGATCGCCCGAGCGCTGGTGCGGGGGCCTCGACTCATTCTCGCCGACGAGCCCACCGGGGCACTCGACATCGAGACCGGCGAGCAGGTGATGGCGTTGTTGGATGAGGTGGCGAAGGAGTCGGGGGCGGCGCTGGTCACGATCACTCATGATCCGAAGATCGCCCAGTTGGCCGACACCCACTATCATCTGGTCGGCGGGGTACTGAGCGCGGTCGATCAGTCGGTGATGACATGAATGCGTTCTTCACGGGTATCGTCGGGGCCTTCGTCGAGGCGGCCCAAGAACTGCGTATCCATCGCACCCGGGTGCTGCTCTCCCTCGTCGGCGTGGCCGTGGCCGTCTGCGCCTTGACCGTCGTGGTCGGTGCCGGGGCGATTGCCCAGCAGGCGACCGTGGAGATCAGCGAACGATTCGGCGGCCGACCGGCATCCCTGGCGCTTCAGGTGAACATGGCCGACGGCACCCAGCCGCCGAAGGAAATGATGGACAAGGCCTGGGCGGATGCACTCGACCGATATGCCATCAGCTATGCCAGCCGCAACACGCAGGCCTCGCAGAATGTGCAGTTCGTCGACGGCGTGAGCATGGTCCAGGTGCAGGCTGTCGACCCGGAGTTCGGCCCGATGCGGCGCATCCTGTTGGATGACGGCGTCTGGTTCGCCGACGATGATGCCCAAAGACTCGCCCCGGCCCTGGTCGTCAACGAGGTCTTCTGGCAGCGGTTGGGCGCGCCGGCATTGAACACGAACCCGACGGTGACGCTGCTCGGTGCAGACCAGAACGCCCTCGGTGTGGTCATCGGCGTGTATCCCACCAACATGTGGGACACCGAGCCGGCGATGTACATGCTGTACGACGGCTATGTCGCCCTGGCCGACACGGAGGCGCAGGCCAACCTGTGGACGGAATATTCCCTCTGGGTGCCGCCCGAGATCGCCGAAGAGCTGCGGGTGAGCCTCGAAAGTGACTTCTCCGGTGCGCTGGGTGAGGGTGCCACAGCGACTGTCTATCGCAGCGATATCGGGGCCCAGGGCCAGGAAGACCCGTTCCTCGCGGTGAAGCTGGTGATCGGCGGCATCGCCGGTCTGGTGCTCGTGCTCGGTGCCCTCGGTCTCGTCAACATCTCACTGGTCACCCTCAAGCAGCGCATCCGTGAAATCGGTGTGCGGCGCAGCTTCGGAGCCACCAGCGGCCGAATCTTCTTCGCGGTGATGATGGAGAGTGTCGTCGGCACGATCGTTGCCGGCGCGGTTGGTGTGGTCGCGGCGATCCTGATCGTGCGGAGCCCCTGGTTGATCGAAGTGCTCGGACAGGGCATGCTGACCGACCTGCCCCCATTCCCGATCGAGGCCGCGATCATCGGCATGGTGGCGGCGACCGCCGTCGGCGCGTTGGCCGGCCTCCTTCCCGCTCTTGTCGCGGTGCGTGTGAAGGTGATCGACGCCATTCGCTTCTAGACGTCGGCGCCGAACGCAATGGCCGCGTATAGGTGACACTCGCGCGCTCTAAGCCGGTGTTCGGGCCGCGGGCGAGTACCGTTGTCGGCATGGCTACCAGCACCAAGGGCACCCGCGCGCGCAAATCATCACCGCGCAACAGCTCGGCTGCGCCCACCAAGACGAAACCCCTGCCCCGCGCCACCGCGACCCAGAAGACGGTGAAATTCGACGAGCCGGATTCTGGTGCTCCGTTTCTCGTGCGCGCCTGGCTCGGCCTGGCCCACGTGTTCGGTGGCGCGGCCCGCGCCCTCGGTCCAGAGAAACTTGCCAAAGAGGAACGCCGCGACGGGCTGCCGTTCCTGATCACCCTGCTTTCGATCGCCGGCGTGGTGATCGTCTGGTTCTACGCCGGGGCGCCCTGGGCGGTCACGCTCGACGCCTACACATTCGGCGGGATCTTCGGTCGGGTCTCATTCGCGCTGCCGGTGATCATGCTCCTGTTCGCCGTCTGGCTGTTCAGACATCCGAGTTCGGTGCACGACAACGGCAGGATCGGTATCGGCCTGGCAATTCTTCTCACCGGGATCTGCGGCCTCAGCCACCTCGCCGGCGGGCAGCCGCAACCGTCAGCGGGGATGGATTCCCTGGCGCGGGCGGGCGGGCTGCTCGGTTGGCTGCTGGCCGAACCGATCGCGTTCCTGATCACCGTTTACGGAGCCGGAGCCGTCGCCATTCTGCTGATCGTGCTGTCGGTGTTCATCATCACCAAGACCCCGCCGAACCGCGTCGGCCACCGACTGCGCGAACTCTACGCCTACCTGTTCGACCAGACGCTGCCCAGCGAGGAGGAGCGTGCCGCAGCCAAGGCCGCCCGGGCCGACCAGTCCGCCCAGGAAGAGCTGGACGGGATTGACGGCGACGCCGGCGGCCTGCCGTGGTGGCGCCGGAACAGCAGCCGGCGCGAAGAGGATCCCGCATTCTCCTCCCCGGTGATCGAGGCGGATCCGGCCGACCGGACGCCACAAGCCCCGGGCGAGTTCGAGACCCCGCTGGAAACCGCACCCGAGGCGGATTCAGATCATTTCGGCACCGAGTTGCTGGAGGAGATGCTGAGAGCCGAGGAAGCGGTGAAGAAGCTCGGAGCCACCGGTGCCGCCGGTGCCACCTCTCTGCGGGATGACTCGTCATCCGACGACTCACCCACCGACGTGCTGCCCGGGTTCACCGCGCAGGCGGGCGCTGACTTCGACGACGCCGCCGTGCCCGCCCAGACGGCGCCGGAACAACAGGCGCCCTACCGACTGCCGAGCGCCTCCACGCTCAGCGCGGGAACTCCCGCGAAGAAGGCGTCGGTCGCCAACGAAGAGATGGTGCGGGCC
Organism: Homoserinimonas sp. OAct 916; assembly: GCF_003260275.1. GTDB lineage: Bacteria > Actinomycetota > Actinomycetes > Actinomycetales > Microbacteriaceae > OACT-916. The sequence goes on along the minus strand of NZ_QJHB01000010.1, from coordinate 25,405 downwards.
ATCACCGAAGTGCTGACCCAGTTCCAGGTGGATGCGAAGGTCACCGGGTTCTCCCGGGGGCCGACCGTGACCCGGTACGAGATCGAACTCGGGCCCGGCGTCAAGGTGGAGCGGGTGACCGCACTCAGCAAGAACCTGTCCTACGCGGTCGCCAGCAACGAGGTGCGCATCCTGTCGCCCATCCCCGGCCGCAGCGCGATCGGGGTCGAGATACCGAATACCGACCGCGAGATCGTCTCCCTCGGTGACGTGTTGCGTTCGGCGGCCGCGACCGGCAGCACCCACCCGATGACGATCGGGGTCGGCAAGGACGTCGAGGGTGGCTACGTGGTTGCCAACCTGGCCAAGATGCCGCATCTTCTGGTCGCCGGGGCGACCGGCTCCGGAAAATCCAGCTTCGTCAACTCGATGATCACCAGCCTGCTGATGCGCGCGAAACCACAAGACGTGCGAATGGTGCTGATCGACCCGAAGCGAGTCGAGTTGACCATCTACGCGGGCGTTCCTCACCTGATCACGCCGATCATCACCAACCCCAAGAAGGCCGCCGAAGCACTGCAGTGGGTCGTCAAAGAGATGGACATGCGCTACGACGACCTCGCGTCGTTCGGCTTCCGCCACATCGACGACTTCAACCGTGCCGTGCGCAAGAACGAGATCGTCCTGCCCGCGGGCAGTGAGCGCACGCTCAAGCCCTATCCGTACCTGTTGGTGGTCGTCGACGAGCTCGCCGACCTGATGATGGTGGCACCGCGCGACGTCGAGGATTCGATCGTGCGCATCACCCAGCTGGCTCGCGCCTCGGGCATCCATTTGGTGCTCGCCACGCAGCGGCCGAGCGTCGATGTGGTCACCGGGCTGATCAAGGCGAACATTCCGAGCCGGCTCGCGTTCGCGGTCTCGAGCTCCACCGACTCGCGAGTGATCCTCGATCAGACCGGTGCCGACAAATTGATCGGGCAGGGCGATGGGCTATTCCTGCCGATGGGCGCGAACAAATCGATCCGGGTGCAGGGTGCCTGGGTCAACGAAGACGAGATCACGAAGGTGGTGCAACACGTCACCCGGCAGGCTCGCCCCGAGTACCGGCAGGATGTCGCCGTATCAGTCGAGAAGAAGCAGATTGACGCCGATATCGGAGACGACCTCGAGGTGCTGCTGGCGGCGGCCGAACTCGTGGTCAGCACCCAGTTCGGCTCGACCTCGATGCTGCAGCGCAAACTGCGCGTCGGCTTCGCGAAGGCCGGCCGGCTGATGGACCTGCTCGAGGCACGCGAGATCGTAGGTCCCAGTGAGGGATCGAAGGCCCGTGATGTGCTGGCGACCGCCGAGCAGCTGCCTGAGGTCCTTGCCATGCTGCGCGGCGAGGGCGATGGCCCGGTGCAGGCTGCGGCGGCCCCCGACGCGCCGGCCGAATCGGCTGATGAGGACCGTTATGGCCGTGACCCGGTCGGCGCCATGACCGAGGGACTGCCCGAAGCCGATGAACCCGACGAAGACGCCTGGCACCTGACGGGACGAGAGTGAGCGAGCCCGTCGCCGGTGGCGCAGCGGCCGGACGCACGAGCAACTTCAACCTGCCGAACATCATCACGGTCGTGCGCATCCTGCTCGCGCCGGTGTTCATCTGGATGCTCCTCACGGACGACGGGCAGGACGGCCCGCTCCGGTTCTGGGCCGCCGGATTGTTCATCGTCGCGATCGCGACCGACGGTATCGACGGGTACATCGCGAGGCGCTGGAATCTGGTCACCGACCTGGGCAAGCTGCTCGACCCGATCGCGGACAAGGTGCTGACCGGCTCGGCCCTGGTCTGCCTGTCGATCCTTGCAGAGCTGCCCTGGTGGGTCACGATCGTCATCCTGGTGCGAGAGATAGGCATCACCGTCTACCGGTTCGTGGTGCTGGACAAACACGTGATTCCGGCATCCAGGGGCGGCAAGCTCAAGACCCTGGTGCAGGCTGTGGCGATCTCATTCGCGCTCGTGCCGTTCTGGATCTTCTTCGGTGATTGGGTGTACTGGCTGAACACGGGTCTGATGACCGCGGCCGTGATCCTCACCGTGCTCACCGGCATCGATTACCTGGTGAGTGCCTACCGCGAGAACAGAAAGCCTTCAGGAGCGGCCACGTCGTGATCGATGGCCCCAGGAATGAGGACCGCGTGAACGATGGCGTCCTGAACGACGACCGCGACCGCGACACCACCGCGCGGGTGGTGACGGAACTGATCAAACGCGAGCTGACGATTGCCTGCGCCGAGTCGCTGACCGGCGGTCTGCTGGTCGCTGAGCTCATCCGGGTGCCCGGAGCGTCTGCGGCCGTGCGCGGTGGTGTGGTCGCCTACGACACGCAGCTGAAACATTCCCTCCTCCACGTCGATGCGAAGCTCCTGGCGGACCATGGGCCGGTGCATCCGGAGGTCGCCTGCCAGATGGCCGTCGGGGTCGCGCGTGCCGCCGCAGTGAACGGCACGAACGCCGATATCGGCATCGCCACCACCGGTGTCGCCGGACCAGACTGGCAGGGTGGTTTAAGACCTGGCACCGTCTACATCGGCCTGGCCTTCCGGGGCGCCGTGCACGCGACGAAGTTGGCGCTGCCCGGCGACCGTGCACGGGTCAGGGTGGAAACGGTGCGCCGTGCGATCCGGGAGATCGAAATTGCGCTTGGGCTCCCACCGTCTTCTGCTCAGGCCGACGACTCTGTTCAGTCCGACGACTCTGTTCAGGCCGACGACTGCGGGAATGTTTGAGCGGGATCGGTCGTTGTGATTGATAACGGGCGAGCCCGTCCGTTATACAGAAAGTTCACAAGAAAGCCACAGTCATGCTGAGTAGTGTCTTGAACATCGGTGGGGACTGCTACCATCCCACTGGGACACAATCTCATGACCGGCACAAATTTGACAGGCAGTGAAGGAGGCTCCAAATGATTTTAGTTCGTCAAGAAATCGGTGACGTGCTCCGGGACTTCCGCCTACAGAAAGGCCGCACCCTGCGTCAGGTCGCCAGCAAGGCGAGCGTGGCGTTGGGGTACCTCAGTGAGGTTGAGCGCGGGCAGAAGGAAGCTTCATCCGAGATTCTCGCGTCGGTGGCCGACGCGTTGGAAACCCCGATCTCGGTGATCATGCGCGAAGTCGGAGACCGACTCGCGATCGTCGAGGGCATCGATCCGATCCCTGACACCGTACCCGACGACTTTGTCGCACACTTCGATGTTGACCTTGTGGCTCATTGAGCCTCAGTCCATGAGGACACCCCGCCGGACTCGGCGGGGTGTTCTTGTCTGCAGGCGTCGGTGTTCCGGCGCGATTCGGTGCACCGGTGTTCGTGACAGGCTGTGCGACCGGTTAGTTTTGACAGATGCGATTGAGTGACTTCTGGCAACTGGTGTCCGACGAGTTCGGCGAGGCCTACGGCCGGGTGCTGGTGCGTGACCTTGCGCTGACGGGCCTGGCCGGCAGCACCGGTGCACAGGCACTCGGGGCAGGGGTGGGTGCGCGCGACGTGTGGCTGGCGCTCTGCGTGGCCATGGATGTGCCGAAGAACCGCTGGCACGGTCTCACGCTCGCGGAGAAGAAGCGCGCGGGACACGCCGACTGAATCTCCTCGAATACGTGTTCGATCTTTGCTAGGCTCCTCTACAGCATCGAATCGAATCGACTTATGCACACCATGCCTGTTGTCCCTGACAATGTCGGTGCATCGGCGTACAGTCGCACATGTCGAAGAATCGGCGCAACCGCCTTGTTGCAGACGTTTCACATCACCGCTAGAAAGCGCAGAAACGTACTCGACAGCCTGTGGGCACACCGAAGCGTCACCAACGAAATGAGAAACCGAAATGGCATCAGCAGCTGACCGCGAAAAGTCCCTGGAATCCGCCCTCGCCCAGATCGACCGCCAGTTCGGCAAGGGCTCGGTCATGCGCCTCGGCAGCGACGAGCGCGCCCCCGTCGCGGTGATCCCGACCGGATCGATCGCACTGGATGTGGCGCTCGGCATAGGCGGGCTGCCGCGCGGCCGAATCGTTGAGATCTATGGGCCGGAGTCCTCCGGTAAGACCACGTTGACGCTGCACGCCATAGCAAACGCTCAGGCTGGAGGCGGGATCGCCGCGTTCATCGACGCCGAGCACGCGCTCGACCCCGAATACGCCAAGACATTGGGCGTCGACATCGATGCGCTTCTCGTCTCTCAGCCCGACACCGGCGAGCAGGCGTTGGAGATCGCCGACATGCTGGTGCGCAGCGGATCGATCGACCTGATCGTGATCGACTCGGTGGCCGCCCTGGTGCCGCGCGCCGAGATCGAGGGTGAGATGGGTGACTCACACGTCGGCCTGCAGGCCCGGCTCATGTCGCAGGCGCTGCGCAAGCTGACCGGTGGGCTCAGCCAGACCGGTACAACCATGATCTTCATCAACCAGTTGCGCGAGAAGATCGGGGTCTTCTTCGGCAGTCCCGAGACCACCTCGGGTGGTAAGGCGCTCAAGTTCTATGCGTCGGTGCGACTCGACATCCGCCGGATCGAGACTCTGAAGGAGGGCACCGACGCGGTCGGAAACCGCACCCGGGTCAAGGTGGTCAAGAACAAGATGGCGCCACCGTTCAAACAGGCCGAGTTCGATATCCTGTACGGCATCGGCATCTCCCGCCAGGGCAGCCTGATCGACTTCGGTGTGGATCAGGAGATCGTGCGTAAATCGGGCGCCTGGTACACGTACGAGGGCGAACAGCTGGGCCAGGGCAAGGAGAACGCCCGCCGCTACCTCACTGAGAACCCCGCGGTGGCCGACGAGATCGAGCAGCGCATCAAGGCGAAGCTCGGCATCGGTCAGCCGAAGATCCAGGCGGTCGAGCCGGTAGAAGCCGAGAGCCCTGACGCATCCGCAGTTGCAGCGCCCGCCGTGGCAAAGCTCGCCCGCAAGGGCGCCTGACGCGGAGCGCGTCGCAATGAACCAGACACCAGATAACGACGAGCCCCTGGCTCCGGTCTCCTTCCTCCCGTGGGTGCGGCAGGACGAGGCCGGGCCGGGCGCGGCCCCACCGGCGGCAGATGAACCCGCGGCAGATGAACTCCCGGCCGTTCAACTCGCGGCAGTCCCACTCGCGGCAGTCCCACCCGCGGCAGTCCCAGCGGTGATGGACGGGCCGAGCGCCGAGGAAGCCGTGTCGGAAGCCGACCACATTGAACATGACCGGGTCGAGCGCATTGTGCTGAACAGTTTGCGCCGTCGGGGCCTGTCCGAATGGGAGGTCACCGAGATCCTGCGCGCCAACGAGGTATCCTCCGAGGTGTGGCATGAGTGGATCGAACGTCTTCGCCTGCTCGGCTACCTGAATGATGCGCAACTGGCCGAACAATTGGTGCAGACCCATCACGGCCGAAAGGGGCTCGGGCGACAGGCTGTCGCGCGTGAACTGAAGTCCAGACACATCCCGCAAGACGTGATCGAAGCCGCCCTCGAGGTGATCGACGCCGATGAGGAGCAGGAGCGAGCCACCGAGCTCGCCCTCAAGCGTGCCGGGCAGCTGTCCAGTTATGACAACGCGACTGCGACCAGGCGCCTCACCGGTTTTCTCCTGCGCAAGGGATACTCCTCTGACGTGATGAGGCATGCCATAGACACGGCTATGGCCGATCGCATCGGTAAACGCGGCACCGGCGGCGCGAGCCGCACGGTGCAGTTTCGCTGAACCGGGCCTGTGACCGGAGCGATCCTCTGTCACCCAGCCCGTGCACATTCTCCCGATCGGTAAACTAGCCAGATCATGAGCATGACCACCCAGGAACCCACCGTCATCCCCGTTTCACCGGCGGCCACCGACGACAGCGGTCGACCGCGCACCTATGAGGTGCGCACCTACGGCTGTCAGATGAACGTGCACGACTCCGAACGGCTCGGCGGGTCATTAGAAGCTGCGGGCTATGTCAGTGCCCAAGGTTCCGAGGCCGACGTCGTGGTGATCAATACCTGCGCGGTGCGTGAGAACGCCGACAACAAGCTGTACGGCAACCTCGGGTACCTCGCCTCGGTCAAGCGTCGGCACCCCGGAATGCAGATCGCGGTCGGGGGCTGCCTGGCCCAGAAGGACAAGAATGTAATCCTCTCGAAGGCCCCGTGGGTCGACGTGGTGTTCGGCACCCACAACATGGGGTCCCTCCCGCGGCTGCTCGAACGGGCCAGGCACAACAACGAGGCGCAGATCGAGATTCTTGAATCGTTGGAGACATTCCCTTCCACCTTGCCGACCAAACGTGATTCCAGCTACAGCGGGTGGGTGTCCATCTCAGTCGGCTGCAACAACACCTGCACGTTTTGCATCGTGCCCGCACTCAGGGGAAAGGAGAAGGACCGCCGTCCCGGCGACATTCTGGCCGAGATCCAGGCGCTGGTTGATGATGGCGTGATCGAGGTCACCCTCCTCGGCCAGAATGTGAACTCCTACGGAGTCGAGTTCGGCGACCGGCTGGCATTCGGCAAACTGCTTCGTGCGGCGGGGCAGATCCCCGGGCTGCAGCGCATCCGCTTCACCAGCCCACACCCGGCGGCGTTCACCGACGACGTCATCCACGCCATGGCCGAGACACCGACGGTGATGCCCCAATTGCACATGCCCCTGCAGTCGGGGTCGGATCAGGTTCTCAAGGCGATGCGCCGCTCGTACCGGTCGAAGAAGTTCCTGGGGATCCTGGAACGGGTGCGTGAACAGATCCCAGACGCCGCGATCTCCACCGACATCATCGTCGGGTTCCCCGGGGAGACGGACGAAGACTTCGAGGACACCCTGCGGGTCGTGCGCGAGGCACGTTTCGCATCGGCCTTCACGTTCCAGTACTCGATCCGACCCGGCACCCCCGCCGGCGAGATGAAGAACCAGATCCCCAAGGCCGTCGTACAGGAACGGTATGAGCGCCTCGTCGAATTGCAGGACCACATCTCGCTCGAGGAGAACCAGAAACAGGTTGGCCGCACGGTCGAGGTTCTGGTCGCCAACGGAGAAGGCCGTAAAGACGCCGACACCCACCGCCTGTCCGGCCGCGCCAGGGATTCCCGACTGGTGCACTTCTCGGTTCCGTCCACCTCGGCAGTTCCGCGTCCGGGCGACCTGGTGACCGTCACCGTCACCCAGGCAGCGCCCTTCTACGTGCTGGCCGACACCGATGCCGCCGAACTTCAGATCACTCGCACCACCGCCGGTGATGCCTGGGACCGGCAGGCGGCCGAGAGCTGCGGCGCTGCGGCCCCGACATCCGGCGACGCTCCAGTTCGCGTTTCGCTCGGCCTTCCGATGGTGCGTACCGAGGCGCGCCAGGTGACCATGCCGATCTATGACCAGACCGACGGGGAACGCTGAGTGTTGAGCCCGGCCTCGGCCGACAGATGCTGATCGTCATCGCCGGGCCGACCGGCACAGGCAAGAGCGCCTTGTCGCTGGAACTCGCCGCCCGGTACGAGGCAGCGGGCAGGGCGGCTGAGATCGTGAACGCCGATTCCATGCAGCAGTACCGGGGCATGGACATCGGCACGGCAAAACTCGATCCGGGCTCGCGCGCACGTTTTCCCCACCACCAGTTCGATGTGCTCGACGTGACCGAGACGGCCAGTGTGGCCGACTACCAACAGCGGGCACGGCAGACGATCACCCAGATCCAGGAGCGCGGTGCCGTGCCGATCCTGGTGGGTGGCACCGGGCTGTACATCGCCGCGGTCATCCATGACCTCCAGTTCCCGGTGCGCGATGACACGGTGCGCCAGGCGCTCGAGGCAGAACTCGCGCAGTCTGGTCCCGGGATGCTCTGGCGACGACTGCAGCAACTCGACCCCGAGGCCGCTGCCTCGATCGACGCCCGGAACGGCCGCAGGGTCGCTCGGGCGCTCGAAGTGGTCACGCTCACGGGCCGACCATTCAGCGCCTCCCTGCCATCCGACCCGGTGCCCTGGCAGGAAACCGTCCAGTTCTTCCTGGACGGCGACCGCGCGATACTGCGCGAGCGGGTCGCACGGCGCAGCGCGCAGATGTTTCGTGACGGGCTCCTCGACGAGGTGGCAGGACTGATTCCGCTCGGCCTTGATCGCGGCGTGACCGCACGACAGGCGATCGGCTATGCGCAGGCGCTGGCGGTGCTCGGCGGCGAACTGGACGTTGCGCAGGCCGTTGACGAGACGATCCGCCTCACCCAGCGGTACGTGCGCCGACAGCGCTCCTGGTTCGCGCGGTACGACCAGATGCACCGGCTCGACTTCGCCGACGAACGGGTGGCGCACACCGCTTTCGAGCTCAGCGGCGAGTGACGCCCGCTGACGAGCGGGGCCAGCCGTGAGCGGGGCCGAGCTGTGAAGGCTGGCAGACTGGTCGGATGACCACACTGCAGTTCACCAAGGGACAGGCCACCGGCAACGACTTTCTGGTCTATGCCGACCCCGAGGGGCAGAACCCACTCACCGGGGCCCAGATCGCGTGGCTGTGCCACCGCCACTTCGGGGTGGGTGCCGACGGGTTGATCCGCGCCGTTCGCTCGACCCATATCGTCGACGGATCCCAGGCCCTGGCCGCGGATGAGGCGGCCGAGTGGTTCATGGACTACTACAACGCGGACGGAACCCCTGCCGCCATCTGTGGCAACGGCATCAGGGTGCTCGCCCAGTACCTGGTCGAGCGCGGCCACGTTCAGCTGCCGCGGACCGACACCCTCACGATCGGCACCAGGTCAGGTATCCGCGACCTCCAGCAGAACAGGAGCGGGTTCCAGGTCGACCTCGGCCGGTGGCGCCTTGACGAGTCCGAGACGTTGGTGCGTGCCAAAGATCTGCACGTCGCGCGGCCCGGGCTCACCATCGAGCTCGGAAACACGCACGTCGTGGTGGCGCTGTCTGGTGACGATGAACTCGACGGGGTGGACCTCGGAGTCATTCCCGTTCTCGAGCCGGCGGGTGCGGGTGCTCGGAACATCGAATTCGTGGTGCCGGGTGAGCCCCTCGTGAAGGACGGCGTGGGAATGATCCGCATGCGGGTGCACGAGGCAGGCAGTGGCGAAACACTCAGCTGCGGAACCGGGGCCGCTGCCGCAGCTCTCGCGATCCGGCATTGGGCCGGACCAACCGCCCCGCACCACTGGCGGGTAGAGGTGCCCGGCGGCACCTTGGCTGTGCGAATGTTTCCCACCGAAGACGGGGAACACGTGGCGCTGTCAGGGCCGTCGGAGCTGATCTTCGACGGGAGTATCACCCTCTAGTCGAGTCGGCCGCCGTCGCTCACCCGGGGTCGTGGCCCTCTGCCAAGCGGCGCACCTCCAGCACCCGATAGCCCTTGGAGATCTCCGCGCGAAGAACGGTGAATTCGGCGGGAAGGGCCTCGCCCAGCCACCGCTGCAGCGAATCGGAGCCGAGATTCTTCTGCACGACCAGCCACGCCGACGAATCCGGCTGAAGACGGGGCAGCCAGGACAGCATCAGCTCGTGCAACACCTGTTTGCCGACCCGGATCGGGGGGTTCGACCAGATGGTTGCGAACCGAACCTCGGCCGGAACCTCCTCGGGGCGCACAGCACGCACATTGTCCAGGCCGAGGGTGGCCGCGTTTCGCCGCACCAGGTCCAGGGCTCGATCGTTCACATCCACGGCCCACACCCTCGCATCAGGGCTGGACAGGGCGAGGCTCAACGCAATCGGACCCCAGCCGCAGCCCAGATCAAGCAGGTCACCAGTGGTGGGAGCAGCCGGGGTGTGCTTCAGCAGCACCCGTGTACCGTCGTCCAACTTTCCGGAGCTGAACACGCCGGAGGCCGTGGTCAGGCGATACTCCCGGCCCGCCAACAGAACATCGAACGGGCGCAACGAGGATTCGCTGGCCGGATTCGCCGTGAAGTAGTGGTCGCCGCCTTGCTCCACACTGCCCACTTTATCGCTGCCCATACTCCCGCCGCCCAAACTGCCGCCGTCCAATTTCCTGGTGCCCCCCTGCACGCAGCATCTGTCTGCGCGGCCCATCTGCACGCTGTCTGTCTGCGTGCGGTCGATCTCAACGCCATACAGCTGAACGCTGTACATCTGAAATGAATGTACTCGACCGGGCGCGGGTAGGGTTAACCGGAAGATGATGAAAACTTCAGGGCCAACGCCCGATTTCGAGACCGACCCCCAGAACGAGCCGTCCGCGTCCGCCCACGATTCCCACGGGCCGAGCGACCCGGGGGACTTGAATGACCCGGTGGCGCGCATTCTCGCCCGATCCCACGCGAAGTCGGCAGGGTTCTCCCTCTTCGGCAGTGGGGCAGGCGCCACGAGCCTGCAGGCGGAGGAGGGCGAAGCCGAACCCAACCTCTATGACGGCGACCAGCTCGACCGGGATGACCGTCAGGCCATGCGGCGCGTGGCGGGTCTGTCCACCGAACTCGAAGACGTCACCGAGGTGGAATACCGAGAGGTGCGACTGGAGAACGTCATTCTGATCGGGATCTACCCGCAGGGAGGGCTGGAGGAGGCCGAGAACTCGTTGCTCGAGCTGGGAGCCCTCGCTGAGACCGCCGGCGCGGTCGTGCTCGACGGCCTGCTCCAGAAGCGATTGCACCCCGACCCGAGCACATACCTGGGCCGAGGCAAGGCGCAGGAGTTGAAAGCAACCGTGCAGGCGCTCGGGGCGGATACCGTGATCGCCGATGACGAACTGGCCCCGAGCCAGCGTCGTGCGTTGGAAGACGTGGTCAAGGTCAAGGTGATTGACCGAACCGCGGTGATCCTCGATATCTTCAGCCAGCACGCGACCAGCCGTGAGGGCAAGGCCCAGGTGGAACTCGCCCAACTGGAATACCTCCTCCCGAGGCTGCGCGGCTGGGGTGAGTCGATGTCGCGTCAGGCTGGCGGGCAGGTGGGTTCGGGCGCCGGGATGGGTTCGCGCGGACCCGGTGAGACGAAGATCGAGTTGGACCGTCGTCGCATCCATACCCGAATGGCCAGACTGCGCAAGCAGATGGTGGCGATGAAGCCCAACCGGGAGGCAAAGCGGGCGACCCGCAAGCGCAATGCGGTGCCCTCCGTCGCAATTGCCGGCTACACCAACGCTGGCAAGTCCTCCCTGCTGAACCGGATCACCCACGCGGGGGTACTGGTCGAGAATGCCCTGTTCGCCACGCTGGATGCCACCGTGCGCAAGGCGGAGACCGCCGATGGCCGGCACTACACCCTGACCGACACCGTCGGTTTTGTGCGCAACCTGCCACACCAGTTGGTCGAGGCGTTTCGGTCCACCCTGGAAGAAGTGGCCGACGCCGACGTGATCGTGCACGTGGTCGACGCCGCCCACCCCGATCCAGCCGGTCAGATCAATACGGTCCACGAGGTGATCGGCGAAGTGGGCGGCCGGGATATCCCCGAGATCATCGCTTTCAACAAGAGCGACTTGGTCGGTGACGACGACCGACTGCTTTTGCGGGGGCTCGCACCAGACGGGGTCTTCGTCTCCGCCCGCACGGGCGAGGGCATTGACGAGCTGCTTGCCGCAATTGCCGACGCACTGCCGACTCCGTCAATCGAAGTGCGACTACTGGTGCCCTACGACCGCGGTGACATCGTCACCATGTTGCACGACCACAATCGCGTGCTCAGCACCGAATATGTGGCCAGCGGTACCGAAGTGCACGCGCTGGTCAACGCGGAATACAGCGGGCTCGTGGAGCCGTTCAGCATCGATCCGATCGAAGACTGACCGCGACTACACGGCCCGCAGCACTGCAACAACCTTGCCGAGGATCTGGGCGAAGTCACCGAGGATGGGCTCGAAGTTGGTGTTGCGCGGCAGTAGCCACGTGTGTCCGTCTCGCTGACGGAACACCTTGACCGTGGCCTCATCGTCGAGCATCGCCGCGACGATCTCCCCATTCTCGGCCGTCGCCTGCTGGCGCACGACCACCCAGTCGCCATCGCAGATGGCCGCGTCGATCATCGAGTCGCCGACGACCTTCAGCATGAACAGCTCACCCTTGCCGACCAGGCGGCGGGGGAGCGGAAAGACCTCGTCAATCTGCTGGTCTGCGGTGATCGGGATCCCGGCGGCGATTCGCCCCACCAGCGGAACCATAGCCGCGTCACCGACAGGGATGGCATTCTCGGCGAAACTCTGCTCCGGCTCGCCGTCGCCCTGATCGGATGCCGGCAGGTGGATCAGCACCTCGAGGGCGCGAGGTTTGTTGGCATCCCTGCGAAGATAGCCGCTCAACTGCAATTGATTGAGCTGGTGGGTGACACTCGACAATGAGGCCAGACCGACGGCATCCCCGATCTCGCGCATGCTCGGCGGGTAACCGCGCTGGGCCACGGAGCGTTGGATGGTCTCGAGAATGGCCCGCTGCTTGGCGCTCAGACTCTTGCGGCGGCGAGTGTTCTTCGCCGGTGCTGATCCCTGGTCCAATGAAGCCGGTTCGGTAGGTGCCGGGTCGTTGGCCACGCGGCTCACGCTCCTTCTGTTAGCAACCGCCGCGACGCAATGTCGGTGGTGTCTGGTTGTGTGTGTTGCATCTCATCGAAACTGTATCTGAATAGCAGGCGTGACTCAAACATCTGTTCGAGCGTGTCGCATGCAATTGGGCGGATTGGTGAGGTTTCAATCGAATACCTGCTTGACCATGAGAACAATAGAAGATATGTTCAGTACATAGATTCGCATCCGGCCCTCCCGGCCGAGGGTTGGATGCGAATACTACTGAAGGTTTCTTGGCCCTCACATCGTGCGTAAGGGCCACGCACCAGGAGGAGAACGCATATGTCCGCACCATCAGCCACCGTCACCGCCCACGGCACGGTCCGCCCAGTTGCGATTGTCGCGTCCGCTGCGCGGTCATATGATGCAGCGTCCTCAGGTGCACCGTCCTCAGGTGCACCGTCCTCGGGTGCACCGTCTTCCGGTGCCTTGACCCACACCCGGCTGCGGATCACCCGGCGTGGGCGTGCAGTGCTCACCGGACTGGTCGCCGTGCCTGTTGTGGCGGCAGCCCTCATCTTCGCTGTGAACGGTGGCGGTGCGATAGCCGACAGCGCAACGGCGTCTCCGGCGGTGGTCTTCGACCACGTCACAGTTCACGCCGGGCAATCGCTGTGGGAGCTGGCAGAGTCGGTTGCTCCCTCTGCCGACCCCCGTGACGTCATCGCCGAGATCATGACGTTGAACCAATTGGAGACCGCTTCGGTCCTGCCCGGGCAGTTGCTGGCGATTCCCGCCGCCTACTCGCGGTGAGGCACCGGCCGTCGTGTGGTTGCCCGACATCGATCACCCACGTCGTAGCCTCGCAGTGCAGGCCTCGCCGTCGGAGCTGATCAAATCGTGGCTGATCGAATCGTGGCTGTTCGAATCGGGGCTGTTCGAATCGGGGCTGTTCGAATTCGGCGTGAACCGCGATCTGAAGTAGGCTTTATCGTTGTTCGACATACTGCCGAACCGGAACTCGGCCATGCGAGATCCCGCTGAGCGATTGGTCCTGTGTGGCCAGGGGCATTGATGAGTGACTTCAACCGAGCGCCGGGACTCACCCTGTTTCCGGCCGTACCCGTCATCGGCGGCAAGACCGAACGAGTGTGCCCGGCAGGGGACGGAACGAAGACATTCGTGGATCCGGCCGAAGCCACGGCGCAGTGGGCCAGAAATGGCGCCCGCTGGGTGCACGTCGTCGATCAAGACGCCGCCTTCCGACGCGGCAACAACCGAGCAGCGATCAAGCGCATCCACAAACTGGCCCGCTCGATCAGTGTTCAGGTTTCCGGCAGAATCGTCGACGAGGACTCCCTGGAAGCGGCACTGGACAGCGGGGCAACCCGCATTGTGCTGAGCACCGCGGCGTGGGAGAACCCGGAGTGGGTCGCGAACGTCATCGCCCGCCTGGGCGAGCAGGTCGCAGTTGCCCTGGACGTTCGTGATAACGTCTTGGCGTCACGGGGCTGGACCGACGGCGGTCAGAACCTGGGCTCGGCCATTGAGCGACTCGACGCGATCGGATGCTGCCGTTACGTCATCACCGACGTCACCCGTGATGGAACCCTGGCCGGACCGAATCTGGAACTGATCAGGGAAATCCTGGACCACACGCATCGCCCCGTGATCACCGCAGGCGGTATCGCAAGCCTCGACGACCTCGCCGAACTGCGAGAACTGGTGCCGCGCGGGTTGGAGGGCGCCATCGTCGGCCGGGCCCTTCAACGCCAGGTGTTCAGCCTTGCCGAAGCCCTCGACGTCGCGGGAGGCTGAGAAGATGCAGGACAACAGTGCTGACGCACGTGCAGATGGGCGCACCGCACCGGAGGGCCACGCTGAACACGTGCTCGCCGATCCCGCGATCGCTGATTCCGCAGGTCAACCGTGGGCCGGGCGCAGATTCGAGGAGAATCCGTTCGATGGCGACGACGGAGCGGCGGCGCCCGAGTTGGTCGGCGCACTGGGCGGGTTTCGAAACGGCGAGTTCAATGAATCCTACGTGATCGATGTGCTTCGGGGGGTGAGGCTGCTCATCCCGCTCGTCGCGCACGCGGGCGACGTCGGCGTGAACGCACGCGGGCAGAAGGTGGACAAGACCCAAGAACTCGCCATCGTCACCGTTGCCGGACCGGACGGCCGCACAGTATTGCCCGTGTTCAGCTCGGTGGCCGCAATGAGCAGGTGGAGTACCGAAGCGCGCCCGGTTCCTGCCAGTGCTGTGCGGGTGGCCCAGGCGGCTGCGGGGGAGCAGACCGATGTGGTCATTCTCGACCCGACCAGCCAGACCGAATTCGCCATCAAACGGCCCGCCCTATGGGCGATGGCCAAAGGCGAACCGTGGTCCCCGTGTTATGACGACCCGGCCGTACACGACTACTTCCACCAGTCGGTGGCGCGCGAACCCTCAGTGATCGCCATGTCGCTGTCAGCCGGCGATCCCGGCGCCCGGCTGGCCGGGCCGGAACTGATCATCCGGCTCGAACTGATTCCCGGCCTGGCGCGAGAAGAACTCGATCAGATTTTGGGTCGCCTTCAGGCCTCCTGGGCACGCAGCACCATCATTGCCGACAGGGTCGACTCGTTGAGCCTGCAACTGGCCGCCTCCACCTGACCGCGGCGCGTGGGCGTGGCCGCTTCAGTTGACCGGGCCCGTGTATTTCTCGCCGGGGCCCTGCCCGATCGGATCCGGGTGGGACGAAGCCTCACGGAACGCCAGTTGCACCGAGCGCAGGCCGTCGCGAAGGCTGCGCGCGTGCTGGTCGCCGATATCAGCCGCACTGGCGGTGACGAGGCCGGCGAGGGCATTGATCAGCTTGCGCGCCTCGTCGAGGTCGGTCTGGGTCTCCGGGTCGTCGGCCAGGCCGCACTTCACCGCGGCGGCACTCAACAGGTGGACGGCCGTGGTGGAAATCACCTCCACCGCTGAAACGTCGGCGATGTCGCGCACGGCTTGCTTCTCGGGGCTGTCGTTCACCAGGATCCTCTGCTAGAGTTATGCGGGCTTCGGGCACTAGACTCGAAGCGAAAGTGGAGAATCTCCCACCCGCGTTTACCGCATCACTAGGTTACCGGGTTGTTAGCACTCCGTCACGGCGATGCGATCCTGTAAAAGGGGCCGCCCGCGGCGACAGCCAGGGTGCAGTACCGATCCGGTCGGTGAACGAATAAGACCGGGTCTGAAGCAGCGCGAGCTGCCGGTGCGAGAATTTCCTCCGAAGAACGTGAGCGGCATCCGTCGTGCACAGCACAAAACACATCACAAGAGGAGAAACGCATCAGCGACCCCCGTACCAATGACCGTATCCGCGTCCCCGAAGTACGCCTGGTGGGCCCAGCAGGCGAGCAGGTGGGTGTCGTGGCGATCGATGTCGCCCTGCGCCTGGCGCAGGAAGCCGACCTGGATCTGGTTGAGGTAGCCCCCAACTCGAAGCCGCCGGTCGCCAAGATCATGGACTACGGCAAGTACAAATACGAAGCCGCGCAGAAGGCTAAGGAAGCCCGCCGCAACCAGGCGAACACCATCTTGAAAGAGGTGCGTTTTCGACTGAAGATCGACAAGCACGACTACGAGACCAAGCGCAAGCGCGCCGAGGGCTTTCTCAAGGGCGGCGACAAGGTCAAGGCCATGATCCTGTTCCGCGGCCGTGAACAGTCACGCCCAGACCAGGGTGTGCGCCTGTTGCAGAAGTTCGCCGAAGACGTGCAGGAGTTCGGTTCGATCGAATCGACCCCGACCATTGACGGACGCAACATGGTGATGGTCATCGGCCCGCACCGCAACAAGTCCGACGCGAAGGCCGAGGCCGTCGCGCACCGTGCGGCGAACAAGGCGCAGTCGAACCCGCGTGGCGGACAGTCATCAGCTGACGACTCAGCAGATGACTCGGCAGATGACTCGGCCGACGAAGCGTCAGCCACAACCGAGTAACCAATCTTCGGCCACCGCACCCGGCGGCCGGTTCAACCACAAACCCAAGGAGAAACCATGCCCAAGCAAAAGACCCACTCCGGGTCTAAGAAGCGATTCAAGATCACCGGAACCGGCAAGATCATGAAGCAGCAGGCGGGGATGCGACACAACCTCGAGGTGAAGAGCGCGCAGCGCAAGAGCCGCCTCAACCAGGACCAGGTGCTGTCACCGGCCGACGCCAAGGTCGTCCGCACCATGCTCGGCAAATAGCCCCAGGCTTCAGCAAAGATCGTTAGGAAAATAAGAAAATGGCAAGAGTAAAAAGGGCAGTCAACGCCCACAAGAAGCGTCGCGTCATCCTGGAGCGCGCCGAGGGCTACCGCGGTCAGCGTTCACGCCTGTACCGCAAGGCGCACGAGCAGGTTCTGCACTCGCTCACCTACAGCTACCGCGACCGTCGTGCCCGCAAGGGCGACTTCCGTCGCCTGTGGATCCAGCGCATCAACGCGGCGAGCCGCGCCAACGGCCTCACCTACAACCGTCTGATCCAGGGCTTGGGTCTGGCTGGCATCGAGGTCGACCGCCGCATGCTGGCAGAGTTGGCTGTCAACGAGCCGGCCACGTTCGCCGCGCTGGTTGAGAGCGCCCGCCAGGCGCTGCCCGCAGACACGTCGGCGCCAAAGGTAGCCAACGCGTAGGTAGTTCTGAGAGTTGAAGAGGAGGGGGCGTCGAGACGCACCCTCCTTCTTCATTTTCTATAGATCTGTCGCTTCGCGGCACAAAGGTCACCCGGGTTCACCCACGACGCGCAGGTTGCATTTCACCCGCGCGCCCCACCCGAGCACGGGGTGCGGCGCACGTACGATTGCCCCATGCTCGACAATCCTCGTTCGCCCCGCGTCAGGGCAGTGACCAAACTCGCTCGCAAGGCTGCTCGCAGCGAAACCGGTCTGTTCCTGTTGGAGGGGCCACAGTCGGTGGCGGAGGCGCTCCAGTTCCGTCCAGAACTGGTGATGGAGCTGTATGTCACACCGACCGCGCTGGAACGCCACCCGGCGATTGCGCATGCCGCCGAGGAGGCGGAGGTCGACATCGACTTCGTCACCGAACAGGTGCTCGACGCCATGGCCGACACGGTGACTCCGCAGGGGTTCATTGCCGTGTGCCGTCAATTCCCGACATCGATCAAAGACATCCTTTCCGCCGATCCGCGACTCGTGGTGATTCTCGAGGAGGTGCGTGACCCGGGCAATGCCGGCACCATCATCCGCACCGCGGATGCCGCCGGCGCGGATGCCGTCATCCTCACCGGGCGCAGCGTCGACCTCTACAACCCCAAGGTGGTGCGCTCCACCACGGGCTCGATCTTCCACATTCCCGTGGCGGTAGACCTCGAACTGGAGGCTGTCCGGGCTCGGCTGATGGAAGCCGGACTGCAGATTCTGGCCGCGGATGTGAGCGGCGACGATCTGCTGGCCGCGCGCACACAAGGCGTTCTAGCCGCTCCGACGGCGTGGCTGTTCGGCAACGAGGCCCGCGGGCTCACCGACGAGCAATTAGCCGTGGCCGACCGCGTCATCCAGGTGCCGCTCTACGGGCACGCCGAGTCAATCAACCTCGCCATGGCCGCCTCCGTGTGCCTGTACGAGAGCGCGTTCGCCCATCGGGGGTGAACGGTCACGTCTTCGTCACGAAACCGATTCTGATTTGGTGACCGATGCGGTCGTGTGGTTACCTGAAGAAATGGTGCCCTCACACAGCGGTGACGCGTTAGTCGTTATCGACCAGATCAACAAGCACTACGGCACGCTCCATGTTCTGAAGAACATCACGACCCAGATCAGGGCCGGGGAAGTCGTTGTCGTCGTCGGCCCGAGCGGGTCTGGCAAGTCCACACTGTGTCGTGCGATCAACCGTCTTGAGACCATCGACAGTGGCACAATCACGATCGACGGCAAGCTGCTCCCCGAAGAGGGCAGTGGCCTGGCAAAACTCAGGGCTGACGTCGGAATGGTCTTCCAATCGTTCAACCTGTTTGCCCACAAGACGATACTCGAAAACGTCACCCTCGGCCCACGCAAGGTGCGCGGTTTGTCGAAGGAGGCCGCCAACAAGCGAGCGATGGATCTGCTTGATCGCGTCGGCGTCGCGAACCAGGCGAACAAGATGCCGTCACAACTCTCCGGAGGGCAACAGCAGCGGGTGGCGATCGCACGGGCGCTGGCGATGGAGCCCAAGGTCATGCTTCTGGACGAGCCCACGTCGGCGCTCGACCCCGAAATGATCAGTGAAGTGCTCGACGTCATGGTGCAACTTGCGCACGACGGGATGACCATGCTGGTCGTCACCCACGAGATGGGTTTCGCCCACAAGGCTGCCGACCGCGTTTTGTTCATGGCCGACGGCGAAATTGTCGAAGAGGCCACCCCAGACGAGTTCTTCAAAAACCCGAAGTCGGTGAGGGCCAAGGACTTCTTGTCCAAGATCCTCACGCACTGACCGAAATTCGCACCCGCTGCCGTGCCTTCAGGCAAGTAGCGGACGCGCCCAGTGCAACTGGAAGCGCACAGTACCAAGCAGTACCAACCAGTACCAACCAGTACCAACCAGTACCAACCAAGGAGAACACAGATGAGATTCCGAAAAGCACTGGCCGCTTCGGCCATGGCCGCGGCAGCATTGCTGGCGCTCGGCGCGTGCGCCGGCGGCGGCGACGCCGCACCCGCCCCTGACGCCAGCAGTGGCTCCGAAGCGCCCACCTTCGCGGCCGGCACCACCATGGCGAAGCTCGCCGATGCTGGCAAGATCAAGGTCGGCACCAAGTTCGACCAGCCACTGTTCGGTCTCAAGGGACCCGACGGCACACCGGTCGGCTTCGACGTCGAGGTTGCGAAGATCGTCGCCAAGGCGCTCAATATCGACGCAGGCAACATCGAATGGGTTGAGACGGTCTCCGCGAACCGTGAGCCGTTCATCGAGAATGGCACCGTCGACATCGTGGTCGCCACGTACACGATCAACGACAAGCGCAAGGAAGTCATTTCCTTCGCCGGGCCGTACTACATCGCGGGCCAGGACCTCCTGGTGCTTGAAGGCAACCCCAAGGGCATCACCGGTCCCGAAGACCTCAAGGGCAAGCCCGTCTGCAGTGTGTCCGGATCCACCTCGGAGAAGAACATCATGGAGTACGGCGTCGACCTGATCACGACCGACACCTACTCCAACTGCCTGGAGCCGCTGCGCAGCGGCAAGGTGATCGCGGTCACCACCGACAACGTGATTCTGGCCGGCCTCGCCGACCAGAACCCCGGTGAATTCATGGTTCTCGACAAGCCGTTCACCAAAGAGCCTTACGGTATCGGCCTCGCGCACGATGACGCAGACTTCCGTGGCTTCATCAACGACGTGCTTGAGGAATCCTTCAAGGACGGCGCCTGGGCCGCAGCCTGGGAGTCCACCGCGGGTAAGGTGCTGAGCACCCCGCAGCCCCCGGCACTCGACCGCTACTAGTCGCTGCCAGTCGCTGAAGGTGCGGCCCATCCTCGCGGATGGGCCGCACCCCAGCTTTATTCTTTGACTTCTGAATCACGTTGAACTCGCCCGGGAGGTGACGCATGGACGCCATCATTGCCGTCACACCGCTTTACCTTGCGGGCATGGTGAAGACCCTCCAATTGTTGGTCATCGCGGGCATCGGCGCTTTCATTGTGGGCGTATTCGTCGCAGCGCTGAGAATCTCACCGGTACCAGCACTCCGGGCATTCGCCACCGCCTACACAGAACTCATTCGAAACGTTCCACTGTTGCTGGTGCTGTTCTTCTTCGCCTACGTGATGCCCATCCTGGGGTCGAATCTGGACTATTTCACCCTCGCGGCCATCGGCCTGACCGTGTACACGTCACCATTTGTCGCGGAGGCCGTGCGCTCCGGTATCAACGGGGTGCCTGTCGGCCAGGCGGAGGCTGCGCGGAGCATCGGGCTCGGGTTCACGCAGACGGTCACGCTGATCGTGCTCCCACAGGCCGGGCGCATGGTCGTGCCACCACTGATCAACGTTTTCATCGCGTTGACCAAGAACACATCGGTGGCCGGCCTGTTCTTCGTTGATGAGTTGTTCAAGGCCACCGGCCCCGCCACCCGGGACTACAGCGACGCCATCATCCCGGTGTTGCTGTATGCCGGGGCGCTCTACCTGAGCATCACCGTTCCGCTGGGGATCCTTGCGGGCTACATCGAGAAGAAGGTGACGGTGCTGCGATGAGTGTTCTCTACGACGCCCCCGGCCCGAAGACTCGGCGCCGGTCTCGGATCGCATCGGTCATCAGCATCCTCGCGATAATCGGTCTGCTGGTCTGGCTCTACTTCACGCTCGCGGCACCCCGGATCTCCGCGAACGGCGTGGAGACCCCGGGCATGTTCGACCCATCGCGCGCCGACATTCTCTCTGACCCCATCCTGTGGCAGGCATTCGGCCGCGGAGTCGTGAACACTCTCCGGATGGCCGCCGTAGCCGCGATTCTCGCCGTTGCTGTCGGGATCCTGTTCTCGTTCGGCCGTTCTGCACGCAGTCGATGGGTGCGCATCCCGACGACGGTGATCCTGGAATTCCTCCGGGGACTGCCCGTCTTGTTGATGATCTTCTTCGTTTTTCTGGTGTTCTCAACCGGCTCATACTGGGCAGGGGTCATCGGTCTCGGGCTGTACAACGGCGCAATCATCGGCGAGGCGTTGCGAGCCGGAATCCAGGCGCTTCCCCGAGGCCAGCGCGAGGCGGGGATGTCGATCGGCCTCACGGTGTTGCAGACACGATTCTTCATCGAGTTCCCGCAGGCATTCCGCCAGATGCTGCCGATCATCATCGCCCAACTCGTTGTGCTCCTGAAGGACACGTCACTGGCCTATGTGGTCAGTTACCAGGAGCTGGCGCGCACGATCAAGGGATTGCAGGATTTCTACGGCAACCGGTACCTCTTCACCCTGTACGCGGTCGGCCTGGTTCTCTATCTGATCCTGAACCTGTCGCTCTCGTGGCTCGCACGCTACATCGCCCGTCGCAGCGGACCCAAGCAGGGAGCGACAATCGACCCCGAAGTCCCGAAGATCCCCGGCGGAGACGGAACTCAGGCGCTCATGCTCCCCCTGCGCGGTGGCAACCTCAAACGCGGAGGCTGACCGGCCACGCCACCGGCGGCGGCCGGAGCCGACTAAACTTGGGCGCTGTGTCTGACAATGTAATTTCTGGAGCCCACTCGGCCGCAGGTTCCCCGGCCATCACCGAAACCGTCGTCGGCGCTGCATGCGACGCGGCACTGGTTGCAGCCGAAGCTGCCGAGACGACCGCGGCACTGAAAGCCGCCAGGATCGAGCACACCGGGGAGAGCTCGGCCCTCGCCCGGCTGAACGCCGCAATCCGCGACCTGGACAAGAACGACAAGGCCGCGGCCGGTAAGCTCGTCGGCCAGGCACGCGCCCAGGTGAACCAGGCGTTCGCCGCCCGTGAGGCCGAAATCGCCGAGGTCGAACAGGCCGCCCAACTGGCGGCCGAACGGGTCGATGTCACGGCGGCCGACAGTCGCTGGCGGCCGGGAGCCAGGCATCCGCTCGCCCTGCTGCAGGAGAAGATGGCGGATGTGTTCATCGGTATGGGCTGGGAGGTCGCCGAAGGCCCCGAGCTCGAGAGCGAATGGTTCAACTTCGACGCGCTCAACTTTGATGAGGACCACCCCGCCCGCGCACTTCAGGACACGTTTTTCACCGAACCCACCGATGCCCACCTGGTGCTGCGCACCCACACGTCGCCGGTACAGCTGCGCGCACTGCTCAGCCGTGAACTGCCGGTCTATGTGATCGCGCCCGGCCGCACGTTCCGTACGGACGAACTCGACGCCACTCACACCCCGGTCTTTCACCAGATCGAGGGCATTGCGATCGACAAGGGACTGTCGATGGCCCACCTGCGCGGCACCCTCGACCACTTCGTCAAGTCGATGTTCGGCGACGAGGCGAAGGTGCGACTTCGGCCCAACTATTTTCCGTTCACCGAGCCGAGCGCTGAACTGGATGTGTGGCATCCGACGTTCTCAGGCGGGGCCCAATGGATCGAATGGGGTGGCTGCGGCATGGTCAACCCGAACGTTCTGCGCTCGGCGGGGATCGATCCCGAGGTGTACTCCGGGTTCGCGTTCGGAATGGGAGTGGAGCGGGCATTGATGTTCCGCAACGATGTGAAGGACATGCGCGACATGGTCGAAGGCGATATCAGGTTCAGCCAGCAGTACGGAATGAGCCTCTGATGCGGGTACCACTGAGCTGGTTGGCCGAGTTCGTCGATCTGGAACCCGGATCCACGGCCGCAGATGTGCAGGCGGCGCTGGTCAAGGTCGGTTTCGAAGAAGAAGACGTGCACAACTTTGAGATCTCCGGGCCGGTTGTGGTCGGCGAGGTGCTGGAGTACATCGACGAACCACAGACAAACGGCAAGACGATCCGGTGGTGCCAGGTCAACGTCGGTCCCGACGCCGACACCGGTAAGGATGACGTGCGCGGAATCGTCTGCGGCGCCCACAATTTCGAGGTCGGTGACCGGGTGGTGGTGACCCTCCCGGGCTCCGTGCTGCCCGGGCCGTTCCCGATCGCAGCGCGCACGACCTACGGCCACACTTCCGACGGCATGATCGCGTCGACCAGGGAGCTCGGCATCGGTGACGAGCACGACGGCATTCTCGTGCTCTCCACCCTCGGGCTCAACCCAGAGCCAGGAACCGACGCCATCACTCTGCTCGGTCTGGACGACACGGCCGTCGAAGTGAACGTCACACCCGATCGCGGCTACGCCCTGTCGATTCGTGGGATCGCGCGCGAATACTCGCACGCGACCGGGGCCGAATTCCGCGACCCGGCAACTGTGGTCGCCGACCCGGCTGAAGGCGCCGGTGCCGGCACGGCCTACCCGGTGATCGTCGACGACGACGCGCCGATCCGCGGCCGAATCGGTTGTACGGTGTTCGTCGCCCGCGTCGTGCGCGGCGTCGATCCGACCAGACCGTCACCGGCCTGGCTCGTTGCCAGACTCGCCCTGGCGGGAATCCGCTCGATCTCCCTGATCGTCGACGTCACCAACTACGTGATGCTGGAACTCGGCCAACCGATCCACGGCTACGACTTGGACCGCTTGACCGGACCGATCACTGTGCGCCGCGCGAAGGCGGGGGAGACCCTCACCACACTCGATGACAAGGTTCGCACACTCGACGTGCAGGACCTGCTGATCACCGACGAATCCGGCCCGATCGGGCTGGCCGGTGTGATGGGCGGTGCGTCGACAGAGATCACGGACGCCACCGTCGATGTGCTGGTGGAGGCCGCGAATTTTGACCCGGTTTCTGTGGCACGCACCGCCCGCCGACACAAGCTTCCGAGCGAGGCGTCCAAACGCTTCGAGCGAGGCGTCGACCCGGCTGTGGCCGTCGCGGCGGCAACCCGTGTCGTGCAGCTGCTCGTCGACCTGGCCGGTGGTGAGGCCGATGGGTCCGGTTCCGCACTCGCGCACGCCACGGAGGCGGCAACGATCGAGTTGCCGACAGGATTCGTGGCCGGGTTGATCGGCGTGGACTATACCGCCGACCAGGTGCGCGAGGCGCTGGCTGAGATCGGCACGCGCATCGACGAGACCGAGTCCGGGCTGCGGGTCACCGCGCCCAGCTGGCGTCCTGACCTCACGACTAAGTGGGACCTGGCCGAGGAGGTAGCCCGTATCAACGGCTACGACCGCATTCCGTCGGTGCTGCCGATCGCCCCGCCCGGGCACGGGCTCACCCACGCGCAGTCGGTGCGCCGCCAGGTCGCGCAGACACTCGCGGCGACCGGTCACACCGAGGTGCTCGCCTACCCGTTCGTCTCCGAATCGTCGAACGCACTGTTCGGCCAGGCCACCGGTGGCGCGATCGGGCAGGTCAAGATCGCCAACCCGCTGGATTCCGAAGCCGCCTGGCTGCGCACGTCGCTTCTGCCCGGCCTGATCCAGATCGCCGTGCGCAACCGCTCACGCGGCCTGACCGACCTGTCGCTGTTCGAGATCGGTGTCGTCTTCCTGCCCGAAGCTGACCGTGAATACGGGCACCCGATGGTGCCCGCGGGCGCCGGGCGGCCGACTCGGGAGGTGGAGGCCGCGCTGAATGCGGGAATCCCTCCGCAGCCGCGCCACGTCGGCGTGCTGCTCACCGGTCACACCGTGCCGAAGCAGCCGGGAAACCAGGCGGCGGATGCCGGATGGCGCGACGCGCTCGAAGCGGTGCAGCAGGTGGCCCTGGCCACCGGGGTCGCGATCGGGGTGCGACAGGGCAACCACGCCGGAATGCACCCGGGCCGCTGCGCAGAACTTTTCGTCGAAACGGATGCCGGCACCTCGTGTGTCGGTTTCGCCGGAGAACTGCTGCCCCAGGTGGCGAAGTCGTTTGACTTCGTGCACCCCGTCGCGGTGGCCGAACTCGACCTCGACCGGGTGATCGCACATTCTGGAGCCGCCGTGGTCTCGACACCGATCGGCACTCAGACAGCAGCCACCCAAGACCTCTCTCTTGTGGTGGCCGAGGAGATCCCGGCCGGCGATGTGCTCGCCACCGTGATCGAGGGGGCTGGCGCCCTGCTGGAAGAGGCGGTGCTCGTAGACGACTATCGCGGCGCCGGGGTGCCCGACGGAGCGAAGTCGCTGACGTTCGCGTTGCGGTTCCGTGCCGCTGATCGCACCCTGACAGCAGCCGAGGCCTCCGAGGCGAAACTCGCCGGAGTGGCGCTGGCGGCCAAGCGTCACGACGCCCAGATCCGCGATTGACGGTCCCCAGCCCCATGCTGATCCAGCCGCGAAGGCACGCGTGACTGTGCAGTAGTTGGGGTTATCCGAAGGGCAGAGTCATATGGTCGTAGCAACGCTCTGAGTGATGGAGTGTCTATTGGTCAAGTTGTTTCCGGCGAATACGCGGACCGAGTTCGTTGATCTGGTGTGCGCCGGCGCGTCCGTGTCTGGTGCGGC
>NZ_QJHB01000108.1 GCF_003260275.1 Homoserinimonas sp. OAct 916 | reverse complement strand
CGATGATGACGGCGGAAAAGCTGTAGACGGTGAAGTCGTATGCGACGAAGCCGTTACCGACGACAATCGCCGTGACGATACGTCTGAGTTCGGCGCGGGACGGCGGAGTCCTTTCGCGGGCAGCGGTTTGCATGGATTGCGCTTGACGAGGAAAGCGTCGGGAGAGTCGGGAAATTGTTGGCGTGTCAATGGCGCTTTTTTTACTTAACGGCGCGGCGAGACGCAACTTTACACGCCTGCCCCGATGTTTGCGCGCAACTGCGCAGGCGAATGGCGCAACC
>NZ_QJHB01000107.1 GCF_003260275.1 Homoserinimonas sp. OAct 916 | reverse complement strand
CTCCAACCGCCACCACCACCTCCGCCGCCAATAAAGGCATTCCAGTGATGATGAGAGCTCAAAGCAGTCACCCTTTGGACCCTTTATCTGCTGCTGAAATCTCTGTGGCTGTTGCCACTGTGAGGGCAGCTGGATCAACCCCTGAGGTGAGAGATAGTATGCGGTTTGTTGAAGTAGTTCTGGTGGAGCCAGCAAAGCATGTGGTAGCATTGGCAGACGCCTATTTCTTCCCTCCTTTCCAGCCATCTTTGCTGCCCCGAACCAAAGGCGGGCCGGTGATC
>NZ_QJHB01000106.1 GCF_003260275.1 Homoserinimonas sp. OAct 916 | reverse complement strand
GCCAGTTCCGGTGATTGGGATTGTGGCCAAGTGAACCAAGAACACTGCGAACCCTATTGGCAGAGGAGCCAAGATAGGGACGTGGGAGTCTCTGGCGCTGCGCTTGGCGTCGGTGGCGGAGAAGACGGTGTAGACGAGGATGAAAGTGCCGACGATCTCGGCGCCGAGGCCGTCGCCCTTGGTGTAGCCGTGGGCGACGTAGTTGGCGCCGCCTTCGAGGCGCTGGTAGGTGGAGTTGTTCTCGAAGCCCTTGACGACGCCGGCCCCGCAGATGGCGCCAAG
>NZ_QJHB01000105.1 GCF_003260275.1 Homoserinimonas sp. OAct 916 | reverse complement strand
CACAATGTGGACCTTCCACGGAAGATTGAATGTGGATCTCATGATGGTGAGTTCTCGGAAGAAGGCGGATGTGGCAGTCGTCGGATAAAAGAACTATCCGTGTGGTTGAAAATCGGCATAAGACGTTGATGTTTCCTATCTCATGGTCAAACCGTCCACCGAGCGCCCCAGCAACCAGAATGCATATATTGGACTTGTCCAGGTTTGGTGCAAAGTCCTGTATGTATGTCACACATTTATGTAGATCTGTGGTGTCCTGATCGTGAGACGCATCAACTATCTC
>NZ_QJHB01000104.1 GCF_003260275.1 Homoserinimonas sp. OAct 916 | reverse complement strand
TCGCGCAGGTCGCGTGACTGGAACACGCCGTCGAAGGTCCAGATCAGTGCGTCGCTCAGGCGCGCGTCCAGCGACAGTGCGCCCACCTTGCGATCGACGTGGCCACCATTGAAGGTCTCACCCTTTTCCTCGAAAGCATTGAAGCGATAACCGAACATCTGCTCGTTGCCGAAGCGGCCGCCGACGTCCATCCCGGCACTGACGATGCCCTGCTCGCGCCAGCCCAGCTGGGTGGAGAAGGTGGGCGTATCGGTCGGCTTCTTGGTGATGTAGTCGACGATGC
>NZ_QJHB01000103.1 GCF_003260275.1 Homoserinimonas sp. OAct 916 | reverse complement strand
TTTTTGAATGATACAATCGCGTCCGTTGCCACCACATCGGGGTCGTTTATCAAATCCAATCCGAGAGCCTCGCCGGCAAGCCCGTAGTTGGAGTTTCCGGTGAGTTGGACAGGTCCTCGGCTGCTATATTTTTTGCCGGAAGAGCATAGCCAGTGAGGAGATGTGCAGTGATTCTCACTGTCAATGGTTGTTGTATTGATGTGACAAAGTCCCCATGAATGTGCATCCACTGAATCCGACGATTCTCCTGTTGTTGCTTCAGAGATTTGGCCAAGGAACGCGGC
>NZ_QJHB01000102.1 GCF_003260275.1 Homoserinimonas sp. OAct 916 | reverse complement strand
CCTTGTTGATGGCTTGCCGCAGAACCTTCTCGTAATGCTTCTCGGGGACGGTCAAGCACTTGATGACAGTCCTCAGTAGCTTGAGGTGTTCGTCATTCGGATCAGCCTTCAAATCCTTGCTGATGGCATTCCCATATGAGTTGTTGTAGATATTGAAGGTCGCGTTCAGCTGTGCCTTACTCCTGGTGCTGAGGATGCGGATGACTTCATCATCATAATAGGCCTTCTCCGTGATCTTCTCACGAAGAATCTTGGCCTCTCCCTTTGCCCACATTGTGTTCACC
>NZ_QJHB01000101.1 GCF_003260275.1 Homoserinimonas sp. OAct 916 | reverse complement strand
TGACAATACCTAAACAGGTACATTAACGGCAGAGTCAGAACATAAAGAATTTCTCAACACCAAATATTAGAGCAGCACTCCATGATGACATTGACTGCAACCCAAAACGGTTCACCGGAATGAACTGACCTCATGTTTGTTTTTAAGCCTTGTTAGCGATATTGTTGGAGAGCCAGTCAAGACCCTCGTAGAGCCCTTCACCAGAGGTGGCGCAAGTGCTCTGGATGTACCAGTGACGTTGGCGGAGAGAGTGAAGACCAAGTTTGTCGGTGATCTCAGCAGCAT
>NZ_QJHB01000100.1 GCF_003260275.1 Homoserinimonas sp. OAct 916 | reverse complement strand
CCTTGCCGACGCCAATTGCCGGCGGCAACCCCCGGCTGGTCGGCTCGTGGCACATGTTCGAGCAGTCCGGGAAGTTGTTGGTTCCGAACTCGCGCACGAAGATCGAGTACAGGAACGCGGCTTCGTTCGGCGTCCTCCCCGAGGTGTAGAACTCAGCCTCATGCGGGCTGGACAGGGCCTGCAGGTGTCGCCCGATCAGCGCGAAGGCTTCATCCCAGCTACAAGGAACGTAATGGTCGGTTACCGGGTCATATCGCATCGGCTCGGTCAATCGACCCTGCATCTCC
>NZ_QJHB01000099.1 GCF_003260275.1 Homoserinimonas sp. OAct 916 | reverse complement strand
GAGCCGTAGTCGCGGCCATAGTCGAAGTCGCGGTCGCCCCGATTGGCGTCGCGGGAATAGCGATCATAAGCCATCCATATTCTCCTGAATTCCGGTCCTGCGGGGGCCAGGGTCGCTCACCGGCGCCTGTACCGTCCGAGCGTTTCAATGAGGCAGATCAAGACATTGTTCCGTGGCCGATGCGGTGCGCACGACGGAATGCGCCACCCGACAGGTCGAAGGAGTCGGAAAAATTTTTGAGCGATGGCATCGAACCGGTGTTGCGTCGCCCCGGATCACCGGCTAATGG